>NZ_JBKEEV010000002.1:0-536976 GCF_047777555.1 Clostridium sp. | reverse complement strand
ATCTAAAAAGTAAATAAAGTCCTATTACAAATTACCTTTATTTCCCATTTATCTTGTGTCTTGGAACTCTATTAACTCCAGTATTTTCAACACTTTCCCTTATTCCTTATCCCTTTAGATAATACTACTTTATTTTATTTTTGCAACAACTAATTAAGCCCTATTTTAAGCCTAAAATATTTCCTATTTTCCTTACCCCTTTTTCCTTAATCCTAACTATATGTAACCCAAACAAACTTCTTTCCCTTTTCAAATAAAGTCCTTTTATAGACAGCCCTCAAACCCTTGAGAATACTGGCTTGTTATTCTCTTCCAATTTCCCATTTAATTTCTTTTTCCTTGTTCCCTCACTTCCTAAAGTCCTTTCATTCCTCAATTTTTAGGGGCAAAAAATGAAAATAAAGTGCTTTTAGAGATTGAGGGTTAAGGGGGAAGGATTAAGGGGGGATTTTGTCCATTTTTCATTCCATTTTCTTTTCCATTTAATCTTCTAATCCATTGATATTACTGAGCTTTTAAGCCTTATTCCTTGTTCCTTATTTCTATCAATCTTCTAAACAAAAAACATGGCCTACTGGGCTTTTCTTCTCCCTAATAAACCATGTTTCCTAACACTACTTTATTTACTTCACTATCAGGCATTTGCAAAATGAAAGAAGTTTATTTGATGTAGACAAAAGTCTGCAATTTTTTTATAGTTCTACCCTTCCCTCTAATGCCTTAGAAAGAGTAACTTCGTCTGCATACTCTAAGTCCCCACCTACAGGAATACCGTGAGCAATTCTTGTAACCTTAACTCCTAATGGCTTTAAAATTTTAGATATATACATAGCCGTAGCTTCACCTTCTACATTAGGATTTGTAGCTACTATGATTTCTTTTACATCTCCATTTATTCTTCTTACTAACTCCTTAAGACGTATATCATCTGGGCCTTTACCCGACATTGGAGATATTACTCCATGGAGTACATGATAAACACCGTTATACTCCCTTATCTTTTCCATAGACATTATATCTTTAGGCTGCTCAACTACACAAATAGTGCTGGTATCTCTGTTTGGGTTTGAGCATATAGCACAAACTTCACTATCTGTAAAATTACCACATACAGAACAGTATCTTATAGTACCTCTTGCCTTCATTAAGGCTTCTGCAAATTCCTTTACTTCTTCTCTTGGCAAGTTTAATACATGTAAAGTAAGCCTTTGGGCTGTCTTATGACCTATTCCTGGTAGTTTTGCAAACTCCTCTATCAATTTTTCTATAGCTACAGGATAAAAATCCAAATCATTCACCTCAAACCTAGAACATTCCAGGCATATTAAGACCACCTGTTAGTTTCTTCATTTCATTTGCTGTTACTTCTTCTGCTGTTTGTAATGCTTGGTTGCAAGCAGTTAATATTAGATCTTGTAACATCTCAACATCATCTGGATCTACAACATCTGGATCTATTTGTACGTCTAATAACTGTCTTTTACCGCTTACTACAACTTTAACGGCTCCACCGCCAGCTGTGCCTGTAAACTTTTTATTTTCAATTTCAACTTGCATTTTTTCCATTTGCTCCTGCATTTTTTGAGCCTGCTTCATTAAATTGTTTATATTCATTCCACCCATTCCTGGGAATCCGCCTCTTGCCATAATATTACCTCCTAATATTTTTAGATTAACTCAATCTTTTATATTTTATCATTTACTGAATTATTCATCAATTACTTGTACTAAGTCTTCTCCAAAGGTTTCTTTTAAAATTTCCTCTTGAGATTTTTTGTTTTTCTTCTTTTTTATCTACAGTATATTTTATTCTAATTCTTTCTTTTAGTGCTTCTGAAAAAAACATCTTCTATCAATTTACGATTTTCTTCTTTTTCAAGTCTTTTTATATTAAATGCATACTCTGGTTCATATTTTATTTCAATAACTCCATTTTTACAACTCACAGCCTTACCTGTAATGAGAGAAGCATATAAAACCATAAGCCTTCTGTTCTTAAAAATTTCAAGAATATCCTTCCATGACTTCTTTACTTGGTCTAAAGTCAATTTAGACTCTAAATTTAATTCTATTTCAACATCCTTTTCTTCTTTCTTTTCTGCCTCTTTCAATGCTTTGCTCTTAGGTTTATCAGAAGATGCTTTATTAGATTCAGCTTTAGTATTATTCTGTTTTACCTGAAAATTTCCTTCTCTTATCAGATTCTCTAATTTATTTATTCTAGCTAAAAGTACCTCTTTAGATGTATCGTACTCTATTTTACACATTTTTATTACAGCAAGCTCTAAATATATTCTACTCTGATTGCTCCATTTAGATTGTTCTACTGCTTCTTGAAGTATTCTTATATATCTCATTATCTCTTCTATTCTTAATTTATCAGCCTGAGCCTTCATAATTTCTATGCCTTCTTCAGACATATCTAAAACTTCTTCTGGATTCTGACTAATCTTTGCCATCATAAGATTTCTCATATGATGTGTCATATCTTTTATAAATAAATTTATATCCTTTCCGCTGTAAACTACTTCATCTATAATCTTTATTGCTCTTTCAACATCTTTATCTATTATGCTGTCTGTCAATCTTAATAGGTTTTCATTAGTTACAAGTCCCAATATATTAACAACTTGCTCATATTCAACTTTTCCATTGCCCATGGATATAGCTTGATCTAATATGCTTAATGCATCTCTCATGGCTCCATCTGACATTCTTGCAATTAGCTTTAAGCTCTTATTGTCAGCAAAATTACCTTGTTCATTGGTAATCTTTACAAGCCGTTCAAATATATCATCGCTCTTTATTCTTTTAAAGTCAAATCTTTGGCATCTTGAGAGGATTGTTATAGGTAACTTTTGAGGGTCTGTAGTAGCTAATATAAATATAACATTTTTAGGAGGCTCCTCTAAGGTCTTTAAAAATGCATTAACAGCTCCTTGAGTTAACATGTGAGCCTCATCCATTATGTAAACTTTGTATTTTCCTTCACTTGGAGGATACTTTACTTCTTCTATAAGTTCTCTAATATCATCTACTTTGTTATGAGATGCAGCGTCCATTTCAGATACATCTATAGCTAAACCAGCATTTATTTTTTTACACATTTCACACTCATTACAAGGCTCTCCATCTTGAAGGTTTAAACAGTTTACCGCCTTAGAAAATATCTTTGCAGTAGAGGTTTTTCCTGTACCCCTTGTTCCACAAAAAAGGTAAGCATGAGCTATTCTATTATTTTTTATTTGATTTTTTAGTGTAACAGTTATATGAGGCTGACCAACAACTTCATCAAAGACTTTAGGTCTCCATTCCCTATACAAAGCTGTATATGCCAATTGTAACACCTTCTATCCTATTTCGATTTAGTAATTTTTATGTTTAATTACTATTATATCATAATATACTTACTTTTTTATACGCAAAAAAGACGCCTTTAAAGCGTCTTATTATAATCTTATGTAAAGTCGTGCACCTCGTGTCGACAGTAAAGTATGAGCGTTACTCATACAGTTAACTCAAATCAGGTTGACCCACGGCACACGGAAGATCTCACTTACCGCTGCTTCCTTCCAGACCTGACGGGGTTCATGAGTTTCCGTTGCGTGGGGCCCAATTCTCAACGCCACTTGTATAAGCCAGACCTCACACTTTAAAGCCTCGACGAGGAGTTCAACCCTGCTGTAGCGGATTGCAGGTTCAGGACACCGCTAACTTCCCGTCTAGCACGACCAATGGCGGAGAAAGAGGGATTCGAACCCTCGGTAGAGTTTCCCCTACACACGCGTTCCAGGCGTGCTCCTTAAACCACTCGGACATCTCTCCATAAGTTTAAAAATATTATTTAATTTTCTTAAGATTTAGTTTCCTTAAGCAAAATTTATTATACTATCAAACCTTACTTATTTCAAGAGAAATATAAATATTTATCCCTAGTACTTGTTAGTTATCAATATATATTATTCCATAACATGAATATCGCATCATATTTAGAAAAAATAACATTCTAGCTTTAGTATATTCTGTTTGCATAAGCTATATTCTACTAATTTATTTTTGATAATTCATTATCTCTCCAACTAATTATATCTCTCACAGCAATTTTATATTTTTCATCTTCTTTTTTATAAAATTCTTTTATAACTTTATCCTCATTTACAACCGTATTATCCCATATGCTCTCAGTTGCTATATTATCTTCATCTAACTTTGTTATCTTTTCATCATACTCTTTTATAGTCTTATTCTTAAAGGCAAGTTTATTATTATCTCTTTCTTGCTGTGCTTGCTTGATTTTTCTATCATACTCATTCCATAAATTATTTAACCCATTTTTCTTATTTTCATAAGACTTAGATTCAGCTTCTATTTTTGCCGCATACCTATCGTTAGCAGCTCTTTCTTTTTCTGCATTTTCCTCTTCTGCTTTTAAAAGCTTAACATTTCTGTTATTTTCAGCATAAGGCATCTTTTTTGATTTTTCTGCTGCATATTCAGCTTCTATTTTTTTTTTAGTATTTTGAAATTCTGCTCTAACTCTCTGAAGTTCTATATCCAATTCCTTTTTTATTTTAGTTTTCATTGCATTATTTACGGCAGTTATTTTATCATCATAAGCTTTTTTGATTGAACTTGTACTTGAATTTATGTTATCTTCAAACTCCTTAAGCTCTTTTAAATTTTCTGTATCCCTAGCACTCTCAAGGTTTTTTCTCTTTAAACTATACTCACCTTCTAATTCTTTACTTCCTAAAAAACTTGCATTTATATCAGTATTTTGTGTATTTTCAACATTAATATTACTTTGGGCCGCTGCCTTGGAAGTATCTTTTTTATATTTCTTAAATTGATTTTTTATGCTGCATCCTGTAAAAAATATAAAACCAGCCAAAATACAACCCACCACTCTTAGCTCCTTCTTCATAGGATACACCCCCAAAAATTAAATACATTGCACTTTTCTTACAGGTTACGTATATTTTATCGTTTATAAACTTCCTTTTTTTATATTATCTTGAAAAATATTTTCCACACTTATTTTAATACCCCAACTTTACTTAACACATTATAAAATACTACAAGAAATATACAAAAGAACATACCCATAATTCCATTTGCTTTTAATCCTATAAATATAGCTGCTAATATAGCTACAGGGTGAACTCCTAGAGAAGAAGATACTATTTTAGGTTCTACAATCTGCCTTACTACAGATGCAATCACAAATAATATAAGTACTCCACCTGCTACAAAATAATTTCCCGCAAAAAAGTAAACTGCTGCAACAGGTATATATATAGTTCCTATACCTAGTATAGGTAAGATATCGAATATAGCAGAAAGTATGCTTAGAGTTATTGTATATCTTACTCCTAAAATTAAGAATCCAATTAAGGTTACTAAGAGAGTAATAAGTATTATTATTAAATAAGAAACAACATAGTTGACTAGCATCTTTTTTGCTTCTTTTATAGTTTTTGATATTTCACTGTTCTTGTTTGATGGAATTAATTTTGATACTTTTTTCTTTACCAAACTCATATCCTTTGTAAAATAATATGTGCTTAATACTGTAAATAATGCTACCATAAGTATATACGGAATTGATGAAAAAATTGTAAGCACACTTGATAAAGCTGAGCTAGTAAGTTTCACTGTTGTATTGGATATTTTTGTAATAGTACTAGAAATATTTTTTTCTATATTATCTGTAATAGAAGGATCTAAATTACTATAATATTTATATATTCTTTTTAAGAATTTAGATATATTATCTCCATTTTGAGCAATATACACCTGAACATTTTTGCCTAATTCAATTATTTCCTGAACTATATGTGCTATTGCCCCGGAAACTATAAAAATAATTACAGCAAAAAAAATAAATGTTGTAATAACGATGCTAAGGAATTCTTTAATTTGAACTTATTTATAAGATATCTAGTAGGCTTAATAAGTATTAATGAAAAAAGGAATGCAAACACAAATGGCAGTGTATAGCTTAATGTATTAAAAAAGGTTATGAATACAATAGTGTAAACTATAAAAAATATAAAAATTCTGTCTAGTTTTCCTGTGAGTTGACTCACTTAATCAGTCCCTTCTATTTTTATTATTTGGCGGAGAGAGGGGGATTCGAACCCCCGGTAGAGTTGCCCCTACGATTGATTTCGAGTCAATTGCCTTCGACCTCTCGGCCATCTCTCCAAGCTTATATTTATACAATAATAATATATTATAACAAGTTACCTTAGTAAAGTTTATATTATGAAATAATAAGTTGTTTATTTTCTCCTTTTTCTAAAAAAGTCTGTTAATATGCTGCTGCATTCATCATCATACATCCACTGTACATCAACCATACTGTTTAAAGCCTCACTTTGAAGTACATTAAAAACAGAGCCACAGCATCCTGATACAGGATCAAAAGTCCCAATATAAACTTTTCTTATTCTCGATTGTATAATAGCTCCAGCACACATAGGACATGGTTCTAATGTAACATACATATCACATCCACTTAGCCTCCAATCTCCTAGGATTTCTGCAGCATATTTAATTGCAAGTATTTCTGCATGAGCTGTTGGATCTTTTAATGTCTCCCTTAGATTATGTGCTGAGGATATGATATTATTTTCTTTCACTATAACAGCACCTACTGGAACTTCATTAAGCTTCTCTGCTAATTTTGCTTCTTCTATTGCTCTTCTCATAAATTCTCTATTCATATTTATAACCTCTATTTTGTAAAATAAACAAACTTTTATATAGATTATATCACAAGTTTTTAGAGATTATTTATAAACTACTATATAATTCTTAACATTCAACTACTTTTTAACCATGTAATAACTAACTTTTTTATTGAATCTAGAAATTAATTATTATAAAATAAAGTCAAAGTATATTAGGAGTGTTATAAATGATTAATATAGATGAAATTGAGGATGCCCTTAAGAGAAAAGGGTATAAACTCACAAGGCAGCGAAAATCTATACTAGAAGTTCTTATTGAGAATTCAGGAAAGCTTATTTCTGTTGAAGATATATATATTCAATGCAAAAAAAAGTATTCTAAGACTAACCTATCTACAGTATACAGAAACCTAGAAATCTTAGAAGATATAGGTATGCTTCATAAAACAAACCTAAATGGCTCTTCTTCAAGTTATGAAATCGCTTATAATGAATGTCATCACCACCACTTAATTTGTAAAAATTGTGGTAAAACGGAAACTATAGATTACTGTCCTTTAGAAGCTATAACATCTAAAATAAACAACAATGGATTTACGGTAACTGACCATAGATTAGAGATATACGGCTACTGCAGCAGCTGCAGCAAAAATAAAAAGAAGTTGGAAGATTAAAAATCCTCCAACTCTTATTTTAAGCTGCTATATATCTTCTCTAAATTACTTCTCATGCTTTCAATATAATCTTTATTATCTTCCTTAGATTCTAGGGAATATATCTTTTCTACCTTTGCCCCTACTTCATTTGCTAATGTCTTTGAAATTTCTGGGCTTGCATTTTCTTCTGAAAATATAGTTTTTACATTATTTTTTCTTGAATACTCTACTAATTCCTTTAATTTTTTAGCACTTGGCTCTCCTTCTGAATATACACCTTCAATACTATTTTGCTCTAAATTAAAATCTCTGCATAGATATGAAAATGCCGCATGTCCTGTAACAAACCTTTTATTACTTAAACTATCAAATTTACTCTTGTACTCGTTGTAGAGATTATCCAGAGTATTTGAAAATTCTTCATAGTTCTTCTCATAGTAATCTTTATTAGAAGGATCAGCTTTTATTAAAGCTTCTTTTATATTTTTTGACTGAACCTTTGCTTCTTTTAAGCTAAGCCAAATATGTGGGTCATACTCTCCATGTTCATGCCCATCTTCTCCACTATTAGAGTCTTTAATAGGATTAACACCTTTAGAAGAATCTACTAATATAACTTTATTTGTATCTAAACTTTCTAAAACCTTATCTACCCAGGGTTCCATTCCAAGTCCATTATAAACAAATATCTTGCTATTATTTATGTTTCCTAAATCCTTTGCCTTTGGTTCAAAATCATGAGGTTCTACTGCCCCTTCAACAACTGATGTAACATTTACTTTATCTTTTCCTACAGCTTCTGTAAATTCCTTTAAAGGATTAAAACTAACCACTACATCTATTTTCCCTAATGTTGAATTATTTATTTTAGATTCATCTTTACCTGTTTTTCCATTATTACAAGCTGTTAATGAAAAAAAGATTATAAATGTTGAAATTAAGGCAATAATCTTTTTATACATACATTCACTCCTTTTAGTTGCAAATTATTTGCATTTAGGTATATAATAAACTTGGCAATTTTAAATGTCAATATAATTGATACTATTTTTTTTAATTATATTGAATAAACTTAGAATGTTAGCATTTATTTTGGAGGAAAATCATGATTCATATTAACAATTTATCTTTTTCCTATACAAATCATAGTCCCTATATATTAAATGACTTAAATTTAATCATTAATAAAGGTGATTATGTATCTATATTAGGTGAAAACGGAAGTGGAAAAAGTACCCTTATAAAACTCATATTAAAAATATTAAAACCATCTAAAGGTTCTATAACCATTGACACTAATAAGATAGGATATGTCCCTCAGAGATTAGAAAGTTTCAATTCTCAATTTCCCATAACCGTGTCTGAAGTGCTTAATACTCATAGAAAGGCAATTGGTATTAAAGATATGTCTTCTATAGATAAAAGTTTAGATAAAGTAGGGATGAAAGATTATAAAAATCATCTTATAGGAAATCTCTCTGGAGGTCAGCAGCAAAAAATATTTATAGCAAGAGCATTAATGGGTAATCCAGATCTTATAGTTCTTGATGAACCATCTACAGGAATCGATATTCAAAGCCAAAAAGAAATATATGAGTTAATCAAGAATCTAAATTTAAAATTAGGTATTACTGTTATTTCTATTGAACATAACTTAAAAGCAGCCATATTAAATTCTAACTATATATTTGAGCTTAATGATGGTAATGGTATATTACGCTCTGTCCCTGAATATAAAAGACATCACGAGGAGGTTATAGCTCATGCTACAATATAGTTTTATGCAAAATGCCTTAATGATATCCCTGCTTATTTCCATATTATGCCCCTTCATTGGAGTTTTTTTAGTGTTAAGACGTCATTCAATGATGGGAGATACTTTGGCTCACAGCTCACTTGCTGGAGTAGCTATCGGAATTATGCTTAACTTTAACCCTATAATAAGCTCTTTTGTCTTCACATCCATATGTGGAGTTTTTATAGAACTTCTACGTTCATACTATAAAAAATACGCGGAACTAATTTTAGTAATAATTTTAACTCTAAGCGTTGGCATAGCTATAATGGTTATAAGTACAGGTAATGCACAAGCTAATGTTAATTCTTATTTATTTGGAAGTATATTAACTGTATCTAAGCAGGAGCTTATTACAGTATCTATACTCAGTATTCTTTCAGTTATAACACTTATAGTCTTATATGATAAACTTGTATACATAACTTTTGATGAAGAAGGAGCAAAAATCGCTGGAATAAAAGTAAGACTTATAAATTATATTTTTGCTCTTTTAGTTAGCGCAACTATATCCGTATCCATAAGAATAATAGGAGTACTTGTTTTATCATCCATGTTAGCTGTTCCTGTGGCTACAGCACTTCAGCTAAACAAAAGTTTCAAATCTACTTTAGTATATTCCATACTATTTGGATTTATAGATATAATGATTGGGCTTGTATCATCTTATTATATCAACAGCGCTCCTGGAGGAACTATAGCTCTAACTTCTGTTATTGTTCTTTGCATAGTAATAGTTTTTAAGAAGTTTTCAAAATAAAATATAGAAACTTCATTATTCAGAGAAATTTAGTTTAATATCTTATAAAGAATATGTACTGAAATATGAGAATGTGAAAAATATTAGAGGAGATGCTTTGCATGGATAAAGAATATTTGATAAATGAAAAACCATTAAAAGCATTACTAGTTTTTGCTTTACCCATGATTATAGGAAACCTATTTCAGCAATTTTATACAATGGCGGATTCAGTAGTAGTTGGCAGATTTGTCAGCGAAAATGCATTAGCTGCTGTAGGTGCTTCCTACTCATTGACTAATGTATTCATATGTATCGCAATTGGGGGAGGAGTAGGAGCCTCGGTCATTACCAGTAAATATTTTGGATCAAGAGAATATGGACAAATGAAAGAGTCTGTTTACACAGCATTATTCTCCTTTCTTATTATAAGCATAATCCTAGGTATTTTTGGGTTTTTTACAGGAAAAGAAATTATGCAGCTATTAAATACACCATCTAATATTTTAGATATGGCAGCAGAGTATCTAAATATATATTTCCTTGGACTTCCGTTTCTATTTATGTATAATGTGCTTTCTGCCATGTTTAATGCAATTGGCCGCTCTCGTATTCCTTTATATTTGCTTATTTTTTCTTCCTTACTAAACATTTTTTTAGATGTATATATGGTTCGTTCTTTAAATCTTGGTATATCAGGAGTTGCATGGGCAACCTTGATTGCACAAGGTGTTTCCGCAATAATTGCATTTTTACTATTTTTAAAGGAATTGGCTCCTTATTCTAAGGACAAGTATTCTGTTTTTAATAAAAAAGAACTAAAAAGCATGGCTACAATTGCCCTGCCTTCTATTTTGCAGCAGTCTACTGTTTCTATTGGTATGATGCTTGTTCAATCAGTTGTAAATAGTTTTGGATCAGAAATGCTAGCAGGATTTTCAGCAGCCATGAGAGTTGAAAGCATATGTGTTGTACCAATGGCAGCTATGGGAAATGCAATATCTTCCTACACAGCACAAAATATCGGTGCTAAAAAATATGAACGAGTTCAAAAGGGTTATCATACCGCAAATAAAATTGTTGCTGTATTTGCAATTCTAATTTGTGTAATACTTGAAGGATTCCATATGCCTATCATTTCTATGTTTTTAGGTGATGATGGTACTAGGTTAGCTCTACAAACAGGTACAAGCTATCTAAAATTTATGGGTTGGTTTTTTGTTTTAATTGGATTAAAAATGGTTACTGATGGTTTATTGCGAGGGGCTGGGGACATGAAGATGTTTACTGTGGCAAACCTGGCTAACTTATCAGTTCGTGTTGCTATAGCTATATTATTGGCTCCAAGATTCGGTATTAATTTTGTATGGTATGCAGTTCCAATAGGTTGGTTTGTAAACTTTATTATGTCTTTTGCACAATATAAAACAGAAAATTGGAAACATACTTTAGTTGATGTTTCTTGTAAAAAACAAAATGGTAATAGAATAAAAAAGCTTCAAACTTAAATTTAAGTTTGAAGCTTTTTTGGCGTCCCAGACACGATTCGAACGTGCGACCCCGAGCTTAGGAGGCCCGTGCTCTATCCTGCTGAGCTACTGAGACATACACAACTTTTACTATACTATTTTAGTTCAGTTTTTACTTAATGTCAACCTTATTGATAGCACATATTTTTTAATATGTATTCACCTATAATATATTACATCTAAAGCTATCATTTTAAATCATTATATCACCATATTATATTAACTTATCCTGATATTCCATATAAAACATAGCTAGTTAAGTTCTCTATAACTTCATTAACATTATCTTTTTCATTGTTTATAAGTTCATATACTGCAGCAGCAATTAAAGATCCAAAGAATTCATAAGCCATAAAATAAGAATCTCCGGCCTTTATACCTCCATTATCCATGGTCTCTTTAATATATTGTTCTATTAATAGAATATATTCTCTTACAGCCTCTCTGAGTTCTAATTGCCTTAATTCTTTTCCCCATATTTGACTCATAATTACCTTAAAAAGGTCCTTGTTTTCATAGATTAATTTTAATTGAACTCTGCAAAGAGTTTTTAATTTAGATATAGGTTCTTGTACATTTTCTACTTCTCTTTGTATATCTTCCTTTATCTTATTCACTCCTTCTTTTATTATATATTTAAATATTTCTTCTTTACTTTTAAAATTATAATATAAAGTACCTTTAGCAACCCCAGCTTCTAAAGCTATATTATCTACAGTAGCCCCATTATATCCTTTACTTGAAAATTCTTTCATGGCAGCTTGAAATATAGCTTCCTTGGTTCTATTCATTTATATCACTCCAAAATTTATATTTTATAATAATAAGTATAATTTTTTCTTATTTTATTATACTTATTATTATAATATGTAACAATATATTTTTATTAATAACTTAAATTTTACTAATTATTGCATTTCTCCTACATTTTATCCTTAAGAGGTGGTTAGACTTGAAAAGTTTTAGTTTATACTGGAAACCTGTTGAAAGAAGTTCACCTACAAAACCTTTTTCCCTTCCACATATATTGAGTCTATTACTAATTTTTTTAATAATACTCGCAATGTACTTATATAGAGAAGTCTTAAAAACAGAAAAATATAAGAGTCTAATATCAAAGACCATTGCATCAATTTTAATTGGACATCAAATTTCTTTATATCTTTGGTATATTACAAACGGAAAACTAACTCTAAAAGAAGCTTTGCCCCTATATCTTTGTAGAATTTCTTTAATACTCTGTATTATTATGATGTTTAATAAAAGTCATAAGATTTTTGATCTTTTATACTTTTGGGGGCTTGGAGGAGCATCTGTTGCCTTAATTTTTCATGATACCTCTATTTTTCCTTTTCCTCACTATATCTTTATTCAATTTTTTATATCTCATGGAGGAATTTTGATTTCAGTATTTTTTATGATATTTATTTATGATTATTCACCAACTATAAATTCTTTAATACGAACCTCTATATGGACATTAATATACTTTATGTTTACAATACCTATTAACTACATTGTGGACGGCAATTACTGTTATTTAAGATATAAACCTTGTTTTACTCCTTTAGACCTTCTTCCTGATGAGCCTATTTATTTTGTACCATTTATAATCTTAGGGATTTATATGCTGTTTTTATTGATGTATATCCCTTTTTCAAATAAACTATCTTCATAAGGCTTATGTTAGTTTGTAATTAGTTATATATTATTATAGAATATTTTTAGGATATTACATTTTCTAGTTATTAGATAAGTTTTATGAAGGGATACATTATGATTAAATATTTTAATAGAAAAACCAAAACCTATGAGATTGAAAATGTGGCAGGTAGAAAATATTTAGAATGGACATATTCCTCTCCTGTAGGATTAAATATTCTAGAACTTTTAATTAAGAAAAGGATTTTCTCAAAGCTTTATGGTGCTTTTTGTGATTCTAGAATAAGCAGGAGAAAAATAGACAATTTTATTAAAGAGTTTAATATAAACGAAGATGAATTTAAAGTAGATAAATCAAACTATAAATGTTTTAATGATTTCTTTGCAAGAAGTTTAAGAAATGAGGCTAGGCCTATAAATTATAATGCTTCAACTTTAATATCTCCTTGTGATGGGAGAATGACAGCTTATGAAAACATTCATATTAATAACTTGGTACAGGTAAAAGGTATTACCTATAGGCTAAAAGATCTAATTCAAAATGAAGATTTAGCTAAAAAATATATAGGTGGAACTTGTATTATATTAAGACTTGCTCCCATAGATTATCATAGATTTCACTTTTTAGATTGGGGCATATGCGATGAAACCAAGAAAATAACTGGACACTATTATTCAGTAAATCCTATTGCTCTAAAAAAAATACCAAAGTTATTCTGTGAGAATAAAAGAGAATATAGTTTATTCCATTCTAATAACTTTGGTAATGTTTTATATGTGGATATAGGTGCTACTTGTGTTGGTTCTATAATTCAAACCTATACACCTTATACACAGGTTAAAAAAGGAGATGAAAAAGGATATTTTAAGTTTGGTGGTTCCACAATAATACTTTTCTTTGAGCCTAAAAAAGTTAAAATAGATAAGGATATTCTAGAGCAAACCAATCTAGGCTTTGAATGTAAAGTTCATATGGGAGAGAAAATAGGAGTAAAGCTATAGCTCAAATACTAGTCCGCTCTCAGCTTTAACTATTTCTCCACTAAACTCTTCTCCTGCCTCTTTAACTAAATTATCTAATTCTCCATAGTGAGGAAAATGAGTTAACACTAGTTTTTTCACATTACCCATTTTGGCTATCTTACCAACTTCACCAGCTGTAAGATGGCCTTTTGCCTTTCCAAACTGTTCATTAAAAAGATTACATTCACATATAAACACGTCTGCATTTTCAGCTATTTCTACTACTTTATCGCTCCACTCTGTATCACCACTATAAGCAAATACTTTTCCATTTTCCTCAAATCTCATAGCTAAACAAGGCACTGGATGATTGCTCCATTTAAAGCTTACACTTAAATCTCCAAACCTTAATACAGTACTTTCATCTATCTTCTTACCTACTGTTCCTCCAGCATAGGTTAATTTATTAAATTCAGAAGATAGATTGTGTCCATATATGTCTAAAGTGCTGCTTCTCTTGCCAAGACTTCTAGTGTATCCTACCTGATATTGCAAACATGATATATCTCCAAAATGGTCACCGTGATAATGAGATAAAATTACCGCATCTATTTCTGTTAATGGTATATAATTTTGTACCTTTGATAATACCCCCGAACCGCAGTCTATTAAAATATTATGTTTTCCACTCTGAAGCAAATATCCTGTCGCTGCTTCATTTTTTTCTGGATAAGCTCCCCAATATCCTACTACCGTTACTTTCATTATATTCACTCCCTATAATAATACTATTTTTTATGTTATCTAAAGTCATAATTTATTATACCTTTATAAATTATAATATATATTAAATCTAATTCATTATCAAAAGTACCTTAAATCTTTATGCAAAATATGTGTGTTTAGCACTTATTAAGTGCAATACCAAGCCAAAAGCTATAAATGCCTAAGGTCAAAGCAGCCACCATTTAATCCAATTTCCAAACAGCTGCAAGCTTTACCATCAAACCTTAATCTTCTACCTTCAACAACAGTATGGTTAATCTTCCAATAAAGCTTACAAAGAGCCCAAGGATAGCAAATACCTAATGTACATACAGTAACTATAATACCAATCAATGACTTTATTGCAGTAATGTACCATCTATGATTTAAGACATGCTTATATTGGCTTCTGTCACATTCTTCACCTCCTAAAATATATAAACTTCTATATTTTATAGTGTTTTCCTTTTTAAATTATTTTTAATATATACTAAAAATAAAATTATTAAAAAGCTATAAATGCCTAAGGTAATAAGACAAAGCAGCCACCATTTAATCCAATTTCCAAACAGCTGCACAGCTTTACCATCAAACCTTAATCTTCTACCTTCAACAACAGTATGGTTAATCTTCCACCCATAAAGCTTACAAAGAGCCCAAGGATAGCAAATACCTAATGTACATACAGTAACTATAATACCAATCAATGACCATCCTACATATTGCAGTAATGTACCATCAAAATATGATTTACTAGACATGCTTATATTGGCTTCTGTCACATTCTTCACCTCCTAAAATATATAAACTTCTATATTTTATAGTGTTTTCAAAGTTTAAATCAAAAATGATATAATATAAGCCAAGAATAAATGTCAAATTTAGCACTAATTGGATGAATAGTAAATTATGAAAAAAACTATGAAGTCAATTGTATGTTTAATAGCTTTAGCGGCATCAAATAGTACCTTTGCTTATGCAAAAGAGTTTTCTCCTGTAATAGTGGATAAAAATAAGGAATTCATTATTACTTTTAACAAAGAAGTCAATAGAGAAACTGTTAATAAAGATACAATAAAGGTAATTGACTCAAAAGGAAAAGAAGTTAATGTTACAGTAAATGTAAAGAATAATAAAATAGCTACAGTAAAGCCAAAAGATAGTTATAAAGAAGGAGAAACATATACAATGATTGTAAATGAAGGCGTAAAAGATAGTAAAAATCACAAATTATCAGAAAAAGCATTTATGAAATTTACTGTAAAAGAAAATAAAGAAGAAGGAGCTACAAGAGTTGAAAGCGTTAAATACTTAGATACTACCATTAAAAATAATAATGCTTTTCAGAATAAGACATATACTGCTTTAGATAGAGCTAATGTGTTAGATAAAAGCAAAATATTAATGAGTGAAATGTTTGAAACAAGAGGATATGACTTTATAGTAGATTTTGAAAAGTCGCAGGATGCATTTAAAAAAATAGATGTACTAGATAGTATCTTTGTAAGAGATGATTTAGACGAAGAAAAAATATTAACAATTAATTTTGGAAGAGATATAGATGAATCAAGTCTTATAGATAGAAAGACAATGATTATAGTTCCAGTAGGATTTAGTTCAACTAATGGATTTAACTACGATTTGGAGAGTGGACAAATAAAGGTGGTTTCCGTAGATAAAGAAACTGTAAAGTTGAAGATAAGTAGGGGAGTACAACCTATGGATAGAGCTAGATACCTCTTCTTATATGGTGTAAAAGATACTAAAGGTAATGTAATAAGACCTACAGTAATACCTATATGGTTTGATGATGCTTCAGGGACTAGAGCTAAAGATTTATCAAATCATGCTGTTGGAGATTATTGGTTTGATTATAAAGATTATATGAATGAATTTAAAAAAGTAACAGGAGTGTATGCTACTGGTTATAATACAAGTATGTATACTTTAGCAAATTGGGATAGTATAAAAGATGGACTTAACAAATATTTTTCAAATAACATTGATGTTATAAAAGAAGTGAGAAATAGAATGTATAAATATCAAATAGTATATGAGGATTTATATAGAGATTCTATTTATCCTACGAAAAGTCCTCAAAATATATCAAACTTATTATTTGTTTGGGATAGATTTATGGTGAATGGAAAACAAGTAGAAGTATTGTTTTATGGAGATTCAGCAACATTAGAGATAACAATATACGATAAAGGAGATAGTTGGAACACGAACTTTAATGTAATAGGAGATGGATATTTAGCAGCATATTTAAATAAGGATTATCCAACATTACAATGGAATTATAATTTCAACGAAAAATACTTTAAAAGCTTAACTTATAAAAAATAAAAAGGAAGAAGTTATGAAAAAACTAATTTATGATAAATAAATATCCACCAGCTAAGCTGGTGGTTTTTCTTAAGCCCTATAAGGGCAGCTTACTAGCATTGTACCTTAAGGCACATACAAAAATCTTGCCAGCCGCAATTTAACTATTATCTGATACCCTTAAAAGGGTCAATATATTCTTTAATACTTATTTGGTCAGCGATCATATCTTAATTTTGTTGACTTTTTATATATTCTTCTATTGCTTTTTTATTTTTCCTTACTGTATCAACATAGAATCCTCTACACCAAAAATGTCTGTTTCCATATTTATATTAAATTTGCAAACCTATCAAATATCATTAGACTACTTTTCCCTTTTAAAAAGCCTACAAATCCTGACACACTCATTTTAGGTCGTATTGATACTAGCATATGTATATGATCTTTACATGCATTGGCTTCTATTATTTCTACCACTTTCCATTCACGCAAAGTTCTCAGTATTTTCCCTATTTCTTTTCTCCATATGTTTCTTTCCTTCTATATTTAGACGCAAACACTATATGATATTTACATCTCCACTTTGTATGTGCTAAACTATTATTGTCCATTTCGGGCAATACCTCCTTTGATTTTAGATTGGCTGGCAAAACCATATCTATTCTATCAAAGTGAGGTATTTCTTTTCAACGCTTAAGCTTTTCTGAACACACCTGCATAGCAGGTGGTTTTATTTACAGTAAAAAACCTAGCAATCCTTAAGATTACTAGGTTTGTGGTGCGCGAGAGAGGATTCGAACCCCCGGCCAACTGGTTCGTAGCCAGCTACTCTATCCAACTGAGCTACTCGCGCATATATTGAATTATATCTATTTTAACATAGGAACTATAGAAAGTCAAACATTAGCTTTACTGCAGATCAGCTAATGCCATTATAGCTCCTATGTTACATAGGGATTAGACTCACTAAAAAGCACTCAATTTACATTGAGTGCATTATGGCGGAGAAAGAGGGATTTGAACCCTCGCGCCGGTTTCCCGACCTACGCCCTTAGCAGGGGCGCCTCTTCGGCCTCTTGAGTATTTCTCCATAGTCCTACAATTTACCTTTAAAATTAATAAATTCATGGCGGAGAGATAGGGATTCGAACCCTAGGTACGCTTTCACGTACGCCGGTTTTCAAGACCGGTGCCTTAAACCAACTCGACCATCTCTCCATGTGACACTTAAATATTATAATAAATAAACTTAAGTTTGTCAACATAAATTTTATTTATTTCATTAATGGCGGAGAGATAGGGATTCGAACCCTAGGTGCGCTTTCACGCACGCCGGTTTTCAAGACCGGTGCCTTAAACCAACTCGACCATCTCTCCATATCTTAGCGACGATATTTATTATAACAAGATACCGCCGCCTTGTCAACTTTTTTAATTATTATTTTTAAATTTATTTTATAACTTCTTCATTTCTCATATATGGTCTTAATGCTTCTGGAATTGTTACTGTTCCATCTGCATTTTGATAGTTTTCTAATATTGCTGCAACAGTTCTTCCTACTGCAACTCCAGAACCATTTAGAGTATGAATAAATTCTGGCTTAGATTTTGCATTTTCTTTATATCTTATGTTAGCACGCCTTGCTTGGAAATCTTCAAAGTTACTACAGCTTGATATTTCAACATATCTATTATAACTTGGCATCCATACTTCTATATCATATTTAAGTGCTGCAGTAAATCCTAAGTCTCCCTTACATATTCTAACCACTCTATAAGGTAATCCTAATCCTTGTAGAACTTCTTCAGCATCATGAGTTAATTTTTCTAACTCTTCATAAGATTGTTCTGGCTTTGTAAACTTAACAAGCTCAACTTTATTGAATTGATGTTGACGTATAAGTCCTCTAGTATCTCTTCCTGCAGATCCTGCTTCTGCTCTAAAGCATGCACTATATGCTACATGTTTTATTGGAAGCTCATCTCCATTTAATATTTCGTCTCTGTATAGATTTGTTACAGGAACCTCTGCAGTTGGAATTAAGAAGTATCCATTATTCTCAACCTTAAATGCATCCTCTTCAAATTTAGGAAGCTGACCTGTTCCTATCATACTATCTCTATTTACCATGTATGGTGGTAATATTTCAGTATATCCATGGTCTATTGTATGCATATCTAAGAAATAACTTATAATAGCTCTTTCAAGTCTTGCACCTAATCCTTTATATACTGTAAATCTTGAACCAGCTATCTTACCTGCTCTTTCAAAATCTAATATTCCTAAATCTACACCTATATCCCAGTGAGCCTTTGATTCAAAATCGAACTTTCTTGGCTCTCCCCATTTTCTAATTTCAACATTATCTTCATCTGTTTTTCCATCTGGTACGCTTGGATTTGGAATATTAGGTATTCTCAATAAAATATACTTTATTTTTTCATCTACTTCACTAAGCTCAACGTCATGTTCTTTAATCTTATCAGAAAGCTCTTTCATTTCAGCCATTACACCACTTACATCTTTACCTTCTTTTTTTAGCTTTCCAATCTGTGTTGATTCACTATTTCTTTTACTCTTTAATTGCTCAACCTCTACTAAAATTTGTCTTCTTCTTTCATCTAGCTCTACTAATTCATCTATTGATTTAGAATCAAACTCTTCTCCTCTACCTTCCATCAATCTTTTTATTTCTTCTGGATTATTTCTTATTCTTTTTAAATCTAACATTCGTGTTTCCTCCTAGTATTTTCTACATTTTTATATAAATAAAAAAGCCTTTTCTCCTACACTAAATGTAGGGACGAAAAGACTCCGCGTTGCCACCCTAATTGACCTAATGGTCCACTTATAAATTTAACGGATTTACCGTATTGTTCATCACAATCCCTATTCAGAGGCGGATTCACAAAACACATGGTATGGATTTTCACCAGCCATCCACTCTCTTTAACCACATATTATGTTACTATTCTCTTCAAAGGTTTAAATATTATTTTTTTAATTAATTATTAATTATAGTCATAATCCTACAATTTGTCAATAAATATTTAATTACATATAGTCTTAGTGCATATTATATCCACACCTGTATTCAATATATTTCTGCAAACAATATCTCCACTTTTTATAGGCGCACCTACATGAATCATGCTTATTGCTTTTGAACACTCTATTAACAAATTTTTATCTATTGGTGCACTACTTTTTACTGGAACTACCGCCTTTTTTGATCCTTTTATTCTTACAAGAGAAGTAAAAACCCTCTTAGAATCATCCATTACACTTACACCTTCCTAAATCAAATATTATCTAAATTTAATATATCACCTATATTTCATCAAATTCCTTTATCCTATTTAGTAATATCTTAGAGTTCTTTGAGTCTTTTACTATATCTGTCATTCTTTTATTTGTTTCCCTAGCTAAAATTGAAATTATTTTATTAGTGCACTGAGCACCCTTGCAGCTTCCTGCACATGCTCCAGTTCTTCTTTTTATTCCCTCTACAGTTCTAGCCCCTAAAGGCCTTCTAATAGCATCTAAAATTTCTCCTTCTGTTACTTTATTGCATGTGCACACTATTTTACCGTACCTCTTATCTAAACTAATAATTTTACTTCTCTCTTCATTTGTCATATCCCTAAATCTATATATTTCCCTTGGCTTATCATAAAAATCGCTTTTTAATTTGCACTTTAAATTACTTTCTACAGTCTCACGAACTATCTTAGCAATAGATGGTGCCATAGTAACCTCTGCAAAATTCTTGCCTGTAACTTTTATATATCCTTTATCTACTAAACTATCATCAATAGCTATAAAATCATCGTAGAATTCAGATTCATAAAAACTATTTATATCATCAGGAGTTAGGCCATGAATCAAAGAGCTTACTTTCTTATAACATTCTTCATAACTTATATCCTTCTTAGTTTTTACAGCAGCTATATAATTACCTTGCACAGTAGAATGTACATATACAACTTCATTATCTTCATTATAAGTAAATATTATATGATTGAAATTTCCTTTAAATTCTTTTTCAATTAGAAAATACTTTAAATATCCATTTTTATTATGACTTTCTTTAAAGCCATCTATATTATAGTCCTCTGGAGTCGTATTTATAACCATTCTACAAGTAAACTTATTTTTATTTGTAACTACCTTAAATCCCCTATTAATTTTATTTATATCCTCAACAATCTCTTCTAACTTAAATGATACTCCATTATCAAAGGCAATTTCTCCATATGATATACCTAAGTCATAAGGGCAAATTACACCTGTATTTTGAGAATATATAGCATTCTTCACATCCAAATTTAAATTTGGCTCTAAGTTATAAACATGTCTTCCTTCTAAAAGAGCTATATTAGAAGCACCTCTTTTAACTGCTCTTTCATACAATTTTTCAAGATGATTCTTTTGCTCTTCACTTTGAGCAATTATTATAGAATCACATTTCTTATAAGGTAAATTAAACTTATTAACCAAATCTTGTATTATATCATTCCCCATAAACTGAAGCTTAGACATAATATTATCTTCGCATTGAATTCCATCATGCGTTATAGCTGAATTAACTAATGTTACATCATCTACTATATCATAATCCCTCTCAATAAGTGCAATATTTAAACTATATTTTGATAGTTCATAGGCCACAGCACAGCCTATTAATCCCCCACCTAATATAAGCACATCATAATCCATAAATAAATCCTCCTATGTAGGCTTATAAATATAAAACTTAATAACCTTCCCAATACATTATAATCCTTTTTAATATAATTGCATATTATTTACCTTAAAAATAGGAGCATTTAACTTAAAATTATCATATCTCTAAACCTCTATTAAGAAACTTTATATTTTATTCAACAAGATATCGTTTACTCTTTAAGTCATCTATAATCTTCTCCATATCTGTTTCATTTTCTGTTTCTATAGTATGCAAATGTATTCCCCTTGTTAAGGACGATAAAGGTTTTGCTTGATAAGCTTCTATCTTCTTAACAAAATTTTGAACATCATAAAGAGTTTTAATCATTAACATAGCTTTAATTTCTCCATATAATGAATGTTCAACAACTACATCTTTGACAATTCCTCCATATTTAACAATAGTCTCTAATTCATCTCTTATTTCCTCTCGTCTATGATTTACTGCTATTATTCTTTCAACAGTGTTTTTTTCTTTTTTTGGAACTATGTACCCTTCTGGTGTAGCCATTATGTCAATTCCACTGGCTCTCAAAATAGCAATATCTTTAACTATTACTTGCCTAGTAACACCTAACTCTTCAGCAAGCTTCTGCCCCTTTTTAGGCTGCGCTGCACTATTTAAGACCTTTTTTATATACTCTCGTCTAGTCTTTGAATCCATATCATTCCACCCCCTAGCTCATAGAATCACATTTTATTAATACTTCCAGTTCTTTATCTTTTATTGATTTATTATGATGATTTCTAATCAAGTATAAAAACCTATCATTATAATCAAAATTTTTTAATATATTATATCCCTTATCTGGATGATTGTAATATATATCTACTTTTTTTAAGTTTTTAAATTCTTTTATCTTTCCTTTAGTTATCCTATCTAATACTACCAATATAGATTTATCTATTAAATTTAATTTACCTTCAATCTTGCCTATATCATGTAATAATGCAGCCTTTACAAGAAGATCATTGCTCATTTTTTTTTCTGAATAAATACGCTTTACTTCCTTAGCTGTTCTTATACAGTGAGCTTGATCATATACGGCTAATTTAATGAATAGATTTAATTCATCATTATTTAAATACTCTTTCACAAACTTTATATCTTCTAAACTTACTTTTGCAGTAATACCCCAAAGAAATTGCTTTATTCTATATGATGAATTCAAATTACATCCCTCTTTCTCTAATAATATAATAGCATATTATATTATTAGTTAACAAAAAAAAATAAAAAAATCAGCCTCATTCAAGACTGATTTTTTGGTGGAGATAAAGAGATTCGAACTCTTGACCCCCTGCGTGCAAGGCAGGTGCTCTCCCAGCTGAGCTATACCCCCATATGGTGGACCTTCAGGGACTCGAACCCCGGACCTACCGGTTATGAGCCGGTTGCTCTAACCAACTGAGCTAAAGATCCATATTTTACCCGGCGGCGACCTACTCTTCCACACCGTCTCCAGTGCAGTACCATCGGCGCTTTGAAGCTTAACCTTCGTGTTCGGTATGGGAACGGGTGTTACCTTCAAGCCATAACCACCAGATTTTTGAGAGATTGTTAACTTCTCGTTACATTTAATAATTATATCAGATTTTTTTAATCTGTCAACACTTTTTTTAAAGTTTTTTTATTCTCTCAAAATTGCACAGTGTACTTTATTTGATCAAGTCCTCGATCTATTAGTATCAGTCAGCTTAATACATTACTGCACTTACACCTCTGACCTATCAACCTGGTAGTCTTCCAGGGATCTTACTAGTTAAACTATGGGAAATCTAATCTTGAGGTGGGCTTCACGCTTAGATGCTTTCAGCGTTTATCCCTTCCCGACATAGCTACCCAGCTGTGCTCCTGGCGGAACAACTGGTGCACCAGAGGTCAGTCCATCCCGGTCCTCTCGTACTAAGGACAGCTCCTCTCAAATTTCCTACGCCCACGGCGGATAGGGACCGAACTGTCTCACGACGTTCTGAACCCAGCTCGCGTGCCGCTTTAATGGGCGAACAGCCCAACCCTTGGGACCGACTACAGCCCCAGGATGCGACGAGCCGACATCGAGGTGCCAAACCTCCCCGTCGATGTGGACTCTTGGGGGAGATCAGCCTGTTATCCCCGAGGTAGCTTTTATCCGTTGAGCGATGGCCCTTCCATACAGAACCACCGGATCACTAAGCCCGACTTTCGTCCCTGCTCCACCTGTATGTGTCGCAGTCAGGCTCCCTTCTGCCTTTGCACTCTACGCGCGATTTCCGACCGCGCTGAGGGAACCTTTGGGCGCCTCCGTTACCTTTTAGGAGGCGACCGCCCCAGTCAAACTGCCCACCTAACAATGTCCTGTGACCAGATTCATGGCCTCCAGTTAGAATTCCAGTACTGTCAGGGTGGTATCCCAAGGGCGACTCCATAGAGACTGACGTCCCTACTTCTAAGTCTCCCACCTATCCTGTACAGACAATACCGAAATTCAATGCTAAGCTACAGTAAAGCTCTACGGGGTCTTTCCGTCCAACCGCGGGTAGCAAGCATCTTCACTTGCACTACAATTTCACCGGATTTGCTGCCGAGACAGTGCCCAAATCATTACGCCATTCGTGCGGGTCGGAACTTACCCGACAAGGAATTTCGCTACCTTAGGACCGTTATAGTTACGGCCGCCGTTTACTGGGGCTTAAGTTCATAGCTTCGCTTGTGCTAACTATTCCCCTTAACCTTCCAGCACCGGGCAGGCGTCAGCCCCTATACATCAGCTTACGCTTTAGCAGAGACCTGTGTTTTTGATAAACAGTTGCTTGGGCCTTGTCACTGCGGCCTGCTCTCGCAGGCACCCCTTCTCGCGAACTTACGGGGTCAATTTGCCGAGTTCCTTAGCAGCAATTCTTCCGACGGCCTTAGGATTCTCTCCTCATCTACCTGTGTCGGTTTGCGGTACGGGCACCACTTTGCTCCATAGAGACTTTTCTTGGCAGCATGGAATCAGATACTTCGCCAAAATAGGCTCCCCATAACACCTCAGACTTCGCGTTGAGCGGATTTGCCTGCTCAACATCCTAAGTGCTTAGACGCACATCCAATAGTGCGCACATCCTATCCTTCTGCGTCATCCCATTTGTCAAACGCATTATGGTGGTACTGGAATATCAACCAGTTGTCCATCACCTACGCTTTTCAGCCTCGGCTTAGGTCCCGACTAACCCTGGGAGGACGAGCCTTCCCCAGGAAACCTTAGATATTCGGCCAACAGGATTCTCACCTGTTTCTCGCTACTTATGCCAGCATTCTCACTTCTATACTGTCCACCGCTCCTTACGGTACAGCTTCAACCTGTATAGAAAGCTCCTCTACCACGTGT
The DNA here is from genome assembly GCF_047777555.1 of Clostridium sp. GTDB lineage: Bacteria > Bacillota > Clostridia > Clostridiales > Clostridiaceae > Clostridium_H. The sequence continues at coordinate 511,759 of NZ_JBKEEV010000002.1, read as the reverse complement.
CTTACGACACATCCATAGCTTCGGTGGTAAGTTTTAGCCCCGGACATCTTCGGCGCAGGATCTCTCGACTAGTGAGCTATTACGCACTCTTTAAATGAGTGGCTGCTTCTAAGCCAACATCCTAGTTGTCTTAGAAATCCCACATCCTTTACCACTTAACTTACACTTTGGGACCTTAGCTGATGGTCTGGGCTCTTTCCCTTTTGACCACGGATCTTATCATTCGCAGTCTGACTGCCGGGGTACAAGTATATGGCATTCGGAGTTTGATAGGGTTCAGTAACTGTTGTCAGCCCCTAGCCCATTCAGTGCTCTACCTCCACTACTTAATTACCCGACGCTAGCCCTAAAGCTATTTCGAGGAGAACCAGCTATCTCCGAGTTCGATTGGAATTTCTCCGCTATCCACAGCTCATCCCATGGTTTTTCAACACCAACGTGGTTCGGACCTCCACGAAATTTTACTTTCGCTTCATCCTGGCCATGGATAGGTCACCCGGTTTCGGGTCTACGATATGCAACTAGTTGCCCTATTCAGACTCGGTTTCCCTTCGGCTCCGCACTAGAGGTGCTTAACCTTGCTGCATATCGTAACTCGCTGGCCCGTTCTACAAAAAGTACGCGGTCACACATAAAAGTGCTCCCACCGATTGTAGGCACACGGTTTCAGGTTCTATTTCACTCCCCTCCCGGGGTTCTTTTCACCTTTCCCTCACGGTACTGCTTCACTATCGGTCACTAGGTAGTATTTAGCCTTGGGAGATGGTCCTCCCTGCTTCCCACAAGGTTTCACGTGTCTCGTGGTACTCTGGAGTAGATCTGCTTCTCTTTTCTTTTTGCCTACAGGGTTATTACCTTCTGTGACTGAACTTTCCAGTTCTATTCGGCTAAGAAAATCGAAGATTTATGATCTATCCTCAACCCCAGAAACAAAGTTCCTGGTTTGGGCTCTTCCCCGTTCGCTCGCCGCTACTTAGGGAATCGATTTTTCTTTCTCTTCCTCTGGGTACTTAGATGTTTCAGTTCCCCAGGTGTACCTCTATATGCCTATGTATTCAGCATATAGTACTCAGCGTTAGCTAAGTGGGTTTCCCCATTCGGAAATCTGCGGATCACAGATTATTTGCATCTACCCGCAGCTTATCGCAGCTTATCACGTCCTTCATCGGCTCCTAGTGCCAGGGCATCCACCGTGCGCCCTTTTTAACTTGATCGTCATTCGTATATTTTCATTCTTGGCTACTTAATGTTGTTTTGCTTTTGCAAAACTTTAAGTTTAATCAGCTTTACTTCTCATTGAAGTATTCTAGGTTTAATCTTTATATACACTGTGCAATTTTCAAAGAACAAATTTTGAAAGACCTTAGTCTCTCAAAATTAAACAGAATTAAGTATCCAGTCTATGAAAGCTTTGCTTTCATTTCTCCCTAGAAAGGAGGTGATCCAGCCGCAGGTTCTCCTACGGCTACCTTGTTACGACTTCACCCCAATCACCAATCCCACCTTCGGCCGCTGGCTCCATAAAGGTTACCTCACGGACTTCGGGTGTTACCGGCTCTCATGGTGTGACGGGCGGTGTGTACAAGACCCGGGAACGTATTCACCGCGACATGCTGATTCGCGATTACTAGCAACTCCAACTTCATGTAGGCGAGTTTCAGCCTACAATCCGAACTGGGACCGGCTTTTGAGTTTAGCTCCCCCTCACGGGATTGCATCTTGTTGTACCGGCCATTGTAGCACGTGTGTAGCCCTAGACATAAGGGGCATGATGATTTGACGTCATCCCCACCTTCCTCCACGTTAACCGCGGCAGTCTCGTTAGAGTGCTCAACTTAATGGTAGCAACTAACAATAAGGGTTGCGCTCGTTGCGGGACTTAACCCAACATCTCACGACACGAGCTGACGACAACCATGCACCACCTGTCTTCCTGCCCCGAAGGGCTTCCTCCGTTACGAGTAATTCAGGAGATGTCAAGTCTAGGTAAGGTTCTTCGCGTTGCTTCGAATTAAACCACATGCTCCGCTGCTTGTGCGGGTCCCCGTCAATTCCTTTGAGTTTTAATCTTGCGACCGTACTCCCCAGGCGGAATACTTATTGCGTTTGCTGCGGCACCGAAGGTGGTACCCTCCGACACCTAGTATTCATCGTTTACGGCGTGGACTACCAGGGTATCTAATCCTGTTTGCTCCCCACGCTTTCGTATCTCAGCGTCAGTTATGGTCCAGAAAGCCGCCTTCGCCACTGGTGTTCTTCCTAATCTCTACGCATTTCACCGCTACACTAGGAATTCCACTTTCCTCTCCCACACTCTAGATATCCAGTATCAAATGCAGCGCCCAGGTTAAGCCCGGGAATTTCACATCTGACTTAAATATCCGCCTACATACTCTTTACGCCCAGTAAATCCGGACAACGCTTGCCACCTACGTATTACCGCGGCTGCTGGCACGTAGTTAGCCGTGGCTTCCTCCTTAGGTACCGTCATTATCGTCCCTAAAGACAGAGCTTTACAATCCGAAGACCTTCATCGCTCACGCGGCGTTGCTGCGTCAGGGTTTCCCCCATTGCGCAATATTCCCCACTGCTGCCTCCCGTAGGAGTCTGGACCGTGTCTCAGTTCCAATGTGGCCGATCACCCTCTCAGGTCGGCTACGCATCGTCGCCTTGGTGAGCCCTTACCTCACCAACTAGCTAATGCGCCGCGGGCCCATCTTAGTGCGGATTACTCCTTTGATTATCCTATCATGCGGTAGAATAATGTTATGCGGTATTAATCTCCCTTTCGGGAGGCTATCCCCCTCACTAAGGCAGGTTGCCCACGTGTTACTCACCCGTCCGCCGCTAGAATCCCTCCCGAAGGAGTTCTTCTCGCTCGACTTGCATGTGTTAGGCACGCCGCCAGCGTTCGTCCTGAGCCAGGATCAAACTCTCAATTTAAAAGATTACTAGAAATCTTCGATTTCGTGTAAGCTTTTACTCCTCAGCTCTGCTGAGTGAGTTTCCTTAGCTCTACTCATAAGTTATTGACTGGCATTTATTTACCTTAATTCTGTTTAATTTTCAAAGACCAATTTACTTTCGCTGTCATCTGACAGCTTACTCAGTATATCACTCTGAGACTTTCTTGTCAACACTCTTTTTTAAACTTTTTTTAACTAAGAATTAAAATTTAAGAATTAAGAATGTTTTACTTTTCGCCGTCTCTCGCGACGACAAGAAATATCTTATCAGACAAGCCTTTTATATGTAATTTTATTTTATGCTATATGTATATATTATATTTATTTATCTAGCTATTTCTTCTATTTTCTAACTTATTTATATATTGATACTCGTGGCATTGTGTATTTTACTTTTAAGTATAATAAAAAGACTAAACTTCTTGCTGATGTGACCCCAATAAGTTAGACTTTATTTAGCGAGACAACTTCGGCTGCCTCGCTAATTTTATGCAGCCAAGAGATTGAGTCGGTATTGTACAGGACTCATCCATCCTAGTTTTTCTTTGATTCTTTGTTCGTTATAATACTTTATGTAACATTCGATTTTATCTTTTAATTCTTCATAACTATAATATACCACACCATAGTATATCTCTTGTTTTAATAAGCCAAAGAAGTTCTCCATCACTGAATTATCAAGACAGTTACCTTTTCTTGACATACTCTGGAAGATCCGTTCTTCTTTTAGACGATGCGAGTAAGCTTTCATTTGATAAGCCCAACCTTGATCTGAGTGAAAAGTTCTTCGGTAAGGACAATCGGATGTTACTTCAATAGCTTTATCAAGAGCATTCATTACATTATTTGCAGAGGGATGCTTATCAATGCCATAACTTATGATTTCACCATTGCACATATCCATAAATGGATCCAAGTATAGCTTGTGCATTGTCATATGTCCTTTGGAATCAACCTCATAGTATTTAAACTCTGTAGTATCAGTTGTTATCTTCTGATGTGGGATATGAGTATTGAAACGTCTGCGAATTCTGTTAGGTGCAACTGTTCCAACTTTCCCCTTATATGAGCTATACTTACGACTTTTCCTAGTAAAAGACATAACTTGGAGACCAAGTTTTTGCATAATTCTTTGGACTTTCTTCTTGTTTACTATATATCCCTGATTTCTGAGTTCTCCATACATACGACGATATCCGTAATCCTTATTATTCTGATGAATATCCAATATTTTGTCCTCTAGCTCTTTATCTGGATTTTCTCTATCAAATCTTTTCTGCCAATACATATATGTTGCTTTTGGAAAACCTACAACTGCGAGAATGTCTTTTAGTTTGAACTCTCCTCGGAGGCTGTGGATGATTCTCGCTGTTTTTTCAGAAGAGCTTCCTCCTCTAAACGCAGCCTCCTCAGTTCTTTTAAATAAGCATTCTCTATACGTAGCTTTAACAATTCATCTTCAAGATGTTTCACATGCTCAGCACTAGTGTCTATAGGAGTTGTATTAATAGGCTGAGATTTATGTTTATTGCTTTGCTTATCAAACACGTTCTTCCGACCTCTTTTCCTGGGTCTCAAAGCATCTGGACCAGCAATCTGAAAATCATTCACCCATTTACAAATCTGTGCAGGATTATGAATTCCTTCTCGAATAGCTAATTCTTGATATGAAACCTCACTTGTTAGATATAATTCTACAACACTAAGCTTATATTCAAAAGAGTATTTTTCTTGTTTTCTAGATCGCATCAAACCTTCGTCACCTTGTGATTTGTAATTATCGACCCATTTTTTTATATTGCTTGGGGCGGAAACACCGTATTTCTGGGCTAAATAAAGTTTTCCACCTTCTCCATTTAGATAAGCCATCACAAGCTTTTTCTTAAATTCAAAAGTATATTTGGACATAAAACAACTGACCTCCAATCGTTAGATTTTTAGGTCTAACTTTTGGGGGTCAGTACATGCTTAATAGCAGTTTAGTCTTTTTATTAATTTACTTAATTATAATCATCATCTATAGTATCATCTTCTATATTTATATCATCATCGATATCATCTTCATCTATATCAATATTTTCATAATCCTCTTCTACATCAACTTCTTCTTTGCGGCTACAAGTATCACTTGTATCATCATCTTCAGTAATATTAATTTTAGCCATAGCTACGATTTTTTCCTCATCTGTAGTCTTCATTAAAGTTACACCCATAGCATTTCTGCTTGTAGTAGATATGTCAGACACATTAATTCTAATAGCTATTCCGCTATTATTTATTAGCATAATTTCTTCATCATCAGACACTAGTCTTGCTCCTACTACGTTTCCTGTCTTTTCAGATATCTTATAGGTTATAACTCCTTTTCCACCTCTTTTTTGAAGTGAATATTCTTCTATATGAGTTCTCTTACCATATCCATTTTCACTCACAACTAGAAGTTCTCCATCCTTTTGAGCTATCTCCATACCTACAACAGCATCGCCTTCTCTTAGAGTTATTGCTTTAACACCTGATGCCATCCTTCCCATAGGTCTTACATCTTTTTCATCAAATCTTATAGCATAACCATCTTTAGTAACATATATAATCTGGCAATCCCCGGTTGTAATTCTTACCCCTATAAGCTCATCATCTTCTCTTAGATTTATAGCATTTAATCCATTTTTTCTAATTGAAGCATATTTATCAAGAGAAGTTTTCTTTATAAGCCCATTCTTAGTAGCCATGATAAGATAGCTATCTTCATTAAATTCATTTAAGTACAAAACAGCTTGAATTTTTTCATTTGGGCTTAAAGGTATTAAATTTACTAGGTTCATTCCCTTAGCAGTTCTTCCTGCTTCTGGTATCTGATACGCCTTTAGTTGGTATGCTTTACCTAGGTTTGTAAAGAAAATAATATTGCTGTGAGTTGATGTAGTTATTATATGCTCTACAAAGTCATCTTCCTTTGTAGACATAGCCTGTATTCCTCTGCCTCCACGTTTTTGAGCGCTGTAAGTTTCTATTGGCAATCTCTTTATATAGCCGGCATGAGTTAAAGTTATTACTACATCCTTATCTTCTATCAAATCTTCATCATCTATATCATCACTATTGCTAGATACAATCTCACTTCTTCTCTCATCGCCATATTTAATCTTAATTTCATTTAACTCATCTTTAATTATCTTTAATACTAAGGACTCATCTTGTAATATTTGTTCTAAATACTTTATAAGTTCCATTAAGTTATTATATTCTTCTTCTATCTTTTCCCTTTCAAGACCAGTAAGTCTTTGAAGTTTCATATCCAATATAGCTTGAGCTTGCTTTTCTGAAAGATTAAATTGGACAATAAGACCTTCTCTTGCCTCATTAGGAGTCTTAGAACTACGAATAAGGTCTATAACCTCATCAATATGGTCTAAAGCTATTCTTAATCCTTCTAAAATGTGAGCTCTTGCTAATGCTTTATTTAAATCAAATTGAGTTCTTCTTCTTATAACCTCTTCTTGGAATTCTAAATAATGCTTTAATATTTGTTTTAGATTTAGAACCTGAGGTTCTCCATTTACTAAAGCCAGCATTATTATTCCAAAACTATCCTGCATCTTTGTATGTTTATATAGCTGATTTAAAACTATATTGGCATTTGTGTCTCTTTTTAATTCAATAACTATTCTCATACCTTCTCTATCTGATTCATCTCTAAGGTCTGAGATTCCGTTTATTTTTTTATCTTTAACTAGAGCAGCTATGCTCTCAATAAGCTTTGCTTTATTTACTTGGTATGGTATCTCAGTAACTATGATTCTTTGTCTTCCCTTATGCTCCTCAATAGTAGCTCTTGCTCTAACAGTTATCTTTCCACGACCTGTTTCGTATGCCTTTCTTATTCCTGATTTACCTACAATAAGTCCGTAAGTTGGAAAATCTGGTCCCTTAATTTGAGTCATTAGTTCATCTATTGTAACATCTGGATTATCAATCAGCATACCTATTCCATTTATAACCTCAGTTAAGTTATGTGGTGGAATATTAGTAGCCATACCTACAGCTATACCAGCTGAACCATTTACAAGCAGATTAGGAAATCTTGATGGAAGAACTGTTGGCTCCTGTTCTTCTCCATCAAAGTTAGGCATAAAATCCACGGTTTCCTTGTTTATATCTCTTAACATCTCAGCTGTTATCTTCTGCATTCTGGCTTCTGTATACCTCATAGCAGCAGCGCCATCTCCATCTACAGAACCAAAGTTACCATGACCATCTACTAATGTATACCTGATAGAAAAGTCTTGTGCTAATCTAACTAATGCATCATATACAGCTGAATCTCCATGAGGATGGTACTTACCAAGAACATCCCCGACAATTCTTGCACATTTTCTGTATGGTTTATCTGGTGTTAATCCTAATTCATGCATAGAATAAAGTATTCTTCTATGAACAGGTTTCAAACCATCTCTTACATCAGGAAGTGCACGACCAACAATAACACTCATAGCGTAATCTATATAACTTTTTTTCATCTCTTGACTTATGTCTACTGGTAAAACATTACCTTGGTTGTTCATTTCAACACCTCTTCATTACCTTATATATCTAAGTTAACAACTTTCTTAGCATTTTCCTGTATGAATTCACGTCTAGGCTCTACTTTATCTCCCATTAGGATAGTAAAGATTTCATCTGCTACCATTGCATCTTCTATTGTAACTTGAAGCAATGTTCTTTTTTCCGGATCCATGGTAGTTTCCCATAATTGTTCCGCATTCATTTCCCCAAGACCTTTATATCTTTGAATATCAGTATTTTTATCTTTTCCGCCCATTTCTGTTAATATATTCTGAAGCTCATCATCAGAATAAGCATATCTCAATTCTTTTCCCCTTTGTATTCTATATAAAGGTGGTTGAGCTATATATACATGGCCCTTTTCCACTAATTCTTTCATGTATCTATAGAAGAAGGTTAATAAAAGAGTTCTTATATGAGCTCCATCTACATCGGCATCGGTCATTATTATTATTCTATCGTACCTTATTTTTTCTATATCAAAATCTTCTCCTATTCCCGCACCAAATGCTGTTATCATAGCCTTTATTGTATCAGAAGCTAATATTCTATCTAATCTCTGCTTTTCTATATTTAATATTTTACCTCTAAGTGGTAAAATAGCCTGAAATCTTCTATCTCTTCCTTGCTTTGCAGATCCACCCGCAGAATCTCCCTCTACGATATATATTTCACATTCCTTTGGATCCTTAGATGAGCAATCAGCAAGTTTACCTGGTAAAGTTGTACTTTCTAGTACACTCTTTCTTCTAGTAAGCTCTCTAGCCCTTTTAGCAGCTTCTCTCGCTCTTGCTGCAGTTAGTGCCTTTTCCATAATAACTTTAGCAACAGCTGGATTTTCTTCTAAAAATGTATTTACAGTCTCTGTTACTATAGAATCAACTATACCTCTTACTTCAGTATTTCCAAGCTTAGTCTTTGTTTGCCCTTCAAATTGAGGTTCAGTAAGTTTTACTGATATTACTGCAGTAAGCCCTTCTCTTGTATCTTCTCCTGATAAGTTCTTATCACTTTCTTTTAAATACCCATATCTTCTAGCATAATCATTTAAAACTCTAGTTAAAGCAGCTTTAAATCCTGCTAAGTGAGTTCCCCCTTCAACTGTATCGATATTATTTGCAAAAGAAAATATATTTTCGTTATATGTGTCATTATACTGAAGAGCTACCTCAACAATATAATCATCCTTTTTTCCCTCTACATATATAGGTTCTGGATGAAGTTTTTCTTTATTTCTATTCAAGTAAGCTACAAAGGACTTAATTCCACCTTCATAATGGAACTCATCTTGCTTTACTTCTTCTCCTCTTTCATCAGTTAAGGTTATTCTTATACCTTTGTTTAAAAAGGCTAATTCTCTTAATCTTTGTGATAATGTATCATAATCAAATTCTATTTCCTCAAATATCTTATCATCTGGTTTGAAATGTACCGTTGTACCATGACCATTATCATCACCAATAATATCAAGGCCAGTTATAGCCTTACCTCTCTCGTATTTCTGCTGCCATATATGGCCTTCTCTTTTTACTTCTACTGTGCAATATTCAGATAGAGCGTTAACAACTGATGCTCCAACTCCGTGGAGACCTCCTGATACCTTATATCCTCCTCCACCGAATTTACCGCCAGCATGGAGAACAGTCATTATAACTTCTACAGTTGGTTTATGCATCTTTGGATGCATACCTACTGGCATACCTCTTCCGTCATCTTCAACAGTTATAGAATTGCCTTTATGTATATATATTTTTATATTTCTACAGAATCCCGCTAAAGCTTCATCTATGCTATTATCTACTATCTCATAAACTAAATGATGAAGCCCTCTAAGACCTGTACTTCCAATGTACATTCCTGGTCTTTTTCTAACAGCTTCTAGACCTTCAAGTACTTGTATTTGTGATTCATCATAAACTTGTTTGTTTTCCATGAATGCCCTCCTATCTTACTCTTTAGGTTCATAGAATATATTTTGAGTTCTTTTAGTTAAAGTGGAAGAAGAAATAGGTGACAAATAAATTTTGCTCTTTTTATCCACTTCCGCAAGAATGAAAGACTTTGGTGCATCTTTAGTTATTCTTTCTACAAACCCATCTTCTTCAGCCATTCTTAAAAATTGAATAGTATCTGTACTATACATGGTAGTCTCTATGTCGAATATCCCTATTATATCCTTTAATGGAACTACTACATTTTCTCCTAAATGCAAAAACATAAATATCCTCCTTAAGTGACTCTTACTTAATCGTTCCATTGTTAACCGTAAAAACTTTTACGTCACTTTCCAAATAATTTTTAATATCAATTATTCCCGTACCCGTTATTATAGTCTGAACTTTTTTTATTGAATTTAAAATATATCTTTGTCTTTTGAAATCTAGTTCCGAAAGAACATCATCCAGAAGAAGAATAGGATATTCTCCACTTTGCTCTTTCACTATCTCCAGTGACGCAAACTTAATAGATAATACGGCAGTTCTTTGTTGTCCTTGAGAGCCAAATTTTCTTGTATCTATATCATTTATAGTTATCGTGAAATCATCTCTATGTGGACCTAAAGTTGTTATACCTTTTTCAAAATCTTTTTCTGCATTTTCTCTTAATAGATTAAAAAGTTCTTTTTCAATGTTATCATAATTTTTTATTGATGTACTATATTTAAAATTAATATTTTCACTTTCTGAAGTTATTTTTTTATGAATTTCTTTTGCTTTTTCATTCAACTTTTGTATATATTTAATTCGCTCGTTTATTATAAAACCGCCATAACTGCTTAGCTGCCTATCATATATTTCAATTATATTTTTATCCTTATTCCACTTTCGTAAAACGGTATTTCTTTCATTTAAGACCTTATTATATTGTACTAGACTATAATAATATCTCTTATTAAGCTTGCTTAATTCGATATCTATAAATCTTCTTCTATATGAGGGAGCTTCTTTAACTATCTTTAAGTCTTCAGGAGAAAACATAACTACATTACATATCCCTATAAGATCTGAAATTGTATTTAGTTTTATTGAATTAACTCTTATGCCCTTTTTTCCCTCTTTAAAAATCTTTATATCTATTTTTTTATCTAGTCTTTTCTTTGAAACATATATACTAACATAAGCTTCTTTAGCTCCCCACTTTATTAACTCTTTATCTTTATTGGTTCTATGTGATTTACCAAGGCTGCAGTAATATATGCTTTCAAGTATATTTGTTTTTCCTTGAGCATTATCTCCTATGAAAACATTCACCCCGCTGCTTAAGTTTAAAAATAAGTTTTCATAGTTTCTAAAATTTATTAAATTTAAACTTTTAATGTACATAAAAACACCTATCGTATAATTATAACATAACATTATAACTTATTTTCTAAATAATTTTATATGTTTCTCCACTAAATTCCACTATATCACCTTTAAATAATTTTTTTCCTCTTCTTAATTCTTCTTCACCGTTTACTTTAACTTCTCCATTTTGAATATAGAATTTTGCTTCTGAACCTAGTGAAACTATCCCCGCCCACTTTAAAAAAGAGTCTAACTTAATAAAATCCGTTTCTATTTTAACTTCTTTCATATTTTGGTCCTCCAACTAACTTTTATTTGGCCTTGTTAACTTCTTAACAGTCTTACTGGTAACACTAGATATGTGTATCCATTATTTTCTTTACTTTTGATTACACATGGACTTACACTACTGTCGAATTCCATGACTAACTCTTCATCTTCTAGTATTTTCAAGACATCTATAAGATATTTTGAATTAAATGCAATTTCTAACTCTTCGCCTTGCAAAATTATGTTTAATTCTTCTCTTACCTTTCCCAATTGAGAATTAGATGTAATTATAAGTGTGTCATCCTTTATATCAAATTTTACCAAATTAGTATTACCCTCTTTGCCCATTAAAGAAGCTCTTTCTATACAATTTAACAATTCAACTCTCTTAGCAGTTACTTTTAGCTTATAATCTTCAGGAATTATAGAGTTATACTTTATGAACTCACCTTCTAATAATCTTGATATAATCTTAGTTTGACCTAAATTGAATAAAATGTGATTAGGTGTAAAAGTTATATTTACATTTTCATCATCTTCACCTAATATTTTTGACACTTCATTAAATGTTTTTCCAGGTATGACTGCGCTTATTGTATTTTCATTATCTATATTATTTCCTCTTAAAGCTAACCTATAGCCATCCAATGCAACTAAATTAAGTTTTTTATCTTTAACTTCAAAAAGTATACCAGTTAAGATAGGTCTAGTTTCATCTTGAGCTGTTGCAAATATGGTGCCTTTTATCATACTTTTCAATGTTTTTTGAGGAATACTGAATATTATATTTTCATTTATTTTTGGCAAACTTGGAAATTCCTCAGGATCCATGTGGACAAGGTCAAACTTAGATTTTTCACAGATTATCTCTATTGAATTATTTTCTATAGTACTTATATTAACAGAACTATTAGGAAGCTTTCTAATTATTTCACCAAATATTTTTGAGTCAACTGCAGTGGTACCTTCTTCTTCAACATCAGCTTCTATCTTAGTTTCTATACTTAAATCAATATCAGATCCTATCAAAGTTAAGGTATTTTCTTTTGCTGATATGTATAAAGATTGTAGTATTGGCATTGGTGATTTTCCAGTTACAGCTTTCTGAGATATGGATATAGCTTCTTGTAATTTATTTTTTGAGCAAGTGAACTTCATTGAGTATACCTCCTTTTTATTAACAGTAAGTTTTTTATATAAAAAGATTAGATAATATATTAATAAAATATAGTAGTAATAGTAATAGAACTTGTGAATATGTGGATAAGTATTTCAACCCAAGAAGAATAGGAAAAAAATAAGGCAAAAATTATTGTGGATAATTTAAAAGAAACCTTTTGGTTTTATCCACAATAAAATAGTAAAAAATATATTTCAATTTTATCCACAGTGATTTATACATAATATTATAAACAATTGTTAGTTGTTATTAATTTTTTTAGTTAAATCATTAATAACGCTTCTTAAAGATTCGTCCTTCTTTAAATTAGTAGATATTTTTTCATAAGCGTGTATTACTGTAGTATGGTCTCTTCCACCAAATTCTTCACCTATTTTAGGGAGAGACATATCAGTTAATTTTCTACTTAGGTACATAGCTATCTGTCTTGGAAAAGCTATGTTACGTGTTCTTCTTGAAGATTTTAAATCTTCGATTTTTAAATTAAAATAATTTGAAACTACATCTTGAATAAGATCTATAGTTACTTGTTTATTTTCTTCATTGGATATTATATCTTTTAAGGCTTCAGCTGCTAGTTCAACACTAATTTCTCTATTAGTTAAGGAAGAATAAGCGACTATTCTTATCAACGCTCCCTCAAGTTCTCTAATATTAGATTTTATCTTTGTAGCAATATACACCATAACCTCATTAGGTATGTTTAGATTTTCTACATCCGCTTTCTTCTTTAATATTGCTATTCTTGTTTCAAAGTCAGGAGCTTGAATATCAGCAATTAGTCCCCACTCAAATCTTGAACGCAATCTATCTTCTAATGTAGGAATTTCTTTTGGAGGCCTATCACTAGAGAGAATGATTTGCTTATCAGCTTCATAAAGAGTATTAAATGTATGGAAAAATTCTTCCTGAGTACGTTCTTTACCAGCTATAAATTGGCTGTCGTCTATTAATAAAACATCTACATTTCTATATTTATTTCTAAATTCCTCGTTTTTATCGTCTTTTATAGAGTTTATAAGTTCATTAGTAAATTTTTCAGATGAAACATAAACTACCTTTGCCTTTGGATTGTTCTGCAATATATAATGACCAATAGCATGCATTAGGTGAGTCTTGCCAAGACCAACTCCTCCATATATAAATAGTGGATTATAAGCCTTAGCTGGAGCTTCAGCAACTGCTAGGGAAGCAGCATGAGCAAATCTATTACTATTGCCTATTACAAAAGAATCAAAAGTATATTTTGGATTTAACATAGAAGACATTTCATCACTAACAACTATATTGCTTTTTTTTGCCTTATTACTCTTGGAAGTGTTGTTAGTACTGGCTTTGTCATCGCTAAGTTTATCTTCTGATGAGATTAAAAAATCAATATTATATTTTTTAGAAGTTATAAGTTTAATAGCATTAACAATTAGATCCTTGTACCTACTTTCAAGAATGCCCCGAGTAAAGTCGTTAGGAACTTGTAATTTTATTGTAGTTTGTTCTAAAGATATAGGAACTATACTTTTTATCCAAGTATTAAAACTTACTTCGGTAAGTTCACCTTTTATTATATTTAAGGTTTTATCCCAAAGTTGGTTTAATTGGGCATCCATTTTTTATCCTCCAGTCTATATAAAAATTATTTTTTTTATAATAAAATAATTATGTATAGTATACTAACAGCAAATAAACATATTATAAACAAGATATAAACTGTTATTATAGGTTGTTGACAAATATAAAAAAAAATATTCACATGTGTATAATAATGTTAGTAAAATTACATTCAAATTAGTTATTAACATATGATAGAAATATGTATTAACATCTTATAGTTTGAATAAAATTAAGAAAATAAGTCAAAAATAAAAAATAAGTTGCAGAGTTTAAGCGATATGACACAAGTTATGCACAAAATTGTCCACAGCCTGTGAATAACTTTATAAATATATAAATTATCAACAGCCTAACAATAATAATAGCAAAAGAATACATACTGTTCAAGAACTTATCCACAAAAAAGGATTAATAAATAAAAAAATATCAACAACCTACCATAATCTTGACAATAACAGGTGATATATATATAATTGAATGGTAAAACTACTTTATAGTTGAAATAATTTGTTTAATATAAAGTGCCACGGTACATAAAGGGGGTGTATATATATGAAGATGACATACCAACCAAAAAAGAGACAGAGAAAAAAGGAACATGGTTTCAGAAAGAGAATGAAGAGCTTATCTGGAAGAAACGTTCTTAGAAGAAGAAGACAAAAAGGAAGAAAAAGATTGACAGCATAAGATAAGGCCGCAGTGGTGGCCTTTTTCTGCAATTAGCAGAAAAAAAGGAGCACTTGCAATGAAAAAAAAGTACAAAATAAGAAAAAATGTAGAGTTTAGAAGAGTATATAGAAGAGGAAAATCATACTCTAATTCTTTATTAGTGTTGTATGTATTTAGGAATAACATGAATTTAGATACTACCAGAGTAGGCATATCTGTTAGCAAGAAGGTAGGAAATAGTGTAGTTAGAAGCAGAGTTAAGAGATTAATTAGTGAAAGCTATAGATTGAATCGAGAAAATTTGAAAAATGGATATGATTTAGTTTTTGTTGCGAGGAATGCTATAAAAGGAAAACGTTACGATGAAGTAGAAAGTTCAGTTATAAATCTGTTAAAAAGGGCAGGTCTATATAATTAATGTTGAAAATAATATTTATTAATGTAATAAAATTTTATAGAAGGTATGTATCCCCTTTAAAAAAGCCCAGCTGCAGGTTTTATCCAACTTGTTCTCAGTATGCCATAGAAGCTATTGAAAGATATGGAGCTTTTAAAGGTGGTATAATGGCTATAAAAAGAATATTAAAATGCCATCCATTTAATCCGGGTGGATATGATCCTGTTAAATAGTTTGGAGGAGGTTTTTGCTTGGATATCTTTTTTATGAATTATGGATTATTGGCTTTAAAAATCAATTGGTTAAATAATGCGTTAGTACAATTTTTCGGTATAATACATAATGGGGTTCACAGTATTGTAGGTAATCCTAATATTTCTTATGGTTTAACTATAATTATAGTTACACTTATAATAAGATTATTATTATTTCCATTAAACTATAAGCAAATTAGGTCTCAAGTTAAGATGAATGAAATACAACCTGAAATGAAGAAATTACAAGAAAAGTATAAAAACGATCCACAAAGACAACAACAAGAAATTATGAAGCTTTATAAGGAGAATAACGTTAATCCTTTAGGTGGGTGCCTTCCACTTTTATTGCAGTGGCCTATACTTATAGCTTTATATTATGTATTTAATAATTTAGGCTTAATTGAGCCAAATATAGCTAATGTAACTTTTATGGGTCTTAAACTAATGGGAACTGCAACATCAAATCCAGGAACATGGATATTGCCAATACTTTCAGGAGTATTAACATATCTTTCTACTGCAGTCATGACACCTGCTGGTACTGGAGATAATGCTCAAGCAAAACAGACAAGAAATATGAGCATAGGAATGTCAATTTTTATAACATATATGAGTTTTAGATTTACTTCAGCGTTAGTATTATATTGGGTAACAAATAGCTTATTCCAGATAGGTCAGACTTTAATTATGAGAGCTATGGAAAATAAAAAAACAGCAAAAGAAGGTTTGAAATAAATAAAAGTATATAATTATGCCTTATTTTGAGTTTAGGAAGGCTGGTGTATTGGGTATGAAATCTATACAGATGAATGGAAAGACTGTAGAAGAAGCTGTTCATAATGCTTTAAGGGAGCTCAATGTAACCGAAGGATAAAGTCGATATAAAAATTATAGATGAAGGTAGTAAAGGTTTATTTAAGTTATTTAAAGGAAAAGATGCCATAGTAGAAGTAACTCTTAAAAATGATTATATGGAAGATGCTAGGAAGTTTTTAAGAGAAATTTTAAATGCTATGGGAATATTAGCTGAAATAAAGATTAAAGAAATGATGATATAGTAAACATCAATCTGATAGGTCCTAACATGGGACTTATTATAGGGCATAGAGGAGAAACGCTGGATTCGCTTCAGTACTTAGTGAGTTTAGTTATTAATAAAAATAATGATGGTAAATATAAAAAGGTTATATTAGATACTGAAAACTATAGATTAAAGAGAGAAGAAACCCTAAAAAGGCTTGCAACAAAAATAGCCTATAAAGTTAGAAAAACCAATAGAGCTGTAAAATTGGAGCCAATGAATCCTTATGAAAGAAGAATTATTCATGCTGCTCTTCAAAATGATTCATATGTAGTTACCTATAGTGAAGGTGAAGAACCTTATAGAAAAGTAGTTGTTGATTTAAAGAAGAAAGCCTAGTACAAAAAGGCTTTCTTTTAATTTTTAATAAAAAAGTTTGGATATGTTCTATGTAAATGTTAATATTAAATTTGTAAGATAGGAATTTTAATTATTTTAGAAAAAAACAGCTGAAAGTACAGTATTGCTATTGAAATTATAGATGTATATATAGTAAACTTCAAATTTAGAGAGGGTGAAATTATGAAAGAATTTGATACTATAGCAGCTATTGCTACAAATTTAGGTGAGAGCGGAATATCAATAATAAGAGTTTCTGGAGATAAAGCTCTAAAAATAGTAAGCAGTATTTTTAAAGGTAAAAATGATAAAAAATTAGACGATATAAAGACATATACCATGAGATATGGATTTATTATAGATAAAGATACAGGTGAAACTTTAGATGAAGTTATAGTAAGCTATATGAAGGGACCTAGAAGTTTCACTGCTGAGGATACTGTAGAAATAAACTGTCATGGTGGAGTAGTAGTTACGAAAAGAATATTGGAAGAAGTTATAAAAGCAGGTGCAAGGATTGCAGAACCTGGAGAGTTTACTAAAAGAGCCTTTTTAAATGGAAGAATTGACTTAAGCCAAGCAGAAGCAGTCATTGATATAATAACAGCTAAGACAGAGCTAAGTGCAAAATCCGCTTTAGAGCAGTCTGGTGGTAAGATTTCCAGGGAAATAAATGAGCTTAGACATGGACTCCTTGAGATTATAGCGGCTATAGAGGCTACTGTTGATTATCCTGAGGATGATCTAGAAGAGGTTACTTCTGAAAAGGCTAAAGCACAAGTTGAGGATATATTAAAATCAGTGGAAACATTGTTAAGCAGTGCTGATGAAGGTAAGATATTAAGAGAAGGATTGAATACTGTAATTGTTGGTAAGCCAAATGTTGGAAAATCATCTCTTTTAAATGCTTTGCTTATGGAATCTAGAGCTATTGTAACAGAGGTTCCAGGAACTACAAGAGATATAATAGAAGAATATATAAGCATAGATGGAATACCTATTAAAATTGTTGATACAGCAGGAATTAGAGAAACTGAAGATGTTGTTGAGAAAATAGGTGTAGAAAAGTCAAGAGAAAAAATAGAAAGTGCTGATTTAGTGGTTTTAGTGTTGGATGCAAGTAGTAAGATAGATGAGGAAGATAGAGAAGTAATTGAATTTATTAAAGATAAAAAATATGTAGTTTTACTTAATAAAACCGATTTAAGACCGCAAATAGATAAAGATAAAATTAAGGATTTAAATTCAGATTATATTATAGAAATCTCAGCAAAGACTGGAGAAGGATTAGATAAATTTAAACAAGTGATTAAAGAATTATTCTTTAAAGGAGAAGTTACAGCCAAGGAAGTAATGATTACTAATGCAAGACATAAAGAAGCCTTGATAAGAGCTAGAGAAAGTTTAATTGCAGCTATAGGAGCTTTAGAGAATACTTTTGCAATAGATTTAGCATCTATTGACCTTAGAAATGCTTGGAAAATTTTAGGAGAAATAAATGGTGATACAGTAGAAGAAGATATAATTGACACTATATTTTCTAAATTCTGCTTAGGAAAATAGTAGGAGGATATTATGAGATATTTTGCAGGTGAATTTGATGTTGTTGTTATTGGGGCAGGTCATGCAGGTTGTGAAGCTGCTCTTGCTAGTGCTAGACTAGGAGCTAAGACAGGTGTATTTGTTACAGACTTAGCAAGTGTTGCTATGATGCCGTGTAATCCGAATATTGGTGGTACAGCTAAAGGTCATTTAGTAAAAGAAATTGACGCTTTAGGTGGGCAAATGGGAATTAATATAGATAATACATATATTCAGTCCAGAATGCTAAATACATCTAAAGGACCAGCTGTACACTCTCTTCGTGCTCAGGCAGATAAGCATAGATATTCACAAACAATGAAGCACACTTTAGAAAAGACTGAAAATTTATATCTAAGGCAGGGAGAAATTGTAGAAATAGATATAGAAGAAAATAAAGTTAAGGGTGTTTCAACTCGAAATGGAGCATATTATAAAACAAAAGCTGTAATTTTGGCTACAGGAGTTTATTTAAAATCAAAGATAATAATTGGTGAAGTTGAATATGAAAGTGGTCCAAGTGGACTTATGGGAGCAAATTATTTATCTCAAAGTTTAATAAAACATGGTGTAAGACTAAGAAGGTTTAAAACAGGAACTCCAGCTAGGATTAATAGAAGGTCCGTTGATTTTTCAAAGATGGTTGAGCAAAAGGGTGATGAAGAAGTAGTACCTTTCTCCTTTATGAGCGAAAACATAGAAAGAGAACAAGTTTCATGTTATTTAACTTATTCAACAGATAAAACTAAGAATGTTGTACTTGATAATATTCATAGATCTCCTTTATACAATGGCTCTATAAAAAGTGTTGGACCAAGATATTGTCCTTCCTTTGAAGATAAAATCATGAGATTTCCAGAGAAGCAGCAGCATCAGATATTTATTGAACCAGAAGGAGAAAATACAGAAGAAATGTATGTAGGAGGAATGTCAAGTTCTCTTCCAGAAGAAGTACAAGTTCAAATGATAAGAAGTGTAATAGGACTTGAAAATGCAGAAATTATGAGAACAGGATATGCTATAGAATATGACTGTATAGATCCTACTCAGTTAAAGCTAAGTTTAGAATTTAAAGAAATTAGTGGACTTTTCTCTGCAGGACAGATAAACGGAAGTTCTGGATATGAAGAAGCAGCTAGTCAGGGATTAATAGCAGGTATAAATGCAGCTTTAAAAATTCAAAATAAGGAGCCTTTGATTTTAAAGAGATCTGATGCTTATATAGGAGTTTTAATAGATGACTTGGTAACTAAAGGTACAGAGGAACCATATAGGATGATGACTTCCCGCTCAGAATATAGATTATTGTTAAGGCAGGATAATGCGGATCTTAGACTTACTGAAATTGGTCATAGAGTTGGACTTGTAACTGAAGAAAGGTATGAGAAATTTTTAAAGAGGAAAAATGCTATAGATAGTGAGATTGAAAGAATAAAAAATCTTCAAATTACTAATAAACAAGAAGTTAATGAGTTCTTAGAAAAGTTGAATTCAGTACCTTTGAGAAAACCTATAAGCTTATATGAATTAATAAAAAGACCTGAACTAAACTATTATATGGTAGCTCCATTAGATCCAGAAAGACCAAATCTTTCAAAAGATGTCCAGGATCAAGTTAATATTATGTCAAAATATGAAGGATACATTCAAAAGCAGTTAGAGCAAGTAGAGCAATTTAAAAAGATGGAGAATAAGTTGATTCCTGAGGAGTTTGATTATAATTCTGTTAAGGGACTTAGAATAGAAGCCGTTCAAAAGTTAAGTAAAATGAGGCCTGTAAATATGGGGCAGGCATCTAGAATTTCAGGAGTATCTCCAGCTGATATATCAGTTCTTCTAATAGCGCTTGAACAATATAATAAAAGAGTGAATGCCAAGGAGGAATAGGATAATTGGGTAAAGAGTATTATGATATATTAACAGCTGCAGCGAGTAGTGTGGATATGGAGCTTGATGATACAAAATATGAGAAGTTTATAAAATATAAAGATTTATTAAAGGAATGGAATCAAAAAGTTAATCTTACGGCTATAACAGAGGATGAAGAAATAATAAAAAAGCATTTTATAGATTGTATGAAAATATTTAAGTTTAAGCCATTAAAAGAAGCAGAAAAGATTATTGATATAGGAACTGGAGGAGGATTTCCAGGTATACCAATAAAAATCATGAGACCAGATATAGAAATTGTTTTATTAGATTCACTAAAAAAGAGAATAAATGTATTAAATGATATTTTAAAAAATATAGGAATTGATGATGTATCTACTGTACATGGCAGAGCTGAAGATTATGCTCAAACTTCTGAGTATAGGGAAAAGTTTGATGCAGTTGTTTCAAGAGCAGTAGCTAATTTGGCTGCACTAAGCGAATTTTGTTTACCTTATGTAAAAGTTGGAGGCTACTTTATAGCAATGAAAGGTCCTGCTGTAGAAGATGAGGTCATAAATGCCAAAAGAGCTATTGGAATTTTAGGTGGTAAATTGGAGGATATAATAGAGGTTGAAATAGAAGATAGTGATTTAAATCATAACTTGGTGGTTATTAAGAAGATAAAAAATACTCCTAAACAGTATCCAAGGAAAGCAGGAACGGCTGCTAAAAAACCTTTATAATGGTTGTTGTGTTTTAAAGTATTGAGAAATTTATATAATTTTACAACATAGCTTAGTGCACTAAATGAAGGGATGGGGAAGTTATGCAAAAAGATGTAAAATATATATCTGTCAATGCCATTGTTCCTAATGCTTATCAGCCAAGAAAGTACTTTAATGAAGAGGCAATTGAGGAATTGGCTCAATCTATAAAAACTTATGGAATAATTCAACCTATTTCCGTAAGAAAACTAGAGGAAGATAAATATGAAATTGTTGCAGGCGAAAGAAGATTTAGAGCAGCAAAAAAGATAGGACTTCAAGAAGTACCAGTTATAATTATAAATATTGATGATAAGGATTCTGCTGCAATTGCTCTATTAGAAAATATTCAAAGAGAAGACTTGAATTTTTTAGAAGAGGCACAAGCTTACTATAATTTGATAAAAAAGCATAATTATACTCAAGAACAACTTGCAGATATAATTGGAAAGAAGCAATCTACTATAGCAAATAAGCTGAGAATTTTGAAGTTAGATGAGAAAATAACAAAAATAATATTAGAAAATAATTTAACAGAAAGACATGCAAGAGCTCTGTTGAAATTGCCTACTGTTGAATTACAGGAAAAGGTCATAAAAGCTGTTATAAAAAGAGGGTTAAATGTAAAGGCTACTGAGGAATTAATAAATAAAGAGTTACTAAAAATTAGTGGTAAGGAACTTGCAGCTGATGGTAAGAAAAAAATTAAAGGAATTTTTAATGCTAGAATATATGTTAATACAGTAAAACAAGTTTTTGATAAGTATGGTGTACGAGCTACTTATAGAAGTAAGGATTTAGATGATAAAATTCAGATTATAATAGATGTACCTAAAAAGTAGAACTTATTTTAAATTTTTAATGTTTCACGTGAAACAAGCACTTGAATTTCTTATAATTGAGAAATTTAGGTGTTTTTTTTACTTTTTAATATTTATAAATATACTATAAGATATTATAATGGATATAATGGTTAATGTTTATAAAAACACAGAAAAATATTACTATATTTAATTATTAGGGGGGGATGAGATGAAGACTATATGTGTTTTTAATCAGAAAGGCGGAGTTGGAAAAACAACTACTAATATAAATTTATGTTCTAATTTAGCTATGAATGGACATAAAGTATTAGCTATAGATATAGATCCTCAGGGAAATACCACAAGTGGTCTTGGAATTGATAAAAAAAGTATACAATATTCTATTTACGATGTATTAGCCTCTAATGTTTCAATTAAAGATGCTATTATTAAAAGCGAACTTATCAATAATTTGTATATACTTCCGTCTAATATGGAATTAGTGGGAGCAGAAATTGAATTGATAGATAAAGAAGATAGAGAAACTATTTTAAAGCGAGAAATAGAAGCTTTAGAAGATGAATTTGAGTTTATATTCATAGATTGTCCGCCATCTCTAGGTTTTTTAACCATAAATGCTTTAAGTGCTGCTAATAGTGTTTTAATTCCTATACAGTGTGAATTTTATGCTTTAGAAGGAGTAAGCCAGCTAATTAGCACTATTCAACTTGTTAAAAAGTCTTTAAATAAGAACCTAGATATTGAAGGAGTTTTGCTGAGCATGTATGACAGCAGAACTAAATTATGCAATGAAGTTGCAGCGGAGGTTACTAAATACTTTAAGGATAAAGTTTATAAGACAACCATTCCTAGGAATATAAGATTAGCAGAAGCCCCAAGTTTTGGATTGCCTATTATGCTTTATGATGATAAGTGCAGGGGATCTGAAGCATATGAAAAATTAGCAAAGGAATTTTTAAAAAACCAAGGAGTGTGATAAACATTGAGTAAGAAGTATGGACTGGGGAAAGGATTGGGCGCATTAATACCCGATGAAATTTCACAAGAAGATTCAACAATGAAAATTGATATTAACTTGATAAAGGCTAATAATGACCAGCCAAGAAAAAATTTCGATGAAGAAAAGATTACACAATTATCAGAGTCTATTAAGGAACATGGAATAATTCAACCATTAGTTTTAAAGAAAGAAGGAAGATTTTATACTATAATTGCTGGAGAAAGAAGATGGAGAGCTGCAAAAAGCATAGGATTAAAAGAAGTTCCTGCAGTGATTTTAGATTTAAATGATAAGGAAATACTAGAAGTTTCTTTAATAGAAAATATTCAAAGAGAAGATTTAAACCCTATTGAAGAGGCGGTAGCTTATAAAAAGCTTATTAATGACTTTTCTTTAACTCAAGAAGAAGTTAGTAGAAGAATTGGCAAGTCTAGAACAGCAATTGCAAACTGTATGAGATTATTAAATTTAGATACTAGGGTTCAGGAATATCTCATAGATGGGGTAATTAGCGAAGGGCATGGAAGAGCATTGTTAGCTGTAGAAGATAAAGAAACTCAGTATAAATTAGCTCAAACTATAATTGATGAATCTTTAAGTGTTAGACAAATCGAAGCACTGATTAGAAGTATGAATAAAAAGAAATCAGAGAAAACTGTTAATAAAGAGAAGGCTATTAATCCTTATTATGCAGATATAGAAAGCAAATTACAAAACCTGTTTAATACTAAGGTAAGTATAAATTCTAAAGGTAATAAAGGTAAAATTCAAATAGAATATTATTCAGAAGAAGAACTGCAAAGAATTATGGATATATTAAAATTATAATTTAATGTTTCACGTGAAACACAATTTAGAGGAGGACATAATAAATGAAAGAGATGTTAGGCATTTTAGAACAATTTCAACCATACATAATAGTAAGTCTTTCTATTATTACAGTAATATTAATTATAGCTATAATAGTTATTCTAAACTCTATTAATAAATTAGAAAACAAATATAGAAAATTAACTAGAGGAGTTAATAATAAAAATTTAGAAGAGGTTGTATTAAGCTATTTTGATAGAATAGATGAAGTAGAAGAAAAGACAGAAGAAATAAAATCTCAACATGAAGAATTAATTAATAGACTAAAGAATTGCACTCAAAAAGTTTCAATGGTAAGATATAAAGCTTTCGAAGATATTGGAAGCGATTTGAGTTTTTCAATAGCTATGTTGAACGGAAATAATGATGGAATTGTACTTACGGGAATTTATGGAAGAGATGAAAGTATAGTTTATGCAAAGCCAATAGATAAAGGAATTTCAAGATATGAGCTTTCAGAAGAGGAAGAAGAAGTTTTATTAGATGCATGTAATAAGGTAAATTAAATATAAATAAGCTCCAAAGATAATTATCTCTGGAGCTTATTTATATTTAACCTTTAAACTTTCAACAGTGCTGGACAATGCCAGATTAAAGTTGGACTTTTTTTTGCTTCCTACTGTTTTTAGTATAGAATGATATATTCCTCGAGAAATAACATCAGCTAAATGCATAACTGTATATAATCTTGTATTTTGAAGGACCATAAATTCTAAAGTACCTGATATATTAACTATTCCTGTTATACTGAGGTTCCCAACTGAAGGCAGTTTTTTATTCATAGCTGCTCCTGGAGATAAAGGTTTATCTTCTATGACTATATTTCCGATATTTTGGAGACTGCCAAGACATGCATCTATAGCTATTATGTACGGATCATTATATTTAAGATTTATTTCTTCTATTACTGAACATAGATTTTTGGCATGAACAGGATGCTCTAAGGTTCCATATAAAATAAATTCATCACTAAGAATATTTTGTAATTTATGTCCTATTAGTGGTCCAAGACTATCTCCAGTTGATCTATCTGTACCGATGCAAAGAAAAATAATAGGACGTTTAGATTTTATTATTTTGATAAGTTTTTCAGAAAGGATATCTCTAAGTTTATATACTGAATCTATTTCCATGGAGTTTAAAGTTAATTTACTACTCATTATAAAAAACCTCCTTTTCCATAATTATTTACAAAAGTAAGATTTTTTATACTTTGAATACCTAAGGAGTTAATAGAATATTTATAAAAATATAGATAGACATGATATCATTTAATATATTATGTTATAATTAGAATACATTAAAAACTTAAATGTAAAGGGGTAAAGATATGGTAAAGGAATTTTATTTAGGGGACATAGTTGAAATGAAAAAAGAACACCCATGTGGGAGCAAAGAATGGGAAGTAATAAGATTAGGGGCAGATGTAAAGATTAAGTGTTTAGGATGCGGGAGAATAGTTATGCTTCCAAGAAGTCAATTTCAAAAAAGAGTGAAGAAAATAGTAAAACAAAATTTGCCCCAAAATCAGCAAGATAATGTTTAAAACGACTTTAGGTGGAAATAAAAAATAATATCTTGATTTTTATTGGGATAAATGATAAAATAAACAAATGTAGTCCCTGCTGTGATATTCACAGCCGTTAGTCCGAGGGGAGGAGGTGAAATCAATGAGAAATTACGAAGCACTATTTATATTACAACCATCTCTTGAAGAAGAAGCTATAAAAGCTAATATCGAGAAGTTTAAAGGTGTAATAGAAAATGCTGGAGGAGTAATTGATAACGTTGATGAGTGGGGTAAGAGAAAACTTGCTTATCCAATAGACAAAGTTAACGAAGGATATTACACTCTAATCAACTTCAAAGCTAATCCTGAATTACCTAGAGAATTAGAAAGAATATTCAGAATTACTGATGGAGTTATGAGATACATGGTAATCAATCCTGAAAAGTAGGCGGTGCAAAGATGAATAGAGTTGTGTTAGTTGGAAGATTAACTAAAGACCCAGAGCTAAGATTCACTCCAGGAACAGGAAGAGCTGTTGCATCTTTCACTTTAGCTGTTAACAGACGTTTTAAAAGCCAAGGTCAACCTGATGCAGATTTTATACCTATAGTAGTATGGGGAAAAACAGCTGAGAACACAGCTAATTATGTAAGCAAAGGTAGACTAGTTGGAGTAAGTGGCTCAATACAAACTAGAAGTTATGAAGCTAAAGATGGTACTAGAAGATATGTGACAGAAGTTGTTGCTGATGAGGTACAATTCTTAGAGTCTAGAAATGCAGTTGCTAACTATGATAGAAGTGAATCTATTCTTCAAGGAGATAATCATAGTATTCCATCAGATAGTAATGACATATTTAATCAAAACGGGTATGAAGATGAGATTACCCCAATTGATGATGGTGATATACCATTTTAACTAATTCGGTTTATAAATAAAAAGGTAAGGAGGGAAATAGCATGTCTTTCGTAAATAAAAAAGGTGCAAAGAGAAGAAGAAAGAAAGTTTGCGCTTTCTGTTCAGATAAATCTGCTTTCATAGATTACAAAGATGTAAACAAATTAAGAAAGTATGTTACAGAAAGAGGTAAAATTCTTCCAAGAAGAATTTCTGGAAACTGTGCTAAGCATCAAAGAGAATTAACAGTGGCAATAAAGAGAGCAAGAAATGTTGCTTTATTACCATTCACAACAGACTAGTATAACAATAAGGCAGTGTCAAAAGGACACTGCTTTTTTACATATAACAAATAAATTAAACTAAAGTTGCATACTAAGGGAAAAATAACTAAAATATATATATAGGATGACTTAGGGGATGGTGTTATATGAATAAGGAAGACTTTAATATCATGTCAAGTATAAGAATAATTGAAAACCTAAAGGCTGAACTCTTATGCATTATAGGAGATTTTTTTAAATTACTAGCTAGAGGAAGCAATATTGCTCAAGATGCTATTTTAGAATGTATTTCTGGGGCAATAATAATATTATATATATTAGGAGAAAGATTAGGATATTCATATGAAGAAGTAGATGAAGATATGAAGAAGAAGCTTAAAATAGGAATAGCTGAAGGTGATGTAATTGAAAAGGAAACTAAGAATTTAAGTAAGTTACATTCTTATTTGAATAGTAAGCGTTAGTGGAGGATAAGATGAAAAAAGAAAAGTACACAGCAAAGGTAATAACAGAAACAGCAATCATGTTTGCCTTGGTTTTTTTGATTTTATTAATTACTGCATATGTACCTATTTTATCAGACGTAGGAATGTTTATTTTGCCTATTCCAATAACATTATTATATGTAAGGCATGATACAGGAATAGCTTTAATTGCAGTAATTATGAGTATGGTCTTAGCAGCAATTTTTTATAACCCAATATCTGCATTAGTATCAGGGATAAGTTATGGGTTTACAGGGATTAGTCTAGGATATTGCATAAAGAATAAAAAAAGCAGTCAGGCGGCCATACTTATAGTAGGTGCAGCTAATATTATCAGCAATATTATAAAATTTATGATATATGCTTTTTTAGTCAATAAAAAAGGACTAGTTGAATATATAAATCTTACTGTAGAGGAGCTTAAAGGAGCCTTTGTAGAAAGTAGAAATATATATATAAGTATGAATGCTCCTCAGGAAGCTATAAATTCTATAAACCAGTTTATAGATTATTTAACCGTTGAAAATTTAATAATAATAATACCTATAGCGCTAATTATAAGCAGTTTAATCCAGGCGTACATAAACTATTTTTTAACACAAAAAACTTTGAAAAAGCTAAGATATGAAATTCCACCTTTGGTGTCTTTTACTAGAATATATATTCCTAATAGATTTTTGGCTGTGCTTATAATAATAGAATGTTTGGGAATAATATTAAATTCAAGAGATGTATCATGGGCTGTTTATGCAGTTGGAATAGGACATTTAATAATATCATTTGTATTGTCTCTTGATGGAATGGCGTATCTTGCCTATATCCTAAGGGAAAGAGCAAAACTACCTAAAGGTGTAATAATTATAATGTTCATTATAGGAATATTTACACCTATATTTTCTAGTGCATTTTCTATTCTAGGACTTATGGATATAATATTAAATCTAAGAAAACTTGACCCAAATCCAATAAGAGTAATTAAGCCGAGGGAATAATATATGAATAATAATTTTTTTCTTGAACACAACAAGCTTTCAGTTTATGCCATTGCTTTACTTATTTGCGTTTTTTTTATATTAGGTCACTTTATAGTAGGAGGTATATTCTTATTACTGTATATAATTTTTGTAGTATATAATATAAAAGAATCAAAGACGAAAAAGGATGAGTGGAAAAGGCTTCTAGAGGAGTTTTCTTCAAAATTAGATATTTCCTCAAGAAATGTATTAGTTAATTCACCTTTTGCATTAATTATTGTGGAAAATAAAGGCAATATATTATGGTATAACCAGTTCTTTCTAGACATTCTTGAAAAAGAAGATTTTTTAGGTAAAAAGGTTCAGGAAATTATAAAAGAAATAAATATGGATGAAATAATTAATGAGAAAAAAAGGTTTTTTGAACATGTCAACATAAAAAATAGGTACTATAATGTTTTTGTAAATATAAACAATAAGCCATCTACAAAGGACAATGCTATAATCTTGTACTTTTATGAAGTCACTCGTGAAGTTGAGCTAGGTAGAAAAATAGAAGAAAATAGATATTCTATAATGCATGTAGAAGTTGATAATTTAAGTGATGTTTTAAAAACTACAGAAGAAGATAAAGCTGTAATCTTATCTGCTGAAATAGAGAGAACTTTAATAAATTATGCACAAGCTTTAAAGGCAATGATTATAAAATATTCTTCAAGTAAGTATGCAATTGTAGCCCATTATAAAAATATAGAAGAAGAAATGAAAAAAAATTTTGATATATTAGATGAAATAAGAGAAATAAATTATGGCAACAAATTAACTGTTACTCTTAGTATAGGAGTAGGATGTGATGGAGATACTCCACTCCAAAATCATGAATTTGCTATGTCGGCTAAGGAACTAGCTTTAAGCCGAGGAGGAGATCAGGTAGTTGTAAAGACAAAGGATAAGCTAGAGTTTTTTGGAGGAAAGACTAAGGAGTTTGAAAAAAGAACTAAGGTAAGGGCAAGAGTTATTGCTCATGCTTTAGTTAATTTAATAAATGAAAGCAGTAAAATATTTATAATGGGACATATTAATCCAGATATAGATGCTTTAGGTTCTGCAATAGGGATTAGGAGCGTAGTGAAGGCTCTTGGAAAAGATGTATTCATTGTATTAGATAAAGTTAATAGTGGAATAGAAAATCCTATAGAAAGAATAAGGGAAAATAATCTATATGATGATATATTTATTTCCAAGGAAATTTGTTTAAGAATTTGTGATGCTAATAGCCTACTTATACTTGTAGATGTAAATAGCAGAGAGTATGTTCAAAATAAAGAATTGTTACAGGCTATAGAAAGAAAGGTAATCATAGATCATCATAGAAAATCTACAACTGCAGTGGAAAACACTTTACTGAGCTATATAGAGCCTTATGCTTCTTCTACTTGTGAACTTGTTACTGAGATGATACAGTATATGATTGAAAATCCTAAGCAGCATATAACATTTTTCGAGGCAGAAATGCTTCTTGCTGGTATATATGTAGATACAAAGAATTTTTATTTCAAGACAGGGGTTAGAACTTTTGAAGCTGCAGCCTACCTAAGACATTTAGGAGCTGATATAATAGAAGTTAAGAAAATGTTTGCTGATCATTTAGAAACTTATTTAAAAAAAGCTGAACTTATAAGCCTTGCAGAGGTTAAAAATGATATAGCCATTGTCCTTTGTCCACCAGATATAAAAGACAATGTATTAGCTGCACAAGTAGCGGATGAATTACTAAATATTACAGGTGTTCAAGCGTCATTTGTTCTTGTTAAAATAGGAGATGAAGTATTTATAAGTGGCAGATCATTTGGCGATATAAACGTTCAGGTAATATTAGAAACATTAGGTGGCGGAGGACATATTACCATAGCAGGCACAAAGATGAGTAATGTTTCTATGGATGAAGCAAAAGAAAAATTACAAAATGCTATTGATGAATACTTAAGGGAAGGTGAGGAGTAATGAAATTAATATTACTAAAGGATGTTAAAGGACAGGGAAAAAAAGGAGAAGTAATAAATGCATCAGATGGATATGCAAGAAACTTTTTAATACCAAGGGGACTTGCTAAAGAGGCAACAGATGCAAATATTCATATTCTGAATAAACAAAAAGAAGCAGAAAGAAAGAAGAAATTAGCTGAAACTGAGGCTGCTCAGAAGGTAGCAGAAGAATTAAGAAATAAGGAAATAAAAATAAGTGCTAAAGCGGGAGAAGGCGGAAGATTATTTGGTGCTATAACAAGTAAAGATATAGCAACTGAACTAAAAAAACAATACAACGTTGAAGTAGATAAGAAAAAGATAGTAGTAGGAACTATCAAAAACATAGGAACTTATGAGGCAGAGATTAAGTTATATCCTGAAATTTCTACAAAAATTAAAGTTATAATCGAAGAACAGTAGCTCTTAAAGAAGGGGGGATACCTGAGGGAGAGCATCTGAAATAAGCTTTCTTAAGGGTGAAATATATTGAAGTTTTCAGTAGTAGATGAGAATCTAAAAAACGCAATTGATTTTATAAAAGATACTATGCCTATAGAAACACAAGTTAATATACTAGACGAAGTAATGAGAAAGGTTATAGATGAAAGAACTATTAAAGCAAGAGTTGTAAAACATAAGCTTAGCAAATACCTTTATAGCGATGATATATATAAAAGGCTCTATGCTATAAACAAGATTGCAAGTGATGGTGAAGGTATAGATATAGTACCAGATGACAATAATTTAGTAGAAGCTATAGAAAGCACTAAAAAATATATAGCTGAAACCATTGCTAGAAGATATGTTGAAAATAGCATAGAAAAAGAAGTTGAGCAGGTTGTTTTAGAAAAGCAGGAAAAGTATATAGATGAAATAAGGCTTGGAATTATTAGAAAGAAAAAGGGTTCTGAAAATGCAAAGACTCTAAAGAAATATGCGAAATTAGAATTGTTGAACTCTAAAAAACTTTCTAAGAACATTCAGTCCATATTAAGGCCTCAAGCTTTTTCTGAGATTGTAGGTCAGGAAAGAGCTATAAAGTCACTTTTATCTAAAATAGCTTCTCCATATCCACAGCATATAATTCTTTATGGGCCTCCAGGAGTTGGAAAAACTACAGCGGCAAGGCTTGCATTAGAAGAAGCTAAAAAACTAAAATACACACCTTTTGATAATGATGCTAAATTTGTAGAAGTGGATGGAACAACTCTAAGATGGGATCCAAGAGAGATAACTAATCCATTATTAGGTTCAGTGCATGACCCTATATATCAGGGAAGTAAAAGAGATTTAGCAGAAATGGGTGTACCAGAACCAAAGCCAGGCTTGGTTACAGAAGCTCATGGTGGGGTATTATTTATAGATGAAATAGGAGAATTGGATACTACACTTCAAAATAAGCTGTTAAAGGTTTTAGAAGATAAGAAAGTTGAATTTTCATCATCTTATTATGATCCAGACGATGAAAATATTCCTAAGTATATAAAATATCTATTTGAAAATGGAGCACCAGCAGATTTTGTTTTGATTGGTGCAACAACAAGAGAGCCAAGTGAAATAAATCCAGCTTTAAGATCTAGGTGTACAGCAGTTTATTTTGAGCCATTATCTTCAAAGGATATAGAAAGTATAGTAAAAAATGCAGCTAAAAAGCTAAATGTAGAACTTGAAGATGGAGCAGCTGAACTCATAAGCAGATATACAATAGAAGGAAGAAAAGCTATAAATATATTAGCAGATGCATATGGATATACTTTATACAATGAATTAGGTTCTGTAGAAAATATGAAAATAACTATTAAATCTGTGGAAGAGATTATATCTATAAGCAGGCTTACTCCTTATGAACAAATTTCAGAAGAAGAAAAGTATGAGGTAGGCCATGTTTATGGACTTGGAGTTAGCGGCTATGTTGGATCTACTATAGAAATAGAAGCTGCAGTTTTTGAAGCAAAGGAAAAAGGCAGAGGAAGAGTAAGATTTAATGATACTGCAGGAAGTATGGCAAAGGATTCTGTTTTTAATGCTGCCTCTGTAATAAGAAAAATCACAGATAAAGATATTAGTGATTATGACATTCATGTCAATGTAATAGGGGGAGGACGCATAGATGGTCCTTCAGCTGGTGCTGCAATTACTATTTCTATTATAAGTGCCCTTTTAAATAAACCTATAAGACAAGATACAGCTATAACAGGAGAAATATCTTTAAGAGGAAAGATAAAGCCAGTTGGAGGTATATTTGAAAAGGTGTATGGTGCTAGAAGAAAGGGAATAAAGCTTGTATTAGTTCCTAAAGACAATATAAATGAAGTTCCAACAGGTTTAAATGATATTGAAGTTAAAGCAATTGATAATATAGATGAGCTAATTAAAATTGTTTTTAAGGATAAATAATTTTAACTAGATAGTAGGAGAGATTGCAATGGAAACAACACCTCTTAGAGTTTTACCACATAATCTTCAAGCCGAGCAAAGAGTGCTGGGCTGCATGCTTATAGACAAGACATCTATAGCTCAGGCTGCAGAGGTATTAAGGGGAGACGATTTTTATAGGGAAAGTCATAAAATTATTTTTAATGCTATAGTAGAATTATATTCAAAAGATATACCCGTGGATATGGTAACTCTAATAGAACACTTGCAGTCTACAGAGAAGCTGCAGGCAGTTGGAGGAATGACTTATATAGGTGAACTCAGTAGTTCTGTAGAATCTACAATTAATCTTAATTCTTATGTAAAAATAGTAGAGGAAAAGGCTATTTTGAGAAAACTTATAAAGGCATCAGCAGATATAATGGAAGAATGTTACTCAAAACAAGACGATGTTCCTAAAGTATTAGATGGTGCGGAAAAAAGAATTTTTGATATAGCTGAAAAAAGAATAACTAGTGATTTTGAGCCTATAAGTGTAGTTCTTGAAAGAGGCTTTGAGCAGATAGAAAAAATGTTTAACCAAAAGGGAGAGACTACTGGAGTTCCTACAGGATTTCCAGAGCTGGATGCACAAACCTCAGGTCTTCAGCCTGGAGATATGATACTAGTTGCAGCAAGACCTTCTATGGGAAAGACAACTTTTGCTGTAAATATTGCTCAATATGCAGCAATAAGAGAGGGCAAAAGCGTAGTTATATTTTCTTTAGAAATGTCAAAAGAACAGCTGGCAAACAAAATACTTTGTGCTGAGGCTAATATTGATATGTTGAAGCTTAGAACAGGAAATTTAGAGGATAGTGATTGGGAAAGAATAGCAAGAGCTTCAGGTCCAATTGCTGCTTCTAAAATATTTATAGATGATACACCAGGAGTATCAGTTATGGAAATGCGTTCTAAGTGCAGGAGATTAAAAATAGAACATGGAATAGATTTAATAGTAATAGACTATCTTCAGCTTATGACAGGAAGTAGCCATTCAGAGAGTAGACAGCAAGAGGTATCTGAGATTTCAAGATCTATAAAGGCTTTAGCTAAGGAAATGCATTGTCCTATCATAGCTCTTTCTCAGTTATCTCGTGCTCCTGAGCAGAGAGCTGATCATAGACCTATGCTATCTGACCTTAGAGAATCTGGTTCTATTGAGCAGGATGCTGACCTTGTTATGTTTTTATATAGAGATGAATACTATAATAAAGAATCAGAAGATAAGAATGTAGCAGAATGTATAATCGCAAAACAGAGAAACGGCCCAGTTGGCACAGTAAAACTTGCTTGGCTTGGACAATATAGTAAGTTTGGAAGATTAGATGTTATACATCGAGAATAAAAGTATGCAGTGTATATGCTGTATGCTTTTTTCTTTTTTATAATATTGAAAAAAATTTTTATAAGTATTAAAATAAAACATATGATAAAAATGCTCCTATAGCTCAGATGGTAGAGCAACTGATTCGTAATCAGTAGGTCGCAGGTTCGATTCCTGTTGGGAGCACCATAGTTTGTAAGGCTAGATTATTTTTTGAATAAATATAGATAATATACTTTATTGCTATGCTGTGGTACAAGTTCCTTTAATTTAATAGTTTAATAAGTTGCTATAAGAACAAAATATTAATACTTAACAAATGCTTAAGTACTTATTAAAAATATGAGGAGGAATTTAATATGGCAAGCAATAACAATAATAGAGTATTAGTACCAGAAGCTAGAGAAGGACTAAACAAATTCAAAATGGAATCTGCTCAAGAAGTAGGAGTAAATCTTAAAGAAGGATATAATGGAGACTTAACTTCAAGAGAAGCAGGCTCAATAGGCGGACAAATGGTTAAGAAAATGATAGAATCTTACGAAAGAAATAATCTAAAATAAAAATAAAAAAATAACTCAAAAGCATAGCTTTTGGGCTATTTTTATTTTTTGATATATAACTAAAAAAATAAATTTATATTTACATAATATGAGTGTGGAATCTTATGGTACAAGTTCCTTTAGTTTAATAGTTTAATTGATATTCATAAGCGCAAACTACTAATACTTAATTAATAGCTAATTATTAATTAAGTAATGGTTTGAGTTAATATTATAAAAATTGATTTAAAAAGGAGGAAAAAAATATGGCAAGAAATAATAGAGTGTTAGTACCAGAAGCTAGAGAGGGGTTAAACAGATTCAAAATGGAGGCTGCTAAAGAAGTAGGAGTAAATCTTAAAGAAGGATATAATGGAGATTTAACTTCAAGAGAAGCAGGTTCAATAGGCGGACAAATGGTTAAGAAAATGGTAGAAAGTTACGAAAGAAATCTATAAGTTTTATAATAAAAAGGAGCTAGAGATAAGCATTTCTCTAGCCCCTTTCTTTATATAAATTTAGTCATTATTTATTCCTGCAAAATTTCTATATTTGCCCCACATTTCTTTGCAAGGTCTGCAATATCGCCTATGGGATTTTTTTTGTCAAATAATTTTCTTAGTTTAACTAGTAGGCATATACCGCTAGGAGAGGTAACTTCAATAAAACCTAAACGAAGAGTTGCTCCTGCAGGTATAGATATTCTAATAATAGTTCCAGGTTCTTCTGGACAAAATTTTGGTTGAGGATTAGGTTTATAATTATTACCACAATTACCATAATTATTGAAGTTAGTATATATAGGCTTGTCCTTCCTCCTTTCAAGCTTCATAATACATACTATTCATACCTAATAAAATTTGTTACATATATGAATTGGATTTATGAAAAAATAAATTATGACCTTGATATTAAGAAAATTTTGCTGGGGGAATTCATGTGAATTTAAAGCTTGAAAGCGATTATGTGAGAAAGTATTTAGGTAAGTTATTATTAATACTAAACTGTTTATGCGTTATTTTGGGAATTTGCTATATAAATATAAAATATTACACTAGTACCTGGAATGTATTTGGAGTTATATTGATTGCAGCATTAGTAGGAAACTTTTTATTAGCGTATATAAATAATATAGTTTTAATTAAGAAAAATCATAAAGAAATAAAAGTAATTAGGATATTAGGGTATGTATATCTTATAAATAATATATTTGCTATGTTTGGTATGATGATAGGAAATATTACTTTATCCAATTCTTATTTTAATAATTTAAAAGATGATAAATATGTATATATTCTAATTTACTTAAGCTATTTTTCTATATTTATTTTTGGTATGGTCTTATCCTATTTAAGCACTGCAAATTTTAAAATTCAAAATAATTATAATAAAGAAGATAGGGGAAGGATTTTAAAAGGATTTTTTAAAATCCTGTGCTATATAGTTTTAATATTTGGAGTGTTTTTTTCTTGGATTATTCTAACTAGACATGATATAAGAAATCTTGAAGTTTATACAGTAGGATTTTCAGTTTTCTTTGGATTTATCTTTTGGAGCAACCTTATTATACTGCTAAGCTTAAAGGTCAAAGATAAAAACACAAAGATATACTATTTTGTTTCTATTATTGGTACAGCGGTTGTAGTAATATGTATTTTATCCTTTGTTTTAACACCTTATACAATAAAAAAATGTGAGAAAGAGTTTTCTGAAGCTTTTGGAAAGGAGTGGAGAGAAAAGATAGATAAAAATCATAAAAAATATCTTCTAAAAACTCCTTTTTGTATTCCTGCTTACTTTTTAGGTATAGATTCTCACGATTTTGTGGTTAAGAAGGACATAATGTTTTATAAGGGTACTGATAGTAATAAGAAAGAGGTTAAGCTGTATTTTGATGTGTATATGCCTAAAAAATTAGATAAAAGCCTTCCAGGAATAGGAACATGTATTATTCGTATTCATGGAGGAGCTTGGGTTGCTGGGGATAAAGGCGAAATGAACATGCTCCAGATGAATAAGTATTTTGCAGGGCAAGGTTATACGGTGTTTGATATTCAATATGGGCTTTCTAATAACAGCTCTTTGACCTTAGAACTAGGAGAAGGAGATAATGTAAAAGGAAATTTTAATATTGATGATATGATAAAGCATATAGGCATATTTACAAAGTATCTTGAAAGAAATGCTGAAGAATATGGAGCTAATTTAGATTCTGTGTTTATTTCGGGCGGGTCTGCTGGAGGGCATCTATCAACAGCAGCTGCTTTAGCCATAAAGAGCGGAAGATATGATGATATTTTTTCTAATAAAATAAATATAAAGGGAATAATACCTTTCTATCCAGCTAATGGCCTCTCAAATTTAGGAGAAATAGGTGGAAGAGAGGAATTTGTAAATCCTATTTCTTTGGTAGAAAAAAGTAGTCCACCATGTCTCATATATCAGGGAACAAGGGATAGTCTAGTGCCTATAGAACTTTCTGAGAATCTAAAAAATAAATATATATTAAAAGGAAATGAAAGATGTGCAATAATGAGAATGCCTCTAGGAGGACATGGAAGTGATTACTACTTTTCAGGACAATATAATCAGGTGTTTTTATATTATATGGAAAGATTTATTTATATTTATAAGTAGATAATAAAAGCTTACAGATTGCTGTTTCTGTAGGCTTTTTTATTTTAAGATATAAGTTTGGATAAAGTGATTAAAAAATAGTTTATTGGAAATTAATAGAAAGAAAAGGGGTATAAGAAAGGAAGAAAATAAATGAGTTATTTAAAAAAGAATATAAGTAATATTTGTTATGAAGATGAATCAACTAAGTTGGAGATTAGGGACTATTTAATTTCTTTTATGATTGCAATTATATTAAGTAGTATAGTTGTTTATAAAGTATTTAACTTATTTAGTCAGGAAAAAAGTACATTAAATACAAACATAAATAGCAGTATTATGATAAATAATAAAGATAAGACAGTAAAATGTAATTTTGAAAGTTTAGGAAACTGCAGAGAAGCAAGAGATATCGTAAGCGATACACATTCTTTTTTAAACACCATAGTAGGGTGGAATGGTTCACCAGATGAAGATGAATATATGGAATGCAGTAAAGTGGCTGATTTAATTTTAGAAAGGGATAAGATAATAGATTATATGCCATTAAAAAATGACCTTAATGAGCTAGCAAAGGATTTAAGAATTGGATCAGAGAAAAGGGATAAGACATACATTATAAAAGCTCATAGAATTGCACATGACTTGGACTATCACTTTTATAAAACCAATCCATATGGAATTATATTTGGGGTAACAGAAACTTTAGGATATTAATAAAAATCAAATTAGCCGGAAATTAGAAAAAATTTGTAGATAACCGAAAATGAAAATACAAAAAATAGTGCAAAAAGTGTCTATTTTGATATATACTAGGGTAAGTAACCTTTTTAGAATAAATTAATAGATAAGTTATAAAGGAGACGATGGGATGGCAATAAAAATAATCACTGATAGTGGGTGTGATTTGCCCCGCGACATTATAGAAGAATACAATATTGAGGTTCTTCCTTTATTTGTTTACGCAGAAGGCAATGAATACTTAGATGGTGAAAGTATACAGCCGGAAGAATTATATAATAATATGAGAGAAGGAACAATATATACAACCTCTCAAGTGCCTCCAAGCAAGTTTAAAGATGTATTTATTAAGCATGCTGAAAATAAAGATGAGGTTATATATATAGGATTTTCATCACAATTAACAGGAACATATCAATCAGCGATAATAGCTAAAGAAGAGGTTTTGGAAACATATCCTGATTTTAAGATATACACTATTGATACTAAATGCGCTTCCTTAGGGCTTGGTCTAGTGGTATATAAAGCTGCTAAGATGGCTAAGGAAGGAAAGAATAAAGACGAAATCATAAAATCAATAGAATTTAATTCTGAGCATATGGAACATATTTTCACTGTAGATGATTTAGAGTATCTGCTAAGAGGAGGAAGAGTAAGCAGAGCAGCAGCTATGATAGGCGGAATTTTGAATATAAAGCCTGTATTAGATGTGGAAGATGGAAAGCTTATGCCTAAGGAAAAGGTAAGAGGACGAAAAAAGGCTTTAAAAAGAATTGTAGAGATAGCTGGTGAAAGAGGAGTAGATTTAAAGGAACAGATTATTGGTATATCTCATGGTGATGATATGGAAGCTGTAGAAGTGATAAAGAGAATGCTTGAAGAGAACTTTGGATGTAATAAATTTATAATTAACATGGTAGGATGTGTTATTGGAGCACATTCAGGCCCAGGAACCTTAGCTTTGTTTTTTCTTAATGAAAAGGAATGAATATTAAGGAGGAAGTCATTAGATGAATATAAAGATAGTTGCAGATAGCAGCTGTGATTTAACAGAAGACATGAAAAAGGAACTAAATGTGGATATTGCACCTCTCATATTGGAATTGGGAGAAAAAAAGTATGTAGATGATGAAAATTTGGATGTAAAGCAATATGTTAAACATATGGGAGAGTGTCCAACTGCACCAAAAACAGCATGTCCATCTCCTGATGAGTATATGAAGAAATATGAAGGTGAAGAAAGTGTATTTGTAGTAACTTTATCTTCTAAGTTAAGTGGAAGTTATAATAGTGCAGTTTTAGCTAAAAATTTATTTATAGAAGAAGTAGCTAATAAGTTTATTCATGTATTTGATTCTTTTAGTGCCTCTGCAGGGGAAACTCTTATCGCCTTAAAAATCAACGAATTATATAAAATGAACTTTAAAGAGATGGAAATAGTGGAGAAGGTATCAAATTATATTAAGGAGATGAAAACCTTTTTTCTACTAGAGAGCTTAGAGCACCTAGCAAAGGCTGGCAGATTAAGTCCTATTATTGCAAAGTTAGCTAATATGCTTTCCATTAAGCCTATAATGGGTTCTACAGATGAAGGAACTATAAGGTTAGTTGAAAAGACCAGAGGGTATAAAAAGGCATTTAAGAGATTTGTAGAAATCATTGGAGAAGAAGGAAGTAACCTAGAGGACAAAATACTTGCAATTGCACACTGCAACTGTCTTGATAGAGCTCTTAAATTTAAAGAGGAAGTATTAAAAAAATATAAGTTTAAAGATATTGTGATTGTGGAAATGGCTGGGTTAAGTTCTACATATGCAGATGATGGTGGATTAGTAATAGCTTTTTAAATTATGCATATGAAAAGCCAATATCTGCGGTATAATATAAGATTTTATAATAATAAAAGCCTTGAATACGGTAAATTCAAAGCTTTTATTATTATAAACTTCTTATTTTAATCGTGATGAACCTTTACGTTTCTATAAACTGATAAAAGAACAAGAGCACAGCTTTCTATAGCAGTTATTCCATTTTCTTTGCAGTAATCTAATATTTCTTTACTTTCAGCACCTGGTTGAATAAGGACTTTATCTATTCCAAGTTCTTTAGCTTCCTTCATAAAATCAATTCCAAGGGCTGGGTTTATACATAAGTCTATAACATCGATTTTATATGGCACTTCTTTTAAGGATTTAAAGGCTGAACCAGTAGTGTCTTTAGGGTAAACTCCTTTTACATTAAATCCACCATGTTCTAAAGATTTTACAATTTTATAGGCATATTTTGATTGATCTAAAACGTTTCCGATTACTACCCAATTCTTATAATTAAGCAATTCTTGTGGTTCCATAATAAAACAACCTCCTTTTGTGAAAGTATTATCCCCTTGGGGGTATATATATTAATTATATTATATAGTATTAACTAAATAAAGTATAATAATAATTATGTTCTTATAGGTACAATGGAGGATAAAATTTAAGCATATGAAAAGGTGGAAAATATCTATATATGCTATAATAATCATGATAAAAGTTTTCATATGAAATAAATTACAAGATATTTGCAGTTGTTTTTGCCATTAGACTTTAGGAGGAAGTTTACAATGAAAGAAAAAATTATAAACTTGTTAAAGGAAAATGAAAATAATTTTATATCTGGTGAGAAAATAAGTGAAAGTCTAGGGGTTACACGAGCTGCTGTATGGAAATATATAAAAACTCTAAAGGAAGAGGGGTATGAGATAGAATCTGTATCTAGAAAAGGGTATAGGCTTATTTCATCTCCAGATTTACTGACTTATGAAGAACTATCTCCTATATTGAATAATAAGATAATAGGAAAAAGTATAATATATTTGGATTCAGTAGATTCTACTAATACCTATGCTAAAAGGCTAGCTGCTGAAGGGGCTGAAGAAGGAACTGTTGTAATCAGTGAAGAGCAGACAAGTGGACGAGGAAGACTAGGACGTGAGTGGATATCTCCAAAATATAAAGGAATATGGATGTCCATTATATTAAGACCAGATATGGAGCCTATGAGTGTGCCAGGAATTACTCAAGTAGCTGCTGCAGCTGTTTCTAAAGCTCTTAGAAGTTTAGGTGTAAAGGCATATATAAAATGGCCTAATGATATTATATTAAATTACAAAAAAATTTGCGGCATACTAACAGAGATGAGCGGTGAGATTAATAAGGTAAACTATGTCATTGTAGGAATAGGAATAAATGTAAATACAGAAGAATGGGAGTTTCCAGAAGAGGTTAAAGATACTGCCACTTCATTGAAAATAGAGCAGGGAGTGGGTATTGAGAGAAAAAGATTGGCAGCTAAAATATTAGATGATTTTGAAGAACTATATGAAGAGATTGTAATGAAAAACAGTATAAAAACTTCCATAGAAATATGCAGAAAATATTCAATACTCATAGATAAGGAAGTTAAAATAATAAATAGAGGAAATGAGGCTATTGCCAAGGCAATAGGATTAAGTGAAGATGGAAAGTTAATTGTTAAGTATAAAGACGGAAAAATTGATGAAATCATATCAGGTGAGGTATCCATAAGAGGGATAAATGGATATGTATAAGAGAAAGGCTGTCCTAACATTTGTATTTGGGACAGCCTTTTTGTGTTTTTTATATAATTATTTAACCTTCCTGTCTTATTCTAGGGATTATCTTTAATCCAATAAGGGCAGTTATAATACATTTTATCATGTCTCCAGGGAGAAATATGAAAAAGCCTGTCTTTAATGCGGTTGTAAAAGTA
Organism: Clostridium sp.; assembly: GCF_047777555.1. Taxonomy (GTDB): domain Bacteria; phylum Bacillota; class Clostridia; order Clostridiales; family Clostridiaceae; genus Clostridium_H. The sequence goes on along the minus strand of NZ_JBKEEV010000002.1, from coordinate 470,636 downwards.
ATAGAAGTTCCTGTAACATATTTTAATATAATATATAGGTAAGGTACACCTATAAGATAAGTGATAAGTATTCCTAAAGATGAAGCCAAAAATAATCTTATAAAGCTGGGTTTTTTATGCTCTGTAATTTTTCCTACAGCATAGGCTCCAAATATAAATCCCATTAAATAACCAAAAGAAGGTTCAAAAATATATGAAAGACCACCAGGTTTAGTGAACACAGGAAGACCTAAAAGTCCTAGAGTAACATAAGTAATCTGGGATAAGGCTCCTAACTTTGCTCCCAGCATTATGCCGCCAAGGGCAGTAAATAGAAATTGAAGTGTGATTGGAGCTGGTTTTAAAGGAATGGCCAAAAATGCACCTACTGCAGTTAGAGCAGCGAACAATGATACTAAAATCATATCTTTTGCAGTAATTTTCATAAAGACACCTCATTAATAAAAGTATTGTAAACTTAAATAATAAAGTTAGTTTACAATACTTTTAAAGCCTTGTCAATTATTACAACCTAATAACCTGATTCTATATTTATTGAAATAAAGAATAAAAAGCATATTTTAAGAATATAAAATAAATATAGTTTTTTTACATATAAATGTTAAATATGATGCTTAAATATAGTAATAAATGTTAATATTAAAGAGGAGTGGTAAAATGGCTTTTTATTCAAAAAAAGATAAGCAAAGTGATGTGATGCAGGATAAATCTGTAGGTACTGTAATAGATACGGATACAGAAATGAAAGGAAGCATAAACTCCAGTGGTATAATAAGAGTAGACGGAAAGTATGAAGGAGATATATGCACAAAAACAGATGTTATAATAGGGGAAAGCGGACAGGTTATAGGTAATATAAGTGCAAATGTAGTTAGTATATCAGGTAAGGTTGAAGGCAATATAAATGCCGATAGCCTACTAGAAATACATTCAACAGGTACTCTAATTGGAGACATATTGGTTAAGAATATATGTATACATGAAGGAGCTATGTTTAGAGGGAAAAGCACTATGATTACAGACATTCCTCATTGTGATTCAGAAAAAGAGATGGTTAACGAAGAGCAGCTTGAAGGGCAAGAAGTTAAGTGTTTACTAGAGTAACTGTTAGTGTAGACAAATAAAAATATTAAAGTAACAGGAGTTGATAAAAATGCAAGGAACTATAGACAGATTTGAAGAAGAATTTGCGGTAGTAGAATTAGAAAGTGGGAAAATGAAAAATATAAAAAGAAGTCTTATTCCAAAGGATGCAAAGGAAGGAGATGTGCTTAATATAGAGGAGGATTCCATTACAATAGATTATGAAGAAACAGAAAAAAGAAAAAAGGAAATTGAAGAAATGACAAAGGATCTTTTTGAATAGTAAAAAATAATCACTAGTCTCTAATCCTAGTGGCTAAGGTTGTATTTCTATTAATAGTGACCAGGAATTAGAAATTAGTGATTTTTGTATTATTCTCTTATTTGCCCTTCTCCATAAATAATATATTTTGAAGATGTAAGTTCTTTAAGTCCCATAGGACCTCTAGCGTGAAGTTTTTGAGTGCTTATTCCGATTTCAGCGCCAAAGCCAAATTCTCCTCCATCAGTAAAACGTGTAGAAGCATTTACATACACAGCTGCAGCATCCACTTCATTTAAAAATCTTTGAGAATTAGCATAATTATTTGTAAGTATTGCTTCAGAATGTTTTGTTCCATATTTATATATATGGTCTAAGGCTTCATCTAAGGAGTCTACTACTTTAATTGATAAAATTAAATCTAAGTATTCTGTTGCCCAATCTTCTTCTGTGGCAGGTTTTACATTATTTATTATAGATTGAACCTTTTCGCATCCTCTTAGCTCAACACCTAAGGAGGTTAATTTTTGTTCTAATTTAGGTAAAAATTCTTCAGCTACATTTTTATTAACAAGAAGAGTTTCCATAGCATTGCATACTGCTGGTCTTTGAGTTTTAGCATTTACAATTATATCTACTGCATTATCTAAATCAGCGGATTCATCAACATATATGTGGCAAATACCTACACCAGTTTGAATAACAGGGACAGTAGAGTTTTTTACTACTGCGTTTATAAGTCCAGCTCCTCCGCGAGGAATTAGAACGTCTATATATTCATTTAATTTCATCATTATATTTACAGCTTCTCTATCTGTGACTTCAATAAGGTTTATAGCACCCTTAGGAAGTCCAGCCTTTTCAGCAGCTTCCGATATTATTTTAGCTATGGTAATATTAGAGTTAATTGCCTCAGAGCCGCCTTTTAGAATTACTGTATTACCAGACTTTATACAAAGTGCTGCAGCATCAACAGTAACATTAGGTCTAGCTTCGTATATCATACCTATAACCCCTAAAGGAACACGAATTTGACCAATTTTTAGATTATTAGGTCTTTTCCACATCTTGATTACTTCTCCAATAGGATCATCAAGAGCTGCTACTTCTCTTAAACCTTTAGCCATAGCATCTATTCTCTTTTTATCAAGAGAAAGTCTATCGATAAGTGATTGGGATAACCCTTTTTCTTTTCCAAGCTGTACATCTTTAGAGTTAGCTTCTAGTATAATATCTGCATTTTCTATTAATGCATCAGCCATAGCTATCAATGCTTTATTTTTAGTGTTGGTATCCATGATGCTCATTTTTCTTGCAGCAGATTTTGCAAGAGAGGCAACCTCTATTACATAATCTTGTATATCCATTTTGATTCCTCCTATCTATATTTATTTATAAATTAATCCTTTAATATGTGCCAATTAATTATATAGTTGTAATTAAAAAACTAAAGCTGCTGAGATTTTTTATAATAATTTAAAATATTACTAAGTTATTAGCATGAATTACTTCATCATAGTTTTTATGACCCAGCTTCTCTTCTATAACGCAGGAATCTAATCCTTTTATTAAATCAATATCAAATGAATTATAATTAGAAATTCCATGACCTATATCTTTTTTCTCTGAATTTAAAATTGAAATAACATCTCCTTCAGAAAAGTTCCCTTCTACAGCAATTATTCCTTTAGGTAGTAAGCTTTTATGGTTATTAATAAGAGCTTTCTCAGCGCCGTCATCTACAATTACAGATCCACTAGGCTTAGTTCCAAAAGCCATCCAATGTTTTTTAGCTTGGAGAGGATGCTTTTGTCCTTGAAAGAATGTTCCTATATCTTTACCGTCCAATATATCACTTAGTACATTAGGAGCATCTCCATTTACAATAACCATAGAGCATCCAGAAGAAGTTGCGATCTTACCAGCATTAATTTTAGTTATCATTCCACCAGTTCCAAGAGAACTTCCAGCTCCATCAGCAGCTGATACTATCTCATCTGTAATTTCATCTACATAGCTTATAAATTTAGCGTTTGGATTTACCTTAGGATTTGAATCGTAAAGTCCATCTATGTCAGTTAAAAGAACTAATAAGTCAGCATTAACAAGGCTTGATACCGTAGCTGATAGAGTATCGTTGTCTCCAAATTTTATTTCATCTACTACTATAGCGTCATTTTCGTTTACTATTGGAATAACCCCTTGCTCTAAAAGAGCGTAGAAAGTATTACTTGCGTTTAAAAATCTCACTCTGTCTGATATATCTTCTCTTGTTAGTAGTATTTGAGCTGCAATCTTTCCGTATTCAGAAAATAGTTTTTCATACATATGAAGAAGTATTCCCTGACCTACAGCAGCTGCTGCCTGTTTTTCAGGAATTGTCTTAGGCTTAGATTTAAGTCCAAGCTTTCCTATGCCTGCTCCAATTGCCCCAGAGGAAACTAATATAACTTCTATTCCACGGTTGTGTATATCGGAAAGCTGTCTTACTAGATTTTCTATCCTATTAATATTAAGCAATCCAGTAGGGTAAGTTAAAGTGGAGGTTCCTACTTTTACTACAATTCTTTTTACATTTTTCAAATAATCTTTTCGGCAATTATTCATATTATATCGACTTATAAACAGTCTATCCCCCTTTTACAAAAATGTTATTATACTACTTTTTTATAAATAAAAGTGTATAATAAGATTATTATTGATTTAGCAAATTATATCATAAAAGTAAACTAAAATTCAATTTTACAGGAGGAATATTTATGGATAAAAGCATAGGATTTATAGGTTGTGGAAATATGGCTAGCGCCATAATAAAAGGAATAGTTAAATCAGAGTTAATAAGTCCTGAGAAAATTATTGCAAGTAACCCAAGCAGCGGAAAACTAAATAAAATAAAAGAAGAGACAGGAATTTTAATTACTAATGATAATTTAGAAGTTGCCAAGTTTTCTAAAATATTATTTTTATCAGTAAAGCCCAATAAATACAAGGATGTAATTTATGAAATAAAAGACAGTATATCTGATGATGTTGTTATTGTAACTATAGCTGCTGGTATATCCATAAGAAACATAGAGGAGTACTTTGGCAAGGATGTAAAAGTTGTTAGAACTATGCCTAATACGCCTGCTCTTGTAGGAGAAGGAATGAGTGTTTTATCTCCTAATGAATTGGTTACGAAAAATGAGATGGAAGAAGTAGAAAATATATTTAAATGTTTTGGCAAGATAGAAGTAATGGAGGAGTCATACATAGATATAGTAACATCTCTTACAGGTTCATCTCCTGCATATGTTTATATGTTTATAGAAGCTCTAGCAGATGGCGCTGTTTTAATGGGACTTCCAAGAGCAAAGGCTTATAAAATGGCAGCTCAAGCTGTATATGGTTCGGCAAAGATGGTACTAGAAACAGGAAAACATCCTGGTGAATTAAAAGATGAGGTTTGTTCTCCAGGAGGAACAACTATAGAAGCTGTATATTCCTTAGAGAAAGATGGTTTAAGAGGAGCAGTTATAGAAGCTATGAAAAAGTGCACAGAGAAAGCTAAAAAAATGAATAGTTAATCCAAAGATTTATTTTTATATGCTAGGCTATATTTTAAGAAGTTATAAGTCTATATGATTTCTTGAAATATAGCCTATTTTTGTAATAAATATAGATGCAATGAAGTAAACTTAATTTGTGGTTAAAATAATATGTGGTAATACGTCACGAATAATTATAATAAATTATATAACATAATTCGTATTTTGTATTGACTAACCACTTATGCTTTGATACTATGAATAAGGGGTGATTAGTAATGAAAAATAATTATGATGTTATAATAGTTGGAGCAGGACCAGCAGGCATATTTACTGCTTTAGAGCTAACAAAGCTAAATTCAAATTTGGAGATTTTGATAATTGATAAAGGTAGAAATATAGAAAAAAGAACTTGTCCAGCTAGGATTACTGGTAAATGCGTAAACTGTGATCCATGCGGCATAACGTTCGGATGGTCAGGAGCAGGTGCCTTTTCAGATGGTAAGCTTTCTTTAAGTCCAGAGGTTGGTGGAAGATTACTAGAGTATTTTTCAGAGGAAGAAGCACAGGAGTTAATAAATTATTGTGATAGTATATATTTAAAATTTGGGGCAAATGAAACTGTTCATGGCTTAAATAATGAAAGAGTTGAAGAAATTAAGTATGAGGCAAGTAAGCATAATATTCGTTTAATTGAATGTCCTGTAAGACATCTTGGAACAGAGCTTGCCTATAATGTTTTAAAAGGAATGTATGATCATCTTATAAATAATACAAATACAGATTTTAGTGATTTAAGCGAAGCTAAAGAACTTATTGTTGAGGATAGAAAAGTAACAGGTATTGTAGTAAAAACTAAAGATGGAGATAAGGAGATTAGAGGTAAGTATATTGTAGTGGCTCCAGGACGAGGAGGAGCAGAATGGCTTTCAAAAGAGGCTAAAAAGTTAAATATAAACACTAAGAATAATGCTGTAGATATTGGGGTTAGAGTTGAAGTTCCTAATTCTATAATGGATCATTTAACAAAGGATTTATACGAAGCAAAGCTTGTATACTATTCTGATACCTTTGATAATATGGTAAGAACCTTCTGCATGAATCCAGGTGGAGTTGTATCAGAGGAGCATTATGATGATGGAATTGCAGTAGTAAATGGACATAGCTATTCTCAAGAAAAGCTTAGAACAGAGAATACTAATTTCGCTATGCTTGTATCTACTTCATTTACAGAGCCTTTTAATCAACCTATCGACTATGGTAAGTATATTGCTAAGCTTGGAAACATGCTTACAGGAGGACCTATAATGGTTCAAAGACTTGGAGATCTTTTAAATGGAAGAAGGACAGATGAATCAAGGCTTAAAAAGTCTACTACAAGACCAACTCTAAAGGGAGCAGTACCAGGAGATTTGAGTTTTGTACTTCCTCAAAGACATTTAACATCTATAGTAGAAGCTTTAAGGGCATTTGACAAGATAGCACCAGGTCTTTACAGCAAAAATACACTTCTATATGGCGTAGAAGTTAAATTCTATTCAAGTAAATTTGATACCGATAATAATTTTGAAACAGAAATACAGAATTTATATACCATAGGGGATGGGGCAGGTATAACAAGAGGACTTATGCAGGCTTCAGCTACAGGTGTAATAGTTGCAAGAAGTATTGCAAGCAAAGAAAAATAAAGATTAATTTATAGAACTATGTAAATACATGCTAAAATATATTTGATTGATATGGTAAATACTATAAGATAGATAGTTTAGAAATAAGAAAGAAGCATACTCATATTTGAATTTATAAACGAAAGAGAGGAAAACTAATGTCAGCCTTTATAGTATTAGGAGCTCAATGGGGGGATGAAGGAAAGGGCAAGATGACCGACTATCTTGCTGAAAAGGCAGATATTGTAGTTAGATTCCAAGGAGGAAATAATGCTGGACATACCGTTGAAGTTGGAGATAAACAGTATAAACTTCATTTAATACCTTCAGGAATATTATATGATGATAAAATCAATGTTATAGGCAATGGTGTTGTTGTTGATCTAAAGGCTCTATTTGAAGAAATAGATTACCTGGAAAAAGAAGGAGTAGAGGTTACTCCAGATAAGCTTTTAGTAAGCGACAGAGCACAGCTTATTATGCCTTATCATAAAATCCTTGATGGACTAAAGGAAAAAGCAAGAAGAGAAAATGACATTGGAACTACAGGAAAAGGAATAGGACCTTGTTATACAGATAAGATGGAAAGATGCGGAATCAGAGTATGCGACCTTATGCATAGAGAAGTATTCAAGGAAAAGCTAAGACAAAATATAGAAGATAAGAATGCTATAATAAGACTTTATGGTGGAGAAGTTTTAGATTTTGAAGATGTATATGCTGAATATATAGTATATGCTGAAAGAATAAAGCCTTATGTTAAAGATATATCTGTAAGATTATATGAGGAAATAAAAAATAATAAAAATGTGCTATTTGAGGGAGCACAGGGATTTTTATTAGATATAGATTATGGAACATATCCTTATGTAACATCTTCTAATACTATAGCAGGTGGAGTATGCACAGGAGCTGGAGTTGGTCCAACTGTAATAACTGGAGCTGTAGGAATAGCAAAATCATACACAACAAGGGTAGGTAAAGGTCCTTTCCCAACAGAGCTTACAGATGAAATGGGAGATATGATAAGAGAAAAGGGACATGAATATGGTGTAACAACAGGAAGGGCTAGAAGGTGTGGATGGCTTGATCTTGTGATTCTAAAGAGTGCTGCAAGAGTTTCTGGACTTACAAGCTTTGCTGTAACAAAGATGGATACTCTTGCTGGTATTGATAAGATAAAAGTCTGCACTGGATATAAATTTGAAGGTAAAATTATAGACTACTTCCCAGCTTGCTTAGAAGATTTAGCAAAATGCGAACCTATATATGAGGAGTTTGATGGATGGGATGAGAGCATTGCAAATGCAAAAAGTTATGAGGATTTTCCCGAAAATGCAAAAAAATATTTAAAGAGAATAGAAGAGTTTACAGGAATAAAGATTTCAATAGTGTCAGTTGGTCCTGAAAGAAATCAAACTATAGAAATAAATGAAATTTAAGCTTTATTAATTCCGACAGGTTTGGTATAATATATTTTGAAATTAGTAAAGCGAGGTGTTAATAATGAAAATCACTAAGGATATGACAATAGGTGAAATAGTTAGAAGTTTCCCAAGCAGTGTTGAAATATTAATGAGCTTTGGAATGGGATGCGTAGGATGCCCTTCAGCTCAAGCTGAGACTTTAGAAGAAGCTGCTATGGTTCATGGCATGAACACAGAAAAATTATTAGAAGCATTGAATCAAAACGCTTAATATATAGATAGAGGCACTAAAGTCTTGAAACTTTAGTGCCTCTATTTAATTTTTTGTATAAAAAAGTTAAAATTATTAATTAAAATTTTACATATTATACTATTGAATATTATGGAAAATAATAAATGCAAAGTATATAATAGGAATATCTATACAATAATTAAACAAAAGAATTGAGGTACTAAAAGATATAGCTTCTAAATTTAAAAAAAGGAGATAGACTATGAGCAGAGTTATAACAGAAAAAGAATATGAAATACACTATTATGAGGCAGATTATAGAAAGCAAGCACTTATGACAAGTTTAATAGATTATTTCAATGATGTTGCAACCTTTCAAAGCGAAGGATTAGGTATTGGAATTGACTATATGAAAGAAAAAAATATGACTTGGATTTTATACAAGTGGGACATTAATGTAAAAGAATATCCTAAGTACGGAGAAAAAGTCATTGTAAGAACAGAACCTTGTGCAGTAAAGAAGTTTTATGCATACAGAAAGTTTTACATATTTAATATGAAAAAGGAAGTTATTGCAACTGCAAGTTCTGTATGGCTTTTAATTGATATAAGAGAGAAAAGGCCTTTAAGAGTAACTGCTGGTTTAATAAAAGCTTATGGGTTAGACGATGATAATCATGAAATTTTGAAAATAGATAAGATAATTAAGTTAGATAAAGAAGAAAGTTCTTTAGAATTCAAAGTGAGATACAGCGATATTGATACCAATGGTCATGTTAACAATGAAAAATATGCTGCTTGGCTAATAGAGAGTGTGCCAATTGACATTGTTTCAAACCGTACTCTTGCAAATATGAAGATAACTTATAAGAAAGAAACTAAATATGGAGAGAATATAAATGTGATAACTGCATCTAAACAAGTTGAAGATAAAATAGTATTTTCTCATAGAATACTAAATGAAAACGGTGATGAGATAACATTAGGAGAAACAACTTGGAAATAAGTTTATACATTTTATAAAGAAGCTTTGATATTTCTGGCTTTAAAAACCATAAACTTTCTAAACTCTATACATTTAGACAATAGAAAGTTCTTATAGTGTTCTAAAGCCAGAAATAAAGAGATTAGGCTTTTGTTAAACTAAAAATTTTCTGCTGCGCTTTTGCCTGCTGTGAATCCAGACGCCCAAGCCCATTGAAGATTAAAGCCTCCGCAGTCGCCATCTACATCCAATATTTCTCCAGAAAAATAAAGATTAGGGACAATTTTAGATTGAAGGGTATTTGGATTCACCTCAAGAGTATTTACCCCTCCAGCTGTCACTTGAGCGTTATTAAATCCATTTGTTCCTGTAACCTCAAACTCCCAGGATTTAAGAAGTTTATATATAGCTTCTTTCTCATTCCAATTTAACTCCCAGCAAGGTTTATGTATATTATCTACGCCGCTTTCTTTCAATAAAATTGGAATAATCTTTTTGTTTATTATGCCTATAAAAGAGTCATGTACGCTTCTGTAGCCAAATATACCCCAGTGAGTTTCTAAAAAGTCTTTTAATTCATCAATAGATAGATTAATAAGCATATCTACCTTAAGAACAACCTTTTCTTTATTAAAAACAGCTTTAGAGGCATTTCTGCTCAATTGAAGTATAGGAGGACCTGATATACCATAGTCAGTAAAAAGAATTTCTCCAAATTCTTTTTGAACTGGTTTGTTATCTATAAAGAGTTCTCCAGAACCTTCAAACTTAATTCCAGATAGAGCTTTAAGTTTATTATAGTTTAACTTTAATTGGACAAGGGCAGGAATAGGTTGTATAATGCTGTGACCTAACTTTTTAGCTAAAGAAAAGCCAGAACCATCAGAACCAGTATTAGGAGCTGATTTCCCTCCACAGCAAAGTATTAATTTACTGCATTCATAAGTTTCATCCTGAGAGGCGGTATATAGTTTAAAACCCTTTTTTGATGCTTTAATATCGGTAACCTTGGAGTCTAAGTAAACAGGAATATTTCTTTCATCCAGGGAAGATTTTAAAATATCTATAACAGAAGAAGCCTGTAAGGACATAGGATACATTTTCCCTTGATCTAAAGTAATTATAGGAAGTCCTATCTCTTTAAAAAGTTCTCTAGTGTTAGAGGCACCAAATGAATCTAATACAGGCCTAAAAAAATTTATATTATCGCTGTGAAAACGTGTAGGGCTTATATTTTCATTGGAAATATTGCATCTTCCGTTACCAGTAGTTAAAAGTTTCTTTCCTATTCTATTATTTCCTTCAATTATGGCAACATCCGCACCTAAATTTTTAGATGTAATAGCAGCTATAATTCCAGATGCACCGCCGCCTACTACAATAACATCATGTTTCAATGCCATCGCTCCTTTTTATGTAGTATCTATATAATTTTATCACATATAAATAATTTTAACCTGTCAACTTATATTGAAAAAATAAATAAATTAATTTGTTAAAGCATAAAATAATAAAAGTAAAAATTGTTGAAATATACTGAAAACAGGTTTATTATTTCAATATAAGGTGCTTAAGAGTAGAATAATAGGGGGTATCGTTAATGATAACTTTATATGCAGTATCAGATTCAATAGGAGAAACAGCAGAACTTGTAGCTAGAGCTTCTGCAAATCAGTTTAATGATGATATAAAAGTTGAGAGAGTTCCATATATAAAAACTCCAGAAGATGTTATAAAGTTTATAGATAGTGTAGATGATCCAAGAAATTCAGCCATTGTATCTACTATAGTATTAGTTGATGTAAGAGAATTTATGGTTGAAAGGTGCGTAGAAAAAGGAATAAATATAATAAATATACTAGGACCATGTATAAGTACTTTAGCCAGAATGTCAGGAAAACAGCCAGAATATAAACCAGGGGCTGTATGGAAAATGGATGATGAATATTTTAAAAAGATAGAAGCTATGGAATTTGCAATCCAATATGACGATAGTAAAAGTTACAGCGGTATAAAAAACGCAGATGTTGTACTAATAGGGCTTTCAAGAACATCAAAAACCCCTTTATGTATGTATTTAGCTAATAAAGGCATAAAGGCATTAAATATACCTCTAATGCCAGAAGTGCCATTGCCAGAAGAAATATATACTATAGATAGAAAAAAGATAATTGGATTGACTATAGATCCTTTAGCTCTTATGGAAATAAGAAAGCATAGACTAGATAAAGTTAAAGCAGGATATAAAAGTATTGAATATGCTAATGCGGAGAGAGTATTACAAGAATTAGAGTATGCAGATAAGGTTATGAGAAAATTACGCTGCAAGGTTATAGATATAACTAAAAGAGCTATAGAAGATACAGCACTAATAGTGCTTAATAGCATAGGATATGGGCAAGATAATAAATAAGAATATGCGATATAATGATGTGGAAATAAAAAACACAAAAAATTTGTACAAAAAATGTTGACACTTAGGAAATATTAAGGTATTATATACTTCGTCGGGTGTTACAAGTAGGCTCTTGGGACTCCTGATGATGTATAATATGGCTCCTTGGTCAAGCGGTCAAGACACCACCCTTTCACGGTGGTAACAGGGGTTCGATTCCCCTAGGAGTCACCATTTTTGTGGGCGCATAGCTCAGCTGGGAGAGCATCTGCCTTACAAGCAGAGGGTCACAGGTTCGAGCCCTGTTGTGCCCACCACAAAATATGGCCCAGTGGCTCAGTTGGTTAGAGTGCCGGCCTGTCACGCCGGAGGTCGAGGGTTCGAGCCCCTTCTGGGTCGCCACAATAAGCTGGCATGGCTCAATTGGTAGAGCAACTGACTTGTAATCAGTAGGTTCCGGGTTCAAGTCCTGGTGCCAGCACCATTAAAAAATAATATGGCTCCTTGGTCAAGCGGTTAAGACACCACCCTTTCACGGTGGTAACAGGGGTTCGATTCCCCTAGGAGTCACCATTTTTGTGGGCGCATAGCTCAGCTGGGAGAGCATCTGCCTTACAAGCAGAGGGTCACAGGTTCGAGCCCTGTTGTGCCCACCACAAAATATGGCCCAGTGGCTCAGTTGGTTAGAGTGCCGGCCTGTCACGCCGGAGGTCGAGGGTTCGAGCCCCTTCTGGGTCGCCACAATAAGCTGGCATGGCTCAATTGGTAGAGCAACTGACTTGTAATCAGTAGGTTCCGGGTTCAAGTCCTGGTGCCAGCACCATTAAAAAATAATATGGCTCCTTGGTCAAGCGGTCAAGACACCACCCTTTCACGGTGGTAACAGGGGTTCGATTCCCCTAGGAGTCACCATTTTGTGGGCGCATAGCTCAGCTGGGAGAGCATCTGCCTTACAAGCAGAGGGTCACAGGTTCGAGCCCTGTTGTGCCCACCACAAAATATGGCCCAGTGGCTCAGTTGGTTAGAGTGCCGGCCTGTCACGCCGGAGGTCGAGGGTTCGAGCCCCTTCTGGGTCGCCACAATAAGCTGGCATGGCTCAACTGGTAGAGCAACTGACTTGTAATCAGTAGGTTCCGGGTTCAAGTCCTGGTGCCAGCACCAAACAAAAAACCTTAAGCAAAACGCTTAAGGTTTTTTTATTGTCTATAAATAAAACCGCTATAGCATTTAAGAAAAACCACCAGCTAAGCTGGCGGTTATTTATTCTAAACTCCTAAACTCTTTAAACTTCTCCACTTGCGCTTTGCGCATCCACTGCTCTTATAGATTTTGTGACTTAATTTTATTTAAGTTTATTTTTACTCTAATGTCTTCACCATAAAATTTGCATAAAGTGAAGTTGCCGAAAAGCCTTGATGTTATTCTTTCAGAATAAGTCTTTGATAGTTCTTCTAAAGTATAGTTAGTAGAAACTATCATTTTCTTTTCCTTTAGAAGTCTTTTATTTATTAAATTAAATAATTCTGTTTTAGTAAAATTACTTATCTGCTCAGTTCCTAGGTCGTCGATAATTAATAAGTCACAGTTTACAAGCAAGTCTTCCATATCTGTATTGTTTTCTATACGGACTTCTCTAAGATTTTTAATCAGTTCTTCAGCAGTTTTATATATGACCAGTATACCTCTATCTAAAAGTTCCTTTGCTATGCAGTGGGTTAAAAATGTCTTTCCAGTGCCTGAGTTTCCATAGAATAGAAGGTTATCCTTAGAATTTGAGAAAGTCTCAATAAAGTACATACTTGTTTTCACTATTCCTTCTATGTTTTTTCGTGGGCTCTTTATATTATCACGGCTGCGCACTGATGAATAGTACTCATATCTAAAATTATTAAAATTATTAGTCTTTAGTATTTGATTTAACTCAGAACTTTTATAGTATAGTTTTACCAAATTTTGTTTATAGCACTGGCACCGATTAACTCCAATAAATCCTGTATCCTTACATTTTTTGCATCTGTATCGCATGTTTAAATAGTCTATATCATATCCGTGAGACACCAAAAGTTCCGATTTAGCTATTCTAAGGTCTGTTAGCTGTTCCTTAAGATTCTTTAAATACTCTTCACGATTTTCTATAGGTTTAAATGAACTTATAGAAATATGTACGCAAAGTTTGTTTATCTGCTTGTCGATGTCTTCAATCTTTGGAATAGCTTTATATATTTCTTCTTTTCTTTTTTTTAAGGCTGTTTCTTCTTCACGCCGTATATTTTCATACATATTCATTATTTCAGAATGATAACCCTTAATCATTAACATCCCATCCTAATAGTTTTTTCTCTAGATCCTCATAATCATAAGAGCGCTGCTCATAATTATTAAAGGAATCATTTTTATTATTGCCATTGTACTTATTTTTCTTAAAGTTAGGTTTTAACTTATCCTTCTTTTCTATATCTTCAAGAGTTTTTATATCATGGGTAAACCAGTTGTTTAGTATGCCATCAATATACCTAAATTCAGCTTTATTTAGCCTTTCAAAACAAATGTCACAAGCTTTATATATGATTTCTAAAGAAAACTTATAAACATTTAGCCATTTATCAATCATCTGCTCTTGAGGTTTCATAACATCACTGCTTTGAATACCTAAATATTTTAGTATCTTCTTAATGTTAAGCCATTTATCCTCATGCATTTTAATAAAGGATTGAGCATCATCCACAGTCTTTATTTTTGAATCATGCCAAGAAATAGCTATCTTTTCTATATATCTATAGTCTCTTTTTCCTTTAGATATACTGTATTGAATCAAAAGAAGAAGCAGCTCAGGAGTAAAATTATAATCCTTAAGCCAGCTTAAATACATAGTCATTTCTTTATTGGAAAGAGGTCTAGCAAGTAATTTTTCAATATCCTCCATCATATCCTTTATGGCTGTATTTTTTAGCTCTGATAAAAGATTTACTTTATCATCAGACTCTATATTTTGAGCATTTAAGTCTAAAAACTCTATGGAGAAATTGCCCATATTATCAATTTTACTAATCTTTATTACACCTTCATCATTCCAATAATTCCAAGCATTCATAACATCGCTTTCTAGAAGATGTAAGCTGCTTGCTATACTAGATGAATTAATTCCTATTTCGCCAGATAGGCAATAACGAAGTCCAAGAAGGTATACCTTTATATACTCTCCACGAGCTTTAGGCATAAATTTGTCTATGAACACATTACTTATGGGGGTATATTCTATATTTGTATTTTTGAACATGAATGTACTCATGCAATCGCAACCTTTCTTTTTTATAAGCACTATATATGGTATATATAATATTTAATTATAACAAAATATGGTTTCTTTCTCAATGAGCTAGAGCTTATGCTTATAAAATTATCTTAGAATTATATTATATACGAAACTTAGGATAAGTTAAATTACAAAAATATGATTAAAACTTGAGAATATAGGGAATATTAGAAAAATGTGAAAGGATGTGTTATAAACTTGAGTTATGACAATAAACAGAAAAAAATGCTAAGCTACATAGTTATAATAATCACTATAGTTATATGTATATCTTTTTATGGATATTACAGACCAAATGCCTACGAAATAAAAATGAATGATAAAATTAATTTTTATGTAAAAGATAAAGAAGAATTTAAAACCCAAGTTAGCAAAATTCAAAGGGATTTAAGAAAAGAATTTGATGATTTTAAACTTAAAGACAAGTTCACTTGGACTAAAGTTCATATTGATTATAAGGATTTAACTCCTGAAGAGGATATAAAAAATACTATATTAGAAAACAATAAACAAACTTTAAAAGCATTACAAGAAAAAAAGGAAATAGAAAAACTACAAAAGGAAAAAGCAAAAAAGGCTTCAAATAATAATCCTGTTTTAGCTAGCAAGATAAAGTTTCTTACACCTTGTGAGGGAACAGTTACATCGAAATTTGGAATGCGATGGGGAAAGATGCATAAAGGTATAGATATAGCAAATGTAGAAGGCTCTCCTATTCATGCTGCTTTAGATGGAAAGGTTAGCTATGCAGGATGGATGGAGGGTTATGGAAACGTAATAAAGATACAGCATAATAACGGTGTAGAAACTACATATGCTCATTGTAAACTTATAAGGGTAAAAAGCGGAGAGCAAGTTAAAAGAGGTCAATTAATAGGAGACATGGGTAGTACAGGAAGAAGCACAGGACCTCATATTCATTTTGAAATAAGGATTAACGGTGTACCTCAAAACCCATCTAATTATATATAGAATATTGAAGAAGAAATAATTTAGTGATATGTTTATATTATTATGCAAGTTTTAAATGAAATAAGGGGGGCATAGCATGACTAAAGTTGTATGGGTTAATGGAAATAGGGGAATTGAGGATGCACTAAGTATAAGACGTAAAGTATTTATAGAAGAGCAAAGTGTACCTGAAGAAATAGAAATAGATGATATAGACAGTTTTGCAGAACATATAATAATTTATGAAGATAATAAGCCTATAGCTACAGGGAGAATTTTTAAAAGAGATGATAATTTCTTTTTAGGAAGAATTGCAGTTCTAAAAGAATACAGAGGAAAACATTTTGGGGAAATGACTGTAAAAATGCTTGTTAAGAGAGGACTTGACAAAGGAGCTGAGAAAATTATAATACATGCTCAGACTGCTGTAGAGGAATTTTACAAGAAGTTAGGTTTTAAATCCTTTGGAGAAAAATATTATGAAGCTGGAATAGAGCATATAAATATGATTTTTAAAAAGTAATATTTATGATAATACAGGGCTATGTTTTGAAATTTGTCAAAACATAGCCTAAAAAATTGATTGACAGTTTTTTATTTTTTGTATATACTTTGATTATCAAAATATTTGATTATCGAAGTAAGTTTTAATAAAGTGTAAATATGGACGTTAGTTAGAAAGAGAAGTGATATGTGATGGATAGACCTATAAAGAAAATACTAAACGAACTACTAGTAGATACATTCAATGAAATATTGACAATTGAACAAACTGCTTTAAAGTCTGGCAAATTAAATGATTTATCCGTGACAGAAATTCACACAATAGAAGCTATTGGTATGTATACAGCAAGAACCATGTCTGAGGTGGCAGCTGACCTTGGAATAACTGTAGGAACCTTAACCACAGCAATAAATAACCTTGTAAAAAAGGGATACGTAGAAAGACAAAAGGATGAAAAAGATAGAAGAGTAGTTAAGATAGTTCTTACAAGAACAGGCAAGCTTGCTTATAGAGTTCATGAAAAGTTCCATTCTGATATGATTAAGGCTACAATAGAAGGCTTATCAGAGGATGAAGAACAAGTTTTAGCTAGAGCCTTAGGTAAGTTAAATGATTTCTTCAAAAATAATTATCTAACAAAAAATGAATGCGAAAAGGAATAAAAATATGTTTGAAGTTAAAGTGCTGGGTACTGGAAGGTATGTTCCAGAAAATATTGTTACAAATAATGACTTATCAAAGATTGTAGATACCAGTGATGAGTGGATTAGAAGTAGAACTGGTATAAGTGAGAGAAGAATTTCAAAAGGAGAAAATACCTCTAAGCTTGCTGCAAAAGCTGGAAGAAAGGCACTGGAAAGTTCCAAATTGAAGCCAGAGGATATAGAACTTATTATAGTATCAACGGCTACTCCAGATAACTTTACTCCATCTACAGCATGTATGGTTCAAGAAAAACTAGGTGCTGTTAATGCTACTTGCTTTGATATAAGTGCAGCATGCACAGGATTTATATATGCAGTAGGAATTGCATCTCAGTTTATAAAGACAGGACAAAGTAAGAATGCTTTAGTAATTGGAGCTGAGGTTTTATCTAAGATAATTGACTGGGAAGATAGAAGTACTTGTGTATTATTTGGAGATGGAGCAGGAGCAGTTGTTCTTGAGAGAAGTGAAGAAATAGGACTAATATCTCAATATACAGGTTCTGATGGAAGTGGAGGCAAGTTCCTAGAATGTGGTACAGTACCTTTAAAAAATCCTTATTCGAAAACTGATATGGATTTTAAAAGAAATTTGTCTATGGAGGGAAGAGAAGTATTCAAATTTGCTGTAAATGCAATGATTAATTGCATAGATGAGGTTCTTAAAGATACTCAATATACTTTAGATGATATAGATTATGTTATTCCCCATCAGGCAAATTTAAGAATTATTGATTTTGTAGCTAAGAAGCTGAAGTTAGATAAGGATAAGTTTTATATAAATTTAGATAGATATGGAAACACATCTGGGGCAAGCATTCCAATAGCCTTAGATGAAATGAACGAAAAAGGACTTTTAAAAAAAGGGGACAAAATCATTATAGTGGGCTTTGGTGGAGGACTTACCTTCGGAGCACATTTAATAAAATGGTAATTATATAAAATACGGGAGGCGTTATTATGTTATTTGAAAAGGTTAGAAAGATTATGGCAGAACAATTAGGAATAGGTGAAGAGGAAATAAAGTTAGAATCAAATTTCCAAGATGATTTAGGAATAGATTCCCTAGATATATTTGAAGTAATAATGGAACTTGAAGATGAATTTGATGTACAAATTCCTAACGAGGACCTTGAAAACTTAAAGACTGTTGAAGATTTAGTAAACTATATACAATCAAAGTGCTAATAGATAAGTGCTAATAGATAAACTTAAGTAGAGAATAGTAAGAGGAGTTTCATAATCAAAAACTAAAGACTGCAGCATAGCAGTCTCTTTTTAATAGGAGGTAAGTATGAGCAGCAATAGTTTATTTGAAAAGTTAGGTATAAGGTATCCAATAATCCAAGGAGCAATGGCTTGGATAGCTGATAGTTCATTAGCAGCAGCAGTTTCTAATGCAGGAGGTCTGGGAATTATAGCAGCAGGAAACGCTCCTGTAGAGTATGTTAGAGAAGAAATAAGAAAAGCTAAACAAATGACAGATAAGCCTTTTGGTGTAAATATAATGCTTTTAAGTGATAATGCAGAGGATATAGCTAAGCTTGTTTGCGAAGAGGAGGTAAAAGTTATCACAACAGGTGCAGGAAGTCCAGGAAAGTATATGGAGATGTGGAAGAGCCATGGAATTACTGTAATACCTGTAGTAGCGTCAGTGGCTCTAGCAAAGAGAATGGAGAGAAGTGGAGCAGATGCTGTAGTTGCTGAAGGTTGTGAAGCTGGCGGACATATAGGAGAGCTTACAACTATGGCTCTTGTGCCTCAAGTTGTTGATGCAGTGAATATTCCTGTAATAGCAGCAGGAGGAATTGGAGACGGAAGAGGAGTTGCTGCTGCATTTATGCTTGGTGCTTCAGGAGTTCAGGTTGGAACAAGATTTTTAGTTGCAAATGAGTGTACAGTTCATAAAAACTATAAAGAAAGAGTTATTAAGGCTAAGGATATTGATACTGTAGTTACAGGAAGAGCTACAGGACATCCAGTTAGAGTTTTAAGAAATAAATTAACAAGAGAGTTTAATTTGTTAGAAAAAGGAGAATTCTCATTAGAGAAGTTTGAGGAATTAGGAAAAGGTGCGCTTCCAAGGGCAGCACGTGATGGTGACATTGAAATGGGATCAGTTATGGCTGGACAGATAGCAGGGCTTATAAAGAAGGAACAAAGCTGTAGGGAAATAATAGAAGAAATTTTCGCTGAAGCAGAACAGGTAGTTAAGAATGTGACATTGGGAGGTTATTATGAATAAGGTTGCTTTTATATTCTCAGGTCAAGGAGCACAATATGTTGGCATGGGAAAAGAAGTTTATGACAACATAGAAGAAAGCAGAAAGGTTTTTGAGGCAGCAGATGAGGCATTAGGGTTTTCTATAAGCAAATTGTGTTTTGAAGGCAGTAAAGAGGAATTAGATAAGACTGAAAATACTCAGCCTGCTGTTGTAACAACAAGTATAGCTTTATTAAAGGCCTTAGAAGGAAATGGAATAAAAGCAGATGCAGCTGCAGGACTTAGCCTTGGAGAGTATTCTGCATTAGTGTACAGCGGCGTTTTTAACTTTGAAGATGCAGTAAAGCTTGTGAAAAAAAGAGGAAGGTTCATGCAGGAAGAAGTGCCACAGGGAGTTGGCATCATGGCAGCTATTATAGGTTTAGATAGGGAAAAGGTTAAGGAAGCATGTATTGCTTCAAAGTCAGAAGGAATTGTAGAAGTTGCTAACTTTAATTGCCCTTCTCAAATAGTTATTGCTGGGGAAATAAAAGCAGTAGAAGCAGCTTCATCTAAAGCAAAAGAACTTGGTGCAAAGAGAGTTATGCCTCTTTCAGTAAGTGGACCTTTTCATACATCTATGCTAAAGGGTGCTGGAGAAAAACTTTATAAGGAGCTTGAAAAGGTAGAGATTAATGATATAGGTATTCCTGTTATGACAAATGTAACAGGAGATTATATAAAGGATAAAAATGAGATAAGAGACTTGTTAAGGAAACAAGTATCTAGCTCTGTATTGTGGGAAGATATAGTAAACAATATGATAAAGGATGGAATAAATGTTTTTGTGGAAATAGGTCCAGGAAAAGCGTTAAGTGGATTTGTAAAGAAGATAGATAGAAGTGTTAAGGTTCTAAATGTAGAAGATTTAGCTTCACTAAATAAGACAGTGAAAGAACTAAAAGGAGTGTAAATTAAATGATATTAAAAGGAAAAAATGCCATAGTAACAGGAGCTAGCAGAGGAATCGGAAGAGCAATTGCAATAAAGCTTGCAGAACTTGGTGCTAATGTAGTTTTAAATTATAGAAGTAATTTAAACTCAGTACAAGAAGTGGTTAAGAAGGTTGAAGAAAAGGGAGTAAAGGCATTAGCAATCAAAGGAGATGTAAGCAGCTTTGATGATGCTAAGAGAATAGTAGACGAAGCTATAGAAAACTTTGGCTCAATAGATATTTTGGTAAATAATGCAGGTATAACAAAAGACACTCTTCTTATGAGAATGAAGGAAGAGGACTTCGATAAGGTTATAGAGGTAAATTTAAAAGGAGTATTCAACTGCACAAAGCATGTGGTACCTGTGATGTTGAAGCAAAGAAGCGGCAGAATAATTAATATTTCCTCTGTAGTAGGATTATCAGGAAACGCAGGTCAGGCAAACTATGCAGCTGCTAAAGCTGGAATCATTGGATTTACAAAGTCTATAGCTAAGGAAATAGGAAGTAGAGGAATAACTGTAAATGCTATAGCGCCAGGATATGTTCAAACAGATATGACCGAAGCTTTATCTGATAAAGTAAAAGAGCAAATAAAGGCTAATATTCCTTTAAGAAGGATTGGAACCCCTGAAGATATAGCAAATGTAGCTGCCTTTTTATCTTCAGAAGGAGCTAGTTATATAACAGGGCAAGTGCTCAGCGTAGATGGCGGAATGCATATCATATATAGATTTTAAAGGTTAAGTAGGGAGTGAGTTATGGTGAAAAACAGAGTAGTTATTACAGGTATAGGGGCTATTACTCCTACAGGTAATGATGTGAATACATTTTGGAATAACATTAAAGAAGGAAAATGTGGAATTGATAATATAACAGCTTTTGATACAACTGATTATAAGGTTAAATTAGCTGCTGAGGTTAAAAATTTTGATGCAGCTGATTATATGGATAAAAGAGAAGCTAGAAGAATGGATAGGTTTTGTCACTTTGCTATGGCAGCAGCAGATGAGGCTGTAAGGGATGCAGGTCTTGATCTAGAATCTCTTGATAGAGAAAGATTTGGAGTTATCGTAGGCTCAGGAATAGGCGGCATAAGCACTATAGAAGAACAACATAAAAAGTTAATAGAAAGAGGACCAAATAGAATATCACCATTTTTTATACCTATGATTATAAGCAATATGGCAGCTGGGAATATAGCTATAAAATATGGAGCTAAAGGAATTTGTACTACAATAGTTACAGCCTGTGCTACAGGAACTCATGCTGTAGGAGAAGCTTTTCATAATATAAGAAATGGATTGTCAGATGTAATAATTGCAGGAGGAGCAGAAGCTTCAATAACACCTCTATCAGTAGCTGGATTTATATCACTTACAGCATTAAGCACAAGCAAAGACAAAAATAGGGCATCTATTCCTTTTGATAAGGAAAGAGATGGTTTTGTTATGGGAGAAGGTTCAGGAATATTAATTCTAGAATCTCTTGAGCATGCGATAAAGAGAAATGCAAAGATATATGCAGAGGTAATTGGTTATGGAGCTACTTGTGATGCTTATCATATAACTTCACCAGCGCCAAATGGAGAAGGTGGAGCAAGAGCTATGAAACTAGCTATTAAAGATTCTGGCATAGGAGAAGAAGAAATTTCTTATATAAATGCTCATGGAACAAGCACACCATACAACGATAAGTTTGAAACTGCTGCAATAAAGACTGTATTTGGAGATTACGCATATAAGGTACCAATAAGTTCAACTAAGTCAATGACAGGACATCTTCTTGGAGCAGCAGGAGCTATAGAAGCTATTATCTGTGTGAAGGCTTTAGAAGAAGGCTTTATACCTCCAACTATAGGGTATAAGGTTAAAGATGAGGAATGCGACTTAGATTATGTTCCAAATAAGGGAAGAAAACAAGAACTAAAATATGCTATGTCCAATTCATTAGGTTTTGGAGGGCACAACTCAACAATAGTTTTAAAGAAATGGGATGAGAGGTAGAGTTATGGATTATAAAGCTATTCAAGAACTTATAAAGACTATGAGCGATTCTAAGCTTACATCCTTAGAAATAGAAGCAGAAGGCATTAAAATCAAATTGGGAAAAGAAAGCCAAGTTAATAGGTTAGAAGAAGATAAGTTAAATATTAAAAAACAAGAATGTACTAACAATTTAGAAGTTAGTGAATTAGAAGTTAGAAAAGACAGTGGATTAGACGAAGTAAGTTTAGAGAGCGTTGTTAGAAATAAAGAGGAAGTAAAAAGTAAAAAAGATGAAAATCTTATAGATATAAAATCTCCAATAGTGGGAACTTTTTATGCAGCGCCATCTCCAGAGGAGCCTCCTTTTGTATCAGTTGGAGACAAGGTAAAAAAGGGAGATGTTCTCTGCATAATAGAAGCTATGAAGCTTATGAATGAAATAGAAGCAGAAGATGACTATGAAGTAGTTGAAGTTTTAGTAGAAAATGAAGAAATGGTGGAGTATGGAGAGACAATTTTTAAAGTTAAAAAACTTTAAAATTAAAATTGACAATTAACGGTTAGTAATTGTCAATTTTCAATGTGAATTATAATCATTGATTATAAAGATTGGAGTGATAAAAGATGCTTGGTATAAAAGAGATCCAAGAAATAATTCCTCATAGATACCCTTTCCTTCTTGTTGATAGGGTAGAGGAATTAGAGGAAGGCAAGAGAGCTGTTGGATATAAGAATGTAACTATGAATGAATATTTCTTTCAAGGACATTTTCCAGATGAGCCAGTTATGCCTGGAGTGCTTATGGTAGAGGCGCTTGCTCAGGTTGGGGCAATAGCTCTTTTAAGCAAAGAAGAGTTTAAGGGTAAAATAGCATATTTTGGGGGAATTAATAAGGCTAAATTTAGACGTAAGGTTGTTCCAGGAGATGTGTTAAGATTAGAAGTTGAAATAATAAAGATGAAGGGACCTGCTGGTATAGGAAAAGGAGTAGCTACTGTTAATGGAGAAAAGGCAGTGGAAGCCGAGATTATGTTTGCAGTAGGAAAGTAGGTGGAATATATGTTTAACAAAATCTTAATTGCTAATCGTGGAGAAATTGCAGTTAGGATAATTAGAGCATGTAGAGAAATGGGAATTGAGACAGTAGCAGTATATTCCGAAGCAGATAAAGATGCCATCCATGTAAGTATGGCAGATGAGGCTGTATGTATTGGACCAGCAAAGGCAAGTGAAAGCTATCTTAACATGGAAAACATAATAAGTGCTACGGTTCTTACAGGGGCTCAGGCAATTCATCCTGGCTTTGGATTTCTATCTGAAAACAGTAAGTTTGCAGAGATGTGCAGAGAGTGCAACATCACATTTATAGGACCTGATGTGGAAACTATGGAAAACATGGGTAATAAATCAAGGGCTAGAGAAATAATGATAGGGGCAGGAGTTCCAGTCACTCCAGGAAGTATGGGAAATCTTGAAACCTTAGAAGATGCTCTAAAAGAAGCAGAGAGAATTGGATACCCAGTAATGATTAAGGCTTCAGCTGGGGGCGGCGGAAGAGGTATAAGAATAGCAAGAGATAGAGAAGAGGTTATAAAGGTATTTGATACAGCAAAGAGAGAGGCTAAAGGAGCTTTTGGAGATGACAGCATGTATATGGAAAAGTTTATTGAAAATCCAAGGCATATAGAGTTTCAAATACTAGGAGATAACTACGGAAATATAATACATCTAGGAGAGAGGGACTGTTCTATACAAAGAAGAAATCAAAAGGTTTTAGAAGAAACACCTTGTCCTGTAATGAATGAAGAATTAAGAAAGAAAATGGGAGAGGTTGCAGTAAAGGCTGCTAAAGCCGTTAATTATAAAGGGGCAGGAACTATAGAATTTTTAGTAGACAATAAAGGTAATTTTTACTTTATGGAAATGAATACTAGAATACAGGTAGAGCATCCAATAACAGAGATGGTAACAGGAATAGATTTAGTAAAAGAACAGATTAAGGTTGCTTCTGGTGAAAGGTTAGAAGTAACTCAAGAGGATGTAAGCCTTAAAGGACATTCAATAGAATGCAGAATAAATGCAGAAAATCCGGAAAAGGGCTTTATGCCATCACCAGGAATTGTTAATATTACGCATATACCAGGTGGGAGTGGAATAAGAATAGATAGTGCTTTTTATCAAGGGTATAGAATGCCTCCTCACTATGATTCTATGCTAGCAAAGCTCATAGTTCATGGAAGAGATAGAGATGAAGCCATAAATAAAATGAAAAGAGCCTTGGAGGAGTTTGTAATAGAAGGTATAGATACTAATGTAGATTTTCAACTAAAAATACTTCATAATAATACTTTTACCAAAGGCGCTTATAATACAGGATTTATAAAAAATGAATTTAATTATTAAATGCAATATAAGTTAGAACATAGCCTATTATAGTTTAATATATTAGGTTATTTTATAACAACAACTTTCATATTGTTGTTGAAGGCAGGTGAATTTTATGTTTAAGTTCAATCCTATGTTTAAAAAGACCAAGTATATAACTTTAAAAAATTCCATAAATGACAGAAATGAAGAGGAAAATACCCCTAATATACCTAGCGGTATGTGGATAAAATGCCGAAGCTGTGGAAAAATCTTATACAGAAAAGATTTAGAAGAAAATTTTAAAATTTGTCCACACTGTGGAAAACATTATAGAATGAGCGCTAAAGAGAGAATAGATTTAATTGTAGACACAGGGACCTTCAGGGAAATGGATAAGGATATGAAAACATTAAATCCATTAGGCTTTCCAGAGTATCCTGAGAAGATAAAATCTTCTCAAGAGGTATCAGAACTAAATGAAGCCGTGGTTACAGGTATAGGTAAGATTTATGGAAAAGATGCAGTGATAGGAATTATGGACAGCAAATTTATGATGGGAAGCATGGGCTCTGTTGTGGGAGAGAAGATAACTCGTGTAATTGAGAGAGCTACAAAAGAAAAACTCCCAATTATAATATTTACAGCCTCAGGTGGAGCTAGAATGCAAGAAGGAATGTTTTCTCTGATGCAGATGGCAAAGACCAGCGCGGCTATAGCAAGACATAATGAAGAAGGACTTTTATATATATCCGTACTTACAGATCCAACTACAGGAGGTGTTACTGCAAGTTTTGCCATGCTTGGGGATATTATTTTATCAGAGCCTCAGGCGCTTGTGGGATTTGCAGGCAGAAGAGTAATAGAGCAAACCATAAAGCAAAAACTTCCGGAGGATTTTCAAAGTGCAGAATTTTTATTAGAGCATGGATTTATAGATAAGATAGTAAAGAGAAATGAACTTAAGAAGACATTATATAGAATTTTAGACATACACTCCTAAGGGTGAGGTGATTTTTTTGCTAGAGTGCGAAAAGAAAATCAGTGAAATCAATAAAAAGATAGAAGAATTAAAAAAGTTTTCCAAAGAGAAAAATATAGATTTGTCTCTTGAAATAAGCGAGTTCGAAAAGAAGCTAAAAGAGCTTAAGGAAAATGAATATAAAAATCTATCTCCTATGGATAAGCTTATATTATCAAGAATGATAGAGCGTCCAACAGCCCTTGATTATATAGAAAGAATTTTTGATGGATTTATAGAATTTCATGGAGATAGGTATTTCGGTGATGATGCTTGTATTATAGGAGGTATTGGAAAGCTAAATGGAATGCCTTGTACTATAATAGGACAGCAAAAGGGAAGAAATACAAAAGAAAATATAAAAAGAAATTTTGGTATGCCAAATCCAGAAGGATATAGGAAAGCCTTAAGACTTATGAAACAGGCGGAAAAGTTTAAGAGACCAGTAATTTGCTTTATTGATACACCAGGAGCATTTCCAGGAAGAGGTGCAGAAGAAAGAGGTCAAGGAGAAGCTGTTGCTAAAAATCTTATGGAAATGGCAATGCTAAGAACTCCAATAATATCAATCGTTATAGGAGAAGGAGGCAGCGGAGGAGCTTTAGCACTATCCGTAGGAGATGAGATATGGATGCTTGAACATGCTGTATATTCAGTGCTTTCACCAGAAGGCTTTGCTAGCATTTTATGGAAGGATTCTTCAAGAGTAGTAGAAGCAGCTGATATAATGAAGATAACAGCTCAAGATTTAAAATCTTATAATATAATAGATAAAATTATAGAAGAACCTTTAGGAGGAGCTCATAAAGACGTAGATTTAATGGCTGATAGAATTAGGGAGGAGCTTTTAAAGGTTAATTTTCATGAATTAATGAAAGATATAAACTGCACTTTGGATAAAAGATATAGTAAGTATAGAACTATAGGAAAATATTTAGAATAGAATATGTTAAAGTATAATTATGATAAATATATAGAGATGTAGTTACACAGTGCACGGCGTATGCAATCACATCTCTATATAATTTTTGAGTTTTTTAAGCTGCTTTATGAGAAATAGAGATATTTTCTTTAAAAGCTAATTTCAATAAAATTGGCGTTATTAAAGTTGAGAATATAACTACAGCAATTATAGGACCTAGAAATTGTTTTTGAATTAGATTTATAGCAGCACCTTTATTAGCAACAATAAGGGCTACCTCTCCACGAGAAACCATGCCTATTCCTATTTGAAGACAAGATTTATTGTCATATCTGCATAGCTTAGCTCCTAGACCGCATCCAATTACCTTAGTTAGTATTGCTACAACTGTTAATATTATGGTAAATAGCAGTAAAGAACTGCCAGCAGATGATAAATAATTATTAATTCCTATACTAGCAAAGAATATAGGTGAAAGCAGAAGATAAGATAAAACTTCTGTTTTACTTTTAACATAGTCTGAATTAACAGTATTTGAAATTATTATCCCTGCAATGTACGATCCAGTGATATCAGCAATACCAAAGTATGCTTCTGCTATAAAGGATAAAATCAAGCAAAAAGAAAAAGCGAATAAAGGAAATCTCCTCTTAGGACCGTGGCGAAGGCTTAGAAAGACAAAAATCTTTCTGAAAATCAAGCCGCTAACAATGGATACTAAGAAGAAGGCAGCTATTTTAATTAAGGAATAAAGTATATTTACAGAAGGATCATTAAAGCTAGTTACTATAGTAAGAAGTATTATGCCTAAAATATCATCTATAATAGCAGCTCCCATTATAGCAGTTCCTGCACTGGTTTTTAATTTTCCAAGTTCCTGAAGCGTCTCTACAGTAATGCTAACAGATGTAGCTGTTAATACCACTCCCATAAATATATTTTCAATAAGCTTCTGATTGCTTAAATTAAAAAAGCTTCCATCATTGTTGAAGAAACTAGCAACTGCAAATCCCCCCATTAAAGGAACTATAACTCCGATTAGAGCAATAATAAAGGAGGCCTTTCCACACTTCTTCAGCTCATTAAAGTCAGTATCGAGACCAGCTTGAAACATAAGAACAATAACACCAAGCTCGGACATTTTAGAGATAAAGTCTGTCTCGTGAACCATTCCTAAAACAGAAGGGCCCAAGATTATACCAGCTAAAAGTGCTCCTACTACTTGAGGCATCTGAATTTTTCTGGTAAAAAGCCCTAATACTTTAGTTGTCAATAAAATAATAGATAAGTCTAGCAAAAAATGAATAGATAGCATAGATGCCCACCCCCACGATTAAAATTATTTTTACATAAATACATTATATTGTATTTACAAAAAAAATTATACTACACAGTACAAAGAAATTCAAAGTAAATTTTAAATTAATTAAATTTGAAATGGAAAATAGAAAAGAGCACTGGAAAAAAGTTCTAGTGCTCTTCTTTATTACAATATAATTTTATTAAACGTTAAACAAGTTTTTTATTCTATGGAAAGCTTCTTCTAATTTCTCCATGTCAACAGTACAAGCTATTCTAACAAAGCCTTCACCACTTTTGCCAAAAGCATTACCTGATACAACAACAACTTTAGCCTTTTCTAAAAGCACTTTAGAAAACTCTTCAGAAGTCATTCCCGTACCTTTTATATCAGCAAATAGATATATGCCGCCTTTTGGATCTAATACTTTCATAACTTTAATTTCATTTATTTTGTTTGCTGCATAAATCATACGCTCTTCAAAACCTTTTACAATAGTTGGTTGGACTTTATTTCTGTTTCTCAAGGCATAAATGGCTGCCCTTTGTGAAATAGATGGTGCTGAGAAAGTTATACTTTCATTAATTTGCACCATGCAATCAATAACATAGTCTGGGGCAATGGCAAAGCCAACTCTCCATCCAGTCATTGCATATCCCTTTGAAAAACTTCCTAAGAGAACACTTCTTTCTTTCATACCTTCAATGGAAAGGATAGATGTATGTTTTTTATTATTAAACATAATAGCATCATATACTTCATCAGAAATAACAACAAGATTTTTTTCTATTGCTACCTCACCTAAGGCTTCTAAAGTTTCTTTATCATAACATGCCCCTGTAGGATTATTAGGAGAATTGATGATGATTGCTTTAGTTTTTTCGTTAATTAAACTCTTCAATCTATCTATGTTTATATTAAATCCTTCATCTTCCTTTGTGATCAATGTAACTATTTTACCTCCAACATCTTCGATTTGATCTTTGTATGGAGTAAAATAAGGCTCTGGTACAATTACCTCGTCACCTTCATCTATAATGGATTTAAGGACTAAATACATTCCATGACAAGCACCAACAGTGACCATTACTTCATTTTCTTTCACATCAATATTATAATCATCTTTATAAAACTTAGTAATCTCCTTTATAAGCTCTGGGTCTCCAGATGGCTTTGTATATCTAGTATGTCCATTTAAGGCATCCTTAAAAGCTGCATCAGTTATAGTACTGTCTGTTATAAAGTCTGGGTCCCCAATGCTTAAATTAATGATATCTTTATCTCCTAGTAAGGAAGCAACTGAAGACAAAGGATTAGAGTTATCATTCAAATATTTTTTCCCCAAAAATCTGCTTTTCATAATTTATCCCCCTTTTTATAAGCTGCACCCTTAAGATAAGACCTTGCTTAAAAAGTCTTTAGTTCTAGGATTCTTTGGATTGTTAAATACTTCTTCTGGAGTCCCTTCTTCGATGATGTTTCCTCCGTCCATAAAGAAAATCCTATCTCCTACTTCTTTAGCAAATCCCATTTCGTGAGTAACAACCACCATTGTCATTCCCTCTGAGGCAAGTTCCTTCATTACATTCAATACTTCACCAACCATTTCAGGGTCTAATGCAGAAGTGGGTTCATCAAAAAGCATAACGTCTGGTTCCATGGCTAAAGCTCGGGCTATAGCTATTCTTTGCTTTTGACCACCGGAAAGTTGAGAAGGGTAGCTATTTGCTTTATCATCAAGACCTATTTTCTTTAAAAGTTTAAATGCAATAGCTTCTGCTTCTTCCTTTGATTTCTTTTTTACCTTTATTGGTGCTAAAGTTATATTCTCAAGAACGGTTTTATTAGGAAACAAATTAAACTGCTGAAAAACCATTCCCATTTTTTCACGTAAATGATTTATATTAACCTTTTTATCTGTAATATTAGTACCTTCGAAGATTACCTCGCCCTCAGTTGGAGTTTCTAATAAGTTTAGGCATCTTAAAAATGTACTTTTTCCAGAACCGCTAGGTCCAATAACAACTACAACCTCACCCTTATTAATGTGGGCGTTTACTCCTTTAAGAACATGGACGTGATTAAATTTTTTATGCAAATTATTTACCTTAATCACTAGTTTTCATCCTCCTTTCAAGTAATCCAATACATTTAGACAATGTAAATGTCATTATAAAATACAAAACTGCAACTACTATTAAAGGTTCAAATGAAAGATATGTTACTCCTCTTATGATATCAGAAGTTCTGGTGAGTTCTGTAAGCCCTATAACCGACACTATAGAAGATTCTTTTATAACTGTAACAAATTCGTTACCTAAAGCAGGTAAAACATTTTTAACAGCTTGAGGAATGATAACTTCCTTCATGGTCATACCATAAGTCATACCTAAGCTTCTAGCTGCTTCCATTTGGCCCTTATCAACAGCTTGTATTCCTGATCTTATTATTTCTGCTACATATGCTCCACTATTAATTGATAAAGCTAATATAGCAGATGGGAATTCAGGAAGTTCTATTCCTAAAGCAGCGGGTATACCGAAGTAGAATAAAAACAATTGAATCATTAAAGGAGTACCTCTTATAAACTCTACGTAAGCTGTAGAAATAAGTTTAAGTATCTTATTATTAGAAAGTCTCATTAAAGATAATAGGGTACCTAAAATTGTTCCAAATAAAACTGTCAAAAAGGCTAACAATAAAGTCATTTTTGCACCGGCTAAGAACATCGGATAGTATTTTCCTAAAAAACTAAAGTCCAATTATAAATCCCTCCTATAAATTGAAAAATTATAACTAAAAAACAAAAAATAAACAATTGATCTTAACTAACAAAAGATAATGGCTTAGCCATTATCTTTTCCTAAGTTACTCTATAGTATGTTATTCAATCATATTGCTTGCGTCTACAATAAATTGATTAATCTTATCTTCGGTCATAAGTCTATCTAAAGTTTTATTTATTGAATCTAAAAATTCTTGGTTATTCTTTGTTACTGCTATAGCAGATCCTTTTTCTGAAATAGATTTATCAAATTCTATATCAGACATGGATAAATCTTTATTTTTATCTGCATAAGATTGTCCAACAGGAAGTTCTACTACTAAAGCATCTACCTTTTTATTCTTAAGTTCAAGAATTAAATCTGTAATTTTGCTTAAAGATTTGATTTCAGCATCTTTAATTTGAGATTTTGCTATTTCTTCCTGAGTTGAACTCAATTGAACTCCAACTTTTTTACCCTTTAAGTCATCTAAAGATTTTATTTTATCTTTATCTTCAGCTCTTACTAAAACTGCTTGCTTAGCTACATAATATACCTTTGAGAAGTCAACTTCTTTTGCTCTCTCAGGAGTTGGAT
Organism: Clostridium sp.; assembly: GCF_047777555.1. Taxonomy (GTDB): domain Bacteria; phylum Bacillota; class Clostridia; order Clostridiales; family Clostridiaceae; genus Clostridium_H. The sequence continues at coordinate 439,431 of NZ_JBKEEV010000002.1, read as the reverse complement.
TCATACCAGCTATAACCATATCAACTTTGTTGCTTTTTAGTGCGCCTAATAAGCCCTCAAAGTTCATATCCCTTATTTCTAATTTTACACCTAAGTCTTTTGCAATTTCTTCAGCTATCATTATGTCGAAACCAACAACCTTATCTTCACCATTTACTTTTTTATGAAATTCATATGGTGGATAGTCACCGCTTGTTCCAACTATTAAAGTACCATTTTCTTTAACTCTTTCCATAGGTGATTTAGTTTTGCTACAAGCTGAGAAAGTAAATATCATGGCAGTCATTAACGTTAATGTAACTAATTTATTTAATATATTTTTTTTCATAGAATACAACTCCCTTTTAATTATCTTTTGTATTATTATACATCAATATTTATAAATATTCAATAAGATTTATTAAATTTTTATGAAAAAATTATACTTTAAGATTGAACAGGTAATGTACTTCCCGCTGTAGGCATTAAATATATTAAATCAGCATTGTCTACAGCATCTTTAGCACAATATATAGCATCTTCTAAATTGCTTGTAATTTTAATATTGCAGCATTCTAAGGACTTTGGATCCATGGAAGAAACTAATATTAGATTGTATTTAACCGCCATTTCGCATATAACAAAAGCAAAAAACTTTGCAATTGTATATTCTCTTCTAACTTCCTGCTCTCTTTCTGCATTGTTTTTAAAGTTATAGAATATATGCTCCATATCTTTATGACCTAATCCTTCTATACATTCAGCAACCAAGATGATAGTGCCGCCTTCACGTACAGCTTCCACTGAATTGCTTAAGGCTTTTGAAGCTTGATAAAGATCTATATCTTTAGGATACCCACCAGCTGAGGCTATAATAACATCAGCCTTTTCTTTAATATTGAAGCTGTCTATTGATTTTAGTATTTCACAGCCTTTTCTGTGGGCAGTAATATAATTACCTGCAACGGCAGCTGTAAAATTGCCATCTGAATCTAGTATTACATTAAATAAAAAGGATGGATTTACAAATTTAGCAGCTTCAAGCATGTCCTCACTAAAAGGGTTTCCATCCATAAGAGCAGTTCTAACCTTTGGATTGCTTCCTGGGCCATTTGGATTTAGTGAAAGAGAGTGATTTTGCATTACAGTTTCATAACCACTGATACCTGGCAATATGCCTTTTCTTCCTCCACCAAAACCAGCTATATCGTGAAAGACAATTCCTCCTGTAAGGATAATATGTTTACATTGAAGTGCAAATTTATTTACATAAACTTCAGTACCAAAAGATGTGGTACCAACATATTGAAGATTGTCCTTATTTCTGCAGTCATGATCTATAATTTTAAATCTATCAAAAAGCTCTTTACCCATAATCAATTTATGTTCTTCTTCAGTTTGTTTTCTATGTGTTCCTAATGCACATAGAAAGTGAATGTTATCATCTTTAACTCCTGCTTCTTCTAACTCTTTAATTACATAAGGCAAATATACAGATGGTTTTTGCCATAATCTTGTAACATCTGGTACTATAATGCACACATCTTCATCTGGCTTTACTATATCCTTCAATCTTGGACTATCGATTGGATTTTCAATAGCATATTTTAATATTTCTTCTTCTTTTTTTAATTGAGCAGAAGATAGACTGCTTACGATTTTTACATTTTTATGTTCAAAATTTAAATCAAAATGCTTTTCTCCGTATTTCATTGATACTTTCATTTTTTACACCTCCTCTTTTTATTATATATAATACACTAATATGATAAAGCATAATCTATATTATAAGGCATAATATACATTTCGGATATGAATTTTTTATATGGCAAAGGATGTCCTTTAGCATAAAACATACTTATATTTTATATTTATATAATGATAACAATTATTTTAGAGGATATTATGAGTGAATATAATAGAGGAAATGACATTATCTCAAAAGGGAATTTACACTATGACAGAATGTTAGCTAAAGAATATGCAGAAAAATATGCCTTAACTCCTAACACCAGTCATTATCCATATTTTGAAAATGATGATTGTGCAAACTTTGTATCTCAAGTCTTAAAGGCTGGAGGAATGGAGGAATTAGGAAGAAAGTGGGATAAAATTGATTCCTGGTTTTGTAAAACAAAGGATGAGAAAAATTTAACTAATATATCTATAACCTGGAGGGCTGCTCGATATTTTAGAAGGCATTGGGGCAATGAAAACGGTTTAGGAGCCAATAGAGCCGCAGCATATACTGCTATAACAGTTCAACAAGCATTGGATAATTTTGATAGATTATTCTCCTTATTAAATATAGGAGACGTAATACAATATGGTGATCCTGAGAATAAATATCCATATCATACTCAAGTTATACATGATAAAGGGTATAACTGGAAAATAGGCAGATATGACTTATTCTTGGCGCAACATACGAAAAATAGGCTTTATGTATCATTCTACCATTATTTAAACAATTTTGCGGATAAAGATATAAGACCGGTGTATATTTATAGAATTAAGGACGATTAGGAAATAAATTGTGACAATCTTTAATATTGAACCTCCGTATGAGATTTGCATTTAGGAAAGCTTCACTACGCAAAGAAGCTCTAATATTTCTGGCTTTAAAACCCCTAAACCTTCTAAACTCACTGCCGTTCAGACAATAGAAGGTTCTTACGGTGTTTTAAATCCAGAAATAAAGAGCTTCTAACGCTTGTTCAACGCTTTCTACAATGCAAATCTCATACTCCGGTTCAATATTAAAAAGATTATTCACATTTATTAAAGAAAAGCATTTTTCTAAAAGTAAATACACATACAGACAAATCTAATATTAGACTTACAATTATTAGCATTTATTTAAATTTCATATTTAGGTGCACTTAATAAAATTGAATCGCAATTTTATTATATGGTGCATTACTAGTTTTAAATAGAAAATAACTTTTAATAGGTATATAATAAAGTTATAACAAATGTATGAGCAGGTGAACTTATGAAGCAAACTAACTATGAAGATATAATTATGAAGAGAGCTATGGACTTATTTGCGGAAGAAGGTTTGAAGTTCTTTGGTATAAATAAAAAAGTAAAAGAAGTTGCTCCAACTGAGTTAATAGTCTTAGAAACTAAAAAAATGTATATGGATTATACATTTCTTATGGAAGATGACTCTTATATACATTTTGAATTTCAGACGACAGATAAAGGAAAAAAGGACTTGAGAAGATTCAGAGCGTATGAAGCACTTCTAAGTCACCAAACTGAAAAAGACGTGATAACCTATGTTGTATATTCAGGTGATATTGTAAATCCATTAGATAGCTATAAAAGTGGCATAAATACATACAGAATACAAGTTATTTCAATGGTAGAAAAAGATGGAGACAAAATTTTCGATGAAATAGCAGAAAAAATCAAGGGTGGAGAAGAGATAACAAAACAAGATATAATAACATTAACTTTTACTCCAATTATGGGAGGAAAGTTAACAAAAGCCGAAAAAATTGTAAAAGCTATTAGAATAACCAAAGATATAAATAAATATAGGTACGATGTTCAATCAATACTATACGCCTTTGCAAGTAAATTTTTAAAAGAAAGAGATTTAGAAAAGGTAAAGGAGGAATTAAGAGTGACTGAACTAGGAAAGAGTTTAATAGAAGAAGGCAGAGAACAAGGACTAAAAGAAGGACTAAAAGAAGGTAAAGAACTTGGAAAAGCAGAAATGCTTATTAAGTTATTAATGAAAAAATTCAAAAAGGTTCCTGAGGAATATAAAGAAAAGATTATGAAATTATCCAATGATACTTTGGATTTAATTGCAATGGAAATATTTGATATAAATTCAGTGGAGGAATTAGAGAGGTATTTCTAGTTTAGGAGTTTATGCGCTAACGTGCAAGGCTTAACCGCTTCCCTTAGTTTATAAAAGACTAAACTTCCTCGTATAATATATTTTTTAGCCCAGTAGCTACTATAGACGTTTCATCAGAAGCATCTATAGTAGCTATTTCAGCTTTTACCTAAACTTCTCCACTCTCCACTTGCGCATTGACGCCTCCACTTAAGAAAATTGCATGGTAATTTTCTATAATACTCAAAAATAAGTTATAATTTTAAGTATAAACTATACATAATCGAGAGGATAAAAAGTATGGAAGAGAAAACCACTATAAAGCTTTCTGTTAGAAACCTTGTGGAGTTTGTTTTAAGGTCTGGGGATTTGGTTTCAACTTTTACGGGAAGCTCTAGAAATGTGGATGCTATAAAGGTGCATCAGAAAATACAAAAATCAGCTCCTAAGGAATATAAGAGTGAGGTAGCACTTTCTTATACTATAGAGGATGAAGGTATAATTTTAGAAGTAGGGGGACGTGCTGACGGAATTATAGAGGAAGAGGATAGGATTATAATTGATGAGATAAAGACAACTACAGCTCCTTTAGAATTTGTAGAAGAGGATTATAATGAGCTTCATTGGGCTCAGGCTAAGTGCTATGGATTTATATATGCTAAGGAAAATAATTTAGAAAATATATATATTCAGCTTACATATTATCAAATGGATACAAAAGAAATTAAAAGGTTTATGAAGAGTTTTGACTTTCAAGAATTGGAAAAGTTTTTCTATAGCTTGATAGATCAATATATGGATTGGGCAAAGATGCAGCAAAGCTGGGTGGAAGAGAGAAATAGATCCATAATGGAGATGCCTTTTCCATTTAAAAGTTATAGAGAGGGACAAAGAAGGCTTGCGGTAGCTGTATACAAAACAATAGTTGAGGAAAAGAAAATATTTGCTCAAGCTCCTACAGGCATAGGAAAGACTTTGGCTTCGCTTTTTCCAAGCATTAAAGCTATGGGAGAGGGACACACCTCAAAGATATTTTATCTTACAGCAAAAACTATAACTAGAACTGCTGCGGAAAAGGCTGTAGAAAAAATGAGGGGGGAAGGTCTTAGAATTAAAAGTCTTACAATTACAGCTAAGGATAAAATATGTTTTAAAGAAGAGAAAAATTGTGATCCTGAAAAGTGCGAATACGCTAAGGGACACTTTGATAGAGTAAATGAAGCTGTGAAGGATATTTTTAAGGAAGATAAGCTCTCTCGAGAGGTTGTTGAAGAATATTCTAGAAAACACAGAGTATGTCCCTTTGAGTTTTCTTTAGAATTGGCTAATTTTTCGGACTGCATAATATGCGATTATAATTATGTATTTGATCCTAGAGTATATCTAAAAAGATTTTTTTTAGAGGGAACTACAGATTTTACATTTTTAATTGATGAAGCTCATAACCTGGTTGATAGAGCAAGGGAAATGTTTTCTGCGGAACTTAACAAAAAAGAAATATTGAAGTTAAAAAAAGATACATCAGAGAAGGCCAAGGAAGTTTCAAGAATTCTTAATAAAATCAATTCAGAGATGATTAAGTTTAGAAAGCTGTGTCAGGAGAACGGCAGCAATGCTTATATAGATAAGGAACCTCCTAAGGATATAATACCTCTTTTAAGGGAATTCTCATTTCATGCAGAAAAGTGGTTTTTGGAAAATAAAGAGAGTAATGAAACTTTTAAAGATGAACTTATGGAGTTTTATTTTAATGTCCTAAACTTTATAAGGACTTTTGATGTATATAATGATACATATGTAACTTATGCAGAGAAGCTTGGAGATGATGTTAAGTTAAAATTATTCTGTCTAGATCCCTCACTTTTGCTTCAGGAGGGAATGAAGAGAGGAAGAGCCGCTATTTTATTTTCAGCTACTCTAATGCCTATGGATTATTTTGTTGATATTCTTGGAGGAGATGAAAATTCATACAAAATAAGATTAGACTCACCTTTTAAAAGGGAGAATCTTTGCTTAATAATGGACAGCAGCATAGCTACAACATACAGAATGAGAAAGTTTACCTATGATAAAATAGTAGAAGATATTGAAAGAATTTTTGAAACTAAGAGAGGAAATTATCTAGTATTTTTTCCATCATACGAGTACATGAATGAAGTTCATACAAGGTATTCTCTAAAAAATCCCCATGTAAAAACTCTGTGTCAAAGCTCCTTTATGAGGGAAGAAGAAAGAGAAGAATTTTTAAACAGTTTTTCTAAGGACAATAAGGAGGGCCTAGTTGGCTTTGCTGTCATGGGAGGAATTTTTTCGGAAGGCATTGATTTAACTGGAGATAGGTTGATAGGAACTATAATAGTGGGAGTTGGTCTTCCTCAGATTTCCTTAGAGAGAAATATAATAAGGGATTATTTTAAGGATAAAAACAATAAGGGCTTTGAATATGCATATATGTATCCAGGTATGAATAAGGTCATGCAGGCTGCAGGAAGAGTAATAAGAACAGAAGAAGATAAGGGAGTAGTTCTCTTAATCGATGAGAGATTTTCTTACCGAAGTTACTATAGGTTATTTCCAAGGGAATGGAGAAACTTAACAGCTCTTAAAAGTTCAAAAGAAATAGAAAAGATTACTAAAGACTTCTGGAATATAAATTAGGGCTAGTTTTGCAACGATGGCTTGTTTGCATATAACTAGCCCTTATCTTTTAAATTTCATATACTACTCTTTGAATTACTAGGTTCAACTCTTCTACAAGATCTATGAAAGTTCCTTTTCTATATTTATCTCCTTCATCCTTAGTTTTTATTAACTTTAACTTTGGACGTAAAGGATAGTATGGACAAATTTCTTCTACTACTCCAATATCACCATTATTAAGTTCCACTATAGTTCCTTCTGGATAAGGAATTATGACAGAGGAAAAAGCTCTTACTGTCTCATAATCAAAATGAGTTCCTCCATTAGCAAATATATACTCAAGAGCTTCATTTGGGGACATAGCTCTTCTATAAGGCCTGTCCGAAGTTAGAGCATCATATACATCAGCTACGGCTGTTATCTTAGATAACTTAGTTATCTCATCTCCATGCCTTCCATCAGGATAGCCAGTACCATTTATCTTTTCGTGATGCTGCAGCACTACAACTCTAGCTGGAGGGGAAATTTCAAGATTCCCTTTTAAATATTCATAACCTTTATTTGAATGAGTTTTTATAATTTGAAATTCTTTAGAAGTTAATAGTCCTTTTTTATTTAAGATTTCCTTGGGAATAAAAACTTTACCGATGTCATGAAGAAGTGAACCTACGCATAAATCTAAAAGTTCTGACTTCCTTAATTTGAGTTGGGTTCCAATGATTAGGGCTATTATACTAACATTTACGCAGTGTTGATAGGTATAGTTGTCCATACTCTTTATATCAACTAAATTTATCATTATGTTTTTTCGGCCGAGTACTTCATCTAACAAATCTTCAGCTACTTCTTTAATGGAGGAAGAATACGATACACTTTTTTTAATATCATTACTGGATACTTTAGGGGAAATGCTATTAGAAACATAGTTATGTATATTTGAAAAAGTATCTTTAATTACCTTTATACATTTTTGTCTTATCTCTGGCTTAATTATATCTTCTATCTCTTTTTCACTATATTCATCGGTTATATAAATTGAATATATACCTAGGTTTTGAACTCTTTTTAAAAGTTTTGAATTGAGCCTAACTCCTTCTCTCAATAGTACTCTTCCGTCGTTGTCGAATATAGTTTTTCCAAGACAACATCCATCTTTCACGCATTCAATAGGTACAATTCTCATTTTAATGACCTCTTTTATTCACTTGAATCAAATTTCTGATATAGTAGATTATATACTATTTTGAAATAAATGAAAAGGTATATTGACAATCGAACAAATGTTCTATATAATCGAATCATGTAGTTATTTGCACGATTTTATAGATGGGGGTACATTTATGCAAGAACATGGCAGTTTTTTTGTTAGGGTGAATTATTCCATTCAAGGTAAGGACAAGAGTGAAAAGTGTACAGGAGCACATATAACAAAGATAAAAGTTGATGGAGAGAATAAGTATTTAATAGGTGGAGGATACATCAATAGGAATGGAGGTTCATTCTTATTTAAGGTAAAGAACCTGAAAGAAGCAAATGAGGTTGCTAAGAATAGTGCATTTATAAAGGATAAGATATATAGTTACGAACTTATTATATTAGATGAAAAAATCAGAATAGCATAATGAAGAGAGTTTACTGTCGTATTTTGAACAATAGATTATATATATATCTATTGTTTTTTTGATATAATAATTATTGACTAAAGCACTATGTTTAAAAAGGAAAGAAGGGCAAATAGTGAGAGCAGAAATATTAGCAGTAGGCACAGAGATATTGTTAGGTAATATAGTAAATACCAATGCTCAGTATATAGCAAACAGATTAGCTGAACTAGGTATAGAGGTATACCATCAATCAGTGGTTGGAGATAATCCAGAGAGGCTAATGCAGGCTTATGATTTAGCCTTTAAAAGAGCAGACCTTATAATAACTACAGGAGGACTTGGGCCAACTAAAGATGATTTAACTAAGGAAGTAGCATTTGAATACTTTGGAAAGAAGGCAGTTCTTCATGAAGAATCACTAAAAGAAATAGAGGATTATTTTAAAAGAATAAACATGCCTATGGCGGAGAGCAATAAAAAGCAAGCATTCTTTCCAAAAGATGCAATTATAATGAAGAACAAAAATGGTACAGCACCAGGATGTATAATAGAAGAAGATAATAAGATATTAGCCGTACTTCCTGGACCTCCAAGAGAAATGAAACCTATGTTTGAGGAGAGTCTAGTTCCATATCTAAAAAAATTTCAAGATAGTATTTTAGTGTCAAAAACTCTTAGAGTTATAGGATTAGGAGAAAGCAATGTAGCTGAAATTATAGACGATATTTTAGAAAATTCAAAGAATCCTACAGTTGCACCTTACGCTAAAGAAGGTGAGGTTACTTTAAGAATTACAGCTAAGGCAGAGAATGAAGAAAAATGCGAAAAACTAATCATTCCAGTTGAAAAAGAAATTAGAGAAAGACTTGGAATTTCAGTATATGGAGAAGGAGATATTACATTAGAAGAGGTTGTAGGAAAAATTCTAGTTGAAAATAATTTAACTATAGCCACAGCAGAATCCTGTACTGGAGGACTTTTAGGCGGTGCTATAATAAATTATCCAGGAATATCTAAAGTATTTAAAGAAGGGTTTATAACTTATACTAATGAAGCTAAGGTTAAGAGAGTAAATGTATCGGAAAAAACCCTTAGAGACTTTGGGGCAGTAAGCAGTGAGACAGCAGCAGAAATGGCTAAGGGAGCAGCTCTTTCTTCAGGAAGCGATATAGGAATATCTACAACAGGAATTGCAGGCCCAGGAGGTGGAACTGAAGAAAAGCCTGTTGGACTTGTGTACGTAGGTCTTTATATAAAGGGAGAAGTTAAGACTAAAGAACTGCATTTAGTGGGAAATAGGCAGAAAATAAGAAACATGACAGTTATGAGGGCATTAGATTGGTTAAGAAGAGAACTATTAAGTAGGTATATATAGGAGTTATTAAGGAGGATTATAATAAATATGAATACTATTGTAACTACAGATTCAAGTAGTGATTTACCGCTAGAATATGTTGAAAAAAATAATATACCAGCTTTAGGATTGATATGTCATTTAGAAGGGCAGGAATATGTAGACGATTTTGGTAAAACTCTTACATACGAAGAGTTCTACGGTAAATTAAGAAATGGAGCTATGCCTACTACTTCTCAAATAAATGTATATAGATTTGAAGATTTATTTAGAAAGTATGCAAAAGAGGGAAAATCTATAATTCATCTATCTATGTCCTCTAAGATAAGCGGATGTTATAGCAGTGCCAGTATTGCAAAAAAAACAATTGAAGAAGAGATAGAAGGAGCAGATATAACGGTAATAGATACTAAAAGCGCTTCTATTGGAGAGGGAATTCTAGTATATACTGCTGTAGAAATGTTAAACCATGGAGCATCAAAAGAAGAGATAGTAAATTGGGTGGAGGAGAATAAATTAAAACTTCATCATTGGTTTATAGTAGAAGACCTTATTCATTTAAAAAGAGGTGGAAGACTTTCTAGTGCAAAGGCTAATATAGGAACTCTTCTTCAGATAAAACCTTTAATATATATAGATAAGGAGGGAAACCTTGAAAATTTAAGCAATATAAGGGGAAGAAAAAAAGCTATAAAATCTCTTATAGATAAATTTGAAGAAAATATTATAGATACAGAAAATTTGGTTGTAGGTATAAGCCATGGGGATTGTCTTTCTGATGCTCTTTATCTTAAAGAGATGATTCTTGAAAAATATAATGTAAAAAAGGTTTTAATAAATCATGTAGGGCCTGTGATAGCATCTCATACAGGAGCAGGAATGTTATCATTATGTTTTATAGGCAAAGATAGAGTTATATAAAAACTCAATGTTACAAGTTAGAAGCACAAACTAAAAGTTAGAAGTTGAATGTTAAGGGTTAAAAATATTTAGAAAAGAACTAGGCAATGCAGTTTTAGATTGCTTAGTTCTTTTAATTTTTGTAAATAATATGAGAAATAAATATAATTAAATTTTTATTGACAAATGAAGAAGAAGGTGTTAATATCTTACTGTATTTATATTGAATACAAATGTTTTCTGTGTGAGTACAACAACATAAAAGGGGGGAATTTATATGAAAAAGATGGGGCTTTTACCCAAATTGGTTATTGGAATAATATTAGGTATTATAATTGGAATTGTATCAAAGAACACAGAAGTTTATTTCTTTTCAAGAATACTTGTTACTTTTTCAAGCTTATTCGGCAGCTTTTTAACGTTTATCATTCCTTGTATAATAATAGGATTTGTTGCGCCAGGTATTGCAGATTTAGGAAATGGATCTGGAAAGCTGTTAGCTATAACAACAGCAATAGCATATGTTTCTACTATAATAGCAGGAATAGCAGCATATTTGCTTGGAGCATCTATACTTCCTAAGGTAATAAAGGCAGGGGAAGTAGCTAAAAGTTCAGCTGTAGATCTAAAGCCGTATTTTTCAGTAACTATAGATCCAGTAATGGGAGTTATGACAGCACTTGTTATGGCGTTTATGCTAGGAATAGGCATGTCATATATAAAGGGGAATACACTTCTTAATGCAGTAAAGGATTTTCAAGATGTAGTAACACTTGCAGTAAAGAATATAATCATACCTTTTGTACCTGTATATATAACAGGAATATTTGTAAAACTTACAGTTGCAGGAGAAATATTTAGAACTTTAAAGACATTTTCATCTGTTTATATAATATTATTATTACTTCAAGTGGCTTACATCATAGTTCAATATGGGGTAGCTGGAGCTATAAGTGGAAAAAATCCATTTAAATCTTTAAAAAATGAGATTCCAGCATACTTTACAGCACTAGGAACTCAATCATCAGCAGCTACTATTCCGGTAAACCTAGAATGTGTAAGGAAAAACGGAGTTTCAGAGGAAATTGTAGACTTTGTTGTTCCACTATGTGCAACAATTCATTTAGCAGGAGATACTATAACATTAGTGTTAGCTTCTATGGGAGTTATGTTAATGAATGGACAAAATCCAACATTTGCAGTAATATTTCCATTTATATTAATGCTGGGAGTAACAATGGTAGCGGCACCAGGAATACCAGGTGGAGGAGTTATGGCATCCTTAGGACTTTTACAAGATATGCTTTTATTCACTCAACCTCAGCAAGGCTTGATGATAGCATTGCATGCAGCACAAGATAGCTTTGGGACAGCCACAAATGTAACAGGAGATGGGGCTATAGCTATTATTGTAGATTATATTTTCAAAAGAAATAAATCTAAAGGTGAGAAAAAAGTAATAGAAATGAAGACTGCAGAAAGCTAAATAAAAAAGATGTAAGAATTGGCGTAGATAATTCTTACATCTTTTTTATGCTTAAAATAATTTTATAGTATTATGAAAGTAATTTTTTAATATTTATAATACCTGATCCTTGTACGCTTTTAGGTATGTTTAGAAAAGTAGAGGATACTTTAAGGAGAGAAACCACATCTTTATATGTTAAATTAGGATTCTTTTCATATAATAAGGCGCAAACACCGCTTATATAAGCAGCTGCACAGGATGTACCTGTATAGGTGGTGTAAGGATTATCCATAACACGAGGATATAGCTTTTGTCCATCTCTTTCAGATATATAGGATGTATCAGAGTTTAAAGAGCATATGTTTACACAAGCAGCAGATAAATCTGGCTTTTCAAGCTTGCTGCCAGACCCAGCAGAAGAATTCAAATAAGGCTTTTTTACCCCTGATGTATCTATACCAGCTACGGTTATACAATTTTTTAAAAGAGCTATTCCTCTCATAGAATTTTCCACATTGGTATTATGACCGCTTGGCACCACAATAACCAAGTTTTTTTCTATGGCTTTTTCAAAAAGCTTTGAAAATAGAGAAAGATAGAACTTATTATAATCTAATAGTTCAAAAGGAAGGCATATTATTTTTAGATTGCAGGTACTGCTTTCTTCTATTAAAGCATCTATAGCAAATAATATGTCGGATATAAAACCTCTTCCTGCACTGTTAAAAGCTTTTATCATATAAATTTTACTATCTTCAGCTATTCCTTTATACATTCCGTTAGAACTATAGCCGCTGGAAGCAATAAGACCGCTTATAAAGGTTCCGTGGCCGTTATCATCATAAGGATATTTAAGATTATTTATAAGGTCTAAAAAGTTTAAAATCTTATTAGAAGGGCTTTTTAAATCTGGATGAGGATATACTCCGCTGTCTACAATTCCTATACATACATTCTTACCTGTTAATTTGCTTTTATTTTGGAATTTAACTCCGTTTGCCGAAAGTACACTGCTGCCGCATAAGATAGCATAATTATCAAAACAAATATATTTTATCTCAGGATACTCAATAAGCCTTTCTATGACATTAGGAGAAACATTAGCACATATGCATCCTACAGATGGAATTGAACGTATGACATCGCATCTATATACCTTAAGCTTTTTTTCGATTTTGTCTTGGAGAGATTTACAATGTATTAAAACCCTATAATTTTTATAGAGCTTATTTTCTAAGGCATCTTTTAAATTTATATCTAACTTGTTTTTTAAAGAAAACATAGATATCCTCCTGAAATATTACTCTATTATATAATATAGTAATATTAGAGAGGAAATGTTAACAATAAAAAATAGAGAATCAAGGAATCTCTATTTTTTCCATTCAAATATTATTATACCTAAGAGCATAAAAGCCACCCCAATTATTTTAAACATACCAAAGTTGGATTTGTCGGAATCAAAAAGACCAAAGGCTTCAATTAGTGCAGCAGAAATAAGTTGGGCAATTAATATGGCGCTTACTGCATAGGTAGGACCTAATTTAGCCATTCCACACATAACTGTAAGAGTAATAGCAGCGCCAAGGGGACCACCAAGAAGATAAAGCTTATTAGCTTCTCCTATATTTTTTATATTACCTTTTCCTGCAAATAACATTATTACTAGTGTTAAAACAAAAGCTATTCCCTGCACTATTGTATTTGTCTCCCAAAGTCCAATTTTTTCGCTGAGGCGAGTATTAAAAACACCTTGAAGACTCATAAAAAGACCTGCAAGGAGAGAACATATTAGTCCAAACATAAAAAATCACCCTCCAAGGATAGTGTGCCCTAAAATAATAGGTTATATTATTCTCAGAAGGTTAACATTAAAAATTAACTTATTATAAATTTATATATTAGTATCCATTATCTTGTCTTACATGATTTATAGCATTTTTATGGTAATAGGCGTCTTCAATTTCTTTAAAAGTAAAACCTAAGTCATGTCCAACACATAAGAAATCTTCAAACAAAGTTTTGTAGTTATCTCTAGATGAGCAAACTACAAAATCGTTGATATCTATGTACAGGTTAAGAAATTTTTTAGTTAATTCAGTATCTTCACCCTTACAAACAACATCTATGTCACAATAATCCTTATCAAGACCTATACTAAGTATAAAATGCAGGCAGTCTACATATTCCTCAAGTATTTTTTCTTTAGGAGAAGGTCCTTTATTACTCCAAAACTTAAAGCAACGAGTTTCATTAGCAAGCTCACTTATCTCTACCTGAAGAGCTAAAATCTTCTTTGAAAACAGAGATTCATTTTGTAAATGGTGTTCTTCTAAAATTCTTTTATCAAGATTATGCTGTAACTGGAATAACTTATGTAAATCATTATGTAAATTCATTAAGGTTTCCGCCTTTCTCTAAATTTCATACTAGAATTATTTTATAATATTTTCAGAAATATTAAAAGATTAACAAAACGTTTACATTTAAAAATATCAAAAAATAAATTCATATCAAAACTTGTAGATTTGATACGAAATTATTTTGTCTAGTAATCTCTTAAAACATAATCTTTTATTAGAATTTGTTTTTTATTGTTGATAGGTTTCCAAAGTTCAATGCGGTTAACCTTAGCAAAATCATAACATATATCTTCACTTTTAGAAGTAAACGCTGTAGGCAAATCCTCATTTAGTGCTTTTCTAATAGAATAATTAGAATTTGCAATAGGCATATATAATTCTTTATTAGGATCGTTTTGTATATTAAATCCATTTAAAATAAGAATATCTGTAATATTACGAATAATTCTGTTTATATATCCACTATGTTCTACCCTTAAATTGATAGTTTTTAGAGATTTATCAAACCAAAATTTAGGATTAATTTGCACCTTAAATTTCTTATAAGGAGCCAAAGTGTCTGTAACAATCTTATCAAGTTTATCCATATCAGGGTTAATTATTGTTTGAATATGTATATAAAATTGTTGATTTGTTTTGTAAAGTCTATATTTTCGACATAAATCCCTTTGAGTTGTTTCAATAAGCTTATTAGATTCTTTATCAAATAAGGCAACTAAATGATATTTCATTTTAATCCCCCAATAAAACAATTTTTACTGTTATTATATCACATTTAGCATATTCATGTATACTTAAAGTATACATAGGCTATTTACAGGTTAATCCTAATAGCGAATATATTAGTTTACAATCAAAGTTATACTATAACAATATAAAAAAAATAGGTATTAAAAATCAGCAGTATTATGCTATAATAGACTTTGTGAAATATTTGATGCCATATTTTATAAAAATAAAATACTAAAAAAGATAGTAAGGATGGATAATCATATGGAAAAGTTGATTATTTATGGAGGAAGACCTCTTAATGGAGAGATAGAAATAAGTGGAGCAAAAAACGCAGCAGTGGCTATTTTACCTGCGGCTATAATGGCAAGTAGAGGTGTTTGTACTATTGACAATATACCTCAGATTAGTGATACATATTGTATAGAGAAAATTATAGAAAGCTTAGGAGCTAAAATAACTAAGAATAAAAATACAGTTATAATAGATAGTACCTGTATAAATAACAGTAATGCAGATACAGATGATGTAAGAAAAATGAGAGCTTCTTACTATCTGATAGGAGCACTGCTTGGAAGATTTAGAAGAGCAAAGGTAGAAATGCCTGGTGGATGTGCTATAGGGGTTAGACCTATTGACCAGCACATAAAGGGATTTGAAGCGCTAGGTGCAAAGGTAAAAATTGAACATGGTGCAGTAATTGTAGAAGCAGATAGATTAGTAGGAGCTAATATATATTTTGATGTGGTTAGTGTTGGAGCTACTATTAACGTTATGCTAGCAGCTGCACTTGCTGAGGGAAAAACTGTACTTGAGAACGCAGCTAAAGAACCTCATATAGTTGACGTAGCTAATTTTTTGAATAGTATGGGTGCGGATATAAAAGGCGCTGGAACAGATGTTATTAAAATAAATGGTGTTAAAGAACTAACTGGCTGTAATTATAGTGTTATACCAGATCAAATAGAGGCTGGTACATACATGATTGCTGCTGCAGCTTGTGGAGGAAAAGTTACAGTAAATAGTGTTATACCAAAACACCTAGAATCTATATCAGCAAAGCTTATAGAAATGGGTGTTGAAGTAACAGAAAATGGAGATAGTGTAACTGTAGAGAGCCGCGGAAATTTAAGAGGAGTAAATATAAAGACTCTTCCATACCCAGGATTCCCTACAGATGTACAGCAGCCAATGACTGCACTTTTGAGCATAGCAAAAGGAAGAAGCATAGTTAATGAAAGCATATGGGAAAGCAGATTTAAGCATATTGATGAATTAAAGAAAATGGGAGCTCAAGTAAGTGTAGAAGGTAATTTAGCTATTATTGAAGGAGTTCCACATCTTACAGGAGCAAAAGTAAAGGCTACAGACTTAAGAGCAGGAGCTGCTATGGTTATAGCAGGACTTATTGCTAAAGGAGTTACAGAAGTTACTAGCATACAGCACATAGATAGAGGATATCCATATATAGAAAAGAAGTTTAATGAGTTAGGCGCAAAAATAATAAGAGTTAAAGATGAATAGACTTTAGGATTAGAATGGAGAAAGCACGATGATATTTTGTCCTTTGTATAGTGGAAGCAGTGGAAATAGTATATATATATCTTCAGATTATGGAAGTATATTAATAGATGCAGGATTAGCAGGAAAAAGCATAGAAAGTGCATTATCATCAATTAAAAAGGATCCTAGTAAAATAGATGGTATATTTATAACCCATGAACACAGTGATCATGTAAAAGGTGTAGGAGTTTTATCAAGAAGATACAATATACCTATCTATGCTAATAAGCTTACATGGAAGGGTATGGAGAAAAGTATAGGAAAAATTAAAGAAGAAAATAAAAGAATAATAGACAAATCTAGTGTTAATATAAAAGATATGCAAATATGTAGTTATTCAATACCTCATGATGCTGCTGACCCAGTAGGTTATACTATTAGCTGTGGGAAAAATAAGGTAAGCATAGCCACAGATCTTGGATATTTTTCGAAGGAAGTAGAAGAAAACGTAAAAAATTCAGATGTTATTCTGCTTGAAAGTAATCATGATGTTGAGATGGTAAAATTCGGACCATATCCATATCCTTTAAAGAGAAGAATTCTAAGTGATGTTGGCCATTTATCTAATTATGATTGTGGAAAGGCCATAGTAAGTATGACAAAAAATAGTTGCAGAAGAATAGTTCTGGGACACTTAAGCAAGATTAACAATTATCCAGAGCTAGCATATGAAACAGTAGTGAGTGTGCTTAGAGAAGAAGGCATAAAAGTGAATGAGGATGTTTTTATTGGTATGGCTAAAAGAGACATGCCAAGTAATTATATAGAATTTTAAGGAGGAGGTATGGTATGAAAAAAATATACAGGCTGTTTTTAATCATACTAGCAACTGTTTTTTTAAGTTTTATTCTTTTAGGGTGCGGCAATAAAAATAAAGACTTAGTAAAGGATAATAAGAAACTAAAGACATTAAAATTACCTAACTCCGATGAAACTTGCATAAATTTAGATGTTTATTTTGATGGATCTAAAAGTGAAAATGAAGTAAAAGTATTGAAAGAAGAAAGAATACTAGAGAAAGAAGAACTCATAGGGGAAATTATAATGCAGGAGCTTATAAAAGGGCCTTCTGTTGAAAGCCAGTTAAAGCCTGTATTTCATAAGGATACCAAGCTTATAAGTTTTTCAATTAAAGATGGCATTGCATATGTAAATTTAAGCAAAGAAGCGAAATATAAGATGAGTACAGCTAAGGAAGAAGCTTGCTTAAGAAGTATTGTATTATCATTAACTCAACTAAGTTCTATTAACAAGGTAAAAATATTAATTAATAATAAAAGTGTAGATTCTTTAGGTGGAAATTATGATATATCTAAGGCTTTTGCCGAGGAAGATATATCTAAAATAAAGAAATAATTGGAATTGAAAAGAAAATAAAATTTTATTATAATAATAAATAATTACGGGTAAATATAATTTACAGAAGGAGAATGTAAGATGAGTTTGTACAAGGATTGGACAAATATGGTTATAGATTATGTAAAACATAAAGGCGAGGCTGCTTTTTGGAAAGAGTATGGAGATATGGAAAAAAACATATATGCTAAGATTTTAGCTAATCATAAAGAATCTCCTAAGGGAACAGTAGAGGAATTAGCAGCTAAATTTGATACTCCTATAGATTTTTTTGTAGGGTTCTTAGATGGAATTAACGACAGCCTTGTGGCACCTTTAGATATAGAGAATATTGAAAAGGATACAGAAGTAGAATTAAATATAGATTTAGAAAAGCTATATTTTAATATGCTAGATGCTAAGGCAGACTATCTATACAACCTTCCTCAATGGGATGGAATATTCTCTGAAGAAAAGAGAAAAGAAATCACAAAAGCATGGAGAGCTTCTAAGATTGTAGTTAGAGAAGAGAAAATAGGAAGAAATGATCCTTGTCCATGCGGAAGTGGTAAGAAATATAAAAAGTGCTGTGGAGCTACGGTTTAGAGTTTTAAATCATAGTCCAAAGTTATGAATCACACAGGAGGACGATTGAAATCTTATCGTCATTCTGTGTGATTTTTTAATATAAGCATAATAAAGCTCGACTTTTGTTTAATAAAATAATTGAAGAAGCAGGAAATTGTTACGAAAATTACTATGTAGTAGTAAGCAGAAGTACCGTCACAGTATATAGGAGTGATTTTTATGAGAAATATAGTAATATTAGATAGCAAGGCTTACATGAGAAGTAGAATAAAGGAATTGGTTTCTGATTATGAGGTACATGTATATGAAGCTGTGAATTCTTTCCAACTATTTAGAATACTGGCTGAAGTCAATTATGATGTTTCACTAATAATAATGGAGATAAATTTGGATAGAGAGAGCGGAATAGATATACTAAATAAGTTAAAAAGCAGAGGGATAGATATACCAGTGTTGATAGTAACCTCAGAAAATAGGAAAAAAAAGTTTGTAAAGAGTATAAAGGCAGGAGCGGTAGATTACATATTGAAGCCCTTTGATGAGAAAATGTTGTTAAAAAGAATAGTGAAAGGTATGGACAAAAAATATAAAAAGACAAATAAAAATGGGGGCAACATAATTAAGGAGAAAAATAATAAGTTAAATTTAGATTTTCAAGACTATCTATCTAATCAGCTAAAGGATGCTGAGAAGAAGCAGAATAATTTCTCCATAATGATGATAACTCTTTTTAAATTTGTAGACAGCTTTACAGAAGATGTTGAAAAAGAGTACATTATACTAGGAAATGATATATATATTAAGTTAAATGATATACTAAAGAATGCAGACATATTTATAAGATATGAAGTTCAAAGTTTCATAGCAACTTTTAAGAATAAAGATGAGGATAATCAAAACTATCTTATTGACAAGATAAGGGAAATTTTTAAATATATAAAAGAAAATGATGAAAGATTTAAGGAATATCATTTAGAGTGCGCTTTTGTTAATTATTTAGAGGATGGAAAAAGCAAAGAGGAGCTTTTATCAAAGGTTAAACAAAAAATAGTGAAAAAAATAGATGAAGTAAAAAGAATGGAGATAAAATGAATATAACAGTTATTTGCGTAGGGAAATTGAAAGAAAAGTATTTAAAAAGTGCAATAGATGAATACAGCAAAAGATTGAGCAGATATTGCAAACTGGATATTATTGAATTGAGTGATGAAAAAACTCCAGACAATGCCTCGGAAAAGGAAGAAATAATGATAAAAGAAAAAGAGGGAAATAACATATTAAAACATATTAAGGATAATATGTTTGTTGTAGCTTTAGCTATAGAAGGGAAGATGCTAACTTCTGAAGAATTGGCAGACTTCATAAGCCAGCAGGGAGTTAGAGGAAACAGCAATGTTGCTTTTATAATTGGAGGTTCTCTTGGATTATCTAAAGAGGTACTTAGTAGAGCAGATTATAAGCTTTCTTTTTCTAAAATGACCTTCCCACACCAGCTTATGAGGGTCATACTGTTAGAACAGATTTATAGAGGATTTAGGATAATTAATGGGGAACCGTATCATAAGTAAATGAGGTTATTCAGAGAATACAATGTTTCCAAGAAAGATTGGTTGCGTACTATGCATATAATAATCACAAAGGCTTGCCCTCATGATTTGATTATTCTCATAAGTTTTAAAATAGTATTCGCATGTATTAGTGTTTATAAAGGCAATGTATTTCGTATAATCATAGGTACCTTTATCAGTTAAGACAATACCCTTAGGAATAAAAACGCTGTTCATAATATGAAAGCATGTCATAAGTGCTTCGGATTGGTTTTTAGGAACTGTTACATGTGTTTTTAAAAAAGCTGCGCGAACAAAACGCTCAGGAGATGTGAAGCCGCCTGGGAGATGTATGGTTCCTGCACCTTGACCAAAAGGAGTTAGTGATACATTTCCCCAATAAACTTCCTTTTGTTGATTAATTGATACATCCATATAATTTCTTAGATTGGTCATATGCCATTTAAAATCAGGACTATTGGCCATGACACCTATGGGATTATCAATTATCTCAAGGCCTGTCATAGTTTGTTCAATAACAACACATTTGCCACTTTTATCAGTAGCAATCCAATGTAAAGGAGCTGTTGTTTTGGTAACGGGATCTTGTACACCTACGATACGGATGTTTTTTAATCTCATAAGCCCCTAAATTGATTTGGACAATTGCCTATACATTTATTATAATGTAGAAAGTGATTGGAGGTAAGCCATGAGAGGAAGAACTTATACAAAAGAATTGAAGGAAGAAATATTAAGAGAAGTTAAAGAAGTAGGAAATGTTTCATTAGTCTCAAGAAGACATGGAATATCAAAATCAACAATATTTACTTGGATTAAGGAATCTAAGAATAAAGATGAGATTAAGATTAAGCCAGGAAGAAAGGCTTTAGTTGAGGGAGATAAAGAGCTAGAGAGTGAATTGACAGAAGTAACAAAGGAGAATGATCAGCTAAAGAAGCTTCTAGGTGAGAAAGACCTTGAGATAGCAATACTTAAAGACTTAATAAAAAAATCGAACCCTCAATTAAAGATAAAGTAGAAATAGCTAAAAAATATATAGAACAAGGATATAACGCAGTTTTTGTACTAAAGGTGGTCAAACTTAGCAAATCAACATATTACTATAATTTGAATGTAGAAGGTAAGGAAAAGGCAAAGCCTAAAGGCGGTAAGCCTAGGGGATACAGCATAGACCAGGAAGAAAAGAAGGTATGCGATGAGCAGATCAAAGAGTTTATTATGGAATCAATTGATGGAGATGCAGCTGACTACGGCTATAGAAAAATAACCTACCATCTAAGAAAACACTATAAACTCACAATTAACCATAAGAAGGTTTATAGGCTGTGCAAGGAGCTTGGAATACTAAAAGACCAAAGAGTTATTAAGCCTAAAGTAAAGAGAACTATCGCTGTAAACAGGACTATAACAGGCTCAAATCAACTTTGGGAGATGGATATTAAGTATGGCTATATCCATGGCGAGGATAAATTTTTCTATCTTCTAAACCTTATTGATGTCTTTGATAGAAGCATCATTGATTACCACATGGGATTCCACTGCGAAACTAAAGATGCGGCAGCATTACTGAGAAAATGTCTAATGCAAAGAAATCTATTTGCAGAAGGAGCCTTAAAGCCTGTAATAAGAACAGATAATGGGCCACAGTTTGTAAGCTATAAATTCAGCGAATGCTGCGAAGAAATTGCAATAGAACACGAGAGAATACCTGTTAAAACACCAAATAAGAATGCACATGTAGAATCATTTCATAGAATACTTGAGGATGATTGCTTGAAAAAATATGAGTTTCAAAGTTATGCAGAAGCATACGAAGTAGTAAACGAATTCATGGAATTTTATAACAAAAGGAGAATTCACTCAAGTTTAAAGTTTATGTCACCGAATGAATTTTATAACCTTCATTTTGGAGAAAGTCTAACTAATATTGAAATAAGGGTGTAATTCTGACAAAACTAAAGAATTTATTAGGTTTTGTCCAAAACGAAGGGGTTAATCCGAGCATGGCTTGTATCGTGGAAAAGCACGGCGGTGTATTTCGATTTGTGGTTAAGGATGGCTGGTTTATATTCCAAGCAACAGCGTAATTTTTTAATTAACTATGAAAAAGGAAAGGTATGGTTCAAGGAGATTCACCATCTTCATCATGTGAATATGTGAATCTCCTTCTCTTAGGTTAACTCTTATCTTAACTTACTATTATATAGATTACAAAGGCTCCATTAAACAACCCATTACCCGCTTTTTCGTATATAACTCCAACTCCTATATTTTCTATTTTATCATTATATATTTCATCATTAAATACTCTATTTGTACCATAATTTGCCCATCTATAAGGACTGCTATTATCTCTACCTATTCTATTTCTTTCTGACAGCCTTTTTACTATTTTCTCTCCGTTATAATCAAATGGAGTTGCATAGTTTATTAGTCTTATAGGCTTATCATAATCGAAATACTTTGTTAAATCCTTTTCTAACTGAGTATTATAGTATAATTCAAAGGCTCCTTCATCACCACCAGTAGAGAAATTTTCTGCATATTTTGGTACCATAGGCGTTGTTCCAGAAATTATTTCAAACTTCGCCCATGAAGCACCATCACTTGTTGGTGGAGGAGTTATTCTTTTTGATCTATCCACGTAGTCATAATATGCTTGGTTATTATATACTATAGAGAAAAAATTGAAGCCTTCGTCTTCTCCTAATCTGTATGGTTGTAGTGTATCATCACATACTTGATTTATATAAGAGCGTTTAGCTCCCCACATACTGATTGCCGTTAAGTCTGGGTCTAATTTAAGTTCTTTTAAGCCTCTTTGTACTCTGTTCTTATTTATTTCGTCTAATATTTCTTTAGCAGTATCTGGTCTCCATATAGCTATAATATAAGGATTTATATAGTTGAATTCATATATGTCATTTCTATTTGGATATTGCCACATACTCTTTGGTAAATTGTGTAGCTGTAAGTGTCTATTTGAGTTATTAACCTTATCAAAATTTATTGTTAAGCCTTTTATTTTCTGATAATAATTTAAATCTGTTACATGTGCATATTCAGGTTTATTAAGATATTTTTCCATGAATTTTAGGTTATAGTCACCATATTGTTCATAACATTGGTAATTACACCATGTTTTGTTTTCATAAAACTTGTCCTTATCATGCTGAGTATCTTTTACATAATCTAGGTAAACTTCATGAGCTAGATTAATATCACCATAGATTTCTTTTGCAAGTTCATCATTTGTTTTTTCTTTTTCTTTAGTTTTAAATTTTAATGTATAGGGTGTCTCTAAGTTGAGTTTTCCATACTTTCCTTTTGCAACTGTCAATGTATATTCTGTATTATAATCGTATCCATCAGATGGTGATTTTACTACCATCTGAGTATCATACTCTCCAGGTACCAGCGTTACATTCAAGTTATTGCCATTTTCATCTTTAACTGTTATTAAGGATTTATCTATGTTATTTATATTAATTGCCTTGTTAAAGGTTATAGTCAAATCCTTATTTACATCTACATTTGTTTTGACACTAAGTGATTTTGATATTGATGTTGTAGCAGTAGTCTTATTATTGCTGCTTGCTGCTCTAGCATTGTTTGGTACTACAGTTATTACCGCCGCTATACTTAGTATTAATGCTAATTTCTTTCCTTTCATTTTGAGTCCTCCATTACTTATCTTGTATTTTGTATACGTTTTTAGAAATAAATAGATTATATTGCATATTATTGGGTTTATGATAATATTTTGACGTATTAGGTACTTATATTCAACAAGGTTATATGATGTATTGTATATTTATATAGAGATAACCTTGCACGAGAGATATAATTAAATAAGATATGATTTTATACATAAGTAATTAAATTAAGTATTGACATAAAGTCAACTTTACCCCTTATCATAGGGTATGTAGAATAATAATTTGGCAAAGAAAGGAGGCACATATGACTTATACCATTAGACAGGCTGCGGAGAAAATGGGAGTTACTGTTTCAACTCTGCGATATTACGATAAAGAAGGTCTCCTGCCTTTTCTGGATAAGAAACCAGATGGAACTAGGGTTTTCAAAGATGAAGATTTTCACAGTCTGGGAATGATAACATGTATGAAAAGGTCTGGAATGCCTATAAAACAAATAAAAAAGTACATGGATTTATGCCAAGAGGGTGATAGGACGCTTCAAGAACGGCTGGAAATTTTCCTTGAAAGGAAAAAAGTCGTTTTAAAGCAGATGGAGGAATTGAATAAGGTTATGGAAACTATCAATCATAAGATATGGTATTATGAAACAGCAATTAAAGCTGGTACAGAGAGAGTTCATAAAAAGTAAAAGAAAGGGTGTTATCATGAGTAAAGTATATTTCATTAAAAATTCAGAATCAGATTATGATAAGCTTGGAAAAGATGCATTAGAACTTTTGAAAAAAATAGTATCAGAAACTGGACATAAGTTTGAAAAAGAAGTGCCTATAAAGGTTCACTTTGGCGAAAAGGGAAACAAAACCTTTATACCTGCAAAATGCTATGATGAAATTATAAATTATCTTAAAGAAAATGGGGTATCTCCATCCTTTATCGAAAGCAATGTACTATATAGAGGATCAAGAACTACCACAGAGCTTCATATTGAAACAGCAAAAGCTCATGGCTTCACACAGATTCCAATTATAATAGCTGATGGAGATATAGGAACAGAGTACAATGA
This sequence comes from Clostridium sp., assembly GCF_047777555.1. Classification (GTDB taxonomy): domain Bacteria; phylum Bacillota; class Clostridia; order Clostridiales; family Clostridiaceae; genus Clostridium_H. Next base: position 414,756 of record NZ_JBKEEV010000002.1, on the reverse strand, counting down.
AGTAGAGATAAATAAAGAATACGTTAAAAAATGCAAAATAGGTAAGAGATATGGTGAATTTAAACAATTTATTGTTATGGGACATTTTAAAGGACATGTGGCAGCTGGATTTGGCGGTGCTCTAAAGCAGCTTGCTATGGGTTTTGCTTCTAGAGGTGGAAAGATGGAGCAGCATTCAGGCATATCACCTGTAGTAGATCAAGAGAAATGTGTTTCTTGTGGTATTTGTGTAAATAAGTGTAATTTTGGTGCTATTCAAATTTCAGATGCTGCAGCAATCGATGAAAATAAATGTATTGGCTGTGCTGGATGTATCGCTGTCTGTCCTCAAGGTGCCATTGAAAATTCTTGGGGAGGAGCTAATTTCCTTGAGAAACTTGCAGAATATGCATATGGAGCATCAAAGGATAAGGATATAATATACATTACCTTTGTACACAATATTACTAAGGAGTGCGACTGCGTTGGCGAGCATATGAAACCAGTTGCAGGTAATATTGGTGTTCTTGCAGGAAAAGACCCTGTTGCCTTAGATACAGCATGCCTAGATTTGGTTCAGAAAAACAGTGGAAAAAAACTCTTTGAAAAAGGAAGGACATCGCTTAGACATGCAGAAAAAATAGGATTGGGAACAATGGAATATGAACTTATTGAAATAAAATAATAACTTACATCACAAAAAGACATTTGCCTTTAGGCGAATGTCTTTTATATTGACATAAGAAAATGATAGTGATATTATAAGTTCGACACTATTATTTATACAATAATCTTTATAATATCCTAATTTTATTATACACTTTTACAAAAACAATGTCAATAGGGTTTAAAAAATATTATTTAAAGGAGTGTGTATATTATGAATATAAGCAATAGCGAATGGATAACTGAAAATAAATGGCTTCAAGAGATACTTAAAGAGATTCGAAAACAGCTTGATAAAAGTCGTGACTTTAAAGATCATTTTAAAAGGGATTACATTGAAACACAAAGAGATATGTGGCATGACGTAGGTTCCCTTTCTATAAACAATGGACTAGAGCAGATTGTAGAATTTATTGAGTTTATAAATATAATGAAAGCAAAGAAAAGGAGCCATGAGTTCACTAGAAAGCTTGAGGGAAAATATGAGAGAATGCTTTTGTCACCCTATTTTGGAAGAATAGATTTCCACGAAAATGGTGAGGAAAAAGCTGAAAAGTATTACATTGGAATCTCAAACCTTATAAATGATAACTATGATTTCCTCATATACGATTGGAGAGCACCCATTTCAAGTATGTTTTATGATTACGAAATTGGAGAAGCAAGTTATGAATGCCCTGAAGGAATCATTAGTGGAAAACTAACGTTAAAAAGACAGTACAAAATTAATAATGGTAAAATTGAGTATATGTTTGATAGCAATCTTAAGATAGATGATGAAATATTACAGGATATCTTGGGTAAAAGCACAGATAATAAGATGAAGACCATAGTAACAACTATTCAAAGAGAGCAGAATAAAGTAATTCGTAATGAGGAGTACAAAAATCTGATTGTCCAAGGACCTGCTGGAAGCGGGAAAACTTCTATTGCTCTTCATAGAATTGCCTATCTATTATATAAGCACAGGGATAAGATAAGTCCTCAAAATATAGTAATATTCTCTCCAAATGATACTTTTAATGATTATATTTCTAATGTACTGCCACAGCTTGGAGAAGATAATATGTATCAGACTACATTTAAGGAATATATGCATAAGTCCTTAGAAAATGAGTTTAAAAAGGAAAGCTATTGTGAAATGATGGAGTATATTCTTACTTGCAAAAAGGAATATGACTATAAAAAAAGAATTAGCAGTATTAAATTTAAGTCTTCTGTGGAATTTATAGATATCTTAAAACAATATGTTTCCTACCTAGAAAGTAAAGATAGAAACTTTACAGATATTATTTTTAATGGCAGGTTAATTATATCTTCTAAAGATATAAAAGAATTGTTTTTTAATGATTATGCACAACTTCCATTGAAGAGGAGGCTACAGAAGATAAAAGATAGGATTTTGTTCCTTGTAGAGCCTTATGAAAAGGAACGAATAAAAGAAGTTTCAAGTGAGCTTAATGATTCAGGCTCTTATATAGATAAAGTAGAGATTATACAGCGTAGTACAGCTATGGTAAAAAATGAAATAAAGGATGTATACAATAAAATCAATAGAATGACAGAGTTTGATTTGGTTGATATTTACAGAAGGCTTTTTGGAAAACTAGAGCTTTTTTCTGCAAATCTAAATATTAAATGCTGTGAGGATGAAATTGATGAAATCAAAAGATATACTCTTGAAAGCCTAAAATCTGGAGTACTTAATTATGAGGACCAGCCGCCTCTTCTATATCTAAAAGGTGCCATGGGAGATATTCCTAGAACCTCTGAAATAAAATATGTTATTATCGATGAAGCTCAGGATTATACACCGCTGCAGTATGAGATTTTTTATCAGCTTTTCAAATCTGCAAATATGACTATACTAGGAGATTTACATCAATCTATCAATCCCTTCATGAATGTAGGAAATTATGAAAATATATCTCATATACTGCCTAAAGATGATACATGTATGATAAACTTAACCAAAAGCTACAGGTCCACAATGGAAATCACTAGATTTTCAAGAAGGCTGCTTAATAAGGAGATTAATGATGAATGCGTAGGGAGAAGTGGTGATAAACCTTTAATCCTTGGCTTTCCAGATGAAGTGTCTATAAAGCAAAGACTTATTGATGATATAAAAATATATAAGGAGAAAGGATACAAATCAATTGGCATTATAACTAGGACTTTAAAGGAAGCAAAGGACGTATATTGTTTCCTAGATGGCAAGGTTAATGTTAAAGCAATACTTAATGATGATGATGAATATGTGAGTGGCACCTTGGTAATACCAGCTTACCTAGCTAAAGGATTAGAATTTGATGTAGTTCTTATATATAATGTAGGGGATGAAAATTATAATTGTGAGGAAGAACGACTGCTGCTTTATACAGCTTGCACAAGAGCACTGCATGTTTTATGTATATATTATTCTGGAAAGATTACGCCCTTATTGGAATAGGGGTATTTTTGGAATATGTTTTGAACTTAGAGTATAATTTTTCGTAGATATCTTATGCTCCATAGTAAACTCTCTCAGATTATTATAAATATTGAATATAATTGTTAAAATATAAATCTAATAGCAATGTAGTGTGGCAAAATGTGAATTTTAGTGTATTTTTTGCGTGATATAAGACAATATATTTATTCCATAAAGAGGAATTTGAAATATTACGTCGAATATACAAGATTAGGAATAAAAAATGTAATCAGGCTTTTATAGCCTATCTGGGAGGGTGAACAATGGAAAGGAGTGCTGATGAAAGGATAAAACTTTATTGCTGCGAGAATTGTAAAGCACTAAGAATTATATGTATTTTTGCAGTAGTAATTTCGATAATAACTGGTTTTATGATGAAGTATAAACTTCCTAAGGTTAATACAATTTTAATAGGATTAATTATTGCTAGTATATATTTTCTCATATTTATTCTAACTTATATTAGTGACTATATAAAAGATAACTCAGATGCAGTTTTAGTTGGTGTTTATTATATGACCAGCTTTATAACTATATATACTACCTATAAATCCAGCTTTAGTGTAGAGCAAACAATGCTTCTTCTTGTTAGCACACTTTTTGTACTGTTTAGGATTAAAGATATATCTCATTTAAAAATATATATTATCATTATGTTTTCATCTATAATATGTTTATCCCTTAAAGTAAAAAATCCAGCTGTCAGCGAAAGTAGTGTTTTACTAATTTATTTTGCATTTCTTATGGTAGCCTATGTGGATTTGAAAACTAAGATAAATGCTGGGATGATTATGGAAGAACGTGAAAAGCGCTATAAAGATCTTGTAGAAGCAAGTCCTATGGGAATAATTATTCACAAAAACGGTAGAATTATTTATGCAAACCCTATGGCTGTAAAGCTAACAGGTGCAAAAGGTATTGAGGACCTACTTGGAACTCTTGAAATAGATCTTATTCATGAAGAAGATAGGGAGGCAGAAATTGGCAGGATATCAAGAGCTCTGAATGGAGAAAAGTTTAATTTTGTGGAGAAAAGACTTATTACACTGGATGGTAGAATTTTAATAGTAGAATCAAACACCATATGTATTGCTCATAAAAACTCTCAAGCAATAATGTGTATGTTTAAAGATATAACGGAGAGAAAAAAAACTGAAAATAGGCTTATGAAGGCTCAGTCCCAAATAAAGAGAATGGCATATTATGATGCCTTAACAGGTTTGCCGAATCGATACAGCTTAAACCAATTCTTAAATAATTTACTTATTTCAAAAGATAGCAATAAGAAGCAATTTGCTGTAATGTTTATAGATTTAGATAATTTTAAAAACATAAACGATTCTCTTGGACATAATTTTGGCGATCTTATGCTTATTCAGGCAACTAAAAGGCTTAAAAAATCTGTGCGCAAAGAAGATGTGGTTTTTAGATATGGAGGTGACGAATTTATTATTATACTGGATAATGTTGGCCAGGATGAAAGTTCAGCAATAGCTAAAAGAATTATTGATAAATTTAATACAAGCTTTGCTTTAAATGGATATGAGATTTTTATTTCTCCAAGCATTGGTATAAGCTTATATCCTATAGATGGTGAAAGTGTAGAGAATCTTGTAAAAAGTGCTGATGTAGCAATGTATCATGCTAAGGAAAGAGGGAAGAACAACTATCAATTCTTCTCAGATGATTTAAACAAAACTCTGCTTAGAAGAATTGAGATAGAAAGTGGACTCAGAAGAGCAATACAAAATAATGAATTTATTTTGTATTATCAGCCTGAAATGGATCTTAATACAGGAGATATATGGGGGATGGAAGCATTAATACGTTGGAAACATCCTACTTTAGGAATGATTCCACCTTCTGAATTTATACCCATAGCAGAGGAGACTGGGCTTATTGTACCGATTGGGGAATGGGTGCTTAAGACTGCTTGCAGTCAGAATAAGCTTTGGCAGGAAACTGGACTAGCTAATATTCCTATTTCAATAAATGTATCAGCCATTCAGCTTAAACATGCAGACTTTATAGATACAGTAAAACAATGTATTGAAAGTTTGAATTTAAACCCTGAATACCTTATTATTGAACTTACTGAGAGCGTAATGCAGGATATGGTTAAAGCATTTCAGATTGTTAATGAGTTAAAGGATCTGGGGATTAAAATAGCAATTGATGACTTTGGAACTGGTTACTCATCTTTGAGCTTATTAAAAAGCCTAAGTATAGATATTTTAAAAATAGACGCATCTTTTATTAGAGATTTTGAAACCGATGTCAACAATACTATATCAATTATCAAACTCATAATTGATATGGGGCATGCCCTTGGCTTTGACACTATTGTTGAGGGTATAGAAAATGAAAAGCAAGCTCGTATAATTGAGAAAATCGGCTGTGACATAGGTCAAGGTTATCTGATAAGTCCTCCTATTCCTAAAGAGCAAGCTGAATGGTATTTATCCAAATATTAATGATTTAAGAGGTTTTTATAGTGGAAAAATCAGATATACACAAATATAGTAAAGTTGGTAAGATAACAGAAGATGTAGCGAGTATAGTAAATTTTAAATATACTGGAGATGTATATGCTGCTCCTGGTGTTATTAAGCATATAAAAAAGAGACATGCTAGAGGACATGACTCTTTAAGCAAAAAGGTTATTGATAATATTTTGCCAACAATTGAGAATGTAATATCAGAACCAGATTATATAGGTAATCATCCAAGAAAAGAAGGAACAAGCATAGAATTTGTAAAGAAAGTAGATGAAAATCTTTTGGTAGCTGTAGAAGCGGATTTAAATAATAATTATATCTATGTAGCATCACTTTATCCAATATCTGAATCTAAATTAAATAATAGAATCAATAGTGGTAGATTAATAGAATACAAGTAAGATTTGCAGTTAGATATACTGATATTTATAGAATAAGATGTTGAATTATTAATTTTATGATGGTATAATATAGACGTATCAAGCATATAATGAAAATAAGTTCAATTAGATTTTGAGGATCGGAAATGGCACCCGACACGCTGCATTTAGCAGTAACCAGGTATGCAGGATACGCCGCCCTGCCGAAGTTTAATTGAACAGGATGTATAAAAGCACGGCTTATGCCGTGCTTAACTTATTTTTTGAAAAAAGTTATATTAATATTTTAGCAGAACATTTTTATATATTTTCAATTTGCCAATCTATAGGCTCTTTACCTATGGAAACAAGGAAGTTATTTGCCCTAGAGAAAGGCTTGCTTCCAAAGAAACCTCTGCTTGCAGATAGAGGACTTGGATGGACAGATTTTATTATAAAGTGTTTTGGATTGTTTATTATGCTCAGTTTTGATTGAGCATTTTTACCCCACAATATAAAAACTATAGGGTCCTCCCTTTCATTTAAAAGGCTAATTACTTTGTCGGTAAAGTGCTCCCAGCCCATATCTTTATGAGAGTTTGCTTCACCTGCTCTAACGGTCAGCACAGTGTTTAGAAGCATAACCCCTTGATCAGTCCATTTTTTTAAATATCCATTATTAGGTATATAGCAGCCTAAATCATCATGAAGCTCCTTATAAATGTTCATAAGAGAAGGAGGTGCAGGAACTCCAGGCTTTACAGAAAAGCTTAAACCGTGAGCTTGATTAGGACCATGGTATGGGTCCTGACCTAGTATAACGACTTTTACATCCTTATAGGCTGTATAGTGAAGAGCGTTAAATATGTCATACATATTTGGATATATGGTTTTTGTTCTATACTCATTTATCAAAAATTTTCTAAGTCTTAAATAGTAATCTTTTTTAAACTCCTCTTCTAATAAGTTTTCCCAATCATTTTTTAATATTTGCATTTAAATCACCCTAATAGATTATATCATAAAACTGTAAGTTATATAGGATAATAAACATATGATTATAGTTTATAATAAAATAAGTGGGAAATGTTAAAAACATATATAAAGAGGTGTTGGCATGGCAAAGAAAACAACGAAAAACAATGAACTTTTAAGATCATCTAAATCAAAAACTTCCCCTAAGATATATTCTTTATTAGTTGATTTGGTAAATGATAATAGAGAAGATTTAGCAGAAGTAGTGTTAAAAGTTGATTATTTGCTGCAATATACAAGCAGCTGTATAAAACAGAGAGATTTTAATGAAGGGAAGGACGCTTTAGAAAAGGCAAAGGAAAGAATAGAGTTGCTAAAAAAAGAAGGGGTAGATACAGAATATTTGGATTATCTATATGAAGGTATAAGTAATAAATTAAAAATATAGGCAGATAAATCTCTATGTAGTTCATATGTAGAGATTATTTTTTTCTAAATAGTTTTACTAAAAGATTAAAGATTTGTACATACTATTTTTAAAAATTGCTGATAGCATGTGATTTAAAGATAATTATAAATAACATAATAAGTTAGGTGATGAAATGAAAACTAAATTTATTAAAAAATTAATTATATTTTTATCTTTTTTAATGTTAAACGCTAATTGTGCTGGGGCATGTAATCTAAAAGAAAATGAAGGTATAGATGAGTATAAATATAACATCACTATGAAAAGAGATTTATTATGTCTTATGATGGCTTATCCTGATTTTATTTCAAATATAGAAAAAGGAAATGATAACAATGTTTATATAGTAACAAAGTCAGGAAAACGCATTATTTATGACGACAAGAAGGAAAAAAGCTTTAATGAAAAATTAGATAATCCGGATTTACAAGATATGCTTGAACAAGTTTATCCTCTTTCTAATGATGGAAAACTTATGGAAGAAAATTTTGATCCTGGGCGTATAAGGGTATATCCATTGTTTAAGGAGGTATATGGAAATTCAAAGCAGCAAGTGGAAAAGAACCTTGCGAGGACGAGAGCTGGATATGGATACTCTACATTTAATGGGAATAACAAGGCATCACAATCCTTAGAAAGCGCTATGAGGGAAATTGTAAGTCTTACACAAAGGAATAAGGGTGCGTACAGCTATGTTTTTCCTACCATGGGAACTTTCAATTATAGGCTTATTAGCGGTACAAATCAGTTAAGCGTCCATTCCTTTGGAATAGCTATAGACTTTGCAACCAGCAAATGGGACTATTGGAAATGGGCAAACAGGGAACAAGGGCAGAAAAGGCTTGATAGCTACCCTAAAGAAATTGTTGAGATTATGGAGAGGAATAACTTTATCTGGGGAGGAAAGTGGGGACACTTTGATATTATGCATTATGAATACAGACCAGAGCTTATACTAAAAGCTAGATACTTTTCTTGTGAACCATCTGAGGATAAGCCATGGTATGAAGGAATAAACTATGATGAAAATATAAAAGAATATATCCAATTAATTGATAAAGCAGTAGAGTAAAATAAATTCAATTTTTTTATATGAAAACATATTCCAGCCTAAAGTGTTTAACTTGTGATATAATACCTATTAAGATAAGGAGCTTTAAGAGCTATATATAAACGATAAAATAAGAGATATGTATGGAGAGATACGTCAGTTGGAGGGGTGCTCTTGACGATTAATAGACTGCTGGATAACAATGAAGAAGTGATAGATAAGTGGGAAAAGTTTGTTACAAGTGGAGTATTAGAAAAAGAAGGAATTCGTGACGTTATTGCCGAGTCATGGATAAGGAGCAGAGAATATAATATTGATCCATTTATGAAGGATTTTTCAATAAGATTAGATGATGAAAAATTAAAAAAAAGATATAGACAATTTGACACTTTACTAGACACAGCCAAACCATTTATGGAGAGTATTTATAAAATCGTTAAGGATACAGATTTTATAATTAGGCTTACAGATAGAGATGGATATGTTCTAGAGCATATAGGGGATGAAAGACTAATCAATATCTATTATTCTCTAGGACTATGCAATGGCTATAACATAAGGGAGGAAGTTATAGGGACTAATGCCATAGGATTAGCTCTTCTTACTGGAGAACCTATACAGGTTGTAGGAGGAGAACATTATATAAGACAGTATCATAGACTAACTTCTTCGGCATGTCCTATAAAAAATAAAAATGGAACTATATTAGGAGTATTAAGCATAACAGGAAATTGTGAATTAGTACATCCTCATACCTTAGGAATGGTAGTAGCCGCGGCAGAAGCTATAGAGAAAGAATTAGAACTAGCTGAATATACTAATGAACTTAAAGCTATAAATGAAAGATTTTATCAGATAACTGAATCTATTTCTGAAGGTATAATCAGAGTGGACAATAAGGGTACCATTATGAGTATAAATAGATTTGCTCGTAAGCTTTTATCCTATAATGAAAAAGATATAATAGGGAAAAATTTTAGAGTTATATTGGATAGAAGTAATAGAAGGGATATTGCAAAAGGAATTATAAACGGCAAAAAATATGAAGAAGAAGAGGTTTATTTTAAAACTCGTACAGGAAGAAAAAGAGCTTGTATTGCTAATATAACACCTATTAAGTCAAGGAGTGATACTTCTGGAGGAATGGTTATTACCTTTAGGGAAATAAAGGTAGTACATAGTCTGATTAATAAAATAGTTGGAGCAAATGCTAAGTTTACCTTTGGAGATATACTTGGTAAAAGTGAAGCTATGATAAGCACCATAGAACTTGCTTCTATTTCAGCTAAAACTAACAGCACAATACTTCTTCAAGGAGAAAGCGGTACAGGAAAAGAGATGTTTGCTCAGGCTATTCACAATGAAAGTGATAGAAGAGATTATCCTTTTGTATTTTTAAATTGTGGAGCAATTCCAAGAGAATTGGTTTCAAGCGAACTCTTTGGATATATAGAAGGAGCTTTTACAGGAGCTAAAAGAGGAGGGCATCCTGGAAAGTTTGAACTTGCCGATGGAGGAACTATATTCTTAGATGAGATAGGAGATATGCCCCTAGATGCTCAGGTAAGTCTTTTAAGAGTTCTTGAAGATAAAAAGATAGTTAGAGTGGGAGGACATGATGTCATACCTATAGATGTTAGGGTGATTGCTGCCACCAATAAGGATCTGAAAAAAGAAGTAGAGCTTGGCAATTTCAGAAGGGACTTGTTCTACAGAATAAATGTTATGCCTATATATATTCCTCCTTTAAGAGAAAGAAAAGAAGATATAAAAATATTTATAGATTATTTCAAAGATAAGTTTTCTAATTTGACAGGAAAAAACATCACAGGCATAGGAGAAAGCTTTTACAAAGCTATGATTGCTTACAATTGGCCTGGTAATGTTAGAGAACTTCAAAATGTCATGCAGAGGGTTATAAATATGGCAGATGATAATTCTACATTGACCAGTAAGGATTTGCCTTCATATATTAAGTCCATAGAAATATCGGAAGGTACGGGAGAAAAAGGAGAATTGCTTACTTTGGATGAGATAGAAAAAATTTATATAACTAAGACCATAAAGAATTGTAGAGGCAATATTGCAGCAGCAGCCAAAGTTTTAGGCATAGGAAGGACTACTATGTATAGAAAGATGAAAAAATATGGCATAGAAGAGATATAAATTAGCAACATGTTTCGTTATGAAACATATGTATCAAAACGAAACACGAAATTCGTGAAAATTTTATATTATGTTTCAAAATGAAACAAATTAAGGGGAGTTACAAAAATATGTAACTTCTCTTAATTTTTTGTATTGAAAACGATAACCATAAAGCTAGTAAAATCAAGGATTATAGAAAAAAATAATTTTAACTCATAAGGTTGGCATGAAAATTGCTTCATAAGTTTAATGTAACCGGTAAAGGAGGTATTAAAAATGACTTATAAGGTTATTTTGCTTTATGTTTTATATTGGATAATACTATCAGAAAGTAAAGATTTACAAACTATTATCATAGGAATTTTCATTTGTGGAAGCATAGCATGGATGAACGCTAGATTTTCTGGAGAATATAGAAGCAAACACAAAGTTTTTATTCACAAGATTAAGTATGCAATTATATATGTGCTTGTTTTATTGAAAGAAATAGTGATTGCCAATCTTCAGGTTGCTAAGAAGGTTCTAAGTCCAAGCATGGATATATCCCCTACAGTTGTATCTATTAAAACAAAATTAAAATCAGATTTTTATAAAACCATACTTGCAAATTCTATTACCCTAACTCCAGGAACAATCACAGTTTCTATGGAAAAGGATATTTTAACTATACATTGTTTAGAGAAAGATTATATAGAAGGATTAGTAAACTCAAAGTTTGAACAAATTTTATTGAAAGCAGAGGGGTGCAAATGAACAAGATATTGATATTCTCTAGTTTGTTTCTATCAATAACTATATTTATGTGTATATTTAGAGCTGTTAAAGGACCTACTGCTGCAGACAGATTGGTGGCTATAAATGTTATTGGAACTAAGACTATTATACTAATTCTAATAGCATCATTTGTATTAAAAGAAACTTACTTTGTAGATGCGGCACTGGTATATGCTCTAATCAGCTTTGTTGCCTCTATAGTTATATCTAAATTTATAGGAAGATGGGGAGGTAAGAAAGCATGAGAATAGTTTTATCAAGTATTTTCTTATCTGGAGGGCTTTTCTTTTTCATGGTAGGAACCATTGGACTTTTAAGATTCCCAGATATGCTTACAAGAGCACATGGAGCAGCTAAATGCGATACCTTAGGAGCTATGCTGTCTTTACTTGGTTTAATAATATTTAACGGATTTAATGTAGTGAGCTTAAAGTTAATACTTATTTTACTATTTATATGGATTACTAACCCTACAGCCACACATTTGATTGCCAAGGCTAGATATGATGAAGAGGTGAATAATTATGAAGATATTTAGCGTGATTATGATTGGATTTTTAATAATTTCTGCTGTATCCGTATCTGTGGTTAAAAATTTGTTAGGTGCCATAATTGTTTTTACGGTTTACAGCCTAATCATGGCTATTTTATGGCAGCAGCTTAATGCACCAGATGTAGCCATTACAGAAGCTGCTGTAGGGGCAGGAATTACAACACTCTTGTTTATACTTACACTAAAAAGAATTAAAGGAGCAAAGAGATGAAAAAGATATTTGCTTTTATAATTACGGTAACATTAAGTTTTATTTTGCTTCTAGGAGTCATAGACTTACCTACCTTTGGAGAAGCAAAAAATCCCGCAAACAATGAGGTATATGAATATTATGTAGAAAACTCTGTTAAAGACACTGGAGCTACTAACATCGTTTCAGGAATTATATTAGATTATCGTGCTTTTGATACTTTTGTAGAGTCCAGCGTTTTATTTACTTCAGCTGTAATTGTAATAATTCTTTTAAAAGAAAAGTAGGAGGATAACCATGAAAGATACGATTTTAAGAGAAGTAAGCAAGATAGTTATCCCTTTTATACAGATTTTTGGGTGTTATGTTATATTTCATGGACATCTAAGTCCTGGAGGAGGATTTGCTGGAGGTACAATTATTGGAGTTAGCTTTATTCTCCTTAGAATTGTCTACGGCAGAGAAAATATTAAAGAAAAACTAAGCTATAAAGTTTTAATAAAAATTCTCTGTTTATCTGTAATTTTATATGGTGTTTTGAAGGGATACAGCTTTATATCTGGAGGAAGCGAACTAAATTTTTCACAGCCCCCTTTAGGAACTCCAGGAAAGATATTAAGTGGAGGATTTATATTACCTCTTAATATATTAGTAGGAGCTATCGTTTCTATAACAATATACTTTTTTTACAGTTTATTTGATGAGGGAGAAATATAGATGGAAGTATTAATAAAAAATTATTATGAATCAGGTGCTATTATTCTATTTTGCATAGGTTTTGCTACACTTTTACTTCATAATAACTTAATTAAAAAAATTATAGGAATGAATATTATGGACACGGCAGTCTTCTTATTCTTTATAGCAAAGGGCTACATAGATGGAAGGGAAGCTCCTATAATAATTGGGGAGTTTAAAGGAGTACAGGGATATATTAATCCTATTCCAACATCTCTAATGCTTACAGGAATTGTTGTAGCTGTCAGCACAACGGCATTTGCATTAGCTCTTACTATAAAACTAAATGAAAAGTATGGGACTATAGAGTTAGATGAAATTATGAAAATGAGGGAGGAGTAAATATTGATTGTTAAGAGTTTTCCGCTTTTAGTTGTTCTGGTTTTATTTGTTACTTCTTTTATAATGCCGATTATAAAGAAAAATAAAGTTGTGAAAACTATAAGTATTATGTCTATGGGACTATGTTTCCTTCTGTCATTAGCAGTATTTATATATGTTATTGAAAAAGGCAAGTTTTTCTATAAGATAGGACATTTCGATGCACCTATAGGAATTGAATTTTATATAGGAAATGTAGAAGTAATCATGGGAGTTTTGTTCACTTTTGTATCTCTAATGATTATATGGTATTCAGTTTACAGCATAGATAAGGAAATAAAAGAAAACAGAATACCTCTATACTATATGCTTATTAATATTTTGATCGGTTCGCTGCTTGGAGTTGTATACACCAACGATTTATTTAACAGCTTTGTATTTGTAGAAGTAGCAACTTTAGCTTCCTGTGGAATCATTGTGGTAAAGGATAAAAAGGAAAACATAAAAGCTACTTTAAAATATTTGATTACAAGCTGTCTTGGTTCAGGACTTGTACTCATGGGTATTGCTTTTCTATATTCCATAACAGGGCACTTAAATATTTCTTATATTCATAAAGTGCTAATAAGCAATTATAAAGATTATCCAAACCTAATACTAATAAGCCTTGGACTTTTCACTGTAGGTCTTGGTGTAAAAAGTGCTATATTCCCTCTTCATACATGGCTTCCAGATGCACATTCAAGTGCTCCAACTTCATCTAGTGCTATATTATCATCCTTAGTTTTGAAAGCTTTTGTGCTTCTTCTAATCAAGGTACTATATAGAGCTTTTGGAATAGAGATAATAAGCAATTTTCCAATATTGAGTATAATACTGGTTCTTGGAAGTATGGGAATGATAATGGGTTCTGTGTTTGCTATATTTCAGAAGAATATAAAAAGAATAATCGCTTACTCTAGTGTAGCTCAAATGGGATATATATTTTTAGGAATAGGACTTGGTACGGAATTTGGAGTTGCAATAGCAATCTTTCACATAATAGCCCATGCAGTAACAAAATCAGCTTTGTTTTTAACTGTTGGAGCTATGATTGAAAAAACTGGTCATAAGGAATTAGAACATTTTAAAGGAATAGGAAAAGAAATGCCTGTGACTTTATCACTATTTCTAATTGGAGCCTTATCAATGATAGGAATTCCTATTCTTCCTGGGTTTATTAGCAAATGGTATTTAGCTTTAGCAAGTATAAGAGTGGATAAATTACTATTAGTAGGAGTTATATTAACAAGCAGCCTTTTAAACGCTGTATACTATCTTCCTATTGTGATAAATGGATTTTTCGGGGAAGAAAATTTAAAAGATAAAGTCTATAAGTCTAAGAGAAAACCTCTAAAGGAGATGCTTCCAGTTATAGCCTTAGTGATGGTAATGGTATATACGGGAATTGTTTCAGGAAAACTTATAGATTTAATTCAACTTGGTATAGTATAGGAGTGATACTTTTATGAATAGCTTAATCTTACTTCCAGTTTTCTTTCCTACGCTACTTGCTATTATACTTCCAACAGCTAAGTTTAAGGAAAGAGGAAGAAATGTTTATGTAGGCTTTGGAGTTATTCTTAATTTTATATTGACTTTGTGTGCGTTTCATTTTGTGGGATATGGGAATGTACACATACTGAAATTAAATGAATTTGTAAATATATATTTTAAAATTGACAAGCTAGGTGTATTGTTTTCTATTCTAGTATCAATATTATGGATATTTACCACATTTTACTCTATGGAATATATGAAGCACGAAGGAAAAGAAACTAGGTTTTTCTCATTCTTCATTTTAACCCTTGGAATTACCCTTGGAATAGGATTCTCAGGCAATCTGTTTACACTTTATATATTTTATGAGCTCCTTACCTTAGCTACTTTTCCATTAGTTATTCATAATGGAAGCAAGGAAGCTATTAATAGCGGTAAAAAATATCTCATATATTCTTTTGGAGGAGCAACTTTAGTTCTTCTAGGGATGATGATACTGTTCAGTATAACTAAAACTTTAGACTTTAATCCAGGAGGGATTGTAACTGGAATTTATGATACAAAAGTAATGTTAGGAATTTATATTAGTATGTTTATCGGATTTGGAGTTAAGGCTGCCTTAGTTCCATTTCACTCATGGCTTCCTTCAGCTATGGTAGCACCAACACCAGTAAGTTCTCTCTTACATGCAGTAGCTGTAGTAAAGTCAGGTGCCTTTTCCCTTATTAGAATGAGCTATTTCATATTTGGAGCGGAAGTGATAAGAGAGACTAGAGCAAATGTATATATGAGCATACCAATTGTTATAACAATACTTTTAGGCTCATTCTTAGCTCTATATCAAGAAAACTTGAAAAAAAGACTAGCTTATTCAACCATAAGCCAGCTGGGATATATTCTTCTTGGAATTATACTTTTAAATAAGGATGCCTTTGTAGGAGGAATTCTTCATCTTATAAATCATGCAGTTATAAAGATTGTTTTATTCTTTTCAGTGGGAGCAATCATGTATACCACAGGAAAGACTAAGATTAGTGAAATAAAGGGCATAGGCAAAAGGATGCCAGTTACCATGTGGTGCTTTGCAATATCAGCAATATCCCTTATTGGAATTCCACCAAGCAACGGCTTTGTAAGCAAGTGGTTCTTAGCCCAAGGAGGACTTATGGCGGGGAAAATACTATTTCCAGCTATACTCCTTATAAGTGCAGTATTAACAGCATTATACCTTCTTCCTGTGGTTACGGCGGCTTTCTTTAAAAAGGAAGATGATAAAGAGATTATAGTAAAAGAATCTCCTAAAAAAATGCTAATTCCTATTGTTTGTATAACTACAATAGTAGTAATTCTAGGTTTATTTCCGAACCCAGTGATTTCTTTTATACAGGAAATTGCTGAGGAAGTAATGTAAAGGAGTGTGAGATAATGAACGCAAAATACCTTTTATGGTTTATTATAATATTTCCTCTTATAGGTTCTTTTGTTGGATATATTTTAGGAAGAAAGAATGAAAGATATAGAGATACTTTTAACATTATAATGACAGGAATAACATTTATAGCAGTTATGCTTTTATATAGACATGTGAAAATAGGTGCAGTAGAAGTATCAGTTCCTAATGTTATGGGAATTGGGCTTCACTTAAAAATGGATGTTTTTCGATATATTTTTGTATGGCTTACATCTATAATATGGTTCTTAACTACAATTTATTCTACACAATATCTTATAAGCTATAAAAACAGAAATAGATATTATATGTTTTTCATGCTTACCTTATGGAGCACTATTGGAATATTTATATCAGAGAATATTCTAAATCTGTTTACTTTCTTTGAAATTATGTCCCTTACATCTTACGCGCTAGTTATTCATGATGAAGATGATTACTCACATGAGGCTGGGGACACTTATATAGTAATGGCAGTTAGCGGAGGCTTAATCCTTCTTATGGGACTTTTCCTATTGTATAATTACACAAAAACTTTGGATATAAAAGAACTACAAGTCGCATCCCAAAGTTTAGGAAATATAAAATACCTTATATCTGCGCTTATTATTATAGGTTTTGGAGTTAAGGCTGGTATGGTACCACTTCATATCTGGCTTCCAAAGGCTCACCCTGCAGCACCAGCTCCAGCCAGTGCCATATTATCAGGTATACTGCTAAAAACAGGTATATTTGGAATAATAATTACCACGGAAATAATGGGTGGAGATTTTATTATAGCTGTGGTAATACTGATTTTAGGCTTTGTAAATATGTTCTTAGGCGGACTTTTAGCTATGTTCCAAAGAAATATAAAGAGAATTCTTGCATACAGCAGTATGAGCCAAATAGGATATATTCTCGTAGGAATAGGACTTATGGGAATATTAAAGGAGCATAGGGCAATAGCGGTATATGGAACTTTATATCATATTATAAATCATGCTATATTTAAGGTCTTATTGTTCATGTTAGCAGGAACTATTTACATGGTTCTTCATGAACTTAGTATAAATGAAATAGGCGGCTTTGGAAGGAATAAAAAGGTTTTAAAAGTACTATTTTTTATAGGCTTATGTGCAATTATAGGCATGCCTGGATTTAATGGATTTGCAAGCAAAAATCTTATTCATGAGGCTTTATCTGAAGCACATCATATTTATGGAGGAAATATATTTATTTTAGCAGAGGTAATATTCACTTTAAGCAGTTCTTTTACTACTGCATATCTTTTAAAGATTTTTATAGCTGTATTTGTTGAAGAAAGCATAGATGATTTTAGACCTGTTAAGGGAAAGATAACCACTAAGGCAATGATACCTATGATAATTCTTGCAGGTATGATTTTATATATAGGACTTAATCCTGATAAGATTATTAATGTACTTGCTGGAGCCATGGGAACCTTTAATGTTGAAGAAATTCCTAAAGTGGATTTTTATTCTTTCCATAATGTAAAGACATCAATTCTAACAATATTCTATGGAGTGCTAGTATATATAGGCTTTGTAAGAAAATATTTAAGAAAAGGCATGGGAAAAGAGTGGTTTTATGAAAATATATCTCTTGATTGGTTTAACCTTGAAAGAGATTTATATAGACCAGTAATGAGGCAAGTATTTAATGCGGCTTCAGTGATTTTAAGGATAATAGATGAAAGCATTATAAAATCTGCAGCATTTATAGCAAATGGATTTAAGGCTTTAGGAAAAGTTCAAGTTGCATATGATAATGCTGTTTTAAAAGTGAAAAATATAAGGAAAGAAAAGTTTAAGTTAGATAAAAAAGAAACAATTCCAATGGATGAGTCCTTGTACAATGTAAAAGATATGGTTAACACTATGGGAAATATATTCAACAGCATAACCTACTCCATCTTTATTTTTGGAACTGTGCTGGTTGTATCTTTAGTTATTTTAATAAAATAAATATTACTTTAGTGCAAAAGGAATACTACTATTAAAAGCAAAGGAGGACTTGATATGATAGATAAAACTGAGATATATGAAGAATTTGAAGAACATTTAATGAAAGATAAAAGGCCTTCTGAATATTTTAATAGTATGGTAGAAAAAGAAGTATTTAATGAATATCCTTTTAAAATGCTAAAGGATTTGGTAAAAATAGATCAATCACCAAAGTATCATCCAGAAGGAAGCGTATGGAATCATACTATGCTTGTAGTGGATAATGCATCTGAGAGAAAGAACTTAAGTGAAAGCCCAAGAGCATTTATGTGGGCAGCTCTTCTGCATGATATAGGGAAAGGACCTACAACTAAGGTTAGAAAAGGAAGAATAACATCTTATGATCACGATAGAGTTGGTGCAAAAATGGCAAGTGAATTTTTGCACCAATTCACTAATGATGAAAACTTCATAAAAAAAGTTACTACCCTTGTAAGATGGCATATGCAGGCACTATTTGTTGTTAAGGATTTACCCTTTGCGGATATAGGAAAGATGATATCAGAGATATCCATAGATGAAATAGCTTTACTATGTTTATGTGATAGGCTTGGAAGAGGAGATATGACAGAGGAGAGGGTAAAAGAGGAAAAAAATAATATAGGTATATTTACAGAAAAATGTAGAAAATATAAAAAAAAGAAAGAAATTAATAGAAATATGATATAGGTATGTAATATATAAGAAAAATGTAACAAAAAGTATAAAGAAAAGTTATTTATTATGGTATAATTAGGATAGGTCGTAGGAAAAATGAGGTGTACCATGAATAAAAAACATAATATTTTAAAATTAAGTATAAGGAAAAAGCTAGTATCATTAGCTGTAATCCTACTGCTTATTCCTACATTGTTTTTTAGAGTTACAGGTTCTATATATATCTTATTTATATTTAATCTATTAGGATTATTGATTATGATTATATTTTCTAATAAAATACAAAGATCTATTATAATTTTGTTAAATTATGTGAAAGAGATAGAAGAAGGTAACTATGGAACAAGCATTTCTGAAGAAGCGCTAAATAGAGAAGATGAGATTGGATTATTAGCAAGAGCTATAGAGAATATGAAAAATCAATTAAATGAAAATTTTAAAAAAATATATTTACAAAACAAAGCTTTAGAAGAGGAAGTCAGAGAAAGAAAAAAGGATCAGGAAAATATAAACTATTTAAAAAGATATGATGCTCTTACTGGACTTCTTCAGAAGTCAGCATTTATAGAAATTTTAGAAGATGATATAACTAGGGCTAAGCAGAAGAACATATTTATAGGGATAATGACTTTAGGATTAGATGATTTTAGGTTTATAAATGAAGCAATGGGACATATGTCTGGAGATGAAGTTCTTGTTGAAGTATCTAAAAGGTTAAGAGAGCAAATAAAAAACGTAAATGCCATATCTAGAATAACAGGGGACGAATTTGCTATTATAGTAGACAATATATTAAATATAGATCAAGTTGTAGATACAGCTGATAAGCTCTTAAAAGTTTTTTCTGAGCCTTTTATGGTACAAGGAAAAGAAATTTTTATAACTGCCAGCATAGGTATAACAGTATATCCTTTAGATGGAACTAATCCAGAAATATTGATTAAGAATGCTACATCAGCTCAAAATCATGTTAAGAAAAATGGAAAAAATAATTATCAGATTTACTCAAAAAAGATGAATGAAAATGCATATGAAATGTTGGAGATGATAACATACCTTAAACATGCTGTAGAAAATAATGAGTTTGTACTACATTATCAGCCTCAGGTTAGCATGAAAACAGGTAATATTACAGGAGTAGAAGCTCTAATAAGATGGGAGCATCCTAAATTAGGATTGGTATATCCAGATAAATTTATTCCTTTAGCAGAAAAGACAGGGATTATTCTACCTATGAGTGAATGGGTTATTAAAGAAGCCTGTGAGCAAAATAAAAAGTGGCATGAGGAAGGAAATAAAGACTTGCTAGTATCTGTAAACCTTTCTGCTGTTCAATTTAACAAAAAGGATTTATCAAACACAATAAAGAGAATATTAAAATGTACAGGGCTTTCACCAAACTATCTAGAGATTGAGATAACAGAAGGAATGCTTATGGAAAATATAGAACAAGCTGTTCAGATACTAACGGAGTTAAAGGAAATAGGAGTGCAGGTAGCTATAGATGATTTTGGTACAGGCTATTCATCTTTAAGCTATTTAAGAGAGTTTCCTATAGATAGATTAAAAATTGATAGAAGCTTTATCATGGGTATACCATCTGAGGATAATGGTTCTATTGCAAATATAATTATAGAACTGGCTAAGAGTTTAAATTTAAAAGTAATTGCAGAAGGTGTAGAAACTGAAACCCATATGAATTTTCTAAAATCAAAAAATTGTGATGAAATGCAGGGGTATTATTTTAGTAAGCCAGTACCTCCAGAAAAGATTAGCCAATTATTAGCTGAGGAAAGAGAATAGATTAAAAAATAAATAACTGGAGAAATTAAAAGTATTGATTAATTTTCCGTAAAAAGGTGGTTAGACTGATGAATAATCAATACAAAACTCCGTTATTTGATGCAGTAAAAGATTATCACAGAAAACAAGTAATACCTTTTGATGTGCCAGGTCATAAACATGGAAAAGGAATACCAGAGCTTGCAGAGTTTGTTGGAACTAAAGTTTTGGAAGTGGACGTAAATTCCATGGAGATGCTGGACAACATCGGAAGTCCCAGCGGTGTAATTAAAGAAGCAGAGGAACTCATGGCAGATGCATATCGCTCAAATCATGCTTTCCTTTTGGTCAATGGAACATCATCTGGTGTTCAGGCTATGGTTATGAGTGTGTGCAATCCAGGAGAAAAAATAATTATGCCAAGAAATGCTCACAAATCTGCAATAAATTCACTTATATTAAGTGGTGCAGTGCCTGTTTATGTGCAGCCGGAGACTGACGAAAAATTAGGAATAGCCATGGGAGTATCAGTAGAAAGCGTAGAGAAGGCAATAGCTAAAAATCCAGATGCAAAGGCAGTTTTTTTGATTAATCCAACATATTATGGAGTTACATTAAATCTTAAAGATATAATAAAAGTAGCTCATAAAAATGGAATGGCTGTTGTGGTAGATGAAGCACATGGAGCACATCTAGGTTTTCATAAAGAACTTCCCTGTGGAGCTATGGAACTTGGAGCGGATATGGCAGCAGTAAGCCTTCATAAGACAGGAGGATCCCTAACTCAAAGCTCTGTTCTACTTTTAAATGAAGGCTTTGTAGATAAAAACCATGTGAGAGCCATGCTAAATTTAACTCAGACCACAAGTGCCTCGTATTTATTAATGACTAGTCTTGATATAGCAAGAAAGATATTAGCTACTAGAGGAGAAGAAATATTTACTAGAATACTAAAGCTTACAAGAATGGCAAGAGAAGAGATAAATAAGATTGAAGGATTGTATGCCTTTGGTAAAGAGCTTATAGGAAACGAAGGGGTCTTTGATTTTGATGAAACTAAACTTGGAATCAACGTATCTGGTCTTGGAATAACAGGGTTTAAGGCTTATGATATATTAAGAGATGAATATAACATTCAAGTAGAACTGGGAGATGTATTTAACGTACTGGCTATAGTAAGCGTGGGAGATGACGAGGCTTCTATCAAAGCTCTTATAGAAGCATTGAAGAGCATGAGCAAAAAGTATAGAGGCGGGAAGATGAAATTTGCAAGTGTAAACTTAGAAAATCCTGAGGTGATAGTATCACCAAGGGATGCCTTTTATGCAAGCAAAAAGCTTATAAAACTTGAGGAGGCAGAAGGGGAGATAAGTGGAGAGTCTATAATGGCATATCCTCCAGGAATACCTATAGTTACTCCAGGAGAAAGAATAAGCAAAGATATGATAGAATATATAAGATATATAAAATCTCAACACAGTATGCTCACAGATACAGAAGACCCCCAAGTAGAGTATATCAAGGTTTTAGGAATATAATAACTTTAATATTAACTTAAACACATAAAATACATGGATTATATTAATAGTCCATAGACATAAAATTAATTATTGTGAATCAGGAGGTTTTTTAGCTATGGAATTATGGTATACAGAAGAACTTGTAAAGAACGTTAGATTTTCAACTAAGGTAAAAAAACATCTATATTCAGGAAAAAGCCCTTTTCAGAAAATAGATGTTCTTGATACAGAAGAGTTTGGTAAAATGCTCATAATAGATGGTGTTGTAATGATAACTCAAAAGGATGAATTTATATATCATGAGATGATAACTCATGTTCCTATGGCAACTAATCCTGAGATTAAAAAGGTTCTTGTTATTGGAGCTGGAGATGGAGGAACTGTAAGAGAGTTAACTAGATACAATACTATAGAAAAGATAGACATGGTTGAAATAGATGAAATGGTTGTTAAGGTTTCAAAAGAGTATTTACCATTTACAGCAGGTAAACTAGATGACCCAAGAGTAAATCTATATTTCGAAGATGGAATTAAGTTTGTAGAAGGAAAAGAAAATGAATATGATTTAATAATAGTAGATTCAACAGACCCAATTGGACCAGGAGAAGGATTGTTTACAAGAGCCTTTTATACAAACTGTTATAAGGCACTTACTGAAAATGGAATATTAATAAATCAAAATGAGAGCCCATACTATCCAAGTATTGCTAGGGAAATGAAGAGAGCTCAAAGCAAGATTAGAGATATCTTCCCTATAGCTAAGGCTTATCAATATATTATTCCTACATATCCTGGATCTCTTTATATATTTGGATTTGCTTCAAAGAATTTAGATCCTATAAAGGACTTTAATGCTGAAAAGTGGAATAGTTTAGGACTTAAAACTAAATACTATAATACGGAACTGCATGTAGGAGCTTTTGCACTTCCAAATTACGTTAAGGAGATGTTAGAGGAGAATGCAGAGAAATAAGCACGTATCCACTTTTTTAGGCTTTGATAATGAATATGACGAGTCAAAGATAGTTGTTTTTGGAGCACCCTTTGATGGTACAACATCCTTTAGGCCTGGGACAAGATTTGCCCCTGATGTTATGAGAAGTGAATCCTATGGACTTGAAACATATAGTCCGTACCTTGATAGAGACTTAACAGAAATCAAGGTGTTTGACGCTGGAGATTTGCAATTTGGCTTTGGAAACACAGAAAAGGTGTTAAAATCTATAAAGGAATTTACTGAGGGCATAGTTGCTGATGGCAAAATTCCTTTTATGATAGGTGGAGAACACCTAGTTTCATATCCAGCAGTAGAAGCAGTATTTGAAAAGTACAAGGATTTGCGCATAATTCATTTTGATGCTCATACAGATCTTAGAGATGAATTTAAAGGTGAGAGATTATCTCATGCTACTGTGCTAAAGAGGATATGGGATTTTGTAGGCGATGGAAAGATGTATCATTTTGGAATAAGGTCTGGTGACGGAGATGAATTTAGATGGGCTAAAGAACATGTAAAGTTGACTAAATTCAATACAGATGGATTGGATGATGCTATTAGAGAAATAGGAAGCAACCCAGTTTATATAACAATAGATTTAGATGTTTTAGACCCTTCTGTATTTCCAGGGACAGGAACTCCAGAAGCTGGCGGTATAAGCTTCCATGAAATGATGGATGCTATACTTAAAATGAAAGACTTAAATGTTGTAGGACTTGATGTAGTAGAGCTTTCACCTCACTACGATCCTTCAGGTGTTTCAAACGCTGTGGCGTGCAAAATAGTAAGAGAGTTAGCTTTAGCAGTTTATAAATAGCTGCTAGCAAGCAATAAGATTATAAAATATTAGATGAAAAATAAGAAATAGACTTTTAAGGATGGAACTATTTTCTATCCTTAGAAGTCTATTTTTATAACATAAAAGTTTATATGACTAACATATTATATAATATAGTTTCATCAGTTAAATAATTGATGCAATTAGAAATTCATCGTGGTGGTGGTTTAATAATGTCAGAGTTTAGTTCCATGAGTTCCGATGAACTTGCCATACTTTCTTCTCTTATTGCTATATCATTAGCTGAAGATATGTCAGTTAATGATATTAATTTGCTTGGAAACTTTATTGTTGGAGTTGGTGGTATTCTTTTGACTATAGGAGCTCAAAAGCAATTGCTGCAACCATCAAGTAATACAGGAGAAAAGTCAAGTTCAAATAAGAACTCTAAAAAAGGAAATGACTAAAAATCATCTCCTTTTTATATAATATCTTAATACTATTCAGCAGCTTCTGCATCAGCTTTAGTCAAATGAACTGTGCCATGTGGATGATGTGGTGGTGCATAGATAGAATATAATTTAAGAGGTTTATTACCTGTATTGATTACATTGTGCCACATACCAGCAGGTACTAAGATTGCAGAATCGTCAGAAACTCTTCTTTCAAAGTTTAGGTTATTTCGGTCTTTACCCATTTTAACTATGCCTTCACCTTCTTCAACTCGTAAGAATTGATCGGTGTCAGGATGTATTTCTAAACCTATATCTTCTCCCACATTTATGCTCATTAATGTAACCTGTAGGTATTTTCCTGTCCATAAAGCAGTACGAAAAGTAGGGTTTTGTTTTGTAACTTCATTGATATTAATTACAAATGGCTCTGGGCCATAATCTCTTAGTGAAACATTGTTAGGGTTGGGGTTAAGGTTAGGGTTAGGGTTTGGATTAGGATTAGGGTTAGACCTGTAATAGTTATACATTGGTACATTGCCATAGTATGGGTAAAACCCATAAGGATTGTACATTGTGTCTAGACTATAATCTCCTCTATTCATAAAATAAGGACATGAATACATTTCATAAGGGTTATACATTTAGATGCTCATTCCTTTCATAGTATTATAATATAATCTATATTTATAAAATACAACAATTAGCATATACTTATTGTTTTTGAAGGAAAAGCCCCGCACCAATAATGGCATTATGCCATGAGCTTTAAAAATGAATTGTATTACTATAGCAGGGCTTAATTTAGATTTTAATAATATCTTTTCTTTCCGGATATTTCATAAACGTCCTGTAGGGCTTCTCCAAAACGTTGATAATGAACAATTTCTCTTGCCCATAGGAACTTAAGTGCCTCTTTAAGACCAGGGTCATCAGTTAAGGCTATAAGATGTTCATAAGTCGCTTTAGCCTTTTGTTCTGCTGCCATGTCTTCATGCAAATCTGTTATAGGATCTCCAAGTGCTTGGAAGTAAGCAGAAGTGAAAGGCACTCCGTTAGCATCTACAGGGAACAATGCGTGATCGTGTTGAGCATAGTGTCCGCCTAAGCCTGCTTCCTTCAATTCTTCAGGTGTTGCATTTTTTATCAATTGATAAATCATCGTAGCTATCATTTCTACATGAGCTAATTCCTCGGTTCCTATATCATTAAGTAATGCCTTAGTTTTTCCTGTTGGCATAGTATAACGCTGATTCAAGTATCTTAATGCAGCTGACAATTCTGAATCAGGGCCTCCATACTGAGCCATTAGGATTTTAGCCATCCTAAGGTCTTTACCTGTTACTTTTACAGGGTGTTGTAACTTCTTTTCATAAACCCACATGCATATGCTCTCCTTTCTAAGTTATTCTCCTCTTTCCCAAGGCCAAGGTTCATCTACCCAAGACCAGGAAGGATCTGCTTTAGAATTTCCGAAGTTTGCAAACATTCTGAACCTAGTTTCATATTCCTTCTTTAATTTCATATATTCCTCTTGAAATTCATTGAAATCCTCTATAGCTTTTTTATTTGTTGGGTGATTATCTAAATATAAGTTTAGATCTACAAGAGCAAATTCAACCTGCTGAATTTGTCTTAACAGCTCTGTACGAGAAGAAAGATTATCTTTAAATTTTCCATCCATACTAAGTCCTCCTATTAATTATCTTTCATGTGGGAAAGGTACCACAAGGTTAGGGAAGATAGTTCCCTTAGCCAATGCTTCATTTAATGGCAATAATCCTATATAAGGTTGATCAGGCACATATGCACGAGCCAACATTAAATTTCCCATTTCTGGCATTGGCATTCTAGAAAAAGGCATATACATTGGATCTGGACATGGCATAAAATTTTGGTACACGTTATTCACCTCTTTAAGACTAGTTACATTATCATTATATTGTTGAGGAGAAAATGTGTGTAAGTTAGAAAGCATAAATTTGTATCAGTTCGTAGAAAATATTGGAATAAATCAAGTTATGGATTAACTAGAATAACTGTATATAAGATGATATAATATAGTATATAAAAACTTATGTTATGGAGGAGTTTATTTGGATAAGATTTTGAATGAAAAGGATGCGATACACTTAGGGAGAAAGGGGCATTTAAAAGTACTCAGTTTTTTACCTATATGCATGAGTATATTGGCCCTTATACTAGATACACCTAGAGATATTATTCATGGACTGTATAATATAATTATAGCTCCTGATATACTTTTAACAGATTATATAGCTGTCGGAGGGGTTGGAGCTGCATTTGTGAATTCTGCTATTCTGGCTTTTGTAAACATATACATTTTATACAAATTAAAACTAAAGGTTAATGGAACTCTAATAGCTACAACGTTGACTATTATGGGGTTTTCATTTATAGGTAAAAATATATTTAATGTAATACCTATATACTTGGGTGGATACTTATATTGTAAATATCAAGGAATAGAGTTTAAGAATGTAGTCTTGGTGGTGATGTTTGGTAGTACTTTAGCACCTCTGGTTAGTGAGGTTGCATTTGGATTACATGTACCAGTTGAAATAGGAATTCCGCTAGGAATAATATTTGGTATAATTGCAGGATTTGTTATAACACCGCTATCTTCACATATGGTTAAGGTACATGACGGATATAATCTATACAATACAGGATTTACAGCAGGACTTTTAGGCTCTGTTATAACATCAATATTAAGGGGAGTTGGATTAATCATAGAACCTCAGCAAGTGCTCTCCAGCGAGTTTGATATGCTTTTAAAAATAATTTTTATTACTACATTTATTCTACTAATAATATTAGGCTATATTATAAATGGAAGGAGCTTCAACGGATATAAAAAAGTATTAACATATCCAGGAAGATTGGTTACGGATTTTACACAGCTAACGAATTATGGTATAACATATATTAATATGGGAATAATGGGATTAATAGCAGTCACATACGTAGTAATATCTGGAGGAATTATGAATGGCCCAGTGGCGGCAGCGACATTAACTGTAGTTGGATTTTCTGCTTTTGGGAAACATCCTAAGAATTCTATACCAATCTTAATTGGAGTTTTTATATCAGGTTTAACAAACATATGGCATATAGATTCTACTATGGTAATAATAGCAGGACTTTTTGGAACAACTTTAGCACCTATAGCAGGAGCATATGGATGGGCAGCTGGAATTATTACAGGATTTATTCACCTATCAGTGGTAATGAATGTAGGAGTGCTGCACGGAGGAATTAATTTATATAATAATGGTTTTTCGGGAGGAATAGTAGCCGCTTTAATTGTGCCTCTAATTGACGCTTTTAAGAAAGGGGACTAAGGAAATGAAACATGAAATAAAAAAAGTTTCTAAGATAGTAGATGAACTGATTGAGTTTTGCTTTTTACATGCTACAGATAAAGTGAATATAACTGTGGAAGATAAAGATGACAGATTTGAAATAATAGCTCATTCAGATAATATAAATTGCTCTGAAGAAAAGGTAGAAAGACTTAAGGAACTGCTAAGTGTTCAAAGACAAAATGAAATAGAAGAGTATTATTGGCAGTTAGCTGGAGAAGATGAACGGAACGGGGAATTTAGTTTAGTTGGCATGATGGTGGATGATGCAGAAGTCAAGTTTAACTGCCCTTCCTTAACAATAAAGTTAATCAGATATAAAAAGTAATAGAATTTTACTATAAAGTAATAGAACTTTGTATAGTCTAGGTAATAAAGCCCCATGTTTTTCATGGGGTTTTTAGCGTTGCTAAAAAATATATAGTTATTGAATATAAACTCCTCGTAATGTATACATTGGAATAGGTAAGAAAAATTTTATAGTACAAAAGGACAAACTGTAACAAAAATGGGGACAAGGCATATTATGATACTAGGACAGCTAGTCCAGAAAAAATAAAATAACTTATGAAAATTAGATGCTGAGTTATTAAAAGCACTATCGTATAAATATACACGAAAAAATTTTCAATATCGGGAGGAGGGACAAGGTATGGATGGAACAAACTTTGTAGCTCATTTATCAGATCATATAGGGGAAACCGTTACTATATTTACAACTAGCGGAGGAGAATCAGGACAAGGCTTTACAGGTGTTCTTTTATCTGTAAACAGCTGTTTTGTAAGACTTTTAACTCAAATTGGTCCAGCACCAGGATGTCCATTAGGTAGCTGCTGCAGCAGACCAAGAAGATACTATGACGGAGATCAAGCTGATCAAACTGGTAGATTTAGTTGTGGATTTAGGAATGTTGGATCAGTAACAGATATTCCTATTAGCAGAATCGCATCCTTTGTTCATAATGCTGTATAAGAGTTAGATTAAAAATTTATAAACTTAAAGGTTTAGAAGTTGGAAAACTTAGTTAAGAAATAATATAAAAGTAAGTAAGAAAAAATATACAAGTGAAAAGCAACTGACAATGGATAATTGGCAACTTAGTAAATGGTTGTTAATTATCCATTTGAAATAAAGGTTATTACTAGCTATTGAAAGGTAGTATCAATCATATATGAGAGAATACTATATGGTAAGATAGCTAGTCCATAAAATATTATATATTTAGGGGGATAGCAATATTATGGATGGAACAAATTTTGTATCTCATTTATCAGATTATATAGGGGAAACCGTTACTATATTTACAACTAGTGGAGGAGAATCTGGAGAAGGCTTTACAGGTGTTCTTTTAGGTGTAAATAATAGTTTTGTACGACTTATAACTCAAATTGGAATTGCACCAGGATGCCCACTAGGAAGCTGCTGCAATGATAGAAAAAGATGTAGAAACAGTAATGGTCCAGTAGCAGGAGCTGGATTTGACGGATATAATAATGCAGTACAAGATAATTTTGATAATGACTTTAATAGCCAATGTCTTGGACAAGAGGATTTAGAAGACACTGGAAGATTTACCTGCAGAGGAACTACAGTTGGATCAGTAACAGATATTCCTATAGATAGAATAGCAGCATTTGTTCATAATGCAGTATAAGAAAAATGTGAAGCATTTTTCTTAAGTGGAGAAGTGTAGGCGCTTGCAGCGCCTACACTCTCCACTTTTTCATTTGCTATGGCTTTTTTTACGCAGCAGCTCATGGGTGGAATATTAGGCTAGTTTAAAACATATATAAATATAGTATTGTATATTAAATTATGATATAAGAGGAGATGAAGTTTGTGCTCCAAAACAATGAGAACATATTAGAAGATAGAACTAGTAGGAGAGCACTACCAGAAGATGAATTAAGTGCTGCACAAAATGGTCCAGTGATTATAAATTCAAATTTTGTAATACACTTATCTAGATATATAGGAGAAACTGTAACTATTTTTGTAACAGCTGGAGGAAAGGCTGGATTAGGTTTTACAGGAGTGATCCTTAGTGTAGACAATTCATATGTACGTTTGATTACGAGGATTGGTCCTCCACCTGCTTGCCCTTTAGGAAATTCATGCACATATGTAAGCGATAAGAAGGATATACAAGAGAGGGAATACGGCGATGATGAAGATGATAATTGGAAGATAGTTGATAATACACTAGGCTCTATAACAGATATTCCAATTGATAAAATAGTAGCCTTTACGCATAATACGGTATAACATCACCCATGGGATTTGCATTTAGGAAAGCTTCACTACGCAAAGAAGCTCTAATATTTCTGGATTTAAAACCCATGAACCTTCTAAACTCACTGACGTTCAGACAATAGAAGGTTCTTATGGTGTTTTAAACCCAGAAATAAAAACCATGCACATAGTGGAATTTCCATTTATGCATGGCTTTTGATTTTATACGGAACTTTTATGAATTTTGCAACAGCCTATTTGTCGTGCTTCGCCGTTAAAAAGGATATAATCATCATTAATCTAAACTTCACGTTCAAATGCGCTAAAAATACATCAAATCTAGCAGCCTAACGGCTAAACTCAGCGCAGCGCAGCGCCTACACTTCTTAAACTTCCTACACTGCCCTTTTCTCTACTTGCGCCTTGGCGGCTCAACTCTCCACTATCCACTTCCTCTACTCCTAAACTTTTGTTTGTCGCATTAGATATGACATACAAGTCGCATCTAATATGACAATGATGGCTTTTCTAATATGACACATATGATATACAAAGAATACTAATGTAATAATAAATAAATTAATAATACTAATAAAAATAAATACTAATAAAATTTTAAAACATTTTTTGTACAAATTGTATTAGAAGTGCATATCTACACTTTGGAGGGGATAGATATGAGAGATTTTACAATGGTACAAAATGAAATATTAAACTTAGAATTAAGTGGACAAGCTTTTAAACTATATTGTATTCTAAAAAGTTACTGTTTTGATAATAAAACTAGCTGCTTTCCATCCCAAAAGACCTTAGCATATAGGCTTAATAAAAGCGTTAGGACTGTGCAGAGAGCATTAAAGGAATTGGTTAAGTTTGGATTAGTAATAGTTAAAAGAAGAGGTTCTATTAGCAATATATATGAATTAAACATAAAACATCATAAAGCTAAGGATAATTCAAAGAGGAAAGTTAATATCCATGAAAAATTAAATTCTTTAATTGAAAAACACTATAATAAATCCAATTATAGAAATAGTATTAATAGTAATAAAAATAATTTTAAAAATACATATAATAATTGGGAGAGCAAAAAGGACAGCTTTAATGATTATGAACAGAGAAACTATGACTTTAATAAGCTGGAGGCTATGCTTTTAGGCTATCCATCTGCTCCAGAAAACCTTAGTGAAGCTCTGGCTGATGAATATTAGTATACTGATGGTTAGAAAATACTGCGGATTTTTCTTAAAGCATGATATATTTGATTGCAAGTTGTAAATAATAAATATATAATGGTTAAGTTAAGATAATGCAAAACTAAGATTTGGAAGGAAGTTAATATGGGAAAAATTAAGTTTGAAGATTTACAGATATCGGAGCAAATAAAAAGAGCAATTGCAGAAATGGGTTTTGAAGAACCATCACCTATACAAGAAAAAGCAATACCTTTTGTATTAAATGGAAGAGATATAATAGGGCAAGCTCAAACAGGAACAGGTAAGACAGCAGCTTTTGGTATACCAGCTATAGAGATGGTAAATCCAAAGGACAAGAGCTTGCAGGTTATGGTGTTGTGTCCTACAAGAGAATTAGCTATTCAAGCAGCACAAGAGTTAAATAATCTCGCTAAATATAAAGAAGGCATAAGTGTACTTGCTATATATGGTGGGCAGCCTATAGACCGCCAAATTAAGGCTTTAAAAAGAGGAGTTCAGATAATCATAGGTACTCCAGGACGTGTAATGGACCACATGAGAAGAAAGACATTAAAGACAGAAAATGTTAAGATGATAGTTTTAGATGAAGCAGACGAAATGTTAGATATGGGCTTTAGAGATGACATAGAAACCATAATACAAGAAATACCTCAAGAAAAGCAAACTGTATTATTTTCAGCTACAATGCCTAAGCCTATACTAGAATTAAGCAAGAGATATCAAAAAAATGCTGAATTTATAAAAGTAGTTCATAAGCAATTAACAGTTCCAAGTATAGAACAAAGGTACTTAGAGGTAAAAGAATCAGCAAAACTTGAAGTGTTATCAAGACTTATTGATATAACAAATCCTAAATTGTCTGTAGTATTCTGTAATACGAAAAAAAGAGTAGATGAGGTAGTAGGCCAACTTCAAGCAAGAGGATACTTTGCTGAAGGACTTCACGGAGATATGAAACAGCAGCAAAGGGATAGGGTTATGAACAAGTTTAGAAACGGAACTATAGAAATTTTGGTTGCAACAGATGTGGCAGCAAGAGGAATTGATGTTGATGATGTGGAAGTTGTATTTAACTATGATTTACCTCAAGATGAAGAATACTATGTTCATAGAATAGGAAGAACAGGAAGAGCTGGAAAGTCTGGAATTGCTTATACTTTCGTCGCAGGAAAAGCTATACGAAAGTTAAAGGATATAGAAAGATATACTAAGACAAGAATTAAAAGAGCAGAAGTTCCATCAGCTGACGATGTAGAAGAGTTTAAGATGGGAATATTTATGGAGAAGGTAAAAGAAACCATAGAAGCTGGACACTTAGGAAAGTATATAGACTATATTGAAAAGCTGTTAGATGAAGATTATGCATCAATAGATGTAGCTGCTGCATTGTTAAAAATGTCTACAGGAGAAGAAAGAAAAGAAGAATTAAATCTTGATGATGACTTAGGAGATACTGGTGCAGAAGAAGGCATGGTACGATTATTTATAAACATCGGAAGAAATCACAAGATTCAAGCTAAGGATGTTATAGGAGCTATAGCAGGAGAAACTGGTATAGCAGGAAAATTGATTGGTAAAATTGATATATATGAAAAGTTTACTTTTGTAGAGGTACCAAAAGAATACGCAAGAGAAGTATTGAATATAATGAAGAATAATACAATTAAAGGCAAGAAGATTAATATAGAACCAGCAAATGCAAAATAATAAGTGGGGTTGAATAAAGTGATTGTGGGGACAGCAAAGATATACTTATATGCAAATTGGGTTCACTCTTTAAAGGAAAAGAGAATGGTGGTAAAGAGCATCATTGGAAAGGCTAAGCACAGATTTAATATTTCTATTGCAGAGATAGAAAATCAAGATTATCATCAGTCAATTGTGATAGGAATAGCTTGCGTTAGTAACAGCACTAGAATGGCAAATACCATAATACAAAATGTGATAGAATTTGTTGAAGAAAATACAGAAGCTGTTGTTGAAAAAGTAGAAACGGAAATACTTTGAGAATAGACTATGTAAAAAGCAAGTTAGAGCTTAGATAAGCTTCCTAACTTGCTAACTTGTTTTTTTAGATATTTTCCGCTGTGTCTACAATAAATAGGGTAGTTTCTTGCGATAAATTCATTTCTTTAGGAACTTTAAGCTTGTTTCCATTTTCGTCATAAATTAAATTTATTACAGGTCTAAGAGGAAAAGCTCTATTTTGTTTTAAAACTATTCCGTAGGCCCCAGTATTAAGTTTTACTATACTTCCAGAAGGATAAGCAGCAACATTTTTTATAAATAAATCAACCATTGACTTATCAAATAGGGTATTACTCATAGCTACGAGGTACTCTAATGCTTGATACACTTCCATCTTTTTGCAGCCACTAAAATCAGAAGTAAGATTATCAAATGTATTACAAATAGATACAAGCTTTACTGTTTCATGAAGCTTGTCATCAGTAAGACCTAAAGGAAAACCAGTACCATTACAGTGTTCATGATGCATTAAAATAATTGCTTTTGATATATAGCTTATATCATTATATTTCTCATTGAAAATTTCATATCCATCTATAGGATGTTTTTTTAACACATCTGTTTCTTCAGAATTTAATAATGCTCCATCTTTCACTTTATCTATAATATCTTTTGGAGTTAAAAGCTTACCAACATCGTGCAGAAGAGAACCAACAGCAAGCTCTTTCAAATGTTCATTGCTGTATTCAAGATGAATTCCCATTATTACAGATAAGGCACATACATTTATGGAATGTTCAAATAAGCACTCATCTTTAGACTTAATATCAGAAATATTTATCATGACTCTTTCGTGAGAAAGTATGTCATCTATAATGGAATTAGCTAATTCTAAAAATTTATGTGTATTAGGATCTCTCTTATTTAAAATCTTCTTAACTTCGTTTTTTAAAGCCTCTTTAGTGCTAATTCTAATTTCTTCCGATATATAGTCTTCTATTTCAATTCCTTTAGAAAGTTCATCGTTTACATATATGGACATAATCCCCAAAGTGTTTAATCTCATCTTGTATCCTGGCTTCAGAAGAGTATCTTTAGCTAAAAGCAATCTACCAGAAGGATCATAAATAGGTTTTGCTAATAGTTCATTACCTTTAATTTGTGTAATTGATATTTTTCGCATATTGTAATTCTCCTCATCAATAGTAAGATAATCTACGACTAAGTAACCACATAATTGTCCAATAACTATATAATACCATACAAAGTATGTAATAAAAACATATTTATAATCAATTTAGAAAATTAATACTAGATGCATATAAATTTTAAATTATAGAATTTAAAACCTCAAACACAGCTTCTGCCATAAGTTTATGCCCTCTAATATTTACGTGTATGCCATCTATGTATAATTCATGTAGAGTTTCCATATTAATCTGAGACTTTATTTTATTATAAAAATCTATGTATGGTATATTCATTTCCTTTGAAAAACTGATGCACCAATCTCTGTAGTATGAAAGTTTTTCGTTTACAATTTTATAATCTACTTCAGGAGCCCAGAGAGTCTCAGCCATAGAAGGAATCACTGGAGGCTGTATGCCTAGAGCCATATTTATATTATTATTCATTCCTTCCTCTATCATAGTCATTATGTTATCTTCTACCTTATTCAAATTAGAGCTCATTAAAAAGTCGTTTGTTCCACCCATTATAATTCCTATACCAGGTTTCTCCAAAACTACATCTTCATAGAATCTATACATCATACCAGCAGTGGTATCTCCTAACTTTCCTTTGTTTAGAAAGGTTATATTATATTTATTTTCACATAGTTGAGTCCACCTATTTGGGTTGTTAACCATATATCCATAAGTCAAACTATCTCCAATGCAAACTATTTTCATTACAAAACCTCCAAAATAAGTGTATAATAGAAATAAATAGAGCAACAAAATTTATGTCTAGTGGAGGAGAGGCACTTATATGATTTCACTTTCTACACTTCTCCACTTAAGAGAATTGTTGTACAATTTTCTTAAAGTTAGTATATCATATATAAGCATTTTTTGGAGGGACTTAAAATGAAAAATGTAAATGTAAGTATTCAGGTTTTGCCAGTAGTTGAGGAGGATAGAATATATCCTGTGGTTGATAAAGTAATAGAATACATAGATTCCTGTGGTGTTAAGTATGAAGTAGGACCTATGGAAACGACTATGGAGGGAGACCTTGACAAGCTTTTAGAAATTGTGAAGAAGGCTCAGGACATATGTGTTGAGGAGGGTGCTGCAAGAGTTATCTCAATAATAAAGATAGATTATAAGAAAGAAGGAGTTACAATGGAGGAGAAAACTTACAAGTACAGATAAAAAGGTTTATTTTTTAATATGATATCGTAAATTTAAGCATTGGTTTAATTTTATGTATTGATTTAGGAGGTAAAGATTATGAAAGGAACAGTGGTTGCTACATGGCTTAAAACTTGTAGAAAAATTTATGATGATGAAGTAGTAAATATGGCTATGGAGTCAGTTGGATGGAAACCAAGTAAAATATTTTTACCTGGAGAGAATGTTGAAGATGAGGAAATAAGAAGGGTAATTAGTTTTATATCAGATAAGAAAAATGTTTCAGTTAATGAGCTTTGGAGAACTATAGGAAAGGATAATATTTTATCTTTCTTTACTGATTTCCCTGCATTCTTTGAACATGAAAATTTGTATTCTTTCTTTAGATCCATGTTTGATATTCATGTGGAGATGGTTAAAAAGCTTCCAGGAGCTAAGCCGCCTATTTTAAATATAAAACCAATATCTAGTAGAAAAGCTGTATTTTCATATAATTCTAAAAGGGAGATGTATGATTACTTTTTAGGATTAATTGACGGAAGTGCAGAGTTTTTTAAGGAAAATATAGAAATAAAAGAAATTGAAAGATCTACGGGAAGCTTAAAAGTGGAAATCACTTTTGAAAATGATATATTTTTCAAAAGGACCTATAAGTTTAATAAGGCTTTATCGCTAGGATTTATTAAGGAGATGCCAGCCAAGGTTGGAATATATACTTTTTTAGTTTCTGCATTAGTTAATATACCTTTATTAGGGGTAAATAATATACTGAAATTTGTACTAGCGTCTATAGTTCCAGCAGTTGTTTCTAGCTTCATTGTATATATGTTAGTAAGACCTAAAAAGCTTATTGAAGAAGAAATAAGGAAAATCAATACAAATGATTATACAGAAGAAGGAGAAATTGAAACAGGAGACTTTTTTGAGGATTTGTATAATCTATTAAAGGAGCACAGAAAGATTATTAGAGCAAATTTTGTTGGTTTTAAGGGTGTAACCGATGAAATGAATACTTTTGTTAGAAATATAAATGTCATATCCAATTCTATGGAAAGAACTTCAGAAGATATATCATGTGTTGTGGAACAGGTGGCTAATGGTGCTGTAAGTCAGGCTGAAAATACACAAAATGCTGCATCCATACTAAATGGCAACATAGAAATATTAAAGGAAATCGTAGCCAGCGAAAACAAAAATAAAGAAGAACTTGAATATGCTATAGATAAAATTAATAATAGCTATAAGAATGTGGAAGATACTAGCAGAAACATAGTTGAATGTCTTAAAAAGTTCCAAGAAGTAAAGGATAAGGGAATAGAATTAGAGGAGAAGGCAAATAACATTAATAATATAGTTTCTATAGTATCTCAAATTTCAGAGCAGACTAACCTTTTATCACTAAATGCCTCTATTGAAGCAGCTCGTGCAGGAGAAGCAGGAAGAGGATTTTCTGTAGTTGCAGAAGAAGTAAGAAAGCTTGCAGAAGAAACTAAAGGGGCAGTAGAGGAAATTAACTCTAATTTAGCTCAATTTGTTAGTGAAATCAACATATTAGTGGACAAGATAGGAAGTCAATATGAGGTGCTAGAAGGAGAAACTACTAATCTTCAAAACGTTAGAGATATAAGTCTAGATGCTACTAAATCAATTCAAACTGTAGCAGCATCTATGATTAAAACCATAAACGAACTTGATAAGGAAGCTGATTCAATCACAGAAATCTATGATAACATAGAATCATTGTCAGCTATTGCTGAGGAAAATTCAGCGTCTTCAGAAGAAGTAAGTGCCAATGTTTCTAACTACACCAATGAAATTAAGAACCTTATTGAAGGTATATCAGAATTTAAAAAGCTTACTAAGGAATTTAAAGAGGATTTAAGCAAATATAAGATATAACATCTCCCGTGGGATTTGCACTTAGGAAAGCTCTACTGGGCAAAGAGATTAAAAGTCAGTGAAGAAGTGGAGGCGTCTATAGGCGCCTCCACTTTAAACTATTTTATGGTGTAAAATAGTTTAAATTCCTCTCAAGTCAAACTCAGGGATGAAGCTTTCTGAAGCTGTACCTTCTTCTTGAATAAAGGCATTTTTAATTCCTATGGATAGGCAGTATTCTATTAGTGCTTCGTAGTGTTTTTGATTTACGGGTTTGTTTATTTCAGGATAATTTAATACATTATGAGTTGGGGTGTATTGATTCATAATGCTTATATATACGGAATCTTTAAAGGTTTTGTATATATAATCTATTATTTTTTTTGAATCAAAAAGAAGTCCGGGAAGCATTAGATGTCGGATTATTACTCCTCTTTTCATTAAACCATTATGGTCGAATTTGGGTTCTCCTACTTGAGAGACCATAGCTTCTATAGCCTTAGAAGCTATTTTAAAGTAGTTAAGAGCGTTAGAGTATTTTATTGCATATTTATCTTTATAATATTTAAGGTCAGGAAGATATATGTCAACATAACCATTTAAAGCTTTTATAGTTTTCAAGGTTTCATAGCTGTTAGTATTATACACAATGGGAATGTTAAGTCCCTTTGATTTTGAAATTTTTAATGCTTCTATTATTTGAGGCACATAATGAGTAGGAGTTACTAAGTTTATGTTATGAGCACCTCTATTTTGCTGTTCTAAAAAAATTTCGCTGAGGCGTTCAACTGAAATTTCTTTTCCTACTCCATCACTGCTTATAGCATGATTCTGACAAAATACACACTTTAGATTACAGTTAGAAAAGAATACAGTTCCAGAGCCTTTGGTTCCTGAGATACAAGGCTCCTCCCAATAGTGAAGAGATACTCTTGCAATTCTTACCTTATCAGAAGAGTTGCAAAATCCAGTATTACCATTTAATCTATCTACATTGCAATTTCTATAGCATAAGTTACACCTTTCAAGCATACTTTCACACCCTTATTTTTTCTTATGTGGTTCATTAAATTTAAACATAATATATTGTATCATAAAAATTAAACTTATAGCGCCAAAGAAAGGATATACATGACGTATTAAATTAACAAAGCCAAAACGAGATACTAAAATATCAATAAGTAATATAATCACTACAGCTTTTTTATAGGATATATTAAAGACTTGCTGTAGTGTCTTACTTAAGCTGTATATATCAGACACCTCAGTTGAAAACATTTCAAGCCATATAATTACTAGAAGCATTACTTGAAGTACCACTCCAAATCTATGAGCTATGTAAAGTAAAGGAATATCATATTTATATATATTTGGAACATTTGAAAGCAGCATGAAGTTAATCATCATTCCCAAAGCAGTAAGCCCAATAGAACCTAAAATAAGTCCGCGTTTTAAAGCAGATTCATTTCTAACTTCAGAGCTTAAAGGTACAAGAACTCCGCTGCAAGCTAAGATATTAAAGCCTCCATATAAAAGACAGGATATAAACCAGTTGTTTTTAAATTTAGGAATTGTTTTTATGTAAGATATAGTGGCTATATCTCTAGATAATGTAATAAACAATATGAAAATGGTGGTAATTACAATCAATAAGCAGGGCACTATAAATGAATTTACTTCAATAAGGCCATCTGTATTTCTAAGTAAGGTAAACAAGCCTATACATGCCATTATAATAGTTCCTATAAATCTTGGCATATTAAAGTATTGGTGAAGCAGAGCACCGCTTCCAGCCAAAATTATGGAAGAGCTGCTTATTAAAAATACTCCTGTAATTATTCCGGTAACTTTTCCTAGAATGCCGGGACTTACTAATTTTATTAAATCGTTGTAAGATTTTAGATTATATTTTATGCTAGTATGTATAATATTAAATCCCATAAATATGTAGATTATCATACATATTAAAAGTCCCTTAAAACTCTTATGTCCATATCTTGTAAAAAACAAGGTTATTTCTTGTCCAGAAGCTAAACCTGCACCTACAATGGTGCCAATAAATACTGCACATAGTTGAAAGGTTAAACTCAAATTCTTTTTCAAGATAATACCTCCATCATATTAATAAAACTTTCTTTATAAATATATAAAGATTAATAAAAATAATGATTATATAAATTAAATTTTTATTTAGTGGAAAAATAAATATGAACTTTAATATGAAGATAGGTGATAAAAGCATGAAGAAGTATACAAGTTATATACTGGTTTTTGCTCTAATCCTTGGACTTGTAGGATGTACGGAGAAAAAAGCTGAAAATGTTAGAGAGAAGGATAGGTTTGATATTAAGGCTGCCAATAATATAGTAGAATCATATATAAAGAATATTGCATCAGAAAACTATGATAAGGCTAACGAACTATTGAGTGAAAAAATAAAAATTGATGTAAAGGATATAAAGCCAAATGATTTAAAAATAAGAGGATTTAGAACGGAAGAGATGACTGAAAGTGGAGGAGAAGGAACCTTTAGGTTAAACGTAGTTAAGGCAAATATGAATAAGCCAGAGACTCAAATAGTGGAATATAGATTTAAGGTTATAAAGGATGGAATAGACTATAAAATAGAGGAAATTAAAACTACTTTGCTCATGGAAGCTTTTCATAGCTTTGATGAAATAAGATTTAGGAAAAAAAGTGAATTAGGTACATTTTTGCTTACAGATATGGAAGGACTTCCTAAGTATGCTTATTCCAAAGATGATAGTGCTCAAATGAAAAGTCAGATAGTTCCAAAAAGTAGTTTTGGACCTATAGTCCTTGATTATACAGGAGATATAGTAGCTATATCAACTATTGGAAACGGCAGATATATAGGACTTTTAACTTTTGATGACTCCATGGAAACTCAAGGCCAAGGCGGCGGTGGAGGAGGTAGTGGTGTAGGAAACCCAAATAGCAGCGGTGCAGGTGGAGAGCAGAGGGATACTCAAAGTAGAAAAATGCCTAAGGAAAAGCCTATAGGAAAGCAAATAGTGTCCTGTGACATTATGGAGAATGCTGTCATTGAAAATATGATATTCTCTAAAGATGAAAAACTTTTAGCAGTTCAATACTCAAAGGATGGAAACAGATCTATTAGGGTGTATAACGTAGGAGATGGAGAACTCATAAAATTTAATTTTGAAGAAGAATATCCATTAAACAAAGTAAACATAGTTTTAAGAGGATTTGAGGAAGAAACTATGAAATATACTATAGTTCCTAAAGACAAGCAAAATGGTATTGAGAAATATGTTGGAAATTGGGAATTAGATCTTAAGGAATTTAAGGCAAAGAAGTCAGAATCATAAACTTGAAGGAAAAAGCCTATGGTGTATAATAGACTATAGGCTTTTTATAAGTGACTATGTTTCAAGAAATAATAGATTTTATGTAGTTATTTATTTTACTAGAAAAGGAGATTACAATGAGAAAAATATGGGGAGATAAAAGATATTATAGTTTAAATTATTTCCTGAGAGAAAAATTTGGAGAAAAAGTTTTTAAGATATCCCTTGATGCAGGTTTTTCATGTCCTAATAGGGATGGAACTATAAGTAAGGGTGGATGTATATATTGCAGTGCAAGAGGATCAGGAGATTTTGCAGGAGATAGAAACTTCTCTATAGATAGACAGTTTGATGATATAAAAGAAATGATGCAAAACAAATGGAAGAATGGAAAATATA
Source organism: Clostridium sp. (assembly GCF_047777555.1). GTDB lineage: Bacteria > Bacillota > Clostridia > Clostridiales > Clostridiaceae > Clostridium_H. Next base: position 373,614 of record NZ_JBKEEV010000002.1, on the reverse strand, counting down.
TAGCATATTTTCAAGCATATACAAACACCTATGCTCCTATAAAGGTTTTGAGGGAAAAGTATGAAGAAGCAGTAAATAAAGAAGGCGTTGTTGCTCTTGCCATAGCCACAAGGCCAGATTGTCTTAGCGATGAAGTTATAGATTTAATAAAGGAATTTAATGACAGGGTATATACTTGGGTAGAATTGGGTCTTCAAACTGCTAATGAGGATACAGCTAAAATCATAAATAGGGGATATAAGCTTTCTGTTTTTGAAGATGCAGTGAAAAGGCTTAGAAGCATAAATGTTGATGTTGTTGTTCATACTATTTTTGGACTTCCAGGAGAAGATAAAGAAGACATGCTAAATACCATAAAATATTTAAGTCATATGGATATACAAGGGGTAAAAATTCATTTACTTCACCTCCTTGAGGGTACACCTTTAGTTAAACTTTATGAAGAAGGAAAATTAAAGTTTTTAGAAAAAGATGAATATATAGACTTGGTGACGAAGGCAATTACTTTGCTTCCTCAGAATATAGTAATTCACAGATTAACAGGAGATGCTCCGAGAAATTTACTAATCGGTCCTATGTGGAGTTTAAAGAAATGGGAAGTTTTAAATGCTATAGATGATAAATTGAAAAATGAGGACTTATATCAGGGAATGAATTATGATAAAAATGAGGCTTGCACTTTAAAGGTGTAAGCCTCTCTTTTTCATGATATAAATTATGCTCTAAATAGCATCTTTCATTAGTTCATAATATTCATAGATATATTTATCTGCGGCAGTAAGTATTTCATTCTTTTGATAGTGTGAATATTCATCGTAGATACCCACAACTTTCATTCCTGCTGCTTTAGCGCCCATAACTGCAGGAAGTATGTCTTCAAAAACTATACATTCACTAGGAGATACATTAAGTTTTTTTGCAGTGAGCAGATATACATCTGGGAATTGTTTGCCCCTAGAAACTTCATCAGTTGTGGTTATTGCATCAAAGTATTCATATATACCATTAGTTTTTAGAGCAGTTTCTAAAAGGAGATGACAATTGCTAGTAGCTAGTCCGATTTTTATATTCATAGATTTTAGCATATCAAGAAATTTTTTTACTCCAGGTTTAAGTGGTACGTTATTTTTATATTCTTCAAACGCCATATTGTTCCACTCATCGCAAATCTCGTCTATGCTCTCTTTTAAGTTGAATGTTCTTTTGAAGTATGCTGCTGTTTCCTCAAAACTAAGGTGAGCAATTTCATCTTTTAGGTTTTTAGGACATTCTATATTGCGCATTTTTAAAAAATCTATATCTATTTTTGTCCATACCCACATTGAATCCACCAATGTTCCATCCATATCAAATATAGCAGCTTTTATATTATTCAGCATATCTAACTCCTTTTCCAATATTATAATTTAATATATATTATTATAATTATATAATATGAAAGATTATATAGGAAGTAGCACTTCCTATGAAAGTTCCAGCTAGCACGTCCGTAGGATAATGGACTCCTATATATATTCTTGAAATTCCAACACAAGAGGCTAAGAAAATTACTGCTGCAGCTACATTAGGATAGAATAAGGAAGTTGTAACAGCCATAGAAAAAGCAGCTGTAGTATGACCAGATGGAAAAGAATATTCATCTATTCCGATCTTTTTTATATTTAAATTACTAATTTTTATAAATGGTCTGATTCTATTTACAGATTCTTTTATTATTTTAGAAATAAAAGAACTTACTGATAGGGTAAATAAAACTTTTATACCTAATGAATGTATGGTCTTATTAGGACTGACTATAGCTATCAATGTAAATAGTACTGAGAAAATTGTAGAGCCTAGGTAAGTTATGGGAGTCATAATAAAGTCTAATACCTTACAGCTCATTGAATTATTTATAATTCTCAAAATAGCAACATCGTGTTTGTGAATTTTTTTTATCAGTTTATACAAAAGCAATTTCCCCCCTGTTTTTTCATATGCTTTTATTGTAGCATAAAGTTTAAAAATCCCTAAGAAAAATTTTAATTTTATCTTTATTTTTAAAGTCCTCTACAGAGTCCATGCCCATTCTTTTTAGAATATCCTTCATACGGTCGCTGTCTATGGATACAGATATATCTGAGTTATTAGCAAACTCATCTAATAATTTTCTGCCTTCCTGATGGGGAATGATTGCTTTAGGGCCACCAACACATCCTCCAACACAGCCCATTCCTTCGATAAAGTTAGCATTAATATTGCCATCTTTAAGCTTAGTTAAAATCTCACGACATTCTTTTACACCGTTGCCTTGAATTGCATTTAAATATTTTGATTTATCAGGGAATAGGTTTTTAATAGCTTCTGTTACAGCAATAGAAACTCCTCCAGTACGTCCGTAAAGTCTACCTTCTCTTGAAGCATATTCTGTGGAAAAGTCTTCTTCAAGTTCTTCTGGATGTATTTCTAAGGTGTCGAATATATCCTTTAGTTCTTGATAAGTTAATACATAGTCTATAATTCCTATAAGGTCTTTTTCTTTTGCTTCAGACTTTTTAGCTATACAAGGCCCTATAAATACGACTTTGCAGTTAGGATTTAATTCTTTTAAAACTTTTCCAGCTGCAATCATAGGAGAAACTGAAGGTGATACATGAGGCAAAAGCTCATGAAATAGTTTTTTTAGCATTCCTATCCACATAGGACAGCAACAGGAAGTTATCATAAAGTCATCAACTTTATTTACTAAATGATCAAACTCTATAGCCTCTTTTATGGTTAACATATCTGCAAAGAAGGCTACTTCTACCATGTCAGCAAATCCAAGCATTTTAAAAGCTGTTCTTAGCTGATTTATAGTTACATTTTCTCCAAACTGACCAATTATGGAAGGAGCTACTGCGGCTATTACCATGTTTTCCTTATTTAATAAATCCAATAATGGAATAAACTCAACTTTATCTAAGATGCTTCCTGTAGGACAAGCATCTACACAAAATCCACAGTCTGTACATCTGTCAAGGGATATATAAGTTTTGTTTGTATTTTTGTCAATTAATATAGCATCAAAAGGACAGGATTTTTGACACATAGTTTTCCCATTTTCGTCTGCACAATCCATGGAGCATTCTCTAACTTTATGAACTATTTTATGTCGTATTTCATAATTTGCAATAGCTTTTTTTAAGTTTTGAATAAAGTTATCGTCATAGTCTAAATCCACTCCGCATAGGAAAGAAATGGTCTTGCTTAAATATTCTTTATTAGCATCCTCTTTAGATAGCAGAGATGTTACCATATCTTCAAAAGTATCATCATAGTAAGCCTTAACTAAACTTTTAAACAACGTACCGTGTTGATTATTCATATAAAATTCCCCTTTTCTAAATCAAATTTTATTACACATGGTTATATTTATTTTTGACAACAAAAAAAGGATATATACTTATAATACAATTATACATGATTGAATTTAGGAAAGCACATACTAAAAAGGGTTTTAATATTTAAAAGAGAAGGGAATGCTATGATAGATACAAAAGTAACTAAAAAAACAGGGTGGAACTTTGATAACAGCTATGCTCGTCTGCCAAAATCTTTTTTTAGCGTTCTCGATCCAACACATGTAGCTTCGCCAAAGCTTATAATCCTCAATAAGCCTCTTGCTGCATCTCTTGGCTTGGACGTGCAGTCTTTAGAAAGTTATGAAGGTGTGGAAGTGTTTAGTGGAAACAAGATTCCAGAAGGTGCTTTGCCTATTGCTCAAGCATATGCAGGACATCAATTTGGATATTTTACCATGCTAGGAGATGGCAGGGCTTTATTGCTTGGAGAACAGATCACTTCAAAAGGAGAACGTTTTGATATTCAGCTCAAAGGTTCAGGCAAAACTCCATATTCTCGTGGAGGAGATGGGCGAGCAGTACTTGGACCTATGCTTCGTGAATATATTATTAGTGAGGCAATGCATGCTCTAGGCATTCCAACTACCCGCAGCTTAGCAGTGGTGACAACTGGAGAATGGGTAATGCGGGAAGAATTGCTGCCAGGGGCAATTTTAACTCGTGTAGCTACAAGTCATATCAGAGTAGGTACTTTCCAATATGTTTCCAATTGGGGAAGCGTTGAGGAGCTTAGAACTCTAGCTGATTACACAATAGAACGCCATTTTCCAGAAGCTAAAAATGCAGAGAATCCGTATTTGGCACTGCTTTATGAAGTAGTAAAACGTCAAGCATCACTGATTGCAAAGTGGCAGTTAGTTGGATTTATCCATGGAGTAATGAATACCGACAACATGTCTATTAGTGGAGAAACCATTGATTATGGCCCTTGTGCTTTTATGGACACTTATGATCCATCCACAGTATTCAGCTCTATTGACCGTTATGGGCGTTATGCCTATGGTAATCAACCACCAATTGCTGCATGGAATTTGACTCGGCTAGCTGAGGCTCTTTTGCCATTACTTCATGAGGATAAGGAGAAGGCTGTAGAATTGGCTGAAGAAGCTATCTCAGAATTTAATGATTTATATAATTGCAATTGGCTCTGGGGAATGAGAGCTAAACTAGGAATATTTAATGAAGAGAAAGAGGATGAATTACTCATTAATGAGCTTTTAAATATGATGCATAGGTATAATGCAGATTATACCAATACTTTTAAAGCATTGAGTTTTGATAAGAAAGAAAATACAGATTTATTTAACAGCGAGGAGTTTCATAAGTGGCATAAGAAGTGGGAAGAAAGATTGAAAAGGCAAAAGGGATGTAAAAATGATTTTTGCCACTTGATGAGAAAATCAAATCCAGCTGTAATTCCTCGTAATCACCGAGTAGAAGAGGCATTAGATGCTGCTGTAAAAAAGGAAGACTATGGTGTAATGGACAGACTTCTTAAGGTTCTTTCAAATCCTTATGCCTATTCACAAGAACAGGAGGAATATTCAAAACTGCCTCCATCATCAGATATACCTTATAGAACCTTTTGTGGAACGTAGAGTAGAATTATATGTAGGCTTCATCAGTTTAAAAAATAAATATAAATATAAAAAAGACCATGTTAAATTTAACATGGTCTTTTGGTCGGGGTAGCAGGGCTCGAACCCGCGGCCTCATGGTCCCAAACCACGCGCGCTACCATCTGCGCTATACCCCGTCGGCAAAATATATTATATAGTCTTGTCTTAAAAAAGTCAACCACAATTTTAAAATAATTTATTGCTTACAATAAAAGAGCCATTGATGTGGTTGAAGGGGATGTATAAGTTGCAGCCACATAGATATTACAAACAATGAATATAATCCATGTTATTATGAATAATACACAAAACTTAGATAACATGCTTGCTATAAAATCTAGTTTACGCACTTTCATAATTATAAACAACACTATGCAGGATCCTGTACCAACTAAACTAATTCCTAAGAAGATATTTAATATAATATGTATAATGTTATCAAACATAGAGATTCACCCTAACTTAATATAATAAAATATAATCTAATATAAATAAATTATATACTATAATATCATATTATGGTATATAATTTATTTACAAAAAATCATATCTTTTTTTCTTTATTATCCCCAGCGCCTCTAGTAGGAACCAGAGATATAATAAATCCAACTAAAATAGATACTAGAGCAGGAGCTATTACGTTTAAATATACTACATATCGTGTTTTATACAAAATCAGTGCGCTGATGCCGGTTATTAGGGCGCTAGCAATAAAAATATATATGACAAATTTAGCAAAGGAACTTAAGTACTTTTCATATATTCTATGACGAGTAGGTCCGCTTATTACGGCTCTGAATAAATAATATGAAACAATTATCAATATAATATCTGCTACAGCGGTAATTAAAAAATTTCTCATAAGATTTACTACCTCCTAATTAATATATCATTAATATTTTTGCCTAATTTTCATATTTTTACACTTATGATAGTGAATAAATACATAAAAAAGATATGCACCTTAAATATAGAGAAGATATGCACCTTAAATATAGAGAAGATATGCACCTTAAATATAGAGAAGATATCCACCTTGAATATAGAGAAGACATTCACACTATAAATAAAAAAAGACATGTTCTAAGACAAAATCTTAAAACATATCTTTAACTTGTATAATGTATTATAAACTATACTGCGTTACTTAAGAACATTTCTCCAACCTTATAAACATCTCCAGCTCCAATTGTAATCAACAAGTCCCCAGACTTTAATTCTTTCTTTAAAAACTTATTCATATCACTGAAACTGTGGAAGTTTTTGCAGTCAACACCTGTTTCTCTGATCTTGCTGCCTAAAATGTCTGAACTTACGATGCCTGTGTCTTTCTCCCTAGCTGCGTATATATCTGCAAGTAAAATAGTATCTGCGTTAGAGAAAGAAGTTGCAAACTCATTTAATAAACTTATTGTTCTAGAATAGGTATGAGGCTGGAATACACAGAAAATTCTCTTGTGAGGAAAATTCTTTGCTGCATTTAAGGTAGCCTTTATTTCTGTTGGATGGTGAGCGTAATCATCTATTACTGTAATTCCATTGGTTGAACCTTTTATTTCGAAACGTCTGTGAGTTCCATGGAAAGTAGAAAGTCCCTCTACAATAGATTCCTTATCTATATTTAAGCTTAGAGCAGCAGCAATGCTTGCTAAGGCATTAAGCACGTTATGCTCTCCAGGAACGTTTAGTTGAAGTTCAAATAGTTTTTCCTCACCCTTGTAAACATCAAATTTTGGACAGCCAGTTTCGCTGAATACTATATTTTTAGCTCTTATATCACCCTTAGAAAGTCCGAAGCTAAGAACTTTGCAATTAACTTCTTTTGATATAGATACAGCCTTTTCATCTTCTGCATTAACAACCAAAACTCCATCTTCAGGTATAAGCTTAGCAAACTTTTTAAAAGTATTTTGTATTTCTTCTATATCCTTATAAAAATCCAAGTGATCTGCTTCAATATTTAAAATCACACCTATATAAGGATAGAATTTTAAGAAAGATGCTTTATACTCACAAGCTTCAGTAATAAAGTATTCGCTGTTTCCAACTCTAACATTTCCATTAATAGCATCTAAATTTCCTCCAACTAAAATAGTAGGATCTAAATCAGCATTTAAAGTAATATGAGAAAGCATGGAAGTAGTAGTTGTTTTACCGTGAGTTCCTGATATAGCTACATTATATTTATGACCCTTCATTACGTGACCAAGAAATTCCGCTCTATCCATGATAGGGATGTTTAATTCCTTAGCTTTTAAAAGTTCAGGATTATCTTCTGGAATTGCAGCAGTATAAACTATTAAATCTACATCTTTAATATTATCTCTGTTATGCCCTATGTAGATTTCGGCACCCTTTGATTTTAGATGATCTGTTAAATCTGATTGACTTCTATCAGAACCTGATACTCTATAACCGCTATTTAAAAGTATTTCAGCAAGACCACTCATGCTAATTCCACCAATACCTATAAAATGTATCTTCTTGTTTGTATCCTTTAAAAAATCAAATGACAAATTAATCAACTCCTTAAATAGAAAAAGTAGTCCTACTTAATCATTATATACAACTTTTAAGAAAAACAATACAATATTATAGATATTAAAATAAAATTTTGTGTAAAATATAAAATAATATTTTAATATAGTGCTATTTCCTATTGATAACATCATGAGATTAGAATAAAATATGAATAATAACATGTTTTTATAAAGATATAATTCGTATAAAGTAGGAGAGAAATATGAATAAATTTAGTAGAAATCAAAGAATTACAGCTATTACAAAGACATTAATAGAAAATCCCAACAAGATTATAAATCTAAATACATTTACTAATATGTTTAATGCTGCAAAATCCACTATAAGTGAAGATATTGTAATAGTCAGGGAGACCCTAGATAAACTATCTATGGGAAGTGTTGAAACTATTTCCGGAGCAGCAGGCGGCATAAAATATAAATATGGAATTTCAGATGAAAAAATAGAGGAATTTGCAAAGAACTTATGTATAATTTTACAGGATAAACAAAGAATAGTACCAGGAGAATTCCTGTATATAAGCGATATAATGTTTAATCCTGGAATAATATCAACTGCTGCAGTTATTTTAGCATCTAAATTTAAAGATTTAGAAGTGGATTATGTAGTAACAGTAGAAACAAAAGGTATACCTTTGGCTTATGAAGTTGCAAAAAAGCTAGGAGTTAAGCTTGTTATAGTTAGAAGAGATAATAAAGTTACAGAAGGGCCAACAGTTTCTATAAACTATGTTTCAGGGTCAACTAAAAGAATACAAACAATGTCTCTCTCTAAAAGATCTATACATAAAGAAAGTAAGTGTATTTTTATAGACGATTTTATGAAGGCAGGTGGAACAGCTTTAGGGATAATAAACTTGTTAAAGGAGTTTGAAAGTAAGCTTATAGGAATCGGGGTTCTCATAGATGATATAAACACTGATAAAAAATTAGTAGATAATTATGTTTCTATAATAAAGTTTGGAGGAATTGATGAAAACGATAATCCTATAGTTTATCCAGAAAAAATTCATAAAAAGTAAAATTTTCTAAAAATTTATCGTCTAATAGAAGGAAAAATATAAATCATGGAGAATACTATATACAAAGCATCTTTGGAGGTGGAGTTCAATGCAAATTACAGATGTAAGAATTAGAAAAATTTCTGCTGAAGGAAAAATGAAGGCTATTGTGTCAGTAACTTTTGATAATGAATTTGTAGTTCATGATATAAAAGTTATTGAAGGACAAAATGGGCTTTTCATAGCTATGCCTAGTAGAAAAACTCCTACAGGAGAATTTAAGGATATAGCGCATCCAATTAACACCGATACAAGACAAAGAATACAGCAAGCAATTTTGGATGAATATGAAAAAGTAAAAAACAACAACGAACAAGGTGAAGAAATAGTAATGGAAGTGGAATAAAAAGGAGTAAATGCTCCTTTTTATTGTTTTTTGGAGAGAGTGGTAAGAATGATTATATTATCACATAATATAAGATATTATATGGTTGAAAAATATTAATATATAAAATATAATGTAATAGGCATAAACATTAAAATGTAGCATATATAAGTTAATGCGTTGCTATATACCATGTGAAGAGGTGTTAAAATTGTATAAAAGTGCTATAATACTTGCTGCTGGAAAAGGTAAAAGGATGAAATCTAAATTACCAAAGGTTTTACATAAGGTTTGCGGTAAGGAAATGGTAAATCAAGTAATAGATACTTTAAAAAAATGCGACATAAATGATATAAACTTAGTAATAGGAAATGGAGCTGAACAAGTAAGGAAGGCTACAGAAGATAGAAATATTACTTATTCTATACAGGAAGAGCAGCTTGGGACAGGGCATGCTCTTATGTGTGCTAAGGACTTTTTAAAGGACAAGGATGGAGTTGTAGCCGTATTCACAGGAGATGCTCCTTTGATTACAGAGGAAACAGTAAAAAGTTTTTTTGAGTTCCATGAAGAAGGAAAATATAAAGCTACTATACTAACAGCCCTAGTTGATGATGCATATGGCTATGGAAGAATAATAAGAAATGAAAAAGGCGAAGTTTTAAAGATAGTAGAGCATAAGGATTGCACTGAAGAAGAACTAAAAGTTAATGAAATAAATTCTGGAATGTACTGCTTTGATATCAAAGAGCTTATGGAAAGTTTAGATAAACTAGATAATAACAATTCCCAAGGAGAATATTATCTAACTGATGTTATAGAAATGTTAAGAAACAAAAACTTAAAGGTAGGAGCTTTAAGCGTAGATGCTGACGAAATTAAAGGTGTAAACTCAAGAGTTCAGCTTGCAGAAGCAGAAGAAATACTAAGGAATAGAGTAAATAAGATACATATGGAAAACGGGGTTACAATAATCGATCCTAAGTCAACATATATAGGTTTAGATGTAGAAATAGGAATAGATACTATTATATATCCTGGAAATGTACTTGAAGGAAAGACTGTCATAAAGGAAGGATGTATTCTTTATCCTAATTCAAGAATAAAAGATAGTATTATTGAGGAAGAAGTTAATATTCAAAGTTCTGTAATACTTGAAAGTCATATTGGAAGAGGTACAACCGTTGGACCTTTTGCATATATACGTCCAGAGAGCAGTATTGGACAAAATGTTAGAATTGGTGATTTTGTTGAAATAAAGAAGTCTACTATTGGGGATAATACTAAGGTATCTCATTTAACATACATAGGAGATGCAGAGGTAGGCAGTGGATGTAATTTTGGGTGTGGAACTGTTGTAGTAAATTATGATGGAAAGGTTAAAAACAAAACAATAATAGGGAATAATTCCTTTATTGGATGCAATACTAATTTAGTAGCGCCTGTTGAAGTGGAAAGTGATACATACATAGGAGCAGGGTCTACTATAACCAAGAAGGTGCCAAATGGAGCTCTTGCAATAGCAAGGACAAAGCAAGTTAATATAGATGGCTGGGTAGATAAAAAAGGATTAAGAAAAAAATAAGGAGGTCTACATATGATAACCCATGGTAAAAATATTAAAATATTTACAGGTAATGCACACCCAAGTTTAGCTACTGAAATTGCTGATATATTAGGTGTTTATGTTGGTGATTCAAATGTTGCAAAATTTAGTGATGGAGAAATATCTGTAAATACAAATGAAACAGTAAGAGGAACAGATGTGTTCGTTATTCAACCTACACATGCTCCAGTAAATGACAATTTGATGGAGCTTTTAATTATGATAGATGCTTTCAAAAGAGCATCAGCTGGAAGGATAACAGCAGTTATACCTTATTATGGATATGCAAGACAAGACAGAAAAGCAAAGGCTAGAGATCCAATCACTGCTAAGTTAGTAGCAGACTTAATAACAACAGCAGGAGCAGACAGAGTTCTTACTATGGATCTTCATGCAGCACAAATTCAAGGATATTTTAATATCCCTGTTGATAACTTACTTGGAGCACCAATACTTGCTAAATACTTTATAGATGCAGGTTTCAAGGATAGAGAGGATGTAGTTGTTGTATCTCCTGACCTTGGAAGTGTTACAAGAGCTAGAAACTTTGCAGACAGATTAAACTGCCCAATAGCTATAATTGATAAGAGAAGACCAAAAGCAAATGTTTCAGAAGTAATGAATGTAATCGGAGACATTAAAGATAAGACTGTTATCTTAATCGATGATATGATTGATACTGCTGGAACTATAACAAATGGTGCAAATGCCCTAGTTGAAAGAGGAGCAAAAGAAGTTTATGCATGCTGCTCACATGGAGTATTATCAGGACCTGCTTTTGAAAGAATAGAAAATAGCGCAATTAAAAAGTTAGTTACTTTAAATACTATAAATATTCCAAAGGAAAAATTAAGCGATAAATTTGAAGTTTTATCTGTAGCTCCAATATTTGCTGAAGCTATAAAGAGAATATATGAAGATGTATCTATAAGCAAATTATTCACTTAAATTATAGTATAGGTTAAAAAATTATATACGAGTATAATGACTTTTGTTATAGGCATATGAGGAATTTCCTTATATGCCTTTTTTAAAATTTCAATTTTATCATAAAATTGTATTTAAATTGTAACTTTTATTTAAATTTATAATTTTAATCATTTAAAATATATGTAAATATGATAGAGTATAATTAATGTAAATTTAGAGGAAATTAAAATAAAACAAAAGATACTCACTTTAATTAAGAACGGGGGTAAATTTATGGAAGGTCTTTTAGGAAAGATACTTATAGTAGATGACGATGAAAATATATGTGAAGTAATAAGAATGTACTTAGAAAGTTCAGGATATGGCACTGAGGTTTGTTATGATGGAAAGGAAGTACAAGAAGTGTTCCTTGAGTATAGACCAGATTTAGTTCTCCTTGATATTATGCTTCCTCATGTTGATGGAATAGATGTATTAAAGTCCATAAGAAGGGATTATGAAACTCCTGTGATTATGCTTACTGCAAAAGGAGAAATCTTTGACAAGGTATTAGCATTAGAATTAGGAGCAGACGATTATATAGTAAAGCCTTTTGAGCCAAAAGAATTAATAGCAAGGATTAAGGCTGTTTTAAGAAGGTATAATGTAGAAGGAGAAAGCAAGGAGATTTTAAATTTTCCTAGCTTAACTATTGATATAAATTCATACAAAGTTGTATATGAAGGCAGAGAAATAAAAATGCCACCTAAGGAATTTGAGCTTCTTTATTATCTTGCAAGCAATAAAAACAAGGTTTTTACAAGAGAACAATTACTTTGTGAGGTATGGGGATACGATTATCCAGGAGATTCAAGAACTGTGGATGTTCATATTAAAAGATTAAGAGAAAAGCTTCAGGGAGGACCAAATTGGGAAATAGAAACTGTTTGGGGTGTTGGATATAAGTTTGAGGTGAAGTAGATGCGAAAAAAAGGATTATTTTCAAAGATGGTAGCTACTTATATCCTTATAATATCTATGAGTTTCATAATAATAGCTGCCTTTTTATCCTTTTGGTTTGAAGGATACTTTTTTGAGCAAAGAAAAAGTCAGCTTTTAACTGAAGCACAAATAGTATCTAATGCTGCTGTACAATATTTGCATGGAAATACTTCTTTGGATAAGACTAATGATATTTTGGAGTATGTGTCAAACTATGCGAACATAGATATAATTCTATTCGATAGATATGGATATGCTTATGCTGTATCTAATAAAGAATATAAAGAATTAATAGGACAGCAGCTTTTAAGCGAAGATTTAGGAGATTTAAGGGAAGGAAAACTTATTGAGAGAAATAACATATTAACAAATGTTTTTAAAGAGCCAGTTCATACTTATGAAGTTCCTGTGTTTTATAGAGGACTCTTTCAGGGAGCAGTAGTGATGAATACATCCATAAATGAAATAAGAGATCCTATAAAAAGGGTTTATGAAATTATATGGATTTCAGCCATTATTGCGATAATAAGTTCCAGCTTTATTATATACATTTTCTCTCAGAAGATATTGATTAAGCCTTTAGCAAAAATAAATGATGCGGCGGACAAGATAGCTAAAGGTGAAGTAAGCAGAAGAGTAAACATAGAATCAAATGATGAAATAGGAGAACTTGCCAGATCTTTCAATTCTATGGCAGATAGTTTAGAAGAAGTAGAAAAAAACAGAAGGGACTTTATATCTAATGTATCTCACGAATTAAGATCCCCTATTACTTCTATAAAAGGATTTATAGGTGGGGTATTAGATGGAATAATACCTAAGGAAAAGGAAAAATATTATTTGTCTATTGCCTATAATGAAATTCAAAGGCTTACTAGACTTATAAATGATTTGTTGGATTTATCAGCAATAGAGGCAGGAAAGTTCAGTTTAAATATTAAGCCCCAGGATATAAATGAAATTATAAGACTTTCTATTACAAAGTTTGAAACGGCTATAAAGTCTAAGAAAATAAATGTAGATGTATGGATAGAAGATAAGGAAGTTTACGTATTAGTGGACAAAGATAAGATAATACAAGTTATGACTAATCTTATTGATAATGCTATAAAGTACGTAGAACCAGGCGGCAACATAGAAATAGGGGCTAGAATTAAGGGACAAAAGGTATTTGTATGGGTGTTTGATGATGGACCCAATATCTCAAAAGAAGATGAAAAGCATATTTGGGATAGGTTCTATAAGGGAGATAAATCAAGGACTTCTAAAGTGAGTACAGGACTTGGATTATCTATAGTGAGAAGAATAATTAATCAACACAATGAAGATATATGGCTTGAAAATAAAGACAATAAAGGGGTTAAATTTATATTTACATTGAAGAAGGCCCATAGATAAAAAGTCCAATAATTTTTAGAGGTGATATGTTTGCAAGGTAATAATCATGAAGTTAAGGAAGTCAATTGGGAGAGCATAAGCGATGAAAGATATGGCGCAATAAAGTTTAGAAAACGGAAAGATAGTAATATTAAAGGCTTTTTTAAAGGTATTGTATTCATATTAATTGCTGCAATATCAGGAGCAGTATCTTCAAGTTATGTGGTAGAAAAAAAATATTCTCAAAGAGCTGCAGCTGAGGAGAAAAATATAGATGAAGAACTTCAACAAACCCCTTACAGCAGCATAGCTAAAGTAGCTGACACTGTTGGCCCTACCGTTGTTGGAATAATTAAAACTTCTCCAAGTGCCATGGAAAATGGGAATAAGAGCAGCGGTTCAGGTATAATATTTCGTTCTAATGGATATATAGTAACCAATTATCATGTTATTGATGGAGCAGAAGAGATTAACGTAAAGTTTGCTAGCGGACAAAATTATTTAAAAGCAAAATTTATAGGTTCAGATCCTGATTCTGGTCTAGCAATAATAAAAGTAGAGGCACAGAATCTGCCCGTAGCTAAGTTTGGAGACTCTTCTAAAATGAGGGTTGGAGATGCTGCAATCGCCATAGGGAACCCTTTAGGAGAGGAGTTTGCTGGCACTGTAACGGCGGGCATAATAAGTGCTCTTAATAGAAGAATTCAATATGGAGAATCAACATATAGAGTACTTCAAACAGATGCTGTTATGAATGATGGCAACAGTGGAGGAGCTTTATGCAATTCAAAAGGAGAAATTATAGGAATAAACAGTTTAAAGTTAAAGGATGATGCTCAATTTAAGAATGAAGATGGAATAGGATTTGCCATAGCTTCAAATGAAGCTAAGGATATAATAGATGAGATTATGAAGTATGGAAAGGCTGCAAGACCTGATTTGGGTATATATGGAAGAGATGCAGTTTCAAATAATGATGATGGAGTAAAGGGGGTATATGTAACCTCAGTTACAAAAGGAAGCGGAGCAGAACGGGCAGGAATTAAGCCTACAGATATTATAGTTGAGATAGAGAAGAAAAAGATAACAAAGTTTGAGGATATGGCTGGAATTTTAGGAAAATACAAAATAGGGGACACTGTAAAGTGTAAAATATGGAGAAATGGTAATAATATAGATATGACTATAGAACTTGCAGATATGGAGAATAAATAAGCTGATAAAATATCTTAAACCCGTGAGATATAATCTCATGGGTTTAAGGCGTTTGTAAAATAACTATTTATAAAAACCTTTTTTTGATGTATCATATTTTAAGTATGATTAAGATGAAGCGAGATGGAGGTATTTTATATGTTTTTAATAGTCGGACTAGGTAATCCAGGAAAAGAGTACGAACATACGAGGCATAATGTAGGATTTGATATTATAGATTTAATATCCGAAAGGTATAATATTGAAATAAATAGGAAAAAATTTAAAGGTGTGTATGGTGATGGTAAGATAAATGGAGAAAGAGTTTTTCTACTAAAGCCAGAAACTTATATGAATTTAAGCGGGGAAAGTGTAAGGGAGATATCTGATTTTTATAAAATCCCTAATGAAAACATTATAATTATTTATGATGATATAAGCCTAGAAGTTGGCAGACTTAGAATTAGAGAAAAGGGCAGTGCAGGAGGGCATAATGGAATCAAGAGTATTATTGCAAATTTAGGCGGCGATGTTTTCCCAAGAATAAAGGTAGGAGTAGGACAGCCTAAGAGAGAAGACTTGGTTTCTTTTGTGCTAGGCAGGTTTTCAGATGATGACAGAAAAGTTTTAGAAAAGGTCTTTGAAGTAGCATCAGCTGCAGTAGAAGTTATAATAAAAGAAGGGACAATGGAGGCTATGAACAAATATAACGGTTTTAAAGCAGAGCAGGATTAGGAGAGGTGTATACATATGAGATTAAAAGGGCTTATGGAGCCTTTATTTCAAAGTGAACAATTTAAAGATGTAGTAATGGCCCTGCAGAATAGAAGATTTCCTGTAGAGATAGTGGGGCTTTCTGACTCAGGCAGAGGACTTTTTATAAACGGAATATATGAAAATCAAGATAAATCAATTCTCATATTTACTCATAGTGATGTTGAGGCTAAAAACTTATACGAAGATTTATCCTTTTATTTGCCTAATGTATATTACTTTCCTAACAGAGAGGTAGTGTTCTATAATATATATGCAATTTCAGGAGATTTAAGATGGGAAAGGCTGAAAGTAATAAGGGAGATGCTTAGAGAAGATAAAAAAATTATAGTTGCATCTATTGAGACCTTGGCCACAACCTATATTTCTCCTGAGCTCTATAGAAAATATACCATAAATATTTCTGTAGGAGATACTGCTGACATGGAAAGTTTAAGCGAAAAGCTGATACAAAGTGGATACGAAAGAGTCAGTATAGTAGAAGGAAAAGGAGAATTTTCAATAAGAGGGGGAATACTTGATGTTTATCCTCCTATATCCTCTATTCCATATAGAATAGAGTTTTTTGGAGATGAAGTGGACTCTATAAGAAGCTTTAACATAGAATCTCAAAGGAGCATAGAGAAGTTTAATAATATAGAAATATTTCCTGCTAAAGAGATGATTCTAACAAAGGAAAACATTGATAAGGGATATGAGGAAATAAGAAAAGATTTAGAACTTGCCAAAAAGACCTTAGGAAAGGATAAAGAAGCAAGAGAAAGAATAGAGTCAAGTATTTCTGCTAATCTAGAGCTTTTAAAAGAAAATTGGAGCTTTGAGAATATAGACAGCTTCCTGCCCTATTTTTATGATAAAACATTTACTTTAACAGATTATATGAAGGATTCCTTGATATTTATAAATGATACTCAAAGATGTGTAGGTAAATTAGACAGCTTATACTTTGAGTTTGAGGAAGACTATAAGGAGTTTTTACAAAGGGGAAATGTGCTGTTAGGTCAGTCTAAGTTATTAGTGAGCAAAGATGAAATTATGGAGGAATTAAATGAATCTAAACTCATAACCTTGGATATGCTCCACAAGGAAAATAAGTATTTTGTGCCGCTGCATAAAGAAGCATTTTCTCAGGTAAGCCTTAGTGGATATGGTGGAAAGATAGATTTGCTTATAGAGGATATAAAGGACAAAAAGCTTAAAGGGTATAAAACAGTTATCCTAAGCGGAACAAGACCAAGAGGAGAAAGGCTTGCAGAAACCCTGAGGGATAGAGATATTGAGAGTACCTATAAAGATGTTATAGAGAATATTGAATATGGAGAAGTGGTAATAACCTTTGGAAATCAAGAAAAGGGATTTGAATATCCAGATTTAAAGCTGTGCGTAATATCTGATAAAGAAATCTTTGGTGCTTCAAAGAGAAAGGCTGCTAGAGTAAATAAAAAAGGCGTAGGAAAGATAAAAAGCTTTACAGAACTAAAACCAGGAGACTATGTAGTTCATACAAACCATGGAATAGGTATCTATAAAGGAATAAAACAATTAGAGGTTCAAGGGCATAAAAAGGATTACTTAGAGCTTAGCTACAATGGAGAAGACAAATTATATGTGCCTGTAGACCAGTTAGATTTAGTACAAAAGTATATAGGAAGTGAAGGAAAACCTCCTAAGATAAATAAGCTTGGAGGAAGTGAGTGGACTAAAGCTAAGAGCAAGGTTAAAAAGGCAATAAATGAAATAGCAGAAGATTTAGTAAAGTTATATGCCATAAGGTCTACATTAAAAGGACATAAATTTTCTAAAGATACTGTATGGCAAAAACAATTTGAAGATGAGTTCCCATATGAAGAAACTCCAGACCAGCTTACAGCTATAGAAGACATCAAAAGAGATATGGAATCTGAAAAGGCAATGGATAGGCTGTTATGTGGGGATGTAGGATATGGAAAAACAGAAGTAGCAATGAGAGCGGCCTTTAAGGCTGTAATGGATGGCAAGCAGGTAGCTATTCTTGTTCCTACAACTATTTTAGCAGAGCAACACTATAACAACTTAGTTCAAAGATTTTCGGATTTTCCAGTAAAAATAGATATGGTAAGCAGGTTTAGAACTTCAGCTCAAGTAAAACAAACATTAAAGGAGCTTAAAGCTGGCAATGTGGACATTCTTGTGGGTACTCATAGAATACTTCAAAAGGATGTTCAGTTTAAGGATTTAGGTCTCCTTATTGTAGATGAGGAACAAAGATTTGGAGTTAGCCATAAAGAAAAGATTAAAGATATGAAGAAAAATGTAGATGTGTTAACTTTAACAGCAACACCTATACCAAGAACACTTCATATGTCTCTTACAGGTATAAGAGAGATAAGTGTTATAGAAACTCCTCCAGAGCAAAGATATCCTGTACAAACCTATGTGGTAGAATTTAATGAGCAGCTCATAGCAGATGCTATTGAAAGAGAAATAGATAGGGGAGGTCAGGTATATTTTGTATATAATAGAGTAGGATCTATAAAAGAGATGGCTTCATATTTAGGAAGGTTAGTGCCAGATGCAAGGATAGGCGTAGCCCATGGACAGATGCCAGAGAAAGAACTTGAGAAGGTTATGGTTGATTTCATGAAGAATAAGTATGATATACTTTTGTGTACAACTATAATTGAAACAGGTTTGGATATTCAAAATGCAAACACTATGATAATATATGATGCGGACAAGTTTGGATTGTCGCAGCTTTATCAGCTCCGTGGAAGAGTTGGAAGAAGCAACAGAATTGCATATGCATATTTAACCTATAGAAAAGATAAAGTGCTTGCAGAGGTGGCAGAAAAAAGATTAAAAGCAATAAAAGACTTCACTGAACTTGGATCAGGTTTTAAAATCGCTATGAAGGATTTAGAGATAAGAGGGGCTGGAAATATTATAGGTTCATCCCAACATGGACACATGGCATCTGTAGGATATGATTTATACTGTAGAATGCTTGAAGACACCATAAAGCTTATAAAAGGTGAGATAGACAGAGAGCCTTTTGAAACTACTGTAGATCTTAAAGTGGATGCATATATACCAAATAACTATATAGACGATGAGATGCAGAAAATAGAGGTATATAAAAAGATTGCCAGCATAGATTCTAAGGAAGCCATGCTAGATATTCAAGAAGAGCTTGAAGATAGATTTTCTAATATACCTGATTCCGTAGATAATCTTATGAACATTGCTTATATCAAGGCTCTTGCCAATAAGCTTGGAATAGAGGAGATTAAGGAAAGACCTACTGAGGTTGTTATAAAGTTTGCTAATAGAGATTTAATGAGTCAGGATTTAGTAAGATGTATAATGAATAAGTACAATAGGAAAATTATATTTAAGATGGGTGAAGAGCCTGCAATAGGATATCAGCTAAGAGATATAAAGAAGGAAGAACTAATACCTGCTCTAAGAGAATTATTAGAATATCTTCAAGGAGCAGTTGAAACAAAGTAATTTTATGGTACAATAAATTTATTACGAAAAAATATGATAAGAGTGGGGGAATAAAGTTGAAGAACATAAAGAAAGTTATTGCAGCTGCAGCAGTATCAATTTTCGCAGTATCAGCTGTAGGATGCAATATGATAGAAAAGACACCAGAAGCCATAGCTAAGACAACAGTAGCTAAGGTTGGAAACAAGAAAATAACAAGAGGAGAATTAGATTCTCATCCATATCTAGCAAGCACTCTAGAGCAGTATAAACAGCAGTATGGTGAAAATTATGCTCAAAATGAAGAAGTTAAAGAAAATTTAAAGCAGGCAAAACTTCAAGTTCTTAATGAAATGACTGCAATTGAAGCTATTATTCAAGAGGCAGAAAAGCTAAAATTAGTTCCAAGTGAAGAGGAATTAAAGAAAGAAGTAGATAAATCTATAGCAGATCTTAAAGAAGCTCAAAACCTTAAGGATGATGCCTCTTATAAGGAATTCTTAAAATCTCAAGGAGTTACAGAAGAGGGGCTTAGAGAAATATTAAGACAAAATGTTATAATTAAGAAACTTCAAGATGAGGTTGGTAAAAATGTAAAAGTTACTGATAAGGAAATGCAAGAAGAATATAACAAGCATAAAGATAAATATCCAAAGGATTCTGCAAACTCTACAAAACTTACTTTATCTCATATTTTAGTTGCAGATGAAGCACAAGCTAAATCAATTAAGGAACAGCTTGATAAAGGTGCAGATTTTGCAGAGCTTGCTAAAAAATATAGTACAGATGGAACTAAAGACAAAGGTGGAGACTTAGGTACAGTTCCAGTAGTAGATTCTGGATTTGATGAAGACTTTATGAATGCAGCTATGCAGCTTAAAGAAGGTGAAGTATCTGGAGTAGTTAAAACTCAATTTGGATATCATATAATAAAGGTTACTAAGAGAGAAGATAAGCCTGTTAAGACTTTTGAAGAAGCTAAATCAGAAATCAAGACTGAATTGGAAAAAGAAAAGAAAGATAAGGTTTGGTCTGATAAATTAAATGAAATACAAAAAAATGCAGATATAAAAACTTATGAAGATAAATTAGTCTAATGTTAAGAAGATGATGTATTAATAATCTCATATTAATACATCATCTTTTTTTAGTATTAAAATTAAACCTATACATTTGTGTATAAAATTTCATATTTGGACAGATAATATTATTGTGAAAATCATTATTAATAAATAAACAAGGAGGTAAAAACTAGATGAAAGCAACTGGTATCGTTAGGCGTATAGACGATTTAGGAAGAGTAGTAATACCTAAAGAGATAAGAAGAACCCTAAGGATTAGAGAAGGAGATCCATTAGAAATCTTTACAGATAGAGACGGCGGAGTAATATTAAAGAAATATTCACCTATCGAAGAGTTGAGCAACTTTGCCAAGGAATATGCAGAAGCATTACAGGCAACAACAGGTAATATCATACTTATATGTGATAAAGACAATATAATATCTGTAAGTGGAACATCTAAAAAAGAATATATGGATAAAAAGATAAGCGCAGAACTTGAAAAGGTAATGGAAGATAGAAAAAGCCTTCTTCTAGGAGAAGGAAGCAATAAGACAATACCTCTAATGGATGATGAGGATGCAGACGGGAAATATGCTGCTCAAGCAATTTCACCTATAATTGCAGAAGGAGATGCAATTGGTGTTGTAATAATAGCATCTAAAGAAGATGGTGCTAAGTTTGGAGAAGTAGAATTAAAATTAACTGAAACAGCAGCTTCATTCCTAGGAAAACAGATGGAATAAGGCCTCTTGGCTTTAGGGTGATGTATTCTCTAAAGCCTAGAAATCCTTATACATAGTTAAGAATATAAAAAAACAATGGCAGCATTATTGCCATTGTTTTTTTGCAGTAATAATATCTTTAAAAATTAAATATAAATACTTGTACTAGTAAGTATTTTTGGGGGTATTGATTTGAAAAAACAATCATTAGTAAAAGGAACTTTTATTTTGGGTTTTGCAGGTATATTTGCCAGAGCTATAGGAATGCTGTTTAGAATTCCTCTTACTATACTTGTAGGCGATGAAGGCTTAGGATATTATCAAATGGCATATCCACTTTATATGCTCTTTATTGCAATTGCATCAGGAGTACCACTTGCTATGTCAAAAATGATATCTGAAAAAAGCGCTAAAGGGAATGAAATAGGAATATTTCAGGTATTAAAGGAAGCGTTGATATTGATGGGAATACTAGGACTGGGTACAAGTATAATTATGATTGTATTCTCCAGTAAGCTTTTAATGATTTTCAGATGGGATCCTAAGGCTTACTATTCTCTTGTAGCTTTAGGAACAGCACCTTTCTTTATAGGAATTATGAGTGTATTTAGAGGCTTTTTTCAGGGACTTCAGACTATGACTCCTACAGCCATATCTCAAATTTTAGAACAGATTGGAAGAGTTGGAGTTGGAATTGGGCTAGCTATATTGCTTCTTCCAAAGGGTATAGAATATGCAGCAGGCGGAGCTACCTTAGGAGCAGCAGCTGGAGGAATATTGGGAGGAAGTTATTTAATAAGTAAGTACATAAGGGCAAAAAAAAGATTTCCTAGAATAAAAGTTAGATCTAATCCAAAGGTTATGGAAGAGTTATTAGTAACTGCAATACCAATATCTTTAGGGGCAGCAGTAGGTACTGTGATGAATGTAATAGATTCCTTTTTAGTGCCTCAAAAACTTTTAGAAGCAGGCTTTACATCAAGAGAAGCAGCAGTACTATATGGACAGCTTACAGGAAAAGCTGCAGTTTTAGTAAATGTGCCTCTTACTTTATCAGCAGCTTTGTGCGCTTCTGTTGTTCCAATAATATCAGAGGCCTTTGTACTAAACAACAGAGCTAAATTAAATCATAATGTAACATCAGCAATTAAAATATCTACAGTCATAGCCTTACCTTCTCTGGCAGGATTATATTTTTTAGCTTCTCCAGTTTTGCATCTGATTTTTAGGGGACAGGCAGAAGGAGAGCTTATTTTAAAATATTCATCTCTATCAATTCCACTTATAATATTAGCCCAAACTACTACAGTGATACTTCAGGCAACTACTTCTAAAAGATTACCTGTAATCAATTTGCTCATAGGCTGCATAGTGAAGATGATATTAACAAGTATGTTAGTTTCTATTCCTAGCATAAATGTTTATGGAGCTATTATAGGTACATTTTCAGCCTATGCAACAGCGGTTATATTAAATATAAGGCTTTTAAAGAAAAAACTAGGAGTATATATAGACTTATATAAGGTACTGATAAAACCAGCCTATGCGTCTATTGCTATGATATTTTGTGTTGTCTTTGTTTATGTTAAGGCATATAATTATACAATGAGCAATTCAATCTCTTGTTTAATAGCAATATTTATAGGTATAATAATCTATGGAATGTTAATAATGGCATTTAAGGTTATTGATTATGAGGAAATGAGAAATAAGAGAATTAATAAGGCAATAAAGAAAGGATAAAGTGAGAGAAACTATGATAAAGGTTGTAGGATTAGGTCCTGGCAGCAAGGATGCTGTTACCATGGGAACCTTTGAAATACTGAAGAATAGCGCTAATGTTTATTTCAGAACAGAAATTCATCCTAATGTAGAATATTTAAAAAGCTTAGGAGTTAAATTTGAGAGCTATGACTATAAGTACGAGAGTTTTGAAAGCTTTGATGAGGTATATGAGGACATAGCAAAGGATTTAATAGAAAAACACAAGAAACTTGGAGATATAGTATATGCTGTGCCAGGACATCCCTTAGTGGCAGAAAGATCTGTAAGCAATCTAATTGAACTTTGCAAAAAAGAAAATATTGAAATGGAGATACTTCCAGCTATAAGCTTTATAGATGCTTTAATGGAAAGCTTAAAGATAGATCCTATAAGTGGAATAAAGGTAATAGATGCTTTTGATATGGAAAATCAAGTTTTAGACAAGAGACTTGGAACTATAATAACTCAAGTATATAATAAATTCATAGCTTCAGAGGTAAAATTGAAATTACTTGAATATTATAGCGATGATATGGAAATATATTTTGTAAGGGCAGCTGGAGTTAAAGAGCTTGAGAGCATTAGAAAGATACATATATATGAGCTCGATAGGCAGGATGATATTGACCATCTTACATCTATATATATTCCTAAAAACTTGGAGTGTACTAAGGACTTTCATGATCTACTTAATGTGATGGAGACTTTAAGGGGAGAAGATGGATGTCCATGGGATAGAGAGCAAGATCATAAGTCTTTAAAGAGATATTTGATTGAAGAATGTTATGAAGTTTTAGAAGCTATAGATGAAGAGGACGAAGATAAATTAATTGAGGAATTAGGAGACGTTTTACTTCAGGTAGTGTTCCATGCCCAAATAGGAAAAGAAGACGGATTTTTTAATATGAATGATGTAATAAAGGGAATATGTAATAAGCTTATATATAGGCATCCTCATGTTTTTGGAGAGGTTGAGGTAAGCAATTCAAAAGAAGTTTTAGCAAACTGGGATGATTTAAAAAAGAAAGAACAGGGACTTGAGACTTACACAGATGAGCTTAAGCATGTACCTAAAAATCTTCCTGCTCTTTTGAGAGCTGAAAAAGTTCAAAGGAAGGCTGGTAAGGTAGGATTCGATTGGAAGGACGCAAAACCAGCTCTTGATAAAATTATTGAGGAATTAAAAGAGGTTGAAGAGGTATATAAATCCCAAAACAAGGAAAAAATAATAGAAGAAGTAGGAGATTTAATATTTAGTTGCGTAAATGTAGCAAGACTTCTTGACATTGACCCTGAAGATGCATTAAATTATACTATAGATAAGTTCATAAGCCGATTTGAGTACATAGAGCAAAAAGCAAAAGAAATTGGAAGTAAACTTACAGATATGTCTTTAGAAGACATGGATAAATTCTGGGAAATGTCAAAGAAAATATGAGGTTGCTTTAATTAAAAGTTCATATAAAAAAGTAAAAAAGGATTTTTAATTTAAATGAAGAATTAAAATTCTAATACTATTTATTAGTTAATTTAAGGAGGTAACAAAAGTGAATAAATCAGAATTAATTACCAGTATGGCAGAAAAAGGACAATTGACAAAAAAGGATGCAGAAGCTGCATTAAAGGCTTTTATAGAAAGTGTTGAAGAAACATTAAGCAAAGGTGAAAAGGTTCAATTAGTTGGATTCGGAACTTTTGAAACTCGTGAAAGAGCAGAAAGAAAGGGAAGAAATCCAAGAACTAAAGAAGAAATAACTATACCAGCATCAACAGTTCCAGTATTCAAAGCTGGTAAAGAATTTAAGGATATGGTTAATAAATAAGAAATAGAATAAAAAAACTAAAATAAAAACCTAGGTGCAAATCTGGGTTTTTTGTTTTATTGACCTTTTATTCTAAATGGAGGTAATTATGAGATTAGATAAATATCTTAAAGTTTCAAGAATAATAAAAAGAAGAACTGTAGCTAAGGAAGCCTGCGAAAGTGGAAGGGTGTTTATAAACGGAAAGGTTGCAAAGCCAAGCACAGATGTAAATGAAAATGACATAATAGAAGTTAAATTTGCTAAAGGTACCTTAAAGGCAAAGGTAGTAAATATAACACATCATGCTTTAAAGTCTGATGCTAAACTTATGTATGAGATAATATATGATGATTCGGAGGAAGCACAGGCAGAATAGTATATAATCCAAATAGAATTTTATTATAAGCCTCTCCCTTGCCGATTGCATATTTACTGCGATGCGGGCATATACATATTTATAAAAGGGAGGGGTGTTTATGGAAGTAAAAAGAGAAAATATAGAAAACCAAAAGAGCAGCCTAGTGCTTGAAAATAGAAATAGATTAACGCTTACTGGAGTAGTGGAAGTTATAAATTTTGACGATAAGACCATAACTCTTGACACAAGCCTTGGAACTTTAACTATAAGAGGACAAGAACTTAAAATGCAAAAATTGGATGTGCAAAATGGAGATGTAGCAATAATAGGACGTGTAAATTCCTGCGTATACACAACCACAGAAAGCAAAAAAGATAATGAAAGCATTATAGCAAGGTTGTTTAGGTAGATTATTATGTTAATACCAATACACACTCAAATTAATATGATATTATACAGCATATTGGCAGGAATACTTACAGGACTGTTATTTGATATATATAGGCTTATTAGAGGGTTTGAAAATCCAAATAGGATATTAACCTTTATAGAGGATATATTATTTTGGATTTTTGCAGCGCTGTTAGTCTTTATTTTTTTGCTTTACACTGGATATATGTATGTTGGAGTACATTTATATATATATATAGCTCTTGGCTTATACATATATGTGAAGTTGATGAGTAAATATTTCTTAAAAATACAGTATAGATTTATGATGTTTTTGGCAAGAATCTTAAGAGTAATGATAAATTTCCTTTTATATCCATTGCAGCTTATGCTTTGCAAGATTGCTAAGAAAAATAAATAAAAAACTCCTTGAATAAAATCTAAAACAAAACTAAAATATAAATATGAATAAAATACAATTTTAGAGGGAACTACATATGGAAAGGAAATCTAAAATTAAAAAAATAGGTACAGTTTTGCTTTTAGGGTATGTATGCTATATATTGGTAAATCAACAGATAACTATAAGAAATAAGAGAATTCAGCTACAAACTTACAAAGTTGAGTTAGATAAAACAATTAAAGAACATGAAAGATTAGTAGATGAGACCAAGATATCTAAGACTTACAGATATGTGGAGAGACTAGCCAGAGAAAAACTAGGATTTATTAAGCAAGGAGAGAATGCGGTAATACAGAAAAATGATTAAACCATAGCTTATTTATAATTTAATTATATAAACATATCAAGGAGGAGTTTTATTAACATGACCTTAAAGTTAGGGAGTATCCTAGAGGGTACAGTAGTCAACATAACAAAGTTTGGAGCATTCATAGAAGTGGAGGGGAAAACGGGGCTGGTTCATATATCTGAAGTATCGGACACATATGTCAAAGATATAAGAGAGCATCTTAAAGAACAGGATAAAGTTAAAGTTAAAGTTATAGCTGTTGACGATAATGGAAGATTGAGCTTATCTATAAAACAAGCTATGGTTAACAAAAAATCATCAAGACCTGCAGAAGTGGACTGGGAGAAAGAGAGAAATAAAGCAAGCAACACAAATTTTGAAGATGCTATATCCAAGTTCTTGAAAGACAGTGAAGAAAGATTTCAAGACATAAAAAAGCATCAAAATGTAAAGGGAAACAGATATTCTAGAAAAGGTTGATCATAAATAAAAAAGGACTAGGACTAATTATAGTCCTTTTTTTAATTCTTTTAGCTTGTTCAATGCTTTTTACAATACAAATCCCGTGAATGATGTTCAATTTAAAAAAATGATGCCCGTTTTTCTTATAATACGACAAAAAATATAAATAAATTTAAAAAAAGTAGTTGACACTTATATATGATTAATATATAATAATCTATGTCGCTAAGAGATAGCGAGATAACAAAAGAAAAATATATGATTATAACAAATGCTGGAGTGGCGAAATCGGCAGACGCACAGGACTTAAAATCCTGCGGAGCTAACCCTCCGTACCGGTTCAAGTCCGGTCTCCAGCACCAATATCGCGGGGTGGAGCAGTTGGTAGCTCGTCGGGCTCATAACCCGAAGGTCGTAGGTTCAAGTCCTATCCCCGCAACCAATAAACATGGCGGAATAGCTCAGCTGGCTAGAGCATTCGGTTCATACCCGAAGTGTCGTAGGTTCAAGTCCTATTTCCGCTACCAAACGAAATCCGTAGATTTTTCTACGGATTTTTTATATGATAAATTGATAAGTATGAAAATAGCAACTTTTAAAAAACAAACCTAAAAAAGAAATTTAAAAAATAAATTCAAAAAAGTAGTTGACACTTATACATGATTAATATATAATAATCTATGTCGCTAAGAGATAGCGGCAAAACAAAAGAAAAATAAAATATATGATTTTCACATGCTGGAGTGGCGAAATCGGCAGACGCACAGGACTTAAAATCCTGCGGAGCTAACCCTCCGTACCGGTTCAAGTCCGGTCTCCAGCACCAGTATCGCGGGGTGGAGCAGTTGGTAGCTCGTCGGGCTCATAACCCGAAGGTCGTAGGTTCAAGTCCTACCCCCGCAACCATTTGTTTTTTGGCAATATGGCGGAATAGCTCAGCTGGCTAGAGCATTCGGTTCATACCCGAAGTGTCGTAGGTTCAAGTCCTATTTCCGCTACCAAACAAAATCCGCATTTTCCTGCGGATTTTTTTATTTTTAACTCATGCACCTACATTCCCTAAATTTCAAACTCTTTACACCAAGCCCAGTCCTACACTCTCTAAACTCTTTTCTCCACTTCTCCACTGGCGCTTTAGTGCCTCCACTCTCCACTTTTCATCGTCTTCACTTTACAATTCCTCTCTTTGTTATCAAATATCAAAGAAATGTAGAATAAAAAAATTATTGGTAATATTTTACATAAGCGTTAGATTTCCTGTCTTACGAAAAAAATATATCTATCTTATTAATTGACAATTATTTCCATTGAGTTCTGATATAATTGATTTTATCAATTATGGAATTCGGGGGTGTTTTTATGCAATATGGACAAGAGGTGTTACCATATAAAAGAGTTAGTAAAGAAAGCAAAGAAAAAAAACATAAAAAGCAGATAGAATTCTTATTGGCGATCAAGAATCTTACTTATATTATGATGTCTATATTAGTGAGTAGAGTAGTACTGTTAAATAGTGATAATACTATTGCTCCTTTTGGAATAGCTTTTCTTGTGGTCATATTTATGTATAAAGATGAATTTATGATTCCAATGTCAGCTGGGTGCTTTTTAGGATATGTGTCTATATATAATAAAATCAGCAATTTGCCAGGATATTTAATAGCAGTAAGTAGTATAGCTGCTTTAAGCTATCTTCTTAATAGAAAGTCAAAAAAGACTACATTATCTATAATATTTAGTATTGTATTTATTGAACTATTGCTAACTGAATTTATTATAAGAAATCTAACTTTTAATGTGGCATTTTTGACAGCATTTCTTCAGATGATCTGTATAGTTCCAATATATTTTATTCTGGAGCGTTCAGTAATATGCATGTCAGGATTAAAAACAAAGCATTTATTTAGCAGCGAAGAAGTAATAAGCATGGCTATACTAATCTCTATTATGTTATCGGGAACATGGGGGATAAGTATAGCTGGAACTTCTATCAGAAATATTTTAGCTTTAACATTTATATTAATGCTGAGCTATATAAATGGAAGCACTGTTGGAGCAGCAAGTGGAATAGCTATTGGAACTATAATAGGAATATCCTCAAATAATATGCTTATATTTATAGGTGTATATGGTTTATGTGGACTTATGGCTGGGATTTTCAAAGAAAGTGGAAAGGTTTTAACAGCTTTTTCGTACATAATAACTTTTATAATATTAAAACTTTATACTAATATAGGTTTAGAATTTAAGTTAATAGAAATAATTATAGCTGTAGGTGTTTTTTTGGTTATACCAAACAAAGTATATGGAAGAATCAATTTAGAATTAGATTGGGAGAAAAAACAGCAATATCTAAATAAAGACTATGTAGATAAGATAAAAAATATGCTTTTAGAAAGGCTAAATGGCTTTTCTCATGTGCTATACAGCATATCTGGCACTTTGAACAGCCTTGCTAACAATGATAAGTTGGTTATGAAAAACAAGAGCAGTGCTCTTATTGAAAATCTTGCTGATAGAGTATGCGGCTCCTGTAATATGAACACAATGTGCTGGAAAAAGGAAGCGTACTATACTTATATAGCTTTTGGAGAATTGATTCAAAGCTATCAAGAGGGGAAAAGGAAGACAATGCCCCAGGAGATTGAGAGAAAATGCATTAAAAGAACTATATTACAGAAAAATACTCAGGAAATAGTAAATAATTATATAATCAATGAAATGTGGAGAAAAAGGTTAAGTGAAGGCAGAGAAATACTATCTACTCAGATCGGTAATATGGCAAATTCTCTAAAAGAGGTAATGGAAGAGTTCAATTCTGATATTAAGCTGAACAATGAAGCAGAAAAGAAGATAAGAAAAGTTTTTGAGAAGAAAAACATTAAGTATAATGATATATTTTGTTTTCAAGATAAAAATGATAGGTTAGTAGTCAGATTAACTTTAGATTCTTGTGGTGGAGCCCAGTTATGCGTAAAGAAAATGCTTCCTTTAATAAATGAGGTTGTAGAAAAGTCTATGTGCATAAGTGATGAGGGATGCAATATTGACCCTGTAACATCTATGTGTACTATTAGTTTTGAAGAAACTCCTAAATTTTATGTTGCTACATACGTTGCAAGACAATGTAAAGATGGAGAGAAGTATAATGGGGATAGCTACAGCTTTGGAAAAATGACTGATGGAAGTTATATGTGTATAATAAGCGACGGCATGGGTTCAGGGCCTGAAGCCAGCGAAGAAAGTAAGGCGGCAGTAGAATTGATTGAAAAGTTTGCCAAAGCCGGCATAAGCAAGACTACAGCTATAAATACGGTTAATTCCATAATGTCATTAAAATTCTCAGAAGATGAGAAGTTTTCTACTTTAGACTTGAGCAGTCTGGATTTATATACTGGGGATATTGAGTTCATGAAGGTGGGTGCAGTATCAAGCTTTATAAAATCAGGCAATAATATAGATGTTATAAGCTCTAAAACTCTGCCAATAGGGGTATTAGACAAGGTGGATATAGATATAATTAATAAAAAGGTTAAAAATGGAGATATTATAGTGATGATGAGTGATGGAGTATTAGATTATGATAATGACAGCGTAGGAAGAGTAGAATGGGTTGTTGACTATCTTAAGGAAAGCAGCATAAATAATCCTAAAGAACTAGTGGAAGGAATAATTTCAAGAGCAAAAGACTTAGGAGGTGGAAAGGCTAAAGACGATATGACCGCTATAGTATGTAAGGTGTATAGTCTTTACTAAGATTTTATTTGTTAAACATATAAGCTATGTTTCAAAATACTTTTGCAAACATAGCCTATATTTATGTTATAATAAATAAATGTAGAAATATGTGGGAGTTGTTTTGCTTGATAGATAAAGTTAGAAGTACTATAAGAGAAAATAATATGTTTAACCATGGAGATAAGGTTGTTGTAGCTGTATCAGGAGGACCAGACTCTATTTGTCTTCTTCATTTGCTCTATACTCTTAGGAAAGAATTAGGCATAAGCCTTGCAGCAGCTCATGTTAATCACTGTCTTAGAGGAGAAGAGGCAGATAAAGATGAAGCTTATGTAAGAGAGTTTTGTAAAAATATTAACATAGAATGTTATGTTAAAAGGGCAGATGTTAATAAGATAGCCAAAGATAAGGGAATGTCTTCTGAAACTGCAGGAAGAGAAGTAAGATATAATTTTTTTGAGGAAGTATTGCATAATATAAAAGGAAACAAAATTGCTTTAGCTCATAATGCTAATGACCAAGCAGAAACAGTACTTATGAGAATGTTTCGAGGTACAGGATTAGATGGGCTAATAGGCATAAGAGCTGTTAGAGATGATGTATATGTAAGGCCTATAATAGATATACAAAGAAAAGAGATAGAGGATTATTGTGAAAAGCATGATTTAAGACCAAGAATTGATAAAACCAACTTAGAAAATATATATACAAGAAATAAAATAAGATTGGAAATGATTCCTTATATACAAAAAAACTTTAATCCAGATATAGTTGAATCTTTAAATAGATTATCTCATACTATAAAGATTGATAATGACTATATAAATGAGGTAGCCCTTGAAAAGTATAAAAAGTATTGTAAAAAAGAAAAAGATGCAATTGTGATAGAAGAAGAAGTTTTTAGAGAACATGATGCAGTGATGACTAGAATTATAAGGATGGCTTTAAAGGAGATTGTTGGGAATTTATATAATTTTGAAAAAGGCCATATTTATGATATTATTGATATTCAGAGAGGAACCACAGGTAAGTCTATAATGCTGCCTAGTGGAGTGAGGGCTTTAAATGATTATGGAAAAGTTTATTTGTACATAGGTAGAGATAAAAAGGAAGAAGAAAATAAGGAAATAGAGCATAAGCTTGCATTAAATTCTCAAAATAATCTGAAGGATATAGGGCTAATAGTAAGCTTAAACATAATAAATAATAAAAATGAAGTCAATCTCAAAGAAGATAATTTAGTTAAGTATTTTGACTACGATAAAATAGTTGGAGATATAAGTTTAAGGTTCAGGAGAAATGGAGATAGATTTACCCCTCTTGGAATGAAAGGAAGCAAAAAGCTTAAAGATTTATTTATAGATTTAAAAATTTCAAAGGAGAAGAGAGATAATATTCCTTTGATTATATTTGGAGATGAAATAGGCTGGGTTATAGGATATAGAATAAGTGATAAGTTTAAGGTTGAAAGCCATAGTAAAACTATATTACAAATTAAAATTGAAAGAGAGGAAAAAGTGAATGATAAATGACATTGAAAAAGTGCTGTTTACTGAAGAGGAGATAGCAGAAAAAGTTAAGGAAATGGGTAAAAAGATAAGTGAAGATTATAAGGGAAAAGATCTTATACTTGTAGGAGTATTAAAAGGATCAGTTCCTTTTATGGCAGAGTTAATGAAAAGGATAGAAATACCTTGCAGCATGGATTTTATGGCTGTTTCCAGTTATGGAGATTCCACTGAAACCTCAGGAGTGGTTAGAATAATAAAGGATTTAGATTTTGAAATTGAAAATAAGCATGTGCTTATAGTTGAAGACATAGTAGATTCAGGTATTACTCTAAAATATTTGAAAAAGTATCTAGTAGCAAAAAATCCTAGCAGTGTTGAAATCGCATGTCTATTAAATAAGCCTGATAGAAGGAAAGTGGAGATAAGCGCAAAATATTTAGGATTTGATGTGCCAAATTACTTTTTAGTAGGCTATGGACTTGATTATGCTGAGAAATATAGAAACCTGCCTTTTGTAGGAATATTAAAGGAAAATGTTTATAAAAAATAAATAATAATTATTATTGTAAAGGAAAAATTGATATGATAAAATCAGATATAAAACTACCAGAAAGATGGGGGGCTTTAATGTGAAAAAAATTTCAAGTGCTACAGCCTGGATAATAGTATTGGTTCTTGTGATATTAGCCTCACTGGCGTTGTTAGAAACTAGTAAAAGTGCAGGAGTCATATCATACAACCAATTTAAACAATATTGGAATGAAAATAAAATTTCTAGAATTCAGGTAAATGAGGATAAAATGACAGTCATTGGGGAACTTAGAGATCAAAATAAAACTCAATTTGAAGCTACAGTTCCACAAGAGTTATTAATACAAGATTTAATGATAAAAAATCCTAATCCTGATGTTGAAGTTAGATTTGAACCTCCAACATCAATGCCTGTATGGATAAATTGGCTGCCAACTATAATCTTAATACTTATGCTTGTAGGATTTTGGTTTATGATAATGCAGCAGTCCCAAGGCGGCGGTGGAAACAGAGGCGTTATGAACTTTGGAAAAAGCCGTGCAAAGCTAGCTAACCCAGACAAACAAAAGGTAACATTTAATGATGTTGCAGGTGCCGATGAAGAGAAAGATGAATTAGAAGAAATAGTTGACTTCCTAAAAAATCCAAGAAGGTACTTAGAGATGGGTGCTAGAATTCCAAAAGGAGTACTTCTTGTAGGTCCCCCAGGAACAGGAAAAACCTTGCTTGCTAAAGCTGTTGCTGGAGAAGCTGGAGTTCCTTTCTTCAGTATATCAGGTTCAGATTTTGTTGAAATGTTTGTAGGTGTAGGTGCATCAAGAGTAAGAGACTTATTCGAGCAGGCTAAGAAAAATTCACCATGTATCATATTTATAGACGAAATAGACGCAGTTGGTAGACAAAGAGGTGCTGGACTTGGTGGAGGACATGATGAAAGAGAGCAAACTCTAAATCAATTGCTAGTTGAAATGGATGGTTTTGGAGTTAATGAAGGAATAATATTAATAGCAGCTACTAATAGACCTGATATATTAGATAGAGCATTATTAAGACCAGGTAGATTTGACAGACAAATTTTAGTTGGCGCTCCAGATGTAAAAGGTAGAGAAGAGATCTTAAAGGTTCATGTAAAAAATAAGCCTTTATCAGATGAGGTTGATCTTAAAGTTCTTGCAAAGAGAACACCGGGATTTGTAGGTGCTGACCTTGAGAACTTGATGAATGAAGCTGCACTTCTTGCAGTTAGAAGTAATAAGAAGAGAATAGGTATGGAGGAACTTGAAGAGGCTGTAACTAGAGTAATTGCAGGACCTGAGAAAAAGAGCAGAGTTATAGATGAAGAAGATAGAAAACTTACTGCATATCACGAAGCAGGCCACGCTATAGTTATGAAGTTCTCTCCTCATTCTGATCCTGTTCATGAAATAAGTATAATTCCAAGAGGCATGGCAGGAGGATATACAATGCATCTTCCAGAAAAGGATACAGCATATACATCTAAATCAAAACTTAAGGATGAAATGGTAGGCCTTTTAGGTGGAAGAGTAGCAGAACAATTAATTATAGGAGACATAAGCACAGGAGCTTCAAACGATATACAAAGAGTATCTACTATCGCAAGAAAGATGGTTATGGAATACGGTATGAGCGAAAGTCTTGGAACAATTACATTCGGCAGCGGACATGATGAAGTATTCCTTGGAAGAGACATTGCAAAGGCAAAAGATTATAGTGAAGAAGTTGCTTTTGAAATAGATAAAGAAGTAAAAGCTTTAGTAGATGAAGCCTATAACAAAGCTGAACAAATACTAAAGAATAACATTGATAAGCTCCATGCTGTAGCTCAGGCTCTTCTTGCAAAAGAAAAGATAAGTGGAGAAGAGTTCAATGCTATAGTAGAAGGAAAACCTATAACTGGTGAAGAAGCTGTAGATTCATCAGAGTCTGTAGATTTAAATAAAGACAAGAATAGTGAAGAAATATAGTATATTATAGTATTAAAAAGTATAGAGTCTTAATATAGGCTCTATACTTTTTGCTTATTTTTAATTATAATTAGGATTATTGGGGGAAACTTGTAATAATTCTATTTAAAGAGGTGATTATATGGAATTCAATGTAAAAGAAGGAACTAAAGGAACTATGGAAATGGTGGTTACCGATGAACATTCTGCAATAAAGGTTGGATCAGGTCTAGTTAATGTTTTTGCAACACCATCTATGGTTGCTTTGATGGAAAATACTGCTCAGGCTAGTGTTAAGGATGCTTTACCAGAAGGATATGCAACAGTTGGTATAGAAATCAATGTAAAGCATATGAAAGCTACTCCTATTGGCATGAAGGTTAAATGTGAAACTATTCTAAAGAAGGTAGAAGGAAAAAGATTAATATTTGAAGTAGAAGCTTATGATGAAGTAGCTAAAATTGGTGAGGGAACACATATCAGATACATAGTTGATAAAGAGCAGTTTGTAAAAAGAATTCAAAAATAATAGTTCTAAGACTTGAATGGATTAAAATCTCCATTCAAGTTTTAGAACTTTGTTTATAAGGGGTGCTATGGAATGAAAAGTGATATTGAAATTGCACAAAGTGCTAAAATGGAAAAAATAGTAGATATAGCTAAAAAGATAGGCCTAAATGAAGATGATATAGAGTTATATGGAAATTATAAATGTAAGATATCTTTAGACGTTTTAAAAAGAAAAGAAAAAGATAAAGACGGAAAGCTAATTTTAGTAACAGCTATAAATCCTACACCAGCTGGAGAAGGAAAGTCTACGGTTACAGTAGGGTTGGGGCAGGCACTTTGCAAATTAAATAAGAATGCTGTTATTGCACTAAGGGAACCATCTCTTGGACCGGTATTTGGAATAAAAGGTGGAGCTGCAGGGGGAGGATATTCTCAAGTAGTTCCTATGGAAGATATTAATCTACATTTTACAGGAGATATGCATGCAATAACATCAGCAAATAACCTTTTAGCTGCAGCTATAGATAACCATATACATCAAGGAAATGCTCTTAAAATAGATTCTAGAAGAATAGTATTTAAAAGAGTAATGGATATGAACGATAGAGCTTTGCGCCAAATAGTAGTAGGAATGGGCGGAAAGGTCAACGGTTTTTTAAGGGAAGACGGATTTATGATTACTGTAGCTTCTGAAATTATGGCTATTCTTTGTTTATCAAATAGCTTAATGGAGCTTAAAGAGAAGTTTGGAAATATACTTGTAGCTTATAATTTAGATGGAGAACCTGTATACTGCAGGGATTTAGGAGTTCAAGGAGCTATGGCTCTTTTAATGAAAGATGCCATAAAACCAAATTTAGTTCAGACCTTAGAAAATACTCCAGCAATAATTCATGGAGGACCTTTTGCTAACATTGCTCACGGTTGTAACAGCATACTTGCAACGAAGATGGCTTTAAAGCTTGGAGATTATGCAATAACTGAGGCTGGTTTCGGAGCAGACTTAGGTGCAGAAAAATTCTTAGACATAAAATGCAGATATGGAAACTTAAATCCAGACTGTGTTGTAATAGTTGCTACCATAAGAGCTTTAAAACACCACGGTGGAGCAGCTAAGGATGAATTATCTAAACCAGATGTGGAGAAACTATCAAAGGGTATAGAAAACCTTGAGAAGCAAATAGAAAATATAAAGAAGTATGGAGTCCCAGTAGTGGTAGCTATAAATAAGTTTTTGACAGACAGCGTTGATGAGGTAAAATATATAGAAGACTTTTGCAGAAAACTAGGAGTGCCTGTTGCTCTTACAGAGGTATGGGAAAAAGGCGGAGAAGGCGGAATTGAGCTTGCTAAAGAAGTTCTAAATATTCTTTCTGAGAAAGAAAGTCACTTTAAGTGTCTGTATGAAAAAGAGTTGCCTATAAAAGAAAAAATAGAGATTATAGCTAAAGAGATATATGGAGCTGATGGAGCGGCGTATACTAAAGCTGCTGAAAAGCAAATTGGAGATATAGAGAAATTAAACTTAGATAAATTGCCTATATGTATTGCTAAGACCCAATATTCATTATCAGATAATCCATCACTTCTAGGAAAGCCAAAGAATTTTAAAATAACTGTCAGAGAAGTTAAGGTTTCAAGTGGAGCTGGGTTTATAGTAGTATTAACAGGAGATATAATGACTATGCCAGGATTGCCAAAGGTGCCAGCTGCTAATAAGATGGATATATTAGAAGATGGCACAATAGTGGGATTATTCTAGGATAATCCACTTGACAAATTGTAGCTACTTGTTAAAATTAAAGTGTTATATAGGCTACTATGAAGTTTAGATGAAGAGCAGTACTATACTGCTCTTATAATTTTATTAAGGAGTGTATTATAGTGATACTTGTTTTAGATGCTGGAAATACAAATATAGTTCTAGGAATTTATAAGGATAAAGAGCTTATTGTGGAATGTAGAGTAGGAACAGATGCGAAAAGAACTGCCGATGAATATGGGATACAAGTGTTAAAACTATTCTCTTATAATAATATAGACCCAAAAGATATAAAAGGAGTTATAATATCATCCGTAGTACCAAATATTATGTATTCTATTGAGCATATGATAAGAAAGTATTTTAAAATTGACCCTGTAGTTGTTGGACCGGGAGTGAAGACTGGAATAAACATAAAATATGATAACCCTAAATCTGTTGGAGCTGATAGAATAGTTAATGCTGTAGCAGCACATGAAATATATGAAAAACCTTTGGTTATAATAGACTTTGGCACTGCTACAACTTATTGTGCTGTAACTAAAAAAGGAGATTACCTAGGGGGAGCAATATGTCCAGGAATAAAAATTTCAGCAGATGCTTTATTTGAAAAAGCAGCTAAGCTTCCAAGAATAGAACTTGTAAGACCTTCTCGTGTAATATGTAAAAATACTATTTCAAGTATGCAAGCTGGTATAATTTATGGATATATTGGTCAAGTTGATTATATAGTTACAAAGATGAAAAAAGAGATGATGGATTTAGGAGAGGAAGAACCTTATGTAGTAGCTACAGGAGGACTTGCCACTCTTATTGCCGAGGAATCTAAAACTATAGATGAAGTTAGTCCATTTTTAACTTTGGAGGGACTTAGAATTATCTATGAAAAAAATAAAGAGTAGGGATTTAAATGAAAATAGGTAATTTAGAATTTAAAAATAATGTGTTTTTAGCTCCTATGGCTGGAGTTACTGATATAGCTTTTAGAGGGTTATGCAAAGAGATGGGCTGCGGCCTTGTATACACTGAAATGGTAAGTGCAAAGGGCTTGTACTATAACAGCAAGAATACAAAAGATTTGTTAAGGCTTAGTGAAGAAGAAAAGCCAGTGGCTGCTCAAATATTCGGAAATGATCCTATGATTATGGCAAAGGCCTGCGAAATGTTAAATGAAGATAAAGATATTTGCATAGTAGATGTGAATATGGGGTGCCCTGCGCCTAAAATAGTTAAAAATGGAGAAGGCTCTGCTCTTATGAAGAATCCTAAATTAGCAGCAGAAATAATTAGAGAAATGAAGAAGGTTTCAAATAAACCTGTAACCGTTAAATTTAGAAAAGGTTTTGATGAAGATAATATAAATGCTGTGGATTTTGCAAAGGAGATGGAGCAGGCTGGAGCAGATGCTGTAGCTGTTCATGGGAGAACCAGGGCTCAGATGTATGAAGGAAAAGCTGACTGGGATATAATAAGAAAAGTAAAAGAAGCTGTAACTATACCTGTAATAGGCAATGGTGATGTGTTTTCTGCTGAAAATGCCATGGAGCTTGCACGTTTGACTAAGTGTGATGGCATAATGGTAGCTAGAGGTGCCATGGGTAATCCATGGATTTTTAATCAGATTGATTCAGTGCTAAAAGGGAAAGAAGTGGTATACCCAACTGATTCTGAAAAAATAGATATGTGTATAAGACACTTAAGCCTTGCTATAGAATATCATGGAGAAGCAAAGGCTGTAAGAGAAATGAGAAAGCATATTGGTTGGTATATAAAAGGAATAAAAAACTGTACTGACATTAAAAATAAAATCAACGTGGAAAAGAGCAGCAGTAAGGTATTTGAAATACTATATAGCTATAAGGAAACAATAGAATCGTGAAATCTATAATGCGTCATACTTTAATACAGTATAATATATAAATTTATTGTATAAATAATAAATTAATGTAGATAATTAATAGAGTTATATTAAATGAATAACAAAAGGAGTATTTTCATAAGAATAATAAGAAAATACTGTATGTTGCTGTATGGAAAAAAATAGAATATCTGTGTTGACATTAGAAAGGTGCTGTTTTATAATAACTTAAATAGTTGCATGTCAATAGGATTATAAATTCTACAAATATACTTAAAAGGGGAGTAAAGAAAATGAGCGATTCAAAGAAATATATAATGACTGCTGAAGGCGTGAAAAAATTAGAAGATGAATTAGAATATTTAAAAACAGTTAAAAGAAGAGAAATAACTGAAAAAATAAAGGTAGCATTATCTTATGGAGATTTAAGTGAAAACTCTGAATATGATGAAGCTAAAAATGAACAAGCTTTTGTTGAAGGAAGAATAGTGCAGCTTGAGAATATGTTAAGAAATGCCAACGTAGTTGATGAAAGTGAAATATCTTTAGAAACTGTAAGCGTTGGTTCTCGTGTAAAGGTTAAAGATTACGAATTTGATGAAGAAATAGAATTCCACATAGTAGGTTCTGCAGAAGCGGATCCTATGGAGAACAAAATATCAAATGAATCTCCAGTTGGTAAAGCTCTTATAGGAAAAAGAGTTGGGGATATAGTAGATGTACCAGTTCCAGATGGAGTTAGCAAATTTGAAATATTAGAGATTACAGTTTAATGGTATGGTATAATTAAGTAACAACTGAATAAACGGAGGGATGTTCTAATGGCGGAAAAGCAATTGACAAAGGAAGAAATAAAGCAGCAAAAGCTGCAGGCAAAGCAAGAAGCAGAGTTTAATAATTTAATAAAAGAAAGAAGACAGAAGCTAGCAGATCTTCAAGCAGCAGGAAAAGATCCTTTTGATGTATATAAAGTTGAAAGAACACATACATCTAAACAAATCAAGGATAATTACGATGAACTTGAAGGAAAAACTGTAACTATTGCAGGAAGACTTATGTCTAAGAGAGTTCACGGAAAAGCAGGATTCTCTGATCTACATGACAGATATGGAAAGATGCAGTTATATATAAAGATAGATGATGTGGGAGAAGAAAGACTTAAGGAATATAAAACCTTCGATATAGGTGATTTTATTTCTGTAACAGGTATGGTATTTAAGACTAAGACTGGAGAAGTTACTTTACATATTACTGATTTTGAACTTTTAACTAAGTCTTTAAGACCTTTGCCAGAAAAATTCCATGGATTAAAGGACCCAGATTTAAGATATAGACAAAGATATGTAGACTTAATAATGAATGAAGAAGTAAAAGAAACTTTCATAAAGAGAACTAATATAATAAAGGCAATTAGAGAGTTCTTAGACAATAGAGATTTCTTAGAAGTTGAAACACCTATACTTTCTCCTATAGCTGGTGGAGCTGCTGCAAGACCATTTATAACTCACCATAATGCTTTAGATATAGATATGTATCTTAGAATTGCTACAGAGCTTTACTTAAAGAGACTTATTGTAGGTGGATTTGAAAGAGTATATGAAATAGGAAAGAACTTCAGAAATGAAGGAATAGATATAAGACATAATCCTGAATTTACAGCTATAGAGTTATACCAAGCATATGCAGATTATACAGATATGATGGAAATAACTGAAAACATGGTAGCTTATGTATGTGAGAAGGTTAATGGAACTACAAAAGTAATGTATGAAGACACAGAAATAGACTTTAAACCACCATGGAGAAGAATAACTATGGTAGATGCTGTTAAAGAATATGCTGGTGTAGACTTTAATGAAGTTAAGTCAGATGACGAAGCTAGAGCAATAGCAAAAGAAAAGAACCTAGAGCTTAAAAAGGAACTTAAGGACTGCACAAAGGGAGATATATTAGTAGCTTTATTTGAAGAATACTGCGAAGAAAAGCTAATACAACCTACTTTTGTATGCGATTACCCAGTTGAAAATTCACCTCTTACTAAGAAAAAGAGAGGTAATGCTGAGCTTACAGAAAGATTTGAAGGATTCGTATATGGAAGAGAAATCTGTAATGCATACTCAGAATTAAATGATCCTATAGTTCAAAAGGAAAGATTTATACAACAACTTAGAGAAAGAGAACTAGGTGACGATGAAGCATATATGATGGATGAAGACTTCATAAATGCATTAGAAATCGGTATGCCGCCAACAGGAGGATTAGGAATAGGTATAGACAGACTTATAATGTTCTTAACAGATTCTCGCTCAATAAGAGACGTTATCCTATTCCCAACTATGAAGCCAACTAAATAGTAGTTTAGCTGTTTCGCTAAGTTTAGAAGTGTAGGAGTTTAGGAAAGAGATTTCCCAAACTCCTTTTAAACTCTCTAATGATTAAAAATAAAATTTTTTTATTTTCCGCTTGTATTTTTTAAAAAACGAGGTATAATAATTAACGTAATGAACGTTCCGCGATAGCTCAACGGTGGAGCACTCGGCTGTTAACCGATAGGTTGAAGGTTCGAATCCTTTTCGCGGAGCCATTTTTATTTTTTGAAATATATTGACATTTGTATAATCTTTGATAAAATTACATTTAACAATATAATATTAAGCACGATGAAAAAGAAGAGTAATAATAAGTGTTTTTTAGAGAGGTTGTGGTAGGTGCAAACAACTAAAGACTTATTATGAATGGAGCTTTAGAGTGCTGTCACTTATGCTGGTTGCTAATTACTAGTTAGAGGAGGGCTAATTGCCAAAAAGGGTGGAACCGCGGAAACATAAATTTCGTCCCTTTAGGTAAGTTAGGTCTTTTTTTTATACGTTAATTTATACGTTAAATTAAATAGGAGGTATGGAAAATGGCTGTTGAAAAAACAATGGATAAAATTGTTGCGCTATGTAAAGGAAGGGGATTTATATTTCAAGGCTCAGAAATATATGGTGGTCTAGCTAACTCATGGGATTACGGTCCTCTTGGAGTAGAATTTAAAAATAATGTAAAAAGAGCTTGGTGGAAAAGATTTATTCAACAAAACCAATATAACATAGGACTAGATTCAAGCATATTGATGAATAAAGAAGTATGGGTAGCATCAGGCCACGTTGGAGGATTTTCAGATCCATTAATGGATTGTAAGGAATGTAAGTCTAGATTTAGAGCAGATAAATTAGTAGAAGAGCATATGGCTCAAAATGGTGTAGATGATGTTAGCGCAGATGGATGGACTAGTGAAGAATTAATGAAATATATAGATGATAATAATATAGTTTGTCCTAAGTGCGGTAAGAAAAACTATACAGATATAAGAAGATTCAACTTAATGTTTAAGACATTCCAAGGAGTTACAGAAGATTCTACATCAGAAATATACTTAAGACCAGAAACAGCTCAAGGTATATTTATTAACTTTAAAAATGCTCAAAGAACTTCAAGAAAGAAGGTACCATTTGGTATAGGACAAATAGGAAAATCCTTCAGAAATGAAATAACTCCAGGAAACTTTACATTTAGAACTAGAGAATTTGAACAAATGGAATTAGAATTTTTCTGCGAACCTGGTACAGATTTAGAATGGTTTAAATACTGGAAAGACTACTGCTGGAAGTTCTTGTTAGACTTAGGCATGACTGAATCAAACTTAAGATTTAGAGATCACTCTCAAGAAGAGTTATCTTTCTACAGTAATGCAACATCTGATATAGAATTTTTATTCCCATTTGGATGGGGAGAACTTTGGGGTATTGCAGATAGAACAGATTATGATTTAAAACAGCATATGGAACATTCAGGACAGGATTTAACTTACCTAGATCCAACTACAAATCAAAAGTATGTTCCTTACGTTATAGAGCCTTCTCTAGGTGCTGACAGAGTTGCTCTTGCATTCTTAGTTGATGCATATGATGAAGAAGAACTTGAAAATGGAGAAGTTAGAACTGTAATGCACTTACATCCAGCATTAGCTCCTTTTAAAGCTGCTGTATTGCCTTTGTCAAAGAAATTGTCAGATAAAGCACTAGAGGTATATGAAAAGTTAAGTAAAAAGTTTAACGTGGATTATGATGAAGCTGGAAGTATAGGAAAGAGATATAGAAGAGAAGATGAAATAGGAACTCCATACTGCATAACTGTAGATTTTAATACTCTAGAAGACAATACTGTAACAATAAGAGATAGAGATACTATGA
This sequence comes from Clostridium sp., assembly GCF_047777555.1. Taxonomy (GTDB): domain Bacteria; phylum Bacillota; class Clostridia; order Clostridiales; family Clostridiaceae; genus Clostridium_H. The sequence continues at coordinate 330,930 of NZ_JBKEEV010000002.1, read as the reverse complement.
GCCAAGTAAGATTAAGTATAGATGAACTAGAAAAATTCCTAGAAGAAAAAGTACAGTTTTAGTAAAAAAGCGGATTTTTAATAATCCGCTTTTTTATACATGAAAATAAATATTTTATTTTGTAGAGAAATAAAATATTGTTTCTGCATAATTTTTCAAAAAACTAAAAAGCACCGGAAAATATCCGGTGAAAATAAGGTTTAATTATGGGGATATGTTATGTGTCTAATTAAAAATTTGGGGAATCACATCATCAAATGCTTACGACACGTGCATAGTATAACACAAGGTGTCCAATTTTGGCAAGAGTTAAAGTTGAAGTTTATATTTTTGTTAAATTCAGATAATTTCGAAGAGAAAAAGACTTTAAAAATTTACTAAGCATATACAATAAAATATATAAAGTGTTATAATTGAAGTTAATGTAACAAGACGTAATAAATAAGTATTTGGGGGTTCCTTTATGAAAAAAGATTTTAAAGAGTTTAAAGAATTTATAGCTAATAAAAAAGTTGCAGTTGTTGGAATAGGTATAAGCAATATTCCTCTAATTCACTTTTTGGTTCAACTAGGAGCAAAAGTAACTGCCTTTGATAAAAAGGATGAAGATAGTCTAGGTAATATAGGTGTAGAGTTTAAGAAAAAAGGAATCAAATTAGAACTTGGAGAAAATTATTTAGATAATCTAATAGGTTTTGATGTGGTTTTTAAGACACCATCTATGAGAATAGATAATCCTGCTCTTGTAAAAGCTAAAGAGTCTGGAGCTTATATAACTTCAGAAATGGAGGAATTTGTAAGATATTGTCCTGCCAAAGTTTTTGGCGTAACAGGAAGTGATGGAAAAACAACTACTACAACTCTTGTGTACAATATGCTAAAAGAAGAAGGATATAAAACGTGGGTAGGAGGTAATATTGGAAATCCTCTTTTTGCAAATATAGAGCAGATTAAAAAAGAAGATAAGGTGGTACTTGAACTTTCAAGCTTTCAACTTATGACTATGGATGTTCATATAGATTCTGCACTAATAACAAACATAAGTCCAAATCATTTGGATATTCATAAGGATATGAATGAGTATATAGAGGCTAAGAAAAACATTTTTAAGTTTCAGGAGGCAGAAGACTTATTAGTATTAAACAGAGATAATAATATAACTAATTCTTTAGTAAAAGAAGCCAGAGGTAAAGTAATGCAGTTTAGCATTAAAGAAAAAATAGATAACGGAGCATACTTTGAAGATAATAATCTTATTATATTAGGAAAAAAAGTATGTAAATTAGAAGAAATAAAATTAAAGGGCATGCATAATGTGGAAAATCTTTTAGCTGCATTCTGTCTTGTATCAGGAGATGTGAGTGTAGAAAGCATGAGAAAAGTTGCAACTAGTTTTACTGGAGTAGAACATAGATGTGAGTTTGTTAGGGAACTTAATAAGGTTAAATACTATAATGATTCTATAGCATCAAGTCCAACTAGAACCTTAGCAGGATTAAAGGCCTTTGAAAAACCAGTAATTTTAATAGCTGGTGGTTATGATAAACATATACCTTTTGAGCCTTTAGCAGAAGAAGGGTACGATAAAATCAAAGCTTTAATTTTAGTAGGGGCTACCAAGGAGAAAATAAGAGCTGCTTTTGACAAAGTCATAAAAGAAAAGAACATAAATCTTCCTATCTTCATGACAGAGGATTTTGAAGAGGCAGTATATAAGGCTAAAGAGGTAGCAGTAGAAGGAGATATAGTAACCCTATCTCCAGCTTGTGCTAGTTTTGATATGTTCCCTAATTTTGAAGAAAGAGGAAATAGATTTAAAGATATAGTGCGCAAATTATAAGAGTAAAAAATAAAATAATAAATTCAAAGATGCACGACATAGAATGGATATTGCACATTATATGTTGTGCATTTTAATATATTAGTAAATTCTAATTGTCTAGTCTTTATTTTGAAGGGTTTTGTTTGACTTCTTAATATATTCAACATTTTAGAGTGATTTTACCTTTATAAATCATATATGGGGTATATAGTTATATGTTAAAAAGCCATTTAAAAATTTAAGTTTAATTGAAAAATTGGAATTGTTATTTGCGGCAATTGCCCTATTAGCAGGTATTCCTTTAGTTTTATTTGAATCTACTGAAATTGCCACTTACCTGCGAATTATAGTTTACTCCTGTATTATCATAATGAGCTTATGTTCTATAGTTAAACCATCCGCTAAACTTGGCGATAAAAGTTTTGGCATAATGTTTATTGCTCTAATCATTCTAAATATAAGGAACTTTCTTACACACTACCAAGCGTATCACAATGTAAAAAAATAAGTAAATAAAAGATATAATTATTAAGATAAATATAATTTAATCTAACAATAAATATTAATATTACAAAGCTTAGTAAAGTTTGATATTATAATCCCTGTCGTCACGAGAGACGACCAAAAATAAACTGACAATTGATAATGAGCAATTGTCAATTATGTATCTTTAAGAGATTAAAGATTAAGTTAAAAAAAGTGTTGACAAACAAAAATGAGTTTGTTATACTAAATAAGCTGTCAGATGACAGCGAAAAAGAAATTGGTCTTTGAAAATTAAACAGAATTAAGGTAAATAAATGCCAGTCAATAACTTATGAGTAGAGCTAAGGAAACTCACTCAGCAGAGCTGAGGAGTAAAAGCTTACACGAAATCGAAGATTTCTAGTAATCTTTTAAATTGAGAGTTTGATCCTGGCTCAGGACGAACGCTGGCGGCGTGCCTAACACATGCAAGTCGAGCGAGAAGAACTCCTTCGGGAGGGATTCTAGCGGCGGACGGGTGAGTAACACGTGGGCAACCTGCCTTAGTGAGGGGGATAGCCTCCCGAAAGGGAGATTAATACCGCATAACATTATTCTACCGCATGATAGGATAATCAAAGGAGTAATCCGCACTAAGATGGGCCCGCGGCGCATTAGCTAGTTGGTGAGGTAAGGGCTCACCAAGGCGACGATGCGTAGCCGACCTGAGAGGGTGATCGGCCACATTGGAACTGAGACACGGTCCAGACTCCTACGGGAGGCAGCAGTGGGGAATATTGCGCAATGGGGGAAACCCTGACGCAGCAACGCCGCGTGAGCGATGAAGGTCTTCGGATTGTAAAGCTCTGTCTTTAGGGACGATAATGACGGTACCTAAGGAGGAAGCCACGGCTAACTACGTGCCAGCAGCCGCGGTAATACGTAGGTGGCAAGCGTTGTCCGGATTTACTGGGCGTAAAGAGTATGTAGGCGGATATTTAAGTCAGATGTGAAATTCCCGGGCTTAACCTGGGCGCTGCATTTGATACTGGATATCTAGAGTGTGGGAGAGGAAAGTGGAATTCCTAGTGTAGCGGTGAAATGCGTAGAGATTAGGAAGAACACCAGTGGCGAAGGCGGCTTTCTGGACCATAACTGACGCTGAGATACGAAAGCGTGGGGAGCAAACAGGATTAGATACCCTGGTAGTCCACGCCGTAAACGATGAATACTAGGTGTCGGAGGGTACCACCTTCGGTGCCGCAGCAAACGCAATAAGTATTCCGCCTGGGGAGTACGGTCGCAAGATTAAAACTCAAAGGAATTGACGGGGACCCGCACAAGCAGCGGAGCATGTGGTTTAATTCGAAGCAACGCGAAGAACCTTACCTAGACTTGACATCTCCTGAATTACTCGTAACGGAGGAAGCCCTTCGGGGCAGGAAGACAGGTGGTGCATGGTTGTCGTCAGCTCGTGTCGTGAGATGTTGGGTTAAGTCCCGCAACGAGCGCAACCCTTATTGTTAGTTGCTACCATTAAGTTGAGCACTCTAACGAGACTGCCGCGGTTAACGTGGAGGAAGGTGGGGATGACGTCAAATCATCATGCCCCTTATGTCTAGGGCTACACACGTGCTACAATGGCCGGTACAACAAGATGCAATCCCGTGAGGGGGAGCTAAACTCAAAAGCCGGTCCCAGTTCGGATTGTAGGCTGAAACTCGCCTACATGAAGTTGGAGTTGCTAGTAATCGCGAATCAGCATGTCGCGGTGAATACGTTCCCGGGTCTTGTACACACCGCCCGTCACACCATGAGAGCCGGTAACACCCGAAGTCCGTGAGGTAACCTTTATGGAGCCAGCGGCCGAAGGTGGGATTGGTGATTGGGGTGAAGTCGTAACAAGGTAGCCGTAGGAGAACCTGCGGCTGGATCACCTCCTTTCTAGGGAGAAATGAAAGCAAAGCTTTCATAGACTGGATACTTAATTCTGTTTAATTTTGAGAGACTAAGGTCTTTCAAAATTTGTTCTTTGAAAATTGCACAGTGTATATAAAGATTAAACCTAGAATACTTCAATGAGAAGTAAAGCTGATTAAACTTAAAGTTTTGCGAAAGCAAAACAACATTAAGTAGCCAAGAATGAGTATATTTTCCATGACTAAACCTTGAGTGAGTTTTAGAAGCTCTTAGTGAGCGTAATTGAAGATTTCGTAATCTTGTTACAGGACGTAACAAGGCTCTGAGCGCGTTAGGATGACGCATGCGAAGAGGTAGAAATTTTCAATGGAGCGAGCTTAGAGATTCTTGACGAAACGAAGGAGCAGGAATGAAAATATACGAATGACGATCAAGTTAAAAAGGGCGCACGGTGGATGCCCTGGCACTAGGAGCCGATGAAGGACGTGATAAGCTGCGATAAGCTGCGGGTAGATGCAAATAATCTGTGATCCGCAGATTTCCGAATGGGGAAACCCACTTAGCTAACGCTGAGTACTATATGCTGAATACATAGGCATATAGAGGTACACCTGGGGAACTGAAACATCTAAGTACCCAGAGGAAGAGAAAGAAAAATCGATTCCCTAAGTAGCGGCGAGCGAACGGGGAAGAGCCCAAACCAGGAACTTTGTTTCTGGGGTTGAGGATAGATCATAAATCTTCGATTTTCTTAGCCGAATAGAACTGGAAAGTTCAGTCACAGAAGGTAATAACCCTGTAGGCAAAAAGAAAAGAGAAGCAGATCTACTCCAGAGTACCACGAGACACGTGAAACCTTGTGGGAAGCAGGGAGGACCATCTCCCAAGGCTAAATACTACCTAGTGACCGATAGTGAAGCAGTACCGTGAGGGAAAGGTGAAAAGAACCCCGGGAGGGGAGTGAAATAGAACCTGAAACCGTGTGCCTACAATCGGTGGGAGCACTTTTATGTGTGACCGCGTACTTTTTGTAGAACGGGCCAGCGAGTTACGATATGCAGCAAGGTTAAGCACCTCTAGTGCGGAGCCGAAGGGAAACCGAGTCTGAATAGGGCAACTAGTTGCATATCGTAGACCCGAAACCGGGTGACCTATCCATGGCCAGGATGAAGCGAAAGTAAAATTTCGTGGAGGTCCGAACCACGTTGGTGTTGAAAAACCATGGGATGAGCTGTGGATAGCGGAGAAATTCCAATCGAACTCGGAGATAGCTGGTTCTCCTCGAAATAGCTTTAGGGCTAGCGTCGGGTAATTAAGTAGTGGAGGTAGAGCACTGAATGGGCTAGGGGCTGACAACAGTTACTGAACCCTATCAAACTCCGAATGCCATATACTTGTACCCCGGCAGTCAGACTGCGAATGATAAGATCCGTGGTCAAAAGGGAAAGAGCCCAGACCATCAGCTAAGGTCCCAAAGTGTAAGTTAAGTGGTAAAGGATGTGGGATTTCTAAGACAACTAGGATGTTGGCTTAGAAGCAGCCACTCATTTAAAGAGTGCGTAATAGCTCACTAGTCGAGAGATCCTGCGCCGAAGATGTCCGGGGCTAAAACTTACCACCGAAGCTATGGATGTGTCGTAAGACACGTGGTAGAGGAGCTTTCTATACAGGTTGAAGCTGTACCGTAAGGAGCGGTGGACAGTATAGAAGTGAGAATGCTGGCATAAGTAGCGAGAAACAGGTGAGAATCCTGTTGGCCGAATATCTAAGGTTTCCTGGGGAAGGCTCGTCCTCCCAGGGTTAGTCGGGACCTAAGCCGAGGCTGAAAAGCGTAGGTGATGGACAACTGGTTGATATTCCAGTACCACCATAATGCGTTTGACAAATGGGATGACGCAGAAGGATAGGATGTGCGCACTATTGGATGTGCGTCTAAGCACTTAGGATGTTGAGCAGGCAAATCCGCTCAACGCGAAGTCTGAGGTGTTATGGGGAGCCTATTTTGGCGAAGTATCTGATTCCATGCTGCCAAGAAAAGTCTCTATGGAGCAAAGTGGTGCCCGTACCGCAAACCGACACAGGTAGATGAGGAGAGAATCCTAAGGCCGTCGGAAGAATTGCTGCTAAGGAACTCGGCAAATTGACCCCGTAAGTTCGCGAGAAGGGGTGCCTGCGAGAGCAGGCCGCAGTGACAAGGCCCAAGCAACTGTTTATCAAAAACACAGGTCTCTGCTAAAGCGTAAGCTGATGTATAGGGGCTGACGCCTGCCCGGTGCTGGAAGGTTAAGGGGAATAGTTAGCACAAGCGAAGCTATGAACTTAAGCCCCAGTAAACGGCGGCCGTAACTATAACGGTCCTAAGGTAGCGAAATTCCTTGTCGGGTAAGTTCCGACCCGCACGAATGGCGTAATGATTTGGGCACTGTCTCGGCAGCAAATCCGGTGAAATTGTAGTGCAAGTGAAGATGCTTGCTACCCGCGGTTGGACGGAAAGACCCCGTAGAGCTTTACTGTAGCTTAGCATTGAATTTCGGTATTGTCTGTACAGGATAGGTGGGAGACTTAGAAGTAGGGACGTCAGTCTCTATGGAGTCGCCCTTGGGATACCACCCTGACAGTACTGGAATTCTAACTGGAGGCCATGAATCTGGTCACAGGACATTGTTAGGTGGGCAGTTTGACTGGGGCGGTCGCCTCCTAAAAGGTAACGGAGGCGCCCAAAGGTTCCCTCAGCGCGGTCGGAAATCGCGCGTAGAGTGCAAAGGCAGAAGGGAGCCTGACTGCGACACATACAGGTGGAGCAGGGACGAAAGTCGGGCTTAGTGATCCGGTGGTTCTGTATGGAAGGGCCATCGCTCAACGGATAAAAGCTACCTCGGGGATAACAGGCTGATCTCCCCCAAGAGTCCACATCGACGGGGAGGTTTGGCACCTCGATGTCGGCTCGTCGCATCCTGGGGCTGTAGTCGGTCCCAAGGGTTGGGCTGTTCGCCCATTAAAGCGGCACGCGAGCTGGGTTCAGAACGTCGTGAGACAGTTCGGTCCCTATCCGCCGTGGGCGTAGGAAATTTGAGAGGAGCTGTCCTTAGTACGAGAGGACCGGGATGGACTGACCTCTGGTGCACCAGTTGTTCCGCCAGGAGCACAGCTGGGTAGCTATGTCGGGAAGGGATAAACGCTGAAAGCATCTAAGCGTGAAGCCCACCTCAAGATTAGATTTCCCATAGTTTAACTAGTAAGATCCCTGGAAGACTACCAGGTTGATAGGTCAGAGGTGTAAGTGCAGTAATGTATTGAGCTGACTGATACTAATAGATCGAGGACTTGATCAAATAAAGTACACTGTGCAATTTTGAGAGAATAAATTCTTTCAAAATAACGTTCCGCGATAGCTCAACGGTGGAGCACTCGGCTGTTAACCGATAGGTTGAAGGTTCGAATCCTTTTCGCGGAGCCATATCTGGTGGTTATGGCTTGAAGGTAACACCCGTTCCCATACCGAACACGAAGGTTAAGCTTCAAAGCGCCGATGGTACTGCACTGGAGACGGTGTGGAAGAGTAGGTCGCCGCCGGGTAAAACATGGATCTTTAGCTCAGTTGGTTAGAGCAACCGGCTCATAACCGGTAGGTCCGGGGTTCGAGTCCCTGAAGGTCCACCATATGGGGGTATAGCTCAGCTGGGAGAGCACCTGCCTTGCACGCAGGGGGTCAAGAGTTCGAATCTCTTTATCTCCACCAAGTAGCCTAAATAGGCTGCTTTTTTTAATGCATTATATTTTAAATAATATCAATATAATTTATAAAAAAAGAGTAAAAAAATGTTGACAAAAACAAAAAATCATTATAAAATAGTCTTTGTCGTTAAGACACCAAAGATTAATTATTGATCACTTTTATAAAGCTTAGTTACTAATGATTAAATCTTAGCAACTAAATATTAGAGAGATTAGAAATTAGTTAAAAAAAGTGTTGACAAACAATAACGAGTTTGTTATACTAAATAAGCTGTCAGATGACAGCGAAAGTAAATTGGTCTTTGAAAATTAAACAGAATTAAGGTAAATAAATGCCAGTCAATAACTTATGAGTAGAGCTAAGGAAACTCACTCAGCAGAGCTGAGGAGTAAAAGCTTACACGAAATCGAAGATTTCTAGTAATCTTTTAAATTGAGAGTTTGATCCTGGCTCAGGACGAACGCTGGCGGCGTGCCTAACACATGCAAGTCGAGCGAGAAGAACTCCTTCGGGAGGGATTCTAGCGGCGGACGGGTGAGTAACACGTGGGCAACCTGCCTTAGTGAGGGGGATAGCCTCCCGAAAGGGAGATTAATACCGCATAACATTATTCTACCGCATGATAGGATAATCAAAGGAGTAATCCGCACTAAGATGGGCCCGCGGCGCATTAGCTAGTTGGTGAGGTAAGGGCTCACCAAGGCGACGATGCGTAGCCGACCTGAGAGGGTGATCGGCCACATTGGAACTGAGACACGGTCCAGACTCCTACGGGAGGCAGCAGTGGGGAATATTGCGCAATGGGGGAAACCCTGACGCAGCAACGCCGCGTGAGCGATGAAGGTCTTCGGATTGTAAAGCTCTGTCTTTAGGGACGATAATGACGGTACCTAAGGAGGAAGCCACGGCTAACTACGTGCCAGCAGCCGCGGTAATACGTAGGTGGCAAGCGTTGTCCGGATTTACTGGGCGTAAAGAGTATGTAGGCGGATATTTAAGTCAGATGTGAAATTCCCGGGCTTAACCTGGGCGCTGCATTTGATACTGGATATCTAGAGTGTGGGAGAGGAAAGTGGAATTCCTAGTGTAGCGGTGAAATGCGTAGAGATTAGGAAGAACACCAGTGGCGAAGGCGGCTTTCTGGACCATAACTGACGCTGAGATACGAAAGCGTGGGGAGCAAACAGGATTAGATACCCTGGTAGTCCACGCCGTAAACGATGAATACTAGGTGTCGGAGGGTACCACCTTCGGTGCCGCAGCAAACGCAATAAGTATTCCGCCTGGGGAGTACGGTCGCAAGATTAAAACTCAAAGGAATTGACGGGGACCCGCACAAGCAGCGGAGCATGTGGTTTAATTCGAAGCAACGCGAAGAACCTTACCTAGACTTGACATCTCCTGAATTACTCGTAACGGAGGAAGCCCTTCGGGGCAGGAAGACAGGTGGTGCATGGTTGTCGTCAGCTCGTGTCGTGAGATGTTGGGTTAAGTCCCGCAACGAGCGCAACCCTTATTGTTAGTTGCTACCATTAAGTTGAGCACTCTAACGAGACTGCCGCGGTTAACGTGGAGGAAGGTGGGGATGACGTCAAATCATCATGCCCCTTATGTCTAGGGCTACACACGTGCTACAATGGCCGGTACAACAAGATGCAATCCCGTGAGGGGGAGCAAAACTCAAAAGCCGGTCCCAGTTCGGATTGTAGGCTGAAACTCGCCTACATGAAGTTGGAGTTGCTAGTAATCGCGAATCAGCATGTCGCGGTGAATACGTTCCCGGGTCTTGTACACACCGCCCGTCACACCATGAGAGCCGGTAACACCCGAAGTCCGTGAGGTAACCTTTATGGAGCCAGCGGCCGAAGGTGGGATTGGTGATTGGGGTGAAGTCGTAACAAGGTAGCCGTAGGAGAACCTGCGGCTGGATCACCTCCTTTCTAGGGAGAAATGAAAGCAAAGCTTTCATAGGCTGGATTCTTAATTCTGTTTAATTTTGAGAGACTAAGGTCTTTCAAAATATGGGGGTATAGCTCAGTTGGGAGAGCACCTGCCTTGCACGCAGGGGGTCAAGAGTTCGAATCTCTTTATCTCCACCATTAGGGTCTATAGCTCAGCTGGTTAGAGCGCACGCCTGATAAGCGTGAGGTCGATGGTTCGAGTCCATTTAGACCCACCAATTGTTCTTTGAAAATTGCACAGTGTATATAAAGATTAAACCTAGAATACTTCAATGAGAAGTAAAGCTGATTAAACTTAAAGTTTTGCGAAAGCAAAACAACATTAAGTAGCCAAGAATGAGTATATTTTCCATGACTAAACCTTGAGTGAGTTTTAGAAGCTCTTAGTGAGCGTAATTGAAGATTTCGTAATCTTGTTACAGGACGTAACAAGGCTCTGAGCGCGTTAGGATGACGCATGCGAAGAGGTAGAAATTTTCAATGGAGCGAGCTTAGAGATTCTTGACGAAACGAAGGAGCAGGAATGAAAATATACGAATGACGATCAAGTTAAAAAGGGCGCACGGTGGATGCCCTGGCACTAGGAGCCGATGAAGGACGTGATAAGCTGCGATAAGCTGCGGGTAGATGCAAATAATCTGTGATCCGCAGATTTCCGAATGGGGAAACCCACTTAGCTAACGCTGAGTACTATATGCTGAATACATAGGCATATAGAGGTACACCTGGGGAACTGAAACATCTAAGTACCCAGAGGAAGAGAAAGAAAAATCGATTCCCTAAGTAGCGGCGAGCGAACGGGGAAGAGCCCAAACCAGGAACTTTGTTTCTGGGGTTGAGGATAGATCATAAATCTTCGATTTTCTTAGCCGAATAGAACTGGAAAGTTCAGTCACAGAAGGTAATAACCCTGTAGGCAAAAAGAAAAGAGAAGCAGATCTACTCCAGAGTACCACGAGACACGTGAAACCTTGTGGGAAGCAGGGAGGACCATCTCCCAAGGCTAAATACTACCTAGTGACCGATAGTGAAGCAGTACCGTGAGGGAAAGGTGAAAAGAACCCCGGGAGGGGAGTGAAATAGAACCTGAAACCGTGTGCCTACAATCGGTGGGAGCACTTTTATGTGTGACCGCGTACTTTTTGTAGAACGGGCCAGCGAGTTACGATATGCAGCAAGGTTAAGCACCTCTAGTGCGGAGCCGAAGGGAAACCGAGTCTGAATAGGGCAACTAGTTGCATATCGTAGACCCGAAACCGGGTGACCTATCCATGGCCAGGATGAAGCGAAAGTAAAATTTCGTGGAGGTCCGAACCACGTTGGTGTTGAAAAACCATGGGATGAGCTGTGGATAGCGGAGAAATTCCAATCGAACTCGGAGATAGCTGGTTCTCCTCGAAATAGCTTTAGGGCTAGCGTCGGGTAATTAAGTAGTGGAGGTAGAGCACTGAATGGGCTAGGGGCTGACAACAGTTACTGAACCCTATCAAACTCCGAATGCCATATACTTGTACCCCGGCAGTCAGACTGCGAATGATAAGATCCGTGGTCAAAAGGGAAAGAGCCCAGACCATCAGCTAAGGTCCCAAAGTGTAAGTTAAGTGGTAAAGGATGTGGGATTTCTAAGACAACTAGGATGTTGGCTTAGAAGCAGCCACTCATTTAAAGAGTGCGTAATAGCTCACTAGTCGAGAGATCCTGCGCCGAAGATGTCCGGGGCTAAAACTTACCACCGAAGCTATGGATGTGTCGTAAGACACGTGGTAGAGGAGCTTTCTATACAGGTTGAAGCTGTACCGTAAGGAGCGGTGGACAGTATAGAAGTGAGAATGCTGGCATAAGTAGCGAGAAACAGGTGAGAATCCTGTTGGCCGAATATCTAAGGTTTCCTGGGGAAGGCTCGTCCTCCCAGGGTTAGTCGGGACCTAAGCCGAGGCTGAAAAGCGTAGGTGATGGACAACTGGTTGATATTCCAGTACCACCATAATGCGTTTGACAAATGGGATGACGCAGAAGGATAGGATGTGCGCACTATTGGATGTGCGTCTAAGCACTTAGGATGTTGAGCAGGCAAATCCGCTCAACGCGAAGTCTGAGGTGTTATGGGGAGCCTATTTTGGCGAAGTATCTGATTCCATGCTGCCAAGAAAAGTCTCTATGGAGCAAAATGGTGCCCGTACCGCAAACCGACACAGGTAGATGAGGAGAGAATCCTAAGGCCGTCGGAAGAATTGCTGCTAAGGAACTCGGCAAATTGACCCCGTAAGTTCGCGAGAAGGGGTGCCTGCGAGAGCAGGCCGCAGTGACAAGGCCCAAGCAACTGTTTATCAAAAACACAGGTCTCTGCTAAAGCGTAAGCTGATGTATAGGGGCTGACGCCTGCCCGGTGCTGGAAGGTTAAGGGGAATAGTTAGCACAAGCGAAGCTATGAACTTAAGCCCCAGTAAACGGCGGCCGTAACTATAACGGTCCTAAGGTAGCGAAATTCCTTGTCGGGTAAGTTCCGACCCGCACGAATGGCGTAATGATTTGGGCACTGTCTCGGCAGCAAATCCGGTGAAATTGTAGTGCAAGTGAAGATGCTTGCTACCCGCGGTTGGACGGAAAGACCCCGTAGAGCTTTACTGTAGCTTAGCATTGAATTTCGGTATTGTCTGTACAGGATAGGTGGGAGACTTAGAAGTAGGGACGTCAGTCTCTATGGAGTCGCCCTTGGGATACCACCCTGACAGTACTGGAATTCTAACTGGAGGCCATGAATCTGGTCACAGGACATTGTTAGGTGGGCAGTTTGACTGGGGCGGTCGCCTCCTAAAAGGTAACGGAGGCGCCCAAAGGTTCCCTCAGCGCGGTCGGAAATCGCGCGTAGAGTGCAAAGGCAGAAGGGAGCCTGACTGCGACACATACAGGTGGAGCAGGGACGAAAGTCGGGCTTAGTGATCCGGTGGTTCTGTATGGAAGGGCCATCGCTCAACGGATAAAAGCTACCTCGGGGATAACAGGCTGATCTCCCCCAAGAGTCCACATCGACGGGGAGGTTTGGCACCTCGATGTCGGCTCGTCGCATCCTGGGGCTGTAGTCGGTCCCAAGGGTTGGGCTGTTCGCCCATTAAAGCGGCACGCGAGCTGGGTTCAGAACGTCGTGAGACAGTTCGGTCCCTATCCGCCGTGGGCGTAGGAAATTTGAGAGGAGCTGTCCTTAGTACGAGAGGACCGGGATGGACTGACCTCTGGTGCACCAGTTGTTCCGCCAGGAGCACAGCTGGGTAGCTATGTCGGGAAGGGATAAACGCTGAAAGCATCTAAGCGTGAAGCCCACCTCAAGATTAGATTTCCCATAGTTTAACTAGTAAGATCCCTGGAAGACTACCAGGTTGATAGGTCAGAGGTGTAAGTGCAGTAATGTATTGAGCTGACTGATACTAATAGATCGAGGACTTGATCAAAATAAAGTACACTGTGCAATTTTGAAAGAATAATTCAATCTTTCAAAGGTTTTGTCAACGAAAATCTTAAGTATATCTGGTGATTATGGCTTGAAGGTAACACCCGTTCCCATACCGAACACGAAGGTTAAGCTTCAAAGCGCCGATGGTACTGCACTGGAGACGGTGTGGAAGAGTAGGTCGTCGCCAGGTAAATATTCCGCGATAGCTCAACGGTGGAGCACTCGGCTGTTAACCGATAGGTTGGAGGTTCGAATCCTCTTCGCGGAGCCATTTTTATTTTTTGATAAATTACATAGTTATATTTTATAGATAATACCCTATGCTTTAAAAAAGCATAGGGTATTTTTGATTGTTTTAAAATATAGCCAATATAAGAGTAATATAGTTACTCATTTTATAATAATAATGTTATTAAGCAGCAATAATAAAAAATTTAACTAATAATTCTGAATATTTTGGAATATTTAGAGGAATTTTAGTTAAAATATAGAATATAATTACTAAACCAATAAGTTATCAATAAAGGGGGAATCATTATGAAAGATTATAATGTCCAAAACTTAAGGAACATAGCTTTTATAGGGCATAGTGGATCAGGAAAAACCACTCTTGCCGAAGCAATGCTGTACTACACTAAAACTATTGATAGATTTGGAAAAGTTGAAGATGGAAATACAATAAGTGATTATGATCCTGAAGAAAAAAGAAGAAAGATTTCTATATCTACATCAGTTTTACCCTGTGAATGGGAAAATGTAAAAATAAATATAGTAGATACGCCAGGGTATTTTGATTTTGTAGGCGAAATGATAGAAGGTTTAAGAGCAACTGATACAGCAGTAATAGTTGTATCTGCTAGATCAGGTATAAAAGTTGGAGCTGAAAAAGCTTGGAATTATGTGAATGAAAATAATATGCCTAGAGCATTTTTTATAAATAAATTGGATACAGAAAATAGTGATTTTGAAAAAGTATTATCTCAATTGAAAGACAGATTTGGAATATCAGTAGTACCTATTCAGTATCCTATAGGGAAAGAAAATGATTTTAAAGGTGTAATAAACGTTATATCCAGAAGATCAAGGATTTTTAATCCTAAGACTAAGCAAATGGAGGTTGCAGATATTCCAGAAGAATTAATAAATAAAACTGATGAGTGCAAGAAAATGATAATGGAAGCAATAGCTGAAACTGATGAAGTACTACTAGAAAAGTATTTATCTGAAGGTACTTTAAGTGATGAAGAGATATATACTGGTCTTATAAAGGGAATTGAAAGTGGTGAAATTGCACCTGTACTTTGTGGTTCTGCTTATAAAGGAATAGGAATAAATACATTATTAGAAGATATAGTAGAATGTTTCCCTTCACCAAAAGACTTAAGACCTGTGAAAGCTAATAAAGATGACAAAGATATTGAAGTTCCTATAGATGAAAATGCTCCTTTTTCTGCCTTAGTGTTTAAAACTATAGCAGACCCCTTTGTTGGAAAGTTATCTATTTTTAAGGTTATGAGCGGTAAGGCTAAATCTGATAGTGTAGTATACAATGTAAATAAGAAAAAGCAAGAGAAGATTACTTCTATGTACTTCATAAGAGGAAAAGAACAAATACCAACATCTGAAATAATTGCAGGTGATATAGGCGCGGTTACAAAACTACAATTCACAACTACTGGTGATACCCTATGTGAAAAAGAAGATTGCAAGGTTTTTGAAGAGATTAAATTCCCTAAGCCTGTAATGTCTATGGCTATAGTTCCAAAAGCTAAAGGGGATGAAGAAAAAATATCTTCTGGATTAAATAAACTTTTAGATGAAGATCCTACTTTTAAGATAACTAGAGATATAGAAAATGCTGATACAATTATATCAGGAGTTGGAGAAACTCATTTAGAAATAATAGCGAATAAATTAAAAACTAAGTTTGGTATAGATGTAGCACTTCAGCCT
The DNA here is from genome assembly GCF_047777555.1 of Clostridium sp. GTDB lineage: Bacteria > Bacillota > Clostridia > Clostridiales > Clostridiaceae > Clostridium_H. The sequence goes on along the minus strand of NZ_JBKEEV010000002.1, from coordinate 315,625 downwards.
CCTAAGATTCCTTATAGAGAAACTATAAGAAAGCAGTCTGATGTACAAGGTAAGCATAAAAAACAAAGTGGTGGTCATGGTCAATATGGAGATGTTAAGATAAAATTTGAGCCTAGAGATGATGGAGAAGAGGATTTATTGTTTGTAGATAAGATAGTTGGAGGAGTTGTACCAAAACAATATATTCCTGCAGTTGAAAAGGGTTTAAGAGAATGTATGAAGCATGGAGTTTTAGCAGGTTATCCAGTTATAGGCCTAAAGGCTACATTATATGATGGTTCCTACCATCCAGTTGACTCCTCAGAAATGGCATTTAAAGTTGCTGCTTCTCTAGCTTACAAAAAAGGAATTCAGCAAGCTAATCCTGTTTTGCTTGAACCTATTATGCATGTTGAGGTAGAAGTACCTGATGAATATATGGGAGATATAATAGGTGATATAAATAAAAAAAGAGGAAGAGTATTAGGAATGGAGGCATCTAAAGGATTGCAAAAAATCATAGCTGAAGTTCCTATGGCAGAGATGTTTAAGTATGCTACAGACTTAAGATCTATTACTGGAGCTAGAGGAAGTTTTGAAATGAGATTTGAAAGATATGAAGAAGTACCTGCAAACGAGGCTGAAAAAATTATACAAGCTGCAAATAATAAAGAATCTTAGAAAAGCATAAAAAATGAAGAGTAACTGCAATTGAGGCGATTACTCTTCATTTTTTTAATTTATCATTAATAGTTCTTAGCTAACACTTCAAAATATCCTTGAGGATGTAGACAAGCAGGACATTTATTTGGTGCCTCAGTTCCTTCAAAGATAAATCCACAGTTGTTGCATTTCCAAAGTACAGGTTCATCTTTTTTAAATAGTTTTCCTTGTTCTAAATTAGCGAGTAGAGCTTTATATCTTTCTTCATGAGCTTTTTCAACTTTAGCGATATTTCTGAAAGCTGCAGCTATATCATTAAATCCTTCTTCCTCTGCAACGTCAGCAAAAGCAGGATATAATTCTGTCCATTCTTCATTTTCACCACTAGCAGCATAAGCTAAATTAGCTTTTGTATCGCTTAATCCAACAGGATATGATGCATTAACGTCTAGCGGTGCGCCATTAAGACTTTCATCTTCTAATATAAATTTTAAAAATCTTTTAGCATGTTCTTTTTCATTGTCAGCTGTTTCAGTAAATATATTTGATATTTGAACATATCCTTCTTTTTTTGCTTGAGATGCATAATAAGTATATTTCATTCTAGCTTGAGATTCCCCAGCAAAAGCTTTCATCAGGTTTTCTACGGTTTTAGTTCCTTTTAGATTTTTCACAAACAATCCCCCTTTAATTAAATTAGGTCTTTAATAAATTGTACCATTGATGAATACAAATATCAATTAATAAAATAGATGCTATGCACCTTAATACTTATTAGGCATTTATATTTTATATACAAGCTTTTGATGTGAATATTTAATGTTGAAATGCAAAAAATAAGGTGAAAGAAATTAACTAAGAAGGAGAAAATTATGTCAGAATATCATTTAGATATTGTGGGGAAAATTAACTTAAGCGATTATAGTAAAATAAATGATTATATGGGAATGGTAGATACGAATGATAAGTTTACAATAACCTTTGATAATAGCAGTATAGAAAGATCAGATATTATATACAGCATGCTGGAAAACAATAATTTCAACATTTATTCTAAGGGAGGAAATAAAGATGGCAAACTATATATCACCGCTTCCAGAAACAAAAGGTAATACTATAAATGTTCCTCATTTTTATGAAAATAATAATATAACTGCTGTTAGAAGCTATCAAACTATGGGAGATATGGATTTAGGAATTCCTAGTGTACATTCTGTAGCTCAAACATATGAACAAAACGAAAAGCTAAAAGAAATTATGAGCAAAAACTTATTCTAATTCCTTATAGTTAATGAAAGTCTTTATGCCGAAAGGTATAAAGACTTTTCTTTAATATATTGACAATTACAACTAGTAAATGGTATTATTTATTTAAAATTAATTTAGTGTATTAAAGCATTAAATTAATAAAGCAAAGGGGCGGCAATATGGGGACATGGAAAAGATATATACCAGAAGGAATGAAGGATACTCTATTTGAAGAGTGTGAGATGAAATTAGAAATAGAGAATACATTGAGAAAAATTTATAAGTACAGCGGATTTTCTGAGATAACTTCTCCTACATTAGAATTTTATGATGTGTTTAATTCAAGCAATCAGCCTATTTCACAAGAAAAGATGTATAAATTGTTTGATAGTTCAGGAAGAATATTAGTTCTAAAACCTGATATGACTACTCCTATAGCAAGAATTACTTCCACTAAATTAAAGGAAAGTATTTATCCAATAAAGATGTGTTATACATCAAATATATTTAGGATAACTGAGGACTTAAATGGTAAAATGAGCGAAATTACTCAATCAGGAATAGAAGTAATAGGAAGTAAGAATTTGAAGTCAGATGCAGAAGTGATAATAACAGCTATAAGAGCACTACTAAGTTTAGGAATCAGGAATTTTAAGATAGAGCTAGGGCAGGCAGATTTTTTTAAGGGATTGATTGAGAATATAGAATTTGATGATGAAGAGATGGAAAAATTGAAAAGGCTGATTGAAAACAAGAACTATGTTACTTTAGGCAACTTTTTAGAGGATAAGAGATGTGAAATTGGGGAGGAAAATATTAATATTTTAAAGAAACTTCCTCAGCTATTTGGTGATGTTGAAATAATTGATAAGGCAAGACAGCTTACAAAGAATGATAAATCACTTAAAGCATTGGACAATGTTTATAAAATTTATAGGATTATAGATGAAATAGGACTAAGTTCATATATATCTATCGATCTTGGGATGATACAAAATATTGATTATTATACTGGGATAATATTTAAGGCCTATGTTGATGAGGTTGGAGAGTACATCTTAAGCGGAGGAAGATATGACAATCTGATAAAAGAATTTGGACTAGATCTTCCTGCAACAGGTTTTGCTGTAAATGTAGACAATATTATGATGACTTTAAAAAGGCAGAAGATTTTTAAGCCTAAAAAAGAAAAAAGAGTACTTGTATATTGTAAGGAAAATTATTTAAAAAAAGCATATGAGCTTGTGAATAAGATTCAAGATATGAAAGTAGTGTGTGAAATAAGCTTATTTGATGATGAAGAGAAGTCTTTACAATATGGAGTTAAAAGCAATATGGATGAGATGATTACTTTTATTTCAGAGGAAGAAATTAGGCTGTATAAACTAAAAGATAGAGAAGTTAAAAATATAAATTTAAAGGATTTTAAAATAGAATTCAATTGAAAAAGGGGGCAAGGGGGAATTGAAGAAGATTAAAATAGCATTAACAAAGGGAAGGTTAGAAAAACATGCTGTTAATATATTTAAGTCCATTGGGGTAAATGTAAAAGAATTAGAGGATAAGGGGCGAAAACTTGTATTTCATTGTGAGGATGAAGATTATAATATAGACTTTTTTCTCGTAAAGGCACCGGATGTTACAACTTATGTTGAATATGGGGCAGCAGATATAGGTATTGTAGGTAAAGATACCTTAATGGAAAAAAATAAAGAATTTTATGAGGTATTAGACTTGAAAGTAGGGAAGTGTAAGTTTTCTCTAGCAGCTCTACCAGGGTTTGATATAAATGAAGGATATAACAGAAAGAAAATAGCTACTAAATATCCAGAAGTGGCAAGGGAGTATTTTAGAAAAAAAGGAATAGATGTTGAACTTATTAAAATAGAGGGCTCAGTAGAGCTGGCACCTATAGTTGGACTTGCTGATGCTATTGTGGATATAGTGGAAACAGGCTCTACACTAAAGGAAAATGGACTACTTATATTTGAAGATATATGTGATATAAGTGCAAGAATGATAGTGAATAAAGCAAGTATGAAAACAAAGAGAAAGGAAATTGGGGATTTAATAGATAAGGTTAGCAAGGCAATTGCTTAAATAAGAGGGGGCATAGATATGATGAATATAGTAAAAATAGATGAAAATAATAAAAAGTACTACATTAATAATTTAAAAAACAGAGGAGAAAGTGTGCAGAGGGATATAATCTTAGCTGTGGATAAGATTTTAGATGATGTAAAGGAAAATGGGGACAGTGCCGTAATAAAATACACAAATAAGTTCGACAGTGAAGTGATTAATGCACAAAATATGAAAGTAACTGTGGATGAAATCAAAAAAGCTTATGAAACTGTGGACAAAAATTTTATATCAGCTATAAAGAAAGCTAAGGAAAATATTGAGTTTTACCACGAGAAGCAAAAACAAAGGTCATGGATGGTTACAAAAGAAGATGGCATAATGCTTGGTCAGCAAGTAAGGCCACTTGATGTAGTCGGTATATATGTGCCAGGTGGGACGGCTGCATATCCTTCTTCAGTAATTATGAATACAATTCCTGCTAAGGTAGCTGGAGTGAAAAAAGTGGTTATGGTAACACCTCCATCAAAGGACGGCAGTATAAATCCAAATATTTTAGTAGCTGCTGATATTGCAGGAGTTGATGAAATATATAAGGTTGGAGGAGCTCAAGGAGTAGGAGCACTTGCCTATGGAACTAAGACAATACCTAAAGTAGACAAGATAGTAGGTCCTGGGAATATATACGTTGCTATGGCCAAAAGAAGTGTTTATGGTTTTGTGGATATTGATATGATTGCAGGTCCTAGTGAAATACTCATTATTGCAGACGAAACTGGGGATGCAAAGCTTATAGCAGCGGATTTAATGTCTCAAGCTGAACATGATGTGCTTGCTTCTTCAACTTTAGTTACTACATCTGAGGAACTAGCTCTTAAAGTAAAGGAAGAACTAAAAGTACAAGTGGAAGGTTTATGGAGAAAGGATATAATAAAAACTTCACTTAAAAATTATGGAATGATTTTTATTGTAAAAGATATAAAGGATGCTGTAGATGTAGCTAATACTATTGCTCCAGAACATTTAGAGGTTATGGTAGAGGAACCATTTTTAATTTTAGGAGAAATTAAAAATGCAGGTTCTATATTCTTAGGAAAGTTTGCACCAGAACCATTAGGAGATTATATGGCTGGCCCAAATCATGTACTGCCAACCAACGGGAGTGCAAGGTTTTTCTCCCCTCTATCAGTGGATGATTATATTAAAAAATCAAGTTTTATCTATTACTCAGAGGCAGGATTATCTAAAGTTAAGGACGATATAATAACAATAGCAGAGACAGAAGGATTAACAGCTCATGCAAACTCTATAAAGGTAAGGTTTCAATAAGATTAATTAGCTAATCCACAATGGTCCTAGCTATTAAAAAAGGGGGAAAGGTAGTTTTGGTAAATAGAGAGTCACAGGTATATAGAAAGACAGGGGAAACGGAAATAGATATAGCTCTTAACTTAGATGGAGAAGGTAAGTATGATATAAACACGGGAATAGGCTTTTTTGATCATATGTTAAATCTAATGACAAAGCATGGACTGTTAGATTTGAAAATTGATGCTAAGGGTGATTTGGAAGTAGATGCACACCATACCGTAGAGGATGTGGGAATAGTTTTGGGGCAGTGTTTTAAAAAAGCCTTAGGAGATAAGGCAGGTATTAAAAGATATGGAACTTCTTTTGTTCCAATGGATGAAACCTTAGCTTCTGTATCAATAGATATAAGCGGAAGACCTTTCCTTGTGTTTAACTGTGATTTTACTGTGGATAAGGTTGGACAGATGGACACGGAACTGGTTGAAGAATTTTTAAGAGCCTTTGCTTTTAATGCAGAAATAACTCTTCACGGAAGAATTTTGTATGGAAAGAATAATCATCATATGATAGAAGCTATATTCAAGGCTTTAGGCAGAGCTATTAGGGAAGCTGTGGATATAGATGGAAGGATAAAAGGAGTAATGTCCACTAAAGGAATCTTGTAATGGAAATTGAGAGTGGAGACGTTGAAGCGCGAATGGAGAATGGAGAAGGAAGTTTAGGGAGTTTAGAGAGCGGAAAGTGGAGGCGTCTGCGATGCAAGTGGAGAGTTGAGAAAAGAGTTTAGAGAGTTTAGGGGGGGTAAAGATGATTGCTATAGTGGATTATGGAATGGGGAATTTAAGAAGTGTGGAAAATGCTTTGGATTTATTAAATATAGATTCCATTATCACAAATGATAAAGAAAAAATATTAAACAGTGATGGAATAATACTTCCTGGGGTGGGAGCTTTTCCTGATGCTATAGATAGTATAAGAAAACATGGAATAGATAGGATTTTAGAAAAAGCAGTTGCAGAAGATAAGCCTCTTCTTGGAATATGTCTTGGAATGCAGCTTTTGTTTGAGGAAAGCGAAGAGGGAAAGTTAAGTAAAGGGCTTGGATTTTTAAAAGGAAAGATAAAGCCTTTACAAAATAACTTGAAAGTTCCTCATATGGGATGGAATAGTTTAAAGTTCTATAAAGATAGCAAAATCCTAAGAGAAATAGATGAGGGAAGCTATGTATACTTTGTTCATTCCTATTATGCAGAAGTTCAGGAGGAAGGAATATTGAATGCCTATGCTGAGTATGGAGTCAGAGTACCTGGGGTAGTAAGTAAAGGAAACATATTCGGTATGCAATTTCATCCTGAAAAAAGTGGAGATGTAGGACTTAAAATGCTAAAGAACTTTGGGGAGATGATTAGATGATTATTTTGCCAGCCATAGATTTGAAAGATGGAAAATGCGTAAGGCTTTATAAAGGTGACTTTAATAAGAGTGAAGTAGTATCAGAAAGCGCACTAGAGACGGCGTTTAGGTTTAAAGAAGATGGTGCGGAGTTTATTCATATGGTGGATTTAGACGGTGCTCTAAAGGGAAGAGGTGTAAATTATGATATTGTTTCTAAAATTATAAAAGAAGTTAAGGTTCCGGTCGAACTTGGCGGTGGTATAAGAGATATGGAAACAATTGAATTTCTAATAAATATTGGAGTAAGCAGGGTAATACTTGGCACAGCAGCTCTTAACAATTCTGAACTTGTAAAATCAGCAGTTGATAAATATGGAGAAAAGATTGCAGTAGGAATAGATGCAAAGAATGGATATGTAGCTGTTGATGGATGGACTAACGTAAGTAAAGTTAATTATATAGATTTTGCAGTGGAAATGGAGAGAATAGGAGTTAAAAATATTATATTTACGGATATAAGCAAAGATGGCACACTTCAAGGGCCTAATCTAGAACAGCTTAAAGAACTTGGACAAAGTGTAAGCTGCAATATAATAGCTTCTGGAGGAATAAAAAGTATAGAGGATTTAAAAAATCTTAAGAAAATGGGGTCGTATGGAGCTATTACTGGTAAAGGCATATATTCAGGGAATATAAATTTAAAAGAAGCTATAAATTTGTGTAGATAGTCTGTGAAAGACTGAAGGGGGTTAATCATGAGTAAGTATTGGAGTAAAATTACTGCAGCCATAGAACCTTATGTTTATGGTGAGCAGCCCAAGGGCAGAAAGTATATAAAATTAAACACAAATGAAAATCCATATTCTCCATCTCCAAAGGTATTAGAGGCAATAAAAAAAGCTGCAAACTCTGATTTGAGATTATATCCAGATCCTGATTGTGAGGAGTTAAGGGAGGCTGTTGCTAATTATTATAATATAAACAAAAGTGAAGTTTTTATTGGAAACGGCTCTGATGAAGTTTTAGCCTTATCTTTTTTAACCTTTTTTAATCCCGGAGATACTATTATTTTCCCAGAGATTAGTTATAGTTTTTATCCTGTTTATGCTGAGCTGTATGGCATAAACTATATAAATGCAAAATTAGAAGATGATTTTTCAATACGGGTTACCGATTTCTTTAGGGAAAATGGAGGAATTGTAATTCCCAATCCTAATGCACCAACAGGAAGGTATATGGATGTAGAAGAAATTAAAAGAATTTTAGAATTTAATTCTCATAGGGTAGTTATAATTGATGAGGCGTATATAGATTTTGGAGGGACTTCAGTAGTTAGTCTCATAAAAGATTATCCAAACCTTCTTGTAATACAGACCTTATCTAAATCTCGTTCCCTAGCAGGAATTCGATTAGGATTTGCTATTGGGCAGGAAGAACTTATAAATGGATTAAATAGAATAAAAAATTCCTTTAATTCTTATACCATAGATAGAGTTGCAGCGGCTGCTGGAGTAGAGGCTATAAAGGATGAAAAGTATTTTAAGGAATGTGTGTCAAGGATAATTGATACGAGGGAAAAGGTTACTGCAGAACTAAGAGAGCTTGGATTTAATGTTGTACCTTCTAAGGCAAACTTTATTTTTGTATCTCATGCTTTGTATAATGCAGGTGAACTATTTGCTAGATTAAAGGAAAAAGGTGTATTAGTAAGGCATTTTAATAAAGAAAAAATAGATAATTATTTGAGAATAAGCATAGGTTCGGAAGAAGAAATGGAGACTTTTATAGAAATAGTTAAAGAGATTATGAATGAGTTTAAAAATAATTAAATCTTAAAGATGATTCCTAAAAAAGAGGTGAAGTTATTGCTTACGAAGAGAATAATACCATGTCTTGATGTGGATATGGGAAGGGTTGTTAAAGGGGTTAACTTTGTAAATTTAAAAGATGTGGGAGATCCGGTTTCTACTGCTGAATTTTATAATAAAGAAGGTGCAGATGAACTGGTATTCCTTGATATTACAGCAACCCATGAGGGAAGAGCTACTATGGTTGATGTGGTCAGAAGAACTGCGGAAAAGGTATTTATACCTCTTACAGTAGGAGGAGGAATTAGAACCATAGAGGATTTTAAGGAAATTTTAAGAGCTGGAGCGGATAAGGTATCTATAAATTCTTCAGCTATAAGAAATCCTAATTTAATAGAGGAAGCGTCAAAGAAGTTTGGAAGTCAGTGTGTAGTGGTAGCTATAGACGCTAAAAAAAGAGAACATGGCTCTGGGTGGAATGTATTTATAAATGGAGGAAGAGTAGATACAGGCTTAGATGCATTAGAGTGGGCAAAAAAAGTGGAGAAATTAGGTGCAGGAGAAATTCTTTTAACCAGTATGGATGCAGATGGAACAAAGCAAGGATACGATATAGAACTTACAGATGCAGTATGTAAAGCTGTAAATATTCCCGTTATAGCCTCTGGAGGCTGCGGAAAGCTTGAAGATTTTTCGGAAGTATTCAAAAAGAGCAGGGCAGATGCGGCCTTAGCGGCATCACTATTTCATTTTAGGGAGCTTACCATAAGACAAGTTAAGGAGCATTTAAAGGAAGAAAATATAGAAGTAAGGATTTAAGAGCAGTTGAGAGAGTTTAGGTGTTGCGCTGAGTTTAGAAAGTTTAGGGAGTGTAGAAGTGGAGAAAGAGAGTTTAGAGAGTTTAGAAAGTTTAGGAAGTTTTGAGGAGGAATTTAGGATGAGTAGAGAAGAATTGTTAGAAGCGGTGGATTTTGAAAAAGGGGATGGATTGGTGCCTGTTGTTGTTCAAGATTTTGAGAACGGAGAGGTTTTAATGCTGGGTTATATGAATAGAGAGTCTTTGAATAAGACAATAGATACAGGGACCACTTGGTTTTGGAGCAGGTCAAGACAAGAGCTTTGGAATAAGGGGGCAACCTCAGGACATTATCAGTATGTAAAGTCAATTAGTTTAGATTGTGACGGGGATACTATTTTGATCAAAGTTGAGCAAATTGGAGCAGCCTGTCATACAGGAAACAGAAGCTGTTTTTATAGAGAATTAGAAAAATAGTTGTTTAGCGTACTTGGTATTTGGTATATCTAGTATATTAAAAACTTGTTGGGGAAAAGGGGGAAGCATATAGATGAAAGAGATAGATGTTTTACAAGAGTTATTTAAAGTTGTAAAAGATAGAAAAGAGAATTTAATAGAAGGATCTTACACTAATTATCTATTTGAAAAGGGATTGGATAAAATATTAAAGAAGGTTGGAGAAGAGAGTACGGAGGTTGTTATTGCTGCAAAGAACAGTAATAAAGAAGAACTTGTAAATGAAATATGCGATTTAACATATCATATTCTAGTGCTTATGGTACAGAAGGGTGTAGAACTCGATGAGATTAGGAATGAGTTAGAAAAGAGGAGAGAAAAAATAGGAAATAAAAAGAAGGAAAGAAGAGAAATTGATAATATATAAACAAGAGATTGAGAATATATAGTTAAAAATATCTAAAGTATTGCATAATATAAAAAAGTAACACATACGCTGGGTATGTGTTACTAAAGATGATATCTTATAATACAGGAGAAAGAAGCCTTGAGATAGATTCTTTAAATTTAATATATAAAGACCTTTTTGCGTATAAGTTTTTGGTTATCTCTGTGCAGTCATGGATATCTTCTTCAAATATATCTTCTAAGGATTTAGATACATTGTTGTCATATATAAAAGCATTAACTTCAAAGTTCAGTTTAAAGCTTCGCACATCCATATTGGCAGTGCCTACGGAAGATACATTGCCATCAACTGTCATAACCTTGCTGTGAATAAAGCCTTTATCATAGGTGTAACTGCGGACTCCAGTTTTTAATAGTTCTCCTATATATGAAAGAGATGCCCAGTAAACAAAGGGATGGTCTGGTTTGCTAGGAACCATAATTCTTACATCAACTCCAGATAAAGAAGCTATCTTTAGAGCCTCTAAAATGCTTTCATCTGGTATGAAGTAAGGTGTTTGAATATATATATTTTTCTTAGCAGATTGGATCATCTTAAGGTATCCATTCTTTATTTGCTCCCACTCAGAATCGGGACCACTAGAAACAATTTGAATTCCTATTTTTCCATCAGAATTAACTTGAGGAAAGTAGTCCTTATCAAATGTTATCTTTTCTTGAGAAGCATAACGCCAATCCAGCAAAAATCTTTGCTGAAGAGAACCTACAGCACTTCCGATTATCTTTATATGAGTATCTCTCCAATATCCAAATCTTTTATTCTTTCCTAAGTACTCATCCCCAATATTAAATCCTCCAACAAAGGCTTCTCTGCCGTCAACAACTACTATTTTTCTATGATTTCGATAATTTACGCGTATATTTATTAGAGGAAGAAGAGAAGGGAAAAAGCAGGCTACTTTTCCACCAGAATTCTTCAATTTGTTAAAAAAGTGTCTTGGAAGACTTCTGCAGCCCATGGCATCATATAAAAGCCTAACCTCTACTCCTTCAGAAGCCTTTTTTGCTAATGCATTGATTACTTTGTTCCCAATTTTATCATTCTTAATAACATAATATATTATATGAATATGATGCTGAGCTTTTTCAATAGAATTCAATAAAGCAGTTAAATTTATCATGACCATTAGTATATATCTCCACTTTATTGTCTTGAGTAAAGATAGATTGACTATTAGTCAGGTGCATATATACCATATCTTTATATTTAACCATCTCTTTATCATGAAATTCCATGGTATCTTCTGAAAGTTGTCTTCCCTGAATAAGAAGTTTTTTGTGAAACCTATCTTCCTCGGTTTTCAAATTAAACATTTTCCTTCTGCTTAAATCTTGACCAAGGAGAAGATAAAGTATAAATCCTATACCAGGTATTAAAATTAAAACCATTAACCAAGCCCAAGTAGCAGAAGGATTTCTACGTTCAAAAAAAATAATTAAAAGTGCAAAAATGAGATTTAAAAATGTTAATACTCTTAATATAGCAAATACATAATGCATATCTTATCCATCCTCCATTATTTTAGGCAAACCTTATATTAATGTTTGCATCCACTACAAGAACCACAGTTTCCCTTAGAACCGCATCCAGAACTGCAGGTAGAACAATCCCTTGAGACAGGATTCAAAGGAGTAGCTTTTATCATAAAAGAAGAATTTTCATATTTAAGTTCAATGGATTTTATACTGCGTATGAGTTCTTCATCATATATAAATATTATATCATCTATGTTTTGTGATATATATTCTTCTTTATCTTTAAAATCATCCAAATATATTTCAACATTAGAGCTTTTGCAGCAGCCTTTATAGTAAGATAGCCTTATACAGGAATAATCCTTGCTATTAGCATCTAGCAAACTTTTTAGCTCTCTATGGGCTTCTTTAGATAATACTATTTCTAATATTTTATTCAATTAATCATCTCCTTGCTACATGAGAGGTTTATTTTTAGTATTTGTAAATATAATAAGTTTAGATATTATTCTATCATATTTCATAAAAAAAAATCTTTAAATATTTGCGAAATAAGGGTATATTTTAGGAGAATAAAATATAAAAAATGATAAAATAAGTATAAGCATTTAAATATAGGAGGAATTAGTATGAATTCAAGCAAAACACTTTATCCAGTTATGGTAAAAGGAAAGTACGGATATATAGACCATAATGGAAATTTAGTTATCGATACAAAGTTTGATTATGCAGAGGAGTTTGATGAAGAATTAGCCATAGTGGGAATAAATGGAAAGCTGGGCTTTATAAATAAAAATGGAGAATTTGTAATAGAACCTAGATTTAAGGCAGCTAATGATTTTAGGGAAGGGTTATCAGCAGTTCAAGTCGGATATCAGTGGGGATATATAGATAGGGAAGGAAAAGAAGCAATTCCATTTAAATTTATTGATGCATACAGCTTTAGTGATGGTGCAGCTTTAGTTCAAATTGGAGGAAAACAAGGATATATAGATAAGAGTGGAAACATAATAATAGAGCCTAAATATAATTATGCTCACAGCTTTAGCGAAGGATTAGCTGCTGTTGATATGAATGGAAGATATGGATATATAGACAAGACTGGAAAAACCATAATAGCTGCTAAATATATGGTTGCTAATGATTTTAGTGAAGGATTAGCAGCTGTGGAAACCCGTAATGGATGTGGATTTATAAATAAATCTGGGGAGATGGTTATAGAACCTCAATATGAAGAAACAGATGACTTTTATGATGGTTATGCAGCAGTATGCAAGGATGGAAAGTATGGTTATATTGATAAAAATGGCAGTGTAGTTATTCCTATTAAATACGATAATGTAGATATAATAAGTGAAGGATTAATAGGAGTACAGATAGGAGAAAAGTGGGGTTATATAGATATGTCCTCTAACATGATAATAGAGCCTAAATTTGATGAAGCTTACGAGTTTATAGATGGCATAGCTATGGTTGAGATAAATAACAAGATAGGCTATATAAATAGAGATGGAAATTATATATGGGAGCCTCAAAAGTAAAGACTAGAAAATAAGTTTAAATCGTCCTAATATAAAATTTAAGGCAATTCTAAGTTGAAGCAGAAACTAAGTGACAGCATACTTTCTGCTTCAATTTAATGTAAAATTAATTATACTAATCTAAGCATGTCGATAAGCATTCTTCTATAACATCAGGTGTAATTTGAAAATCCTTTTTCACATCATTTTCTTTAGTTTTTTCAACTGATTGCTTTGAAGTATCAATGTTAGTGACCTTGTTAAATTCATTCATAATGTCTTTCCCTCCTGTTTATAAATATAAGTCCTAGAAGTCTAATATATATGAATCATAAAATTAAATATATAACTCATAATTAATTAGAAATATATTCCATATTATATGCTTTATGGAAGATATATGCAACTAAATATTTTAATTAATTGGAAAAAAATATTTATTATGGAATTTGAGTTGAAAGAATATATATGAATGTCAATATGGCAAGCTATATAAAAAACTTAATAAAAGGAAGAAAAATAGATTAAATATAGAGTATTAAATTTATATAGTACATAAGAAAATTGCTATAAAAAACTTTGTAGAGTATAATATGCAAAGTACAATATGTTGTGGTTGGAGGAATTTGGTATGCTATATGTGGTTAAGAGAGACGGAAGACGAGTACAATTTGATTCTACAAAGATAACCAATGCTATAAAGGGCTCTGCAGAAGAAATAGCTTTTAACTTAAAGGAAAGTGAAGCTATAGAACTTACGCAAAAGGTTATAGAACAAATTGAAAAAAGGAAACTGACTGAAATAACGGTAGAAGAAATTCAAAATATTGTAGAGAATGTTCTACAAGAGAACGGCTGTGAAGTGATTTGGAGGACTTATTGTAATTACAGAAGAGAAAGAACAAAAATTAGAGAAAAAAAGTCAGATTTAATGAAGGTTATAGAAAGTATAGGAGTTGAGACAGATAGGGATAATGCAAATGTTGGAAATAACTTTAGTTCTAAGCTTCTAAGAATAGCTAGTGAATCTAATAAGTGGCATAATCTAGGAATGATGCCTAAGCACTTAGCTAAACTTCATGAAAACGGGGATTTATATTATCATGATTTGGACTCTTACAATTTGACCGTAAATTGCTTAAATATAGAAACGGGGAAAATCTTAAATAGAGGATTTAATACAGGCTATGGCACAATTCTTCCTGCAAAGAGAATAGAATCTGCTGCGGAATTATCTTGTATACTGCTTCAGAGCACACAAAATGATATGTTCGGTGGACAATCTCATGCTAATTTTGATAATGATATGGCTCCTTTTATAGGCATGAGCAGAAATGAAATAAAAAAGGAATATAAAGAGTATTTTGGAGACATAGAAAATCTAGATGAAATAGTGGAGAAAAAGCTAGAAAAAGTAGTGCATCAATCTATGCAGGGTATTGTATATAACCTAAATACTATGCATTCAAGAGCAGGAAGTCAGGTTCCTTTCAGTTCTATTAATCTTGGACTTCCAGAAAGCGAAGATGCAGCTATGGTAGATAGAATATTTTTAGAGGAATATGAAAAGGGTCTAGGGAAAGGAGAACAGCCTATATTCCCTAATATAATATTTAGAGTAAAAAAAGGGGTTAATAGAGAGCCGGATGATCCTTATTATTACTTATATAAACTAGCTTGTAGGGTTGCGAGCAAAAGAATGAATCCTATGTTTATGAATTTAGACGCCGATTTCAATAAGGAATATTACGATAAAGGTGTAATTGCTGCTACAATGGGATGCAGAACATATATAATGTCTAATGTAAATGGGGAGCCAGGACCTGCAGGGCGCGGGAATATAGCTCCTACTACAATAAACTTGCCTAGAATAGGTATATTGGCAAAGGGAGATATAAATAGATTCTTCTCCTTATTAGATAACAGATTAGAGCTTGCTAGAGAATCCTTACTTCATAGATATAGTGTACTTAAGAGATTAAAAGTAAAAGATTTGCCTTTTGTAGCTGGAGAACATTTAATGCGTGGTTCAGAAAATTTAAGTTCAGAGGACTCTATAGAGCCAATATTAAGACAAGGTACTTGGGGAATAGGATTTATAGGTCTTGCAGAAACGCTAGTTGCTTTAGTCGGTAAACATCACGGAGAGGATAAAGAAGCTCATAAATTAGGTATTAAGATTGTTTCTCATATAAGAGAATTCTGTGATAAATATAGAGAAGTAGATAAGCTTAACTGGTCATGTTATGCAACGCCTGCAGAAGGACTTTCAGGAAAGTTTATCTTACAGGATCAAGGAGTTTTCGGAAAAATAAAAGGAGTTACAGATAAAAATTATTATACAAATAGCTATCATATTCCTGTAGGATATAAGATTTCAATTAAGAATAAGATAGATTTAGAAGCACCTTTCCATAAAATATGTAATGGAGGACATATCACATATATTGAAATGGACGGATATCCAGAACCAGAAGATGTAAAGGCTATAATAGACTATGCTTATAAAAACACTAATATAAGCTACATGGGAATCAATTTTCATATGAGATATTGTAAAGACTGCGGTGAGAGAATAGAGAATACTGAAACTAGTTGTCCTAAATGCGGAAGTTATAATATTCAAGGAGTATCAAGAGTTACAGGATACCTATCACTAGATGAGAGATTTGGAGCTGGAAAGGTTGCTGAACGTGCAGACAGACTTTCTCATAATGATGAAAAACATATAAATACCTATAAAAATTAGTTGGAGTGGGTTGAATGAAATTACGTGTAGCTGGATTTTTGGATAATACTACGGTAAATGGTGAAGGATTGAGAAGTACGGTTTTTTTATCAGGGTGTAAGCATAATTGTGAGGACTGTCATAACAAGCCTATGCAGGATTTTGATTATGGAGAAGATATAGATATAAAAGATATTGTTGATAGAATACAGTCTAATATGCCTTTAATAAGAGGGGTAACATTTTCAGGAGGAGAGCCTTTTGAGCAAGCAGATAAGCTGAGCATCTTAGCAAAAGAGATAAAAGACATGGGACTCAGCTTATGGTCCTATACAGGCTATACCTTCGAGGAAATTATAAACAGCGGTGATAAAGACAGACTAAAACTATTGGAGATGTTAGATGTTCTCATAGATGGAAGGTTTGAAAAGGACTTGACACAAGGAGCTCATAAGTACACAGGATCAAAAAACCAGAGAATTATAAATGTTAAAGAAAGCTTAGCATCTAAAAAGGTAATTATGTGGGAGAAGATAAATAAAGTCTGATACAGCTCACTTTTTATTATTGCAGCAACTTCTCCACACTTATATAACTAAAGTGTTAAGGATTATATTTAAATGGTATTACTATTCCTTTATTATTTTCCTTGCATTTTTTATGTTTAATTAGGTTTTTTATTATTGTATAGTGACATTTGCACCACTCATCATTAGGGTCTATTTCATAGGCCCTTTTTATTGTAATAAAAGCATTATCATAATCTTCAAGGTCTACATATGTTAGAGCTTTTCCTATATAGGCGTCAACCTTATTTTTTTCTAAGCTTATAGCTTTTGAATAAACTTCTAAGGCTTCTCTCATGACGGCAGTAAGCAGTTAAAAGTTCAGCTTTCTCGCAGTAGGCTTCATAAAAATAAGGATTTAATTCTATACATTTATCATAGCATTCAAGAGCTTCCTGTATACGTGTGAGCTGGGTTAAAATATAAGCTTTTTTATAGTAAACTAAAAAATCATTTTTCCTCTGCTCTAGTACTTTGTTACAAAAGCTAAGTGCTTTTTTAAAGTTACCTCTCATAGTATATATTTCTATCATGTTCATATAGCCTCTATATGAATTAGCATTCATTTTAAGATATTTCCTTATACACTTTTCAGCTTCTTCAATTTCAAACATTTGCATATATGCTTCACCTTTAGTAAGATAGGTATCAGCATAGTTTATATTAAGCTCTAAAGCTTTATCAAATTTTTCAAAAGCTTCATCGATTCTATTGGCATTAAATAATTTTTTTCCTTCTGACAGATATTTTAGAATTTCTTCTTCTAATAACTCATCTGTTTTTAAATTTTCACTCATATATATCCCTCCTATAATAAGGTATTATTAACATTATTGACCTAGAACAGATTTTTAAAACCATAAAGTTTATAAAATTATATTTATTTTTATATTGTCAAGAATAGTAAGACGGGGTGTATAATAGGGGATATAAAAATATATGGCTGAACTTTGATAGAAAATTACTATCACATCTATTTTATTAAAACAATAATTTAGGGGTTCACTACAGGAAAGGAGATATACAATGGATATAAATAAGAAAATTGATGAACTCAAGGGAGATATAATAACATCTACCCAAGAACTAGTTAGAATTAAAAGCGTAAGAGGGGAGAGAGGAGAGAAAACACCTTTTGGCAAAGGTTCATATGAGGCTTTAAAGTATTGCTTGGATTTATGCGACAAATTAGGTTTTAAGACTGTAAATTTAGATAATTATATAGGTTATGCTGAGTACGGCGAAGGAGAAGATTATGTTGCTGTTTTAGGCCATGTTGATGTAGTTCCTGAGGGAGATGGATGGATTTACCCACCATATGGGGCAGAAATTCATGATGAAAAGATATTTGGAAGAGGTACTATGGATGATAAAGGGCCAGTAATAGCAAGTATTTATGGACTTAAAGCTATAAAGGACTTAGGACTTAAAACCTC
Organism: Clostridium sp.; assembly: GCF_047777555.1. Classification (GTDB taxonomy): domain Bacteria; phylum Bacillota; class Clostridia; order Clostridiales; family Clostridiaceae; genus Clostridium_H. The sequence goes on along the minus strand of NZ_JBKEEV010000002.1, from coordinate 297,693 downwards.
TAAGAAAATAAGAATTATTTTTGGTACAGATGAGGAAACAGGAAGTGGAGAAGAAATAGAATATTATTTTAAGAAAGAAAAAGCGCCTGTATCAGGGTTTACTCCTGATGGAGAATATCCAATTATAAATGGAGAGAAGGGATTAACTACTTTTGATTTAGTTAAAAAAATTAGTGATAAAGGACAGGAAAATTCTATAAAGTATATAAGAGGCGGGCAAAAGGCTAATATGGTTCCAGACTATTGTGAAGCTGGAATACTAATAAATGATGTAAATATAGTTATGAATGCTGCTAAGGAGTTTGTAGATAAAACAGGTTATGACATAAGCGTTGAAGGAAAAGATGATGTTGTAGTTGTAAAATCAAAGGGAGTATCAGCCCACGGCAGCCTTCCGGAGCTTGGAAAGAACGCTATAATGCAGCTTTTTGCTTTTCTTTCAGAATTGCCATTAGAGAATAGCGACTTAGTTAAATTTGTAAGGTTTATGAATGAGCATGTAGGCATGGAGGTTCACGGAGAATCTTTTGGTGTAGGACTTGAAGATGAGGTTTCAGGAAAGCTATCCTTCAATGTAGGAGTAGTAAGGGCAAATGAGGATGAAGTAAGATTAACATTAAATCTTAGATATCCTGTAACTTGCAAATATGAAGATATGATTTATGGACTAAACAAGACTTTAAAGGATACTGGGATTACTATAGAAAATATGTCACACCAAAAGCCGCTGTATTTCCCTAAGGATCATGAAGTAATAAAAACTTTGGCTAAGGTTTATGAGGAACAAACAGGAGAAAAAGCAGAGCTTCTATCAATAGGTGGAGGAACTTATGCAAAAGAAATGCCTAATATAGTGGCTTTTGGACCTATATTCCCAGGAGAAGAAGACCTTGACCATCAAGCTAATGAGTATATAAAAATAGAACATTTAATTAAGAATTCTAAAATATACGCTCATGCCATATATGAACTTGCTAAATAGACTTAACATTACAACATAATAAAATATATTATAGTTTACTTAAAGAATTTAAGAGGGGGGAATTTATGGGGCTATTATATACAATAAAAGGATATAGAGATTTACCAAGAGACATAATTGTATTATTCTTTGCGAGGATAATAAACTGCATAGGAAACTTTGTATTTCCATTTTTAGCTATGTTTTTAACAGAGAAAATGGGGATGTCATCAAATAGGGTAGGGAAATTTATGATGATAGCAGCTATTAGTGGAGCTTTGGGTTCTATAGTAGGAGGAAAGTTATCAGACCATATAGGCAGAAAGAAAATAATATTAATATTTCAAAGTATGGCTGCTATTATGTTAATACCATGTGGAGCTTTGAAAAAATCTATTTTGATACCATGGTTTTTAATTTTATATAATTTTTTTGGTGGGGCAGTACAGCCGGCAAATTCTGCTATGGTTGCAGATTTGACAGATAAGAAAAATAGACAGCAAGCCTTTTCTTTATTATATTTAGGAGTAAATATAGGTGTAGCTATAGGGCCATTTATAGCAGGAGTTCTTTATAAAAAGTATATTAGATGGATATTCTGGGGAGATGCCATAACGACAGGGATATCTCTAATACTAGTTACAATACTGGTTAAGGAAACTATACCTAGTGCATCGGAGGATAAAGAGCATATTCATGAGTATATAGATGATGAAGAGAAAAGTGAGTCCGGAAGCATATTAAGTGTTATGTTGAAAAGACCTGCTCTTTTAGTATTTTCCTTAGTATCCATAATATATTCATTTGTATATGCCCAGAGCAATTTTGCAATTCCTCTTCAGGTAAAAGCATTATTTCCAGAAGAGGGTGCGCTTATGTTCGGAACCTTGATGTCTGTTAATGCCATTGTAGTTGTGTTTTTTACGGTGATAATTATACATTTAACAAGAAAAAACAAATCTATATTCAATATAGCATTGTCGGGAATATTCTATGCGGTTGGTTTTGGAATGCTCTATTATACGGAAAAATACAGCTTCTTTATTATATCAACAATAATATGGACTACAGGAGAAATCCTTTCTGCCACAAATCAAGGAGTTTATATAGCAAATCATACACCTAGGTCACATAGAGGAAGGGTTAATTCCATAATGCCCATAATATCAGGAATAGGAAATGCTATAGGTCCTCGCGTTATGGGAGTTTATATAGAAAACAGGGAAGTAAAAGCAGCATGGCCAATTGTATTTATTTTATCAATAATAGGAGCACTTTTAATGTATGTATTATCCTTAAAGGAAGCAAAGACGAAGTCTGGGAAAAGTGAGAAAAAATCAGTTAAAGTAACATGATTTGCCTTAGTATATAGGAAAAAAACTTAAATGTAAATATAGTGAAAATGTCTAAAAAACCTTTGACTTTATAAAAAAAAATGTTAAAATATTTACAAAGTCGGTATTCTGATAAGAAACTGAACTAAATTTTAATCTTAAAAGTTAATAGTTAAGTTTCCATCACTCGACTTATATCCGTAAGGGAATAAGAATGGAGGTATGAGATTTATGGAAAGAAATTTAGTATCAACAAGGACAAAAACGAGAAAGCTTACTACATTTGCTATGCTGGCAGCAATATCAATCATTCTAGGGTTTACACCACTAGGAATTATACCAATTCCGCCAGTAGGTGCAACAATAATGCACATACCAGTTATAATTACTGCTGTACTAGAAGGACCAGTCTTAGGAGCATTAATGGGACTTGTATTTGGAATAATAAGTTTTGTAAATGCGATTATAAAACCAACAGTACTGTCTTTCGCAGCAATGAATCCACTAGTATCCATAGTGCCAAGAATGTTGGTAGGTGTTGTTGCTTATTATGCATACAAATTGATTCCGTTAAAGAATGAAACTATAAAAGTAGGAGTTTCAGCAGCATTAGCTACATTAATGAATACTGTTGGATTCTTAGGCATGATATACTTATTATATGCAGAACCTGCTGCAAAAGCTCTTGGTCAAAGCGTTGATACCGTAGGCAAATTCCTTTTAATATTAGGTACAACTCATGGTTTGCCAGAAATGGGGGTTGCTGTGTTAATAACAATTCCAATAGTTTTTGCCATAAAGAAAGTAAAAAGATAATATAAATATGTGATATAAATGGAAAGTAGTAAAACCTTTAGGGATTTACTACTTTCGTTTTATAATAAAAATGGTAAGAAATTGATTATATCGAACATCACGCAAAGGATTTGCATTTAGGAAAGCTTTTAATGCTTGTTCAATGCTTTCTACAATGCAAATCCCATGCGTGATGTTCAAATATCTCATCAATTAAGAGAAAAAATGTCTATAAGCAATAATGAGCTTTACATTTTGTATTATAAAAAAATACCTATGAATTAAAGTATGTATATAAAAGGAAAGGAAGTGAGTTTTAGTGAGAGAATTGTACTTATAATGAATTCTCTCATTAAAGATAACATATGGAAAATGTAAAGATTACTGATATAGAAGGTATAAAGATAGGGCATGCACAGGATTTAAAAGGGGTTACAGGGTGTACTGTAATCCTATGTGAAGAAGGAGCAGTTGCCGGAGTTGATGTAAGAGGAGGCGCTCCTGGGACTAGAGAAACAGATTTATTGAATCCTTTAAACATGATGGAGAAAATACATGCCGTTCTTCTAACTGGAGGAAGTGCTTTTGGATTAGATGCTGCTGGTGGAGTCATGAAGTATTTAGAGGAGAGAGGAAAAGGCTTTGATGTAGGAGTAGCCAAGGTACCTATAGTATGTGGAGCGGCTTTATTTGACTTGGTTATAGGCGACTCTAAGGTTAGACCTGATAAAGAGATGGGATATAAAGCATGTATGAATGCAAGTAGTAATGAATGTAAAGAGGGTTCTGTGGGAGCAGGAACAGGAGCTACTGTAGGTAAGATACTAGGACCAGAATTTGCTATGAAAGGCGGGCTTGGAACCTATACTCTTAAAGTTGGTGAGTTAATGGTAGGTGCTGTAGTAGCGGTTAATTGCTTAGGAGATGTAATAGATCCTGAAAATGGAGAAGCAGTGGCAGGAGTGCTAAGTGAAGATAAGACTAAATTAAGAAATACGGAAGGTATAATGTTATCTCAATATGATAATAAGAAAAACTTATTTAACGGGAATACTACCATAGGTGCTGTAGTAACAAATGCCAATTTAACTAAGTCAGAAATAAACAAAGTAGCATCTATGGCTCATAATGGGTATGGAAGGACTATTTATCCAGTACATACTATGCATGATGGAGATACAATATTTTCTCTTGCCACAGGAAAAGTAGAGGCGGATGTGAATGTTGTAGGGCTTTTAGCTGCTAGGGTTATGGAAAGGGCTATAGTTAGAGCGGTTAAAAATGCGGAAAGTATGTGCGGATATAAAGCTTATAGGGATTTTATGAAATAAAAAAAGTATTCACTCCTCTATGTTGAAATGTTTTGTTACTTAATATATTTCAACATTTTGGGGTGAATTTTCTTTTTGAATATATATTGTAATATATGAAACTTACTTATTTGTCTGAAAACTTAAACAAAATACTAAAAATAAAAAATATAATACCGATAATTTATAATAAAGAAAAATAGTACTTAATAAAATTACCCGTAAAGTAATAGGTGTATTTTAAAAGATAAGGTGATTTGAACTATGAATAAATTTAGGATGAGTTTAAGTAAGTTTTTTATTGATTTATATGGCCCTGATCTAATTGAGTTTATAGAAAAAAATATTCGTTTACTAAATAAGTTTTTTATTGATATTTTATGTGGTTTTGCTCTAATTGAATTGATAGAGAGAAAAATTCGTTTACGTGGATTTAAGCTTACAAGCCTTACAAAATATATTATATCCACCGCATCAGTTATAGTGTCGGGAATAATATTTGGCCTAATTTTTGCAATTATTTATTAATAATATTAGAAATTGATGAAAAATGAACCATAATATATTAAAATATAACATATGGAAAATAAATATGATGAGGTGGGTTCATAGTGGAAGAGAAGAAATCAATATTTGAAAAATTAAGATTAGTAGATAGAATTGAAAAGGTAGATAAAACTGAAAAGGATAACAATAAACAAGAGAAAAACAACAAAGGTACATATATAAATGAGGAAGAGCAAAACAATAAAGCTTCATATATAAATAAAGAAGAGAATAAGGAAGAAAATTCAGTTGAAAAAGAAGTGGAGTCTATAGACAGAGAAAATAGCAAAAGTTCTATAGAAAATAAAGCTATATCTAAAAATAAACCATTGACAGTAGAACAAATATATGAAAGGTTTAAAGTTGGGAATATAAACGGAAATAATGTATTTTTAATAGATAGTTATCTTAAGGCACTTCCTGAGAACTTGCCGACGGATGTAAAGAGACAATCTGTTTTAAATATTATAAAGGTTTCAAAGATGAATATTGAGGATTTAATACGGGATGGAGAAAATAGGTTAGATATATTAAATTCTTATACTAAAGAAGTTGCAAAGGAAACAGAATACATAATAAAAGAATATGAAGCTAAAATTCAGGAACTTTACAAAAAGATTGATGAATATAAAAAGATAATATCCGAAAGAGGTATCTTTCAAGAGGAACAAAAGGCTTATATAGATTATGAAACTCAGAAGATTGAAAACATAATAAAATTTGTGAAATAGATATTTATTTAAGATGTTAAATTAAAATAATATTTAACATCCTTTATTTTTTTGAATGATAATACGTATATTTTCTATATAATCACATTTAATGAAAGTTAATATGATATTAAAATAGTAAGGAATATGAAGAAAAAGGAAGATAATTAAATATAATTTGATTAAATAGGCTATTATAGTGAAGTGTTATGTTGCCAAAAAATAAAAATGAGTATATAGTATAAATATAGCAATTAACAATAACTATTAACTAATAAAAACTATTAAATATAAATAAATTTGATTAGGAGGGTTTTTAATATGAAAAAATTTGTTTGTTCAGTATGTGGTTATGTTTATGAAGGAGAAGAGGCACCAGAATTTTGCCCACAATGTAAAGCATCAAAAGATAAGTTTGTAGAAAAGAAAGAAGACGGAAGCAGACAATGGGCAGATGAACATAGAATAGGAATAGCTAAGGGTGTAGATCCAGAAGTAGTAGAAGGATTAAGAGCTAACTTTACAGGAGAATGCACAGAAGTTGGAATGTATCTTGCAATGTCAAGACAAGCTTTTAGAGAAGGATATCCTGAAATAGGCTTATACTATGAAAAGGCAGCTTATGAAGAAGCAGAACATGCTGCAAAATTTGCAGAACTTTTAGGCGAAGTTGTAACTGAGAGCACTAAGAAGAACCTTGAAATGAGAGTTGAAGCAGAGTTCGGAGCTACTCAAGGTAAGAAAGACTTAGCTACATTAGCTAAAAAATTAAACTTAGATGCAATACATGACACAGTTCATGAAATGTGCAAAGATGAAGCTAGACACGGAAAAGCTTTCGAAGGATTGCTTAAGAGATATTTTGAGTAATATATTATAATGGAGTGAAATGAAATATTATATGTTATAAGTCTAAAATAAATATAGTCTTTTATAAAAAATATGTGTAGCTAGAGTATACGAAAGATATACTCTAGCTGCCTTTTTATATAAAAGGTTTAGAGGATATAAAAGGAATTTTGAGTAATACCAAATTAATCTAATACATATTGAAGAAAACAGGTATTAAATCAATAAAATAAGAAGAAATTATAGTTGAACTAAATTTATAAAGATAATATTATAAAAAATAAACAAAGGTCAAAGAAAGTCAAAGTCAGTAGAGGTGATGAAATGCCTAGATTATCGGATATAATTGAGGAGTTTATAAAAGAACTCTTGGAAGAAAGTAACTCTAGCGAACTTGAAATAGGAAGAAATGAACTTGCAAACCAGTTTAAATGCGCTCCTTCTCAGATAAGCTACGTTCTTACTACTAGATTTTCTACAGAAAGCGGCTATTATGTAGAAAGTAGAAGAGGGGGAGGAGGATATATAAGAATAAAAAAAATTCAATATAATGAATATGAAACTTTAGCAAATTTGATCAGGGATAAGATAGGTAATAGTATTACCTATAATGGAGCCTATAATATAATTGAGGGACTTAAAGAGAGAAATATAATTACTCAAAGAGAGGCGAATATAATGAAGGCGGCTGTTAACGATAGGAGTTTAATAGTATCCGCTGATAGGAAAAATAATATTAGAGCAGAAATATTAAAGGCTATGATAAAAATTATATTGTTATAAAACTTCAAATTTATGGTAAAATATAAAATAATATTTAAGAATTTTAAAATGTAAAGGGGTGGTTCGATGCTTTGCGAATCTTGTAAACAAAGAGAAGCTACGGTTCACATAACAAAAATAATAAATGGAGTCAAAAGAGAAGCAAATTTGTGTCCAGAGTGTGCAGCTAAGGCCGGAGAATTTAATTTAGTTTCGGATATGGATATAATGGCACCATTCTCATTTCCAAATGTGTTGAGTGGGCTTATGGAATATATGAATAAAAACTCTATAAACAATAAAGCTACAGAGTTAAAGTGTGAAAAGTGTGGAACTACTTATAGAGAATTTAAGGAAAAGGGTCTTCTTGGATGCAGCGAGTGCTATAAGGCTTTTTATCCATCTATATTATCTGTAATCAAGGGCGTTCAAAGCAATGTAGAACATACAGGTAAGGTACCTAAGAAAGCTGGCAAAAACTTGGTACAAAAAAATAGAATATTAAAATTAAAAGAAGAATTACAAAAGGCTATTACGCTGGAAGAATATGAAAAGGCAGCGAAGATAAGAGACGAAATTAGGGAAATAGAAAAGCAATCTGAATAGGTGGAGGTAATAATATATGAAAAGCTGGATAGAAACTCAAACAGAAAATCAAGATGTGGTTCTAAGCAGCAGAATAAGACTTGCAAGAAATCTAAAAAATGCTCCTTTCCCTAACAAGCTAGATGAAGAGGAAGGAAAGGATATAGTAAAGAATGTAGAAGATGCATTTTATTCATCTCCATATACTGAGGAAAAATTTAAAACAATATATTTATGGCAAAATGAGGATATAATTAATGAATCTTATTTTGAAAAACATTTAATAAGCAAAAGGCTCATTAGTAATAAAAAAAGAAGCGGCGTTTATAGTAGATGAAGATGAAACTGTAAGCATTATGATAAATGAGGAAGACCACTTAAGACTTCAAGCAATAACTGGAGGGCTTAATTTAAAAGAAGCCTTTAACTATATAAATAAGCTAGATGACTTATTAGAAGAAAGGCTAGATTATGCTTTTGACGAAAAGCTTGGATATTTAACTTCATGTCCAACTAATCTTGGAACAGGCCTTAGAGCCTCTGTTATGCTTCATTTGCCAGCTCTTACTGCAAACAATGAAATTGTTGGCCTTTTAAATGCATTAACTCAAGTAGGTATGACTATAAGAGGGTTGTATGGAGAAGGCTCTAGAGGTGAAGGTAACTTATATCAAATATCAAATCAGACAACTTTAGGGCTTAGTGAAGAGGAGATATTGACTAATTTAGCAGGGGTAATTAATCAAGTTATAAATAGAGAAAACATGGCTAGGGAAATGATATTAAGCAAAAACAGATATGAAATAGAAGATAAAATATTTAGATCCATAGGAATTTTAAAATCTGCAGTTATGTTAAGTTCAAAAGAGTGTTTAAATTTGCTTTCAAATGTAAGATTAGGTGTTGAAGTGGGAATAATTAAAGATGTAGACAAGAACACATTGAACAAACTTCTTGTAGATATTCAGCCAGCAAGCCTTCAAAAAGCAACTAGAGAGAAACTTTTCGATAAACAAAGAGACTTAAATAGAGCAGCTCTTGTTAAAGATAGACTAAAAAACGTAAAGTTATAATCTAAGGAGGTGTATAATCTATGATGTTCGGAAGATTTACAGAAAGAGCACAAAAGGTTTTATATTATGCACAACAAGAAGCTCAAGCCTTTAGACATGGATATGTAGGAACAGAACATATTTTGCTTGGACTTTTAAAAGAAACCGATGGAGTTGCAAATAAACTCCTTAATAGCATGGACATAACAGAAGATAAAGTAAAAAAATTGATTGAGGAATATGAAGGCAAGGGTGAATTTGTTATAAATAAAAATGAAATTCCTTTAACACCAAGAACCAAAAGGTTACTAGAGCTAAGCTTACTAGAAGCTAGAAAGTTAAATCATAACTATATTACGCCAGAACATATATTGCTTGCTTTAATAAGGGAATCAGAAGGAGTAGCTTATACTATTTTAACTAATTTAGGTTTAGATTTTGAAAAGCTTCAAAAAGAATTGGTGAAGGCGTTTAGTCCTGAGAACGTTCAAGGAACAGCAAATATGGGTAAGGCCCAGCCTAAAAACACTAATACTCCTACATTAGATCAGTATGGAAGAGATTTGACTCAAATGGCAGAAGAAGAAAAGCTTGATCCAGTAATAGGAAGAGATAAGGAAACAGAGAGAGTTCTTGAGATTTTGTGCAGAAGGATTAAAAACAACCCATGTCTTATTGGTGATCCAGGAGTAGGTAAAACTGCTATTGCAGAAGGCCTTGCTCAAAGGATTGCAAGTGGAAATATTCCAGAAATATTAAAAAACAAGAGAGTTGTAACTCTAGACTTATCTTCTATGGTTGCTGGTTCCAAATATAGAGGAGAGTTTGAAGACAGAATTAAGAAGGTTATAGAGGAAGTAAGCAAAGCTGGAAATGTGATTCTATTTATAGATGAAATTCATACTATAGTTGGAGCAGGTGGAGCAGAAGGAGCTATAGATGCTTCTAATATATTAAAGCCAGCCCTAGCAAGAGGTGAAATTCAATGCATAGGAGCTACAACTCTTGATGAATATAGAAAATATATAGAAAAGGATACAGCACTAGAGAGAAGATTCCAACCTGTAACTGTAGGAGAACCTACAAAAGAAGAATCAATACAAATATTGTATGGTCTAAGAGATAAGTATGAAGCTCACCATGGAGTAAAAATTACAGATGAGGCAATAAAGGCAGCAGTTGAACTATCAGATAGATATATTACAGATAGATATCTTCCAGATAAGGCAATAGATTTAATAGACGAAGCTGGTGCTAAGGTAAGAATTAAAAACTTAACAGTTCCACCAGATTTAAAGAGCTTAGAACAAGAGATTGAAAAAGCTCAGAAGGAAAAAGAGGACGCAATTAGGGTTCAAGATTTTGAAAAGGCAGCAAAGCTTAGAGATAAGGAAAAAGAGCTAAAAGAAAAGTTGGATAATTTCAAAAACAACTGGAAAAAGCATAGTGATGGATTTACTCAAACCGTTGGAGAAGAAGAAATAGCTGAAGTGGTATCTAGATGGACTGGAGTGCCAGTGGAAAAGCTTACAGAAAGTGAATCAGAAAGATTGATGAAGTTAGAAGAAATCCTTCATAAAAGGGTTATAGGGCAGGAAAGAAGCAGTGAAGTCTATTTCTAGAGCAGTAAGACGTGCTAGAGTTGGACTTAAAGATCCAAAGAGACCAATTGGCTCATTTATATTCTTAGGACCTACTGGGGTTGGTAAGACAGAATTATCCAAGGCTCTTGCAGAAGCTATGTTTGGAGATGAAAATAATATAATAAGAATTGATATGTCAGAATATATGGAAAAGCATGCGGTATCAAGACTTATAGGATCTCCTCCAGGATATGTAGGACATGATGAAGGTGGTCAATTAACTGAAAAAGTAAGACGCCGTCCATACTCTGTAATTCTTTTTGACGAAGTTGAAAAAGCTCATCCAGAAGTGTTTAACATTCTTCTACAAATATTAGAAGATGGAAGACTTACAGATTCAAAAGGAAAAACAGTAGATTTTAAGAATACAATTATAATAATGACATCAAATGTAGGTGCGCATACAATTAAAAAACAGAAGTCCTTAGGTTTCTCTACATCTGAAGATGAAGCTGAAAGTCAATATGAAAAGATGAAAGAAAATATTATGGGTGAACTTAAAGAAAGCTTTAAACCGGAGTTCTTAAATAGAATAGATGACATCATCGTATTCCACTCTTTAGAAGAAAAAGATTTAAGACAGATAGTTAAGCTTATGCTTAGAGAAGTATCAAACAGATTAAAAAATCAAGAAATAGATATTGAATTTGACGAAGAGGCTGAAAAACTGTTATCCAAGGAAGGATTTGATCCTGCTTATGGAGCAAGACCTTTGAGACGTACTATAACAAAGGTTGTTGAAGATAAATTATCAGAAGAAATTTTAAGAGGAAATATAAAAAGAGGAGACAAGGTTTGTGCAACAGTAGAGGATGGCAAATTAGTATTAAAAACTTTAATTAACCAGTAAATTAAAGCATGAAAAAACCGACAGAGTCAGCTTAAAGCTGTCCTGCCGGTTTTTGAAATGTAATTAAATTCAAATAAATACAATGAATTTAATTTATATAAAAAAATTCGCATTCCATACAAATTTATATAAAAATATTGTATAATATTATTTTGTATGAGTAGACAGGAGTGGTAAGTGTGGCTAAAAATAAGACTATATTTATATGCCAGGAATGTGGATATGAGGCTCCTAAATGGTTTGGTAAGTGTCCAGGATGCGGTTCGTGGAATACCATGGTTGAAGAAAAGAAAGAAGAGAAGATTTTAAGTAGAAGCACTGGAATAAGCAGCAATAATAAACCAGAAAGCATATCTAATATAAAGTCAGGTGAATTCGAAAGATACGATACAGGCATTAATGAATTAAATAGAGTGTTAGGTGGAGGATTAGTCAAGGGCTCATTGACATTAATATCAGGGGCTCCTGGAATAGGAAAATCTACTATATTACTGCAAACCGCAAACAATATTGCAGGAAAGTTTGGAAAAGTTCTGTATGTATCAGGAGAGGAATCTGGTGAACAGATAAAAATAAGAGGAGATAGGTTAGGCAGTATATCCTCTGATTTATATATTTTATCAGAGACTAATCTTCAGCTTATAGAAGAGCACATTAATAAGATGAATCCAGTATTTGTAATCATAGATTCTATACAAACTCTGTTTAAGCCATCTATTGAATCTGCTCCAGGAAGTGTATCCCAGGTAAGAGAATGCTCTAATGAACTTATGAGAATTGGGAAAACAAAAAATATTCCCCTCTTTATAGTGGCTCATGTAACCAAGCAGGGAGAGCTAGCTGGACCGAGAGTTTTAGAGCATATGGTTGATACAGTGCTTTCTTTTGAAGGTGAAAGAACTCAAGAGTTTAGAATACTCAGAACCATGAAAAACAGATTTGGAACCACTAGTGAAATTGGGGTCTTTGAAATGAGACAAGAAGGGCTTAAAGAAATTCTTAATCCTTCCCAAGTATTTTTAGAGGAAACAAATTTCAATGCTGAAGGTTCTGTAGTAATAGGGATCATGGAAGGTACACGTCCTATTCTAGTTGAAATACAAGCACTTGTAACAGAGACTAAAGCTGTTATGCCTAGAAGAACTGTGGTAGGTGTAGATATATCCAGATTAAATCTAATTTTAGCTGTTTTGGAAAAAAAGCTTAGAATCCCATTCTACAACTGTGATGTTTATGTAAATGTAGTAGGAGGCCTTGAAATAGAAGGTACATATGGAGATTTAGGGCTTGCATTAGCTCTTATATCCAGCGTAAAAGGGCGAAATTTTAAGTTGAATAAGATGATAGTTTTTGGAGAGATTGGATTGACTGGCGAAGTAAGACCTATTGCTTTATGTGACAGGTTAGTAAATGAAAGTATAAAGATGGGATTTGAAAATATCATAATACCTTATAGAAATAAGGATAAGATAGATGTAAAAAATAGAAATGTTATAGGAGTATCTTCATTAAAAGAAGCAGTTAGCAAAGTTTTTTAATATCATATAAAACAAATGAGAGGAGAGTGAGATATGAGATTAGATAAGGATAAAAAGCTGATGGATATATTAAAGATTATGGCTCCAGGAACTCAGCTAAGAGATGGCCTAGATAATATATTAAGGGCTAAAACAGGAGGATTAATAATTCTTGGGGACAGCGATGAAATATTAAAAATCGTAGATGGAGGCTTTAATATAAATTCCGAATATAGTCCATCTTATGTATATGAACTTGCTAAGATGGATGGAGCAATAGTCTTAAGCAGCGATTTAAAAAGAATTCTTTATGCAAATACCCAGCTTATACCAGATGCCTCTATACCAACCTTTGAAACAGGAACAAGGCACAGAACTGCTCATAGAGTAACGAAGCAAACTGGAAGTATAGTAATTGCTATTTCTCAAAGAAGAAATATAATTACTGTGTATAAAAATGATATTAAATATGTGTTAAGAGACAGCAGTGATATATTGGCAAGGGCAAATCAAGCTCTTCAAACTCTTGAAAAATATGTATCTGTTTTAGAGAGAGTGGTTAGCAACTTAAACTTACTAGAATTTCAGGACTTAGTCACATTATTTGATGTTACAACTGCAATTCAAAGGACAGAGATGGTTATGAGAATTGTGGACGAAGTGGAGCTTTACATAGTTGAACTTGGAAACGAAGGTAGGCTTATATCTATGCAGCTAAATGAACTTGTAAAGAGTGTGGAGGAAGACGGAATACTCTTAATTAGAGACTACTGTAGGAATAATATGGATTATAATAAGATATATGAGCAGATTCAAAAGATGTCTTCTGATGAAATTTTAGATTTAGATTCAATAGCTAAGGCATTAGGACATAATGGTGGTGCCTTAGTGGATACCTTAATATCACCAAGAGGATACAGAATGTTAAGCAAAATTCCGAGAATTCCTGTAAATGTAATAGAAAATGTTATAAGCAACTTTAGAGAACTTAAAGCGGTCATGGAAGCATCCTATGAGGAATTAGATAATGTTGAGGGAATTGGAGAAGCCAGAGCCAAAGCTATTAAGAATGGTCTTCGCAGGTTAAGGGAGCAGTTTATGATAGACAGCTAATAGCACAAAATAAGCTGTGCTTATTTTGTGCTATTAACTATCTAAAGGTATACTTACCTAAGGTGTTTATTTTATTTAGCTCTTTCAAAAGTATATCATAAAGATTTAGGTCTAATAAATTGCACAGTGAAGTTAGATAAAATAAATTATTGCCGATTTCTCTTTCTATAACATCCCTACAGTTTTCACATAATTCTCCGTTTAAGTGGGTGTTTAGGTGTTCCTTAAATAAGTTAAGATCTATATCATCAACACTAGGTATTTTCTGTTTTTTTGCATCAATTTGAATACAGCCGCAATTAGTAACAGACTTTGCTACTGCTCTGTTTATACGTCCTTCAGATTCTTGTAATTTGGTTATTATATCTAACAAGCTTCTATGGCGCAAAAGACATTCATCTACTGCATTCTGAAAATCGTCGAAAATAACATCTTTCATAGTTTCAGCTCCTTACCACTAATTTTTCCAGCGTCTTGATATTATAATTATAATAATCTTTGAACAATTTTGTCAATAAAGCTATAAGAGGGGTGTCGGTACATGTATATAATAAGGCAATATAATTTTTATTAATAGGGGGATTAAAAAGTTAAATATTAGACGAAAATATATACTGAGGAAAATGTAACGATATTTTTCATGAATAAATTTTAAATAATTGCTAGGCTGGTTGAAATAGGGTATATAATAATATATATTGGTATTAATAGTATTAAAAACTTTTTAAGTAACATGGTAAGATTATCGAGGAGGTGAAAGAAATGTTTAATAGAATTCTAAGAGGGTTCTTTACTATAATTGGACTTATATTAGGATTTATAGCTGGAGAATGGCTGCTTAGCTTAAATAAGCTAGTATATTTTAATAGTACAACTGTTTTGAAAATAGTGTTTTTAGCCTTTACCACTTTGCTTTTAGGACTTATATTATTTATTATTTCCCCTATATTTAATTCTTTAATAACAAAATCTATGAATTATTTTGAAGAGAACATACAAAAGATACCTACTGTAGAAATACTTATAGGTACTATAGGAGCTATATTAGGGCTTCTTATTTCAGTTCCTTTTGTGAGTTTGTTTAATGATTTCCTTATAGGAAAAATAATAGGAGTAATTATAGTTTTAGTAGTGACTGCTTTAGGAGTTGATATTGCAGTCAAAAAGAAGGAAGAGATAATTGGAGCTGTTTCAAACATAAAAAAAGTTGGAACTACAAAAGAAAAAAAGCCTAAGACTTCATATAAGGGAATTCCAAAGGTTCTTGATACTTCTGTAATAATTGACGGAAGAATTTTAGATATATGTCAAAGCGGGTTTATAGAAGGAACTTTAATAATACCAAACTTTGTTTTAGATGAGTTGAGACATATAGCTGATTCATCCGATAGTCTAAAGAGAAATAGAGGTAGAAGAGGACTTGATACTCTAAATAAGATGCAGAAGGAATTGGTTATAGATTTACAGATAACAGATAAAGATTTCCCAGAGATAGAAGAAGTTGATAGCAAATTGTTAAAATTAGCACAAGTCCTAAAAGGAAAGGTTATAACTAATGACTACAATTTAAATAAAGTAGCAGGGGTGCAGGGAGTACCTGTCCTAAATATAAATGAGCTTGCTAATTCAGTAAAACCTGTGGTTCTTCCAGGAGAAGAAATGACAATACAAATAATTAAGGATGGTAAGGAGCAGGAACAAGGTATAGCTTATTTAGATGATGGAACAATGATAGTTGTAGAAGGCGGTAAAAGGCATATAGGGGAAGTTATGGACGTAGTAGTTACATCAGTACTACAGACGGCAGCAGGAAGAATGATTTTTGCAAGACAGAAAAAGTAAGTTTACTTCGTTTATGGTAAAAGGAGCACTCTAAATGGGAAGAAACTGTGCTGTTATTGTAGCAGCAGGCAAGGGAACTAGAATGAAGTCAGAAATAAATAAGCAGTTTATAGAATTAAAAGGCAAACCAATTTTATACTATACGCTCAAAGCTTTTGAAGATAATGATTTAATAGATGAAATAATATTGGTATTGGCAAAGAATGAGATTGAATATTGCAAAGATAACATTTTAAATAAATATAAAATGAATAAAATAAAGAAGATAGTTGAAGGTGGAAGCACAAGACAAGATTCAGTTATAAGAGGATTATTAGCGGCGAAAGGAAACGACATTGTTTTGATACATGATGGTGCCAGACCTTTTGTAGATAATAGAATAATTGAGGATGGAATAAAATATGCCAATATATATGATGCATGTGCTTGTGGAGTACAGCCTAAAGACACAATAAAAATTAAAACAGAAGAAGGGTTCTCCTTAAATACTCCAAGGAGAGATACTTTGTTTTCTGTGCAGACCCCCCAATGTTTTAAATATGATTTGATACTGGATGCTCATAAGAAAGCTTTGAAAGAAAAAATAGAAGCTACAGATGATACAATGATTGTGGAAAATTATAATCACAAAGTGTATCTATATGAGGGAAGCTACAACAATATAAAAATAACTACTCCAGAAGATTTAATAATTGGTGAAAGAATACTAGATATGATGTAAAATTATACTTGTAGTACGAAGTTGTGCAAAATAAACATAATTTGTTAGGAGGCACTGCAATGAAAATATTCAATACAATGACAAGGCAAAAAGAAGAGTTTGTTTCTATAAAACCTAATGAAATTACTATGTATGTTTGTGGACCTACAGTATACAACTATTTTCATATTGGAAATGCTAGAACTTTTTTAGTGTTTGATACAATTAGAAGATACTTTGAATACAGAGGGTATAAGGTGAGATTTGTTCAAAATTTCACAGATATAGATGACAAAATGATAAAAAGAGCTAATGAAGAGAATACTACAGTAAGAGAATTAGGAGATAGGTATATAGAAGAATATTATAAAGATGCGGATGGACTTAATATTGAAAGGGCTACTGTCAATCCAAGAGCTACTGAATATATAGAAGAGATAATAAAATTTATACAAGATTTAATAGATAAAGGCTATGCTTATGAAGTTGATGGAGATGTATACTTTAGCACAAAGAAGTTTAAAGAATATGGAAAGCTATCTGGGCAGAATCTAGATGACTTACAAGCTGGTGCTAGGATAAGTGTAGATGAGAGAAAAAAAGATCCTATGGACTTTGCAGTATGGAAAAGTGAAAAGCCAGGAGAACCTTCTTGGAATAGTCCATGGGGAAAAGGAAGACCAGGATGGCATATAGAATGCTCATGCATGGCACACAAGATTCTCGGTGATACAATAGATATTCATGCAGGTGGTGCAGATTTAGTTTTTCCACATCACGAAAATGAGATAGCTCAAAGTGAAGCAAGAAGTGGTAAGCCTTTTGCTAACTATTGGATGCATTCGGCTTATTTAAATATAAATAATAAAAAGATGTCAAAATCTCTAAACAATTTCTTTACTACAAGAGAGATTTTGCAAAATTATGATGCAGAAGTTGTTAGATTATTCATGCTTTCCGCTCATTACAGAACTCCTTTAAACTTTAGTGATGAGTTATTAGAAAGTGCAAAAGCTTCAAAGGAAAGACTATATAATGCCATAGGTAACTTAGAAAGGCTTATAGATGAAGTTAAAACTGAAAATTTAAAAGAGGAAGAAAAGGCTTATATAGACAACCTTAATGCCTATAAAGACAAATATATAGATAAGATGGATGATGATTTTAATACAGCAGATGCTATAGCTGTAATATTTGACTTGATAAAAGATATAAACACTAATGTAGGAGTAGATTCATCTAAAGAACTTATAAAATATTGTTTGGACTTAATAAGGGAATTAGGAAAACCTTTAGGTATACTTCAAAAATCTACAATAGAGGATTTGAATTCTGAGATAGAAGCGCTAATAGAGGAAAGACAGCAGGCGAGAAAAAATAAAAACTGGGCCTTAGCAGATAAAATAAGAGATGATTTAAAAGCTAGGGGGATAGTTCTTGAAGATACTCCACAGGGAGTAAGATGGAAAAAAGTTGATTAATTCAAATAATGGTAATAACAAAAAGTGTAGTCATTATTGAAATGACTACACTTTCACGTTATATTAAGTATAGTGTTGTTTTATGATTATCAATATAAAGTAAAGGAGAATTATCTTCCTATGAAATTTGACTTTTTAAATAGTAAACTTACTACAAATGAGGCTAAACAACTAAATCCTCTGGTTCTTGCTTTTGTAGGAGATTCGGCTTATGAAGTGTGTATTAGAACTTATCTAGTCACCAATAATAGAAACATATCTGCTCATAAACTTCATCTTAAAACTATATCTTTTGTTAAGGCTCACAGCCAAAGCGAGTTTATGAAAAGTATAGAAAATCAATTAAATGAAGATGAGCTTACAATATATAAAAGAGGAAGAAATGCTAAATCGGGTACTGTTCCTAAAAATGCAGACGTTCAGGAATATAGGATAGCAACAGGGTTTGAGGCTGTAATAGGATTTTTATACCTTACAAATCAATTAGATAGACTTAATGAGTTATTAAATGTTATTATAAATTTAAACATCAATTAAAGATTAAAAGGGGAGAATATAATGGCACTAAAGGTGAAATTAATAGAATATACACCAAATCCAGAAAAGGTTATTGCATCAGCAGCAAAACTTTGCTATAGTGCTGTGGGAATAGACGATATATTAAATGGATTGGATAATGAAAATACAAATAAATTTCTAAATAGACTAATGTCTTATGGACATATGTCTCCTATAGAACATGTATCATTCACTTTTGCTGTGGAGGGAGTTTCAAGATCCTTAACACATCAATTGGTTAGACATAGAATTGCATCTTACTCTCAGCAGAGTCAAAGATATGTAAAGCTGGATCAATTTGAATACATAATTCCTCCAGAAATTGATAAAGATGAAAGAGCAAGACAAATCTTTATCAAGACAATGGAAGATGATCAAAAAGCTTATGATGACATTGTAAGCATATTAAAAGAAAAATATATAAAAAATGGACTTAAGGAAATGGCTGCAGAGAAAAAAGCTATTGAAGATGCTAGATACGTATTTCCAAACGCATGCGAAACGAAGATAGTACTCACAATGAATGCAAGGTCCTTAATGAACTTTTTTGAACATAGATGCTGCAATAGAGCTCAATGGGAAATTCATGCTCTTGCAGATAAAATGCTGGAATTAGTAAAAGAAGTTGCTCCTATTCTATTTAAAAGAGTAGGTCCTGGTTGTGTAAAGGGGAACTGCCCTGAAGGAGCTATGACTTGTGGAGAAATAGAGAAAGTAAGAGAAAAGTATTCAAAATAATTTTAAATGAAAGAGGTAGCCAAAATGAAAGAAGTAAGAAAAAAAGATATTGAGGCTAGAGAAGACTTAATAGAAGGAAGAAATGCTGTAATAGAAGCTTTAAAAAGTGATAGAACTATAGAAAATATATTAGTTGCCAAAGGAGATATGACTGGCTCTATAAGCAAGATTGTGGCTATGGCAAGAGAGAAGAGTATAGTTATAAAAGAAGTTGATAGAAAGAAACTAGACTCTATGTCTGTAACAGGAGCGCACCAAGGAGTCATGGCTATAGTAACTCCTTATAAGTATTGCAGTATTGATGATATATTGGATTACGCTGATAAAAAGGGAGAAAAGCCTTTTATAGTAATACTAGATGAAATTGAAGACCCTCATAATTTAGGATCTATTATTAGAACAGCAGAAACCTGTGGTGTACATGGAATAATAATACCTAAAAGAAGAAATGTTGGTATTACGCCTACTGTATATAAGACATCAGCAGGAGCTATTGAATATATGAAAGTTGCTAAAGTTGGAAACATAAATAAAGCTATAGATATGATTAAAGAAAGAGGAGTATGGGTATACGGAGCAGATATGGATGGAGAAGGATACTGCTTCCAGACGGACTTTTCAGGAGCAGTAGCTTTAGTTATAGGCAGCGAAGGAAGAGGGATCTCAAAACTTACTAAAGAAAAATGTGATGGACTAGTTAAAATCCCTATGGTAGGAAATATAACATCTTTAAACGCATCTGTAGCGGCCGGCATAATGATGTATGAGGTTCTAAAACAAAAAATGGAATAAGTTAAAGTCGTGAAGAATGTATTTGTAGATGGATATAATGTAATTAATAGTTGGCCGGAGCTAAATAAAATTAAAGAGTATAGTTTTGAGGCAGCGCGCATGAAACTTATTGAGATGTTGCAAGATTATGCAGCCTTTAAAGGAGATAAAATATTTATAGTGTTTGATGCCCATATGGTAAAAGGAAGTTTAGAAAAGAGAGAAAGACTGAATAATATAATAATTGTTTTTACAAAAGAAGGAGAAACAGCAGATAGCTTTATCGAAAAATATGTTGATTCAATAGGTAGAAAGGCTGAAGTGTGTGTTGTAACTTCTGATTTTCTAGAGCAGCAAGTAACATTTCAAAGAGGAGCTACAAGAATGTCTTCTTTAGAATTCTATAATGAAGTGATAAGTACTAGGCGTAAGATAAGTGTAAAGACTAAAAAGGATACTTCGGGAAATAAAAACTTGTTGAAGGATAGAGTAAATAAGGAAGTATTAGATAAACTTGAAAAAATTAGAAGAGGAGATTAAAATTTCTTGACTATAAATTTCCTATTATTGTATAATCAAATATATAATATGGAATATTTTTGGAATTTATAGGTGGAGGGGATATTTTGATAAATAAGGCAGGCGCTCTTGAGGAAAATGTGGATATGGAAGATAGAATAGATGAAGAAATTGCTTTAGAGGCTAAAGATGGAAACGTAAAAGCACAAGAATACTTAATAAATAAATATAAAAATTTTGTAAAAGCAAAGGCAAAGTCCTACTTTCTAATAGGAGCTGATAAGGAAGATATTTATCAAGAAGGCATGATAGGTCTTTATAAGGCTATCAGAGATTTTAGGCCTGATAAGTTATCATCCTTTAAGGCTTTTGCAGAGTTATGCGTTACAAGACAAATTATAACTGCCATTAAAACGGCGACAAGGCAAAAGCATATACCACTTAATACATACATATCTCTTAATAAACCTATTTATGATGAGGAATCAGATAGAACTTTACTGGACATAATATCCACAGTAAAGGTATCTGATCCAGAAGAGTTAATTATAAGTAGAGAAGAAGTAACAAAAATAGAGTGTGAAATAGAAGAAGTGCTATCAGAATTAGAATTAGAGGTATTGAATTCATACTTGCAGGGTAAATCATATCAAGAGATAGCTTGTGACTTGGATAGACACTCTAAATCTATTGATAATGCTCTTCAAAGAGTTAAGCGAAAGCTGGAAAAATGCTTAAACAAAAACATGAAAAAATCTTGACAAAAAAAAGTGGAAATAGTAAAATAGATAATTGGTATAGGGCTTTTGAAAAACGATTATGTGGTGTCATGGGCTCAATACTATTTTGAAATTTTAGAAGATGCCCATGTAGCTCAGCAGGCAGAGCGTCACCTTGGTAAGGTGGAGGTCGCCGGTTCAAGCCCGGTCGTGGGCTCCATGAATTAAAAATAAGCTGACAACACACCAGGACAAGTTTACGAAAAGATTAAACTTAATAATGAATGGGAGGAATAAAAATGGCAAGACAAAAGTTTGAAAGAACAAAGCCACACGTAAACATAGGAACAATAGGACACGTTGACCACGGTAAGACAACAACAACAGCAGCAATCACAATGACACTTGCAAAAACAGGTGGAGCAGAAGTACAAGACTACGAAGATATCGATAAAGCACCAGAAGAAAAAGAAAGAGGAATAACAATCAATACAGCACACGTAGAGTATGAAACAGAAAAGAGACACTACGCACACGTTGACTGTCCAGGACACGCTGACTACGTAAAGAACATGATCACAGGAGCAGCTCAAATGGATGGAGCAATCCTAGTAGTATCAGCAGCAGACGGTCCAATGCCACAAACAAGAGAACATATACTACTAGCATCAAGAGTTGGAGTTAACCACATAGTAGTATTCTTAAATAAAGCAGACCAAGTAGACGATCCAGAATTATTAGAATTAGTAGAAATGGAAGTTAGAGAATTATTAAATGAATACGGATTCGATGGAGACGGATGCCCAGTAGTAGTAGGATCAGCATTAAAAGCTATCGAAGAAGGCGACGACGAATGCATTAAACAATTAATGGATGCAGTTGACGAATATATACCAACACCAGAAAGAGCAACTGACCAACCATTCTTAATGCCAATAGAAGATGTATTCACAATAACAGGAAGAGGAACAGTTGCAACAGGAAGAGTAGAAAGAGGAGTACTACACGTAGGAGACGAAGTACAAATCGTAGGAATGAAAGAAGAAATAGGAAAGACAACAGTAACAGGAGTAGAAATGTTCAGAAAGATGTTAGACGAAGCAATGGCAGGAGATAACATCGGAGCATTACTAAGAGGAGTACAAAGAAACGAGATCGAAAGAGGTCAAGTATTAGCAAAACCAGGTTCAGTAACACCACACAAGAAATTCGTAGGTCAAGTATACGTATTAAAGAAAGAAGAAGGTGGAAGACATACACCATTCTTTGATGGATACAGACCACAATTCTACTTCAGAACAACAGACGTTACAGGAACAATTAAGTTACCAGAAGGTGTAGAAATGGTTATGCCAGGAGACCACATCGACATGAACGTAGAACTAATCACACCAGTAGCAATGGAATCAGGATTAAGATTCGCTATAAGAGAAGGTGGAAGAACAGTAGGTTCAGGAGTTGTTACTTCAATAGTAGAATAGTTTTAAATTAATAATTAGGACTAGGTTCAACACTTAGTCCTTTTAAAAGGCATAAGATAAGAAAACACAAATGGTTTATATTGCATTGGTTTATATTACAATTAAGGTGATTAAAGAAAAAAGTTGACATATACAGCAACTTATGATAAATTCTTAAGGTAACACGTAAATTTATATGGATCAATATAAATGTGTAGTATATGCTTATGAATATAGTAATGCCTGTGTGTGTATACGCAGAATATGGAGGTGTTGATTGTGAGAGTTAAAGTAACTTTAGCATGTACAGAGTGCAAGCAAAGAAATTACAATACAATGAAGAATAAAAAGAATGACCCAGAAAGATTAGAAATGAGAAAGTATTGCAGATTCTGCCGCCAGCACACACTTCACAAAGAAACAAAATAGTTGCTTGTATTCACTAAATATATTTAAGGATGTGAATATAATGGCTTTGAATGAAAATAAAAAGGCTGAAAAAAAATCAAATGAAGGTATAGTCAAGTTTGTTAAAGAAGTAAAGGCAGAAACCAAGAGAATAACTTGGCCACCTAAAGATGAAATAAAAAAGTCTACTATAATAGTTTTGTTTTTTTGTGCTGTTAGTGCTATCATAATTGGATTAATGGATTATGGTTTTAATGGCCTTTACAAATTGATATTTAAATAAACAATAAATACAAAGAGGGAGGTAGGAGTGAGGATTAACCTCATCCCCTGATTATGGCAGAAAAAGCTCGTTGGTATGTTGCTCATACCTATTCTGGTTATGAAAACAAAGTTAAAGTGAATTTAGAGAAGGCAATTGAAAATAGAGGATTGCATGACTTAATTCATGATATACAAGTCCCAATAGAAGAAGTAGTAGAAGTAAAAGATGGAAAAAAGAAAATAACCCAAAAGAAGATATTTCCGGGTTATGTACTTGTGAAGATGATAATGTCAGATGAGTCATGGTACATAGTTAGAAATACTAGAGGGGTTACGGGATTTGTTGGTCCTGGTTCAAAACCAGTTCCTCTTACTGACGAAGAGGTAGCAGCTATGGGAATTACTGAAAAGACTGTTAACATCGACATATCAGTAGGGGAAAATGTTAAGATCACTTCTGGACCATTAAAGGATTTTATCGCATTGATACAAGAGATCAATGTTGAAAAACAAAAAATTAAAGGTTTAGTTAATATGTTTGGCAGGGAAACCCCTGTTGAACTTAATTTTAATCAAATAGAAAAACTTGATTAACCTGCTATAAGACTTTGTCTTATACAGTGGGAGAGCTAAAAGCTCGCATTACCACATATGAGGAGGTGTAAATTATGGCAAAAAAAGTAGTAGGAATGATTAAACTTCAACTTCCAGCAGGAAAGGCAACACCAGCACCACCAGTTGGACCAGCACTTGGACAGCACGGTGTAAACATTATGGCTTTCTGTAAGGAATACAATGCAAAAACTGCAAATCAAGCAGGAATGACAATTCCAGTTATAATTTCAGTTTATCAAGACAGATCTTTCAGCTTTATACTTAAAACTCCTCCAGCAGCAGTTTTAATTAAGAAAGCAGCTGGATTAGAAAGTGGTTCTGGAGAACCAAACAAGAAGAAAGTTGGAAAGATCACAAAAGCTCAACTAAAAGAAATAGCTGAGACAAAGATGCCTGACTTAAATGCAGCATCATTAGAATCTGCTATGAGCATGATAGCTGGTACAGCTAGAAGCATGGGCATAACAGTTGAAGAATAATATATATTCAATTAGTGGGAGGTAAAAACCGCTAATACCACAAGGAGGAAAGAATATGGCAAAAAGAGGAAAAGGTTATTTAGAAAGCGTTAAGCTAATCGATAAGAATACTTTATATACACCTTCTGAAGCTATAGATCTTACTTTAAAAACAGCAAAAGCTAAATTTGATGAGACTATAGAACTTTCTGTAAGACTTGGTGTAGATCCAAGACACGCTGATCAACAAGTTAGAGGAGCTGTAGTGCTTCCACACGGAACAGGAAAAAAAGTTAGAGTTTTAGTTTTCGCTAAAGGAGATAAAGCTAAAGAAGCAGAAGCAGCAGGAGCTGATTATGTAGGAGCAGAAGAATTCATTGATAAAATCCAAAAAGAAAACTGGTTTGAATTCGATGTAGTTGTTGCTACACCAGATATGATGGGATTAGTAGGTAGATTAGGTAGAGTATTAGGACCTAAGGGATTAATGCCTAACCCAAAATCAGGTACTGTTACATTTGATGTATCAAAAGCAATAGCAGATATTAAAGCTGGTAAGGTTGAATACAGAGTAGACAAAACAGCTATAATTCACGTTCCAATAGGAAAGAAATCTTTTGAAAGTAAAAAGCTTGTTGAAAACTATAATGTATTAATGGAAGCTATAGTTAAAGCTAAACCTGCAGCAGCTAAAGGACAATATATTAAATCTGTAACATTATCAAGCACTATGGGACCAGGAATAAAAATTAATCCTGCAAAAGTTATAGATTAATATTGACTTAGCAATTTAGATTTGATATAATAAATCATGTTGTGTGAAATTGAATAAGATAAATCTCCGCAGACAGTAGGTGCGAAAGCGTAACGGGAAACCAACCTACCGAGGATTTAAATATTCGGTATTGGATATTATAGAGTCTCTTTGCGTCTGCGCGAAGAGGCTTTAATTTTTAGTTGAGGAGGTGCTACAGTGGCAGGAGAAAATAGACAATTAAAAGAAGCTAAAGTTCAAGAGATAAGAGAAAAATTTGAAAAAGCTCAATCAATTGTGCTTGCTAGTTATCAAGGACTTAACGTTGAAGAAGATACAGAGCTTAGAAAGAAGCTAAGAGAAGCTGGTGTTGAATATAAAGTTTACAAAAACACATTAGTTACTCTAGCAACTAAGGAATTAGGCTTAGAAGGAATAGCTGAGTACCTAGAAGGGCCAGTATCTGTAGCTATAGGATATGATGATGCAACTGCTCCAGCAAGAATATTAAATGATTTTGCAAAAGATCATAAAAAATTACAATTAAAAGCTGGTATAGTTGAAGGTCAAATATTCGACGAAGCAAAGATAAAAGAACTTGCATCAATACCACCAAAGGAAGTTCTTGTTGCAAAATTACTTGGCAGCCTAAAGGCTCCACTATCAAAGTTTGTTTACTTGATAAATGCTATTGCAGAAAAGAATGGTTCAGCTGAAACTGCTGAATAAAAATTAAAATAACGGAAAAAGAAGATAAATGTTAAAAATTATGGAGGTGCTATTATAATGACAAGAGAAGAGATCATTCAAGCTATAAAAGAAATGTCAGTTTTAGAATTAAACGAATTAGTAAAAGCATGTGAAGAAGAATTTGGAGTAAGTGCTGCTGCACCAGTTGCAGTTGCAGGTGCACCAGCTGCAGGAGCTGCTGCTGCTGAAGAAAAGACTGAATTTGATGTAGTTTTAGCTAGCGCTGGAGCTAACAAGATCAAAGTTATAAAAGTTGTTAGAGAATTAACTGGATTAGGATTAAAGGAAGCTAAAGAAATAGTTGACGGAGCTCCTAAGACACTTAAAGAAGCAGTTTCTAAAGAAAATGCAGAAGAAATGAAAGCAAAACTTGAAGAAGTTGGTGCTGCAGTAGAATTAAAGTAGAATCTAATATAATTAAAAAGGCACTTATTTAAGTGCCTTTTTATTTTAATGAAATCTATGTTGACACTTAAAAGTTATTATGATAATATAGTTTAATGCATGAAAGTATAGAAAATACTATTTAAAATACTACTTAAAATAATTAATCATGATGAATTAATCTATTTTTTTTGGTTATACTAACAGGATGAGCGTGTATATTCTAGAATTATTAGGAATTCATAGAGTGTCTGCGTTTTTTGTTATTCTTATGCGAGGGGTGAAAATTTTAATGGTACATCCTATTCAAATCGGTAAAAGAACGAGAATGAGCTTCTCAAAAGTTAATGAAGTTTGTCCTATGCCAAATCTTATCGAAGTACAATTAGATTCATATCGATGGTTTTGGGAAGAAGGAATAAAAGAAGTTTTTGACGATATTAATCCTATCCAAGATTACACAGGAAACCTTGTTTTAGAGTTTACTGACTACAGCTTAGATAAGGATGCTATCAAGTATTCCGTAGAGGAATGCAAAGAAAGAGATGCAACCTATGCTGCACCTTTAAAAGTAAAGGTAAGATTGCTTAACAAGGAAACAGGAGAGGTTAAGGAACAAGAAGTCTTCATGGGAGATTTTCCATTAATGACACAACAGGGTACGTTTGTTATTAATGGAGCGGAAAGAGTTATAGTAAGTCAGCTTGTTAGATCGCCAGGAGCTTATTATGGATTTGATGTAGATAAGACAGGAAAAAAGTTGTTTTCTTCAACGGTTATTCCTAACAGAGGAGCATGGTTAGAATATGAAACTGATTCTAACGATATTATATATGTAAGAATTGATAAGACAAGAAAATTGCCGATAACTATTCTGATAAGAGCTTTAGGAGTAGGCAGCGATGCCGAAATTATAGAATACTTTGGTGAGGAAGAAAGACTTAAGGCTACAATTGAAAAAGACAACACTAAGACCAGAGAAGAAGCACTACTTGAAATATATAAAAGGTTAAGACCAGGTGAACCACCTACAGTTGATAGTGCGGTTTCACTTATAAATTCATTATTCTTTGATGCTAAAAGATATGATTTATCTAGGGTTGGAAGATATAAGTTTAATAAGAAATTAGCAGTTTATATAAGATTGCTTAACCAAATAGCTGCTGAAGATGTTGTTAATCCGTTAACTGGAGAAATTATAGTACAAAAAGGCGAAGTTATTGAAAGAGAAAAAGCACTTGAAATTCAAAATTGCGGTATAAATGTTGTAAATATTCAAGTTGAGGATAAAGTTATAAAAGTAATAGGAAATAATTTTGTAGACATACATAACTTTATAGACTTCGATATTTCTGATTTAAAGATAAAAGAACATGTACATTATCCAACACTAAAGAAAATTCTTGATAATTATACAGATGAAGAGACTATAAAAGAAGAAATTAGAAAAAATATACATGAATTAATTCCAAAACATATAGTAATAGATGATATCTACGCTACTATCAGCTATGAATTAGGATTACCTTATGGAGTTGGAGACGTTGATGATATAGACCACTTAGGAAATAGACGTTTAAGATCGGTTGGAGAATTATTACAAAATCAATTTAGAATTGGATTATCCAGAATGGAAAGAGTAGTCAAAGAAAGAATGACTATTCAAGATCAAGAAGTTATAACACCTCAAGCATTAATAAATATTAGACCAGTGGCAGCTTCTATTAAGGAGTTCTTTGGAAGTTCTCAGCTTTCACAGTTTATGGATCAAACAAATCCATTATCTGAGTTGACACATAAGAGAAGATTGTCAGCCTTAGGACCAGGAGGACTTTCAAGAGAAAGAGCAGGTTTTGAAGTAAGAGACGTTCACCACTCACATTACGGAAGAATGTGCCCTATAGAGACTCCAGAAGGACCAAACATAGGTCTTATCAACTCTCTTGCATGTTATGCTAGAGTTAATGAATATGGGTTTATAGAAACTCCATATAGAGTGGTAGATAAAAAACAAGGTAAGGTCAAAGATGAAATAGTTTATTTAACAGCAGATGAGGAAGACCAATATCTAGTAGCTCAGGCTAGAGAACCGCTTGATGAAGAAGGACACTTCATTGATAGCAGAGTAACTGTTAGAACAAGAGAAGATGTAATAGTTGTTTCAAAAGATCAGGTTGATTTAATAGATGTTTCTCCAAGACAAATAGTATCTGTTGCTACAGCGATGATTCCATTCCTTGAAAATGATGATGCCAGCCGTGCTTTAATGGGATCAAACATGCAGCGTCAGGCAGTACCTCTACTAAAGCCAGCGGCTCCTATAGTTGGTACAGGAATAGAGTATAAGGCAGCAGTAGACTCAGGAGTACTTCCAAAGGCAGAGCATGATGGAGTAGTTGTATACGCAAGCGCTAATGAAGTCAGAATAAAAAGAGATTCTGATGGAGGATTAGATAGATATAAACTTCTTAAGTTTAAGAGATCTAACCAAGGAACCTGCATAAATCAGAGACCTATAGTAAATAAAGGTGAAAGAGTAAAAGCTGGAGATGTATTAGCAGACGGTCCATCAACAGATTTAGGTGAAATAGCATTAGGTCAAAATATACGTATGGGCTTTATAACTTGGGAAGGATATAACTATGAAGATGCTATGCTTGTATCTGAGCAGCTTGTTCGTGACGATATATTTACTTCTATCCATATTGAAGAATATGAAGCAGAAGCTAGAGATACAAAATTAGGACCGGAAGAAATAACAAGAGATATACCTAATGTAGGTGAAGATGCTCTTAAGAATATAGATGAAAGAGGAATAATTAGAATTGGAGCCGAAGTTAGATCAGGAGATATACTAGTAGGTAAGGTTACTCCAAAAGGAGAGACAGAACTTACAGCTGAAGAAAGATTACTTAGAGCTATATTCGGTGAAAAGGCAAGAGAAGTTAGAGATACATCACTAAGAGTTCCTCATGGAGAAGCTGGAATAATTGTAGATGTAAAAGTATTTACAAGAGAAAATGGCGATGAACTTCCTCCAGGCGTTAATGAGTTAGTAAGATGCTATATAGCTCAGAAGAGAAAGATTTCTGTTGGAGACAAGATGGCAGGAAGACACGGTAATAAAGGTGTTATATCTAGAATATTACCAGAAGAAGATATGCCATTCTTACCAGATGGAAGACCGCTTCAAATATGCTTAAATCCTCTAGGAGTTCCATCACGTATGAACATTGGTCAGGTTTTAGAGGTTCATCTAGGATGGGCTGCTGCAGAAATGGGTTGGCATATTGCAACACCTGTATTTAGTGGTGCTTTAGAAGAAGAAATTGTAGAGCTTCTACATGAAGCAGGTTATGACGGTGACGGTAAGACTGTTTTATATGACGGAAGAACAGGAGAACCTTTTGATAATAGAGTTACTGTTGGATACATGTATATATTAAAACTTCACCATTTAGTAGATGATAAGATACATGCAAGATCAACAGGTCCTTATTCCTTGGTTACTCAACAACCATTAGGAGGTAAAGCTCAATTTGGTGGCCAAAGATTTGGAGAAATGGAAGTTTGGGCTCTAGAAGCATATGGAGCTGCACATACACTACAAGAAGTTTTAACTGTAAAATCTGATGACGTAGTTGGTAGAGTTAAGACATATGAGTCTATAGTTAAAGGAGAAAATATTCCAGAGCCAGGTGTTCCAGAATCATTTAAAGTTCTTATAAAAGAACTTCAAGCTCTTTGCTTAAATGTAAAAGTATTAAGCGATACAAATGAAGAAATAAAGATAAAAGAGTCAGTAGACGAAGAAATGGAAGACTTAGGTGTTAATATTGAAGGAACAGAGGACGAAGTGCTTCCTGGAATTAGAGACGATGAATTAGATGAGCCAGCAGAAGAAGATGTAGATGATATGCCTGATATAGATGAATTTGATGATAGTAAGTTAGACTATGATTTGCCATTAGATGAAATTGGAGATGGGCTAGAGTTAGAAGATTTTAATGATGAACATTAATGCGAAGGGAGGATTTACCCTTGATAGAATTAAATAATTTTGAAGCATTACAAATAGGGTTGGCTTCACCGGAACAAATAAGGGAATGGTCTAGAGGTGAAGTTAAGAAGCCTGAAACTATTAATTACAGAACTTTAAAACCTGAGAAGGATGGATTGTTCTGTGAAAGAATATTTGGACCTATGAAAGATTGGGAATGTCACTGCGGTAAATATAAGAGAGTAAGATACAAAGGTATAGTCTGCGATAGATGCGGAGTAGAAGTTACAAAATCTAAAGTAAGACGTGAGAGAATGGGGCATATAGAACTTGCTGCCCCTGTATCTCATATTTGGTATTTCAAGGGAATACCATCTAGAATGGGACTTATACTTGATATGTCCCCAAGATCCTTAGAAAAAATATTATATTTTGCTTCATATGTGGTTCTAAATCCAAAAGAAACTCCATTGCTAAAGAAGCAATTACTAAGTGAAAAAGAGTATAGAGAAAGTGTTGATAAGTACGGAGAAGATGCATTTGAAGCTGGTATGGGAGCAGAAAGTATAAAGAAATTACTCGAAGAAATTGACTTAGAAAGCTTGTCTGCTGAATTAAAAGAAACTTTAAAAACTAGCACAGGTCAAAAAAAGGTAAGAACTATAAGAAGATTAGAGGTAGTAGAATCATTTAGAAAGTCTAATAATAGACCAGAATGGATGATTATTGACGTTATACCAGTAATTCCTCCTGACTTAAGACCTATGGTTCAACTTGATGGAGGTAGATTTGCTACATCAGATTTAAATGACCTATATAGAAGAGTTATAAATAGAAATAATAGATTGAAGAAGCTTCTTGATTTAGGAGCTCCAGATATTATAGTAAGAAATGAAAAAAGAATGTTACAAGAAGCAGTTGATGCTCTAATAGATAATGGTAGAAGAGGAAGACCAGTTACAGGACCAGGAAATAGACCTCTAAAATCATTGTCAGATATGTTAAAAGGTAAGCAAGGAAGGTTTAGACAAAACTTGCTTGGTAAGCGTGTTGACTACTCTGGACGTTCAGTTATCGTTGTAGGACCTGAATTAAAGATGTATCAATGTGGTCTTCCAAAAGAAATGGCTCTTGAGCTATTTAAGCCATTTGTTATGAAAAAGTTAGTAGAAAGCGGTGCTGCTCATAATATTAAGAGTTCTAAAAAGATGGTTGAAAGAGTTATGCCGCAAGTATGGGATGTACTCGAAGATGTTATATCTGAGCATCCAGTATTACTAAACCGTGCTCCTACTCTTCACAGACTAGGAATTCAGGCTTTCCAACCAATACTTGTTGAAGGTAGAGCTATTAAACTTCATCCATTAGTATGTACAGCATACAATGCAGACTTTGATGGAGACCAAATGGCTGTTCACGTGCCTTTATCAGTTGAAGCACAAGCAGAAGCTAGATTCTTAATGCTTGCAGCTAATAACATCTTAAAGCCATCTGATGGTAAGCCAGTATGCGTACCTACCCAGGATATGGTTTTAGGGTCATATTACTTAACTTTAGATAAGGATGGAGCAAAAGGAGAAGGTAAAGCGTTCTCTGGCCCAGATGAAGTATTAATGGCTTATCAACTAGGTGAAATAGATATCCATGCAAAAATTAAAGTAAAAATGACCAAGGAAAAGGATGGAAAGATTATTAGTGGTATAATCGAAACTACACCTGGAAAGTTAATGTTCAACGAATCAATACCACAAGATTTAGGATTCGTTGATAGGAGTAAGCCAGAAAATGAATTTAAATTAGAAATTGATTTCCTAGTAACTAAAAAGAATTTAGGAAAAATAATAGATAAATGTTATACAAAATATGGTCCAACTATGACATCCACAATGCTTGATAAGATAAAAGCTAAAGGATATCATTATTCTACAATAGGAGCTATAACAATATCAGTATCTGATATGACAGTACCAGCAAATAAGAATCAATTATTAGCAGATACTGATGCTGCAGTAGATAAAATTGAAAAAATGTACAGAAGAGGTTTCATATCTGAGGATGAAAGATATGAAAGAGTTATTGAAAAATGGACTCAAACTACAGAAGATGTTGCTAATGCACTTATGGAAAACCTTGATAAATTTAACCCTATATTCATGATGGCAGACTCAGGAGCCAGAGGTTCTAAGTCTCAGATTAAGCAGCTTGCAGGTATGAGAGGACTTATGGCTAACCCATCTGGTAAAATTATAGAGTTACCAATAAGAGCATCCTTCAGAGAAGGTCTTGACGTACTAGAATACTTTATATCTACTCACGGAGCTAGAAAAGGTAACGCGGATACTGCTCTTAAGACTGCTGACTCAGGATATTTGACAAGAAGACTTGTTGATGTTAGCCAAGATGTTATAGTAAGAGAAGAGGACTGCGGAACAGAAGAAGGATTTGAGGTTTCAGAAATTAGAGAAGGAAATGAAATAATTGAATCATTAACAGAAAGACTTCATGGTAGATATTCAGCTGAAGATATCATGGATCCATCTACTGGAGAAGTTATAGTACCAAAGGATACTTATATGGATGCTGATTTAGCAGAAAAGGTAGAGAAGTCCGGAATTAAAAAGGTAAAAATCAGATCTGTATTTACATGTAAGTCAAAACATGGTGTTTGTGCTAAATGCTATGGTATGAATATGGCAACTGGAATGAAAATAAATATTGGAGAATCAGTTGGTATAGTTGCAGCTCAATCTATAGGTGAGCCAGGAACTCAGCTTACAATGAGAACTTTCCACACTGGTGGAGTTGCTGGAGCTGATATAACTCAAGGTCTTCCAAGAGTTGAGGAGTTATTTGAGGCTAGAAAACCAAAAGGACTTGCAATAGTAACAGAAGTATCAGGTACAGTAAAAATAGAGGAAACTAAGAAAAAGAGAATTGTGCATGTTATAGATGATGATGGTATAGATAAGAGCTATGATATTCCATTTGGTTCAAGAATAAAGGTTGTTAATGGTGCTAGAATAGAAGCTGGAGATGAAATAACTGAAGGTTCAGTTAATCCACATGACATAATAACAATAAAAGGACCAAAGGAAGTTAAAAATTATCTACTATCAGAAGTTCAAAAAGTTTATAGACTTCAAGGTGTTGATATAAATGATAAACACTTAGAGGTTGTTATAAGACAAATGACAAGAAAAGTTAAAGTAAAGGAATCTGGAGATACCGAGTTATTACCAGGAACATTAGTAGATATGTTTGATTTTGAGGAGATAAATCAAAAGATGCTTGAACAAGGTGGAGAATTAGCTACAGGAGAAGTAGCTTTACTAGGAATTACTAAGGCAGCTCTTGCTACAGATTCCTTCTTATCAGCAGCGTCTTTCCAAGAAACAACAAGAGTACTTACTGATGCGGCTATAAAAGGTAAGATAGATCCACTTCTAGGATTGAAGGAAAATGTAATAATAGGTAAATTAATTCCTGCTGGAACAGGAATGATGAAATACAGAGCCATAAAATTAAATACAGATAAACCAAAAGAAGAAGAAGAAAATGTTAGCGAAGCTTAATATTGATTTTGTTGACATGTGGAATGTAAAATGATAAAATACATTTTGTGTGTAATGATTATGATTAGAGGCAAATAAAAAATATTTGTCTCTAACATAATGTTTTTAAGGGGGTTCTCGGATGGTTCGAAGAATTGAAGGGGAAAAGGTGATTGGTCTCAAACAGACTCTAAAGCACATGAAAAATGGAAAAGGACAATGTCTGTATATAGCAAAAGATGCTGAAGAAAAATTAACCAGCCCTGTTATTGAATTAGCCAAAGAGAAATCGATCCAGATTGTATATGTAGAGACAATGAAAGAATTAGGAGTACTTTGCGGAATAGATGTTGGAGCATCGGTAGCTCTAATTCTTCATTAATAATTATGCTAAACACTAAATTTATATAGCTTAAGTTTAAAATATTAAGGAGGTGGAAAAATGCCAACAATTAACCAATTAGTAAGAAAAGGAAGAAAGTCAGTAGAGTATAAGTCTGCATCACCTGCATTAAAACAAAGCCCACAAAAAAGAGGTGTTTGTACAGTTGTTAAAACATCAACACCTAAGAAACCTAACTCAGCTTTAAGAAAAGTAGCAAGAGTTAGACTTACAAACGGATATGAAGTTACAGCTTATATCCCAGGAGTAGGACATAATTTACAAGAACACAGCGTTGTTTTAATTAGAGGTGGAAGAGTTAAGGACCTTCCTGGTGTTAGATATCACATAATCAGAGGAGCATTAGATGCTGCTGGTGTTGCTAACAGAATGCAAGGAAGATCTAAGTATGGTGCAAAGAAACCAAAACAAAAATAGTTTTTGAAAATAGTGCTATGTCTTCGGCATTTATATAGATTATAAATAAATTAATTAGTATTTTGCAGAAGAGAGCACTTTGCGGTGTGGTTACCGAGTACCTATGAATTAAATACACTATGTTAAGGAGGGAAGAAAAGTGCCAAGAAAAGGAAATACACCAAAAAGAGACGTTTTACCAGATCCAGTATATAATAGTAAGGTAGTTACAAAATTAATCAATAATATAATGTTAGATGGTAAAAAGGGAGTAGCTCAAAAAATATGCTACGATGCATTTGATATTGTTGCTGAAAAGACTGGAAAAGAAGCAATGGAAGTTTTCGAAGCTGCAATGAATAATATCATGCCTTTACTAG
Organism: Clostridium sp.; assembly: GCF_047777555.1. Lineage (GTDB taxonomy): Bacteria > Bacillota > Clostridia > Clostridiales > Clostridiaceae > Clostridium_H. The sequence goes on along the minus strand of NZ_JBKEEV010000002.1, from coordinate 262,515 downwards.
AAGTTAAAGCTAGAAGAATTGGTGGTGCAACATACCAAGTTCCTATGGAAGTAAGACCAGAAAGAAGACAGACTTTAGGATTAAGATGGTTAATTGACGCTGCTAGAAAAAGAGGCGAAAAGTACATGAGAGAACAATTAGCAGCAGAATTAATGGACGCTGCTAACAATACAGGTGCAGCTGTTAAAAAGAGAGAAGATACACATAAGATGGCAGAAGCTAACAAAGCATTTGCACATTACAGATACTAATATAGATTTGGATATAAAACTGTTTTGGGCATCCCGAAGCAGTTTTATACAATTTTTAAATTTCTGCTTTTAAGGCATACAACTTACTTGTTGAGAGGAGGAAGAACATGGCTAGAAAATACCCATTAGATAAATTTCGTAATATTGGAATAATGGCTCACATAGATGCTGGTAAAACAACATGTACTGAGCGTATATTATTCTACACTGGAAAAACTCATAAAATAGGTGAAACCCATGAAGGTGCAGCTACAATGGACTGGATGGAACAAGAACAAGAAAGAGGTATAACAATTACTTCTGCTGCAACAACATGTTATTGGAAGGATTACCAAATAAACATTATAGACACACCAGGACACGTAGATTTTACTGTAGAGGTTGAAAGATCTCTTAGAGTACTTGACGGAGCTGTTACTATACTTGATGCAAAGGGTGGTGTTGAACCACAAACTGAAACTGTATGGAGACAGGCAGATAAATATGAAGTACCTAGAATGGTATTTGTAAATAAGATGGATATATTAGGTGCTGACTTTTATATGTCAGTTAACTCAATCAGAGAAAGATTAAATGCCAATGCAGTGCCAATACAGCTTCCTATAGGAAAAGAAGATAATTATCAAGGACATATTGATCTTATCAGAATGAAGGCTATAATCTTCGACCATGAATTAGGCCAACATTTTGAAGAGGTTGAAATTCCAGAAGATATGAAAGAACAAGCAGAAGAATATAGATCAGCTATGATTGAAGCTATAGTTGAAACTGATGAAGAATTAATGATGAAGTACTTAGAAGGCGAAGAAATAACTGAAGAAGAAATTCATACTGCTTTAAGAAAAGCTACTATTTCTAATGAAATAGTTCCAGTACTTTGCGGTACTGCATATAGAAATAAAGGTGTTCAACACCTATTAGATGCTGTTGTTGCTTATTTACCAGCACCAACTGATATACCAGCTATTAAGGGAACTAATGCTGAAGGAGAAGAAGTTGATAGACATTCATCAGATGATGAACCATTAGCTGCTCTAGCATTCAAGATAGCTACTGACCCATTCGTAGGTAAATTAGCATTCGTTAGAATTTATTCAGGTATAATGACAAGTGGATCGTATGTATTAAATAGTAACAAGAACAAAAAAGAAAGAATCGGAAGACTTGTTAAAATGCATGCTAACCATAGAGAAGAAGTTAACGAATTATACGCTGGAGAATTAGGTGCGGTAATAGGATTAAAGAACACAACTACTGGAGATACACTATGTGATGAGAATAATTTAGTACTTCTTGAAAGCATGGAATTCCCAGAGCCAGTTATTCGTGTAGCTATTGAGCCAAAAACAAAGGCAGCTCAAGAAAAGATGGGTATAGCTTTAGCTAAATTAGCTGAAGAAGACCCAACATTTAAGACATATACTGATGAAGAAACAGGTCAAACAATTATAGCAGGTATGGGAGAACTTCACCTTGAAATTATAGTTGATAGACTTCAAAGAGAATTCAAGGTTGAATGTAATGTTGGAGCTCCACAAGTTGCTTACAAAGAGACAATCAAGAAGGCTGTTAAGGCTGAAGGTAAGTTTGTAAGACAATCAGGTGGACGTGGTCAATATGGACACTGCTGGATAGAATTAATACCTCATGAAGGTGAATATGAATTTGAAAATGCTATAGTTGGAGGAGTTATACCAAGAGAATATATCCCAGCTGTAGATAATGGAATTCAAGAAGCATCTCAAAATGGTATATTAGGTGGATATCCAGTTATAAACTTCAAGGTTAAATGCTATGATGGATCATACCACGATGTTGACTCATCTGAAATGGCATTTAAAATTGCAGGTTCTATGGCATTCAAAAATGGTATGGCAAAAGCAGATCCAGTACTTCTTGAGCCAGTAATGAAAGTTGAAATAACTGTTCCAGAAGAATATATGGGAGATGTTATGGGAGACGTTAACTCAAGAAGAGGTAGAATTGAAGGTATGAATGCAAGAGCTGGTGCTCAAATCATATCAGCATTTGTTCCATTAGCTGAAATGTTTGGATATGCAACAACATTGAGATCTAAAACTCAAGGTAGAGGAGTTTACAGCATGGAATTTGATCATTATGAAGAAGTTCCAAAGAGTATAGCTGAGAAAGTTATTGGAAACAAATAATTAATTATTTAATATAAATTTTTATTAATAAATAGTTATGGGAGGAATAAAAAATGGCAAGACAAAAGTTTGAAAGAACAAAGCCACACGTAAATATAGGAACAATAGGACACGTTGACCACGGTAAGACAACAACAACAGCAGCAATCACAATGACACTTGCAAAAACAGGTGGAGCAGAAGTACAAGACTACGAAGATATCGATAAAGCACCAGAAGAAAAAGAAAGAGGAATAACAATCAATACAGCACACGTAGAGTATGAAACAGAAAAGAGACACTACGCACACGTTGACTGTCCAGGACACGCTGACTACGTAAAGAACATGATCACAGGAGCAGCTCAAATGGATGGAGCAATCCTAGTAGTATCAGCAGCAGACGGTCCAATGCCACAAACAAGAGAACATATACTACTAGCATCAAGAGTTGGAGTTAACCACATAGTAGTATTCTTAAATAAAGCAGACCAAGTAGACGATCCAGAATTATTAGAATTAGTAGAAATGGAAGTTAGAGAATTATTAAATGAATACGGATTCGATGGAGACGGATGCCCAGTAGTAGTAGGATCAGCATTAAAAGCTATCGAAGAAGGCGACGACGAATGCATTAAACAATTAATGGATGCAGTTGACGAATATATACCAACACCAGAAAGAGCAACTGACCAACCATTCTTAATGCCAATAGAAGATGTATTCACAATAACAGGAAGAGGAACAGTTGCAACAGGAAGAGTAGAAAGAGGAGTACTACACGTAGGAGACGAAGTACAAATCGTAGGAATGAAAGAAGAAATAGGAAAGACAACAGTAACAGGAGTAGAAATGTTCAGAAAGATGTTAGACGAAGCAATGGCAGGAGATAACATCGGAGCATTACTAAGAGGAGTACAAAGAAACGAGATCGAAAGAGGTCAAGTATTAGCAAAACCAGGTTCAGTAACACCACACAAGAAATTCGTAGGTCAAGTATACGTATTAAAGAAAGAAGAAGGTGGAAGACATACACCATTCTTTGATGGATACAGACCACAATTCTACTTCAGAACAACAGACGTTACAGGAACAATTAAGTTACCAGAAGGTGTAGAAATGGTTATGCCAGGAGACCACATCGACATGAACGTAGAACTAATCACACCAGTAGCAATGGAATCAGGATTAAGATTCGCTATAAGAGAAGGTGGAAGAACAGTAGGTTCAGGAGTTGTTACTTCAATAGTAGAATAGTTTTAAGTTTTTTATAGATTATTACGTAATAAGAAATTAAAAAAAGGCCTTTATATAAAGTGAAAGGAGAGGGGGACGCCCTTCTCCTTTTGCTTGTAATATAAATGTAAAAACGTAGTATTGTGAAAGAATTTGTGATAAAAAAGAAAAAATACTTGTCAAAGTCAAAAAAATATTATACAATATAAGAGTTGTGACACGAGAATGGCGATGAAGCAAGAGGTTGCTGGACTTACCAGGATATTCTTAGCTGAGCATGCTTTGATCTTGAATCAGGCGGCAGCGATATGAATATAGGTTCCATTATTTGTGCAAAATGATGCAACGCGTGGAGCAGTTTACATAACGCTGATGTTACATCTATGAATTAATGAGTAGTGAAAAGGAGGGAAACAAAAATGGCAAACCAAAAAATAAGAATTAGATTAAAAGCTTTTGATCATAACATATTGGATCAATCAGCTGAAAAAATTGTTGAAACAGCTAAAAACACAGGTGCTAAAGTAGCTGGTCCAGTACCACTACCAACTGAAAAAGATGTTGTTACAATTTTAAGAGCAACACATAAATATAAGGATTCTAGAGAACAATTTGAAATCAGAACACATAAGAGATTAATCGATATATTAAGTCCATCACCAAAGACTGTTGATGCATTAATGAGATTAGACTTACCAGCAGGTGTTGACATCGAAATAAAATTATAAGAAATATTAACAATGAGATATTATGATCGGAAGCGATCCGCTAATATTTTAGGAGGTGCAAAGAAATGAAAAAAGCTATATTAGGAAGAAAACTAGGAATGACTCAAATATTTGATGAGAGTGGTAAAGTGATTCCTGTTACAGTTGTTGAAGCTGGTCCTTGTGTAGTAACTCAAAAGAAGACAGAAGAAAAAGATGGTTACAATGCTATACAAGTAGGCTTTGGAGATATAAGAGAAAAATTAGTTAATAAGCCTAAAAAAGGACACTTTGCAAAGGCTGGAGTAGCAGCTAAGAGAATCGTTAAAGAATTCAGATTAGAAAATATCGAAGGATATGAAGTTGGAAGCGAAATCAAAGCTGATATATTTGAGATAGGAGAAAAAGTAGATGTATCAGGAGTTTCTAAGGGTAAGGGATTCCAAGGTACAATAAAGAGATGGAACTTCTCTAGAGGACCAATGGCACACGGTTCTAAGTATCATAGAGGTGTTGGTTCAATGGGAGCTTCATCAGATCCATCAAGAACATTCAAAAACAAGAAGATGCCTGGACATATGGGACATAGAAATACAACTGTCCTAAACCTTGAAGTTGTAAAAGTTATGCCAGAAAAAAATGTTATTTTAATTAAAGGTGGAATTCCAGGACCAAACAAGGGTTACGTTGTAATAAGAAATACAGTAAAAGCTTAACGTTTTAGAAGAAAGGAGGATAAAGAATGCCTACAGTAGATTTATATAATAGAGAAGGGCAAAAAGTTGGAGATATGCAATTATCAGACAACGTATTTGCAGTAGAAGTTAATGAAAATGTATTACATCAAGTTGTAGTTGCACAACTTGCAAATAAAAGACAAGGAACACAATCAGCTAAAACTAGAGCTGAGGTTTCTGGAGGTGGAAAAAAACCTTGGAGACAAAAAGGAACTGGTAGAGCAAGACAAGGTTCAATTAGAGCTCCACAATGGATACATGGTGGTATAGTATTCGCTCCAAAGCCAAGAGATTACAGAATGTCAATTCCTAAGTCAATGAGAAGAGTTGCTATGAAGTCAGCTTTAACAAGCAAAGTAAATGATAATAACATAGTAGTTCTTGAAACTTTAGAATTAGAAGCACCAAAAACTAAAGAAATGGTTAAGATGATAAATGCTTTTGAAGCTAAAAAACCATTAATAGTACTACCAGAAAATAATGAGGTTGTTTACAAATCAATAAGAAACATTGAAGGTGCAACTGTTATACCAGTAAACAACTTAAATGTTTATGATATATTAAGACACGATAAATTCATCGTTACTAAAGAAGCGGTTGCTAAAATTGAGGAGGTGTATGCATAATGATGTTAAACAGTTACGATATAATAAAGAGACCTGTAATAACTGAAAAAAGCATGTCTGCTATGGCAGATAGAAAGTACACCTTCATTGTGGATATACATGCAAATAAATCTCAAATAAAAAGAGCAGTTGAAGAAGTATTTGGTGTAAAAGTTGAAGAAGTTAATACTGCTAGAATAATGGGAAAAGTAAAAAGAGTTGGAGTTCATGTTGGGAAAAGACCTGACTACAAAAAAGCAGTAGTTACATTAACTTCAGATAGCAAGACAATTGAATTCTTTGAAGGAATGTAAGATATAGATAAAGCTGTTATTGGTAAGAATACCAGATAAGCGATGAGAAGGAGGGAACTTAGATGGCAGTTAAAAAGTTTAGACCAGTTACACCTTCACTTAGACAGATGACAGTTTCTACTTTTGAAGAAATTACTACAGATAAGCCTGAAAAATCACTTCTAGTTTCATTAAATAAAAAGGCTGGAAGAAATGCTCAAGGTAAAATAACTGTTCGTCACCGTGGTGGTGGAGCTAAGAGAAAATATAGAATAATAGATTTTAAGAGGAATAAGGATGGAATACCTGCAAAGGTAGCAACTATAGAGTATGATCCAAATAGAACAGCTTATATAGCTTTACTTGTATATGCTGATGGTGAAAAGAGATATATAATTGCACCAGTTGGATTAAAGGTTGGAGATGTTGTAGTATCTGGTCCAAATGCAGATATTAAACCAGGTAACGCTCTTCCATTAGTAAATATACCAGTAGGTACAGTAATTCATAACATAGAATTACAAGCTGGAAAAGGCGGCCAAATAGTAAGAGCAGCTGGAGCATCAGCACAGCTTATGGCTAAAGAAGGCAAGTATGCTATTTTAAGATTACCAAGTGGTGAAATGAGATATGTTAATATCCAATGTAGAGCTACAGTTGGAACTGTATCTAACTTAACAAATGACATAATAAACATTGGTAAAGCAGGAAGAAAGAGACATATGGGTTGGAGACCAACTGTAAGAGGATCTGTAATGAACCCTAACGATCACCCACACGGTGGTGGAGAAGGTAGATCTCCAATTGGACGTCCAAGTCCAGTTACTCCATGGGGTAAACCAGCACTTGGATATAAGACTAGAAAGAATAGTAAATACTCTGATAGAATGATTATCAAGAGAAGAGGTCAAAAATAGTAAATAAATGAATTAAGAAGAGAATGTTAATTCTCTTCCTAAGCTTTTACATTATATGAAGGGAGGACACAGAGTTGAGTAGATCACTTAAAAAAGGACCTTTCGTTGCAGAATCGTTAATGAAGAAAATTGAGGAAATGAATGCGAAAGGTGAAAAGAAAGTTGTAAAGACTTGGTCAAGAAGTTCAACAATATTCCCTCAGATGGTAGGTCATACTATAGCTGTTCATGATGGTAGAAAACATGTTCCGGTATATATAAGTGAAGATATGGTAGGGCATAAACTAGGTGAATTTGTATTAACAAGAACATTTAAAGGCCACGTAGATAAGAGCGAAAAGTCATCACGTGTAAGATAGCGAAGGGAAGGAGGAACTAAGATGGAAGCTAGAGCTATAGCAAAGTATGTGAGAATATCTCCAAGCAAAGTGAGAGTTGTTCTTGATTTAGTAAGAGGTAAAAATGTAAACGAAGCTTTTGCTATATTAAAATACACTCCAAAAGATTCAGCTGCTGCAATTTTAAAAGTATTAAAATCAGCTGTAGCTAATGCAGAAAATAATTTTAACTTAGACGTTAATAAATTATATGTTGCAGAGGCTTATGCGAATCAAGGTCCAACATTAAAAAGATTTAAACCACGCGCACAAGGCAGAGCGTATTCAATAATGAAAAGAACTAGTCACATAGTACTAGTAGTTAAAGAAAGAGCATAGAAGGAGGGAAATAGAGTGGGACAAAAAGTACATCCACATGGCCTCAGAGTCGGCGTTATAAAGGATTGGGATGCTAAATGGTATGCAAATGATAAAAACTTTGCAGATAACCTAATCGAAGATGATAAAGTTAGAAAATTCATTAAGAATAAATGCTACTCAGCAGGTATTGCTAAAATAGAGATAGAAAGAACCCCAAAGAGAATAAAGATAAATATTCATACTGCTAAACCAGGAATGCTTATTGGAAAAGGCGGAAAAGGTATAGAAGAATTAAAAGGCGAAATACTTTCAATGGTAAATGAAAAGAACGTAATAATCAATATTGTTGAAGTTAAGAAGCCTGAAGTTGATGCTCAATTGATGGCAGAGAACATTGCTCAACAACTTGAAAAGAGAATTTCTTTCAGAAGAGCTATGAAGCAAACTATTCAAAGAGCTATGAAGGGCGGAGTTAAAGGTGTTAAAACTGCTTGCTCTGGAAGACTTGGCGGTGCTGAAATAGCTAGAACAGAACAATATCATGAAGGAACAATTCCTCTACAAACACTAAGAGCAGATATTGATTACGGATTTGCAGAAGCAAATACAACATACGGAAAAATAGGAGTTAAAGTTTGGATATATAAAGGCGAAGTTCTTCCAACAAAAAAAGTGAAAACAGAAGAAGTTAGCCAATAGGGAAGGAGGAATAAGTTATGTTGATGCCTAAAAGGGTAAAACATCGTAAAGTTCAACGTGGCAATATGAGAGGAAAAGCTACTAGAGGAAATTTCATTGCATACGGTGATTACGCTATACAAGCAACTGAACCAGGTTGGTTAACAAGCAATCAAATAGAAGCTGCCAGAATAGCGATAAATAGATATATAAAAAGAGGTGGAAAGCTTTGGATTAAGGTTTTCCCAGATAAACCAGTAACTGAAAAACCTGCAGAAACTCGTATGGGTTCTGGTAAAGGTTCACCAGAATATTGGGTAGCTGTAGTTAAACCAGGTAGAGTATTATTCGAATTATCTGGAGTATCTGAAGATGTTGCTAGAGAAGCTATGAGACTTGCTTCACATAAGCTTCCTATGAAGACTAAGTTTGTAACAAGAAAAGATTTTGAACAAATGGGTGGTGAAGTAAATGAGGGCTAATGAATTACAAGAATTAAGACAAATTTCTTCTGAAGAATTGTCAACTAAATTAAATGATTTAAAAGCTGAATTATTTAATTTAAGATTCCAATTAGCAACTGGCCAACTTGAAAACCCAATGAGAATAAGACAGGTTAAAAAATCAATAGCTCAAGTTAAAACAATACTTAGAGAAAAAGAGTTAAAGGTACTTGAACAGTAGTATGCTGAAAGGAGGTAATCCTGTGGAAAGAGGTAACAGAAAGACTAGAATAGGAAGAGTTGTTTCTGACAAAATGGAAAAGACTATTGTAGTTGCAGTTGAAGATAAGGTTCGTCATCCTTTATATGGAAAGACAATAAATAAAACTAAGAAATTTAAAGTTCATGATGAAAATAATCAAGCTGGAATCAATGATAGAGTATTAATAATGGAAACTAGACCATTATCTAAAGATAAGAGATGGAGATTAGTGGAAATCGTTGAAAAGGCAAAATAATTCAATGATTGAAAGGAGGGTATTTGTATGATACAGCCACAAACTCGCTTAAAAGTAGCAGATAATACTGGAGCAAAAGAGATTATGTGCATAAGAGTTTTAGGCGGTTCTAGAAGAAAATATGGCAACATAGGAGATATAATCGTTGCTAGCGTTAAAAGTGCAACACCAGGCGGAGTTGTAAAAAAAGGTGATGTAGTTAAAGCAGTTATAGTAAGATCTAAAAGAGGAGTAAGAAGAGTAGATGGTTCATACATCAAGTTTGATGATAACGCTGCAGTTGTTATCAAAGATGATAAGCAACCAAGAGGAACTCGTATCTTTGGAACTATTGCAAGAGAGCTAAGAGAAAAAGATAAAGAATTCAATAAAATATTATCATTAGCACCTGAAGTTCTATAAAAGGGAGGTGGCTGTGATGGCTAAAGTTCATGTAAGAAGAACAGACAAAGTAGTTGTTATTTCAGGTAAAGATAAAGGTAAAGTAAGTGAAGTGTTAGCTGTATATCCTAAAGCTGGAAAAGTTTTAGTTAAGGATGTAAATATAGTTACTAAGCACATGAAGCCTAATAGAGAAAATATGCAAGGCGGATTAGTTAAGAAAGAAGCGCCTATAAATAGTTCAAAAGTTATGTTATATTGCACAAATTGTAATTCTGCTACAAGAATTAGCAAAAAGCTTTTAGAAGATGGAACAAAAGTTAGAGTATGCAAGAAGTGCGGAGAAATACTATAGACTTTGAAAGGAGGTTCACTAAATGACTAGACTACAAGAAAAATACAACACAGAAGTAGTACCAGCTCTTATGGAGAAGTTTGGGTATAAAAACGTAATGGAAATTCCAAAACTTGAGAAAGTTGTTGTTAACATGGGTGTAGGAGAAGCTAAAGAAAATTCTAAGGTGTTAGAATCAGCTGTAGCTGACTTACAAGAAATCACAGGACAAAAGCCAGTAGTTACAAGAGCTAAAAAATCTGTAGCTAACTTCAAAGTAAGACAAAACATGCCTATTGGATGCAAGGTTACATTAAGAAAAGATAAAATGTTCGAATTCGTAGATAAATTAATGAATGTAGCTTTACCAAGAGTTAGAGACTTTAGAGGAGTATCTTCTAAATCTTTTGATGGTAGAGGAAACTATGCATTAGGAATTAAGGAGCAAATCATATTCCCAGAAATCGAATATGATAAGATAGATAAAGTAAGAGGTATGGATATAATATTTGTTACTACTGCTAAAACTGATGAAGAAGCAAGAGAATTGCTTAGATATCTAGGTATGCCATTTGCTCAATAGTAAGGAGGTAGAAATATGGCACGTAAAGCGATGATTGAAAAGTGGAATAAGACTCCAAAATATTCAACTAGAGCTTATACTAGATGTAGAATATGCGGAAGACCACACGCTGTTTTAAAGAAATACGGAATATGTCGTATCTGTTTTAGAGAATTAGCCTACAAGGGACAAATTCCTGGATGCAGAAAAGCTAGTTGGTAAAAACATTGTTATTAGAAAGGAGGCATAATAAATGGTTATGACAGACCCTATTGCTGATATGCTAACTCGTATAAGAAATGCAAATATAGTTAGACATGAAGTCGTTGAAGTACCGTCTTCAAATGCCAAAAAAGCTATCGCTAACATATTACTTCAAGAAGGATATGTTAAAGATGTAGAAGAATATGCAGATGGAGCGGTTCCAATGCTTAGATTGTCTTTAAAATATCAAGGAAAAGAAAGAGTTATAACTGGACTAAAGAGAATATCAAAGCCAGGTTTAAGAGTTTATTGTAAGAAAGATAATATACCTAAGGTACTAAACGGATTAGGAGTTGCTATCGTATCAACTTCTAAAGGAATAGTTACAGATAGAGAAGCAAGAAAATTAGGTTTAGGTGGAGAAGTTATCTGTTATATTTGGTAATTTAACGTGAACAGGAGGTGCTATAATGTCAAGAGTAGGAAGACTTCCAATAGATATACCTAATGGAGTAAATATTACTGTAACACCAGACAACGTTGTTACAGTAAAAGGACCAAAAGGAGAATTAACTAAAGCTATGCATAAAGATATGAGTATAGCTATAGAAGACAATAAAGTTGTTGTTACAAGACCAAGTGATGTACCTCAACACAGAGCATTACACGGTTTAACAAGATCTTTAATAAAGAATATGGTTGTTGGTGTAAGTGAAGGATACCAAAAAACTTTAGAGTTAGTTGGTGTTGGATACAGAGCCCAATTAAAAGGAAAAGACTTAGTATTAAATCTTGGATATTCACATCCAGTTGAAATACATGCTGTTAAAGGCATAGATTACTCAGTTCCAGAACCAACAAAAGTTGTTGTTAGCGGAATTGATAAAGAACTAGTTGGTTCAGTTGCTGCAAACATAAGAGTATGGAGAAAGCCAGAGCCATATAAAGGAAAAGGAATTAAATATGCTGGAGAAGTTATAAGACGTAAAGAAGGTAAGACTGGTAAGTAACAGAAATAACAGCAGAAAGGAGTGAATTAGATGTTCAAGAAAGAGAACAGACAAGAAACTAGAGTTAAGCGTCATTTAAGAGTACGTAATAAAGTTTCTGGTACTGCTGAGAAACCTAGATTAGCAGTATATAGAAGTGAAAAGAATATATATGCTCAAATAATTGATGATGTAGCTGGAAGAACTTTAGTATCAGCTTCAACTTTAGATAAAGATTATACTGGAAAAGTTGGAAGTAATAAAGAAGCTGCTAAAACTGTCGGAGCAATGATCGCTAAAAAAGCAATTGAAAAAGGTATAGAAGAAGTTGTTTTTGATAGAGGCGGATATGTATATCATGGAAGAGTAAAAGAACTTGCTGAAGGTGCAAGAGAAGCAGGCTTAAAATTCTAAAGAAGGAGGGAAAACAATGAGAATAGATCCTAGCACGCTAAATCTTAAAGAGAAGGTTGTATTCATAAATAGAGTTGCTAAGGTTGTTAAAGGTGGTAGAAACTTTAGATTTAGTGCTCTTGTTGTAGTAGGAGACGAAAACGGACACGTTGGCGTAGGAATGGGCAAATCTGTTGAAATACCTGAAGCTATAAGAAAAGGTATTGAAGATGCTAAAAAGCATTTAATAGAAGTAGCAATTGTTGACGCAACTGTTCCTCACACAATACAAGGTGAATTCGGAAAAGGAAAGGTATTAATTATGCCAGCTAGCGAAGGTACTGGAGTTATCGCTGGTGGTCCTGTAAGAGCGGTATTAGAATTAGCAGGATTGAAAGACGTTAGAGCAAAATCATTAGGCTCTAATAACCCAAGAAATATGGTCGGTGCAACATTAGACGGATTATCAAAATTAAGAACTGCAGAACAGATTGCTAAATTAAGAGGCAAGGCTGTAGAAGAAATTTTAGGATAGGAGGGGATCGACCGTGGCTAAACTAAAAGTAACATTAATAAAGAGTACTATAGGTAGAAAAAAGGACCATATTGCTACTGTAAATGCTCTTGGATTAAAGAAAATAGGTAACAGTGTTGTTCACGAAGATACTCCTCAAGTTAAAGGTATGATAAACAAAGTGAGCTATCTTTTAACTGTTGAAGAAATATAGTAAGAGGAGGTGTTATATATGAAACTTCATGAATTGAAACCTGCTGCAGGCTCTAGAAAGGCTTCAAAAAGAGTTGGTAGAGGAAATGGTTCAGGATTAGGTAAGACTGCTGGAAAAGGTCATAAAGGACAAAATGCTAGATCAGGCGGCGGCGTTAGACCAGGATTTGAAGGAGGTCAAATGCCTTTATATAGAAGATTGCCTAAAAGAGGTTTTACTAATATATTTGCAAAAGAATATGTTGAAGTTAACGTAAATAGATTAAACATATTTGAAGATGGAACAGAAGTTACTCCAGAATTATTAAAACAAAATGGTGTAGTTAGCAACTTAAGAGATGGAGTTAAAATAATGGGTAACGGAGTTCTTGAGAAAAAACTAACTGTAAAAGCAACTAAATTTACCAAAGGTGCTATTGAGAAGATAGAATCCATGGGGGGAAAAGCAGAGGTGATATAAAATGTCAACCTTACGTAACGCTTGGAAAGTTCCCGAATTAAAAAAAAGAATTATATTTACATTTTTAATGGTAGCAATTATCAGGATGGGAAATCATATTCCTGTTCCTGGAATTGATACCGACGCACTAAAAAACTTGGCAAAAGCGGGGACGCTATTTAGTTTTTACGATTTGATGTCAGGTGGAGCGCTAAGTAGTTTTAGTATTTTTGCTATGGGAGTTGTACCCTACATCAACTCATCAATTATATTTCAATTGCTTACCATAGCTATTCCTTCTCTTGAACAACTTTCTAAGGAAGGTGAAGAAGGAAGGAAAAAGATACAAAATTATACTAGATACGCCGCAGTAGTTTTAGGTGCGCTTCAATCTTTTGGAACTTATGCTTTAATGAGAAATTATGGAGCTGTTCCCAACTTAGGTAAATTTGATGTATTCTTAATAGTTTTAACATTGACTACATCTTCTATCTTCTTAATGTGGTTAGGAGATCAAATAACTGTTAAGGGTATAGGAAACGGAGTATCATTGATAATATATATCAATATACTTTCAAGATTACCACAAGAAGTTCTTAAAATTGCTAGCTTACAAGAAACTGAGGCTGTAAGTGTTGTTCAAGTAGCACTATTGTTAGTATTTGTTATAGCTTTATTTGTTATGGTTGTTATAGCTACTTTAGCTGAAAGAAGAATACCAGTTCAGTATGCAGCTAAAAATTCTGGAGGAAGAATGTTTAAAGGACAATCAACTCATATTCCTATAAACATGAATTCATCTGGTATTATAGCTATAATATTTGCTATGTCAGTGATGCAGTTTCCAGCTACAATAGCTAGTTTTTGGCCAGATTCTGCATTTAATAAATTTATAACTATGAGTAAATATAGTGTATTTAGATATAATAGTTGGCCATATGCAATACTCTCTGTAGTATTGATAATATTCTTCACTTGGTTTTATACTGAAGTTACATTTAAGCCAGAGGAAATGGCGGAAAATATACATAAATCTGCTGGATTTATACCTGGGGTAAGACCAGGAGAACCAACAGCAAGATTTATTGAGAAAGTATTACTAAGAGTATCAATACTAGGCGGTATATTTGCTGCTGTTATAGCTATAATTCCAATGGCAGTAGAAACATTTAGTGCATTTAAAGGATTATCCTTTGGAGGTACTTCATTGCTAATAGAAGTTGGGGTTGCCCTTGACTTTATGAGACAATTAGAATCTCAATTAGTAATGAGACATTATAAAGGTTTCCTTAAATAAGAAATGGAAAGAATTTGGAGTTGATATTTATGAGAATGATTTTGTTAGGTCCTCCAGGAGCAGGAAAAGGAACTCAAGCAAAATTAATAAGCGAAAAATACTCTATTCCTCATATATCTACTGGAGATATATTCAGAAAAAATATTTCTGAAAAAACACCATTAGGAATAAAAGCTAAAGAGTATATGGATAAAGGACAATTAGTTCCAGATGAATTAACTATAGATTTAGTAAAAGATAGATTAACAAATGAAGACTGTAAAGGTGGATTTCTACTAGATGGATTTCCAAGGACAGTAAAGCAAGCAGAAGCCTTAGAAGATTTTCTAAGAGATAAGGAAAAAGCTATAGACACTGCTTTGCTTATAAATGTGCCTAGTGAATTCATTCTAGAAAGAATGACAGGAAGAAGAGTTTGCCCATCATGCGGAGCAAGTTATCATGTTAAATTTAACCCTCCTAAAGTTGATGGAAAATGTGATATTTGCGGCAGCGAAATTGTTCAAAGAAAAGACGATACTGAAGAGACAGTAAAAGAACGTTTGGATGTGTATGAAAAGCAAACTCAACCATTAGTAGATTTTTATGCCTCAAGAAATCAATTATTTGTGGTTGATGGTACACAATCAATTGATGAGGTCTTTATTTCAATTTCTAATCATATAGAAGGCGATAAATAGATGATAATAATTAAAAGCAGCAGAGAAATTGAGTATATGAGACGTGCAGGAAAAGTTGTTAGCGAAACCCTTGCTCTATTGCAAGAATCTGTAAGACCAGGAATAACTACTGGCGAATTGGATAGAATAGCAGAGGAATATATAAGAAAATGCAATGCTGTTCCATCTTTTAAAGGATACTATGGTTTCCCAGCTTCCATATGTACTTCCGTTAATGAGGAAGTAGTTCACGGTATACCAGGTAAACGGGTGCTGCAAGAAGGAGATATAATAAGTGTTGACTGTGGAGCCATCCTTGATGGTTATCATGGTGATGCGGCTAGAACTTTTGCTGTAGGAAAAATTTCTAAAGAAGCCGAGGAATTAATTAATGTTACCAAGCAAAGCTTTTTTAAAGGTGTAGAAAATGCAAAAGTTGGTAATAGATTAACTGATATATCATCAGCAATTCAAGAATATGCTGAAAGCCGAGGATATTCTATAGTTAGGGACTATGTTGGGCATGGTATTGGTATGGCAATGCATGAAGAACCTGAAGTTCCTAATTACGGTAGACCAGGTCGAGGACCAAAGTTGGTTAAAGGCATGGTTTTAGCAATTGAACCAATGGTTAACATTGGTGCCTATGACGTAGAAGTTCTATCAAATGATTGGACTGTAGTTACTAGAGATAAAACATTATCAGCTCATTATGAAAACACTGTAGCTATTTTAGAGAATGGTCCTGAAATATTGACATTAAGTTAATCGAGGTGGCCATAATGAATAAAAAAGAGCTTTTAGGAAGGGTTGTATACTCTAAAGCCGGAAGAGATTCAGGAAGAACATTTATAATACTTGATGTTATTGATGATAATTATGTAAGTATTGTAGATGGTGATTTACACAAAGTTGAAAAACCTAAGAAGAAAAAAGTAAAACACTTAAACATCACAAGTACTGTTATAGAAGATATAAAAAAGCTGATAATTTGTAAAGAAAGTCTTAGTAATGCAGAGCTAAGAAAGTATTTAGGAAATAGGGACGTTATTAAGGAGGGTTAAGTACCTTATGTCTAAAGATGATGTAATTGAAATGCAAGGTACAGTTTTAGAAGCTTTGCCTAATGCTATGTTTCAAGTTGAATTAGAAAGTGGGCAAAAAATATTAGCTCATGTATCTGGAAAGTTAAGAATGAATTTTATTAGAATTTTACCAGGTGACAAAGTTACGGTTGAGCTTTCTCCATATGATCTAACAAAAGGTAGAATAACTTGGAGAGCGAAATAGCAAGGAGGGTTAGGAATGAAAGTAAGACCATCAGTTAAACCTATTTGTGAAAAATGTAAGGTTATAAAAAGAAAAGGTAAAGTAATGGTTATATGTGAAAATCCTAAACACAAGCAAAAACAAGGATGATAAATTATTACTAAAAAATTTAAGAAAATAGTTGATAAAATAAATAATTTGCAATATTATGTATAAGTATGATATTGCATTAAAAACAAGTTTATATGCGGCTGCTAACATAAATATAAGATGAAGTGAAAGTTGAAAATTAGGAGGTGTACAATTTAATGGCGAGAATAGCTGGTATTGACCTACCAAAAGAAAAAAGAGTTGAGATAGGCTTAACTTATATTTACGGTATAGGTCTTAACAGATCACATGAAATTCTTAAAGCAACTGGAGTAAATCCAGATACTAGAGTTAGAGATTTAAGCGAGGAAGAAGTAAATGCAATCAGAGATTACATTACTAAAAACTTCGTTGTTGAAGGAGATTTAAGAAGAACAATAGCTCTTGACATAAAGAGATTAGTTGAAATTGGATGTTATAGAGGAATTAGACACAGAAAAGGACTTCCAGTAAGAGGACAAAAGACTAAGACAAATGCTAGAACTAGAAAAGGACCAAAGAAGACAATTAGCGGAAAGAAGAAAAAGTAATAAGGAGGGATGAAAGTGGCTAAGGCAAAGACTAAGAAGACTAGAAGAAAAAAGGAAAGAAAAAATATAGAACACGGTTGTGCACATATAAAATCAACTTTTAATAACTCAATAGTTACTTTAACTGATTCTGTTGGTAATGCTTTATCTTGGTCAAGTGCGGGAGCATTAGGATTTAAAGGATCAAGAAAAAGTACACCATATGCAGCTCAAATGGCAGCTGAAACAGCAGCTTCAGCAGCAATGGAACATGGGTTAAAGAGTGTAGAAGTATATGTAAAAGGACCAGGTGCTGGTAGAGAAGCAGCTATAAGATCATTACAAGCTGCAGGATTAGAAATTACTTTAATAAAAGACGTTACTCCAATACCACACAATGGTTGCAGACCACCAAAGAGAAGAAGAGTATAGTATATAGGAAACAGGAGGTGTTACTTGAATGGCTAGATATACAGGAGCTGCATGCAGAATATGCAGAAGAGAAGGCATGAAACTATTCCTTAAGGGTGATAGATGTTATACAGATAAATGTTCGTTTGCAAGAAGAGGATATGCACCTGGACAACACGGACAAAGCAGAAAGAAACTTTCTAACTATGGAGTTCAATTAAGAGAAAAACAAAAAGCTAGAAAATTATACGGAATTCTTGAAGGTCAGTTCAGAAGATACTATGAAAAAGCTGCTCATATGAAGGGAATAACAGGTGAAAATCTGTTAAAGCTTCTTGAAATGAGATTAGATAATGTAGTATATAGAACAGGTTTTGGAGGCTCAAGATCAGAAGCTAGACAATTAGTTACACACGGACATTTCTTAGTGAACGGTAAAAAAGTAGATATACCTTCTTACCAAGTAAGCGTTGGAGATGTTATAACTGTTCGTGAAAAGAGCAGAGCTTCTGAAAAGTTCAAGGTTTTTGCTGAAAATCCAAAAACAATGCCAGCTTGGTTAGAAGGAAGTACAGAAAACTTTGAGGCAAAGGTTGTTGCTGAACCAACTAGAGAAGATATTGATGTTCCAGTAAATGAAACATTAATTGTTGAGTTATACAGCAAATAATAATGGTAATTAGAATGGAATCAGTTGCCCTCAGTATGTGTATAATTCATTAAGGGAGGGTTCGTATGTTAGAGATAGAAAAACCCAAAATAGAATGTGTTGAGGCGTCTGAAGATGGTACTTATGGTAAATTTGTCATAGAACCATTGGAAAGAGGATATGGGATAACTTTAGGAAACTCCTTAAGAAGAATCTTATTATCTTCACTACCAGGAGTTGCTGCGAATTCTATTAAAATTGATGGAGTTTTACATGAATTTTCAACAGTTACTGGAGTTAAGGAAGACGTAACAGAGTTAATCCTTAATATTAAAGGGTTAGCATTAAAGATGAGTGAAGAAGGTCCAAAGACTGTATATATAGATGCTCAAGGACCTGGAATAGTAACTGCTGCTGATATTATTTCTGATGGAAGTGTTGAAGTCGTTAATAAAGATATGTATATAGCTACTTTAGATGATGATGGAAAACTTTACATGGAAATTAATGTTGACAAAGGTAGAGGATACGTAACTCAAAATAAAAACAAAAGAGAAGATCTTCCGATAGGTACTATACCGGTTGATTCAATCTATACTCCAATTAAAAGAGTTAATTTTTCAGTGGAGAACACTAGGGTTGGTCAAATTACTGACTATGATAAATTAACTCTTGAAGTATGGACTAACGGTACTATAAAACCAGAGGAAGCTATTAGTCTTTCGGCTAAGATTCTTATTGAGCACTTCAAGCTATTTATGACACTTACAGATCATGCTGATAATGTGGAAATAATGGTTGAGAAAGAAGAAGATAAGAAAGAAAAAGTTCTTGAAATGACAATAGAAGAATTAGATTTATCTGTAAGAAGTTATAACTGCTTAAAGAGAGCGGGAATAAATACTGTACAAGAACTTACAGAAAGAACTATAGATGATATGATGAAGGTTAGAAATCTAGGTAAAAAGTCCTTAGAAGAGGTACAGGAAAAGCTTGCTGCTCTAGACCTAGGTTTAAAAAAATCCGATGAGTAAAGGAGGATGAAACATGGCACAACAACGTAAGTTGGGGCTTCCAACTGATCATAGAAGAGCTATGCTAAGAAATTTAGTTACTAGCTTCTTAAAGAATGGTAGAATAGAAACTACTATTACAAGAGCTAAAGAAACTAAGAACATGGCTGAAAAAATGATCACTCTTGCAAAAAGAGGAGATCTTCATGCTAGAAGACAAGTATTAGCATATGTTACTGAAAAAGAAGTAGTAGACAATTTATTTACAAACATTGCTCCAAAGTATGCTGATAGAAATGGTGGATATACTAGAATATTAAAGATGGGTCCAAGAAGAGGAGACGGAGCAGAAATAGTTATACTTGAATTAGTGTAAATGCTATATAAGGGGATTAAGTATTTCTGGCTTAGTCCCCGTTTTAATATATCCTTTAATTTTAATTTATAAGAGGAGTATTTATCCATATGAGTGTAAACATGATTGAATGCAAAAACGTTGTATATAAATATGAAAAAAATGATCAAGAAGTTAAAGTAGCAGTGGATGGTGTTGATCTTGATATAAAAAAAGGTGAGTTTTTGGTTATACTTGGACATAATGGATCAGGCAAGTCTACTCTCTCAAAACATATGAATGCTCTTTTGGTACCCACTGAGGGAGTGGTAACTGTTTCAGGAATGGACACTAGGGATGAAGCAAATACATGGAAAATAAGAAATAAAGCTGGTATGGTGTTTCAAAATCCAGATAATCAACTTGTAGCAACCATTGTTGAAGAAGATGTGGCATTCGGACCAGAAAATTTAGGTATTGATCCAGAAGAAATAAGAACTAGAGTAGATGATGCTCTTAAAAAGGTCAATATGTATCATTTTAGAAAACATGCACCCCATTTATTATCAGGTGGTCAGAAGCAGAGAATAGCTATAGCAGGTATTTTAGCTATGAGACCAGAATGCATAATTTTTGATGAACCAACTGCTATGTTAGATCCTTCTGGAAGAAAAGAAGTTATTAATACAATAAAGGACTTAAATTCTAATTATGGTATTACTATCGTGCTTATTACACACTATATGGAGGAAGCAGTAGAAGCTGATAGAATAGTAGTTATGGATAAGGGTAAAATTGTTATGGAAGGTTCTCCAAGAGAAATCTTTAGCAATGTACCAGTAATGAAAGAGATAGGTTTAGATGTTCCTCAAATGACAGAACTTTCATACGAACTAAAAAAAAGTGGGGTAAATATAACTTCAGATATATTAACTATTAATGAGATGGTGGATGCAATATGTCGATTAAAATAGAAAACTTAACTCATATATATATGCCTGGATCGCCTTTTGAAAGAAAAGCGTTGGATAATGTGAACTTATCAATAGAAAATGGAGAATTTGTTGCCCTTATAGGTCATACTGGTTCAGGAAAGTCTACATTAATTCAACATATAAATGGCTTATTGAAGCCATCAAGTGGAAAAATAATCATTGATGGCGTGGACATAACATCAAGTAAGGTAAAATTAAATGAAATACGAAAAAAAGTAGGACTTGTATTTCAATATCCTGAATACCAGCTTTTTGAAGAGACTATAGAGAGAGATATTGCTTTTGGTCCTAAAAATTTAGGACTAAAAGATGAAGAGATAGCTAAAAGAGTAAAAAGAGCTATGAATATGGTAGGCTTGGATTATGAGACATATAAAGATAAGTCACCTTTTGATTTAAGCGGAGGTCAAAAAAGAAGGGTTGCAATAGCTGGAGTTGTTGCTATGGAACCTAAAGTTTTGATTTTGGATGAACCTACAGCAGGTTTAGACCCTAAAGGAAGAGATGATATACTAGAAAAGATTGTACAGCTTAGAAAAGAATATAATATGACAATAATACTAGTATCACATAGTATGGAGGATGTAGCAAAAGTAGCAACTAGAGTATTAGTAATGCATGAGGGAAAATGCATTTTAGATGGAACTACAAGTGAGGTATTTAAACAAGTGGATATACTAGAGGGTGTTGGACTTGCAGTGCCGCAGGTAACTTATTTAGTAAAAAGACTAAGAGAAAAAGGGTTTAGTATATCTGAAGATGTATTTACTATAGATGAAGCAAAAAGAGAAATTTTAAAATTATTAAGGGGAGCTAATCAAAATGATTAAAGATATTACTATAGGGCAATACGTTCCGGGAGAATCTTTCATTCATAAATTGGACCCTAGGGTTAAAATATTATTATCCATAGTATATATAATAGATTTATTCATAATAAATAACTTTAAGGGGTATATTTTCATAATAGCATTTACAATAGCTGCTATTCTCATTTCAAAGGTCCCTTTTAAGTATATATATAAGGGCTTAAAGCCCATATTTATATTACTTATAATTACTGCCTTATTAAATATCTTTATGACAGGAGGCAGTTCTGGTGAAGCACCATTATGGCAATGGGGAATTTTAAGAGTATATAAAGCTGGTCTAGTATTAGCTGGATTTATGATTATTAGACTAGTATTTTTAATAGTAGGAACATCCTTACTTACTTTAACGACTTCACCTATTGAACTTACAGATGGATTAGAAAAGCTTTTAAATCCATTTAGAAAAATAGGCCTTCCAGCTCATGAATTAGCCATGATGATGACTATAGCTCTCAGATTCATTCCAACACTTATGGATGAAACAGATAAAATAATGAAAGCACAAATGGCAAGAGGAGCTGATTTTGAATCAGGAAATATCTTCAGCAGAGCGAAGAACTTAATACCTCTCCTTGTACCTTTATTTGTTAGTTCCTTTAGACGTGCAGATGAGCTTGCTATGGCAATGGAGGCAAGATGTTATAGAGGTGGAGAAGGAAGGACCAGAATGAAGATACTTAAAATGGGAAATAGAGATTATATTGCTATTGCCATTACTGCTCTTTTAGTTATTACTTCTATTTGGAGCAGAAGCTTTATATAAGTAACTAAGTAGTAATATGGAGTGTTTATATTGAAAAGAAATATTAAGTTAACTATAGAATACGATGGAACAAATTATTCAGGCTGGCAGAAACAAAAGCATTCAATTACAATACAACAAAAGATTGAAGAAGCTATTAAAAGTATTACAAGGGAAGATTGTGAAGTTATTGGATCTAGTAGAACTGATGCAGGAGTACATGCGAGAGGATTTACAGCAAACTTCATAACGGAAAGCAATATTCCCCCTAACAAGTTTAAATATGCTATTAACAGCAAACTGCCTAAAGATATTGTAATAATAAACTCCGAGGAAGTGCCTTTAGAGTTCCATTCAAGATTTGATAGCAAGGGTAAAAAATATATATACACCATATTAAATAGAGAAGAGCCACCTACCATTGAAAGAAATTACGTATATCATTTTCCTAAGAAATTAGATGTAGATTTAATGCGCCAAGGCAGTAAATTCTTTATTGGAGAGCATGAATTTGATTCCTTTTATAAAAAATCGGGAAGTACAGTAAAGTCTACTCTTAGAAATATATATTACTGCGATGTAAGAAAGAAAGATAATCTTATTGAATTTACGGTAATCGGCAGTGGATTTTTATACAACATGGTCAGGATAATGGCTGGAACACTTATTGAAGTTGGAATTGGCAGAATACAGCCAAAGGATATACAAGATATATTATTAGCTAAGGACAGAGAAAAAGCAGGTAGATCTCTGCCTCCGCAAGGCTTGTGCCTTCATGAGGTGCTTTACTGATAATAACAGTAATTTCAGTAATAAACTTTTTTATATGATATGGAAATTGTGTTGACACGCCAGGCTAATTGTATTATAATATTTCTTGTTGTAGAAATGTATTTAAGACCACGGCCCCGGTCTTGATATAGAAGAATAAAAGAGCGAAGATAAGCGATAGAAAAAGTTCAAGGAGGGAAAAAAGATGAAATCATACTTAGCAAAACCAAATGAAGTTCAAAGAAAATGGTATGTTATCGACGTAGAAGGAAAGCCACTAGGAAGAGCAGCAAGCCAAGTTGCTACAATTTTAAGAGGAAAAAATAAACCTACTTATACACCACATGTTGATACTGGAGATTATGTTATAATACTAAATGCTGACAAAGTAGTTTTAACAGGAAAGAAATTAGATCAAAAGATGTTAAGACATCACTCATTATATCCAGGCGGATTAAAAGAAGTATCTTATAGAAAAGCTTTAGAAAGCAAGCCAGAATTTGTTTTCCAAGAAGCTGTAAGAAGAATGCTTCCACAAGGACCTTTAGGAAGAAAAATGCTTAAGAAATTAAAAGTATATAGAGGTTCAGAACACGATCAACAAGCTCAAAAACCAGAAGTTTTAGAGTTAAGATACTAATTGGAGCTGAAGGGAGGATACATACAGATGGCTAAAGTTCAATATTTTGGAACAGGAAGAAGAAAAAAATCAGTAGCTAGAGTAATACTTGTACCAGGAGACGGAAAAGTTACTATTAATAAGAGAGACATTGAAAAATATTTTGGATTAGAAACTTTAAGATATATAGTAAATCAACCACTAGTATTAACAGGAACTAAAGATAAGTTTGATGTAATTGTTAATGTTCATGGTGGTGGATTCACAGGTCAAGCAGGAGCTATAAGACATGGTATAGCTAGAGCTCTTGTAAAATCTGATGAAACATTAAAGCCAGAAATTAAAAAAGCTGGATTCTTAACAAGAGACCCAAGAATGAAGGAAAGAAAGAAATACGGTCTTAAAAAAGCAAGAAGAGCACCACAATTCTCAAAGAGATAGTTATTGTTGTCGACTTACAAAAGAGTCGGTTCAAACTTACAAAGTTTGTTTGCGAGTTTACAAAACCGTCATTGGTTCAAATACCTTTGACGGTTTCTTATTTTTGGTGAATTATTAATAATAGTTATATAATATATTATACATGTCCAGTTGTAGAATTTTATGAATTAGGGAATATTTAAGTTTTAGAGATTGGAGAGTAGAAAATGAAAAATCTAATTTTTATAAATGGAACTATGGGCGTAGGAAAAACAGCAACAAGCAGAGAATTGCAAAAACTTTTACCAAATTGTGTTTTTCTGGATGGTGATTGGTGTTGGGACATGTCTCCTTTTATTGTGAATGATGAAACCAAAAATATGGTAATTGATAATGTTAGTTATCTCATAAATAATTTTATTTCATGCTCAGTGTATGAAAATATTATTTTTTGTTGGGTAATGCATGAGCAAAGTATTATTGATGATGTGCTGTCTAGGCTAGAAAAACATGATTATAAATTATATAAGTTTTCTCTAGTATGTACAGAACAAGCATTAATTTCACGAATTACAAAGGATATAAAAATTGGAATAAGGACTGAAGATGTTATTAATAGAAGTGTATCAAGATTAAAAAATTACTTTCAAATGGATACATATAAAATTGATGTAAGCAATATTTCTGCCAAAGAAGCCGCAGAAATAATATTTAAGCACATTATGAATAAATCATAATCATTATATTAATGTATACTTTTTAGGACTATATAGTGTATTTATTACATAATAAATTGTTCATTGTCTACTAACTCGAGTTTCTTCACAATTACAAAGTTTGCTTATAGCAAGCGTACAACCGGCATTGGTTTATATACATTTGGCGGTTTTTTTGTTTGTAAAAATAAAGATAAAAATATGAAATCCGGACGCAGTTGTAATCCCTTGGAATGGAGTATAATTCGTATGTGTAACTGGACAGTTATATCAGAACAAGAGAGGCTTATGTACCTCTTGTTTTTTTGTTATATTTAAAAATTAGAAATATATTAAAAAATTATAGAAAATATAGCTAAGGATATATTCTCCATCTTTTATATAATTATTCAAAGTAAAACATGTTAATATAGGACAAAATATAATTATAGTGTAGTTAGGAGGGATTGTTTTGATAAAGATAAGAAAGAGAAAATATATTTGGTGCGTATTAACATGTATAACCTTAGGATTATTATTTATCAATTTAAAATACATGTCTTCAGAAGTATATAATAAAAGGACTAAGACCATAAGCGGTAAAAAGACTATATTAATAGATCCAGGTCATGGAGGAATAGACGGAGGAGCAGTTTCTAAAAATGGAACAGTGGAAAAAGATATTAACTTGAAGATATCATTAAAATTAAAAAAGGCTTTAGAAGAAAGAGGCTTTAATGCAGTATTGACTAGAGAGGAAGATAATGGTCTTTACTCTGATTCAGGTAGAATAAGAGATAAGAAAAATGAAGATTTAAATAATAGATGTAAAATCAAAAGTGATAGTAAGTGTGATGCTTTTATAAGCATACATTTAAATATGTTTGAGCAAAGTCAATATTACGGAGCACAAGTATGGTATTCTAAAGAAGGAGAGAGTGGACAGTTTGCTCATATAATACAGCAAAACCTTGCAAAGGATATAGACAACAATAACAAAAGAAGAGAAAAGTGTGCTAAGGGAGCATATAAAATATTAAGATGTCATGATGATATACCATCAGTATTAGTAGAATGTGGGTTTTTATCAAATCCTGATGAGGAACAAAAGTTAAAGAAGGAATCTTATCAAGAACAAATTGCAAAATCATTAGCAAGATCTATTGAAGAGTTTTTCTCTATAAAGGAGGAAAGAGAATTAAGGATAGAACAATAAGCAAAAACCGACATATTTCCTTGGAAATATGTCGGCAAATTTTAAAATTATTTTCCCATACAAAAAGGACATTTTTTATGGCATGGCTGATCTGTCATCAAAGATCCTTCATTTAAAGAGCTATACATTTCTATATTCTCTTCATCAATATCATCTATTTTGCACTCAGGTTTTTCATTTTTTAAATCATGAAGCAGGTTAGTGGAAAGATCAAGAGCATATCTTTTGTAAAAGAAAGGATATCCGTGTCTTATCATATATTATCACCTCAAAATTTTTGTTGTGTTTACGTTTACTATTGTATCATATATTTATAATGATAGCATATATTTTATAAGCAAGAAAAAGAGCTTTATTTTTTTAATTATATAAGCTAGTTACTTGTTGATAATATATGTAATTTGCTGTAAAGTTATATTAAGGGATAAATTATCTTCAAAATAAGGAGGAAAGTAAGAGATATTGGCTTTACTAATTCTCTAAGAAGTTATGGAATATAAGTGTATAGGTATAGAACTAGATAGACATAGGAGAATAGAATTTCAATATAAATTAATAAAGAAATTCAATATGCCTTTAGTTGTAATAAGAGTTAACTATCCAGGAGAAAATAGGAGCAATGACATTACAAATAGTATAATAGAGAGTATGGATGATATAATATCGGATATTTTTAGTCCGTATATCCATTTAAAATTACTAAGGATTACGGAAGAGGGGCCTACTTTAACCTTAATAATTAATAAAGATGCACTAGAGATAAAGAAAACAACTGTGGAAATAGAAGATAAACACATTTTAGGAAAATGTGTGGATATAGACGTATATGACATGAAGGCTCGAAAAATCAGTAGAGTTGAGTTAGGCTATGTCCCTCGTAAATGTTATCTATGCAAAAATACTGCTGAAAAGTGCATTAAAGAAAAAACTCACGCTCAAGATGAAGTAATACAATATATCGTAGGAAAATATAGAGAATATGTAGAAAGCTTCTATGGAAAAAAGGCTAGATAAAAATAGAGCAGTAAACTTCAAGTTTACTGCCCTATTTTTTACTTTATATCAAGATCAAGAACCATATGAGCTATGTTGTCTGAATGGTCTCCAACTCTTTCTAAATTAGATAGTAAATCAACAAAGATTGACCCAGCTGCAGGAGTACAAGTTCTACTACTAAGCCAACTGATA
This sequence comes from Clostridium sp., assembly GCF_047777555.1. Lineage (GTDB taxonomy): Bacteria > Bacillota > Clostridia > Clostridiales > Clostridiaceae > Clostridium_H. The sequence continues at coordinate 235,448 of NZ_JBKEEV010000002.1, read as the reverse complement.
TGTTCTCTTCTTAATTGTTCTTCCAATTGGTCTATTTTTTCTTCTGTTTCAAGTACCTTATTAGCTGCTTCGAAATCTAAATTTGATAAACTTAATATTGCAAGTTCAACAGCTTCATTAGATAATGAATATAAGTTTTTTAAACCACTAACAGCATTGTCTGAAAGAATTAAGTTATTTTCTAGTTTATATTGCGCAAGCTCAGCAAGGTTTGTAGCATGATCTCCTATTCTTTCAAAGTCACTAACTACGTGGAATAATGATGTTATAAGTTGTGACTGCTGTTCAGATAAACTTGTATTAGATAGAGAAACCATGTAGTCTGTTATTTCTCTTTGAAGGAAGTTGACCAACTTTTCCTGCTCAAATACGGAATCTATCAGTTTTTCATCATAATTTAAAAATGCAGACATAGCATTATCTAAATTCTTATGGGAAGTTTTAGCCAATCTTGTAATTTCCTTAACTACCTGACCACAAGCAATTGAAGGGGTTTCTAATAATCTTGCGTCTAGATATTCTAGTTTTAATCCACTTGAATCAATATCTTCACCAGGAACTAGTTTGTTAACAAACTTAACTAGCAAAGGTATAAAAGGTATTTGAACAATAACATTAGTTATGTTAAATATTGTATGCGCATTAGCAATTTGCCTTTGTATATCTCCACCAAGCATAGGAATAAACTTCATTACTAAGCTAAATGCAGACATAAATAGTAATGTACCTACACAGTTAAATGTAAGATGAATAAGTGCTGCACGCCTTGCATTTTTGTTTGTTCCAATACTTGCAAGAAGAGCAGTTACACATGTACCGATATTATCTCCAAAAAGTATTGGAAGAGCTGCATTAAGGCTAATTGAATTGTTAGATGCAAGTGCCATAAGTATACCTATGGTTGCACTACTGCTTTGCACTGTAGCAGTCATTGCAAGACCAACAAGTACTCCAAGTAGGGGATGCTGACCTATAGTAAGTATAAGGTTTCTAAAAGCATCGAGTTCTCCTAAAGGTTTCATAGCATTTTCCATCATAGACATGCCTACAAATAAGATACCAAAACCTAAAACTATATCTCCTAAGTCCTTTGTTCTTTTCTTCTTTGAAAACAGAACTATAACAGCTCCTATACCAAGTATAAGAGGAGCTACATCGGACAACTTAAAAGCAATCAGCTGTGCTGTTATAGTCGTTCCTATATTAGCACCCATTATTACTCCGGCAGCTTGAAATAGGTTCATAAGACCTGCATTAACAAATCCTACAACCATTACTGTGGTAGCACTACTGCTTTGGAGGATGGCTGTTACTCCAGCACCAACAAGTACAGCTAGGATTCTATTTCTAGTCAAAGCTTCAACTATTTTCTTGAGCTTATTACCAGCAGCTTTTTGAAGACCATCTCCCATGAGCTGCATACCATAGACAAACAGTCCAAGACCGCCCAATAACTTAAAAATCATTATATAGTCCATACTACACATCAATCTCCTATCAAATTTTATAGTATATGAATACGGTTAAAATTGTAGCATACCAATGTTAAGTTTATATTAAGATTAGAAAAAAATAAAGAACATATGTTAAAAAATCGGAAAAAATATAAAAAAAGAGAAGAATATTTATTAATTATGGAAATATTCTTCAAAAATTTAATAACATTAAAACAATGTAGTTAAAAATCTATTCCGTATTTTTTACATTTTAATGAAACTGTTCTATGAGTCAGCCCTAAAGCCTTTCCAGCTTTATTAAAGCTTTTATACTTCTTCATGGCAAGAGATATAATTTCTTTTTCGTACTCTTCCATAGTTTTTAGCTCTCCTTCACTTATATTTACTAATGGGCTATTTTCCTTAGTAGGAGAGTTAATATAAAAAGGTAAGTCCTTAAGAGTTATAAAATCACCATCGCACATATTAATAGCACGCTCTACCACGTTCTCAAGCTCACGAATATTACCGGGCCAATCATAATTCTGAAGATAAGGCATCACATCTGGAGATATACCAGATACTTTTTTATTTAATTTATTGCTTATTTTCTCTATAAAATGTTCTAAAAGTAAATTGATATCTTCTTTTCTTTGTCGAAGAGGAGGAAGGTGTATACTTATGACATTCAATCTATAATACAAGTCTTCCCTAAATTCTCCGTTTTTCATCATTTCTTCTAAATTCTTATTAGTAGCTGCAATAATCCTTACATCTACTTTTTGAGTTTTTAATCCACCTATGCTTTCAAATTCTTTTTCTTGAATGACTCTAAGGAGTTTAACCTGCATAGCAGGGGATAAATCTCCAATTTCATCTAAAAATATACTTCCTTCATGGGCAAGAGAAAACTTTCCTGGCTTACTCTTTGTAGCTCCAGTGAAAGCTCCTTTTTCATACCCAAAAAGCTCGCTTTCTAGAAGATTTTCTGGTATTGCAGCACAGTTTACTCTTATAAAAGGCTTATTTTTTCTATCGCTGCTGTTATGAATAGCATTTGCTATTAACTCTTTGCCAGTTCCGCTCTCTCCTCTTATAAGAACAGTAGAAGAGGATTTTGAGGCTTTATCTGCTATAATGAGACATTCTTTTAAGGTGCCGCTGCTTCCAATTATGCTTTTAAAAGAATTGTTAAGCTTATTATGTCTCTGCAATTCCTGCTTATAATAGTTAAGCTCTTCCTGAAAATCATCAAGCTTTTTAACCAAATCCTTTATCTCCTCAGCAGGTTTAGATATAGATATAACCCCTTTAAAAGAATCCTCTATAAAAATAGGCTGTATGGTGGAGATTAGACTTATATCTCCCTTTTGATGAACTATATTTTCAATCTTATGTTTAGAATTAAAAGATTTCATTCTAAAACCTTTTGGAGATATTTCCATTAAATCTTTTCCAACAATATCTTCATTATCAATATTAAAATACTTCTCATAAGCTGGGTTTATGTAGCTTACTTTTCTATTTTCATCAACAAAGCAAATTAATTCATGAGAAGTTTCTAGTATGCTTCTAAGTTTTTCATTTAATTCTTTTATTCCTACTAGTTCGGATATATCTTGAAATATTTTTACGGCGCCTATTATTTTACCATTTGATATTATAGGAGAGGCATTTACAATGACCATGTGATTATTAACGTATTTAATATCTCCATATCTAGTTGTACTATTTTTTAAAATAGAGGGTAAATCAGAATTAGGTATTATATTTGTAATATTTTTACCGATAACATCTTTAGAGTCTTTATCAATAAGCTTAAGACCGTAACTGTTTATAGTAGTTATATTGGAATTAGCATCTATAACTATAACTCCAACAGGAAGGCTTTGTAATATTTGTTCTGTAGCTATAGTATTTTCTTCTAGTATGGCGTCAAGGTTAGTCATAGTAGAGTGTTTTGTATCAAGGTGTTCTGTTATGAAGTCACATAGTTCAAGAACTGCCTTTTCACCATTTAAGCTATCATCACTGCAGAGAATTTCTACAGTTTCTCCCTTTACTATCTTAAGGGAAAGTAAGGCAAGCATACTTATAGCTAGAGGTTCAGAGTTTTCATATTTCTTTATGCATAACTCTAAGTTATATTTATGTCTTATTTGAGAAGCTTTTTGAACAATCATAGCAGCTATTCTAGTATGAACGCCATCTTCTATATTTATAGTTATTTTATTTTTAAACATAACAAATAACCCTCTTTTCGTAGATTATGTATATATTTGATAAAAAATATCATATATAAAATAATATTGATAAATTTTATCAAATATATATTATCGCATAAAAATCCATAAGTCTACAGGTATTTTATATATACGACATACAAATACTAGACATAATAATTGAGAATTGTTGATAAAAAGTATCAAGTTTAAGTATGTAATCGTATATATTATAGAGATGTATTTACTTAGCTAATCCTGTTATATCAATAGGTTTTGACATACATATAAAATCTGGCATGAATCTTGCTTTAGTAATTAAAGATTAAGTTTTCAAAAATTATAGGAGGTAAGGTAATGAAAAAAGGTATAGCCGCATCAAAAGGATATGCTATAGGGCAGGCAATTATAAAGGAGAATAGAGAAGTATCAATAGTAGAAAGAAGAATAGAAAACGTACAGGCAGAGAAGGAAAGACTTGACAAGGCTATAAACAACTCAAGAAATCAACTAGTAAAAATAAAGGAAAAGGCTGAAAAAGAGCTTGGAAGTGATAAGGCGGCAGTATTTGAGAGCCATATTATGCTTTTAGATGATCCAGAGTTTACTGGAGCTGTAGCTATGAACATAGAGTCTAATAAAGTAAATGCAGAAAAGGCTTTAAGCGACGTTATAGAAATGTATATGGGTATATTTGCATCTATGGAAGATGAATACATGAGAGAGAGAGCAGCAGATGTAAAGGATGTTGGAAATAGAATACTAGCTAATTTATCAGGAAATGGAGCAGATGATTTAGAAAATCTAAAGGAAAACACAATAATTGTAGCTCATGACTTAACACCATCTGATACTGCTCAATTAGATAGAAACAAGGTTATAGGATTTGTAACAAATATAGGCGGAAGAACATCACATAGTGCTATAATGGCAAGGACTTTAGAAATACCTGCTGTTGTAGGATTAAAAGACATAACTGAAATTGTTAAGAATGGTGATACTCTAATTGTAGATGGAGAAGAAGGAGTAGTTTTAATAAATCCAGATGAAGCCACAATGGCTAAATATAAGGAAAAGAAAGCAGCTTACGAAAAGGAAAGAGAAGAACTTAAGAAGTTAATAAGTGTAAAGACAGTAACTAAGGCTGGAAAACATGTTGAGGTTGTAGGAAACATAGGTAAGCCTCAAGATATACATCAAGTATTAGAAAATGGCGGAGATGGTGTAGGACTATTTAGAACAGAGTTCTTATATATGGATAGAGATGAGATGCCATCTGAAGAGGAACAATTTGAAGCTTATAAATATGTTGCAGAAAAGGGAGAAGGAAGACCAATAGTTATAAGAACTTTAGATATAGGTGGAGATAAAAAGCTTCCATACTTGCCTTTACCAGAGGAGATGAACCCATTCTTAGGATATAGAGCAATAAGACTTTGCTTAGATAGAAAAGATATATTTAAGATTCAGTTAAGAGCATTACTAAGGGCATCAGCTTTTGGTAACATAAAAATAATGTTCCCTATGATTTCTTCTTTAGAAGAATTTCTAGCTGCAAAAGATGTGCTTAAAGAATGCATGGATGAGTTAAGAAGTGAAGGAAAAGACTTTAATGAAAATTTAGAAGTTGGAATGATGGTTGAAATACCATCAGCAGCTATTTATGCAGATGAACTTGCAAAACATGTTGACTTCTTTAGTATAGGAACTAATGACTTAATTCAATATACTCTTGCTGCGGACAGAATGAATGAGAAAGTTTCATATCTATATAATCCACATCATCCAGCAGTTTTAAGATTGATAAAAATGACTATAGATGCTGCTCATAAGGAAGGAAAATGGTGTGGAATGTGTGGAGAAGCAGCTGGTGATGAAAGTATGATACCAATTCTTGTTGAATATGGATTAGATGAATTTTCAATGAGCGCTACTTCAATATTAAAAGCAAAACAAATCATAATGAATAATTAGTGATATAATAAAAGGCATATAGTGTTTAAAAAAACACTATATGCCTTTTTATAACTTTTAATGTATAATAAACGTATATAGTAATAAGCAGGTGAAGGGGTGGGACCGCTTGTTCGAAAAAGAAGACGATTTAATCCTGATAGAAAACATATTGAATGGAGACGTTAGAAGCTTTGAATCTCTTGTAGAGAAATACGAAATGACTATACTAAAATTTATATATTCTATGATAAGAGACAAGCAAATAGCAGAAGATATAACCCAAGAAGTATTTATAACAGTATATAATAAATTAAATACTTTCGACAGCAGATATAAATTTTCTAACTGGATTTTAAGAATAGCAAAAAATAGATGCATAGACTATATAAGAAAAGTAAAAAAAGTTAGCGAATCAAATATTGAAGATTTTGTAGGTTTAAAATCTAAAGAAATAACTCCAGAGGAAGCAGTTGAATTTAAGGAAACTAAACAAGTTATTACTGAATATATAAATACTTTAAGTGATATAGACAAGCAAATAATAATACTTAGATATTCTCAGAAAACAACCTTTAGTGATATATCCAAAATTCTGGATATAAATGAGTCGTCTGTAAAAAGAAGGTATTATAAAATAAAAGAACAGTTCAAGAGGAAAATAGCTGTAGAAGAAAAGAGGTGTGGATATGAACTGTAAGGTATTTAGAGAAAAATTGAATAGTTTTATTTCAGAGGATATTCCCAAGGAATTGATGAAAGAAATGCAGATTCATATGCTATCCTGTGAGTTTTGTAGAAGGCTTTATGATGAGGAGCTTTTAATAGAAAAGTCCTTTGAGGAAGCTCTGAATTTTGATGATATAGTTTTTGAAAGTCAAAAGGATAAAATTATGTCTAGAATTGATAAGAATAAGTATGCTGATGATGGACATAAAGATTATAGATACTATAGAAATATGATTAAGGTAGGAGCACCTATAGCAGCAGCTATAGCGTTTATATTACTTATAAATCCAATATCCAGGTTTCATGTAATAGAGAATAATCAAATTTCAAAAGGCACACAAGAAAATAAGCCAAAAGTTCAGGAGAATATAAAACCACAACAAAATGAAAAGAATATTAATACGGATTTATCAGACAAAGTGAATGAAAAATTTTCTATAAAACCAAGTACAGAAAATATGGGTGGTGATTCATTAAAAAAGGATTTACCAAAAAAGATTGCTAAGTCAAATTCTACTTCAAAACAAGAAGAAGCTGTACAAGGAAATGATAAAACAGAAGGTAGTTTAAATACCCAATTAAACGGAAATATAAATGATGAGCATAATAGTTCATCAAACAGTACTGTAAATGGAATAGTTAAAGAAGGCGAAGCTTTAGATAAAGCAGAAGGTGCAGATGGAGGCATAAATACCTTATTACCAGGAGGTAATGAAGTAGCTGTAGAAGAAATTGAAGAGGATCAGAAGAAAATTAAACTTCTTTTCGGAAGAGTTGGTGTTCCTGTAAGAATACCTATAATCTTTAATAAAAAACCTGTGGATGTAAGTCTTCAATACAAGTTGCTTGGCTTATGGAATGAATCTCCAGATAAGAGCTTTGGATTTTATCTTCCAAAGGAAGGAGAATATCCTGAAGAGAGGTTATATATCAGAGATGTATACAATAAAAGCAACTGGTATTTAGAACTAAACTTTGCCTACAGAAAAGCTAAACCTAAGTATATAAAGTGGGACAGTGAAAACTCCTTATTTATTGTCTTTGAAGGGAAAGAAAATGAGGTTAATTGCGCAGAAGAGCTATATATGGTAAATGTAAAAACAGGAGAAGCTCTCATGATATACAAGGTCTTAAATGATAATAAAGGCATAGTAGATGTGGTAAGAGAAAATGATGATATTAAAATAAAAATTGATATTGATAAATATGATGATCATAACGAAATCTATGAAGAAAGTATAATATACGATGCTCCAAATTTTTAATAAGAAATGTATAAAAAACTAAAGGGGGAAAACTTATGAAACCTAGTATAAGTAGATTAAAAAATAGTATATGCTATATTATTTGCTTGCTTTTGACTGCCTCAGTTATAGGATTTACAGGATGTTCAAATAGGAAAGTTGAAGAAAACAAAAAAGTAACTGCAAATTCTGATGATAAAAAGAATACTAAAGAAGCAGAAGAGGATAAAGATAAAAAAGATGAGTCTGTAGATATAGATGAAAATAAAGATGTTGAGAATAATGATGATTCAAATAAGGATTCATCTTCGGAGAATACTATAAAGTTTGCAAAGAACAATCTAGGCAAGGATGTTAATCCTAAGTTTTCAACTGAGTGGAAGGATTCTTTAAATAAAAAATTGAGTGTATGCATTGAAGGAAAAGGACCAGATGCAATAGAAGAAGGAATAGGTAAGATATATGTGAAAGACTTAGAAACTGGAGAAAAATGGTCTTTGGATATTGTCCAAGATGAAGAACAAAATTCACCTAAATTTGTGGAATGGTTAGATGACGAAAATGTAGCTGTAATAATAGGGCATGGTTATGGAACAATAGCTGTAGGTGGAGATTTATATAAGCTTAATGTTAAAACTTGTGAAGTTAAGGGAATATATAATGCTAATACTTTAAATCAGCAGGTAACTTCTGTAAAGAAGGTTAATGACAAGTTAGAGCTTCAGCTTCTTGTCTATGACGATGATGACTTTATAAAATCACATACAGAGAAAAAGATTATAGACTTAAAATAAATCTTTATAAAAACGGTATGCAAAGGCAGTAGAAACTTTGTGTACCGTATTTTAAATATGATTTAGGGGAAAATATTTTTATAAGTATTTACTTGAGAATAAAAGACTTAGAAAGTGATAAACAAATTATTGACTAATATAAAAAAGAGAGTTACAATAATAATATAAGTTACCCCCTTGGGGTATATGAAGAGTTTATGGAGGGATAATACATGGTAAGAGAAATAAATAGCCGTAATTTTATTCAAGAAGTAATAAATTCCGAAGAAGCAGTTATAGTAGACTTCTGGGCTCCTTGGTGCGGACCATGCAGAATGCTAGGACCTGTAATAGAAGAATTATCTGAGGATATGGGAGATAAAGCTAAGTTCTTTAAAATGAATGTAGATGAAAATCCAGAAATAGCATCAAAATATAGAATTTCAAGCATTCCTAATGTTATGATATTTAAAAATGGAGAAGTTGTTGAAAATATGGTTGGATTTAGACCAAAACAAGATTTCGAAACAGCTATTTCTAAACACCTATAAAATACAAAACCGACAATAACCTAAAAAAGGTATTGTCGGATTTCATTATATAAAGGAGGTGAATGGCTTTGAGCGAAAGATATGATATAGCTATTATTGGCAGCGGTCCAGCGGGATTAGAAGCAGCTATAAATGCTAAAATAAGAAATAAGAATATAATTATTTTTGGAAATAAGGATTTTAGTCCTAAGCTTATAAAGGCACCTAAAATTAATAATTATTTAGGATTTTATAATATATCTGGTAAAGAGTTAAAAGAGAAGTTTGAAAGCCATATTAAGAATATGGGAATAGAAATAACAGAGGAGAGAATTGACTCTGTATATGCCATGGGAGAATATTTTGCTCTAATGGTAAATCAAAAGATGTATGAAGCTAGATCTGTAATATTGGCTACAGGTATGGAGTATGGTAAGCCTATAAAAGGTGAAGAAGAATTTTTAGGTAAGGGTGTAGGGTATTGTGCTACCTGTGATGCCCCTCTTTATAAAGGTAAAGTAGTTACAATAATAGGTTACAATAAAGAAGCTGAGCATGAGGCTAATTATGTAAGCGAATTAGCTTCAACAGTTTACTATGTTCCTATGTATAAGGGAAATTTAGAATTAAACTCCAATATTAAGATTGTAAGTGATATACCTAAGGAGATAGTTGGAGAGGATAGAGTATCAAAGCTTGTTTTAAATAAGGAAACTATTGAAACGGATGGAATATTTGTACTTAAGGACAGCATATCTCCAAGCCAGTTGGTTCCAGGACTAGAAATGGAAAATGGGCATATAAAAGTAGATAAGAATATGAGAACAAATATTAAAAGATGTTATGCCGCAGGAGACTGCACAGGAAAGCCTTATCAGTATATAAAGGCAGCAGGTGAAGGTCAAGTGGCTGCACTAACAGCAGTAGATGAAATTTAAAATAATACTATATGAAATTTAAAGTTATGGTAGATAATATTTAGATTAATATAGAAGAGGCAGTTCACACAATGTGAACTGCCTAAGTGTTTTTTGACATTTAAGTTTACTATATTTATATTAATTGAAATGATTGGCAATATGTTACTTTGCTACGAAAAATACATGATTACCAATCCTCTTGGAGTTTTTCTTAGCTATATTTTTCATCCAAGAGGATGTGGCAATTTTCGGATTATAAAAGAAAACTGCACTGTCAGTTGGATCTTTACCTTTAAGAGCATCCATGACAGCTCTATAAGAATTATCATCTGGAGTTACATTTATTTTTCCATCTTTCACGCATGAAAATGCGGCCTTTTGTTTTATTACACCTTCGATGTTATTAGGAAATTTAGAATCTTTTAAACGGTTTAATATAACTGATGCAACCGCTACTTTTCCTTCGTAAGGTTCAGCACAGCTTTCTGCATATACAATTTGAGCCATTAAATGTATGTCATCTTTAGTTATATAGAAATTTTGTCCTTTATCATTAAATACTGTTACAACTTGAGATTCTTCTTTATATAATGTTTTTGCTTCAGAATCGCATATTACCTTTGCACTGGCATAATAAAAAGAAGCTGTTAACATAGTAATCAAAGTTATTATGCTAACAAGAATTTTTTTCATTTTTACTATCCTCTCCTTTAAAATTATTGGAGCTAATTTAAAGTGGGCTATTGATATTGTTCCCGCTAGTAAAAAAATAATTCAAAAAATAATTAAATTTAACAATAATCTTAAACAATTTTATCCTCGAATTCATTGTATATCCTTATAAAGTTTCTATAATCCTTTTCTACAACCTGCATCTGCTGTTCAGGAGTGTCATATAACTTATTTAGATTATTGTTATTTGTAAGCCCAGATACGGATGTGAGTTGTTCTGTTTTTACAGAATACTTTAAACTTTGTATATATGTATCATAGTCATCCAAAACCTTAACAAAAGCCTCATACACAGATAAAGCATCATTTGGAATAGTTAGATTGGATAAGTCTATTTTTATTCTGGTTATAGCATTTTCCGTATTATCTAATTCACTTAGCAAGTTTTCGTATCCGGTGACATTACTTCTAGAATGTATAATAGTATTCATATAATCCTTCTTTATTTGACTAAATTGATTTGATATATCATTAAAAGTAAGAAGAAAATCTCGATTTTGGCTTAAAACTATCTGGGCATCAGTATTTTGTCTAATTTGCTTTTCAGTATAAGCTATGGTGTTGTTTAAGAATTCTAAACTTTCATTAGGTAAGGTGATTTTTATGCCCTTAATAGAAACCAAAGCATAATAATTCATGCAATCATCTCTACTTTTTTCAAGCTCATCTAAAAGTTTTGTAAGGTTAGGGCTTTTAGGGTCGCTAACTATAGAAAGTATGTGTTTATACATTAGTATATTATTTTCAAGACCTAAAATTAAGTTGTTCTGATCTTTAGCATACTTATTTGTTACAATTAAACTTCTGATTTTTGAGTGTGAATTTTGCAATGAAGCTATAGATTGTGAAAGAGAAGACGATATTTTGTTTATATCAATAGTTTGCCCTTTTGTAAAAATATAGGAGGATTCATTTACTTTATTTATATTGTTTATCTCTGTTTTTATTTTGGATACATAAGATGCTTGAGACTTACCTATAAAAAAGTAATATGTTCCGAAAAAAACAGCTGAACCCATAAGAATGGCTCCAATAACAAAAGGCAGAAGTGTAAATAGCGTTTTGTTAGATTCCTTTTTGTTGGATTCTTTCAAAATATCAACTCCTTCAAGATAATTTTAATTTTATATTAAAACATATTTAGGATATTTTTTCTAGTATATCATAAAATTATATAATTTATTCTTGAAAATTATTCTGTTAAATATTTTGTTAAATAAATAAGCTTTTTATTATTAATAAAGTAACAATGGTGTATAATTAATAGTAGACATTAATTGTAAGAGGTGAAGAAAGTGGATATTGCTAATATAGTCATTAATACCATAAAAGGTATTAACATTTATTCTGTGCTGGATATTATAGTGGTATCATATATTTTTTATAAGTTTTATATGCTTATGCATGAGACAAGGGCAGAACAGCTTTTAAAAGGAATTTTATTTATAATTTTACTCATTCCCATAAGCAGTTTGCTTCATTTAACTACATTAAATTGGATTCTTAATAAGACCATAACTATAGGGGTCCTTTCTTTTGTCATTATATTTCAGCCAGAAATAAGAAAGGCTCTTGAGCACATAGGAAGAAGTGCCTTTAATGATAAACATATTTTAGAAGATGAAGAAAAAATGAATATGATTATAACGGAAATCGCCAATGCTGTGGAAAATTTATCTAAGAGCAGAACAGGAGCTCTCATTGTAATAGAGCAGACCACAGGACTTGGAGATATAATAAATACAGGAACAAAACTAGATTCAGTTATTTCAGCTGCCTTATTAGAGAATATTTTTGTAGTAAATACACCTCTTCATGATGGAGCTTCTGTTATTAGAAACGATAGAATAGCAGCAGCTGGATGCTTCCTACCTCTTACCAATAACAATGATATTAATAAACAGCTTGGAACAAGGCATAGAGCTGCTATTGGAATTTCTGAAGTTTCAGATGCTCTAGTAATAGTGGTATCAGAGGAAACAGGAGTTATATCTCTTGCTGTAAATGGAAATTTGACAAGATATTATACAAAAGAAAGGCTTAAGGACATTTTAATAAGGATAATTAAGTATAGAAAAAGCAAAAAGATAACCTATAGGGAGAAGGTGAAGTCATGGCTCAAAAAAGCAGAGAACAATTAATTGTTAAGATATGCTGCGTAATTGCTGCTTTTATTTTATGGCTATATACTTCTAACGATGGTAATACAGCTAAAACTTATAAGATATCAAATATTCCTGTGAAGATAGTTAATGAGGATTATTTGAAGCAAACAGGACTTATACTTTCACCAAATCAAAAGTTTTCAATATCCCTAAATGTGACTGGAAAGCCAGTTGATATTTATGCAATAAAACCAGAACAGTTTAAGTTAGTTGCAGATTTGAGCGGTTATGTTATGAAAAAAGGGGAAAACAGAGTACCAGTAAACATAGTTAGAAGACCTAGTGGAAATATTAATATTGTAAATGATGGTGCTATGTGGATTTTTGTTGATGTTGACAATTATAAGGAAAAGACTTTTGAGGTAGAAGCTGAGGTAAAAGGAAGTTCTAAGACTGGTTTTTATAGTGAAAAACCAGTAATAAAACCAAAAACTGTAACTGTAAGTGGAGCTGAGAGCTATGTGAATTCTGTCCATAGGGTTATAGCAGAATTAGACCTTAATGAGGCAGATAAGAATATTAACCTTGCTGTTCCACTAAAAGCAGTAGATAGGCTTGGAAAGGAAGTAAAGGAAGTAACCTTAAGTCCTAGTGCTTCAGATGTATTTATTTCTGTTCAAAAAACAAAAAATGTAGGGGTAAATATAAAAACTACTGGAGATTTGCCAAAGGGATTTATTTTAAAAACTATAAAGCTTTCTAAAGAAAATTTCACACTGGTAGGAGATGCTAAAAGTATTAATGCTGTATCTAAATTAGAGACAGAACCTATAGATTTAAGTAAATTTAAAAATGACGTTTCCAATATTACAGTTAAACTCATAGTGCCTGCTAATGTGAAAATTACAGATGGAAGCACTACTGTAGATGCACAAATCATCTTGGACAAAGTTAGTGAAAAAAATGTAACATCCAATATTCAAGTTAAGAATTTACAAAGTGGATTTTCGGCTAAATTGGATAAAGAAACTTTGTCACTGGTTATATCTGGAGGTAAGACATATATAGATTCTTTAAAAGAAGACAGTATCAAGTGCTATATAAATCTAGAAAATTTAGATGAAGGAGAATATACAGTACCAATAAAATTAGAACTTCCTCAAAACATTACTGTAATATCTCAAAGTGCTAAGTTTGTTAATGTAAACATAGTTAAAAATGATAACAAGACAACTGAGGGAGAAAAGGATAAGAATTCTGGAGGAACATCGGAAGAAAATACTAATTCTGCAAATGCTAATAATTAACATACTGGAGGATAAGTCGCATGACTATTAGAATAAACAATTTAGTATTAGATATAGATGAAGATATTGAGCTATTAAGAAAGAAGGCAGCAAAAAAGCTGAGAATAGATAAAGAATATATAAAAAATTTTAAGATACTTAAGGAATCAATCGATGCAAGAAAAAAGAATAACATAAAATTCACCTACAGCGTTGAAGTTAAGTGTGATAATGAAAAAAAGGTTGTTCAAAGAGCTAACAATAAAGATGTAAAGATGGAAGAGGCTGCAGATAGAGAAGAATTGATTTTTGGAAATAAAGAAATGTATCATAGACCTGTAGTTGTAGGAATGGGACCAGCAGGAATGTTTGCAGCCCTATTATTAGCTGAAAATGGATATAGACCTATTGTGATTGAAAGAGGAGAAAAGGTAGAAGATAGGACTAAATCTGTAGAGAAATTTTGGAAAGATGGAAAGTTAAATTTAGAGTCTAATGTGCAGTTTGGAGAAGGTGGTGCAGGAACCTTTTCTGATGGAAAACTTACAACTAGAATAAAAGACAGAAGATGCGATTTTGTCCTTGATGAATTTGTAAAGGCTGGAGCGCCAGAAGAAATTACTTATATTGGAAAACCTCATATCGGAACTGATATATTAAAAGGAGTAGTTAAAAATATAAGGGAAAAGATTATAAGTTTAGGAGGAGAAGTAAGGTTTAACAGCAGGCTAGAAGATTTAAAGATAAAGAATAATAAGCTTGAAGCAGTAATAATAAACGGAGAAGAAGTTCCCTGCGAAGTATTAGTGCTGGCTTTAGGGCACAGTGCTAGAGATACCTATGAAATGTTATTTAAAAGAGGAATTTTTATGTCTCCAAAACCTTTTGCCATTGGTGTTAGAATAGAGCATTCTCAAAGATTTATAGATGAAAATCAATATGGCAAGTTTGCATCTCATCCAAGACTTAGAGCAGCAGATTATAGATTGTCCTATACAAGTAAGATAACAGATAGAGCAGTATATAGTTTTTGTATGTGTCCAGGAGGAGAGGTGGTTGCAGCAGCCTCAGAGGAAGAAAGACTTGTGGTAAATGGCATGAGTTATTATAAGAGAGATAAGGATAATGCTAATTCAGCCATTGTTGTAACTGTTGGAGAAAAGGACTTTATAGGAGACACTCCACTAAAAGGAATGGAATTTCAAAGACATTATGAAAGCCTTGCCTATAAACTAGGAGGAGGTAATTATATTGCACCTGTTCAGCTTGTAGGAGATTTCTTAAAGGACAGAGTTTCAACTAAACTTGGAAGTATAAAGCCAACATATAGACCAGGTTATGAATTTGCAGATTTAAGAAGGTGTCTTCCAAGTGGAGTTATAGATACTCTAAAGGAAGGATTAATAGAATTTGATAAGAAGATAAAAGGCTTTGCCTCAGATGACGCAGTTATGACAGGAGTTGAAACAAGAACTTCAGCCCCTGTAAAGATTGAAAGAAATGAGAAGTTCCAAAGCATATCTTTAAAAGGATTGTATCCATGTGGAGAAGGAGCAGGATTTGCAGGAGGTATAGTGTCGGCTGCAGTTGATGGAATGAAAAGTGCGGAACACATAATGATGGAATATAAACCAAGTTAAATTAGACGTTAAATAAAAAATATAATATAATAAGTGATGGTATACAAAAAACATGTGAAGAGAGGTAGCAATATGGGTAGATTGTTTGGAACAGATGGAGTTAGAGGAATTGCCAATAAAGAACTTACAGCTGAACTTGCCTATAAGCTAGGAAGAGCAGGGGCCTTTGTTTTAACAGAAGGAACTCATAAGCCAAAAATATTAGTTGGAATGGATACAAGAATTTCAGGAGATATGCTTGAGAGTGCTTTAGTTTCAGGTATTCTTTCAGTAGGTGCAGAGGCGGTTTGTGTAGGTATTATACCAACACCTGCTGTAGCATATCTTACAAGAAAATATAATGCAGATGCTGGAGTTGTAATTTCAGCTTCTCATAATCCTGTAGAATACAATGGAATTAAGTTCTTTAACAGTAATGGATATAAGTTAAAGGACGAATTAGAAGATAAGATACAAAGCATAATCGAGGGCGGCTTTGATGGAGTGCCAAGTCCAACTGGAGCTGATCTTGGAAAAAAGGTTACGGAAGAAGCAGCCTTAGAGGATTACATACACTTTGCTAAGTCAACTATAGATGTGGACTTAAAAGGGCTTAAAGTAGCTTTAGATTGCGCTAATGGAGCAGCATATGAGGCAGCTGTTGAGACATTTAGAGAATTAGGTGCAGAGGTTGAGGTTATAAACAATGACCCTGATGGAATTAACATAAATAAAAATTGCGGTTCAACTCATCCAGAAGAATTAATGGATTATGTTGTTAAAAAGCAATGTGATTTAGGACTTGCATTTGACGGAGATGCGGATAGATGCTTAGCTGTAGATGAAAAAGGAAATCTTATAGATGGAGACTTTATACTTGCTATTTGTGGAAAATACCTAAAAGAACAAGGCAAGCTTAAAGGAAATATGATAGTAACAACAGTAATGGCAAATTTAGGCCTTGATATAGCCCTAGAAAAGGAAGGAATGTCATCTATAAAAACTAAGGTTGGAGACAGATATGTTCTTGAGGAAATGATTAAGGAAGGATATGTTCTAGGTGGAGAGCAATCAGGGCATATAATATTTTTAAATCACAATACTACTGGAGATGGCCTTGTAACAGCTCTTCAAGTGGCATCAACAGTTAAGAGAAGCGGTAAAAAGTTATCAGAACTTGCATCAATGCTAACAAAACTTCCACAAGTTTTAGTTAATGCAAAGGTTCCTAATAATATGAAAGACATACATGAAAAAGATGAAGAAATAGCAAATGAAATAAGAAAAATAGAAGAACAACTAAAAGGAAAAGGAAGAGTTTTAATAAGACCTTCTGGAACAGAACCATTAGTAAGAGTAATGCTAGAGGGAGAAAATCAAGAGGAGCTTGATAAGATAGCACATTCTCTTGCTAAGATGATAGAGGAAAAAGCAAAATTAGCTTAGAAGATTAAAAGCTTAGGAAGTTAGATTTTTACACGCTTTCTAAGCTTTTTTTATGTACGTTTACGGTTAATTTCAAATTTGTCATAAAAAACATATCCTTAATTTGAACTTGTTAAAATTGAAAACGTATACCCAGTCATTTATTATAATAAGTGTAATAATTTAAATAGTGGTGTTAGTATAATATTGTAGACACAGAAAGCCGAACACTTTAAAATATTAATAAGAAAAGGAAGTGTTTATAATGGCAAGAGGTCAAAAACATTATACAGAAGAATTCAAAAATACAATAGTAGAATTATACAACTCTGGTAAGAGTTTAGCAGAGTTGAGTCGTGAGTATGCCCTATCAAAATCAACAATAAATGGATGGATATCAAAAAAGAAGCCAGTTTCAGTAGATAAAGATACAACTATAACAGCAGAAGAATATAAAAATTTATTAAAGAAAAATGCAAAACTTGAAGAGGAAATTGAAATACTAAAAAAAGCTATGGGCATATTCGCAAGGAAGTAACTAGTATATTTGAATTCATTACTAACAACAAGAAGTATCATGATATTAAGCTTATGTGTAAGGTTCTGAAAGTATCGCGTAGTTCTTATTATAAATATTTAAATAAGAAACCAAGCAAGCGTGAGCTTGAGAATGAAATCATATGTAACAAGATTATAGATATCCATAAGGCAAGCAAGAATCGATATGGAGCACCCAAAATAAACGAATCCTTGAAAGCTGAGGGAATAAATATTAGTTTAAAGAGGACGCAGCGATTAATGAAAAAATTAGGGATAAAATCTATAACTATAAAAAAATATAGACCCACATCATCTAAAAGGAAGATAGAAGAACAAGAAAACGTTTTAAAAAGAGATTTCCAAGCTAATACTATCAATGAAAAATGGGTAACTGACATAACTTACATTCATACTGTTAAAGATGGCTGGTGCTATTTAGCTTCAGTAATGGACTTATATAGTAGGAAAATAATTGGCTACGCCATGTCTAGATCTATCGATACTTCATTAGCTCTACGAGCTGTTAAAAATGCTATAGAGCTACAAAAACCTACTAAACCCTTAATCCTCCATAGTGATTTAGGGTGTCAATATACAAGCAATGCTTTTAAGGAATACATAGCTGCAACAAAGATTATTACACATTCATTTAGCTCCAAAGGATGCCCGTATGATAATGCTTGTATTGAATCTTTCCATGCTTCATTGAAAAAAGAGGAAGTTCATATAGTTAAATACTTTGATTATGATACTGCAAGATTAGCAATCTTTGAATATATAGAATCCTGGTATAACAGAAAAAGGATACATAGTAGCATAGGATATATAACTCCTCAAAAGTGTGAGGACTTAGCTAAAAATTCTGCATAATTTGTTCAACTTTTTGTGTCCAAGATATTGACATAGGTCCAACATCCATTCTTTAAACTGACTATGCAGGTTGTTTATATGATTAATATGATATATACCGTTCTTGTAATGCCATCTCATAATTCGTTTATGGTCCAATTTAAAGTCCTTTGCGAATTGAATGTAACTCTTGTGGCTGTCTGTACAAATTATAGCACCCTCATTTATACGACCATCATAAAGTCTTTTAAAATCGCTATTACTAACTCTACCTTTACAAACCATCTCCATTATTAAGTTTCCATTTCTATCAATTGCTGTGGCTACACACACTTGTTCATTACTAATACCACGCTTCTTGATTTGTTTCCCTCTCTTGCGAGAAGGTCTTGGCATAATAAATCCGCTTTTCTTATGATTACCTTTAAAACTCTCTGCTACAAAGGTTTCATCCATTTCAATTACGCCATCGACATCTCCGATACCCATAAACATACGGATTGCGTCAAGTATCTTATGTCTCATATAGAATGAAGTTTTTACACATACCTCAACTATTTCAGCACTTTTTCTTATCGTGTAACCAAGCACCATACATTTAGCGTACTCTATCCATTTTTCTAAAGGCAGTTTGGTACTTGATAAAGCAGACTTGGTAAAATCATTAAATGTTTTATTGCAACTTTTGCACTTGTATCTCTGCTTTCCATTTAATTTGCCATTTTTAACAACGTGTGTAGAGTTACAATGAGGGCAGACTTCCCCCCTTGAAAATCTTGCTTTCCTACAATCTTTTGGTAAATTACGAGTAAGTGAGTTAAGTGTCATTACTTCACCTATGAAATTAAATAATTCCTGTAATTCAGTATCAGAAAGACTTCTAATATCTGATTTTATATTAACTACACTTGCCATAAACTCACCTCTCTAAATGTATGTTTTAGACTTATTATAACACAATCCGAGAGTTTTGTATATCATATCATTATTTATGTCTAACATAGCCAAAATTAAAAGCTTATCTAAACGAGAAAGTAGGATTCCCAAATAGTGCAGTAGACAGAATAGTTCCTAATGTAAATATTGAAAAAGAGCTTCCAATAGATGTTGCAGTTGAAGATTTTTACGAATGGGATATTGAAAAACATAAAGTAAAAATCAATGATAATATAAAAGGTGCAGAATATGTTGACAATTTAGGACCATATCTTGAAAGAAAGTTATTTTTACTTAATGGTGCTCATGCAACAACTGCTTATCTAGGCTATCTTAAAGGATATACATTTATACATGAAGCTATAAAAGATGAATTTATTAGACACGTTGCTTTAGGATTTCACTCTGAAGCATCAAAGGCTTTAAGTGAGAAGTATAAAATAGAACTAGGATCTTTAGAAGCTTATGCAAAGAAGATAATAGGAAGATTTGAAAATACTTATTTACAGGATGAGGTTTATCGTGTAGGACGTGATCCTATTAGAAAACTATCTGGTAAAGATAGGTTGGTAACTCCACTTAAGCTTTGTCATGAGTTGAATCTTGGATACGAAAATATTGCAATTGGTATAGCAGCAGGATATCTATTCAATTATGATGAGGATAATAAAGCACAAGAGATACAAAATGGTATAAAGGCTAATGGAATTAGAAATACAATTGCTAAAATATCAGGATTATCAGAAGACAGTAAGTTAACTGATATGATTGTAAAAAAATATGAAGAATTAAAAATATGTTTTAATTAAATTATATTGGGGAGTAGTTAAAATAACTTCTCCTCAATTTTTGTAAAAGATAAATTTAGATTAAAAATGTAAAAAAATTTTAAAGATTAATATATAAGTAGTATTAGCATCACAAATAAATTGACATAAAATATAATATAAAATATAATAGATTGGAAGCTTGAAGACTGTAATCATTACATTAATATAATAAAGAAGGGGGGAAGAAGGTAATTAATTAGTATGAAGCGCTAGAGGTTAAGAATATCTGATTAGTTGAGTAACTTTGGACAACTAAATCAAGGAATTAGATTTTCACTTAACCTGACGAGGATGGGGAGTATCGAAGATTTCAGCGGGTGCCCCACGGTACAAATACTACCGTTAAAGGCTAGCAAAACTGGGAAGCAATTTTCAGCACAAATCTAGTCGGGTATTTAAATACAAGCTTCCTTTTAAAGATATGTAATAGAATTACAGTAAGTATTAATAGTATTGAAAGGAAGATAATTATGTGTGGAATAGTAGGATATTTAGGACCAAAGAAAGTTGCACCTATATTAATTGAAGGACTAAGCAAGCTTGAATATAGAGGATATGATTCAGCTGGTATTGCAGTTATTGAGGAAGGAAGCATTGCTGTCCAGAAGCGTAAAGGAAGATTAGTAAATCTAGAAGAAAAACTTAAGGAACATGAATTAAATGGAACTATAGGAATTGGTCATACTAGATGGGCAACTCATGGAGAACCATCTGACACTAATTCACATCCACATGTTAATGAGGATGGAACTATAGCAGTAGTTCACAATGGGATTATAGAAAACTATCTTGTACTAAAAGAATGGTTATTATCAGAGGGATATAAATTCAAATCAGAAACTGATACAGAGGTTATTCCTCATCTTATAGATTACTACTATGATGGAGACTTACTAGATGCAGTAATGAAAGCTGCTAAGAAGCTAGAAGGAAGTTATGCTATAGGAGTAATTTGCAAAGACGAGCCAGATAAATTAGTAGCAGTAAGAAAAGATAGTCCATTAATAGTGGGAGTAGGCAAAGATGAAAGCTTTATAGCTTCAGATATTCCAGCTATATTAAACTATACTAGAGATATATATCTACTTGAAGATAATGAATTTGTACTAATCGATAAAACTGGAGCTAAGATATATAATTCTAATAAAGAAGAAGTTAAGAGAGATATCTACCATGTAACATGGGATGCTAATGCGGCTGAAAAAGGTGGATATGACCACTTTATGTTAAAGGAAATTCATGAACAGCCAAAGGCTATTAAAGATACATTAACTTCAAGAATAATGATTGGAGAAAAAGTTAAACTAGATAATATTAAATTAACTAAAGAGGATATTGAGAACATAGATAAAGTTTATATTGTTGCTTGCGGAACAGCTTATCATGCTGGAGTTGTAGGAAAAGCTGTTTTAGAAAAATTAGTAAAAATACCAGTAGAGGTAGATGTAGCATCAGAATTTAGATATAGAGAGCCATTATTAAATGAAAGAACTCTTATGATTGTGCTAAGTCAATCAGGAGAAACAGCAGACACACTTGCTGCTTTAAGACTTGCTAAAAGCAATAATGCAAGAGTAATTGCAATAACAAACGTTGTAGGAAGCTCTATAGCAAGAGAAGCTGACGATGTACTTTATACTTGGGCTGGACCAGAAATTGCAGTTGCATCAACAAAAGCATATGTAACACAACTTATTACTATTTATATTGTAGCATTATATTTTGCTGAGCTTAAAAATAGCGTTAAGAGAAATGAAATAGAAAAGATAAAAGCAGAATTATTAAATCTATCAGAAAAAGTTGCTGAAATTCTTAATGATGAAGAAAAGATTAAGAAAGTAGCTTATGAAATAAAAGATAATGAAGATATGTACTATTTAGGCAGAGGTCTTGATTATTTAGTAGCTATGGAAGGTTCTTTAAAAACAAAAGAGATTTCATACATTCATTCAGAAGCATACGCAGCTGGAGAACTTAAACATGGTACTATTGCATTAATCGAAGAAGGAACACCAGTAATTGCACTAGCTACTCAAGAACATTTATTTGAAAAGACTTTAAGTAATGTTAAAGAAGTTACAACAAGAGGCGCAAAAGTTTTAGGAATAGCTATGGAAGGTCATGATCACATCGAAAAGATAGTTAATGATGTAATATATATACCAAGAGTTACACCTATACTAGCACCAGTATTAGCTGTTGTACCACTTCAATTATTATCATACTATATAGCTAAAGGTAGAGGCTGTGACATAGATAAGCCAAGAAACTTAGCTAAGGCAGTTACTGTTGAATAGTAGGTATAGAATATAATTGAATTGTTGTATTCTAAAAATAAACTCGTTCAAATGTAAAAAAACTCGTTAAAATAGAAAAAAAGTTGTTCAAAAATAGAGGGAAAATCAGGCATAAAAAAGTCTGGCTTTCTCTCTTTTTATTTGAGATAAAATAGAGAAAATATTATCGTTTCAATTTTATGGTCAATATTTAACTTGGCATTAGTATATAGAGTAATTGCCTCAATAAGCAATTTTAAAAAGAAATAAGACAAAAGTAACTTAGATTTTAGTAATTTCAATGTATAATAGTAAAGTAGGAGGTATTATATATGAGCAATATACTGATTGTTTATTATTCATTGTTCAAGTTCACAGAGAGTTTGGCATTGGAAATAGCAGCGCAAACTGGCGGCGACTTAAGAGAATTAGTTCCTGAAAAGAATTATTCCTTTGACTATAATACTGCTGTTAAAGAAGTAAGAAATCAGATTTCTCGAGGATTTTGCCCTAAATTGATATTTGGAAATGAGCCAATAGATTGTTATAAAACAATATTTATAGGTTCACCCAACTGGTTTAAAACAATAGCACCGCCAGTCTTGAGTTTTCTTAGGCAGCATGATTTTACAGATAAAATAGTAATCCCTTTTTGTACTCATGGAGGCGGAGGATTTGGTAATATTGAAAAGGATATAGCAAAAGAGTGTCAAAATTCCATAATACTACCAGGTTTTTCTGCACAAGGGACTGTTTCATCAACTGAGGTTATGAATTGGCTTAAAAACAATCAAAAACAGTTAAAAATTAATAAAGAATTATAATCCACTACATGATAATAAACTTCCCAACTTATCCCTATTTAGAAATGACTTTATTTTAAAATTTACTGCAAGAAATAAGAAATAAACATAGGCAAATGGGTGGAAATAATGTAGAAAAGGAGACGTATAAAAAGTTATGAGTAATTATCCTGAACCAACCGTCAGTGCAATTATATTTAATCCTGAAGGGAAAATATTGATTTGTAAATCCCATAAATGGGGAAATAAATACGTAATTCCAGGAGGACATATAGAATTAGGAGAAAAAATGGAAGAAGCGTTGAAAAGAGAGATATTAGAGGAGACGGGTTTATATATCTATGACATTAAGTTAATTAGTTTAAAGGAGAGCATATATAGTGATACGTTCCACGAGAAAAAACACTTTATTTTTATTGACTATGTTTGTAAGACAGACTCAAGTGATGTTGTCTTAAATGATGAGGCAGAAACATATAAATGGATTAATATAAATGAGATTGAGCATTATGATTTAGGTGGATTTACAAAAGAATTATTGTTAAAGTTAAAATATAAAGATGAATCTAAAGATTGCGTAAAGATATTTTATAATTATTAAAGATATGAACCATTGTGGATTGATATAGATAACTTGTGATTTAAGTGGACATAAATCTTATTTAGGTAGGGAATAAGCATGGAAGATTATAATGTTGTAAAGACTGATTTCAATGAAATATCAGAACTGGATGAGCCAAAATGGAATCACAACAACTGTTATTTTAATCAACTCATGAAACTGATACCGGATAATGTAGAAACTTGCCTTGATATCGGCTGCGGCAAAGGAGAACTTTCATTTATGTTGTCTGAAAAATCTAAAAGAGTAATAGCAGTTGACCTTGCAGATAAGATGATTGAGAAGGCAAAAGTTTTACATCCTAATAAAAACATAGAGTATATTTGCGGAAACATTCTCGATATGGAATTTGAAACCAATAGCTTTGATGTTATTATAACAACAGCTACTGCTCATCATTTGCCTTATGAATGGCTTCTGAGTTTTGCAAAGGATAAACTTAAAAAAGGTGGTAAACTTATCATATTAGACCTTGTAAAACCAAAATCATTAACTGATTATATTATATGGGGCAGTGCTTTTTTCCCTAACATAGTAATGAACTTGATAAAAAATGGCAGACTTAAAAAAGATGATGAACATGCAAAAGAAGTTTGGGAAAGGCATGGTAAACATGATACATATATGACCATGGATGAAATAAGGTCATTAGCAAATAAATATATACCCACATCAAAAATTAAGCGAAAACTTTTTGGGAGATATTTATTAGTTTGGCAAAGCATGAGTTTGGAATAATATATGGAATATAGCGTTTTTCATAATAAGAATACGAATATATAGGCGAGTAGTGTAGGAGATATTATTTTAATACAGTTAGAAAAATACGATAATTATATAAAATAGTAAGAGGAAATTTCAAAGAAATGTTGAATAAGATATTATAAACATTATATAATCTTATGAAAATAAAATAATAAAAATTAATCTTTTTCAGATATTGCCTTTAGGTGAATTAAAAAAAATTTTTTTAGTTGCCTAAAGGCAATATTATTTTTATCAAGTTTAAAAGTAATGTTTCAGAGAGAAGGTGTCTTTGTGGAGTCAGCTATTGTTACAATATTTGCGATAATTTCAATAGTTATTCTTGATATTTATGCAATTTCTGTTATAAAGAAAATATTTGATAACAGCAGGAAATAGGATAATGGTGATGAGGATTATATTAATGTTTTAAAAAATAGGTTTAAGCTCAAATGACTAAGGTCTTTGGGCTTTTTTTATTTCAATATAAGAACAATTTTCGTAAAAAAGATATCTATATAGAATTATCTTAAAAGCAGATCGTAAAAAAACATTAAAGTTGTTGACTATTGTCAAATATTTACAAAATATCAGATTTATGATATACTTATATTAATAATTTTGTAGAAAGGAGTTTAAAGTAATAATGAAAAATAAGATTAAAGAAGTTTTGGAAGATATTACATTTATGGGATTAGGAGTTATAGTCGGTACATTTCTAAAGAATTTATTAATAATGAGGTGATTTTATGGATGGATGTTCAATTATAAGTGTTGGAAAAAATGGATTTACAGAAATATTACAATTGGAACAAGTAGATTGGCAGCTAATAGAGCTTTACAAAAAAATTTGTGTCAACAAAGATGGAATGATATTTATCACCGATGGTAAACTAATTGATTTTGAAGTCAAAAGCGATAATATGATTATATGGAATATATATGATATTGAAGAAGCCTATGAGAGATGCATAGGTGATGTTGATGAAGAATACTATATGGAATTGATTGAGTATATCAAGGAAAACTATGATTCTAAAGATTTTATCAATAGTGAAGAAATAATTGAATTTTAGGAGGCCACAGTAGTGAAAAGAAAGATAGAATATTTAAAAAATAAAAAGAAATATAAATTTAGAATTAGCACTTTGCTTTAAATAAGAATAAGGCAAGGTGCTAATTTTTTTAATAAGGTTATCTTACTAACATTATAGAGATGAAAAATAGGGATTTTACCTTTATAAAAAAATAAGCAGGAAAAAGCAGATGCTTTTATAGGCTATATAGTGTAAAATAAAGGCATATGGTACACATTAGACAGATATTACGTACTTGTAAAATATTAAAGGAAATTAACGACTACTAGTGCTTTATATGGAGGAGAGAAGCTTATATGGATAAAAAATATACTGAAATTAACTCGAAGGTTATTGATAAATGGGTAGAAGAAGGTTGGGAATGGGGACAACCTATTAGTCATGAGGTTTTTGAAAAAGCAAGGAATAATGATTGGCATGTGGTATTAACACCTATAAAACCCGTGCCAAAAGATTGGTTTTGTGAAATGAAGGATGCTAAAGTATTGGGCTTGGCATCTGGCGGAGGGCAGCAAATGCCTATATTTGCAGCACTAGGGGCAAAATGTACGGTGCTGGATTATTCAGAAAAACAATTGCTTAAAGAAAAAGAGGTTGCGGAAAGAGAAAACTATGAGATTAAAGTAGTGAAAGCAGACATGACAAATCCTTTGCCTTTTGAAGATGAATCCTTTGATTTGATTTTTCATCCAGTTTCTAATTGCTATATAGAGGATGTTTTACCCGTTTGGAAAGAATGCTACAGGGTATTGAAAAAAGGCGGAATTTTATTGGCTGGATTGGATAACGGCATTAATTATATTTTTGATGATGAAGAGAAAATGGTGATCCGCAAACTGCCATTTAATCCATTGAAAGATAAACAACTATATGAAGAGTCAATAAAAAAAGATTGGGGAATTCAATTTTCACATACTATCGAAGAACAAATTGGAGGGCAATTACGTGCAGGCTTTGTCCTTACAGATATATATCAGGACATAAACGGGGCAGGTAGACTTCATGAATTTAACGTACCAACTTTTTATGCAACAAGAGCAATTAAAAGGTAAGAAACTAAATTGTGATAATCTTTAATATTGAACATTCCATATGAGATTTGCATTTAGGAAAGCTTCACTTTGCTATAATGCAAGTCTCATACTCCAGTTCAATATTAAAAATATTATTCATAAAATTTTCACGTGAATTGGTTAGGTATTTTATTAAAAAGATTATATAATTGGTTTTTGAGGTGAATAAAATGAAGAAATTGCTATTAATTTTGTGTATTAGTATATGCAGCATTATATTAGTTATAATGATGCCGTTTATTGCATTTACGTGCAAACAAATAAATGAGCCTTATACAGAAATTATTAATTCGAATTGGAATATGAAACTACCAAACTCATATAAAGAAATCTACTCAAAAGATAGTGGAGCAAGCTTTCATGGTGACGGAGAGAGATATCATATATTTGAATATGAGGATAAAGATATTATAAATGAGGCTTTAAATTGGCAAGAAGGTAAAAATGCAGAAGTTGAATCAGCAATAAGTGGGATTCTTATTCATTTGGATGTTTCACGGATAAATAGACCAAACTTTGATGAGGAATATATGTATTATTCTAAAACAGAAAAAGATAATTCACAAATATACTTAATATTCTTTCCTGATGCAAAGAGACTTTATGTAATTGAATATTTTATGTAATTGGAGGCCTTTATCATTAATATTGCAATTCTTTTATATCCATGTCAGACTATGCTAAGTGAAATCCTTGAAGGATTATATTCTTTTAATTTGATTAAATAGGCTTCTTTACTATTGTTTCTTATCATTGAGTTATCCACCTATCAAAATATTTATATATTATAAAAAATATTACTACATGTTAATTAGTAATATTTTTTATTCAACTTTTTTCTATATGTTCAAGATAATGTAGACATATTTCTCTGTTTTATATCCGAATTATTGAGATATTAATCATACATTTCTTTATAAATAATATGAAAATGTATTATGGGGAGAAAGTATTGGATTTGAAGATATGTAGAAATATCAAATAAACAATAAAAACGCTGACAAATACGGAGGTAAGATTATGGGGGAAGATTTTAGCAGTGATGAACTTATCACATATAAATATATATTTGAGAATTCAGATGATATAATATTAATCATATCTGATAAAGGTAACATATTGAAGGCCAATTCCAAAGCAATTTTTACTTATGGATATAGTGAAGAAGAGCTAACGAACATGAACATATGTCAACTAAGAAACAAAAGTTGTATTAATACTTCAATATATGAGTTTGATATAACTAAAACAAATGTCATTGAATTTGAGACAATTCATTATAAAAAAGATGGTTTCCCATTACCAGTTGAAGTTAAGTCTGTTGGAATTAAACTTAAGAATGGTGTAGTCATTATAAGCATAATAAGAGAAATATCTAATGGAATTAAATCTGAAAAAAAGAGAAGATTATTATCCTCTATAATAGAGAATTGTAACTATGCTATAATTACAGAAAATTTATGTGGTAAAATAACAAGTTGGAATTCAGGAGCGGAAAAATTATATGGATACACATCAAAAGAAGTTATTGGTAAAGATATTTCAATAATTGTACCAGAAGAAAAAAAAGATGAAATTAATTTGATATTGGATAAAGTAAAGGAAGGTAATAAATTAAGCCACTATGAAACTATAAGGAAAAATAAAAACAATAAATTAATAGATGTTTCAGTTACAGTATTGCCAATGTATGATGTGGATGGGAAATTAATAGGAGTATCAACGATAACAATAGATATAATTGAATGTAAGAAAAAAAATCAACTAATAAATAAATTATTGATTGCAGTTGAAAATTCATGCAATGTAGTTATTATAACTGACATGAATTTGAACATAGAATATGTAAATGAAAAATTTGAACATATGATAGGAAATCATAGGTATGATGTTATAGGTAAAAAATTAAGCATATTAAATTTACCAAATCAAAATAAAGAGTTTTATGATGAAGTGTTAAAAATAATAAACAGTGGGAAAAACTGGAATAAAGAGCTTTGTACTAAAAGAAAAGATGGAAGCATACTTTGGATGAGAGTCTTTATATCATCCGTAAAAGATGATATGGGCAATATAACTAACTTTCTATTAGTAATAGAAGATATAACTGAAAAGAAACTTTTGATTGAAAATTTAAGTGAAAAAAATAAGGAATTAGAAAATACGCTGGAGTTATTAAAAGATACACAAATGAAATTAATACAAGAGGATAAGATGGCAAGTATAGGACAACTTTCAGCAGGTATAGCACATGAAATAAATAATCCATTAGGTTTTGTATTAAGTAACTTTAATACTTTAAAAAAATATATTAATAAGTTTATAGAATCTATTTTCCAATATAGAAAGCTTACAGAAATGTTAGATGAAGGTTCAATAGCATCGGTAAAAGATGAAATTGACAATATTAATAATTTAGAAAAATTAAATAAAATTGATTATATTATAGAAGATTTAAAAGATTTATATAAGGAGACTGAGGATGGTTTAAATAGAATAAGGAATATAGTTACAACTCTTAGAAATTTTGCTCATGAAAATAAAGATGATTCATTTACAGACTATAGTTTGAACGAAGGAATAAAAGAAACTATTATTATAGCAAGGAATGATGTAAAATACACAGCAGATTTTAAAATAAATTTAGGTAATATACCAATTATAAAAGCTAAAGCAGGAGAAATAAATCAAGTGCTGTTAAATATTATATTAAATTCATCATATGCAATAAAAGAAAAGAATCATAAAAATCCAGACTTTTTTGGTGAGATAAATATTACAACATGGTGTGATGAATTAAATGTATATTGCTCTATTAAAGATAATGGAATAGGAATTAGTAAAGAAAATATGAGTAAGATATTTAATCCATTTTTTACAACCAAACCAGTTGGGAAAGGAACTGGTTTGGGATTAAGCATTTCTTATGACATAATAGTTAATAAACATAAAGGAAGCATAAATATTGAAAGTATCTTGGATGAAGGAACTGAAATAATATTATCTATACCAATAAATTAGGTGGCGATAAGTAAATGTCAAAAACTATTTTATTTGTTGATGATGAAAAAGCAATTTTAAATTCATTAAAGAGAGAATTTTTTGATAGTGAATTTATAACTTTCTATGCTGAAAGTGGAAGAGAGGCTTTAAAGATACTATATGAAAACAAGAATATAGATGTAATAGTAAGTGATGTGATGATGCCCGAAATGGATGGGTATGAACTTTTAAAGAGAGTTAAATATATATATCCAAATATCATAAGAATTGTTTTAAGTGGATATGTACACAAAGCCTTAATGTTTAAATGCATAAATGAGAACATTGCAAGAATCTATATTAATAAACCTTGGGTGAAAGAAGATTTAATAAATAAAATCAGGGATATTTTGGATACTTCTGATAAGTTAAATGATAGTAATTTAAAAGATATATTAGAGTCTACTAATAAATTACCAACAATTCCAACTCTGTTTGCTAAAATCAATAAACTTATTGAAGATGACAATTCAAGCATAGATGAGATAGTTACTTTAATTAATAAAGACCAAACCATAGCAACAAAAGTTCTTAAAACTATTAATTCTGCTTTTTATGGAATAAAAACAGGTTCTGTAAAGACTGCTGTTGTTAATTTAGGACTTATAAATCTTAAATCATTAATTGCTTATGTGGATATATTTGATTTTGATAATGATAGCGAATATAAAAGTTTATTGTGGGAGCATTCTAATTTAGTTAATACACTGACTGTTGAATTTTATGAAAAGATAAATAAAAAAAAGATTCCAGAGCAATATTCTTCAGCTGGATTATTACATGATATAGGCAAAGTAATATTATTAAAAATGTTTAAAGAAGAATATGAAAGCATACTTAAAATGAAGGATGAAAATAATAAAGTAGATATAAGCATATGCGAAAAGAATATTTTTCATTTTACTCATGAGGAGGTAGGCTCATATATATTAAATTTATGGCAGCTGCCATATCCAATTGTAGAAGTTTCATTAAAACATTCTAATCCATTAACTGCAAGTAATTCTAATAAGAATATTGCATGTATTGTAAATTTAGCTGATTATTATTCGTGGAAGATATTACACCCACAATTTATGACTAATGTAAGTAATGAAGTTTATAAATATTTAGGAATTACAAAACAACAATGTCAGGATATTGTTAGTAAGTATAAGGAGAGTGATTTTAGATTATGAAGACTAATAAAGTGCTCTTTGTTGATGATGAAATAAATATATTAAATTCTATAAAAAGAAGTGTAATCTATGAGAATTATGAATCTATAGTTGCCACAAATGGCAAAAAGGCTATTGATATTATAAAAAATGATGATATTAGTGTTATTGTAGCAGATATGAAAATGCCAGAGATGAATGGATTTGATTTATTAAAGAAGGTTAAAGAAATCTCTCCAGATACAATAAGAATAGTTCTTTCAGGATATAATCAATTACCACAAATTTTGGCGACTGTTAATAGTATTGGTGTCTTTAAATATATAGCCAAGCCATGGGATAATGAAGCAGAATTTTTACCAGCTATACAGGAAGCGATAGAATATTATAATATGAAATTAGAAAATAAAAAAATAAAACAGCAATTACAAGAAAGAAATGATATATATAACCAAGTTTTGAAAATAAAAGAGAATTTAATTAATAATATTGAGAAGGATGTTATTAGTATTAAAAACATAACTAAAAAAGTTTTACAGATTCAAGATATATTTTTTACTAAAATAAAAAGTAATTCAGGTTATATTGAGACTAGTGAACACTACTTAAAATTAATAAATAATATGTATTCAAGGTTTTTAGATACTTTTCCAACAAACATAAATAAATTTAGTATTAAAAGTCTTGTGGAAAGCTTTCAGTCTCAAATAATAAGTGCAGTGACTATTGATGTGGACAATTTATATTTAAATCATCAAGGGAATTATAGTGTAATCTTGCTTACCATAACTGAATTGGTTAATTATATTCTAAAAAAGGAAGAGATCAAAATCACTTCGGTACAGTTTAGAAACTATCCAAATTTAACGGTAACATTAAATTGTGCAAATTTAGATTTAATAGAATACTATAACAATGACATAGGGTTTAAATTAATTATTAAATTTTTAACGGAAATTATTAAAACTTCCGGTGGAAATATAATACTATGTAAAAATAATAAGAATGAAATAATAGTAGAAACTAATACAATTATTTAAAATGTAATTAAAGTTTATAAGATAAAAAATCATGGATATATGTCACTTTTTGACTTAGTTATCCATGATTTTTTTATTAAGCATAATTTTGTGGATATTTTTACTTTATATGCTATATTTTTAATTTGTCTAGTATACTTTTGGATATACACCAATTTATTCTCTTTTTCGTGGATTTTCATAAACAACAATTTTTAATTGTTAATATTTAAATAGATATGACGAAAATTATGTAGTAGGATTTACATAAATCTGAAACTTTATATTATGTAAATAAAGAATGGAGTGAGTATAAATGATAAAAGTTAAAAATTCATCTTTTGCAACAAAAATATTAACTTTTTCTATTAGTAATGTTGTTGTAGCTAGTATTATTCTGATTTGCTTTGGTTATTTTTTACAGTCTGATATTTTATTAGATTCATTGAGAAATCAAACAAGTCAAATTACACAAAGTTGGTCAGAAGAATTAAAAACTGAAGATGTGGAGAAGGCTAAAGAAGCTAAAGATTACAGTGATCCAGCTGAAAAGCAATTAACTGAATACTTTGATCTTCTATCTAAATATAATCCTGTGGTGGCACAAGGATATATATTTGGTACTGAATTGCAAGATGGTAACAAAACTTCTATTATTGCTATGCCTTCTCACGTTATTAAAGATTTCCAAGATGCAGGGCTAAAACTTGGGGATATGTATGAGCAACCTAATGAGATTGCCAATGCTATTAAATCTATGCTAGAAAGTGGAAAAGTAACATTTACAAATGTTTATAAAGATGATTACGGAACATGGATGACTATTCTTTATCCAATACAAGATAAAAATGGTGAAATCTCATCTTATTTTGGAATAGACGTTGATGCAAGCATTATCCCTAACGGTCAAAGAAAGCTTATTGTAAGTAGTTTGATTATGCTTGCAATTTTCCTAGTATTAGCTATCTTTATACAATTTATTTTTATAAAGAAGAGCACATCTCCTATTAATGAACTAGTAAAAGGAATTGATAAAGTCAGCCACGGTAACTTTGATGTTGAATTGAAAACTGGAAGTGATGAATTAGGTATTGTTAACTCTAAGTTTAATATAATGGTTCAGCAAGTTAGAGAAATGATTTCAAAGGTTAAAAAAGCTTCCTCTGATATTGATGAGTTTTGTAAGAAGTTATTGAGTATTACTGAAGAAAATAATGAGCATACAGTTAAAATTACTAAGGATATTCGTGAAATGGCTGCTAGTATTGAAACACAAGAACAGTCTACTGTTGAAAGTGCAAAGGCAATGAATGAAATTGCGTCAGGAATTCAAACGATTGCAAATAATGTGTCAAATGTTTCTTCTTCTGCAGCCAATATGGAGAATAAATCTGCTCAAGGAAATGATGCTGTTCAAAAGGTTGTTAAACAAATAAAACTTATTTCAAATGCTGTAGAAAGTACTGCTAGAGTTGTTAAAACTTTAGATGAGCGCTCTAAAGAAATCAGCAATATAATGAATGTTATTACAGATATATCTGAAAAGACCAACCTTCTTGCTTTAAATGCAGCAATTGAATCAGCTAGAGCAGGAGAACACGGAAAGGGATTTGCTGTCGTAGCAGATGAAGTGCGTAAATTAGCAGAACAATCAAAGAGTTCAGCTGGGGAAATTGTTCAACTTATTCAGGTTATTCAAAGTGAAGTTACAAATGCCGTTAGTTCTATGAATACGGGTACTAAAGAAGTTACAGTTGGTATGGAAATTGCAAAGCAAACTGGTGACTTATTCTTAGAAATTTTAAATACTACCAAAGAGGTTGCCTCACAAATTCAAGATGCTTCAGATTCTTCACAACAAATTTCTGCCACAACTGAAGAAGTATCAGCTGCTGTAACTGATTTAATGTCTATTGCTAGACAAACTTCTTCAACATCCAATAGTATTGCTAATAACGTAGGATTGCAGCAAGCTTCACTAGAGTCTATTGTTGATTCATCTAAACAATTAAGCCTTATGTCAGAAGAGCTACAAAAACTTATTAGTAATTTCCAAGTATAGGTTTTATCTAATAATATAATTAAATAAGCTTATGATAATAAGCACATAGACAGAATATGCAGACGAAAGGAGACTATTTATGGAAACGGAACTTTCTTTATTAGAGCGACTATCAACAGAGGAAAAGAAATACTGGCTAAAAGAACTAGCACTTCCTTTACCAGTGTTAAATATTCCGGTGGACTTTTCTATAGATAATAGAAAGAGCTTAAACAAGAAAAGTATGACTGTTGCTTTTGAAAAATGCTTAAAGAATGACTTGAAAAAAATTAACTATAGCTTAGATATACAATCCATTATGCTTGCTTCTTATTTTGTCTTGATGGCTAGATTATCAAATGAAAAGGACATTTTAGTGGGAGTTACCATTAAAAATAATATTCGTCCAATTCGTATTTCAATGGAAGGCATAAAAACATTTGAAGAACTTCTTATGTTAGTAAAAGAAAAACTAAAAAATGCACGCAAATATAATTTTGTTCCTGAGCAAATAATGACAGATGAATCTTATGCAACTTTATTTCAGACTACATTTAGTATGAATTCTAATAAAAAACTTGCCAATGAAGCTGTGCTTAATTGGCAAGTTAAAGAACAAGATACTAATATTATGGTTAATGTTGAATATGCCGATAATCTATTTAAATCAAAAACTATAGAACGTTTTACTGAGTATTATATAAATATTATTAAAGCTGTTCTTAATGAGCAAAAATCTAGTATTTATGGTATTGATATTTTAACAGAAGAGGAAAAGGAGATTTATAGTAAGTTAAATGATACATATGTAGATTTTCCAAAGGACAAAACAATTCCAAAAATGTTCGAGGAAGCAGTATGTAAATTTCCAAATAACATTGCTATATCTTCTGATAAAAAACAATTTACTTATAGAGAATTGAATGAGGAAGCTAACAAGCTTGCAAATGCTCTTATTCAAAAAGGACTTAAAAAAGGTGATTTTGTTATTATATTTATGGAACGAAGCCTTGAAACAGTCATTAGCATTTTTGGTATTCTTAAAGCTGGTGGTATATATGTACCATTAGATCCTGAACATCCAGAAGAACGTAATACTTATATTATATCTGACACAAAATCGCCGTTCATAGTAACAAAAGGTTTGTATATAAATAAGGCTAAAGAATTACTATCTAGTAGTAAATCAGTAAAAGAAATTATTATATTAGAAGATGATATAGATAGTTTTTCAACGAAAAATCCAGATATTGATATAAAGTCAAACGACTTAGCTTACATTATTTATACATCTGGATCTACTGGAAAGCCAAAAGGAACTTTAATCGCTCATGAAGGTGTAGTAAATTTAGGATATTTAATCCGAAATAAATTTAATATTAATGAAAAGGAAATTTTAACTCAGTTTGCAACTTACAGCTTTGATGCATCAGTATGGGATACTTTTGGTTCATTATTCTGGGGAGCTAGATTGCATTTATTATCTCCAGAGGAACGTATTTCAGTAGAAGCATTTGCCGATGCTATTGATAGGACAAAGGCTACTTTTATTGCAATTTTGCCTACTGTATTCTTTAATCAACTAGCAGCTCATTTATCTGAAGAAAATTATTCAAAGTTATCTACTGTTAAAAGAGTTGCAATAGGTGGCGAAGCTCTATCTGGTGAAATTGTACGTGCTTTCCAAAGAAAGTTCCAGAACTCTATTGAAATTATTAATTTATATGGTCCTACTGAATCAACAGTTGTTGCAACTGGACATATAATTAAAGATTTAGTTCCAGAAGATCAAACTAATATTCCTATAGGAAAGCCTTTTCCAAACTATGAAGTTTATATTGTTAATGAAGAAAATCAACTTTGTCCTATTAATGTACCTGGAGAAATATACATTTCTTCCGTTGCTTTAGCAAAGGGTTATTTGAATCAAGAGGCAAAGACAAAAGAAGTCTTTATAAAAAATCCTTTTAAAGAAAATAGTATCATTTATAAGTCTGGAGATACTGCTCGCATTTTAGAAAATGGTCTTATCGAATATGTAGGGCGTAAAGATTCACAAGTTAAAGTTCGTGGACATCGTATAGAAATTGGTGAGATAGAGGACAATCTTTCGAAATATGAAGAAATACAAGATGTGGCTATTATTCCTATTAAAGATAATAATGAAACTATGTTAGCTGCATATTATACTTCTAAAAATAAGGAAAGAATAAAAACTTCAGAACTAAAGAACTTTTTGCTGGAGAAGCTTCCTTCTTACATGGTTCCTAGATATATAAATTATTTAGAAGAAATGCCTATATCACCAACTGGAAAGATTGATCGTAAAAAATTAGCTACTTTTGAAATTGTTAAAGTAGAGGAAAATGATAATTATGTTGCACCACAAAATGAAATCCAAAAGATTATTGCAGATGCTTGGGCTCAAGTTCTAGGATTAGATAAAATAGGAATATATGATGACTTCTTCGAAATTGGGGGGCATTCTTTAAAAATTATGAGTATTTTAGTGTTGCTAAAGCCTCATTTCCCAGGCTTGAAGATTAGCGATTTCTTCACTCATAGAACCGTTGCTGATATGGAGATACGTGTTAATGAACTAGAAAAAGAAGATAATAAATGCAGCAAAAATGCTGAGCATAATGTATGGGAAGTTAAGGATTTAAATGAATATCCAAGCAGTGAGAATTATAAAGTAGAATTAAAACAATATAAAAAGCCTAAAAATATTCTTCTTACAGGGGCTACTGGGTATTTGGGATCCCATATTCTCTATGAACTACTAAAAAACACAGATGCTAAAGTTTATTGCTTGCTTAGAAAATCTGATAATAAGTCATTATTAGAAAAGCTATTAGATACTATGTCAATATATTTTGATAAAGAGATTACAAGCATTATTGACTCAAGGGTAGCTACTATAGAAGGAGATTTACAAAAGGATAAACTAGGTTTATCTCTAGAGGATGAAGGGTTTATTAAGGAAAATATAGATACAATTATTCATGCTGCTGCTGATGTTCGTCACTTTGGGGATATGTCTTATTTTGAAAAAGTTAACACTCAAAGCACAAAACATTTGCTTGATATAGCTAAATGTAAAAAGGATATAAGATTTCATTATATCTCAACATTAGGAATTCCAGAGGAGTTATCACTGAATGGACAGTGGGAAGAGGTAATTAGTAATCCAAAGCTTTCTGATGATTTGAAATTGGAAAATGTTTATACAAATAGTAAGCTTGAATCAGAAAAATTAGTATATAAAGCTGGAGAAGAAGGAACTGCAATTACAGTCTATCGTGGTGGAAATTTAACTTGCCGCTTTGATGATGGTAAGTTTCAGAAAAACATTGACAGCAATGCTTTCTATCGTATGATTAAGTCTATGATTTTATTGGGAAAAGCGCCAAAAGTTAATTGCTATTTGGATTTTACTCCTATTGATTATGCTAGTAAAGCCATTGTATATCTAGTTTGCCGTGAGGATACTATAGGAGAGACATTCCATATTTGTAATCCTGGTCAAGTTCCATATAATTCTGTTATTGATATGATTAATAACTTTGGATATAGGATAGATTTAATTGATGAAAATGAATATGAGAAGTGGCTTTTTGATAATAGTATTAGTAAAAATCAAGAAGGTTTAGAGTTAGCAATGGCTCAACTAGATGGGGATGGAGTAAAAAATTCTTCTTATAGATTTGCTTGCCCAAATACAGTGAAATATCTAGATTCCGCATATTTAAAATATACGCAGATTAATCAAGATTTTATCAATAAAATGCTAAGCTATGCTATTAAAATTGGCTACTTCCCAGAGCCTTAAATAAAAGATAAGGAGAAATCCTTATCTTTTTATATTATAAATAAAGGGTGATATAACTAGAAATGCAAGATGATATTTTTATTTATACTACAAAAATAAACTTTAATATATCAGATATGGATTTTAAAAAAGCTTTGAATTCATTAAGCAAAGAAGAACAAAATAGAATTATTGCAAAGAAAGATTATAAATCACGCTGTGAATCTTTAACATCAGCTTTAACTATTAAAAATGCAATTAAAGATGTGTTAGGGATAAGAGAAAGCTGTTTTCAAGTAAAGAGGAATATTATGAATCGGCCATATATAGAATCTAATGGTAGATTCTATATAGATTTTAACGTTTCTCATTCAAGTGAATGGGTTGTATGTGCAGTATCATCAGTGTGTAACATTGGAATTGATATTGAAGAAATTCTTCCAATAGACATAAATATAGCAAAAGAATTTCTATCAAATGAGGAATGGACATACTTAACTGCCTGTAAGGAAGAAAGAGTTAAGCTATTTTATAAGTTTTGGACTTTAAAGGAATCATTTTTTAAAGCTATTGGTATTGGAATCAATGACTTAATTAAAGAAGTTAATTTTGGAAGGCTGGATAATAAAAAAAACATATTTAAAAAAGAAATAAATAAAGATATATGGAATTTTTATAATACTACATTTAATAAAAACTATGCACTGTCACTAAGCATTAATAAGCCAATAAAAAGTATCAAATTTATTACCTATAATGAGCTTTAGGTGGCATTTTTTATATTTTGACATTAAAAAAATTTGGTATTATAATTATACTGATCAGTACAAAAAGTCTTTGATGCAATATTATATAAAAGGAGATACTGATATGAAAGTAAGTGCAAAAACAATAGCTAAGATGTACAAAAAAGATCTAAACAAAATCAGAATTAGTTGGGTAACTTTGGTTATTATAATAGGACTAGCTGTATTACCTTCTTTATATGCATGGGTTAACATATATGCATCTTGGGATCCTTATTCTAATACTAAGGGTATAAAGGTTGGTATAGTAAATAATGATGTTGGAGGAAGTATAAGAGGAATTGAATTTAACATTGGTAATGAGGTAGTAAAACTGCTTAAAGAAAATAAGAAACTAGGGTGGACGTTTTATAAGGATGAAGATGAAGGAATTAAAAAGGCTGAAGAAGGAGAAGTATATGCAACTATAATAATACCTAGTGAATTTTCTTTGGAAATGAGTACACTGCTGGATAAAAACCCTGTAAAACCTACTCTTGAATATTACGTAAACCAAAAAATCAATGCCATTGCCCCTAAAATGACTGATTCTGGTGCTTCAACTTTACAAAAGGAAATAAGCCAGTCCTTTGTAGAGACAGTCACTAAGAAGTTGTTTGAAATATTAAATAAGGCAGGAGTTAAGATAGATGAAAACTACGATAAGATAGAAAAATATAAAGGCACATTATATGCCATAAATGATAATTATCCAAAGATAAATAAGGCTTTAGATGATTTAGTAAAAAAATCAGATGGAACTTTTGTAAATATAGACAAGACTTCAGATAATATTAAGGTTATTCAAGATACCTTAAACAAAACTATACAGCTTAATGAAGATATTAGCAAAGATTTAACTAACAAAAGCGATAAGATTGAAGATGTGTCAGATGATGTAAAAGAAAATTTATCTATTATGGAAAATACTTTTTCAAAAATATCAACTACTACGGATGATCTTAATAATAAGCTTTCCATATATAAGCCTGATATGCTCTCAGATATAGATGATGCAATAGATGAAGCTAATAGGCTTAGCAGCGAAATGAAAGAAGTATCTCAGGACTTAGCTGATTTAGGTGAAGATGTTCCTAAGGATTTAAAAGAAAAATCTGATAAAATTGCAGGAGACTTAGATGTTTATAAAAATCTTCTTAATACTTTAGATGATTCCCTATCATCTATAAGTGATAATACAATAGATTTACTGGATTCCTTAGTTGATTTAAATGATTCTCTTTCAGATAAATTTGAAGATATTAATGAAGAAATGGATAAAGCGCTTAAACCTATAGATAATTTGCTGCAGAGACAAACTTTTTCAACAATAAGAAATAAGCTGGAAGATGCAGAAGACGATTTTAATTATATTAGTAAGAAAACAAAAAGGATAAGGAATACTTTGAAATATACTTCTAGTGAGGTAGGAAAGAGTGTAGATAGTATAAATGCTCAAATAGATGATGTAAAAGATTTAATACAAACAAGCTCAAAAGAAATTGGAGATACGACCTCAGAAAAGGCATCTAAGCTATCTTCTGATTTCAAAAGAATAAGTGGAAATCTGGATAAGCTTAAAGGACGGCTTACGACACTTAAAAATAATCTTGATAACAACAAGAATGTTGAAGAATTGCTTCCAGAGATATCAAAGTTGACTCTTAATATATCAAATGACTTAAGTAAACTTCAGAATAGTATTAATAGTGATATTGTACCTCAAGTTCAAGAAGCTCTACAAAAGGGATCAGATGGAGTTCTTGATTTAAATACTATGATTAAAAATATGAAAGATGATATGAACTTTTTAAAAGATTTTCTTTCTGACATATCATCACAAGGGAAGATAGCTGTAAAGGATATACAGGATTTTCAAAAACGAAATAAAGATATAGAGAAAAAAATTAGTGATATTACATCTAAAGTAAGGGCTCTTGACAGCGAAATAAGTTTAAAGGACATTGCTAGCCTTCTTAAAACTGATGGAAATACTGAAGGAGACTTTTTAGCTCTTCCTGTTAATCTAAAAACACATACCCTATTCCCAGTGGAGAATTATGGAGCTGGTTTAACTCCTTTTTATACTACGCTTAGCTTATGGGTAGGTGCACTGCTTCTATGTGCATTATTAAGTGTTAAATTTCATAATGGAGATTTTGAATTTAATCCAAGAGAAGAGTACATTGCTAAATACCTGTTATTTATTTCTATAGCTATACTGCAAGGATTTATAGTTTCTGTAGGAGATATATTGGTGCTGGGTATAAAAGTTCAATTTCCTGTACTTTTCGTATCCTTAGCCGTATACCAAAGTATAATATTTACCACTATAGTATATACATTGGCATCTTTGTTTAACAATGTTGGTAAAGCCATTGGAGTTGTATTTTTGGTTCTCCAGTTAGCGGGATCAGGTGGAACATTCCCTATACAAGTTACTCCTAATTTTTTCCAAAAGATACATTGTGCACTGCCATTCACTTACGGTATAAGTGCTATGAGAGAAGCTCTTGCAGGAGTAACATATTCAACTTTATCAAAAGATATAATTACATTATCAGTATTCTTTTTAATGTTTTTAGCACTTGGATATATTCTAAAGCCAAGAACAACCAAACTTTTTTCAAAGTTAACACCTAAACTTAACGATTCAGGAGTTATTGGACACTAATATTATGGGGGTTGGAGAGTAGGTTGAAAAAATTCACAGTTTTTATTATCATTATGTTCTTTACTATACTTATTTTTGTTCCAATGTTTGTCACGCGTTCTGCTGACAGCGTAACCTTATATAAGGCTTTTAAGAAAGCTAAAAAGGTTAATTCAATGGAAAATGATACAGATATAATCCTTCGGGTTTCTGGAGAAAATATGACAGAAAAGGAGAAGAAGGATTTTGAAAGCCTTCTTCCAATATTAAGCATGCTAAAATTATCACTAAATACCAACTCTGTAGAAAGTGATAAAAGTTCTGGTATAAAAATACAAAGTGATATTAATGCTAAGTTTAAGGCTATGTCTATTCATTCTAAAGTCTGGATTAATAATGATTTCACTGAAAAAGAGCCTAAGCTTGAAGCTGTGATCGGCAGACCTTCATTGTTTAACATTATCGAGTTAAATACTGAAAGCTCTAAGGAATACATTAGAATGGATTTTAATAAAATGAAACATAAATCTAATATGAACTTGCCTGATTATAGAAAGATACTTAATCCAAATAGCTATTCACAAGCTGATTTCTTTAATTTTATAAATAAATACATTAAGAAAGCTAATATTTCTTCTAATAAAATTGAAAAAACAACAATTGAAAGCACATCTGAAGATAATGGTGAAGAACATGTGGACATATATGATATACAATTAGATGATAAGGTTACTAAGCTTATTCTTAGTGATATTGTATCTGATCTGAAGAAAAATAAAGATACTGTAGAGTTTGTTAAAAAGTTTAGAGATTCTCTTATTTTACTTCCGAGCCTTAAAATAGATGGGGAAAATGAAGACAAAAACGAATTTTACAAAGCTGTAAATGTTATTCATGATAATATACCATTATACTCCGATATTATAAGCAATATTTTAGACAACATAGATACCTTGAATATCAATGAAAAAAAAGGAATAAAGCTGCGATGTGGAGTTGATTCTAAAGGATATTTAGTGAGCGAAAGCATAAACTTAAAGCTAAAGATTGATTTATCTTCTATGAAGAAAGACCCAATTATTGATAAGGAAGGAAGAAAATATACAGGCACATACATTATTAACATAGAAGTTGCCAATAAACTTAACAGTATTAATAAGAGTAAAAAAATTAATTTCCCAGTATTAAACAAAGAAAATTCTATAGATTACTTTAAAGTTGCTAAATAGCACATCATGAGAATTGCTGAGAGGATTATATAACACAATCTTCTCAGCAATTTTTTGTTATATTATAAGCACATTTGGGCATTATATTATACAGGGGTTATTTGATATTATATATTTAGATAAGGTGATTATATTGTCTGAAATGAAAGAACTTATCAATGATATAGATAAGCTAAGGAAAAATTAGACGATTTGATAGATAGAAAGAATGGAAATCTACTTAATCCAGATGTGATTGCGGCAAGTAGAATGCTTAATGCTGCAATAAATCAGTATAATAAAATAGTAGAAGAGAAACTCAAAAAATATTAAAAATATTTCAATCCTTCAGTTAATAGATGCTTTAATTATAGTATTGATTTGAAAATAATATATAAAGTATTTTTCCATAGGATAAATTACTGTGCCAAGCGTATCAATATAATAAAGTTTGAGAAAAACGACGAAATATGTAGATATGTAAATTTAATTTGAATTAAAGACATAAGTTATATAAATTGTAGTTCATATTTGTGATAAGATAGTCCATGTCGTCACGAGAGAGACGACGAAAAATAAAAGATTTGGTCTTTGAAAATTAAACAGAATTAAGGTAAATAAATGCCAGTCAATAACTTATGAGTAGAGCTAAGGAAACTCACTCAGCAGAGCTGAGGAGTAAAAGCTTACACGAAATCGAAGATTTCTAGTAATCTTTTAAATTGAGAGTTTGATCCTGGCTCAGGACGAACGCTGGCGGCGTGCCTAACACATGCAAGTCGAGCGAGAAGAACTCCTTCGGGAGGGATTCTAGCGGCGGACGGGTGAGTAACACGTGGGCAACCTGCCTTAGTGAGGGGGATAGCCTCCCGAAAGGGAGATTAATACCGCATAACATT
Organism: Clostridium sp.; assembly: GCF_047777555.1. Lineage (GTDB taxonomy): Bacteria > Bacillota > Clostridia > Clostridiales > Clostridiaceae > Clostridium_H. The sequence goes on along the minus strand of NZ_JBKEEV010000002.1, from coordinate 192,089 downwards.
ATTCTACCGCATGATAGGATAATCAAAGGAGTAATCCGCACTAAGATGGGCCCGCGGCGCATTAGCTAGTTGGTGAGGTAAGGGCTCACCAAGGCGACGATGCGTAGCCGACCTGAGAGGGTGATCGGCCACATTGGAACTGAGACACGGTCCAGACTCCTACGGGAGGCAGCAGTGGGGAATATTGCGCAATGGGGGAAACCCTGACGCAGCAACGCCGCGTGAGCGATGAAGGTCTTCGGATTGTAAAGCTCTGTCTTTAGGGACGATAATGACGGTACCTAAGGAGGAAGCCACGGCTAACTACGTGCCAGCAGCCGCGGTAATACGTAGGTGGCAAGCGTTGTCCGGATTTACTGGGCGTAAAGAGTATGTAGGCGGATATTTAAGTCAGATGTGAAATTCCCGGGCTTAACCTGGGCGCTGCATTTGATACTGGATATCTAGAGTGTGGGAGAGGAAAGTGGAATTCCTAGTGTAGCGGTGAAATGCGTAGAGATTAGGAAGAACACCAGTGGCGAAGGCGGCTTTCTGGACCATAACTGACGCTGAGATACGAAAGCGTGGGGAGCAAACAGGATTAGATACCCTGGTAGTCCACGCCGTAAACGATGAATACTAGGTGTCGGAGGGTACCACCTTCGGTGCCGCAGCAAACGCAATAAGTATTCCGCCTGGGGAGTACGGTCGCAAGATTAAAACTCAAAGGAATTGACGGGGACCCGCACAAGCAGCGGAGCATGTGGTTTAATTCGAAGCAACGCGAAGAACCTTACCTAGACTTGACATCTCCTGAATTACTCGTAACGGAGGAAGCCCTTCGGGGCAGGAAGACAGGTGGTGCATGGTTGTCGTCAGCTCGTGTCGTGAGATGTTGGGTTAAGTCCCGCAACGAGCGCAACCCTTATTGTTAGTTGCTACCATTAAGTTGAGCACTCTAACGAGACTGCCGCGGTTAACGTGGAGGAAGGTGGGGATGACGTCAAATCATCATGCCCCTTATGTCTAGGGCTACACACGTGCTACAATGGCCGGTACAACAAGATGCAATCCCGTGAGGGGGAGCTAAACTCAAAAGCCGGTCCCAGTTCGGATTGTAGGCTGAAACTCGCCTACATGAAGTTGGAGTTGCTAGTAATCGCGAATCAGCATGTCGCGGTGAATACGTTCCCGGGTCTTGTACACACCGCCCGTCACACCATGAGAGCCGGTAACACCCGAAGTCCGTGAGGTAACCTTTATGGAGCCAGCGGCCGAAGGTGGGATTGGTGATTGGGGTGAAGTCGTAACAAGGTAGCCGTAGGAGAACCTGCGGCTGGATCACCTCCTTTCTAGGGAGAAATGAAAGCAAAGCTTTCATAGACTGGATACTTAATTCTGTTTAATTTTGAGAGACTAATGTCTTTCAAAATTTGTTCTTTGAAAATTGCACAGTGTATATAAAGATTAAACCTAGAATACTTCAATGAGAAGTAAAGCTGATTAAACTTAAAGTTTTGCGAAAGCAAAACAACATTAAGTAGCCAAGAATGAAAATATACGAATGACGATCAAGTTAAAAAGGGCGCACGGTGGATGCCCTGGCACTAGGAGCCGATGAAGGACGTGATAAGCTGCGATAAGCTGCGGGTAGATGCAAATAATCTGTGATCCGCAGATTTCCGAATGGGGAAACCCACTTAGCTAACGCTGAGTACTATATGCTGAATACATAGGCATATAGAGGTACACCTGGGGAACTGAAACATCTAAGTACCCAGAGGAAGAGAAAGAAAAATCGATTCCCTAAGTAGCGGCGAGCGAACGGGGAAGAGCCCAAACCAGGAACTTTGTTTCTGGGGTTGAGGATAGATCATAAATCTTCGATTTTCTTAGCTGAATAGAACTGGAAAGTTCAGTCACAGAAGGTAATAACCCTGTAGGCAAAAAGAAAAGAGAAGCAGATCTACTCCAGAGTACCACGAGACACGTGAAACCTTGTGGGAAGCAGGGAGGACCATCTCCCAAGGCTAAATACTACCTAGTGACCGATAGTGAAGCAGTACCGTGAGGGAAAGGTGAAAAGAACCCCGGGAGGGGAGTGAAATAGAACCTGAAACCGTGTGCCTACAATCGGTGGGAGCACTTTTATGTGTGACCGCGTACTTTTTGTAGAACGGGCCAGCGAGTTACGATATGCAGCAAGGTTAAGCACCTCTAGTGCGGAGCCGAAGGGAAACCGAGTCTGAATAGGGCAACTAGTTGCATATCGTAGACCCGAAACCGGGTGACCTATCCATGGCCAGGATGAAGCGAAAGTAAAATTTCGTGGAGGTCCGAACCACGTTGGTGTTGAAAAACCATGGGATGAGCTGTGGATAGCGGAGAAATTCCAATCGAACTCGGAGATAGCTGGTTCTCCTCGAAATAGCTTTAGGGCTAGCGTCGGGTAATTAAGTAGTGGAGGTAGAGCACTGAATGGGCTAGGGGCTGACAACAGTTACTGAACCCTATCAAACTCCGAATGCCATATACTTGTACCCCGGCAGTCAGACTGCGAATGATAAGATCCGTGGTCAAAAGGGAAAGAGCCCAGACCATCAGCTAAGGTCCCAAAGTGTAAGTTAAGTGGTAAAGGATGTGGGATTTCTAAGACAACTAGGATGTTGGCTTAGAAGCAGCCACTCATTTAAAGAGTGCGTAATAGCTCACTAGTCGAGAGATCCTGCGCCGAAGATGTCCGGGGCTAAAACTTACCACCGAAGCTATGGATGTGTCGTAAGACACGTGGTAGAGGAGCTTTCTATACAGGTTGAAGCTGTACCGTAAGGAGCGGTGGACAGTATAGAAGTGAGAATGCTGGCATAAGTAGCGAGAAACAGGTGAGAATCCTGTTGGCCGAATATCTAAGGTTTCCTGGGGAAGGCTCGTCCTCCCAGGGTTAGTCGGGACCTAAGCCGAGGCTGAAAAGCGTAGGTGATGGACAACTGGTTGATATTCCAGTACCACCATAATGCGTTTGACAAATGGGATGACGCAGAAGGATAGGATGTGCGCACTATTGGATGTGCGTCTAAGCACTTAGGATGTTGAGCAGGCAAATCCGCTCAACGCGAAGTCTGAGGTGTTATGGGGAGCCTATTTTGGCGAAGTATCTGATTCCATGCTGCCAAGAAAAGTCTCTATGGAGCAAAGTGGTGCCCGTACCGCAAACCGACACAGGTAGATGAGGAGAGAATCCTAAGGCCGTCGGAAGAATTGCTGCTAAGGAACTCGGCAAATTGACCCCGTAAGTTCGCGAGAAGGGGTGCCTGCGAGAGCAGGCCGCAGTGACAAGGCCCAAGCAACTGTTTATCAAAAACACAGGTCTCTGCTAAAGCGTAAGCTGATGTATAGGGGCTGACGCCTGCCCGGTGCTGGAAGGTTAAGGGGAATAGTTAGCACAAGCGAAGCTATGAACTTAAGCCCCAGTAAACGGCGGCCGTAACTATAACGGTCCTAAGGTAGCGAAATTCCTTGTCGGGTAAGTTCCGACCCGCACGAATGGCGTAATGATTTGGGCACTGTCTCGGCAGCAAATCCGGTGAAATTGTAGTGCAAGTGAAGATGCTTGCTACCCGCGGTTGGACGGAAAGACCCCGTAGAGCTTTACTGTAGCTTAGCATTGAATTTCGGTATTGTCTGTACAGGATAGGTGGGAGACTTAGAAGTAGGGACGTCAGTCTCTATGGAGTCGCCCTTGGGATACCACCCTGACAGTACTGGAATTCTAACTGGAGGCCATGAATCTGGTCACAGGACATTGTTAGGTGGGCAGTTTGACTGGGGCGGTCGCCTCCTAAAAGGTAACGGAGGCGCCCAAAGGTTCCCTCAGCGCGGTCGGAAATCGCGCGTAGAGTGCAAAGGCAGAAGGGAGCCTGACTGCGACACATACAGGTGGAGCAGGGACGAAAGTCGGGCTTAGTGATCCGGTGGTTCTGTATGGAAGGGCCATCGCTCAACGGATAAAAGCTACCTCGGGGATAACAGGCTGATCTCCCCCAAGAGTCCACATCGACGGGGAGGTTTGGCACCTCGATGTCGGCTCGTCGCATCCTGGGGCTGTAGTCGGTCCCAAGGGTTGGGCTGTTCGCCCATTAAAGCGGCACGCGAGCTGGGTTCAGAACGTCGTGAGACAGTTCGGTCCCTATCCGCCGTGGGCGTAGGAAATTTGAGAGGAGCTGTCCTTAGTACGAGAGGACCGGGATGGACTGACCTCTGGTGCACCAGTTGTTCCGCCAGGAGCACAGCTGGGTAGCTATGTCGGGAAGGGATAAACGCTGAAAGCATCTAAGCGTGAAGCCCACCTCAAGATTAGATTTCCCATAGTTTAACTAGTAAGATCCCTGGAAGACTACCAGGTTGATAGGTCAGAGGTGTAAGTGCAGTAATGTATTGAGCTGACTGATACTAATAGATCGAGGACTTGATCAAATAAAGTACACTGTGCAATTTTGAGAGAATAAATTTCTCTAATGAAACTCACTCAGCAAAGCTGAGGAGTACCATTATTCTAAAAAATCGAAGATTTTGAGAAGAATGGCATCTGGTGGTTATGGCTTGAAGGTAACACCCGTTCCCATACCGAACACGAAGGTTAAGCTTCAAAGCGCCGATGGTACTGCACTGGAGACGGTGTGGAAGAGTAGGTCGCCGCCGGGTAAGAATAAGAACTGAGAATTTCAAATAGAAATTTTCAGTTCTTTTTTTATGTTAAAAATTATTTTACGAAAAAATTTGTTAAAAATTATTAAAAATTAATTGACATCTAAAATAGGCAAGAATATACTATAAGTGAACATATGAATAATTGTTCATATGTTCTTATTTGGAGGTGGATAATTTGATTAATGAAAATAATAGAAATGAAAATAATAATATCGATATCTGCAACTGCAGTGTAATTCACGAAAATATAGTAAATAAAGTAAGAGAGAATATGCCAGTTGATGAAACATTATATGATCTAGCAGAATTGTTTAAAGTATTTGGAGATACCACAAGAATTAAAATAATATGTGCTTTGTTTCAATCAGAAATGTGTGTATGCGACTTGGCTGCTTTGCTTTGTATGAGTCAATCAGCAGTGTCCCATCAGCTTAAAGTTTTGAAACATACTAGATTAGTTAAATTTAGAAGAGAAGGCAAAGTAGTTTACTATTCCTTAGATGATGACCATATTAAAAAGATATTTGATTATGGATTTGCTCATGTAAATGAAAGGTAATCTGGAGGAAGTTAAAATGGATGATAAAATTAAAAAAGAATTTATATTAGAGGGTTTATGCTGCGCAAATTGCGCTGCAAAGATGGAAAAAGGAATTAATGATATTAATGGAGTAAAAAATGCTAGTATAAACTTTGTGTCTAAAAAGCTTACTATAGAAATTCATGACAAAGATGATTTAAACAGAGTTATGGAAGAGGCAGTTGATATAGTAAAAAGAATAGAACCAGATGTAAAGATGGTTGCTCATCAAAAGGATAAAACTGCTCACAGCCATGAGCATTACCACGATCATGATCATAGTCATGGAGAGGATAAAGGTAACAAAGGAGAACTATTAAAGCTGGCTATAGGAGCAGTACTCTTCTTAGGAGCCGTAATACTTAATTTATCATATAACATGGAACTTATACTGTTTATTATAAGCTATCTTTTAGTAGGTGGAGAAATTGTAGTAAGAGCTTTGAAGAACATTATAAAAGGACAGGTCTTTGATGAGAATTTTCTTATGAGCTTGGCAACACTAGGAGCCTTTGCTATTGGAGAATTTCCAGAGGGTGTTTCAGTTATGTTATTTTATCAGATTGGAGAGTTATTCCAAGACATAGCTGTAGATCGTTCAAGAAAATCTATAAGTGAACTTATGAATATTAGACCTGACTATGCAAATTTAAAAATAGGAAATGATACGAAATTGGTATCACCAGAGGAGGTAAAAGTTGGCGATATAATAGTTGTAAAACCAGGAGAGAAAGTTCCTCTAGATGGCAAAATCATAGAAGGAAGCTCTATGCTTGATACTTCTGCTTTAACAGGAGAATCGGTACCAAGAGAAGTAAAAGAAGATGATGAAGTTTTAAGTGGATTTATAAATAAGAATGGATTATTAACCATAAAAGTAGAAAAGGCATTTGGAGAGTCTACAGTAGCTAGAATACTAAATTTAGTTGAAAATGCAAGCAGCAAAAAGGCACCAACAGAAAATTTTATAACAAAGTTTGCAAGATATTATACACCAGCAGTTGTTATTACTGCCCTTGCTCTTGCTATAATACCACCTATAGTACTTAGCCAAGCTACTTTTTCACAGTGGTTATATAGGGCTCTTGTATTTTTAGTAGTATCATGTCCTTGTGCTTTAGTTGTATCCATACCTCTTGGTTTCTTTGGAGGCATAGGAGGAGCGTCTAAAAAAGGTATTTTAATAAAAGGTGGCAATTATTTAGAAGCTCTTAATGATGTTGAAACTATAGTATTTGATAAAACAGGAACTCTTACAAAAGGGGTATTTAAGGTTACAGATATAAATGCTAAGAGTGACATTGCAAAAAGGGAGCTTCTTAAATATGCAGCTTTTGCAGAGGCTTATTCTAACCATCCTATAGCAATCTCAATTCTTAAGGAGTATGGAAATGAAATTGATAAAGAAGAAATTGAAGATTATAATGAAATTTCAGGTCATGGAACAAAGATAAGACTTAAGGGCGGTAAGACTTTAATAGTAGGTAATGATAAGCTAATGCTTAAGGAGAATATAACTTTTGACAAAGTAGAGGCAGCAGGTACGGTAGTTCATATAGCTGTTGACAAAGAATATATTGGATATATAGTTATTTCTGATGAAATTAAGGAAGATTCAAAGCAGGCTATAAATGCTCTTAAAGACATAGGAATTAAAAAGACTATTATGCTTACAGGAGATTCTAATCTAGTAGGAGAAAAGGTTGCAAAGGATCTAGGATTAGATGAAGCATATACAGAGTTGCTGCCAGATCAAAAGGTTGATAAACTAGAGGAGATTGACAAGGAAAAGTCTCCAAAAGGTAAGATTGTATTTGTAGGTGATGGAATAAATGACGCTCCAGTTCTCGCTAGAGCCGATATAGGAATAGCTATGGGAGGATTAGGATCAGATGCAGCAATTGAAGCTGCAGATGTGGTTATTATGACAGATGAGCCATCAAAAATAGCTAGTGCTATAAAGATCGCAAAGAGGACTAAGGGGATTATATATCAAAATATAGTATTTGCTCTAGGCATTAAGGCATTAGTTTTGATTTTAGGAGCTTTTGGACTTGCTACCATGTGGGAAGCTGTATTTGCTGATGTGGGAGTAGCCGTAATAGCTGTATTAAATGCCATGAGAGCACTTAAAGTAGAGGATTAGTATAAAAACTCCAGATATTTATATAGACAAGTATATTTATTTATGATAATATAATTTAAAAATATTAGTGGCGATGGAGTTCGCCTTTAAATGCGCAAAGCTGATGACTCCTACAAAATAGCAGTATTAAACTGTTACTTTGTAGGATTATTTTTTGCTTGTTTTTACATAAAAAAACAAATGATATAACTTATAAGTAAGAAACTTAAAATGGAATGCGGAGGGGATAAAGTGGAACAAAGAAAAAACATCTTAGAAGATAAAGAAAGCAACTTAATAACTCTTATTAGAGGTAGAAATAATACTATTGCTTTATTGATATCATTTGTAGTATGGATTATTATTGGTGGTTTGGTAGGAATATTAACTGGTATTGCAGGAGCATTATTTCTAAAAAGCTTAGAACTAGCTACAGATTTGCGCAATAAGCATACATGGCTTTTATTTTTGCTTCCATTTGGAGGAGCTTTTGTAAGCTATTTATATTCAAAGTATGGTAAAAATTCTTCTAAGGGAAATAATTTAATTATACAAAAAATAAATGAAGCAACTGGAGAAATACCATTTAGAATGGCTCCCTTAGTTTTTTTTGGAACTTTTATTACTCATTTACTTGGAGGTTCAGCAGGAAGAGAAGGAACAGGAGTACAGCTGGGTTCTAGCATAGCAGAAGGAATAGGAAAATTACTGAAGTTAGATAAAATAGATAATAGAATAATTCTTATGGCAGGAATAAGCAGCGGATTTGCTTCTGTTTTTGGAACTCCTCTTGCAGGTACAGTTTTTGGATTAGAAGTAGCTACATTAGGATTGATGAGCTATGAGGCTTTAGTCCCATGTTTTACAGCAAGCATTGTTGGTGATTTAGTAGTAAGATATCTAAAAGTTAATCACACCCACTATAAGATATTAGAAGTACCAGATTTAACATATGTTTCGGTAGGAAAGGTTGTTTTTGCTGCAATTTTGTTTGGACTAGCAAGTAGATTATTTAGTGAGCTAACTCATAAATTAAAGGATATTTTTAATGACAAGTTTAAAAATCCAGCACTTAAGAGCTTTGTTGGTGGAGTTATAGTAATTGTTTTAGTTTATATATTTAGAACTAGAGAATTTTTAGGATTAAGTCTTCCACTTATGGCAGATGCCTTTAATTCTCATGTGCATCCACTTACCTTTCTAGGGAAGATATTATTTACATCTTTAACTTTAGGTGCAGGATATCAAGGAGGAGAGGTTACTCCACTATTTGTTATAGGGTCCACTTTAGGGAACTATTTATCAAGTTTAATGCACATGGCACCATCATTTTTAGCCGCCTTAGGTCTTATTGGAGTGTTTACAGGTGCCGCAAATACACCAATTGCATCATTTATAATGGGTATAGAAATGTTTGGCTCACAAGGGATTGAATTTATGTTTATGACTTGTGTCATTAGCTATATGTTTTCAGGCCATACAGGAATTTATATTGCTCAAAAAGTTGGAAGAAGCAAAAGCAGATTTATTGAAGTCCCAAATAATGCTACTCTTTCTTATTTTAGAAAGAGAAAGAATTCTAAAGGTACAGGGTAATGAAAAATCATTATCCTGTACCTTTAAAATAAAGAATATAATTATATTAGTAACATATAAAACTACTTATTCTTCTTGTATCAATTCCAAAGTAAACCCATCTTCCTCTTTGCCATCTAAAACCAGCAATAGATCTTCTCCCAACAAAGGTTAGAAATGCCCAGAAGGAAACTCCGGTATCAAGCCATATATATACAAATCTAAACATGCATCCAAATAGGGAACCTGGATCTACAGCGAATGTTCCTACTCCAGTTTGGGGTTGTGCAGGTGTAAATGAAGGTGGTGGTCCAGATGGAGGTCCTCCAGCTGCTCCTCCAGGTCCTCCTGGTCCGCCAGGTCCACTAGGTCCACCAGGCCCACCGGGTCCGCCAGGTCCAAGACCGCCTCCAGGTGGGAAGAATCCGCCGCCTCCAGGTAATCCAAATGGAGGTCCAGAAGGAGGAAATTGACGATAACCATAACCATAATCTTCATCGTCTAGGTAGTAGTCATCTTCTAAATAGTCATCATATTCATAAGGATACACTCTGTTAAACACTCCCTTTAAGTATTACATTATATGATATGATGCTAATTAAAAAAGGGTTAAAAGATTTTAAAAAAAGTAATTAAAATAAATTTCCTTTATTTAATCTGTTTTCTGGATCAAAGAGCTTTTTTAAGGTTATCATTTCTTCTATTCCTTTAATAGAGAACATTTTTTGCAGCAAATTAGTCTTTAACTTGCCAACACCATGTTCAGCAGATATGGTACCTCCTAAAGCAATAATCTTTTCTGCCCAAAGGCTATACAGCTCTTTGCCCTTATTGTATTCTTCCATATTTTTAGGAATTATATTAACATGAAGATGATTATTACCTATATGTCCGAAGATTACAGAATCAAATCCTAATTTTTCTAAGGAGCTGTTATATAATTCCATAACCTCTTCAAGTTTTGAATCAGGCACTGCCATATCGGTTCCAAGCTTTGTAAGCTCAGGAACAGTCCTTCTCCTTTCATCAATAAGAGTATTAACAGCTTCAGGTGTAGCATGTCTAAAATATTTAAGAGCTTCATTAGATTGAGAATTTGTTGATAGCCAAGTGTCAGATGGATCACCACCGCATTCCTCTATCATTTCGCAGCATTCCATGAGCATATTCATAACTTCTTCTTCACTATTTCCATGATATTCAACATAAACAGCAGAGTGAAAATGTGAAGAAAGTTTTGAGAGTTTATCAAAGCCTTCATAATTTTCTTTCATATTTCTAAGAAGATTTAGTGAGTTATAATTAAAAAATTCTATAGCAGCAGGAGAAGAATTTTCACGTATCTTTCTAACAAACTTTAAAGCAGGCTCCTCAGAAGTGAAAAATACATTCATTCCATAAATTGTTTTCGGAGTTTTTAAAAGCTTTAATTCTATTTCAGTAATTATTCCAAGAGTACCTTCAGAACCTATAAAAAGATCTATTAAATCCATATTATTTTTTGCATAATATCCAGAAGCATTTTTTACATCAGGAAGGTTATATGAAGGAATATTACCTTCAATCTTATTTCCAGAATGTGTAGTTAATGAAAAATGTGTATTATATGCTTTTTCATTTCCTCTTTTAATATAAAGTTTATCACCATTAACTAAAACAATATTTAATGCTTCTATATGATCTCTTGTAGGACCATATTTAAAAGAACAAGCCCCTGATGCGTTGCATGAAACCATACCTCCAATAGACGCTGTGGTTTCGGTAGGATCAGGAGGAAAGAAGTAAGATTCGGATTTTTTAAATTTATTTAAAGCATCTATAGATGTTTTGTCCCAATTTTCTGTATCAAAAGTCTTATTTTTTAAAGCCTCTCTTAGCTCACATAATAAAACTCCTGGTTGAACCTTTAAGAAAAAGGTATCCGATGTATCATCATAGCGAAGTCCTGTTATCTTGTTCATTTTACTTAAGTTAAGCACATGTCCACCTTGTGGTACTGCTCCAGCGGTAATGCCTGTACGTGCGCCTTGAGTGGTTATTAAGGTTTTGCTTTGAGCTAAACATTTTAATATTTCTATAATTTCTTCTTCAGTTTTAGGAAAGGATATAGAATCAGCATTCCCAATTTTTCGTGATTCATCTCTTAAATAATCTTCATAGTCTTTTTCAAACTTTTTTATAAGAATATTTTCCATGGTATTTGCCCCCTAGCATTTAATGTAATGTCAAATATATTATGAATGTACCAAAGTATTGTCTATATTAAATAAGTATATAATATGTCATGAAATTTTTAAAGATATATGAGTTTAACGTCAAATTCAATAATTAATGATGTTAGCAAAAAATTATTGACAAGTGGTTAAGATTGCTATATAATATGATTAAAGTTAATACTTAAATTTCTTGTATTAAAAGGGAGTAGTAAAAATATAGCATCAACATTTCGATTAGCATGGCTAATCTGGTGTTATATGCCAAGTTGTTTTGGTTACAAGACTTTTAATATAATCCAGGTTTTGGATTATATTAAAAGTCTTTTTTTATATAAAAATATCAAAGAGGGGGAGAAAAAATGAAAGAGGCTTATAAAAAGTCTGCACAAGAGGTAATGGAAAGTTTAAAAGTTACATCAGAAGGGCTTAACAATGAAGAGGTAGAAAAAAGAAGAAAGGAGCAAGGTTTTAATGAGTTAAATGAAGGAAAGAAGAAAAATACGCTTCAAGTTTTTGGTGAACAGTTTAAGGATCTTTTAGTGATAATACTTCTTGGAGCGGCTGTTATATCTATGTTTTTGGGAAACGAAGAAAGTGCTTTAGTTATATTTTCTGTGGTTATACTTAATGCTATATTGGGAACAGCACAGCATATTAAAGCAGAAAAGTCTTTAAGCAGCTTAAAGGCACTATCTGCTCCTATAGCCAGAGTTTTAAGAAATGGTGAAAAGGTAGAAATACCATCAAGAGAAGTAGTTGTAGGAGATATATTATATTTAGAAGCAGGAGATTACGTAAGTGCTGATGGAAGAATTATAGAAAACTTTAGTCTTCAGGTTAATGAAAGCTCTCTTACTGGAGAGTCAGAGAGTGTGGTAAAAACAGAAGAGGTTATAGATGGAGATAATGTTTCTATAGGTGATATGAAAAATATGGTTTTTGCAGGGAGTTTTGTAACCTATGGTAGAGCTGCAGCAGTAGTCACAAATATAGGTATGGATACAGAGATAGGTAAGGTAGCCTCTCTTTTAGAAAATACTAAACAGAAGAAAACTCCTTTGCAAATTAGTTTGGATGACTTTGGAAAGAAGCTAGCTTCAATAATTTTAATTATCAGTGCTTTAATATTTATTTTAAATATGTACAGAGGTTATGAAGTTATAGATTCATTTATGTTTGCAGTAGCATTAGCAGTTGCTGCAATACCAGAGGCTTTAAGCTCCATTGTAACCATAGTTCTAGCACTTGGAACTCAAAAGATGGCAAAGGAAAATGCGATTATAAGAAAGCTTCAAGCTGTTGAAAGTTTAGGTAGCGTTTCTGTAATATGTTCTGATAAGACTGGAACCTTAACTCAAAATAAGATGACAGCAAAAAAAATCTATATAGATGAAAAGATAATGGATATTGAAAATTTAGATCTAAGCAATACCATGGAGAAAAAATTAGTTTTAATGAGTTTGCTGTGCAGTGATGCTATTTCTGGTGAGGATAAGGAAATTGGGGATCCAACAGAAATTGCCCTTACTAATCTTGGACGCAAGTATAATTTAAGAGAAATAGATGTAAGAGAAATGTATCCTAGAATTTGTGAGATTCCATTTGATTCAGATAGAAAGCTTATGAGTACAGTACACAAGATAGAAAATCAAATTACTATGATTACAAAGGGAGCTTTGGATGTAATATTAGAAAGGGCAGTTAAAATATGTACATCAGATGGTGTTAGAGAATTGACATATAAGGATAAAGAAGAAATTAAAAAAGTGAACGAAAACTTTTCTAAAAAAGGCCTTAGAGTTTTAGCCTTTGCTTATAGAAACCTTAATGAGAATAAAGAAATTACTTTGAAAGACGAAGAAGATTTAATATTTGTTGGTTTGATATCTATGATAGATCCCCCAAGGGAAGAGTCTCAAAAGGCGGTAGCAGAATGTATAAGTGCAGGTATTAAGCCAATTATGATTACTGGAGATCATAAAATTACAGCTTCTGCTATAGCAAAGCAGATAGGAATATTAAAAAATGAAGATGAAGCCATGGAAGGTTATGAATTAGATAGATTAAGCGATGAAGAGTTAAAAGAAAAAGTAGATAAGGTTTCGGTATATGCGAGAGTGTCTCCAGAACATAAAATTAGGATAGTGAGAGCTTGGCAGGAAAAAGGGAATGTGGTTGCTATGACTGGAGATGGAGTAAACGATGCCCCTGCTTTAAAACAAGCTGATATTGGTATATCTATGGGGATTACAGGAACAGAAGTTGCAAAAGATGCTGCATCAATGGTGCTCACGGATGATAATTTCGCAACTATAGTAAAAGCTATTTCAAACGGAAGAAACATATATAACAACATTAAAAATTCCATAAAATTTCTTCTTTCAGGAAATACCGCAGGAATAATGGCAGTTTTATATGCAGCTTTAGCCTCTCTTCCTAATCCTTTTGCTGCAGTTCACTTATTATTTATAAATCTTCTTACAGATAGCTTGCCGGCTATAGCTTTAGGACTGGAGCCTCATAAGAGCAGTGTTATGGAAGGTAAGCCAAGAAACATAAATAAATCCATATTGTCTAAGGATTTTGTGTATGAAATTGTTGTGGAAGGATTTCTTATAGCAGCTTGTACTATGATCGCCTTTAAGCTAGGATTACAAAGTGGAAATACTAATATAGCAAGTACCATGGCATTTGCAACATTATGTATGGCAAGATTATTTCATGGATTTAACTGTAGAAGCAGAGAATCTATTTTCAAAATAGGAATTTTCTCTAATAAATATGCATGGATAGCTTTTGGAATAGGAACATTATTTTTAAACTCAGTTTTACTTTTTGAGCCTTTAAGAGGTATAATTCAAGTTGAAAAACTTACTGTAAACCAATATGCAGCGTTTTATGTGTTAGCTTTTATACCATTTACAGTTATACAATTATATAAGTTCTTCTTTGTTAAAACTAGTGAGGGTAGAGTACATTATAATGAAGTGATTAATGCTAATAATTAAATAAAATAAATTTACAACCTCTAAGAAAGGTATTTTCATTTCTTAGAGGTTAAACTATAATATAATGAATGTAATTTAAGCTGCAGGAGGAATTAAGAATGGATGAATTTTTAAGGGAATTTTTATATATAGCATCTCATTTTGAGGATTATATAAGTATGGCTATTAATCAATTTGGAGCATATACATATATACTGCTTTTTTTTGTTATATTCCTTGAAGCAGCTTCAATTATAACCTCCTTTCTGCCAGGAGATTCCTTAATTTTTGTTACTGGAACTTTAGCTTCCATTAAGTTAATAAATGTAATTATTATATTTATTGTATTGTGCATAGCAGTTATAGCAGGAGATATTGTTAACTATTATGTAGGAAAGATTTTAGGAAGAAAAATTTTAAGAGCAGGGGATAATAAAGTTTTTAAAAAAGAGTCTATTGAAAGAGCTCATATGTTTTATGAGAATTATGGAAGAGTTGCAATAATCATGGGAAGGTTTATTCCTATAGTAAGAAGTTTTATAGCTTTTGTGGCAGGTATTACATCAATGAATTTATACAAATTCATGGGATATGCCATCATAGGTGGAATACTTAGAATATCTGTATTTTTGTTTGCAGGATATTATTTTGGAACTTTAAAAATCATAAGGGATAATCTTGAATTTGTTATTATTATAGTGGCTATGATTACATTTATACCAGCAATTGCAGGCTTTATAAAAGAGAGGATAAAACAAAAACATTAAAATATTAAGAGAGAAGAAGTGTTTAACCAAGATTCTACATAAAATAATTGAACTTAAGAGTACTTTACTCTACAATATAAAAGTAAAGTTTAAAAAATCTAGTTATAGTTATTTAAAACATAACCATTAATGATATAGAACTATAAGATAAATGAGGTGATGAAATGAGCAATCTTGCTGGAAGTGGATGTGAGTTATTAATTCCATTGAGTGAAAGAAAACCATTAAAGGATATAGAACGCAGTATTATTAAGACATACAGAAAACGTATATGGACTAAGTTTACAAAGGCAGTTAAAGATTTTAAGTTAGTAGAAGAAGGAGATAAAATAGCAGTTGCAATTTCTGGAGGAAAGGACAGCTTGCTTATGGCAAAGTTATTTCAAGAACTTAAACGCCATGGGCGAATAAACTTTGAATTAGAATTTATTGCTATGAACCCAGGCTTTCACGAAAGCAATAGAGAGTTATTGCTTAGCAACTGCGAATATTTAAATATTCCTGTAAAAATGTTTGATTCCGGCATATTCGAAATAGTAGATAAAATAGCAAATGATTATCCTTGCTATATGTGCGCAAGAATGCGCCGTGGTTCTTTATATTCACAGGCTCAAAAACTTGGATGTAACAAGCTAGCTCTTGGACATCATTTTAATGATGTTATTGAAACCACAATGTTAAATGTTCTTTATGCTGGAAACTTCAAAACTATGAGACCTAAATTGCGTGCTACAAATTTTGAAGGCTTAGAATTGATAAGACCTATGTACTACATTCATGAAGATGATATCAAGCGTTACACAATGAACGCAGGAATATCTCCTATGAACTGCGGATGTGTAGTAGCAGCTCAAAAGACTTCAAGCAAACGTGCAGAAGTGAAAGCACTTATTAAGGAATTAAAGGAAAACTTTAAGGACGTAGAAAAGTCGATTTTCCAATCAGCGCAAAATGTAAATATTGATTCAATTTTAGGTTGGGAAAAAGGCGGGAAAAAGTATTCATTTTTAGACTTTTATGATGAAGAATAATATATAATATCACGCATGGGATTTGCATTTAGGAAAGCTTCACTACGCAAAGAAGCTCTAATATTTCTGGGCTTAAAACCCCTAAACCTTCTAAACTCACTGACGCTCAGACAATAGAAGGTTCTTACGGTGTTTTAAACCCAGAAATAAAGAGCTTCTAATGCTTGTTCAACGCTTTCTACAATGCAAATCCCATGCGTTATGTTCAAATATCTCACCAATGTATTGAAATTTTTATATGAGATAGATAGAGACAATTGAGAAGCATTTAGGAAAGCTTCACTACGCAAAGAAGCTCTAATATTTCTGGGCTTAAAACCCCTAAACCTTCTAAACTCACTGACGCTCAGACAATAGAAGGTTCTTACGGTGCTTTAAACTCAGAAATAAAGAGCTTCTAATGCTTGTTCAACGCTTTCTACAATGCAAATCCCATGCGTTATGTTCAAATATCTCACAAATTCACGTTAAAAGTTATGGATGTTTTGCCGCAGGCAAAATTACAATTTAGAACCGTAAGTTCCTTGTAGCGTAGTGAAGCTTTCCTAAATGCAAATCTCATATGGAATGTTCAATATTAAAGATTGTTACAATTTATTTCTAATGGTTTCTTTTGACCATAGTTAAAAATGTGTGTTTATATTTGTTTTTTTCATCAACAGTACCTTCAATATGTTCGATTATGGTCCAGTCATTTTCGTCATAAGGTGGGAAGAAGGTGTCGCCTTCAAAATAATGATGAATTATAGTTAAATAGATTTTTTTAGCATAAGGCATTAATAAATTAAAGATTTCTCCACCGCCTATTACAAAGTATTCCTCTTCGCTTTCTATATAAGGTTTTAAGTCTTCTATATCATGAAGAATTTCTACGTTTTTGTTGTTAGGCTTATAGTTTTTATTTCTAGTAAGGACTATATGTTTCCTGTTAGGAAGGACTGTAGGAAGAGCTTCGAAGGTTTTTCTTCCCATAATCATTGTCTTAGTTTGGGTCATTGTAATATCTTTAAATCTTTTTAAGTCTACAGGCAAGCTCCATACGAGGGAATTATTTTTTCCTATTACGTTATTATTAGCTACAGCAACTACAAAACTTAACATAAATTCATCTCCTAGAATTATATTGTTGGTTATCTAATTTCCCTTCCTTTAATTAATTTGTATCATGTTGTTCTGAATATAGAAAAACATTATAAGAAATTTATTATTATGCGGTGTAATATTATTTTGTGATTTAAAAAGAGTAGTATATCTTGATCTTGCTATCATTTCATGCATAGAATTACCTATTTTTTATCCATTGTTCTAATTCATCCAAATCTTCGTCGGTTATAGTATTACTTTCACGCAATGTAGAGATGAAGTTTTTTAGGGAATTATTATGGAATTTTTTAAAAAAGCTTGTAGTTTCTGATTTTATATAATCTTTTTCCGATACTATTGGAGTATAATAAGTGACTCTTTTTTCTTTTGCAGCATTTATAAAATTCTTTTTTAATAATCTTGAAAGCAATGTTAAGGTGGTTGTATTTTTCCATTCTTTTTTTTCATGCATTATCTCCACTATTTCTTTAGATGATATGGGACTCTTATTACTCCAAATAACTTTCATTATTTCTAATTCGGATTCAGGAATTTTTTTTAAAGTCAAATGAAAACACCTCCTTTAAGCTTATTCTACTTAAGTAGAATAAGCTTGTCAACTTCATTTTCTAGCATCTAATAACTTTGTGTGGGTTCAAATTATATAGTAACTTGCAGGATCTATACAGTAGCTGCTAAAATTTATTAGTATATCTATAAGTCATAAACATTACATTCAAAAACAGAAAGAGCAAAGCGTGAAATCACACCTAGCCCTTTAATATCAGCACTTATAAAATGATCTGTTATAGATTCTATAGCGAGTTTTTTTAGTCTTCATAATAACATAAATCATTCAAATTAATATAACTTTAGCTTAACAATATTGAACTACTCTTACCATTAAATTTTATAATTATAGATACATCTTTAATGTCTTTTTTAAAATAATCATCTGAAATTAAATAAAGTTTTAAATTATTTATTCTTTTCTTATTATTGCAACTATTTTGTTTGCACTTATTAATGCAAGTGGAACATTAACAAAAATAAGAATAAAAACAGAAATTAAATCTGTTACAATATTAAAGGGTATAAACATATCCCATATAAATCTTAATATTACAAAATAAATAACATAGAAAACTATGCAAATTCCACAATAAATTATCGCTTTTATCAAGCTATATTTCCTCCTATAATAAAACAACTAAGTCCTTCAAATACAAAATATGTTGCATTAGTACTCCTATCATATTTTATAGATTTAATATAATTTATTTCACCCTTTAAAATATTCCTTTCACATATAAGATGGAAAAAAAATAAAAAATGTTTCGCTTTTTTGAAACTTTTTTCATTTTATTTTATCTTATATAAGAAAAAATAAAATCCATAGGGAGGAAAATTTATGAAAAGAATTATGAAATTTTTATCTTTTACCTTTTTAATTATTTGCATTATATCTATAAATGCCTTTGCAGCTTCTAACAATGATGTGCCTAATGAAAAGAGGAATAAGAGCGAAGTGTTTTATTCCAATAACAACTATGATTTAATTCTTGATACTCAAAGTACAACTAGTGATACTTTTATTGATTGGGGATGCTCTATAGCAAAAATAGATATAGGCCTCATTAGTGTAATAGGCTTAACTGAAAGCTATGTAACAGTTGATACAATAGGCTATACACTATACGTGGACAGATATGAAAATGGAAGTTGGCACACGATTAAGACATTCTCTAACAGATTAAATAATTCTAAAAAGGTTAGAGGAAATCATACCTTATCAGTAGCATCTAATTATTACTATAGAGTACGAAGCACAAATTATATAATAGATAATGGAATACAGACATCTAAAACATCAGCAACTGATCCACTATATGTATATTAAATAAAGCCCAATTGGGCTTTATTTTAATGACTTAATTATTTTTTCTACTTCAATATCTATAACATTATAAAATACATTCATCTCGAACTTTATATTATTATTAAACCACAATAATTTTTTGAAGTTTTTATCATCGGTAATTAATTTTATATTCAAACCATTGATATTTATGTCCTCAGTTCTAAGTTGTGAACTAATAGAAACAGTTTCCTTCGCCTCTTCATATATAGTGCTTTGAGAAATTTGAATCTCTTGTCCTTTGTTATTAATATAATTTTGCTCTACACTATAATAATCACCTATAGCTTTTATATATTTTACAGTACTTATCTTGTAGCCATCAGGTAAATATTCTGGTATTAATAATTTAAAAGGTACCTTTTTCCTGGCCTCATCTAGCGATACTATTTTTTCTATCTGATCACCAGCATTATTGATATTATTATCTTCATCCAAGGTGTTTTTTGAGTTATCATCTGTACTAAACTTGATATCTCTATTATCTCCCCTTAGTTCTTCAAAGGTTTTTATGACGTTGAACTTAAATGCAATTACTTTCGGCAATGATGATATAAATATTGAGATAAGTGCAACTATTGTAAAGCTAGCTGCCAAAGCCATTCTTTTTGACATTGATGGACTTTTACTTTTATTTTTTAAATTCTTGTGAAATTTATCCATTACAATGTTAAAGTCAGGAATTTCAACATCGGAATGTATGTCCATTTTGTCACCAAATTCTATATAAGTATCTTTTATAAGTTTATCTAAATTATTATCTTTCATACTAATTTCTACCTCTTTTTCTTTAAGGTTGATGCTGCAATTTCTGAAGAAAGCTCAGAATTTATAATATATTTGCGTATCTTCTCTTTTGCTCTCATATGTCTTGTTCTAACAGTATTTTCATTCATATCTAATATTAATGCTATTTCATTTAGGGTTAAATCATAACGATATCTTAAAAAAAATATTTCTTGATCAACAGGGCTTAACATTTTAATAGATTCTCTTACATATTCTTTTGTTTCATTTTTTATTAATAATTCTTCTGGAATATCTCCTGAGGAGTATGATAATGATTTTAAAGTCATGTTTTCGCTTGGAACTTCTCTAGCGTATCTTTTAATCCAGGATAAACTTTCATTTTTTGCTATTGTAAAAATCCATGATTTAAACTTATGTATATCTTTAATTGTATCAAATTTTTCATAGGCTTTTATTAAGGTTTCTTGGAGTATATCCTCAGCTAATTGTTTGTTTTTTATGATAGAGTATATAAATTTATACAAATCTTTATATATTAAAGCCACATTTTCTTCAAAGCATTTTTTATTTTTTTTATATTTAAATATATTAATTAATTTCATAATCTTCTCCATGAGCTTACTAGTTTATATTATTTATTAAATCAAGCTGAGATAAATATTATATATAATTATACATAAACTTAAATAATTTGACAATAAATATAAATACTTCCATAGAATTATGAACAAATATAAAAGCTAGGCTGGAGCTTAGTTTATTATGATTACAAAAATCTCTAAGTGGAGAAAAAAGGCAGTTTGTGGAGTGGAGAAGTGGAAAGTGGAGGGAGCTAAAGCTCCAGTGGAGAAAAGGGGTAGTGTAGAGAGTTTAGGAAGTATTGAGTATTTGAGTATAATAAATAGTGGATAGAGTATGAATAAACATACCTATCCACTATATACTTTTAATTTAAATGGCGCTAGTTCTTATAGTAAGTTCCGCTACGCTTTTACATGGTTTATTATTTCTTTTTCCACTTTTTTCACATCTGGTACATAGCTTTTTAAAACTTTCATATTTCCTTTGAAAGTATATTCACCAAGAGAAGCAGGCATTAGCAAGCTGTCTCCTTTATTTATGTTTTCTTTTCCATCTTTATAGATGATTTCACCACTGCCTTCTACACAGGTAAAGGCAAAAAATCTTTCTTTATCGCTGTTTTCTGTGAAAGAAGTTCTTACATCATATAATTCAAGGGAGAAATCTTTACATAGACAAAGATATGTTTTATTATAGCCTTCGTTTTTTATAGTAAGTCCAGTAGAATTTTTCGCAATTAAGTCTAAATTAATTACATCTAAAGCTTTTTCTATATGAAGTTCTCTTCCTCTGTTGTAGTCATATACTCTATAAGTAGTATCGCTGTTTTGCTGTATTTCCGCAATTATAACACCTTCGCCAATGGCGTGTATTAAACCGCTTCTTACAAAAAACACATCTCCTTTTTTAACAGATACCTTGTTCATATATTTATCCAAAGTTCCAGTTTCGATAGCGTTTTTTAATTGTTCTTTGGTGCAGCCTTTCTTTGTGCCTATAACTATATTTGCACCTTCAAAAGCTTCGACTACATACCACACCTCAGTTTTACCCATTTCTCCTTCTACTCTTTTAGCGTATTCATCGTCAGGATGTACTTGAACAGATAGCTTATCTTTAGCATTTATAAGCTTTATAAGTAGCGGAAACCAATCTTTAGGTATTTCTGTACCTAAAAGATCGTTACCCTTCAATTTTATCAGATCGATTAATTTTGTACCTTTAAGCTCACCATTAGATACAACACTCATTCCGTGTGGATGGCAAGCAATATCCCAGCTTTCACCGATATTTCCCTCAGGAAGATTATCTCTAAATAATTCAAGATCTCTTCCGCCCCATACTTTATTATAATATAAGTTTTTGAATTTTAATGGATACATATTGACACCTCCATATATTGATAAATTAATGAATTTCTTTTTCTATAATGGGATTTTTTGTGCTTTCATCTTTTATATCAGATAAGTTTTAGTAATTATCTTAATCTTTATAAGTTTATGTAATATAATAAATAAATTATATCATAAAGGACATATATGCATATACGATACTTTACAATAAGCTCCTTATATGTATGTTAGTAGCAAAAAATAGTTGTTTGTTTTCAACAGATTACTTAAATATTTGATAAAATATATGTATTAAACAAATTAAAAAAGAGGGGAAAAAGTTATGAAGCTAATTATTGACTATGCAAACTTGGATAAAATAAAGGATATATATGCTTATTATCCAGTAGACGGGGTTACAACTAACCCATCTATCATATCTAAAGAGGGTAAAAACCCTTATGAAGTTCTAAAAGTAATTCGTGAATTTATTGGAGAAGAATCTGAATTACATGTACAAGTAGTTTCTGCTAAATCAGAAGACATGATAAAAGAAGCTCACAAGATACAAGATGAATTGGGGAAAAACACATATATTAAAGTTCCAGTTACAAGGGAAGGATTAAAAGCAATAAAAGCACTAGCAAAAGAAGGAGTTAACATTACAGCTACGGCTATCTACACTTCTATGCAAGCTTATCTAGCAGGTAAGGCAGGAGCTCATTATGCAGCACCATATGTAAACCGTATTGATAATTTAGGTGCAGATGGTATACAAACTGCAAAAGATATTCATGATATTTTCAAGAAGAATGGTTTAAAAACAGAGGTATTAGCAGCCAGCTTCAAAAATTCACAACAAGTATTAGAACTTGCTAAATACGGAATTGGAGCAGCAACTGTTGCACCAGACGTAATTGAAGGCCTTATTAAACTTGATGTTGTAACTTCAGCAGTAGAGGCGTTTACGAAAGATTTTGAAAAATTATGTGGTCAAGGAAAGACAATGTTAAACTGTTAATTTTATAAAAAGGTGAAATAAAGGACTATTTAATACAAGACTGTAATGAATATCTTTGTTTAAATAGTCTCCTTTTATATAAAATAGATATTGTAGGTTAATTATGTAGGTGCTGGTTAATAGGAAATTAAAAATGGGAGGATTATATATAATGGTAAGATTTGCGGTAATAGGTACAAATAAAATTACAGATAAATTTATAGAAGCAGCTAGTTTATGTAAGAAATTTAAATTAGCGGCGGTATATTCAAGAACAAAGGAAAGAGCTATAGAGTTTGGAAGTAAATATGGAGTTTCCTTAGTATATGATGATTTAGATAAGCTTGCAGAAAGTAAAGAAGTTGATGCTGTATACGTAGCTAGCCCAAATAGCTTACATGCTTCTCAATCAATAAAGATGATGAATGGTAAAAAACATGTACTTTGTGAAAAAACTATAGCGTCAAATAAAAAAGAATTGGAAGAAATGATAAAGGCATCTAGGGATAATGGAGTAATTCTACTAGAGGCCATGCGTTCTGTCTTTGATCCAGGGTTTAAGATGGTAGAAGATAATCTATGCAAACTTGGAACCATCAGAAGAGCTACTTTTCAATACTGTCAATATTCCTCACGATACGATAACTTTAAAAAAGGAATAATAGAAAATGCGTTCAATCCCATTTTTTCTAACGGATCATTAATGGATATTGGAGTATACTGCGTTCATCCACTAGTGAAGCTTTTTGGAATGCCTAAGAAAGTATGGGCAAATGCTGTTATTTTAGAAAATGGAGTAGATGGTGCTGGAACAATTATGGCTCAATATGAAGGTATGCAGGCGGAACTTATATATTCTAAGATTACAAACTCTGCATTACCAAGTCAAATTCAAGGGGAAAAGGGATGCATGATTATTAAAGAAATACCAGATATAAAGGAAGTCGTAATTGTTTATAATAATGGAGATAAGGAAGAAATATCAGTAACTAATAAATGCCATAATAATATGTATTATGAAGTGGAAGAGTTTATTAGGCTTATTGAGGCAAAGGAAAGGCTGAAGTACATAATCGATGTTCTGTTATGGAACTTGAGGTTATGGATGAAGCAAGAAGACAAATGGGAATTAAGTTTCCTGCGGATAAATAGAAGCTGAGTTTAAAGACAAGAAATTTTCAGTTGAGCCGTCAATTATGACGGCTCTATTATATTAGCAATTACCAATAGGATTATCAATTAGTGTAGCAAAAATAAATTGATGAGTGTGCCCAGCATTTAGACTAGTTGTGCCATAAACAAAGTGTATATGCCTGCCTTTGCCAACAGGGATAGCAGGTCCTGTTGTAGCTCCAACATCATGAAGATGGCTTTGGAAAAAGTCGGAGTTTCCTAAAAGTTGATGAACATGACTATTACCACTTGGTATAGCTTCACTAGTCACTCCTGCAAAACGATGGTTGTGTGGTATTCCTTGAAAGATGTCAGTGCTGCCTACATATTCGTGTACATGGGTTTGAGAACCTTCACGTTTTTCATTTTCAGAATAACTTTCAGCAGATAATGCCATATCCAACCCCACCTTTTTAAAATTGACAATAAAAGCTTGTCCTATTTTATAATATGGACAAGCTCAAAAAAGGTTACTGTTTAAATATAATTAATTTTGATTAATTGTATTTAAAAATAACTCTTGACAAAATATTTACAGTTGAGTAAAATAAATTCTAAATTAAATAATATAAAAATCTTATCAAGAGTGGTTGAGGGACTGGCCCTATGAAACCCGGCAACAGCTGTCTTAATTTATTAAGATGGAAATGTGCTAATTCCTGCAGGAGTTTTCCTGAAAGATAAGAAGTGAGAGAATCTTTTATTATGGATTCTAAAATTGGCTTATACCACTTCTTATTTTGGGAAGTGGTTTTTTATTTGTAAAAAAGGTGTTGCACATTTAAAAAATAGGCTTTTATCTAGTAAAGCATTTATTAAGTTAGATATTTTACTTTAGTAAAGTATTTAATTAAAGCTTTAATATGATAATCTAATAAAATAGGGGGCGTTCTTATGACAGGTATAGCTATATTAGGGAATGGAACTGTAGGTTCTGGGGTGGAGGAACTTATAAACAAGAATATTAAAAAGATAAAGGATAGAACTGGGGAAGAAATAAGAATAGCAAAAATACTGGTAAGAGATATAAATAAACACTTAGGACAAAGTGATGCAAGTCTATTAACAGATAAGATTGAAGAGTTATTTAATGAAGACATAGACATAGTTGTGGAGGCTATGGGAGGAATTAATCCTGCTTATGAGTATATAAAAAAATTTCTTAATATGAAAAAGCATGTGGTAACTGCTAATAAAGATTTAATAGCTAAACATGGAGAAGAACTTTTAAGTTTGGCTAACAAAAATCAGGTTAAGTTGCATTTTGAAGCTAGTGTGGGAGGGGGAATACCCATATTAAAGCCTTTAAGCGAGTGTTTGGCTGGAAATGAAATACAATGTGTTAAAGGAATATTAAATGGTACTACCAATTTTATTCTTTCTAAAATGTATAACGAGAACATGGGATATGATGAAGCACTCAAGATTGCTCAAGAACTAGGTTTTGCAGAAGCTAATCCTGAATCTGATGTAATGGGGTATGATGCTGCTAGAAAATTATCTATATTGTCTACAATTGCATATGGAAAAAAGGTTGACTGGCAGGAAATTAGAACTATTGGAATAACTGAAATTGATGAAACAGATATACAGTGTGCTAAAGAGGAAAATTGTAATATAAAGCTTCTAGCTATGAGCAGTAAAGAGGACAGAGGAATATATGCAGCAGTAAGGCCAGTGTTAGTTAGCAGAGGAAGTCAAATTGCCAAAGTTGAGGATGAATTCAATGGAATATCAGTTGAAGGAGATGCTGTTGGTGATATGTTTTTCTATGGCAAAGGGGCAGGAAAACTTCCTACAGCTAGTGCAGTA
The DNA here is from genome assembly GCF_047777555.1 of Clostridium sp. Classification (GTDB taxonomy): domain Bacteria; phylum Bacillota; class Clostridia; order Clostridiales; family Clostridiaceae; genus Clostridium_H. Next base: position 166,473 of record NZ_JBKEEV010000002.1, on the reverse strand, counting down.
TTTGGAGATATAGTAGATATTATAGAAAATAAAGGCAGGAAAATGTTATTCCCAGTTAGAGAAAAAGCAGAAGTTTATGGACTATGGAAACAAAAGTCTGAATGGATGCTTAGGATTAAGTGCAAAAATAGAGTAGAAACAATGTGCGCTTTAGGGGAGCTTTTTAGCAAGTGCTGTTTCTCTAATGCAAAGGGTAAAGATGGTGATGAAGTGGTTGCTTTTGTTGAAAGTGAAAGCGAAGAGATTTTAGATTCTATGCTCAATAAGCTTAATAACCAAAATTCTATTTTAGATGTAAAGAAGTTTATAAAACTAGATAATTGAATTCAACTTAAATAAAAAGGGGGAAACAATAATGAGTAATGATTGGAAAAAGGGAACTATATGTATACAAGGAGGATATACTCCAAAATCAGGGGAGCCGAGAGTACTTCCTATATATCAGAGCACAACTTATAAGTATAATGATCCAGACGAGGTTGCAGCTTTATTCGATTTAGAGGCAGATGGACATATGTATTCAAGAATAAGCAATCCTACTGTAGCTGCTTATGAAGAGAAGGTAGCTCAATTAGAAGGTGGAGTTGGAGCTCTTGCAGTATCAGCAGGGCAAACGGCAACGACTTTAGCAATTTTAAATATCTGCAAAAGTGGTGAACATATAGTAGCTGCATCAACTTTATACGGAGGAACATTTACTCTTTTATCAGCTACTTTGAAGAAGTTTGGAATAGAAGTGAGTTTTGTAGATCCAGATGCGGATGAGGAAGAAATATTAAAGGCTTTTAGAGATAACACTAAGGCAATCTTTGGAGAAACTATAGGAAATCCTGGCTTGAACGTATTGGACTTTGAAAAGTTCTCAAGAATTGCAAAGAAGAAGCAAGTACCTTTTATTGTGGATAACACTATAGCAACTCCATATCTTTGCAATCCGTTAAAGTTAGGGGCTAACATAGTCACTCACTCTGCTACAAAGTATATCGATGGGCATGCATCAAGTATAGGAGGAATTATCGTAGACGGAGGAAACTTTGATTGGAATAATGGAAAATATCCTGAACTTACAGAACCAGATCCAACTTATCATGGAATTATATATACTAAGAAATTTGGAAATGCGGCATATATAGTAAAGGCTAGAGTACAGCTTTTAAGAGACCTAGGAGTTTGCACAAGTGCTTTCAATGCATATTTATTTAATCTTGGACTTGAAACTCTTCATTTAAGAATGGAAAGACATAGCGAAAATGCATTAAAGTTAGCTAAGTATCTAGAAAAGAATGAAAATGTAAGCTGGGTAAGCTATCCGCTATTAGAAAGCCATCCTACTTATGAATTAGCTAAAAAATATTTGCCTAATGGGGCGAGTGGTATTTTAACCTTTGGAGTTAAAGGTGGAGTTGAAGCTGGAAAGCAATTTATAAGAAATCTAAAATTAGCTGCTTTAGTTGTTCATTTAGGAGATGCTAGAACTTCAGTAATTCATCCAGCAAGCACAACCCATAGACAGCTTACAGAAGAACAGCAAATAGCAGCAGGAGTTGCTCCAGACTTAATAAGAGTATCTGTAGGTATTGAAGATATAGAAGATATAATAAAAGATTTTGAACAGGCTTTAGAAAACTTAGCTTAAATCCTTAAGCAGTAAAAGGAAAGGATAGAAACTATGCCAGTAATTATTCCGAAAAATCTTCCAGCTGCTGAAGTTCTTATAAAGGAAAAGGTTCCAGTAAGATATAATGAAGAATTGCATGGGGAGTTAAAGACCATAAAAATAGGAATTTTAAATTTGATGCCTACAAAAATTCAGACAGAAACTCAGCTGCTAAGACTCCTTGGAAGTACTCAACTAAATGTTGAAGTGAAGCTTATTTATATTAAAGAGCATAAGTGTAAAAATACTCCTAAGGAGCATCTGCTTAACTTTTACAGCACATTTAAGGATATAAAAAATGAAAAATTTGATGGACTCATAATAACAGGGGCGCCTATTGAACATTTAGAATTTGAAGAGGTTGACTACTGGGAGCAGTTAAAGGACATAATGAATTTTTCTCTGGAAAATGTCACATCAACTCTTCACATATGTTGGGCAGCACAGGCAGGGCTATATCATCATTTTGGCATTCCTAAATATCCTTTAGATAAAAAATTATTTGGTATTTTCTCACATAGAGTAAATGATAAGGGCATAAAGCTTTTAAGGGGCTTTGATGATGAGTTTTATGCCCCTCATTCAAGATATACAGAGGTTTTAAAAGAGGATATAGAGAAAGTCCCAGAGCTCACCATATTATCAGAGTCAGAAGAGGCTGGGGTATATCTTGCCTATGCTAATAATGGAAAACAAATTTTTGTAACAGGACATTCAGAGTATGATGCTTGTACTTTAAAGGAAGAATATGAGAGGGATATATCAAGGGGGCTTGATATAGATATTCCAAAGAACTATTTTTTAAGGGATGATCCAAATAATGAACCACTAGTAAGGTGGAGAGCACATGCAAATTTATTATTCTCAAATTGGCTAAAATATTATGTATGCAAGGATACTTCCTATAATTAATATAAATATAAACTAAAAAAGCCACCAGTTTTTCTGGTGGCTTTTTTAGTTTATTAAACTGTTCAATTTACTGCAAAGCAAGAAATTATTAAAAACATGAGAGAAATTAGATAATAAATAATTCTGTTATGATAATTATTTTATTCTAATTTTTATGGAAAAACTATGATTTTTATCACACTGAAAATTGTCTTCTTAAAAAACTATTAGTACTCTGTATTTATTACCAGATCATCTATTTTACATCGTAAAACATTTGCAAGAACCGCTACCTTTTGAAGACTAGGATTCTTTTTATCCCCTCTCTCTAGTTCTTCTAAGTAGGATTTAGAAATAGATGTCTCATATTTAGGATTCTTAGTAAGAATCTCAATATCCCGAGAAGTGTAACCTAGATTCATTCTAAACTCTCTGACCTTTTTACCATTTAACATACAGAGACCCCCTCGCATACTATATAGTTGTCCTTTATATAATTATAATACGTTTTTGTAAAAAACTATAGTACAAAATAATAAAATTGCCCAGCAATTTTATTATTTTGTAACAAAAGATACAGATTATGATTTTCAGTTTAGTTATAATCTAACCTGTGATTGAGAAGGAAACTCATTGTAGGTTAATTATACAAATTAGATTATAACGGAGGTTTTAAAATATGAGTATGTTTTGTTATCAATGCCAAGAGGCTGCTGGAGGAAAGGGATGCACAGTTAAAGGAGTATGCGGTAAGACTTCAGATGTTGCTAATTTGCAGGACCTTTTAATTTATGTTGTAAAAGGTATTTCAATATACAGTACAAAAGCAAGAGAAATCGGAGTTACAAATAAAAAGGTAGATAAATATATAGTAGAAAGTCTTTTCACAACTATAACTAATGCTAACTTTGATAGAAAAGATTTAGTTGAAAGAGTAAAGACAGGGCTAGCTTTACGTGAAGAAATAAAAATGCAATTAGAAAAGGCTGGCGGTAAAATTAATGGTACTTCAAATGAAGAAGTAACTTTATTTGGAAAGATAAAGAAGCTTTTAGGAATAATACCTAAAGAAGAAGGAGACAATCTACATGATGCAGCTTTATGGTTTGGAAGCAATGAAGCTGAATTAAAGAAAAAATCAGAAGAAGTTGGAGTTTTAAATACAGAAAATGAAGATATAAGATCTTTAAGAGAACTTTTAACTTATGGATTAAAAGGTATGGCAGCATACATGAAGCATGCATATAATTTAGGCTTTGAAGATAAAAATCTATATGGATTTATGCAAAGAGCTTTAGCTGAGACTTTAAACGATAAGCTAACAGGAGATGAATTAACAGCTTTAGTACTAGAAGCTGGTAAATATGGAGTAGATGCTATGGCATTACTTGACAAAGCTAATACATCTACTTATGGAAATCCTGAAATTACAAAAGTTAATATAGGTGTTAGAAATAATCCTGGTATTTTAATTAGTGGACATGATTTAAAGGATATGGAAGAATTATTAAAGCAAACAGAAGGAACTGGAGTAGATGTTTATACTCACAGCGAAATGCTTCCTGCAAACTACTATCCAGCATTTAAAAAATATAAGCACTTTGTAGGAAACTACGGAAATGCATGGTGGCTTCAAGATAAGGAATTTGAAAGCTTTAATGGACCAATAATTATGACAACAAACTGTATAGTTCCTCCAAAGGCTTCTTATAAAAATAGAATGTATACAACAGGAGCTACATCAGTTGAAGGAGTTAAGCACATAGCAGATGGGAAAGATGGTAAAGCTAAGGACTTCTCACAAGTAATAGCTCATGCTAAAAAGTGTAAGCCGCCTGTAGAAATAGAAAAGGGAGAAATCATAGGTGGATTTGCTCACAACCAAGTATTAGCTTTAGCTGACAAAGTAGTTGAAGCAGTTAAGAGTGGAGCAATCAAGAGATTCTTTGTAATGGCAGGATGCGACGGAAGAATGAAGAGCAGAAACTACTACACAGATTTTGCTAAACAATTACCAAAGGATACAGTAATTCTTACAGCAGGATGTGCTAAATATAAATATAATAAGCTTGATTTAGGAGATATTGGTGGAATTCCAAGAGTATTAGACGCTGGACAATGCAACGACTCATACTCATTAGCAGTAATAGCTCTTAAATTAAAAGAAGTATTTGGACTTGATGATATAAATGAATTACCAATTTCATTTAACATTGCATGGTATGAACAAAAGGCTGTAATAGTATTGCTTGCATTACTACACTTAGGAGTTAAAAATATTCACTTAGGACCAACACTACCAGCATTCTTATCACCAAATGTAGCTAAGGTTTTAGTTGATAACTTTGGTATTGCTGGAATTGGAACAGTAGAAGATGATATTAAATTATTTATGGGAGAAAACTAAAAAACAATGGAAAAATAGAAGTATTTCGCTGAGTTTATAGGATTTCAGCCTTGAAATATAAGTCATTGAAAGATAGTTTAGATATTAAAATTTAAAGCGTAAGTATTAAAGAGTGTAAAAAGCCCAAGAAGTTTTTTGCACTCTTTAAATTTTTTTATTAGTCAATAAAGAAAGAATTTCATATTAAAAGTAAAATAGAAGATTATATAAGTTTTAAAGTCAAAAATACTAACATATTATAAAATAGGCATTATGATTAAAAAGTGTTTTTCATGAAAGGTATAAATAAAATGAAGGATTTTGATATAAAAGGAATTTCTAAAAGCCATGCAAAAGAAAAGATTATTATTTCAGCGGGTCTAATTATATTAGTGTATTTGCTTATTTCTTTATATTTTGATAATCATTTATTTTTCAATACAGAAATAAATGGAGTTGATGTGTCATTAAAGGCACGTGATAATGCAATACATACAATTAAAAGATATTTTGAGGGCTATAAGCTTAGATTAATAGAAAGAGATGGTGAATCAGAAGAAATACTAGAACAAGATATAGGAATACAGATCAATGAAAAAGCTGATATTGATAAGATTTATTATGAACAAAATTCACTTAAGTGGATAGGTTCATTATTTGGGAAGTCAAGGTACTATGTAGATGGATTAATTATTTATAATAAGAATAACTTAAACAACAGGGTAAATGGTCTAAATTGTTTAAACAAAGAGATTGTAGAACCTAAGAACGTAAGCTTTAAGTATTCCAATGGCTACTATGAAGTGATTCAAGAAGTATATGGAAATAAGGTGAATAAAGATAGACTGAAGGCTGCTGTAGAAATGAGTATATTGAAAGGAGAAAGAAATTTAGATTTAGATAAAAAACTTTGTTATGAAAATCCGAAGTATACTTTAAACTCTAATAAGACTCCTAAAACTAAAAATTTATTAAATAAATATGTAAAGGCAGATATTACCTATATATTCGGAAATGAAATAGAAAGGTTAAATGGAGATACAATAAATGAATGGCTTAGTGTTGATGAGAATTTAGATGTAGTAATAAACAAGATGGCAGTTATGAAATATGTTAGAGACTTGTGTAAAAAATATGATACAGTTGGCATAACAAGGGAATTTAAGACCTCTGTAGGCAAAATAATAGAAGTTAAGGGGGGACTTTACGGATGGAAGATTAACCTTCATGGCGAGACTGAGGCATTAATTCAAAATATAAAATCTGGTAAAGTAATTGAAAGGGAACCCATATATATTCAAAAGGCCTTGTCAAGAGAGGGAAATGAAATAGGCAATACATATGTAGAAATCAATATAACAAGACAACATTTATGGTTTTATAAAAATGGAAAGCTTATAACTCATGGTGCTGTAGTAACAGGTAATCCTAACAGGGGGCACTCTACTGTGCTTGGCACATATATGCTAAATTATAAACAAAAGGGAGCAACCTTAACAGGACCTGGTTATGAGGCAGGAGTAACTTATTGGATGCCATTTTTCGGCAATATAGGAATACATGATGCAACTTGGAGGCATTCTTTTGGGGGAGAGATATATAAAAGAAATGGAAGCCACGGATGCATAAATGCTCCATTATATTTAGCTAAAAAAGTCTATGAGAATATAGAAGATGGAACGCCAATTATTTGTTATGAGGAATAGAAATGTAGATGTAACTATTTAGTTAATTTTATATAGGTGGTTATGACTTTTTATTGAAAGATATATATAATTATTATGTTAGTAAAAGTTATATATTTTTAAATAAACTTTAATATAATTATAAGTTATGTGTGAGTCAATTTACAATATTGAAGACAGTAATGCATAATCTTAAGGAGGGATTTGTTTGATTGATTTTGATTTAGAAATGAAAAATACGCAGCCTTTAGATATGGATAATATAGAATCAAATGAGTATAGTGTTGATACCGATATTAAAAAGTCTATTATTCTATATAACAAGGCTATTGCAGAGATAAAAATAAATGACTTAGATTCTGCCATAAAAGATTTAAGAAAAGCTTTATCCTATAATGAAGATTTTACTGAAGCAATAAGACTTTTAGGATTATGCTATATTAACAACAAAAAATATAAAAAGGCAGAAAATACATTTAAGGAACTGGCTGAATATGAAGAATATAGCGATTTAGCAAAAGAATATATAAGAAATTCAATAGTAGAGAGGACTATGGCCAAAACTGTGAAGCCTATTAAAGAGAAGGAAGATAGCTCAAGTAAGAATATTGATGATAATCGAAATAAGAAAGTTGTTATGGGAATTTCTATTCTAAGTGTCCTTATAGCTATTTTTACCATAAGTTTTATAATTGGAATAAACATTCCAAGTGCTTCAAAACAAGAGTTGGCTGCTAATAAGACTAAGAACTTGGCTGATAAAAAGACAAATAAGTCTTCGGATGAAAATAATAACGAAGATATGAGTAATACTGTATCAAGCGATATAACAAAAAAAAATACAACAGAAACTACTGAACAACTAGATAATACAAGCTCCCAAGAAGATGATAATGATAATTCGTCATTATCAAATACAACTGAAAAGTCTTATAAAGATGAGAATATTAACAATACACAAAACATAAAAAATACAGATGCTAATGATAAATCAAAAAATAAGACAAAAGAAGTAAAATCAGATGATAAACCAAAGTCTAATACAGATGTAAAGAATAAGTGGGATATATATAATGAAGGAAACAGACTATATAAGCAAGGAAAGTATAAACAAGCACTTCCAAAATTGAAAGAAGCTTATGAAATTAGACCAAGTGAAGAACTTATGCCTTGGATTACTTATCAAATAGGAAATGCTTATAAGGAGACTGGCGACAATGCTAATGCTCTTGCATTTTTCCAGAAGGTAAAAGAAGATTATCCTAATTCTGGGTACGTTTCTTCGGCTGATAGAGGGATTAAACAAATAGAAAAGGAAATGAGTGGAAAGGACAATGATTAGAAGTTTTTGGTTTCACAGCCTTATATATGGTATAATATATTAGTTAAGTGGAGAATACAACTATACTATTGATTATACTAATAAGCAAAGGAGATTTTGAATATGAGATCTAAAAGACTTATGGGAATGATATCATCATTTTTACTTTTTACAGCATTAATAGTGTCTATACCAGTAAAGCAAGTTTATGCAGATGCTTTTAAGGTTGTTACTCTTGGAGCAAATTTAACTTCTAAACAAAAAGAAGACATGCTAAAATACTTTGGGGTTACTAAAGAAGAAGCTAATGTAATAGAGGTAACAAATGATGAAGAAAGAAAATATCTAGGTGATGTAGCAGATGCAAAGCAAATAGGGACAAGGGCTATATCATCTTCCTATGTGGAACCTACAGAAAAAGGTGGATTGGTTATATCCATAAATAATATGTATTGGGTTAGTGAAAGTATGATAAGAAATGCTCTAATCACTGCAGGCATAGAAAATGCTGTTGTAAAGGCATCGGCTCCTTTTAATGTATCAGGAACAGCAGCTCTTACAGGAATACTAAAGGGATTTGAAAATAGTGAAGGTGGACAAAAAATAGACGAAGATAAAAAGAAGGCTGCTAATGAAGAAATAGTGGTTACAGGAGATTTAGGAGAAAAGGTAGGAAAAGATGAGGCTGCTAAATTAATAAACGAAGTAAAAACAGAAGTTATCAAAGAAAAGCCTCAGGGAGCTAAGGAAATACAAAAAATAGTAACAGATGTAGCTGATGAATACAAGGTTAAATTAAGCGACGAGGATGTTCAAAGAATAACAGCTTTAATGGAAAAAATAAATGGTTTAGATATAGATTTCAATGAAGTAAAGGACCAATTAAAGGATGTTACAAGCAAATTAAACACTGTATTAACAAGCGAAGAAGCTCAAGGTTTTTTCGCTAAGCTTTGGAGTGCGATAACAGCATTCTTTAGAGAACTTTTTGCATAAGATATAAAAATGAAGGGTAATTGCTAAAAATAAAAAGCAATTGCCCTTCATTTTTACGTTATTTTAAATAATGCAGATGAAATATGGAAAATGTACGTGCTTAGGAAACTTTTTCCTAAAATCTTTCGTATATATAAGTAGCTGCAGCTTTTAAAAATTTAGGAAAGAGGGATGAATATGAAATCGAAAGCATTAATAAGTACCATTACAGCAGGAGTTTTGTTATTATCTTCATCAATAGCATTAGCAACAACTGCAGAAGGAATGAATAAAGATGCTCAAATAGTAGAAGATGTTAAACTTATAAGCGCACCTGCACAGAAAATAGAGCAATCTTATTTTAAGAGTTATACAGGAATAATTAAGAGTATAGAAGATTATAGAGGTATAGAAGATTCTAAAATTGTGGAAGTGGAAGACAGTCAAGGTAAAACAGCAAATCTTATAATATCTAAGGACACTTACATTGTGAATGATAATAAGTTAGAGATTGGTGCTAAAATAACAGGATATTATGATGCAACAAGACCAATGATATTGATATATCCACCTCAATATCCAACCGAAGTTGTTATAATTGGAGATATAAAAGAATCAGTAAAGGTAGGCTTATTTGATGAAAATCTAATAAGCGTAGATAATCAATTAAAAATAAAAGTTACAAATGATGTAGAAGTTGTTACACGAGATGGAGAGAAGTATGAAGGAGAACTTAAAAACAAAAATTTATTAGTAATATACGATATTGCAACTAAAAGCATACCTGCTCAAACAAAGCCAATAAAAGTAGTAGTATTAGATAAGGAATCAGAAATCGACAATAATGATGCTGCAAAGAATAAAACCATGAAGGATGAAGAGGTAGTAAAACTTTTGCTTCGAATGATAACTACAATCATTAAATAGACACTAGGCATGGTAATAATATGTATTTTGCAGTAGTATAGGCGTATAGTTCAACACTTTATGAATAAGAAATAGACATTTGGATTAATTTCTAAGTGTCTATTTTTTTACTAACTCTATTAATTGGAAATAATGTTGTTATCCATAGTATACTTCTCCAAGCGTATCAATATAATAAAGTTTGAGAAAAACGACGAAATATGTAGATATGTAAATTTAATTTGAATTAAAGACATAAGTTATATAAATTGTAGTTCATATTTGTGATAAGATAGTCCATGTCGTCACGAGAGAGACGACAAAAAAGAAAAGATTTGGTCTTTGAAAATTAAACAGAATTAAGGTAAATAAATGCCAGTCAATAACTTATGAGTAGAGCTAAGGAAACTCACTCAGCAGAGCTGAGGAGTAAAAGCTTACACGAAATCGAAGATTTCTAGTAATCTTTTAAATTGAGAGTTTGATCCTGGCTCAGGACGAACGCTGGCGGCGTGCCTAACACATGCAAGTCGAGCGAGAAGAACTCCTTCGGGAGGGATTCTAGCGGCGGACGGGTGAGTAACACGTGGGCAACCTGCCTTAGTGAGGGGGATAGCCTCCCGAAAGGGAGATTAATACCGCATAACATTATTCTACCGCATGATAGGATAATCAAAGGAGTAATCCGCACTAAGATGGGCCCGCGGCGCATTAGCTAGTTGGTGAGGTAAGGGCTCACCAAGGCGACGATGCGTAGCCGACCTGAGAGGGTGATCGGCCACATTGGAACTGAGACACGGTCCAGACTCCTACGGGAGGCAGCAGTGGGGAATATTGCGCAATGGGGGAAACCCTGACGCAGCAACGCCGCGTGAGCGATGAAGGTCTTCGGATTGTAAAGCTCTGTCTTTAGGGACGATAATGACGGTACCTAAGGAGGAAGCCACGGCTAACTACGTGCCAGCAGCCGCGGTAATACGTAGGTGGCAAGCGTTGTCCGGATTTACTGGGCGTAAAGAGTATGTAGGCGGATATTTAAGTCAGATGTGAAATTCCCGGGCTTAACCTGGGCGCTGCATTTGATACTGGATATCTAGAGTGTGGGAGAGGAAAGTGGAATTCCTAGTGTAGCGGTGAAATGCGTAGAGATTAGGAAGAACACCAGTGGCGAAGGCGGCTTTCTGGACCATAACTGACGCTGAGATACGAAAGCGTGGGGAGCAAACAGGATTAGATACCCTGGTAGTCCACGCCGTAAACGATGAATACTAGGTGTCGGAGGGTACCACCTTCGGTGCCGCAGCAAACGCAATAAGTATTCCGCCTGGGGAGTACGGTCGCAAGATTAAAACTCAAAGGAATTGACGGGGACCCGCACAAGCAGCGGAGCATGTGGTTTAATTCGAAGCAACGCGAAGAACCTTACCTAGACTTGACATCTCCTGAATTACTCGTAACGGAGGAAGCCCTTCGGGGCAGGAAGACAGGTGGTGCATGGTTGTCGTCAGCTCGTGTCGTGAGATGTTGGGTTAAGTCCCGCAACGAGCGCAACCCTTATTGTTAGTTGCTACCATTAAGTTGAGCACTCTAACGAGACTGCCGCGGTTAACGTGGAGGAAGGTGGGGATGACGTCAAATCATCATGCCCCTTATGTCTAGGGCTACACACGTGCTACAATGGCCGGTACAACAAGATGCAATCCCGTGAGGGGGAGCTAAACTCAAAAGCCGGTCCCAGTTCGGATTGTAGGCTGAAACTCGCCTACATGAAGTTGGAGTTGCTAGTAATCGCGAATCAGCATGTCGCGGTGAATACGTTCCCGGGTCTTGTACACACCGCCCGTCACACCATGAGAGCCGGTAACACCCGAAGTCCGTGAGGTAACCTTTATGGAGCCAGCGGCCGAAGGTGGGATTGGTGATTGGGGTGAAGTCGTAACAAGGTAGCCGTAGGAGAACCTGCGGCTGGATCACCTCCTTTCTAGGGAGAAATGAAAGCAAAGCTTTCATAGACTGGATACTTAATTCTGTTTAATTTTGAGAGACTAAGGTCTTTCAAAATTTGTTCTTTGAAAATTGCACAGTGTATATAAAGATTAAACCTAGAATACTTCAATGAGAAGTAAAGCTGATTAAACTTAAAGTTTTGCGAAAGCAAAACAACATTAAGTAGCCAAGAATGAAAATATACGAATGACGATCAAGTTAAAAAGGGCGCACGGTGGATGCCCTGGCACTAGGAGCCGATGAAGGACGTGATAAGCTGCGATAAGCTGCGGGTAGATGCAAATAATCTGTGATCCGCAGATTTCCGAATGGGGAAACCCACTTAGCTAATGCTGAGTACTATATGCTGAATACATAGGCATATAGAGGTACACCTGGGGAACTGAAACATCTAAGTACCCAGAGGAAGAGAAAGAAAAATCGATTCCCTAAGTAGCGGCGAGCGAACGGGGAAGAGCCCAAACCAGGAACTTTGTTTCTGGGGTTGAGGATAGATCATAAATCTTCGATTTTCTTAGCCGAATAGAACTGGAAAGTTCAGTCACAGAAGGTAATAACCCTGTAGGCAAAAAGAAAAGAGAAGCAGATCTACTCCAGAGTACCACGAGACACGTGAAACCTTGTGGGAAGCAGGGAGGACCATCTCCCAAGGCTAAATACTACCTAGTGACCGATAGTGAAGCAGTACCGTGAGGGAAAGGTGAAAAGAACCCCGGGAGGGGAGTGAAATAGAACCTGAAACCGTGTGCCTACAATCGGTGGGAGCACTTTTATGTGTGACCGCGTACTTTTTGTAGAACGGGCCAGCGAGTTACGATATGCAGCAAGGTTAAGCACCTCTAGTGCGGAGCCGAAGGGAAACCGAGTCTGAATAGGGCAACTAGTTGCATATCGTAGACCCGAAACCGGGTGACCTATCCATGGCCAGGATGAAGCGAAAGTAAAATTTCGTGGAGGTCCGAACCACGTTGGTGTTGAAAAACCATGGGATGAGCTGTGGATAGCGGAGAAATTCCAATCGAACTCGGAGATAGCTGGTTCTCCTCGAAATAGCTTTAGGGCTAGCGTCGGGTAATTAAGTAGTGGAGGTAGAGCACTGAATGGGCTAGGGGCTGACAACAGTTACTGAACCCTATCAAACTCCGAATGCCATATACTTGTACCCCGGCAGTCAGACTGCGAATGATAAGATCCGTGGTCAAAAGGGAAAGAGCCCAGACCATCAGCTAAGGTCCCAAAGTGTAAGTTAAGTGGTAAAGGATGTGGGATTTCTAAGACAACTAGGATGTTGGCTTAGAAGCAGCCACTCATTTAAAGAGTGCGTAATAGCTCACTAGTCGAGAGATCCTGCGCCGAAGATGTCCGGGGCTAAAACTTACCACCGAAGCTATGGATGTGTCGTAAGACACGTGGTAGAGGAGCTTTCTATACAGGTTGAAGCTGTACCGTAAGGAGCGGTGGACAGTATAGAAGTGAGAATGCTGGCATAAGTAGCGAGAAACAGGTGAGAATCCTGTTGGCCGAATATCTAAGGTTTCCTGGGGAAGGCTCGTCCTCCCAGGGTTAGTCGGGACCTAAGCCGAGGCTGAAAAGCGTAGGTGATGGACAACTGGTTGATATTCCAGTACCACCATAATGCGTTTGACAAATGGGATGACGCAGAAGGATAGGATGTGCGCACTATTGGATGTGCGTCTAAGCACTTAGGATGTTGAGCAGGCAAATCCGCTCAACGCGAAGTCTGAGGTGTTATGGGGAGCCTATTTTGGCGAAGTATCTGATTCCATGCTGCCAAGAAAAGTCTCTATGGAGCAAAGTGGTGCCCGTACCGCAAACCGACACAGGTAGATGAGGAGAGAATCCTAAGGCCGTCGGAAGAATTGCTGCTAAGGAACTCGGCAAATTGACCCCGTAAGTTCGCGAGAAGGGGTGCCTGCGAGAGCAGGCCGCAGTGACAAGGCCCAAGCAACTGTTTATCAAAAACACAGGTCTCTGCTAAAGCGTAAGCTGATGTATAGGGGCTGACGCCTGCCCGGTGCTGGAAGGTTAAGGGGAATAGTTAGCACAAGCGAAGCTATGAACTTAAGCCCCAGTAAACGGCGGCCGTAACTATAACGGTCCTAAGGTAGCGAAATTCCTTGTCGGGTAAGTTCCGACCCGCACGAATGGCGTAATGATTTGGGCACTGTCTCGGCAGCAAATCCGGTGAAATTGTAGTGCAAGTGAAGATGCTTGCTACCCGCGGTTGGACGGAAAGACCCCGTAGAGCTTTACTGTAGCTTAGCATTGAATTTCGGTATTGTCTGTACAGGATAGGTGGGAGACTTAGAAGTAGGGACGTCAGTCTCTATGGAGTCGCCCTTGGGATACCACCCTGACAGTACTGGAATTCTAACTGGAGGCCATGAATCTGGTCACAGGACATTGTTAGGTGGGCAGTTTGACTGGGGCGGTCGCCTCCTAAAAGGTAACGGAGGCGCCCAAAGGTTCCCTCAGCGCGGTCGGAAATCGCGCGTAGAGTGCAAAGGCAGAAGGGAGCCTGACTGCGACACATACAGGTGGAGCAGGGACGAAAGTCGGGCTTAGTGATCCGGTGGTTCTGTATGGAAGGGCCATCGCTCAACGGATAAAAGCTACCTCGGGGATAACAGGCTGATCTCCCCCAAGAGTCCACATCGACGGGGAGGTTTGGCACCTCGATGTCGGCTCGTCGCATCCTGGGGCTGTAGTCGGTCCCAAGGGTTGGGCTGTTCGCCCATTAAAGCGGCACGCGAGCTGGGTTCAGAACGTCGTGAGACAGTTCGGTCCCTATCCGCCGTGGGCGTAGGAAATTTGAGAGGAGCTGTCCTTAGTACGAGAGGACCGGGATGGACTGACCTCTGGTGCACCAGTTGTTCCGCCAGGAGCACAGCTGGGTAGCTATGTCGGGAAGGGATAAACGCTGAAAGCATCTAAGCGTGAAGCCCACCTCAAGATTAGATTTCCCATAGTTTAACTAGTAAGATCCCTGGAAGACTACCAGGTTGATAGGTCAGAGGTGTAAGTGCAGTAATGTGTTAAGCTGACTGATACTAATAGATCGAGGACTTGATCAAAAAATAAAGTACACTGTGCAATTTTGAAGAATAAATGATTTCAAAATACACGTTCAATTTTGCGATAGCTCAACGGTGGAGCACTCGGCTGTTAACCGATAGGTTGAAGGTTCGAATCCTTTTCGCGGAGCCATATCTGGTGGTTATGGCTTGAAGGTAACACCCGTTCCCATACCGAACACGATGGTTAAGCTTCAAAGCGCCGATGGTACTGCACTGGAGACGGTGTGGAAGAGTAGGTCGCCGCCGGGTAATGTGAAAAACACCAAGAATTTCCTAATAGAAATTCTTGGTGTTTTTTATGTTAGTAGGGTAGAAACTTAGTTATAGAAGCCACTTTTATAATAAAAACTGCGATTATAATTATTAATGTAATAATCCAGGCCCAGTCTAGGGAATAATAATATAAATTTAAATAAATTGTAATTTGATTGAAATCACATAAAAATACCAAGGAACATTATAAAATAAAGTCAAGAAAATTACTTACAAGTTATAGGGAGGAACATTAAATGAAATTAGATAATGTTAAGGATAAGATGGTTTATTTACCTAATAGTATAACTAAAAGGCTTATATTCAGTGGAGAAAAGGTTTTAAATTTTATATTAAATCTAATGCCGGGACAGGAGATACCACCACATCAACATGAGAGCAGTGACTTAATTTTATATGTTATAGCAGGAGGAGGAGAACTTACGATAGATGATAAAAAGCAAGATATTGCAGAGGGAGATGTTGTATATTGCACTGGTGAAGAAATGTTTTCACTAATAAATAATACAGATAAGAATTTATCTTGCTTTGTAGTTATTGCACCAAGACCTAGCTTAAATGCATATTCTAAAGAGTTTGGAGACAAGTAGAAAGAAATAATTATAAATAAGCTAAAGTGTCACATAAATGATTAGTGGTACTTTAGCTTATTTTATCTGCTATCATATAATATTCACAAATCCCTTCCCCTGTACTTCCGAGGTGTCAGTAATAGATATAAAGGCATTTTCATCAATTTCTCGAATGAGCTGTTTAATTTTTGGTAGCTGTGCTGGAGAGACAATACAATATATTATATTTATTTTTTCTTTTGTATAAGCTCCCTCGCCATATAGTATAGTAACTCCTCGACGAAGCTTATTCATTACAGCAGAAGATACATTTTCCGTTTTTTTTGTAACTATTATAAGCATCTTTTGTCTGCTAAATCCTTTAAGAACCCTATCGATTACAGCAGAAGATATATACATGGCTATAAGGGTGTATAATCCTACTTCAAGTCCAAAAAATATGGCTCCAATAGAAATGATAATAAGGTTTACAACAAAGCTTGCTGTGCCTATATCCATGTTATACTGCTTTTTGGCTATCATACTTATTATATCTATACCACCAGTAGAGCCCTGATTTGAAAAGACTAGTCCGATTCCTAGGCCGCTTAGAACTCCGCCATAAATACAATATAGTAATCTGTTTACTTCAGATGCAGAAGAAAATACTTCTGTTAAAGGAGCGGTAAGCATGATACCAAATGAAAGAACTAATGTCCCTATAATGGTAAACAGAGTGAACTTTTTATTTATCTTTAATATGCTTAAAATGAGAAGAGGAATATTAAGCAGAAGCAATGATAGGCCTACAGGAATGTTAAATAGATAATGAAGAATAAGGCTTATTCCAGATAAACCTCCGCTAAGTAATTTACTTGGTATTATAAAAAGATTAACACTTACAGCATTTATAAAACTCCCAAGGCTTATCATTAAGCTTTTCTTAATAAACTCTGTTTTAGACATACCTAAAAATCTTATGTTCATATTAATCCTCCTGCTGAAAATCTATGCTTAGTATTCCCACCAAGCAAAACTTAATTCCATAAGAATTGTAACCTTTTTATTCTAATAGACTTTATAAATAAAAAACGCAGTTCTTGCTATTAAGAAAGAGGTTAAGATGTTTATAAGTTATACTTATTTGAATAATATGAAAGAATTAGAGAAAGTATAATAAAGAAAAGCAAATTATTAAAGAAGATAGGAGAACCTCCATGGTAGGATTGACTTCAATTCACTATATATATGTGATAATTATTATATGTATAATTGCAGCGATTATTAAAAAAAGAGATGTATCTTTGCTTTGTATTTTAGGTACAGGAATAATTGGGCTTGTGGCAACGGGAAATCCATTAAAGGCTATGGTGATTATATATACAGCTATAATTGTTTCCGGAAGAGAGTTTATAGACATTATACTTATTATTTCATTAGTCAATGCTATGTCAAGGGCTTTAAGCGATATAGGAGCAGATGAAATTATGATTTCTCCTATAAAAAAGCTTATGTTTAATAAATCAATAGCTTTTATTATACTTGGAATCACTATGATGGTAATATCTTGGTTCGTTTGGCCAACAGCAGCTGTGGTATTTATAGGAGCCATAATGGTTCCGGCAGCAATAAAAGTAGGTCTTCCTAGAATTTGGGTAGCTGTTGTATTGTGTTTATTTGGGAAAGGAGCAGCTTTGTCTAGTGATTTTTTTATACAAGGAGCTCCAGCCATAACTGCAAAGAGTGCTGGCATAAAGGATATATTGGGAATAGTTAAGGCTAGCATACCATTTTGGCTTGCCATGTGTTTATTTTCTGCTGCAACTGCTTTTATACTTATGAAAAGAGATGAAAAGGCATTCTTAGAAAAAGAGGAAGCAGATGAAGCAGCTTTTACAGAAGATAAAGCTGTTAAGGGAGCCAAAGCCATTTCAATTTTAACTGTAATTATGTTTATGCTTAATATAGTATTTATGCTCATATTTAATATAAAAGGAGAAGAAGCCACAGCTTTAATTGGAGGCACATCCGTATTGATTTTAATACTTTCAGCTATAACTAAATTTGGATTTGCTAAAGCCCTTGGAGAATTTACAGGGTATATAAGAGATGGTTTTATGGCTGGAATGAAGATTTTTGCACCTATAATCATAATAGGAGCCTTTTTCTTTCTAGGAAGTGAAGAAACTGCTCAGAAAATATTGGGATCAGAAGCTACTGGATTATTGACAGACATAAGCATGTATGTTTCTTCTAAAATAAAATTATCAAGAATTAGTGCAATAGCCATGCAGGGGCTTATAAGTACTTTAGTGGGAGTGAGTGGTTCAGGCTTCGGTGGAATTCCACTGGTGGGAACCCTAGCAAGGGCCTTTTCAACATCAGTAGGTGTAGATATAGAAAGAATAGCAGCATTTGGTCAGGTTATAACTGTATGGATTGGGGGAGGAACTATAATTCCTTGGAGTGTAGTTCCAGTTGCAGCTATATGTGAAGTAACACCTATTGAACTTGCTAAAAAGAACTTAATACCTGTAGCTGTGGGAGTAGTAGCCACGTTTATAGTTGGAATGCTTTGGATTTAAAAAAATTTTAAGCTTAATAACGAAAAAGGATATAGGATTTAGGAGGGAGAACTTTGAGTAATGATGTTGCGGGAAAAAAATTAAATCTACTTCTTTTTAGTGGAGAATATGACAAAGCCTTAGCAGCCTTAACTATAGCAAATGCTGCAAGAGAGCTGGGGGTAGAAGTTACTATATTTTGTGCTTTTTGGGGTCTATTTCTCCTAAGAGATCCGGAAAAGATGACCTTGGAGGATAAAACAGCTTATGAAAAGATGTTTGACACTGTAACACCCAAGGGACCAGAACAGCTTCCACTGTCTAAAATGAATGTGGCAGGCATAGGTAAAGCCATGCTTGAAGATATGATGGAAGATTCAAAAACTCCACCACTTACTGCCTTTTTAAAAGGTGCGATAAAAAATGGTGTTAAATTCTACGGTTGCAAAATGTCTGTCGAGGTTATGGGATTTAAAGAAGAAGAGTTTATTCCTGAGCTTGAAATCATAACCGCAAAAGACTATTTAAAAGATGCTCTGAACTCAGATATGCAGTTGTTTGTTTAAAAAAGTTCTAAGTGGAGGCGTCAAAGCACCGTAAGAACCTTCTATTGTTTGAACGATAGTGAGTTTAGAAGGTTTAGGGGCTTTAAATTCAGAAATATTAGAGCTTTTTTGCGAAGAGAAGCTTTCATAAATGCTCCTCAAATTGCCTTTATTTATCTAATTTAAAGATTACAATACATTGGTGAGATATTTAAACATCACGTATGGGATTTGCATTGTAGAAAGCATTGAATAAGCATTAGAAGCTCTTTATTTCTGGGTTTAAAACACCGTAAGAACCTTCTATTGTTTGAGCGGCAGTGAGTTTAGAAGGTTTAGGGGCTTTAAATTCAGAAATATTAGAGCTTCTTTGCAAAGTGAAGCTTTCCTAAATGCAAATCCCATAATAATGTTAGATATCTTGAAGGAGCTTATTTAGCTTATCTGGGTAGTTTGTTGTTATTCCGTCTACTCCAAAATCTATAAATCGTTTCATAAATTTCTCATTATCAATAGTATATGGGACTATTTCTATTTTAGCTTTTTTTATTCTTCTTATAATCTTAGGATCATTTACTGCAAGGAAATAAGGATGAAGAGCCTCAGCACCTAAAAACTTTGCATATTTTTCTGGGTGAACAAGTCCAGTCATATATAAAAGACCTATTTTTGTTTTTTTAGAAATTCTCTTTATCTTCATCAAAGAATAATGATTAAAACTAGAAACTGTGACTCTATGATTCATGTTGTATTTGTTTATCAGATCTACAGTTTTTTCTTCTATTCCATCATACAGAATAATATTACTTTTTAACTCAAGATCCAGCTTAAGTTCGTTATGAGATGCAAATTGAAGAAGTTCCTCTAAAGTAGGTACTTTCAACCCTTTGAACTCTTCAGAAACATAAGAACCAGCATCTAATTTTAAAAGTTCTTTGTAAGTATAATCTTTTACATAGCCAGTCCCGTCTGTAGTTCTGTCTACCCTTTCATCATGAATTAACACTAGAACTCCATCTTTGGTCATTTGAATATCTGTCTCTATACCTGTTGAACCGAGAGAAACAGCTTTTTCAAAAGCCAGCATGGTGTTTTCTGGGAAATATCCACTAGCACCTCTATGAGCATAATTTATTATCATATATAAGCTCCTCCTTTTATGGATTACTTAAATTTAGCAGAAGATGTGATAGAAGATTAGAATACTAAAAAATTGGAGAAGAGTTCATATATTTCTCAATAGAGTATATTCAACTATTTTCTTATTATGATTTATAAAATAAAATTATAAATTAACTTCATATTGAATATATAGTATAGAACATCTTTTTTGGGGGAGTTAAGTTGAAGATTAGTTGGAAGGATATCTTAGAAATAGTTTCTGTAGTTTTACTTGTATTGATTATAAGCCTTCTAATTTTCGGAAAAAAGAATTCAAAAAAGATTACAGACTCTTCTGTAATTTATCAAGAAGATTTTATAGTCGTTCCAGAAATCATAGGACAAACTCCTCAGGAAGCTAAATCTATTTTAAATAAAAGAGGGTTAAATATACAAATAGTTGGAGAAGAATATAGTGAAGTTATTCCCAAAGGAAAAATAGTTACACAAAGTCCTTCAGTAAATGATACTGCTATAGAAGGAACTACAATAAAGATTAAGATTAGTAAGGGTAAAAAGGTGGAAAAAGATAAAAATTAAAATATGCACTTAATGGAGAGATTTGGAACTAAAAATCATCTCATATAAGAAAGTTTAAGTATAGTTTGTCTAAGTAATACAAACAATATTAAAGAAGAGTTGTATACAAGATAATATTAGTTAGTAATACAAAAATAAGAGTCATTAGAGGTGATATAATGAACGAAAATCTAAGGAATATTAGAATAGAAAATGGTGAGACAGAGGAGAATATTGCAGAGCTTTTAAATATACCAGTTTCAGAATATATAGATAAAGAAAAAGGAATTATATCAACAACTAATGGAGAAAAGAAAATACTAGCAGAATATTATGGTGTTGATATTAATAAATTAATTTGATAAAGAGGCTTATTCGGGCCAATATATGCTCTGAATAAGCTTTTTTTTATAATAAATTCGTTCATAGAGGGAAAAATAAATTAGTAGTAACTAGATATGAGCATAATTAAATAAAAAATAAAACAATAAAAGTTAAATTATTACAATTTTTACTAAGCGTAGCTTAACTATCTAAAATGGAACTTAAATTGAAATGAAAGAAACAAAAAAAGGGCAGACTATCCCCTTGGTAAAATTGATGCTTAAAAATTTTAATATAACTTATTTAAGCTGTTCTTCTTAGTGCCGATAGGGATTTTGATTTATCAACACAACCAGATTTTATAGCAGCAATTGCAACAGTTAAAAGACAAATGTGTCCTATAGTATTCAGATTAGTAACAGAGTTAATATTTTTAACATAAGCTTGTTCAGTATTAAGATTTTTCCATCTAGAATTGTATCTTTCCGATTCAGTTCTTAGACTATATGTTTTCTTAAAAAATATAGAATCACGATTTATAGAGGCTCTATAATCAGTGCCAATGCTTATGTATTTTACACAACCTCTGTTTTTCTTACCGTTAAAGAATTTTTCATGTTTACATGGGCATAAAGAATCATCTTTAGAAGTTCTATAAGGGCAGCAAAACTTTTGCTTAATATAGGAATCAAAATATTGTTTACCATCTTTATGCATAGCTAAACCGCCATCACATATAACATTACCAGTGGATGTTAAGTTATTTTTCTTAGTACCACGCTTATTTAAGGCAATGAAGGCAAGACCTTTAAGGGTATTGCGAATAAAATCATGATTTTGCTTTGAATCATAGCCTTTATCAGCAATAATGTAACTGCCTTTGAGTGAAAACCATTCATTTGTAGCAGTAAGAATTTCTATAAGGTTAGAAATTTCATTGACATCAGCGGTTGTAGTAAATTCAGCAATAGGCAGACCAGATATAGCATCACAAATAACATGATTTTTGTATCCCCAATAGAATTCATATTTTTTCTTTGAATTATTGGGCTTATCTTCTGAAACTTGAACATTCATGGAGTTATTAGCGGTATGAACTCCTAACCTACAATCTTTATCAGAAGATGGAGGATTGTTTTTAGAAAATTTGTTATTTGAAAAACATTTAGGATTATTAAATTTAGTATTAGCTTTAACAGGAGTGGCATCAACTGATATAAAATTGTTGTCAATAAACCCTAACTCTTTAAGAACGTTAACTTGTTTTTTCATGATTTCTTTAAGATAAGAGTTAGATAAATTTTTAATAAATCTCTGAAAAACCCAGTATGAAGGTAATGGTTTAAGAATATTGAAACCGCAAAGCTGGGCTATGATTAAATTATTTTCTAAAAAATCTTTAAGATCAGTAATTTGGGCAAACTTCTCACATTTCATGACAATGAAGGCTCTGAAAAGAGCATGTCGTGAAAAGCCTGTAGGGCCATATTTAGAAGGCACCCTATCGGGTAATGAGGATAAATCAAGGTTATCGAAGATTTTCGTATAAAAATTGATAAGCTTTTGAGAAGTAAAAAGTTCAATTATGTTAAAGATTTCTTGACGTTGGTACATAGAGATTTTCTCCTTTTTAATAATTTTATTTTTAGTACTTATAAAATTCGACAAAAATGTGAGAAAATCCTATGATATATATTTGAGTGATAAAAAAAATTAGCCCTAACGGGCTAGTAATACCAAGGCCTTAGAGTTATGCTCAAGGCTAGTAGTAACTATTTTAGAGGTGATAGATATGAAAAAAAAGATATTACCTGAACTATTAACATTAGTCTTTATTTTTTATTCAGCGATTGGACTAACTGGGTGCCGCCTTTTAAGCATTATATATAGAAAAGAGCCTATAAATAAAGAAAATACTGTATTTACATTAGAAACAACTCAGGCTAATGGATGGGGCTCAGGTGCTGCAAATCAAGATGATAATTTAACCTTCGAAAAGATGCTGAGATATGCTATTGAAGATGAATATATTAAGAGGACCAGATATGAGTTGATCTCAGAAAAATTTAAAATAGATGAGCCTTTTTATAGTATGGCAAAGTGTGAAACAGGGAATATATTAGCTCTTATAACCTTATTTTCTAAGCATAACATACCTGTTCCTCAAGATAAGTCTTTAGAATATATAAAGACTCCTAAAACCATTGAAGATGCATATAATCTATCTATAAAAGGTGAGGAAAATAATATCATTATGTATGAAAAATTTCTTAAAGATGAATCTTTAGATGAAGATGCAAAAGCAATATTTTCGAAGCTTAGAGATATATCAAAAGAAAATCTAAATAAATTAAGCAAAAGAGAAAATAACTAAATCTATATATACAATACTAATGAAGAAAGGGTGCTTCTCATGAGTACAAGATTATTTATTATTGCTGTAATTCCTGGAATAGCCTTAGCTCTTGCAGCCTATTTAACGGATAGATATGATAGAGAACCTATTGGCCTACTTATGAAGGTATTTATTTTAGGATGCTTATCAGTAATTCCTGCGGCAATTGTAGAGAAGTTTTTAATGTCGTTTAATGTTTTCGGATGGCTTTTAGGATCAGCTTATCAAGCTTTTATAGTTGCAGGATTGACAGAGGAGTTTTTAAAAAGAGAAGTAGTTTTAAGGACTGCCTTTAGAAGCCATGCATTTGATGAAAAGTTAGATGGAATAATATATGCAGCCTTTTCAGCTCTAGGATTTGCTACAGTAGAAAACATAATGTATGTAGTCTTTAGATTTACTACTAACCCTCATATAGGAATATACAGAGGAGTATTTTCTGTACCTGCTCATATGTTGTTTGCAGTAACTATGGGATATTATTTATCTTTAGCAAAGTTTTCGCAAAAGGATATAACTAATAGATATTATTTAAGAAAGTCATGGCTAGCTCCAGCTATTCTGCATGGAATCTTTAACTTTATTTTGATGTCAAATTTGCCTGTGCTAATGACATTGTTTATACCTTTTGTATTATATTTATGGGTAATAAATTTGAGAAAGCTTAACAGATTTTATTTAGAATCTAGAGATTTATTTAAAGTAGAGTATAGTAAAAGGGACAAAGTTTGACAAAAGCAATTACACTAGGCACTATACCAATTATTTTAGTTCTAAAGATAGGATTATGTTTATAAAAATAGTATAGTAAGTATTTTTAAAGGAGAGGCTTTTAATGGCAGATAATAGAGCCATTATACCTTTGTATGCTAATGAAAGTTTGTTAAATAATTTATTTACTGTAGTTGTTCAACAATTTGCTCAAATAAGAACTGTAACCACTAGAAGTCAGCAGACCTTAAGAATTGCAACACCATTAGCTAATATTGTCAAAGGACCTTATATTCAGGGAACATGCGATATAGAATTAATAAATGAGTTTGCAAATCAAAGGACAGAAGAAAGAATTTCAAAAATAATAGTAGTACTTCTTGAAACTAGAGGTATATTAGAAAAGAATAATTTATTAAAAAGGCTAGACAGTAGTAATGATATAAATAACTTACAGGAAAATGATTATGTAGAATTTAAGTGTATACTAAATAAAAATCCTCAGATTAAACAAATGGAAGATATTATAAGGTATATGGAAATGGAACATACATTTTGTCCTAATAATGCATCAATTAATTCAGAAATTTTATCTAGAATGAAGAGCAGTCTAGAAGCATGGAAAAATTCAAATAGCTTAAAGTTTATTACAGCAGGCCTTGCAGGGACCAACACAAGAGCAATAGTTCCACTACAATTAAGGTATATGCAGGATAGTTTAGATGATATTTATAATAATTATGTTACTGTAATGGGAAAAGTAGTAAAAGGCAAAGATAGAGTAGATAGAAATGTAGATTTATCCAGTCACACATACTATGACTTTTTAGATGATGTTCATTTTAAAGAATTTAAGGAGAAGTTTCTAAAAGATGCTCCTATTGATGGAATGTATAGAAATGAATTTGTAAATAATGAAGACTCCTTTATAGAAGTACTACCAATTGCTATGTACATCTAAGAAGTAAATTGTTCAACAACTTACTTTTAGTGGAGAAATGGAGGAAGCTAAAGCTCCAGTATGGGATTTGCATTGTAGAAAGCATTGAACAAGCATTAGAAGCTCTTTATTTCTGGATTTAAAACACCGTAAGAACCTTCTATTGTCTGAACGGCAGTGAGTTTAGAAGGTTTAGGGGTTTTAAACTCAGAAATATTAGAGCTTCTTTGCGAAGCGAAGCTTTCCTAAATGCAAATCCAATGCGTGATGTTATATATTAGGATGTATAGTACAGGTCACAATATTTTGAAAATTCTAAAATTGCTATATCTTTTTTTGTTTATATATGGCATAATTATAATAACTGATAGATATCTTATGTTAGGAGGTTGATTTTTTTGAAATTATATACAAGACGAACTGGTACAAATATGGGTACTGGGAGGATCGAAATAGAAGATCCAAGAGAACTTGTGGATATTGAAACAGCCTTAAAGCAGTATAGAAAACAGTTAGATAGAAAAACTCAAACAAATTATGTCATGGAACAAAAATCTGAAATTGACAAATTAATAAAAAAATTGGAGTTTAGAAATGCATTAGAATTAGAATAAACATATGAAGAGTATCTGAATAGACTACAGTCTAACAGGTGCTCTTTTTTAGTTTTATAGAAGATATAGGAGCCTGCTTTGGATTAACTTACATTTTATAAAAAAATTAAAATATGTTATAATCTCTATGCAGTATATTATATCGTTTGAGGTGTATTGATATGAAAACATGGGACGAGCATGAGTTTATTATAAAGCATGGAATTTTAGAATGGGGAATACCTGTTGCCATAGTGTATGCTTTTATAATAACCTTGCATGAAAAAGACTTAAATAAAATAATGTTTATATCAGACTATTTTTTAACTAATATATTAATATCCTCTATAGGTTTTTCCATAGGAGGATATTTTTTAGGCTACTTTATGTGGAGAAGACACAAGAAAAATTCAAATAAAACAAAATAGCTATTTAATATAGTGTTGATATGGGGGGAGGAGAACATATGAACAATAAGAAAAAGGTTTTTAAGAGAATCTTTATTGTAGTTTCTATGGTTTCAATTTTTTTCTTCGCAGCTATATTGACAGAAGCTAGTGGTATAAAAAATGGACAAACTATCTATGGAAATAAAAATGTTAATAAAGAAGTAACGCAAACTTCCTCTATTGAATCCAGTGATAAATTAACTGTAATGGATAAGCTAATAGTCCTTCCAGAAGAACACTATGATAAATTAGAAGCGGAAAAGATGATAGATAGATTAAAAAGGATACCTTATCCTATATTAGAAGAACTGTTGGAAAGCGATGTGAAAATAATACTTTCTAACACCAATATTACAGGAGTTCATGAATATACCCATTTAAAAGGGGTAACTCCAAGGGGATGGGAAAATACAGGAAAGACTTGGGATGATGTGCCAGGCGCAGGAGGAAAACCTGTTGTAGCAAGAATAGGGTACAGCAATCCAGGAGAGGCACACGGAGCTGTTAACTTAGAACTTCACGAGACTGCTCATGCTATAGATGCTTATGTCTTCGATAATATATCTTCAAGTCAAAGTTATAAGAGTATATGGAACAAAGAGGTATATAACTTATTTGGAAATGATCCTTACTTTGTAAACTATCCAGAAGAATATTTCGCAGAAACCTTCGCTATGTATTATTTAGATGAAGAACAAAACCAAATATTAAAGGAAAAAGCACCTTTGACTTATGAGTTTATTAAAAATTTGCAAAGTTAAAGTGAAGCTTTCCTAAGATAAACTTTCCATGCGTAATTTTGCATATAAGAAAATTGATTTGCAATTTTATCATAGTACGTAACTAATGTTACTATATTAATTTTGAAGTTGTGGTATGATTTAGAAAAGGTTATTTAAAAAGAAATTGCTGAGTAGATATTTCAAACATAACAAATACTAATACAAATAGATTTTTGGCAGTGATAAATTGCAATAAAATAAATTATGAAATGGAAAGGAGAAATAAAGATGGATGCTATAGATATAATGGTTCAGGAACACAGCAATATTGAAAGAATGTTGAAGGTTATAAGAAAGATGTGCATTAAGGTGTTAAACCATGAGGAAATAAACTATAATGACTTTTATAAGGTAATAGATTTTGTAAGAAATTATGCAGACAAACATCATCATAGCAAAGAGGAAACTATTCTTTTCACTAAACTATCTCAGGGAGAAGGTAACCATATAGGAAAGATTTCTGTGGAAGGAATGCTAGTTGAACATGATCTTGGAAGACTATTTATGATGAATTTAGAAAATGCCCTTAAAAAATTTGAAGAAGGAGATAAGGACTCAAGAGTTGATATTATATCTAATTCTATAGGATATGCAGATTTACTAAAGAGGCACATATTTAAAGAAAACAATGCATTGTATAAGTTTGCTAGAAAAAATCTATCAGAGGAAGATTTAAAAGAGATTAATGAAAAGTCTAATGAGGTAGAAAAAATTGCACTAGATAAAAAGATTCAGGAAAAATATCTTAATATTCTAGAAGAATTAGAAAGGAGCATCTAGCATTGGGTTTTTATGAAGAATTTAGTAAGTACTATGATATAGTTTTTCCTTTAGGAGAGGCTCAACTGAAGTTTATAAATAAGAGAGCAAAGGGTAAAAAGAAGATCCTTGATTTAGCTGCAGGCACAGGTAATTATTCTATAGCTTTAGCTAAGGAAGGATATGATATAACAGCTGTAGATTTAGATAGTGAAATGATAAAAAAGATAGATGAAAAGGCTAATAAGGAAGAAATTAAAGTAAAAGCTATAGCTATGGACATGAAGGAAATTGATAAAATAAATAGCAAATTTGATTTGATATTTTGCATAGGAAACTCCTTAGTACATCTAGACAATAAAGATGAAATAAAAGGTGTTATAAATAAACTATACAATCTTTTAAATGAGGATGGAGTATTAATTATACAGATAATAAATTATGATAGAATAATACAAAACAATATAAAGGGTCTTCCTACTATAGATAGAGAGGAAGAAGGGGTTAAGTTTATAAGAGATTATGAACAGAAGAATGGTAAAATTCTATTTAAGACTAAGCTCATGATTAGCAAAGAAGAGAAAGTATATGAAAATTGTGTAGAACTATATCCTCTTTTAGCCGAAGATTTAAAGGACATATTGATATCTTCTGGATTTAAAAACGTAGAGCTTTTCGGAGGATTTAATGAAGCAGAATATAATATAGATTCCATGGCAGCAGTAGCTGTTGGAAAAAGAAATTAGAGGGAAAATTGCACATCAATTTTCCTTTTTTGTTATAAATAATTGTAACATATATGCAACTTTTTAATATTATGATATTAGGCAAAAGATAACTCACCAGACTTATAAAGCACTAACGAAAATGGACATGCTAGATACAAAGAGTGATTTCGGCCTAGAGATGTTTTATAGGGAGGAAGGTGATATTTATGAGATACGATGATAATAATTTCAAAAAAACTTGTAACTGTAATGGCAATGGTAACGATAGAGGGGTAGCTGTTGTTACACTTTCTTATAACATCGCAACCAATGTTGTTACTGATTTTGATGTTTACCCAAATACACCATTTGAAGCTACTCAATGCGATATTGAAGTTGGTCAAGATCTTGCTGATGTAGTTGCTTGCCTACTTCGAAATGGATTTGAGCTTGTTTCTAATGTAGCAGCTACTGCAGGAACTACTACAACCGTTACAGCTTTAGGACACTACACTTTTGTAAAAAGATAGACAAGCTATAAAGCTTTAACTTTGATATAGAGTTTGGCATAAGCTATATTCTTATGCCAAACTCTTATTTTTTGATTAAGTTAAGTTTTTTAATGATATTCTTATGATTTTTGTTTTTTAGATTTTCTGAGGTAACAATAAATATACAAAAATAAGAAAATATATACATTAACAAATATACTATTGAAATTTAATTTAAAGTCTATTATGATATAATTACAATATGTTAACGTGAACAATACTTAAAATTCGAAAAATTAGCAAATAGCTTATTGTTTTCAGTAAAGAGTGCATTTATAATAAATAATTAAAACTTATTATAAATAAAATGCATTTCATAGCTATAAAAAGACAAAAAAGTGTTTATATATTCAACAAAATTCTACAAAACAATAAATAAATTTAAATAGCAATATTGACATACTAGTATACCAATGATACAATAATTATTGTTAACGTTAACAATTCGTCGGTCTAAGCCGTGGCCGAATAGGAATGTGGGTCTTTGTAATAATATAATTGAATTATGCAAGGCAAGAAGGAGGAAAAGTTATGTTGAAATCTATAAAAAAAGGTATTGCTCTTCTATTGTCTTCAGCTTTGGTTTTTGCTTTGGCTGGATGTAGTGGCGCTGCCGGTGGAAAGAGAATTATCCGTATATCTCACTCACAATCAGAAGCTCATCCTCAACATTTAGGATTAGTGGAATTTGAAAAATATGTAGAATCGAAATTAGGAGATAAATACGATGTTCAGATTTTCCCTAATGAATTATTAGGACCTTCTGTAAAAGCAATAGAATTAGTACAAACAGGAGCAATTGACTTTGCTATTGCAAGTACAGGTAACCTTGAAACTTTCGATAACATTTATCAGGCATTTAGTATTCCTTATCTATTTGATAGCGTAGATGCTTACCATAAGGTTATGGAAGATAAAGAATTAATGAACAGTATATATAAATCTACAGCAGCAGCTGGTTTTGAAGCGGTTACGTGGTTTGACGCTGGTACAAGAAACTTTTACGCGAAAACTCCTATAAAAACTCCAGATGATTTAAAAGGTAAAAAGATACGTGTTCAACAAAGTCCTACTAATGTAAAAATGATGCAAGCTTTTGGAGCTGCAGCAGCACCTATGAGCTTTGGTGAAGTGTACACAGCTATACAATCAGGAGTTATTGATGGTGGAGAAAACAACGAATTAGCATTGACTAACAACAAACATGGAGAAGTTGCTAAGTACTACACTTATAATCAACACCAAATGGTTCCAGACTTATTAATAGGAAATCTTAAACTTTTAAATGGATTATCACCTGAGGAGAGACAAGTTTTTGATGAAGCAGCTGAAATAGCAACAAAGGCTGAACGTGAACAATGGACTGTTGCTACAAATGAAGCTATTGAACAGGCAAAAAAAGATATGGGAGTTCAATTTATAGAAACTGATATAGAAGCATTTAAAGAAAAGGTACTTCCATTACACAAAGAATTATTATCAGAAAATCCAAAGTTAAAGCCTATATATGATAAGGTTCAAGAAGTGAACAAAGAAGTAAAGGAGATGAAGTAATATGCAAAATCTCAAAAATGCATTAAATAAAGTACTAGAAGTAATATGTATAGTCTTATTTGCATTCATAACAATCGTAGGAACATACCAAATTGTAACAAGGTACGTGTTTAATGCTCCAAGTACAATTTCTGAAGAATTATTAACATTCTCATTTACATGGATGGCATTTTTAGCTGCAGCATTAGTTTTCGGTAAACGTGAACACATGAGAATGGAGTTTATTGCAGAAAAGTTTAAAGGAAAGTCCGGAATAATTTTAAGTATTATTTCTGAAATATTAGTTCTAGTTTTCTCACTTTTAGTACTTGTTTATGGTGGAACTGCAATTACAAAACTTACAGTATTACAAGTTACAGCATCACTAGGAGTTCCAATGTCATATATATATGTTATAGTTCCAGTAAGCGGAGTTTTAATATTGATCTATAACATTATTAATATAAGCCAATTTGTTTCACAACTAAAGGGAGAAAATTCTAAGTAAAAGAGGAGGAACACATTATGAATATAGCACTAATATCAGGGCTAATAATAGCTGTAGTTTTAGTTATATTATTGCTTGCAGGTATTCCTATTTCAATTGCATTAGGTGTATCTTCATTATTAGCCATATTACCAACATTAAATTTTAATGCTGCCGTTTTGACAGCTGCGCAAAGAACTTTTTCAGGAATATCTGTGTTTACATTAATAGCAATACCATTCTTCATTCTAGCTGGTAACATAATGAATAAGGGTGGAATAGCTATACGTTTAATAAACTTTGCAAAAGTTTTATCAGGTAGAGTGCCGGGTGCAATGATGCACACAAACTCAGTTGCAAACATGATGTTTGGAGCTATTTCAGGATCAGGTGTTGCAGCAGCATCAGCTATGGGTACTATTATAGGACCTATTGCAGAACAAGATGGATATGAACGTGATGATATGGCTACCATAAACATAGCCACTGCACCAACAGGATTATTAATACCTCCAAGTAATGTGTTAATCACATATTCTCTAGTAAGTGGCGGAACTTCAGTAGCAGCTTTATTCATGGGAGGATATGTTCCAGGAATTCTTTGGGGATTTGGATGTATGCTAGTTGGCTTCTTTATAGCACGTAAAAAAGGATATGTAAGCAAGGAACGTGTTACTGCAAAACAAGCATTAAAGACAACTCTTGATGCTATTCCAAGCTTATTGCTTATTATAATAGTTATCGGTGGAATTATTACTGGTATATTTACAGCTACAGAAGGTTCAGTAGTAGCCGTTGTATATAGCTTGATATTGTCTCTATTCTTCTATAAGACTATAACATTTAAAGATCTATATGGCATATTCAAGGAAAGTGCTGAATCTACAGGATTAATAGTATTCTTAATAGGTGTATCAAGTATTATGGCTTGGGTTATGGCCTTTACTGGAATACCTGCTGCAGTTTCAAATGCATTATTAAGCATTAGTAACAGTCCAGTTGTAATATTATTAATCATTAATATAGTACTACTATTTATAGGAACTTTCATGGATATTACACCTGCAGTCCTTATATTTACACCTATATTTTTACCAATATGTCAAGGGTTTGGAATGTCAGCAATTCAGTTCGGTATAATGATAACATTTAACCTATGTATAGGTACAATTACACCGCCAGTAGGAAATATTTTATTTGTTGGTGTTAAGGTTGCAAAAACTAAGATTGAAAATGTAATAGGAAAGCTAATACCATACTATGTAGCTATCTTTATTGTATTGCTGCTTACAACTTATGTACCGGCAGTTACTATGTGGATACCTACATTAATGGGATACAGTAAGTAATAACTTAATAGCAAAATATCAGATAAAAATAAAATAATATTCCCTGTAGTATACTTTAAAAATATTCTACAGGGAATATTACAATAGCGGTATAGGAGGGAAATTTTATGAAAATGACATTAAGATGGTTTGGAAAAGACCATGATTCAGTTACTCTTGAACAGATAAAGCAAATTCCTGGTGTTACAGGAGTTATTACAACATTATATGATATTCCAGCAGGCGAAGTATGGCCTATGGAGAGAATTTTAGAATTAAAGAAAGAAGTAGAAGAAAGCGGCTTAAAGATAGAAGGAATAGAAAGCGTAAACATTCATGACTCTATTAAAATAGGATCACCTGATAGAGAACAATACATTGAAAATTACATTGAAACTTTAGAAAACTTAGGTAAAGCTGGTATTAACATAGTTTGCTATAACTTTATGCCTGTATTTGACTGGACTCGTTCAGATCTTGCTAAAAAAAGAGAAGATGGTTCTACTGTTTTATCTTATGACCAAGATCTAATAGACAAAATTGATCCTGAAAAAATGTTTGCTCAAATTGATAGTAGCAGTAATGGATTTGTAATGCCAGGTTGGGAACCAGAGAGATTAGAAAAGGTAAAGGAATTATTTGAAAAATATAAGGATGTTGATAACGAAAAATTATTTAACAATCTTGTATATTTCTTAAATAAAATTCGCCCAGTTTGCGAAAAGTACGGTATAAAAATGGCAATACACCCAGATGATCCAGCATGGCCTGTATTTAATCTTCCAAGAATTATAAACAATAAAGAAAATATATTAAAACTTTTAAATACAGTAGATGGAGAATTTAATGGACTTACTCTATGCACAGGTTCTTTAGGATCAAATCCTAAAAATGACATTTGCGATATAATCCGTTCTACAAAAGGAAGAATTCATTTTGCTCATGTACGTAACATAATTCATCATGCACCAGGTAAGTTTGATGAAGCAGCACATCTATCAAAAGATGGTTCTTTAGATATGTATGAGATAATGAAAGCTTTACATGAAATCGGATTTGATGGACCAGTACGTCCTGACCATGGTCGTGCTATTTGGGGTGAAGTTGCAATGCCTGGATATGGATTATATGACCGTGCATTAGGAGCTGCTTATCTAAATGGATTAATAGAAGCTATTGAAAAATCAAGTAAAGAAAAATAAGATATAGAAATCATATACAAGGAGGAGAAACCCTTGAAGCTTAGACAAGAAGAATTAAAGAATGTAGAAGTTTGGGAAAAGGCTGGCTTTGAATTACCTAAATTCAATAGAGAAGAAATGATAAAAAACACTAAAGAAAATCCTGAATGGATACACTTTGGTGCAGGAAATATATTCCGTGCTTTCCCAGCAGCTGTTTGCCAAGAACTATTAAATAAAGGAATATTAAATACAGGTATAATAGTTGCTGAAGGATATGATTATGAAATAATCGAAAAAAGCTATAAAAATTTTGATGATTTAAGTGTTTTAGTAACTTTAAAAGCTGATGGAACTTTAGAGAAAAAAGTAATAGGAAGCATGGCAGAATCTTTAACTGTTGATACAAGCAATTCACATGACTGGAATAGGTTAAAAGAGATTTTTAGAAATAAGAGTCTAAAAATGGTATCTTTCACTATTACAGAAAAAGGATACAGTCTAGTAGATGCAAAGGGAGAATTTTTAAAAGATGTAGCTAATGATTTTACTAAGGAGACTTCTGCTGCAATAAGCTATATCGGTAAATTAGTTGCTTTATGCTATGAGAGATTTAAGAACGGTAAGCTTCCATTAACTTTACTAAGTATGGACAACTGCTCTCATAATGGTACTAAACTTCAAAATGCTGTTACTACATTTGCAGAAAATTGGGTAAATAATAAAATAGTAGAACCTGAATTCTTAACTTATGTTAAAGAAGACATATCTTATCCTTGGTCTATGATAGACAAAATTACACCAAGACCTGCTGAATCTGTTATAAAGATGTTAAATGAAGTGGGATTTGAAGACACAGAAGCAGTTGTAACATCAAAGAACACATATGTTGCGCCATTTGTTAATGCGGAAGAATCTCAGTATCTAGTTATTGAAGACAACTTTAAGAATGGTCGTCTTCCACTTGACAAAGGTGGTATTATTTATACAGATAGAGATACTGTAGACAAAGTAGAAAAGATGAAGGTTTGCACTTGCCTAAATCCTCTTCATACAGCATTAGCTATTTATGGATGCTTATTATCTTACACTAAGATTTCAGATGAAATGAAGGATAAGGAACTTGTAACTTTAATAGAAAACATCGGATATAAGGAAGGACTACCTGTTGTTGTAGATCCAGGCATTATATCACCTAAAGACTTTATTGATCAAGTATTGCAGGTGCGTTTGCCAAATCCATTTATGCCTGATACACCACAAAGAATTGCAAGTGATACTTCACAAAAGCTAGGAATACGTTTTGGAGAAACTATAAAAGCATATGTTAAAGATCCTAATTTAGATGTTAATTCATTAAACTTTATACCTCTTGTTATAGCAGGATGGTGTCGTTACCTAATGGGTATAGATGATAATGGAGATACATTTGAATTAAGTCCAGATCCATTGCTTTCGGTATTAATTCCAATAATGAATGATGTAAAGTTAAGCGAAAATAATGATATCCACAAACCTTTAAGCAAAATCTTATCTAATAAATCAATCTTTGGTGTTGATTTATATGAGGTAGGTTTAGGAGAAAAAGTTGAAGCTTACTTCAAAGAGCTAAATAGTGGAAAAGGTGCAGTTCGTTCAACTCTACAAAAGCATTGCACTCTTTAAATTTAATGCCATATATGATAAAATAAAAAATAATTAACTGCATTAATGCAGTTAATTATTTTTTAGTTAATTATTTTTTGAATGTAAAATGGAGAATGGTATGCAAATTACACAACGTTTAGAAAAAGAAACTGCAAGAGAATATGCTTATAGAATAATAAAAGATAATATAGTATCATTAGAACTTCCACCAGGAAGTAAGGTAAGTGAGAGTATGTTAGCAGAAGAGCTTGGTGTTAGTAGAATGCCAGTTCATGAAGCTCTTATTATATTAAATGAAGAAGGATTAGTAGAAGTGTATCCTCAAAGAGGAAGCTTTATTTCATTAATTGACAGTGAACTAGTCGATGAAGTAAGATTTTTTCGGCTTGTCCTTGAAAAGGCTATAGTGGAATTAGCCTGTGATATTGCAACAAAAGAAGATTTGTTATCAATAAAAGAAAATTTAAAATTGCAAGAATTATACTCAGAAGAAAATTTGCTAGCAAAAAATTTATATCTTGATAACGAATTTCACAGATTGTTGTTCGTAATTTGTAAAAAGGAAAATATATATAGAAGATTGAGAAATATGACTCCGCATTTTGACAGAGCAAGAAATTTGAGTCTTACAGTAACTGGAGATAGAAAGAGTATTTCTGAGCATAAGGCTATAGTTGATGCTATTGAGAAGAAAGACAAGAAATTAGCAGAAAAATATATAGTTGAGCATCTTTCGCGTTACAAGGTAGATGAAAAATTATTAAAAGCTAAATATCCTCAATATTTTAAAGAGAATCCTCATTTGTAAGAATACATGTGAGGATTTTCTTTAATAAATAATATATAAATACATTACATTTGTTGATTATATTTTATAAACTAACCTATGTCTTTTAAAAATCTAAGCGCATTTTTGTAGAATAATTTTTCTATAGCATCCTCAGAAAAATTATTGCGTTTTAGAGCATGTATCAATTTATTAATCTGCCCTATATTTTCTATTTCCAGAGTAGAGTCTATTCCATCAAAGTCTGAACCAATAGACAGCACTTCTATGCCGCCTACATTTATAATATGCTTTATATGAGCCAGCATATTTTCAATCTTACTAAAATCACCACTGCCTAAGAACTCTCCGTAAAAGTTTAATCCTATAACACCACCCTTACAAGCTAAAAGCCTTATCATATCATCTGTAAGATTTCTTGGATGATTAGTTACAGCTCTTGCATTTGAGTGAGAAGCTATAAATGGGGTTTTTGAATATTTAGCTACATCATAAAAACCTTTATCAGAAAGATGAGACACATCTATTATCATTTTTAAATTGTTCATCTCTTCTACCACATCTAAACCAAAAGGGGTAAGACCTTTATCGTAATATTTATAATCTACATTAGGATAACCTATCTCATTTGGAAAGTTCCAAGTTAAAGTTATAAGCTTAACTCCAAGTCTTTGAAAGTTTCTAAGATTAGAAAGTCTTCCTTTAAGGACACCACCTTCTTCTATAGTTAAAAAGGCTGATATTTTTCCTTGAGACTTATTAGATAGCAGTTCATCATAGTTCCTAGCAATGTCAATGGAATCCTTATTTTTATCTAGTTCTAAATAAAATCTATCCAGCATATTAAGACACTTTTCCAGAGGATTATTAGTGCTTCTTAGGTCTACAAATAAAGCAAAAAATTGAGCTAGGGAGTTTCCAGCCTTTAGCTTATTTATATCAACACTAAAATTATTGCTCTTCAATTTAGAATCCTCTTCATATATTTTTAAAATTGTATCACAATGAAAGTCAATTATATTCATGTATTTCACCTCCTTAATAAATAATAACTGTCGTCATACTATAATATATATTATATAAGTTTAACTATCTTATGAGAAGATTAATACTGTTTTATAACTTAGAGTGTAATAAAAATTGTAATAATTTAACTTTTATTGTTTTATTTTTTATTTAATTATGCTCATATCTAAATAATAACTGTCGTCATACTATAATATATATTATATAAGTTTAACTATCTTATGAGAAGATTAATACTGTTTTATAACTTAGAGTGTAATTTTAGCAGGCAAAAGCAGTGACAATTACTGCAATAAGCTTGACATAGATAACTTTTAATAATATAATCTTCT
This sequence comes from Clostridium sp., assembly GCF_047777555.1. GTDB lineage: Bacteria > Bacillota > Clostridia > Clostridiales > Clostridiaceae > Clostridium_H. The sequence goes on along the minus strand of NZ_JBKEEV010000002.1, from coordinate 129,402 downwards.
TTGAATAAAATTTTGACATAGTGATAGAATATGTATGAATACATATTTTTAAAGATAATGAAGAGGAGAGTAAATATAGAAATTCAATCCTAGCGAGCTGACGAGGGTGAAAGGTTGGCATTGAAACTATATGGAAGAACACCTCAGAATCTCTAACCCAAATTGTGGCATTAATGGCACAAAAGTAGGCTTAGACGGAGCCAAACCGTTAAGAATTGGAGAGTATATAATTGTACTCGTTAAAGTGGTCATGTTTTTTATGACAAGTTAGGTGGTACCGCGAATATATAACCTTCGTCCTGATATTAGGATCGAAGGTTTTTATAATTTTAATAATAAATTATATAACTAACTAGTCGATAATCACTGATTAATATTTTGATGTCATGTTTTAATTTAACTTCTTTTATAAAATAGTGATTAGCGGCTAGAGATTATAAAACTAGGAGGTAAGCAATGGAAAGTGTATTAATTAAAAAACTTTACAGAGAGACAGATAAGTTTTTAGGCAAGGAAGTAAGGATTAGTGGTTGGATTAGAACAATTAGATCTTCAAATAAGTTTGGATTTATTGAGGTTAATGATGGAAGCTTCTTTAAAAACCTTCAAGTAGTCTTTGATGAAGGATTAGAAAACTTTAAGGAGATTACTAAATACTCTATAAGCTCAACTATAAGTGTAGAGGGAGAACTTGTGAGAACTGAGGGCGCAAAACAGCCTTTTGAAATACATGCTAAGAAGGTAACTTTAGAAGGTAAATCTCACTCAGACTATCCTCTTCAAAAGAAAAGACATACATTTGAGTATTTAAGAACTATAGCTCATTTAAGACCAAGAAGCAATGCTTTCTCAGCAGTATTTAGAGTACGTTCTATAGCAGCTTATGCAGTACATAAGTTTTTCCAAGAGCAGGGATTTGTTTATGTTCATACTCCAATAATAACAGGAAGCGATGCTGAAGGTGCAGGAGAAATGTTTAGAGTAACTACTCTAGATATTGAAAATCCACCAAGAGATGAGAAGGGAAACATAGACTACAAGAAAGATTTCTTTGGAAGACAAACTAACCTTACAGTAAGTGGTCAGCTTGAGGCTGAAATATATGCTCTTGCTTTTAGAAATGTATATACATTTGGGCCAACATTTAGAGCAGAAAACTCAAACACAGCAAGACACGCATCAGAATTCTGGATGATAGAACCTGAGATGGCATTTGCAGAATTAAATGACTATTTAGATGTAGCTGAAGCTATGGTTAAATATATAATAAACTATGTAAGAGAAAATGCTCCAGAAGAGATGGAGTTCTTTAATCAATTTGTAGATAAAGGCTTATTTGAAAGATTAGATAACGTAGTTAATTCTGATTTTGCAAGAGTTACATACACTGAGGCTGTAGAGCTTCTTAAAAAGTCAGGAGAAAAATTTGATTACCCAGTAGAGTGGGGAATAGATTTACAAACAGAGCATGAAAGATATTTAACAGAGAAGATATTTAATAAACCAGTATTCGTTACAGACTATCCAAAGGAGATTAAGGCCTTTTACATGAGATTAAACGACGATGGAAAGACTGTTGCAGCAGCAGACCTTCTAGTTCCAGGAGTTGGAGAAATCATAGGTGGAAGCCAAAGAGAGGAAAGAATTGATGTTCTTGAAAAGAGAATGGAGGAGCTTGGACTTAACAAGGAAGATTATTGGTGGTATTTAGAGCTTAGAAAGTATGGAGAAACTAAGCATTCTGGATATGGTCTTGGTTTTGAAAGAATGATAATGTATCTAACAGGAATGAGCAACATAAGAGACGTAATTCCATTCCCAAGAACTCCAGGAAACGCAGAATTTTAGAAAAAAATGAGCAATATCCTTATTATGTTACCATGTGCATAATTGAAATCTTAGCTGTTATATAGTATTATAATATGTGTTGGAAAACGTGTGCAAAATACTATAAAAAGCTAAGGAGAATTGATATGAACAAAGAAAATACTTGTTTTTATTGTGAAAAGGACAAAAGACTTGATGATTTAATGATTAAGGTGTGCAAACTTAATGCATCTACTGTTTATTTATTTAGAGAACAAACATATAGAGGAAGATGCGTTGTAGCTTATGATGAGCATGTAAATGAGCTATATGAATTAGGAGAGAAAGAACTTGAGATATATATGAAAGATGTTACAAAAGCAGCGGCTGCAATTAAAAAGGCCTTTTCACCTAACAAGATAAACTATGGAGCATATTCAGATAAGCTTCCTCATCTTCATTTTCATATAGTACCTAAGTATGAAGATGGCTATAGTTGGGGCGGTACATTTGAGATGAATCCTCAAAAAACATATCTTAAAGATGAGGAATATGAAGAGATTATAAATGCAATAAAAGCGAATTTATAAAGAGAATCCATAAATAGGCACAAAAATTCTTTGTTAAAAAGGAGTTTTGTGCCTTTAATTATTTTATAAGATGTTATTTCTATTCACTTTTGTGTCAATAATAGAAGATAAGATGGCATGAAAGGATGGTAGTATGTTCAAGATTATAGGAAGATTATTAGGATTTGCTCCTGAAGAGATAAAATATGATAAAGAAATATTAAGCTTTATGCTCATAGGTACAATTATTTTTTTATTTTTGGGAGTAATTCATACTGAAAAAGGTGCAAAGTTTTTATATACAAATAGACTGGCTATAAACCTAATGTCAGCAGCAGAAAAAGAAGGAATAACAAATGAGACTGTTGATAAATTCACTTATAGCTTTAAGGAGTATATTCCTGTAAATATAAGAGAATTTGAGCTGTATGATATAAAAGATAGATTACAAAATTATATAAATGATTTAAAAAATGAAAAGAACTCCAGCTTGGATAATATAATAGATAGCTTAGAAAATATATATAAAATAGATGATAAAGAAAAACTTCTTAAAGAATTAAACAATATAAATATAAAAGATATGCTCACAAATATTAGCAAAGAAGAAATTGTAAAAAAAGATTTAGAAGAGACAGTAGAGTGGCAGACTAGCGTATTTTTATCAAATGTTTATTTTATTTTAGGCGCTTTTCTTGGATTTTCAACTATTATAGTAAAGGTAATATGTGAAATTAAACTTATAGAAAAAAAGAATAAAAATTTAAATAAGAAAGAACAGATACTATAAATAAAAAGTATAGATAACTTTAAAGCTATCTATACTTTTATTAGCTATTTTGCTAGATTAAATATGGCTATAATATCTTCCTTATTAAGTTTTACAAAATTACCTAAAGGTCCGTTTTCTGTTGCTTTTTTAGCCATTTCTTCAAATTTATCATCTGGTATATTAGCTTCCCTTAAAGAAACAGGCATTCCTATTTCCTTAAAATAAGCCTTAGTTTTTTCAATGCCTTCTAAGGCAGTTTTTTCAAGGTCATTTACATCAATTTCTACATTCCATACTCTATTAGCAAATTGGGCAAATTTTTTTACATCTTTTTTATATACATATTTCATCCAAGCAGGGAATAGTATTGCAAGGCCAGCGCCATGAGTGATATCGTAAATTCCACTTATCTCATGTTCTATATCGTGAGTTGCCCAATCTTCAACTCTTCCTGTTCCAAGGAGACCATTGTGTGCTATAGTGCCAGCCCACATAATTTCAGCTCGAGCCTCATAGTTTTTAGGATTCTGTAAAACTATAGGCACATTTTTGATTATAGTCTTAAGAGTACCTTCACTTAGTCTATCGGTTAAATCCACATTAGGTTCATTTGTAAAATATCTTTCAAATATATGTGCCATCATATCTGCAGCACCAGCAGCAGTTTGATATGGTGGTAAAGTATATGTAAGTTCAGGATTCATTATTGCAAATACTGGTCTTATAAGATTATCTCCAACTGATCTTTTATACCAGCCATCTTCATTTGTTATAACAGAACTAGTACTAGATTCGCTTCCAGCTGCAGGTAGAGTTAAGATTACTCCAACAGGCAGTGTAGATGATACTTTAGCTTTTCCAGTATAAAAGTCCCATACATCACCTTCGTAATGTACGCCTATGCCTATAGCTTTAGAAGAGTCAATAACACTTCCACCGCCTACAGCTAATATAAAATCTATGTTATTTTCGCGGCATATTTTTATTCCTTCTTTAACTAAGCTTAATCTAGGATTTGGCTTAACACCACCAAGTTCAAAAACTTCAAGGTCAGCATCCTTCAGTGATTTAATCACTTTATCATAAAGACCAGATTTTTTTATACTTCCTCCACCATAATGAAGTAAAACCCTGCTTCCAAATTTTTTAACTTCATCTCCTACTTGGCTTTCAGTACCCTTTCCGAAGATAATTTTTGTAGTATTTTGATAACTAAAATTAATCATTTTTCAACGCCTCCTTAGGGATGTTTTTTTCATATAAGTTTATTATACTACACAGAAGAAGTTTTATTTGAAAACATATTAAGAGGCGGCTTAAAGGCTTATTTCCTGGGCTGACTTTATATTTTAATAAAAATCATAGTAATCGTCTATAGGTTCTTCATCCATATCTTTAAATACTTCTTTGCTCATTTCAACATCATCATTGTAACCAATTTCAGCAGTATAGTCATAATCATATCCGTCATAAAATCCAGTTTTGGATTTAGTTATAAAACGATAAGGAATCTCTTCAAAGGACATAATCTTCACCACCTTTATAATATAAAGATTTGTGGAATTATATAATTAGATTGTCCTTATGAAGAGTTTTTATTCCATTTATAATTTTTCAGCCATAGATTCTAGGATCTTAGCAGTTTTGTGTAAGTTATTTATAGATTCTAATATTTTTAAAATCGAGTCAGATTGTTCGTTAAAGGTTTTCACAGAATCATTTAGTTTTTCATTAATATTTTCAACAGATTTCTGTATGGAATTAATGACATCATTTATTTGCTTTATGGAATCGGCACTAGAAGAAGATAGTTTTTTTATTTCAGAGGCTACTACTCCAAAACCTCTTCCGGCATCTCCAACTCTTGCAGCTTCTATGGAGGCATTTAATCCTAGTAGTCGGGTTTGATTAGCTATTTTATTTATAAATTTTATTATTTCATCAGTATTATTAGTATGTACTAAGGTTTCATTTATCTCACTAAATATATCATTATAGGAACTTGACACCTGATTAACTCTAGAAGTAATCTTATTAGATTCATCAGAAATACTATTTATAGAACTTGCCAAAGATTTGGACATATCTAATATATCGTTACGGTTCTTCAAACTTCTTCCATAGGATACTGCACCTACAATAGCACCATTAGATGATAATATAGGAACAGCTATAACTCTTATAGAAAAGCCAAAACTGCATCTATCCGTAGTTATTGACTGTACTTTACCAGTTTTAATAGCTTTAGCAAGGACGTCATCTTTAGGTATTGGAGAACCTGTTTCAAACACAGGCGGCATATGTTCGCTTGGAATAACTTTTAAAACTTTTTCTTTATCTGAAAGGATAAATGACATTTCATCCTCGAAAAGGTTAGGTAATTGATCCATTATATGATAAAAACATTCTAAGGTATCCACATTGTTGCTATCTGAATAATTCATAATTTCATGTCCTCCTTGAAATTAATATTTTATTAGCCATTAACAAAAATGGATTATTATTAAAGTATATACTATTTTTAGCTAATGTGAAAGGCTAATACATAAAGAAAAAAGTAGATTTAATTAAATTAAAGGACTCATTTTCTCCATTTAAAAATGCATCGCATTTTTTTCAAGTTATGCTATAATGTAGGGGAATGGGTGTTCGATAAAATTTGTTAAAAAGTTGGTGAAAATATGAGTTTAAGATTTATATATGGTAGAGCTGGAACTGGAAAGAGCAGATATTGTGTAGATTCTATAGAAAAGAATTTAAAAGAAGGAGAGAAAGGTCCTTTAATATTAATTGTTCCTGAGCAGTTTTCTTTTCAAGCAGAGAAAAGTGTGGTGGAAAAGGTTAAGGGAACTGGAATCATAAATGTAGAAGTAACAAGTTTTAAAAGAATGGCTTACTCAGTATTTAATGAAGTTGGAGGGTCGACACGTAAGTTTATAAATTCTTCAGGAAGGCTTATGCTTATATTTAGTATAGTGAATAAGCTAAAAGAAGAACTAAGAATTTTTAAGACAGCTGCTGATCAGCAGGGATTTGTTAATACCATTGGAGATGTAATAACTGAGCTTAAAAGGTATGATATAAGTCCTCAGGAGCTTAAGTCCTCCATAAGCTTAATGGAAGAAGATGAGCTTTTAAGGGAAAAAGTTTTGGATATAAGCAATATATTTGAAAAATTTGAAGAGACCCTTCATAAAAATAAAGAATATTTAGACAGTGAAGATGAGTTAACCTTACTTTATAATAAGTTAGATAAGTCTACTATGTTTGATAATGGAGAGGTTTGGATTGATGAATTTAGTTCATTCACGCCGCAGCAGTACAATATAATTGAAAAACTTTTAAAAAAGACAAAAAGAGTAAATATCACCTTATGTATGGACTATAATATGGAGATAGAGAATGGGGATGTATTTGCACCAATAAAAAATACAAGAGATAAACTACTAGAATTGGCAAGGAATAATAATATCCAAGTTGAAGCTGATGTCATATTAAAGCATAACAAAGAGGATAGATTTAAGGATAGTAAAGAAATGCGATATGTGGAAGCTAATTATTTTAAATATCCATATAAACAGTATAAGGATAAAACAGAGGATTTAAAAATAATTAGAGCTTTAAATCCATATTCAGAAATTGAGAAAGCAGCAAGAGAAATAGTAGAAATGGCAAGGAGTAATGGTCTAAGGTTTAGAGACATTGCAGTTATAAGCAGGGATTTAGAAGCTTATGAGAAAATAGTAAAGACTATATTTGATGAGTATGAAATTCCTTATTTCATAGATAAGAAGAGGGAAATAGATGATAATCCACTTATTGTGCTTATAACCTCAGCTATAGATATATTTAATAGAAACTGGTCATATGAGGCTGTATTTAGATACTTAAAAACTGGGCTTATAAATATATCTAAAGAAGATATAGATATTTTAGAAAATTATGTTATGGCATATGGCATAAGGGGTAAAAAGAAATGGTCATCTATGTGGAAATATGGGAGCGAAGAAGTTTTAGACAAAATTAATGATATAAGACTTCAAGTTGTAATTCCTTTAATAAACTTTTATTCAAAGCTAAAAGGTAAAAAGAGTGCAGAGGAAATCTGTGCGGCTTTATACAATTTTTTATGCAGCATTGGAGCTAATGAAACTGTAGAATCTTGGGTAAATAGGTTTAAGGAAGATGGAGACCAGGACCTAGCAATGGAATACAGTCAAATTTGGAATATGGTAATCGAACTTTTGGATCAAGTAGTAGAAGTCTTTAGGGGAGAGAAAATAGAACTAAAAGAATTTGTAAAGATTTTATCCTTAGGATTTGGAGAGTATAAAATGGGGCTTATTCCACCATCTTTAGACCAGGTTTTAGTTTCAGATGTTGAGAGAGTTAGAACTCATGATATTAAACTTCTATATATAGTGGGAGTAAACGACGGCGTTTTTCCAGCAGTAGAAAAGGATGAGGGGATACTCTCAGATGCGGATAGAGATAAGCTCAAAAAGATAGGAATAGAAATTGCTGAAAATACAAAATCTAAGACCTTTGAAGAGCAGTATTTGATATATAGAACTCTTACCACAACAGGTAAGTATCTCAGAATATGCTATCCTATAGCTGATTTTGAAGGAAAGGCTCTAAGACCATCTATTATAGTATCAAGATTTAATTCTCTTTTCCCTAATATTAAGATTGAGAGCGATTCATTAGAAATAGAGGATGAAGGAGAAAATTTAGAACTGGTATCTAGAAAAATACCAACTTTTAATAAACTGGTATCTATTTTAAGAAAAGACCAAAAAAACATAAAAGTGAGTCCATTTTGGACAGATGTATACAGCTGGTATAGCGATGAGAAAAATGGGTTTAAGGAAAGATTAAAAACTGTATTTTCTGCTGCAGCTTTTACAAATGCAGTAGAGAACATAAGTGAGGAAAAGGCAAGAAAGATATATGGAGATAGGCTTTTCTTAAGTGTTTCCAGAATTGAAAAATATGTGTCATGTCCTTTTGCATATTACATTCAGTACGGACTAAAAGCAAAGGAAAGAAAGACTTTTGCACTTACTCCACCAGATTTAGGCACATTTATGCACAATGTTATTGATGAATTTTCCGCAGTTGTGGATAAAAATTCTTTAAAATGGTATGAGATAGATGAAAAATGGTGTAGAGATAAGGTCTCAGAGATAGTGGATAAAAAGGCTGAAGAAGTTTCAGGAGGAATTTTTAGCAGCTCTCCAAGATACAGATACTTTACTGAAAGGCTAAAGAGAGTGCTTGTAAAAACCATACTTATAATTGTAGAACATTTAAAAAGAAGTGGGTTTCAGCCTATAGGACATGAAATTGGGTTTGGAAGTGGAGAAAGTTATCCTCCAATAGAAATAGAGCTTTCAAGTGGAGAGAAGGTAAGGCTTATAGGAAGAATAGATAGAGTTGATAAGCTGGACTTAGAGAAAAAAGACTACTTTAGAATAATAGATTATAAGTCAGGAAATAAGGATTTTAGTCTTTCAGATGTTTATCATGGACTACAACTTCAGCTTTTAACCTACCTAGATGCAATACTAACAAATGAAGAACTAAAAGAAGATGATCAAGTGCTTCCAGGAGGAGTTCTGTACTTAAGAATTGATGACCCTATAATAAGGGGAAGCAGAAATCTTTCTGATAAAGAGGTAGAAGAGGAGATAATGAAGGCATTAAAGATGAAGGGACTTCTTATTGCAGACCCTGAAGTTGTAAAAGAAATGGATAGGCAAATAGATGGGGCATCATTAATAATTCCAGCGAGAATTAATAATGATGGTAGCCTAGGAAAGTCCTCTTCAATAGGAACAGAAGAACAATTTAGAATGCTTAGAGAACACGTTAAGAAAAAGTTAGTGGAATCATGCGAATCCATGCTAAGAGGAGATATAAAGATAAATCCTATTAAAAGCAAGAATTTAGATGCTTGTACTTACTGCGTATATTCTGCCATATGCCAATTTGATACCAACTTTGAAGGCAATGGGTATAGAACTATCAAAGATGAAAGCGATGAAGAAATATGGAAGAGATTAGAGAAGGAAAAACAAGAAAAGTTAGGTGAAAGTTAGCGGTGAGTAATTAAACATAGGGAGGTTGAAAGTTTGGAAGATACAAAATGGACTAAAGAACAGCAGGCTGCAATTGATACCCATGGGTGTAATCTGTTAGTGGCGGCTGCAGCAGGTTCTGGAAAGACTGCGGTTCTAGTTGAAAGAATAATAAAGATGATAACGGATTTTAAAAATCCTATAGATATAGATAGACTGCTTGTTGTGACTTTCACAAACGCAGCAGCATCGGAAATGAAGGAAAGAATAGCAAAAGCTATAAGTGATGAGCTAACAAAGCATCCAAAATCAAGACAGCTTCAAAGGCAGCTTACCCTCATTAATAAAGCCAGCATTACTACAATGCACTCTTTTTGTTTAGAAGTTATAAGAAATAATTTTCACTATATTGATTTAGACCCTAACTTCAGGATTGGTGATGAAACTGAGACTATACTTCTTAAGGGAGAAGTTATAGAGGAAATGTTTGAAGAGATGTATGAACCTGAAAGGTGCAGTCATGAGTTTTTAAGTTTAGTAGAGTTTTACAGCAGCAATAAAAATGATTTAGAACTTCAAAATATAGTATTAAATCTATATAATTTTGCAATGGCATCTCCAAATCCTAGAGATACATTGATTAAAATGGCTGAAGATTTTAATGTAGATGAAGATTATGACTTTGGAGAGTCTAAGTGGGCAAAGGTTTTAATTGAAGATGTTAAGATTGAGGCTATTGGACTAAAAAAGAAGATGGAAAATGCCATTAAAATAATAAATGAAACAGAAGGATTAGAACCTTATTTAGAAAATTTTCAAAGTGAATTAAACATGATTAAAGAAGTTATAGTGAGTACAGATATATCATGGAGTTCCCTATTTGATTCGCTTGAAGGAGTAAAGTTTAGTAAACTAAAGCCATGTAAAAAGTGTCAGGATAAAGATGCTCAAGATAAAGTTAAGAAGATTAGAGAAAAGGTAAAAAAACAGCTGCAGAATGACATAAAAATGAGAATTACATCATATTCAAATAAGGAAACAGCTTTAGATTTAAAATCTCTTTACCCTGTAATGAAAGCACTTTCAAATTTGGTGCTAGAATTTATGGATAGATATGCTGAGGCTAAAAGGGATAGAGGTATAATTGATTTTAATGACTTTGAGCACTTTTGCATTGATATTTTAGGGCATTCTGAGGTATCTTCAAGGTTAAGAGAAAAGTATGTAGAAATACTTGTAGATGAATATCAAGATAGTAATGATGTTCAAGAAGCTATTATTAATTTCATAGCTAGAAAAGATGAAACTACAGGCAAAAATATAAATGTGTTTATGGTTGGGGATGTGAAACAGAGCATTTATAGGTTTAGACAGGCAAAACCTGAATTATTCCTTCAAAAATATAATACTTATTCAATAGAAGAGGGAGCAGCAGAGAGAAAAATTAAATTATTTAAGAATTTTAGAAGCAGAAAAGAAATATTAGATGGTACTAACTTTATTTTTAAGCATGTAATGTCTGAAAGTGTAGGAGAATTAGAGTATGATGAAGATGAAGCTTTAAATCTTGGAGCAGATTATGAAGAATTGGATGGAGATAGGTCTTTAACTGCAGGGCCTATAGAGATAAATATAATTGAAAAGAATTATGAAGATTTAGAAAGTGATGATACAGAGGAAAAAGAAGAAGAATTACTTGATAATATACAAATAGAAGCGAGATTTGTAGCAAAAAGGATAAATGAACTTGTAAATCCAAAGTACGGCGAACCATTTAAAGTTTATGACAGGGATTTAAAGTCATATAGAAATGTAGAGTATAGGGATATAGTTATACTTCTAAGAAGTACTGCAAACTGGGCTCCTGTGTTCATGGATGAGCTTAAAGAAAACTTAGTTCCAGCTTATGCGGATGTAGGAAGTGGATATTTTGAAAGCTTAGAGATAAAAACAATTTTATCACTGCTTCAAATAATAGATAATCCGCGACAAGATATTCCTCTTATTGCAGTATTAAGGTCTCCTGTTGCTTCCTTTACTCCAGAGGAGCTTATAGATGTGAGAATGACAAGCAAAACTGGAGATTTTTATGAAGGCATTTTAAATATTATAAATAGTGAAGACAAGGATATAGCACAGGATGAGCTTAAAGAAAAATGCAGCGCATTTTTAGAGAAACTAAAAATATGGAGAGATAAGTCTATTCATATGCCTATAGATGAATTCATATGGTACTTATATACGGATACAGGATACTATGGCTATGTAGGTGCTTTAAATGGAGGAATACAAAGACAAGCAAATCTTAGAATACTCTTCGAAAGAGCTAGACAGTATGAGAAAACCAGCTATAAGGGATTATTCAATTTTATAAATTTTATAAACAGGCTGAAGGTAAGCAGTGGAGACATGGGAAGTGCTAAGATCTTAGGTGAAAATGATAATGTAGTTAGGATAATGAGTATCCATAAGAGTAAGGGGTTAGAGTTTCCTGTAGTATTCTTAAGTGCATTAGGAAAGAACTTCAACATGAAGGATTTAAACAGAAGAATTTTGTTTCATGGAGAATTAGGTTTTGGTCCAGATTATATAGATCTTGAAAAGAGATTATCCTACTCTACTGTGGTAAAAGAGGCATTGAAAGAGAAGATAAAGATAGAAACTTTATCAGAAGAAATGAGAATTCTCTATGTTGCTTTGACAAGAGCTAAGGAAAAGCTTATAATGACAGGATCGGTAAAGGACATAGAAAAGAAGTGTAAGGAATGGAGTTATGGACTTTACGATGATGATGAAAAACTTTCTCAGCATGAGATACTTAAAGCCAAAAGTTATTTAGATTGGATTTGTCCTGTGGTTATGAGACATAAAGATGGTGAACCTCTTAGAAATAAAGCAGGTATACAAGAATACGAAAGAATTAATCTAGTAGAAGATGATTCTAAATGGAAGGTAGAGTTTTATAATATAAGCAATGTGATTAATGAGAAAAAAGAAGACATAGAACAGATTGAACTAGAAAGCATAGAAGATATTGAGAACATAAGATTAAATAGTATATATTATGATGAAATCAATGAAAGGCTGAACTGGAAATACTCATATATAGAAGCCTCAAAACTTCCAACCTTGCTTACAGTTACAGAACTTAAAAGAATGCAGAATAGAGATATGTATGATGATTATTCAACTAATGTATATACTCCAAGTCTAGTAAAAAAACCATCTTTTATGGAAAAGGACAGAAAGCTTACAGGAGCTGAGAAGGGAACGGCTATACATGCTGTAATGCAAAAGATTGACTATAAAAGAGAGTTAAACAGAGAAGAAATAGAAAGACAAGTTAAAGGATTAGTGGAAAACGAACTAATCACTGAAGAACAAGCTGAAAGTGTAGATATTTCAAAAATACTGAACTTTTTTAATTCAAATATAGGAAAGAGAATGATTAAATCACAAAAGGCATATAGGGAAGTGCCTTTCCATATGGAAATAAAAAGCACAGAAATTTACAGGGACATTCCTAATGATAAATATATGGATGAAAATATAATGGTTCAAGGAATTATAGACTGCTACTTTGAGGAGAATGGAGAGGTTATTCTTGTGGATTACAAAAGCGATTACTTTAAAAAAGGAGAAGAGAAGGCTATAATAGATAAGTATAAGATTCAAATAGAACTTTATGCAAGGGCAATTGAAGAGATTACAAATAAAAAGGTTAAGGAAAAGTATCTTTACTTATTCTATGGTGATAAAGAAGTAGAGGTAAAATGAAAGGAGTTTTAGTATGGAGATCATGGTAAAATCCATACAGGATTTTCAGGTTAATGACAAAATAGATGGCTTTTTTGTAATAAAGAGTGCAGAATGCAGAACAGCCAGCAATAGTAAGAAATATTTAGACTTTACTATAGCTGATAAAACTGGGGAGATAAATGCAAAGTACTGGAATTACAATGAAGGTGATGAAGAAATTTATAAACCTAATATACTTATAAAAGTAAGAGGTAGCGTTACTCAATGGCAGAATAATGTGCAATTTAAGATAGACAGGATTAGGCTTACTAATGAGCAGGATAATGTAAATATAGCTGATTTTGTTCCATCAGCTCCATATTCACCAGAATATATGTTTAATGAAATACTTTGGTATCTTAACAAGATAAATAACAAGGATATTAAGGGAATTGTTCAAACTATTATCAATGACAATAGAGATAAAATAATGCATTTTCCAGCGGCTAAGAAAAATCATCATGCTGTAAGGTCAGGACTTTTATACCATACTCTTACTATGCTTAGGGCTGGAGAAAAACTTTGTGAGGTATACACATTTATAAACAAAGATTTGCTCTATGGAGGCATAATACTTCACGATCTTGCGAAGATGGATGAAATGGATTCTAGTGAACTTGGTATAGTCAGTGATTACACTGTAGAAGGTCAGCTTTTAGGACACATAATTCAAGGGATTAAAAATATTGAAGTTGCAGCTTTAAGCATAGGAGCTGATAAAGAGATTACAATGTTATTACAGCACATGGTTCTATCTCATCATTATGAAGCAGAATTTGGAAGCCCTAAAAAGCCAATGTTTCCAGAGGCTCAAATGCTGCACTATTTAGATACAATGGATGCTAGTCTTTATGATATGCATAAGGCATATAACGAAACAAATAAAGGAGAATTCTCAGAACCTATATGGTCTTTAGACAAAAGAAAAGTATATAAGTTTAATACTGAATTTTAAGGGTAATACAATTTATTTGTATTGCCTTTTTATATTATTAAATTTTATAAATTTAAGCATACTAATATGGTAAAATTTTATTTTTTTGTAATATAAAAATGCCTTAATTGGAATAATGTTTCTAGAGAGATATTTTTAAATTTATAAGTCTATTTTTTTAAATGAAAAAATATAGATAATATTATATGATCTGAAGGAAGAAAATTCTATTTATAGAATATTATATACAATACTAAAGGAGGAAGGGATTTTACTATGAAGATTTTATTTGCAGCTGCTGAAGCTTATCCATTTATGAAAACTGGAGGTCTTGGAGATGTAGCTTATGCACTTCCAAAAGCATTAGTAAAGTTAGGAGTTGATGTCAGAGTTATCATACCAAAATATTCAAAGATACCGCAAGAATATATCAGCAGGATGGAAAAGGTTGCAGAATACAATGTACAGGTTGGATGGAGAAATCAATATTGTGGGCTTTTGCATTTAGAACATGATAATGTTCATTTTTATTTTATAGATAATGAATACTATTTGAAGAGAGGAAGCACCTATGGAGATTTTGATGATGGAGAAAGATTTTCTTTCTTTTCAAAAGCAATTTTAGAAGCTATAAAGTATTTTGGAGACTTTGTTCCAGATATACTGCACTGCAATGATTGGCATACGGCTATTGCAATACCACTTTTAAAGGAACATTATAAGAATGATTCAAGATATAAAAATATAAAAACTGTATATACTATACACAATCTAGAGTATCAAGGGATTTTTCCAAAAGAAATGCTTGGAGAACTTTTAAATCTAGGTATGGAATATTTCTCGGAGGATAAACTTAAATATTATAATGCAATATCTTTTATGAAAGGAGGCATAATTTTTTCAGACATAATAACAACAGTAAGTCCGACCTATGCACAGGAAATAAAAACTGAATACTATGGAAAAGGGCTTAATGGGCTTTTAAGAAGCAGAGAAAATGACCTATATGGAATAATAAATGGAATTGATACAGATTTAAATAATCCTATGACGGATAAAAACATTTTTCAAAACTATGATGAAAATAATCTTTATGGAAAGGAAAAAAATAAACTAGAGCTTCAAAGGTATTTAGGATTACCTCAAAACAAGGATATACCTATGATAGCTATGGTAACAAGACTTGAAGAGCAGAAAGGATTGGATTTAGTAAAAGAAATCATAGAAGAATTGTTTAGAGAAAATATTCAGTTTGTAGTCCTTGGAACGGGAACGCAAAGATATGAAAATATGTTTAAGTTCTTTGCGTGGAAGTATCCAGATAAGGTCTCTGCAAATATTTATTTTGATGATTCTCTTGCTCAAAATATTTATGCTGGTTCTGATATGTTTTTGATGCCATCAAGGTTTGAGCCTTGTGGTATAGGACAGCTTATAGCCTTAAGATATGGAAGTGTCCCAATAGTTCGCGAAACAGGTGGATTAAATGACACTATTTACTCTTTTAATCAATTTACAGGAGAAGGAAATGGCTTTAGCTTTAAGGAGTATAATGCTCATGATATGTTATATACCATAAGGAGGGCTATAGGAATATTTTATGATAAAGGTGCCTGGAATTACTTGGTTAAACGATGTATGAGAGATGATTATAGTTGGAATAAGTCAGCGGAACAATATATTAATATATATAATAAGCTATTAGGTAAGTAATATATAGGAGTGGAATAAATGAAATTAGACAAAGAGACAATAAAGAAAGATTTTTCTAGAAAACTCATAGCTATGTTTTCAGAAGATGTAGAGGAAGCCTCAAATCTGCATAAATATTTAGCTTTTGGAAGCTTAATAAAAGAATACTGTGCAGAAAATTGGATGATGAGCAATAAAGCATATACAAAAGGTGAAAAAAAGCAGGTTTATTATTTTTCAATGGAATTCTTAATAGGAAAGCTTCTTAGAAGCAACCTATTAAATTTAGGTATAGAAAAAGAAAGTGAAGAAGCTTTAAAAGAATTGGGTATTGATTTAAGTGAGCTGGAGGAATCAGAAATGGATGCAGGCCTTGGAAATGGAGGTCTTGGAAGATTAGCCGCTTGTTTTTTGGATTCAATGGCATCTCTTGAGATTCCAGGTCACGGATGTGGAATAAGATATAAATATGGACTCTTTGAGCAAAAGATAGTAAATGGGTATCAAGTTGAGATACCAGATAATTGGTTAAAAGAGGGAAATGTATGGGAAACAAGAAAGGATGATAAGGCTGTAGTTGTAAAATTTGGGGGCAATGTTACACCAGTTATGGTAAATGGCAGGTTAAATTTCATCCACGAAAATTATCGAGCAGTAAAAGCAGTACCTTATGATACTCCAATAATAGGATATAATAATAAAACTGTAAATACTTTAAGACTTTGGAGTGCAGAGACATTCGAAAAGGATAAAGACCTAGATTTTTCATTTTTTAAATATGGAAATTATTCTAAGGCTGTAGAGTATAAATCTTCAGTGGAATCTATATCTCAAATTCTTTATCCAGATGATTCACAAATAGAAGGAAAAATCTTAAGACTAAAACAGCAATACTTTTTTGTTAGTGCAGGAATACAAAGCATAATAAGAACTTATAAAAAGAGAAATAAACCAATAAATGAATTAGACAAATATGTAGCAATTCACATCAATGATACTCATCCTGCTCTAGCTGTACCTGAGCTTATGAGAATACTTATTGATGAAGAATGTTTGGGATGGGATGAAGCTTTTGAAATAACTAAGAAGGTTATATCATATACAAATCATACTATAATGGCGGAAGCACTTGAAAAATGGCCTATAAATATATTTAAGGGATTGCTTCCAAGAATATATATGATTGTAGAGGAAATAAATAGAAGATTTATTGAAGAGATTAAGGAAAAGTACCATGAAGATTGGAATAAGATAAATACCATGGCAATAATAAGTTCAGGTCGAGTTAAAATGGCTAATTTAGCTATAATTGGGGGACATTCAGTAAATGGAGTAGCAAAACTTCATACTGAAATATTAAAAAAGAGAGAACTTGAAAACTTCTATGAACTCTATCCAGAAAGGTTTAATAATAAGACTAATGGTATAACTCATAGAAGATGGCTATTACAATCTAATCCTAAGCTTGCGGAACTTATAACAAATACTATAGGAGATGTTTGGATTAGAAATCCTATAAAACTTGAAGAGTTAGAGAAGTATGCTAAAGATAGCGGTTTCCAAGAAGAATTATATAATATAAAGAGAAACAACAAAATTAAGTTTGCAAAAGAAATAGAAACCAAGTATGGAATAGCTATAAATCCAGATTCTATTTTTGATGTTCAAGCAAAAAGACTTCAT
Source organism: Clostridium sp. (assembly GCF_047777555.1). Classification (GTDB taxonomy): domain Bacteria; phylum Bacillota; class Clostridia; order Clostridiales; family Clostridiaceae; genus Clostridium_H. The sequence goes on along the minus strand of NZ_JBKEEV010000002.1, from coordinate 112,065 downwards.
GCATATAAGAGGCAGTTATTAAACGTAATTCATATAGCTTATCTATATAATAATTTAAAAGAAAATCCTAACTTAGATATAATGCCGCGAACTTTCTTCTTCGCAGCTAAAGCATCTCCTAGTTATTATTTAGCAAAAGAGATTATTAAACTAATAAATACTATTGGAGATAAAATCAATAATGACAAGTCAATAAGAGATAGGATAAAGGTTGTATTTTTAGAAAATTATAGGGTTTCTTTAGCTGAAAAAATAATACCTTGTGCCGATGTCAGTGAGCAAATATCCACTGCATCAAAGGAAGCTTCAGGAACAGGAAATATGAAATTTATGATGAATGGTGCTGTTACTATAGCTACCTTAGATGGTGCTAATATAGAGATTAGAGATAGAGTAGGAGAAGATAATATTGTAATCTTTGGTCTAACTGCAGAGGAAGTTATGAATTATGAGAAGAATGGTGGATACTTGTCAAAGGAATTATATTATAAGGACAGAAGAATCCATACAGTAATGGATCAAATGACTAACGGATATTTTGGAGTACCAAGTTCTGAGTTTAAAGATATTTATAATTATTTAGTTGAGAAGAATGATGAATACTTCGTATTTAAAGATTTTGATTCTTATGTAAAGGCACAGGAAAAGATAGATTCTTTATATAGACAAAGAAGTAAGTGGATGGAGATGTGCGCAATAAATATTGCAAAATCAGGTGCATTTTCAAGCGACAATACTATTTTGCAGTATGCAAAGGAGATATGGCACAACTATAAATAGTTTAGATGTTATAAAACAGTTTAATGGCTTCGTTGAGTTTAAAAGTGGAGAAGCTTAAAAAGAACAAACCCAATTTGGGATTGTTCTTTTTTAGGTGGATTATTCTGTGTCTTTATCTTCTGAAGTGTTAGTGCTGTTAACTTCATTTTTCATGTTATCAGTATTACTAGCTGCATTATCAGAAGAGGTATTATCAATTGAATTTGAGCTTACTGTACTACTTTCAGCATTAGGTATGTAGATTTCTAAACCTACGCTTAATGCTGAAGGATTGGTTATATTGTTTTTGCTCATAATTAGATTAATTGCAGAATTAATATCTGTGTTAGGAAGATATTCTTGAGCTATAGTATAAAGACTATCGCCTTCTTGAACTATATACTTTGTGCAGTTAGATGTATCTATGTTATTAACTGGTATCATTAATTTAGAACCTACGGTAAGAAGTTCACGATTTTTGATATTATTCATAGTTTCTATTGTTTTAACAGCTTCTTCTTGGCTTTTCCAAGGCATAGTTTTTCTTGCGATGCTAAATAAAGTATCTCCTTGTTGTACGGTATAATCTATATACTTTTCAACAGAATTATTGTTTGCAGTTTTGCTTTCCTCAGTATTGAGTGAGACATTGCTACTTTGCTTACCAACTGATGCAGTATTCTTTGTTGTGTCAGTATTTACATTGTTATCACTTTGGCTTGAAGAAGTATCTTCAACGCTGATAATATTTTCTTTATCTGAGCCGTCGATTAAGTTATTTAAGCTTCTCGTCATGAAAAATACCGCTAGAAATAATACTACTGATGATGAAATTATTATTAATGTTTTTTTAATTTTAGAATTCATATACTAAAATACCCCTTTCATAATATGTACTTATCTTGATTATTGACACATATAATTTTTTTAAACTTGTCTAAGTTAATTTTTTTATAAAAAATTTTACATATTTTAATGTTTTTTTATGCAAACTCTTATATATAAATATGTTTAAGGAGGTATTTCTATGGATTTACACAGAGTTCATGAAATTATAAATAGCCCAGACAAGGTAACAGTATTGTATAAGGATCATCCTGTATGGATTGAAGAAGTTGATAATAACTCTAAAACAGCCCAGATTAGGACACTAGATACAAGAAAAGTTATGGGAGTATATGTAGAAGACTTGACAGATACAGGTGAAGTTACTGGAAAAATAAATCAATAAATGCCTAGAGGTGAAATGAATGTTTATTAGGAGAGATGTTTATGAAACTAAGATAGGAAATTATTTATTTGTTATGAATGAAAGCAGAGGAGGAATAGAGGTTTTTGATGATCATAATAATATGATAAAAAATATAAATGAAGTTCCAGAAAATTTTAGAGAGTTCAAAGCAAAAGCACATAAAATATATAAAGAAATAGAAGAAGGAGAGTAAAGACTAGGAGATAATATTTAAAAGTTTAGGAAGTTTAACCGCTGTGCTGAGTTTAGAAGGACAGTTTAGGAGTGTAGAAGAGTAGGGAGGTTATAAAAAAAGGCTGGTTGATGGATAGATGGGAGGAGTAAGATATGGGTAAAATAGTAGGACACTACATAATGCCTCACCCGCCAATCATAATTAAAGAGGTAGGAAAAGGAGAAGAAAATAAAGCTATAAATACGGTAAATGCTTGCAATAAGATAGGAGAAGAAATAAGCAAATTTAGACCAGATACAATAATAGTTATAACTCCTCATGGACCTTTATTTAGAGATGCATTATCTATCTCTATACTGCCAAAAGTGAGTGGAGACTTAGGAAACTTTAATGCTCCAGAAATCAAGTTCAATATTGATGTGGACTTAAAGCTTTCAAGAAAGATAAGAGATAAGGCATATAGAGAAGGAATAATAACAGTTCCCATTGATGAAAAGGCATCTATGCAGTATGGAATCTCACTAGAACTTGACCACGGCAGCATGGTGCCTCTTTATTTTATAAATAATTACTATGTAAATTACCAGATAGTACATATAACTTATGGACTTCTATCTAAAGAGGAGTTATATAGATTTGGAATGATAATAAAAGAATCTGTAGAAGAAAGTAACACCACTGCAGTAGTAATTGCCAGCGGAGATTTATCTCATAGATTAAATAATGAAAGTCCTTACGGAGCAGGAGAGCATGGAGAGACATTCGATAAAAAGTCTATGGAATTACTGCAAAATGGAGATATATTAGGTTTATTCAGTTTAGATAGAAAGATTATAAAAGACGCTGGAGAATGTGGATTGAGGTCATTTTATATTCTATCGGGAACTATGGATGGATGCGATGTTAAGGGTGAGCTTTTATCTTATGAAGGACCTTTTGGCATTGGATATGGTGTTATGAAATTCTATACAAGAGAATGTGAAGAAAGAAAATTTCTAAATAAAATATCAGATATGAAGAAAAAGGAAATGAAAAGAATAAGAGAATGTGAAGATATATATGCAAAATTAGCTAGAAGCAGCCTTGAGCATTATGTAAAAACAGGTGAGTACATAGATGTACCAGTACTTTATGAAAAAATGCTTACTGAAAGAAACGGAGTTTTTGTATCTATAAAAAAAGATGGAGAACTTAGAGGATGCATAGGTACTATTTTTCCTACTACAGATTGTATAGCTAAAGAAATAATAAAAAATGCAGTAGAAGCAGGGCAAAGAGATCCTAGATTTTCACCAGTAGAAGAGGAAGAACTTCCATACCTGGAATATTCAGTAGATATATTAATGCCTCCAACTAAAGCCGTTAAAGAGGAATTGGATCCTAAAAAATATGGGGTAATAGTAAGAAAAGGTTCAAAAACAGGAATTTTGCTTCCAGATTTAGATGGGGTAGACACAGTAGAAGAACAGATATCCATAGCTTTAGATAAAGCAAATATAGATAAAAATGAAGACTATGAAATAGAAAAATTTGAAGTCATAAGAAAAGGAAGTAAGTGTTAATAAAGTAATTGTAAAAATAAGGGAAAATGGTATAATTAAATTGTAATTTGCACTAAAGAGATAGTAATTAATACAGAAATATTAGAAAAATATTTTAAAAGTTTAGGCGACAAAAGGTGGGGTGGGGCACAAGAATATGAATATTAAACTAAGGGAATATATAGATTCTTTAGATGAAGATGTGTTAAAACTTCAAGTAATTGATATGTACAGGATTTTTCCAGAGGTTAAAAGATACTATGATTTAAAGATAAACCCTGATTTAGAAAGAAAACTTTTAGAACAATATAAGATGTTGATAAAGAAGAAATTCTATTTCTACAAAGGAAAGGTAAAAGTTAGATATGCAGACATTAGTAAAATTATAAGGGAATTTAATGATAAAGCAACTATGCCTGATAATGTTGTAGAACTAATGCTTTATTATATTGACTTAGGAATAGAGCTCGCCAATACTTATGGTATGGCGGAAGAAGAATTTTATATAAATGTTGAAGCCACTTTTCTTAAGGCCTTAAAACATATTTCCAAATATGACTTAAAAGATACATTTAAGGACAAAGTGAAGAGTATAGTAGAAAGTATTTTAGTTACACAAGGTGATTTTAAAAACAATATGAGCAATATACTTTTCTCCTATTATTAATCATTTATGTAAATATAAAAATGATAAATAATTTAAGAAAAAATAGAGAATTATAAACTATATAATATATATGCCAAAAATATAGGAGGAAAAGTACATATGGAAACACAACAAACTATAACAGTTACAAATGAATTTGGAAAAAAAGTAGAATTAGAATTAGTGGACAGAATAAGCATTGGAAAGGATACTTATGTAATAGTATCTCAGCCAGGGTCAGATACTGCTAATGCTTATAGAGAAGTTAGCAGAGAAAATGGAATGATAGAATACGCATCAATAGGCTCAGGAGCAGAATTCCAGAGAGTTTTAAAGGCTTACAATGAAAAAGAATAGTTAGTATATAGAAGCCACCTTAAGGCGGCTTCTATGCTTAAATATAAGCTAATTTTCTAAAACTTCTATGTCTTTAGGCATATCAGCTTCTATTAACATTCTTCCCTTTTCAGAAAGACTATATATTTTCTCAGGCTTATCCTTGCTTTGAGTACTTTTTAATAAGGAACAGTTTTCTAAGTCCTTAATGGAAGCTCTAACGATAGCACGGTACTTTTTTACAAACTTGGAACATATGCTGTCAGCATCTAAATGTTTATCGGGATACAACTCATTCATTATTTTCTTTGCATAAGGCCTGTGACTCTTTTTTAATTTATCAAGCATAGTAACACCTTCCTATCTTCATATAGTTAAACTTGATAAATAATATGAAAAAGTATGATATATTATTCTTAAAAGAAAAAAATATTTTACATATACTTGTAATAAGCTATAGAATTTATATAATTAGGTTGAAAGAGGTAATAGTTATGATGAGGTATGTTATAGTATGCTTATTAAAAGGAGAAGTACTTAATTTTCATGAGGCCATAGTAGATGATGTATGCAAAAAATTTGATGTCAAAAGACAGAGGCTTCCTGCTCATTTTACAATTAAAGCACCTTTTGAAACTGATAATATTAAAGAGATAGAAAAGATTACAGAAGAATTTTGCAGCAAAAATGTAAAAACTCCAATCAGTATAAAAGGCTTTGGACATTTTAGAGATAATGTTATTTTTATGGATATTCATCCTTCAAGAGATGCTGTTGAAGTTCATGATAAATATATTGATGAGCTAAAAAAGTTAAGTTGGTTAGAATGGAAGCGAAATGAAGGTGAAGATAAAAAATTTCACTGCACTATTGTTTCAAAAAGAATAAGAGAAAAATTCAATGATATATGGCAATATATTTCAAATTATGAAGCAAATTTCCAGACCTATTTTGATAATATATCTATTTTAATATGGAAAAACTATAGATGGGAAACTTATAAAGAATACAAGTTAAACTAGCTTATAATGATTTATAAATATACCTATAATTAAAAATGTATAAAAATATATAATATAAATAAAATAAGTGGTAAAAATAAGAGGGTAATGTACCCTAAAAAAGAAAGGATGAAAATTTATGAAAGCTTTTGTAGATCAAGATACTTGTATTGGATGTGGATTATGTCCTTCAATTTGCCCAGATGTTTTTGATATGGGTGATGATGGCAAAGCACATGCAATTGTTGATGAGGTTCCAGGAGATGTAGAAGATTCTGCAGTAGAAGCACAAGAATCTTGTCCAGTAAGTGCTATAAAAGTAGAGGAATAATCAAGCATCAAAGTTTTATTGAAATTATAAAAGCCGTGTATACAATATCACGGCTTTTATATATAGATATATATAAACTTTTTAGATTTTTTAAGAGCTGCTTTTTAAATCCTCTGTTATATTGAACAGATTCTCTATGTGATAATTATATACAATATCTAAGTCAGAATTAGAAGATTGTAATTCCTGCTCACCCATATCAAATAAAGCTCTTGCTTTAGCAAGGTTTTTCTCGTTAAGAAAACACATAGAATTTAATGAATTAAGCATAAATAAATGGCTGTAAGCTTTTTTGGAAAGCTTAAGAACCCTTTGAAGGTCAGCTATTTTATGAGAGTCATTTTTCTTAGGTATAATTTCATTCATATAAGATTTCATTAGGTTTTCAAAAGAGGATATTTTATTATCTAAAACTGATAAATTTACATCTCTATTATGGCAGAGTTTATCGCAAAAAAGGTTATCTATTATAGATATTATTTCTCCTTTAAACTTATAGAAATTATCAAAGTATCTAGGTGGATATATAAAATAGTTTACTAAAACCGCAATAAAAATTCCTATAAATGTTTCTATAAGTCTATGTGTGCTATAAGAAAGAGGAGTTTTATCATTTAGATTAACCATAATAGCAATAAAAACAATACAAGCTATAGATATAGATTTATTATAGCCCAGCATATCGCATATATAAATTAAAATAACAATGCCTATAGCAACAAGGAATGAATTTCCTGGCTGGATTAAAGCAAATATAAATCCTATCAAGGCTCCAATGAAAGTCCCTATCATCCTATTTTTACCGGTTTTAAAGGTCTCAAAAACCGAACTTTGCATACATATTACCGCAGCTATACAGGCATAAAATGGAGAATCGAAAGTATCAAACATTCTTATAACCAATATGCATAAGAAAACAGAGATAGCTGTTTTTAGATTCCTCATACCCACTTTTTTCATGTTAAAAATAGCCCTCCTTTAGTGAAGTGAATTGCGTTATTAGTATATTATTATACATAACTCATTAATTATAGTAAATGGCAAATGGAGTGATCCTATTGTTTTTTAAAATTATGCATAATCCAATACTTATAAGCTAATATTAATATTAACTTATAAAAACACTAATGATTGGTAACTAAGTGCCAAAATGTTAATGTTTGCTGGATTCTTGGGGGTGCTAATATGGTAGAAGCTGTTGAATTTATGAATTTTAAAGCTTTTAAGGATTCTGGTAAAGTAGATTTAAAGAAGATAAATATACTGGTGGGTCCTAACAGTGGAGGAAAGTCTAGCTTTATAAAAGGAATACTACTATTAAAAAATACCATGGAGAGCAAATACAAAGAAACTGCCATAGATATGAACAAGGAAATAGGGGATTATACAAGCCTAGTCTATAATCATGATTATAATAACAAAATAGGCTTTAAAATAGAATTTAATAAAAACCCTTTGAAAAAAGGCTTAAGTACAGAATACATACTATTTAAAATAGCATATGAAATTAGAAATAAAGGTAAAGAAGACATAAAAGACATCTTAGATGAATTGATTAAAAAAAGCGAAAGTTATTCTATAAAGGAAATAAGCTTTTCCTTAAATAAAAATGAAAAGGAAAGAATAGTTGTAGATAGATTTAAAGTAAAATACGAAGGAGATAAAGAACTAGAAATATACTCCAATGGACAATATTATTGTGTCAATATAAATGACATTACTATAGAAATTCCTAACTTAATAGTGCCTGACAGGTTTTACTTTAAAATAAATGAAGAGCAGTTGACAGAGGCAACTATAGATGAGCTTAAAAATATCGCTATAGTATATGTTACATTTGAAGCTATAAAAATAAAATTAAAAGAATTTACGGAAAATATAATTTACATATCTTCTTTTAGAAATAAGCCTGAAAGAGTGGAATACATAACTAAGCTATCCTGCTTTGATACAGTAGGAAGCAGAGGAGAAAATATGATATCTGCTCTTATGGGTGCGCAAAACAATATAAGAGAAAAAATAAATTTTTGGCTAAGGAAATTTGATTTAGCTGAAAGCATAGATGTTAAAGCTTTTGGAAATGGAACATATTCTCTGTTTATAAAAGATAAGTTTACAGGTATAACAAATAATCTATTGGATGTAGGTGTAGGCACATCACAGTTGCTGCCTATTATAATTGAATCTATAAATTGTAAAGATAACAGCACTATTATTATTGAAGAACCAGAGGTACACATTCACCCAGGTGCTCAATCGAAATTAGGAGATTTATTCGTTGAATGCTGTAAGGATGGAAATAAGCAATTTATAATAGAAACTCACAGTATATTTCTAATAACTCAAATTGAAATATTAGTAGCTCAGGGAAAAATAGATGCTAAAGATATAGGAGTTTATTACTTTAAACATGGTGAAAATGGTGCCGTAATTAAAGATATGAAATTAAGTTCTAATGGACAATTTGAAGAATCTTGGCCTAGCGGTTTTTTTGACGTTAATTATAATTTAGGAAAGACCTTATTTGAATTTATGTAAGATAGGTGAAAGTATGAGACTAGATATTACCTTAGACAAAAATACTATAAAAAATAAATTTAACATAGATGCAAAATATGATATTTTAAGAAATCGAATAAATAGGCATATATTAGTGGTAAGCAATGAACTTAAAGCTATATGGGATGAGGATGCTGAAAAAAATAACTATAAACAGGCTTATGATGAATGGTTTTTATCTATATTAAGGGAAAAAACAAAAGTTAAGAAAGTAAATATAGGAGATTTAAAAAAGAATAATGATGGAATTCTAGATGAAAGAGAGGTATTAATAAAAACAGCTCTCTTGTCAGAGGATAAAATCTTAATTGGGGATTATAATAGCAATATAAAGGGAAGATATAATCAAATTAAATTTATATCAGAAGAAATATTTATAAGAGAAGATAAGCAAACTGTAAAGCTTAGTGATATAGAAGATGTTATTGTTAGGAATAAATATGATACACTATTTGATATTTATGAAACTCCTGTAAGAATAGAAGTAACCTATGGAAATGCAGATATATTAGCAAAATATTTATCTAAATTTTATAAAAATACAAAAAGTATTACAATAAAAGATAGGTATCTAAACAATCCAGAAAATGAGAGAAATCTTAATAATTACATACTAAAATATATAAATAAAAAAGATTGCAAAATAAAATTTATAACCTATTGGGATAAGAAAACTAAAGATAATTTAAAGGAGAAGTTTACAAACTATGAAGGATACAATAGTGAAGCAATTTTATCAAAAAAAGAGATGGCTCACAGCTCATATATTGAAACGGATGAATATATAATAGATTTAGGATATAGGCTAAAGGTCTTTGGAGGATCAGAAAATGATGGGGAGACTGAATATGAGATAATCAATATAACAAGAAAGTAGAATTTAACAATAATAAATTTTAAGCTCTAGGACACTCTAAATAGTGAGGTTATATTTTAACCAGAAAATTGGAGGTGTCCTATATTGAAACAGGAACTAATGAATAATAGAGAAAGTCATGACTATAATAGAAGATTATTCAATAGAAAGGGATATAAATCAACAGAAAATCAATTTGCTAAGAATCAAATTGTGCAAACTATAGAAAGTAATGCTTATAACAAGAGCGGAATAGAAGCAAAGAAAAAATATGAGTTAGATTGATAATGTTTTAGGTTTAAAAAGGTAATTACACTATAGGAATTTAGAATGTGTAATTACCTTTTTTATTTATAGGTAAAATTGTATTTGTAAGGAAAAGAAAATTTAAAAAATTGCGAAAATTATAAAAAAACTTTGTTAAATGATTGACAATATACAAAAAAGATGATATATTATAATTACAAAGATAAACTGATTATTTTGAAAATTGCTTAAAATTATGATTATAAAAAATTAAGGTTAGGGGTTGGGAAAAATGAAAGAAATAATAGTAAGAGATATTTTGGGAACTAATTTTACACAAGAAGACATTATAGTTTTAAAGCAAATGATGAACTCATATATAGATGATGATATCGTATTAGATTTTCAAAATGTTGAAGAAGTTCCATGCACATTTTTCGCAACACTACTAGTAAATCTTTTTTTCAGAAAAGGAAGAGAGTATGTTTTATCACATTTAAAAGTTAAAAATTTAACCAATACTGAAGCTTTTAACAGAGTTGCTTATGGAACATCCGTTTATAAAAATTAAGTAGATAACAATTGTCCACATTAAAATTAATAATAAATCCCAAACAAAGAGTGCTCGTTAAAGAGCACTCTTTATTTGAGTGTTTTTAAGGACATACTTCATGCCATTCTTCTATTAAATCATTGGTATTGATACCTAGTTTTAACGGAAGTATTCTTATATCTGTGTATAAATCTTCATCATAATAGTCACATATATAACAATGTAAGGAAGTAGAAGATAAATGATGAAATTATCTTTTAAGCTCAAGCCAGTATTTACAGAACAACAATTAGCTATCATTGAGGGATTATCTTATCATACAACAAAGCTATATAATATAGTTAACTATGATTTTAGAGAAAATGCTTTTAAACCTTATTTAGATATATTTAATGTAAAAAGGAGTATATTGTTATGGGGGAAGAATTCTTAAAAGCTCTGCTTAAGGCAACTTCTGAAGGAATTATAATCACTGACGACAGTTTAAGAATTGTAGAATACAATGATGTAGCTTTAGGAGCGCTGGGACTTAGACGTAATGAACTTAAAAATAGAAATATTAACGAATTTCTAACTAATATTGATTTGATAAATAAATGTATGAAATCAAGAAAAGCTTATAAAAGTGAAGAGTGTATGTTTATTGTCAATGAAAATAGAATTAGATGCATTACCAATATAGTACCAGTAGAGAAGGAAGAGAAAGTAATAGGAATCATTATTACATTTAGAGATACAAGACACATACATAGAGTAGTAAATAATGTGGTAGGATACAGCGCTGCATTTACTTTTGAGGACATAATAACCAAAAATCAAAATATGAAAAAGATAATTCGATGTGCTAAGAAGGCAGCAAATACAGATTGCAATATTTTGCTGGAAGGCAGCAGTGGTACTGGAAAAGAAGTTTTTGCTCAAGCTATCCACAATTACAGTAAAAGAGCAAGAGGGCCTTTTGTTGCTGTAAACTGTGCTGCTATACCAAGAGAGCTTGTAGAAAGTGAACTTTTTGGGTATGAGAAGGGAGCTTTTACTGGAGCGAATAAGGGAGGATATCCTGGAAAATTTGAATTAGCTGAGGGAGGTACCATATTCTTAGACGAGATAGGAGAATTGCCTCTAGATATTCAGTCTAAACTTCTTAGAGTTTTAGACAATCACAAGATAGTAAGGGTGGGTTCCACCTATGAAAAGAAGGTTAATGTAAGAGTCATAGCTGCTACTAACAGAAACTTAGTGGATGAAGTGGAGAAGAGAAACTTTAGGTATGATTTATACTACAGACTAAACGTAATTGGTATTAAGCTTATGGATCTTAAAGATAGAAAAGAAGATGTTGAGCCACTAATAAAGTATTTTATATATAAGTTAAATAAACAGAATATGAAGAATAAAGGTATAGAAAAAAATATTATAGAAGAGTTAAAAGAATATAAATGGTTAGGAAATGTAAGAGAGCTTAGAAATTTGGTAGAAAAAGCATATTATCTTTGTGATGATGATATAATAACTAAAAATTTTATGGATAATTTACTAACTCATAAGCCAAGACTTATAGAGAGAATAAAAAACAGCGATAATGAAGTAGTTTTGAGTAGAGATGATATAATGCCTCTTAAACTTATTGAGGAACAGAGTATAAGAAAAGCTTTGATATACTGTAAGGGGAATGCAGATGAGGCTGCAAAAATTTTAGGTATAAGCAGAGCTACTATTTATAGAAGAATAAATAAATATGGAATAAAGATTAGCTCAATATGATATCAAAGTGATAAAAAGTAAAATATCTCAATATAAGATATAATAAGAGTTGTATAAGGATAAAAACTATACAGGGAGGAAGAAGAATGAAGTATATTGATTTAAGAAGTGATACAGTAACTGAACCTACTGAAAAAATGAGAGAGGCAATGTTTAAAGCTGTAGTTGGAGATGATGTTTATGGTGATGACCCAACAATGAAGGAACTTGAAGAGTATGGAGCTAAGTTAGTTGGAAAGGAAGCTGCTTTATTTGTACCAACAGGAACCTTTGGAAATCAGCTTTCTTTATTTACTCATTGTAAAAGAGGTAATGAGGTAATACTAGGAGACGACTGCCATATAGTTGTTCATGAGGTTGGAGCAGCTTCTGTAATAGCGGGAGTTCAATTGAGAACATTAGTGAGCAATAAAGGAGAACTAAATCCAGAAGACATAGAAAAAAGAATAAGAACAGAAGATGAAGACTTGCATTATCCTGGTACTGGATTAATCTGCCTTGAGAATGCACATTCTAACGGAAGAGTTATATCTCTAGAAAATATGAAGAATATATATGAGATTGCTAAGAAACATAGTATTCCAGTACATCTTGATGGGGCAAGACTTTTTAATGCTGCAGCATATCTAGGTGTAGAGGCTTCGGATATAACTAAATATTGTGATTCTGTTATGTTTTGTTTGTCAAAGGGTCTGTGTGCACCAGTTGGTTCTATGTTAGCTGGAAGCAAGGAATTTATAGATAAAGCTAGAAAGAAAAGAAAGCTAATGGGTGGCGGATTAAGACAAGCTGGAATATTAGCTGCTGCAGGATTAGTAGCTCTAAAAGAAATGAGAGAAGGTTTAAAAGTAGATCATGAAAATGCTGTACTTATGGGAGAGGAACTATCAAAAATAGAAGGAATTAAAGTTAGAAAAGATGACATTCATATAAATATGGTGTTTTTTGATATAAAAGATACTGGATGCAGCAGTGAAAAGCTTGTACAAGGTCTTCTTGAAAAAGGAATAAAGATAAATGGAGAAGAAGGTGGAGAAATAAGATTTGTTACAAACCATTGGGTTACAAAAGAAGATGTGCTTTATGTAGCACAATGTGTTAATGATATAATTAGAAGTTAAAGATTATAGTTTGATAAATGATATCTTTAATAGTGATAATAATCAAAATACTTAATGAAAAACTGCAGCATGATAAAGCTGCAGCTTTTTCTATTGAATATCTATCTTTCTTCTATTTTGTTTTCCTTTGTTTAATTTAGGAAGTGTAATTTTTAAAACACCATCATTAAAGGTTGCTGTTATCTTACTTTCGTCTACATTGTCTATATAGAAACTGCGTTTTAATTCTCCATAGTGTCTTTCACGTCTAACGTAATTTTCATTTTTGTCTTCTAAAGATTCATCACGTTTTGCACTAATTGTTAAATAATTGTTGCTAAAATCTATATCGATAGCTTCTTTTTTGATTCCAGGCAAATCTGCTTCTACTAAATAATTTTCGTCGGTTTCTTTCAAGTCTACCTTAAAACTTCCTTGAAAGTTGCCTACAGCATTAAAGAAGTCATCATCAAAAAAGTTTTTAAATAATGGAGAAAAGAAATCATCTCTTCTAGCTAAGTTATTTCTTCTAAAAGGAACCATATCAAACATTATTAAATCCCTCCAATATATTTGATATACTTTTAATTTATATTTATATAGTAGAATAAAGGTCAAAGAAAGTCAAAGTCTAATACTAAGAGCTTCTTCAACCTAGATTAAAAAAATTAATGAAATGGGTTCATAAATTATTTTAAACAAAATTTTAAGAAATAAACTAGGCTGTTTTAAAGGATTTTCGAACTTAAAGTTAAACTTTTAAAAAAAGCTTTATGAAATTATATTGACAACTAAGTACAAATTTTTTATAATTAAGAACAAATATTAATAAGCTATTTTATTATTTTAATTTTATTATTTTAAAGCTAAGACGGAGAGAAAAATACCATGTTTTATCTAAAGAGAGCTAACATTTGGTGAAAGTTAGTGTTAAAAGGGTATATAATGATCACTCCAGAGCTGCCGAACTGAAAAAACTTTTAGTAGGTAAGGACGGTAGTCACCGATAAATGACTAGGCTAAGTAAAAAATACTTCGGCCTGATAATGAGGCATTTTTTAATAAATGCAAATTAGGGTGGTACCACGAGTGTTAATCCTTCGTCCCTATGAATAAGTATTCATAGGGACGAAGGATTTTTTGCAAAAAAAGTCTTAAAAGGCTGTTCTTACTCAATTAAAGTATAGTGAAGGTATTCAAAAGGGTAAGGAGGTGTAGAGTTTTACAAGGGGCAAAATCGTTTATGGTTTTAATTTCAAAACTTTAATTAATAAGTTTATAAAAGGGGGAAGTAACGTATGAAAAGAGATAGTTTTGCAACAAGATTAGGGCTTTTAGCTGCAGCTGCAGGTTCAGCGGTAGGCTTAGGAAATATATGGAAGTTTCCTTATATAACAGGTAAGAATGGTGGCGCAGCATTTATATTGGTTTATTTAGTATGTATTGTTGTTATAGGGGTACCTGTTATGCTTTCAGAATTTGCATTAGGAAGAAAGACTCAAGCTAATGCAGTGGGAGCATATAAAAAATTAGAATCTAACAAGCCATGGCATTTGACGGGAATATTAAGCGTTTTAGCTGCATTTATAATATTATCATATTACGCTATAATAGCAGGATGGGTGTTTTCATATATATTTAAAGCTATGACAGGGAAATTAACAAGTGTAGCACCAGCTGCTTTGGGTGACTATTTTAATGGAATTATATCTCAAACTGGACAGCCTTTATTCTGGAATTTCGTTGTATTAGCAATAACAGCTTTTGTTGTAATTGCAGGTGTAAAGGACGGAGTAGAAAAGTACAGCAAGATATTAATGCCAATTTTATTTGTATTATTAATTGTACTAATGATTAGATCAGTGACTTTAGACGGGGCGTCAAAAGGTTTGGAATTTTTATTTAAGCCTGATTTTTCTCAACTTACTCCAGCATCTATTTTAGAAGCTGTAGGACATGCGTTTTACTCTCTTAGCTTAGGAATGGGAATAATTATGACATATGGTAGTTATATAAAGAAGGAAGAGAATCTAGTATCCTTATCTCTTCAAGTAACAGTATTAGATACCTTAGTTGCATTAATGGCAGGAATAGTTATTTTTCCAGCAGTATTTGCCTATGGATTAGAGCCAAACTCTGGACCAGCACTTATATTTGTTACCTTACCTGCTGTATTTAAATCAATGCCATTTGGGTCATTTTTCGCAACACTCTTCTTTGCATTAATTGCAATAGCAGCTATAACTTCAACTATATCACTTTTAGAAGTTGTAGTAGCTTGCTTTACAGAACAATTTAGCATTGAAAGAAAAAAAGCTACTATTCTTATTGCTATAGCCTTATTTATAGTAGGAATACCAAGTACTTTATCTTTTGGAGTATGGAGTGACGTTTCAATATTTGGCAAAAGTATATTTGATGCTTTTGATTTCCTAACATCTAATATATTCTTGCCTTTTGCAGGAATATTAGTTTGTATCTTTGTTGGATGGATATGGGGGTCTAAAAATGCAGCAAAAGAAATATCTAGTTATGGAGCATTTTCATTTAAGTTAGAAAAAGTATATAGTTTCGTAGTTAAGGTACTTGCACCAGTGGTTATAGGGATGATCTTTTTATACTTTACAGGAATAATGGATAAATTAAAGAGTGTAGGAACTATGTTACCTAATATAGTTTTAGGAGTAATAGGATTGTTAACTATAATTCTTGCACTTCTACACTTTAAAACTGAAAATTCAAATGCATCAGAAGTATAAAAAATATAAAAATTAGATTATAGTAGATAAGCTGGATTGTATTAATATGCAAATGAACTTAAATGCTGAATTGAGCAAAACCCAATTCAGCATTTATTTTTTAGTTTAGCACTATAGACTGCATATTTTAGACTAGATATTGACAAAGAGGTTAGTGTAATATATATATTAGATTTTTATTTGAAAAGGGAGGAGAAAAGATGATTAAAAAGTTTATAGGATATTATAAGCCTCATATGAAGCTTTTTATATTGGATATGGTGTGTGCATTTTTGGCAGCTGCTGCAGATCTTTTTTATCCAATGATATCTAGAAAGATTATAAATGATGTAATACCTAATAGGCAATTAAGCCTTTTATATAAGTTAATTATATTCTTAGCAGCATTATATATATTAAAGCTTATATTTAATTATATAGTTGAATATTGGGGACATGTGGTAGGAGTAAGAATGCAGTATGATATGAGGAAAGAGATATTTTCTCATCTTCAAAAGCTGCCTTTTAGTTATTTTGATGATAACAAGACAGGACATATTATGTCTAGAATAGTGAATGATTTAATGGAGGTATCAGAGCTTGCCCATCACGGACCAGAAGATTTATTTATATCTTTAGTAATGCTTGTAGGATCTTTTATAGCTCTATGCACTATCGATTGGAGGCTTACATTAATAGTATTTGCTTTTGTACCAGTTATGATCGTATTTGCTATAAAAAAGAGAGTAAAAATGAACAATGCTTTCAAAGAAGTTAGAAAAAAAGTTGCTGATGTAAATGCTCAACTTGAAAACAGCATATCTGGAATAAGAGTTGCAAAATCTTTCACTAATGAAGATTATGAAATGGAAAAGTTTGATGAGGGAAATGATAGGTTTAGAATATCAAGAGAATTTGCATATAAGGCTATGGCAGAGTTTTATTCTGGAATACATTTTTTGATTGATATACTAAATGTAATTGTAATTTGTGCAGGCGGCATATTCACATATAAGGGAATAATAACTCCTGGAGATTTGGTAGCTTATCTTTTGTATATTAGTATATTCATGCAGCCTATTAGAAGGCTTACTTCATTTATAGAGCAATATCAATCAGGAATGACAGGCTTTGAAAGATTTATGGAAATAATGAACATACAACCAGATATAAAAGATAGAGAAGATGCTGTAGAGCTTAAAGATGTAAATGGAAACATTGATTTTAAAAATGTTACTTTTAACTACAATGATAAGGAATCTGTATTATCAAATATAAGTCTTAAGGTGAAGGCGGGCAAAACTCTAGCGTTAGTAGGGCCATCGGGAGGTGGAAAAACTACTCTTTGTCATCTCATACCTAGATTTTATGAAGTTACAGAAGGAGATATATTTATAGATGGTAAAAATATAAAAGATTTAACCTTAGAATCTCTTAGAAGAAATATAGGTATTGTGCAGCAGGATGTATTCTTATTTACAGGAACCATAAAAGAGAATATTCTTTATGGAAATCCAGATGCTTCAGACGAAGAAGTAATAGAGGCTGCTAAAAATGCTAACATTCATGACTTTATAATGAATCTTCCAGATGGTTATGATACTTATGTAGGGGAGAGAGGAATAAAGTTATCTGGAGGACAAAAGCAAAGGATATCAATAGCAAGAGTATTCTTAAAAAACCCTCCAATACTAATATTAGATGAAGCTACATCAGCCTTAGATAATGCTACAGAAATAATCATTCAAAAGTCCCTTGAAAGACTATCAAAGGGCAGAACTACTATAGTTGTTGCTCACAGGCTTTCTACTGTAAAAAATGCAGATGAAATAATAGTTCTAACAGCTAATGGAATTGAAGAAAAAGGATCTCATGAAGAACTTTTAGATAAAAACGGAATATACGCAAAGCTTTATAATTCACAATTTAAAGGCTATATTCAAGATGAAGTATAATGTTTTTACTTTATATACCATGGTGGTATGGAATTAAAGAAGAATCCTTGGTTATAGGAAATAAGAGCATTATTATAGGTATAAGGTTATTTTCTTATTCCGATATAAAAGATATTTATTTTGAAGATAAGAGTATTATAATAGCTACGAAAGAGAAGAATTTTAAAATTCCTAATTGGATGGTTAGAAAAAGGAGATTTCAACTGGAAAGAGCCCTTGAAAAGGTAAGTTTAAAGAGTAAAAATTAAAGAATTTTCCTTTTTTATATATTGAAATGATGCAGTGATTTTAGTATAATTATTTAAGTGCTAAAATAGAATAAAATTTCTTATCAAGAGAGGTGGAGGGACTGGCCCTATGAAACCCAGCAACCTAGAGCTATGCTCAGTGGTGCTAATTCCAACAGGTGTATTCCTGACAGATAAGTATTGAGACTCTTCTTACAATTATCTGTAAGAAGTTTTTTTATTTTATAAGACTTTAAGTAGTTTTAAGAAGTTAGGTTTAAATAAATAGAAATAGTAAGGGGGAGAAACAAAAGGTGAAAGAAAATAAGAGTTTAAAAGTAAAAGGAAATCCATAGGCATTAATTCCTTTAGTGATTTTTCTAGTTATGTATCTTGTACCATCTATAGTAACTAATGACTTTTATAAGATGCCAGTTAGTGTTTCATTTATAGCAGCAAGCATAGTTGCTATAGCTATGAATACAAAGGAAAGCATAAATAAAAAGGTGGAAGTTTTTTGCAAAGGGGCAGGGAATACAGATATTATATTGATGATTATAATATTTATATTAGCCGGAGCTTTTGCAGAGGTTGCTAAGGTTATGGGAGCTGTAGACTCAACTGTTAATCTTGGACTTACAATTTTACCAGGCAATATACTTATTGCTGGTGTTTTTATAATTTGCTGTTTTATATCTTTATCTATAGGTACATCTGTAGGAACTATAGCAGCCCTTGCACCTATGGCCTTAGGAATAGCTGAAAAAACAGGAATACCAGTTGGACTTGCTCTTGGAGCTGTAGTAAGCGGTGCTATGTTTGGAGATAATCTTTCTATGATTTCAGATACAACTATAGCTGCTACAAGAACTCAAGGGTGTGATATGAGAGACAAATTTAAGATGAATTTTGCCATAGTTATTCCAGCAGCAGTAGCTACTGCAGTAGTCTTTGCCTTCATAAACATTGGAAATAATGCAGCTTTAGATGGAAGTTATAGCTATAGTATTATTAAAGTGCTTCCTTATATGGTAGTTCTTATTGCGGCTTTAATAGGAATTAATGTAATGCTTGTACTTGTTGGAGGTACGATTTTTGCAGGAGCTGTAGGAATAATGACAAATACCTTTGATGTATGGGGATTTTTAAAGGCAATTCAAGATGGAATAGCTGGAATGTCGGAACTTATAATTATTTCTCTATTAATAGGTGGAATGGTTGAGGTAATTAAATATAATGGTGGAATTGACTTCCTTTTAAACTTTATTACAAAAAGAATAAAAAGCAAAAAAGGAGCAGAGTTCGGAATTGCAGCTCTAGTAAGTGTAGTAGATATATGCACAGCAAACAATACTATCGCTATTGTAATGGCTGGACCTATAGCAAAAAATATTGCAGATAAGTATGACATAGATCCAAGAAGAGCTGCGAGTTTACTTGATATTTTTTCATGCTTCTTCCAAGGAATTATTCCTTATGGAGCACAAATTTTAACTGCTGTTGGTGTAGCAGGTGCCATGAAAATATCGCCTTTTGATGTTATGAGATATTTATATTATCCTTATCTAATGGGAATATGTGCTATACTTGCTGTAGCTCTTGGAATACCTAGAGTTAAGAAAGCGGTAAAAACAGAAATGTAGGAATGTTTCTCATGATTTAGAAGTAAATTGTAAGATGATTTATTTGAATGGAGAAGTGGAGAGCTGAAACAAAAGAAGGTATACAATAGGAAAAGGTGTAAAGCTATCCACTTCTCTATTAATAAAAGATGCTTTGTATTTTTATTACTATTTTCCAAATACTTGTTCTTTAAGTTTAAGACCTGTAGGTGTAATTGCAAGACCTCCTTGGGCTGTTTCACGAAGTTCGCAAGGAAGGTGTCTTCCAACCTTATACATTGCCCAAACTGCCTCATCAAAAGGAATCATACTTTTAACTCCGCTCATAACTAAATCTGCTGTAGTTAGAGCAGATACAGTTCCAGCAACGTTTCTCTTTGCACAAGGCACTTCTACAAGTCCTGCAACAGGATCACATACTAAACCTAATATATTCTTTATGACAATAGCTCCAGCATCTAATGCCTGTTCTACAGTTCCACCCATCATTTCAACTACAGCACCAGATGCCATAGCTGCCGCAGAGCCGCACTCAGCTTGGCACCCACCTTCTGCACCAGATACTGTTGCATTTTTTGCTATAAGCATTCCAATTCCAGAAACGGTAAGAAGAGCCTTTACTAAGTCATCTTCTGATTTACCTAATTTTTCACCAGCAGAGATTACAACTGCAGGCACAATACCACAGGATCCAGCAGTAGGGCAGGCAACTATTTTACCCATAGCAGCATTAACTTCAGAAGAGGATAATGCTCTAGCCATGGCTTTAACCATAAATTTTCCTGTTAGAGTATTATCACTTTCAGCGTATTTGTTTAACTTTACAGCGTCTCCGCCTATAAGTCCACTTACAGATTTTATGTCATTTTCTAAAGCGTGATTTGCAGAATGTTGCATAACCTGAAGTGTTTTTTTCATCCTTTCAAAAACTTGTTCCTCTGTAAGAGAGCTATTTTCAACTTCAGATTTTAGTGTGTATTCCCAAATTGAATAATTTTTATCTTTACATATATCAATAAGTTCTTTTCCACTATTTACAAACATGGATTAACCCTCTCCTTCTATTATTGGATTTATAAACTTAATACTCTGTATTTCTGGAATTTCTTTTATCTTTTCAATAATATAGCAAGGAACAGTATTATCAGTTTCAAGAGCCATAGCAGCTTGAAGGCCTTTACTATTTCTATATACTTTCATAGATCCGATATTTATATTCTCGTTATATAGAAGTGTAGTAATTTTAGAAATTACTCCAGGAGTATCCTTGTGAAGAGTTATCAAAGTTGGATAATCTCCTCTAAATTCTACGGACTGGCCATCTATATCAAATATTAATATGTTACCTCCGCCTATAGAAGAACCTGTAATTTGGGATATTGTTCCATCTTTTTTTGTTATTATAAATTTAACTGTATTAGGGTGAACTTCTCCTAAATCTCCTTCTGTAAATATGATCTCTATACCTTTTTCCTTAGCTATTTCAAAAGAGTTTTTTAAATTTTCATCCCAAGGATCCATTTTTAAAATTCCAGCAACTAATGCTTTGTCTGTTCCGTGACCTTTATATGTCTTAGCAAAAGAGCCGTGAAGAATAAATTCTACCTTCACAGGATCGCCGCCGCAGATTAGACTGGCAAGCTTTGCAAGTCTTGCAGCACCAGCAGTGTGAGAACTTGAAGGTCCTATCATTATTGGCCCTACTATATCAAAAATGCTGTAATTACTCATTCAAATAACCTCCTTTATTATCTATAAATTAATTTATGTAGAAATAAAAAGTAAATTTTAAAATATAGTCTATTTTATTAATTTCTAATATGGGAAATTAATATTCAAGGTTCATCATAAAAAATAAAATATTTAAATAAATATCCCTCCTATTTAACATAAGAGGGATATTTATTTTATTGCTAATCTGATTTAAGCTTGTTTTAATTTGTAGCTTCAGATTTGCTCCATTTACGTTGGAAGAAGTCAACTATCATAGCTACAGCTTGGTCTCCAGAAACATTACAAGCAGTACCAAAACTGTCTTGAGCTATATATAAAGCTATCATTAAAGCTGTCATTTGTTCGGAGAAACCTAACATTGAACTTAGAAGTCCTAAAGCCGCCATTATAGCTCCACCAGGAACACCAGGAGCAGCTACCATAGAAACACCTAGCATAGCTATGAATCCAAACATTGTAGCAAAACTTAACTTCATTCCAAATAGCATTGATACAGCCATTGCACAAGTTGTAATAGTCATTGTGCTTCCAGATAGATGAACAGTAGCGCAAAGAGGTATAACAAACTCACGAATTCCTTTTGAAATACCCATTTTTTCTGAACATTCTATATTTACAGGAATAGTTGCTGCAGAAGATTGAGTTCCAATAGCTGTTAAATATGCTTTAATTTGTATTTTTAATGATTTAAATAGATTATTTTTACTAAAACTACATCCAACTGCGAATTGGAAAGTAATCATTGTAAGATGTAGAATGATAATAATTAAAAATACCTTCCAGAATACAGAGAATACTGCTGAAACTTGTCCTGTATAAGTCATATTAGTGAATATTCCACATATGTGTATAGGTAATAAAGGAATAACTACTTTTTCAATAACAGAAGATATTATTTCTTGTACACCAATAAAGGCATCTTTTAATGTTTTGTTCTGAGTCTTTGCTATTCCTAATCCTAGTATAAATGATATTATAAGTGCTGATATAACGTCTGCTAGTGGTGGCATTTTAATTGTAAAGTAAGGAGCTAAATCTTCTTTAGCAGATGCAATCTTGCTCATAGCATCAGAAGTTATTATTCCAGGTAGGAAGGTCTTGCCAACAATTAATGCATAAGTTCCTGAAACAACTGTGAAAATATAAGCAAAAAGAACTGTTATGCCTAAAAGTTTTCCTGCACCTGTTCCAAGATCAGCAATACCGGCAACTATAAAGCCTATGATTATCAGTGGAATTACAAAGTCTAAGAAGTTTGCAAATATGCTAGAGAATGTAGCAAAAATTCTAGCAAATCCTACTGGTGCAAAGTTGCCGATAATTACACCAAGTATGATTCCGATAATGATTTTAGGAATTAATCCTAGTTTTTTCATATACAATTCCTCCTTAAATTTTATTATAAATTTATTATAAATATAAATTTATTAACTATGCAGTTATAGTAATACATATATGTATATGGGTATAATAAATAATATTTTGCAAATACTCAAATATAGGCTATTTAATTTGTTTTATTTGAGCGATATTATTATGGGAAAGCATTCTATTTACAGAAAAATGAATTATATCCAATATTAAAATTCAAATTATATAATCAATATTAGAAGATAAAATCAATATTAATTATGAAACGTTTACAATATGAAGTATAGCATATGGGAAAAAGTATTTCAACTAATTTTAAAAAAATAAATGAATTTTATGAAAATATGTATGTGCACAAAATACAAATGAATGTGGCTTAACCCGCTAAAAATAGACATAAAATTATCGTATTATATATAATGTCCGTATAATAAATACAAGTGTGTTCTGTAGGAAAATTCTAAAAATTTTTTCAAATAAAATAGTGACAATTTATAAATTTAAAGTATAATGAAAATATGTAAAGGTTTAAATATAATATTTCAAATTATTTAGATGAAGCGGTACAATGAATAAATTGCATAATTACAACACGAGACTTATATGCTTTTCACCCGCAAATTGAAAAAATACAAATATTATAATTGGGAGGATTATATATGACATTAGACTTAAACAAAATTAAACAAGCACAAAAGAACATTGAAGGTGTGGTAAGAAAAACACCATTAATTTATTCAAGCACATTTTCAAAACAATCTGGATATGAGATATATCTAAAGTGCGAAAATAAGCAAAAAACTGGTGCTTTCAAATTAAGAGGAGCTTATAATAAGATAATGACTTTAACACCAGAAGAAAAAGAAAAAGGAGTATTAGCATCATCTGCAGGAAATCATGCACAAGGAGTAGCATATGCTGCAACTGCTTGTGGAATTAAATCAACTATAGTAATGCCAGCTACAGCACCACAAGCTAAAGTGGAAGCTACAAAGGGATATGGAGCTGAAGTAATTCAATATGGAGAAGTTTATGATGAATGCTATGAAAAGGCTTTGGAAGTTTTAAAAGAAACAGGTGCTACTTTTGTACATCCTTTTAATGATGAAGAAGTTATGGCAGGACAGGGAACTATAGCTCTTGAAATTTTAGAAGAATTACCTGATGTGGATGCTATAGTAGTTCCAATCGGCGGCGGCGGATTAATATCTGGAGTAGCTGTAGCTGCTAAGTCTATAAAACCAGACATTAAAATAATAGGAGTGCAATCAGAAATAATTGCGTCAACAAAGGCTTCATTAGAAGCAGGAAAGGTTGTAACCGTAGATGGTGCTAAATCTTTAGCTGATGGAATATCTGTTAAAACTCCAGGAGATATTAGCTTTAAATATATAAAAGAATATGTGGATGAAGTTGTTACAGTTTCAGAAGATGAAATATCTTATGCTATGTTCTCATTAATGGAAAGATCAAAATTAATATCAGAAGGATCAGGTGCCACACCTCTAGCAGCTGTACTTGCAAATAAGATAAAAATAGATGCCAAGAAAATTGCTCTTTTAATCAGCGGTGGAAATATTGATATGGCAATGATATTAAAAATACTAAATAGAGAGTTAATACTTCAAAAAAGAAGATTACGCTTTAGTGTAGAGTTACAAGACAGAGTAGGAGAGTTAGGAACACTTATAAACCATATCGGTAAGTTAGGAGCTAATATTGTATCTGTAAGACAGGATACAAACTGGGAAGAAAAGGGAATCGATTTTGCAAATGTAGTTTTCGAAATTGAATCTCAATCAAAAGAACATTCAATAAAAATAATGGAAGAATTGAATGGAAAAGGATATAATGTACAAAAGTTAAGTTTATTTTAATTTTAATCTAATATTGCTATCTCTCTTTAGAGAGATAGCAATATTTTAATATAAGATGCTTATATTTGTCCTAAAGCTTTCAAAATGATTTGAGCTATAACAGCAGAGCCTAAATAGGTTCCTAAGAATATAAAACAAGATACTACAATTATTCTCCAACCAGACTTTTTAAAGCTATCTAAATCTTTTCCTATAGAAATTCCTACATATGCAAGTATTGGAGTAGTTAAAGTTAGAAAATCTACCTTTTCCATATATTTTGAAATCAGTGCTGAGCATGGAACTCCGGGATAAGTTAAAATGCAGGCTAAAGTAACTATATATGCTACAGCAGGTATTTTCCCTGGAATTATTTTAGCTAATATGATTCCTAAAATAGCTATAATTACAAGTATAGCCATTCCAGGAAAGGCATCTATTATATTATTTTTAGGTCCTACCATATTTCCAATTAAGGATAGAATTCCCATAAGAACAAGTATAAATAGAGAATCTTTAATTTTCATAAGCTAAGCCTCCTTGGAAGTTTCTTTTTTCTTTGTTTTGACTTCTGGAGCTTGAATACCATATTTTAATCTATACATTTTTTTATATAGCCATTCTGTTAATGGAAGAGCAATGAATAGAGACATATAAAGACCATCTAAACCTGATAACATATTACTTGCAGCTCCAAAAGCGGCAAGAGTTTCTTGCATATCAGGGAACATAGCGGTTAAGGAACCAACAGCAGCAGTCATCATACTTGCACTTCCTACTCCGGATGCCATTGCGAGAGAATAAGGATGAAGTGGAGTATAGGCTGCGCAGAAGCTTGCTAATAATCCAAAGAATACTGTTCCGAAAACGGTGCCACAAATATATACTCCCATAACACCTTTACCTTCATCACCTTCTAAGCCGTATATGTCGCTTATCAATGCGACGTTAGGTTCGCGAGCAATAGAATGAGCTGATCCTATGGCTTCTCGCTTTAGTCCGAGAAGTACTGCTAAAGGAACTCCAAAAAATACTGTTCCAATATTTCCGAATTCTTGTAATATCAATGCAGGACTTGATTTTATTATTTTAGGAAGTGTAGGCCCTATCAATGTTCCATACCTTGCCATAAGAAGCATTAATGAAATTGTAATTAAGGAGCCTGCATCCTTCATATCTTTATCATTGACCAATTTTAGAAATTTAGGACCTAAGAATATGCCTATGATAAGGGCATAAAGCATAGGAAGAAACACCAATGTACCAGGACCAAGCTTAAGATTTATTACACCTATAAGCTCCGATATGACGACTAGAACAAGTACTATTATATGGTTTTTCCAATTTTTCATTTAATTCACCTTCCTTTCAAAACATCCTTCTAAGAATTTTATATATTCATCTTTACTCTCAAATGTAGGTTCATAAGAATCTATAATTTCTTTTGCAGCTTTTGCATTGTCATATAATAAGTCTATTACCGTCATTGCCATAAGTTTAGCTGGAAGAATTAGAGCTGCATCATAATTTTCTATTTTAAAATCTTTTGTATGAAGGTTTCCAGAAGCTCCTCCAATAAAAGGATGTATAGCTGGTATTAAATTTGATACATCTCCCATATCCGTTGAAGCTGTAAAATGCCCAGCGTCTATTATTTGCTTTTCAGGAAGAATTCCTTTTGCGTTATTTCTAAATAAGTCATTTAATCTTGATGAGCATTTTAAAGGAAGATGACCTGGAATTGTATTTATGACGGTTTTTGCTCCTATAGCATAGCCACCAGCTAATAAAGCTCTATCCACCTTATCATTAGTGTTTTTTATAGCTTCTACTGTTTTAGCTCTTACATAGGTCTCAATTTTTACATCGGAAGGAACGCTGTTTACTGTATCTCCACCTTTGGTTATTATAGGATGTACTCTTATAGAATCTTCATCTCTAAATGTTTCTCTCAAAGCGTTTATTCCCATTATTCCAAGCATTGCTGCGTTTAAAGCATTTATACCATCATGAGGAGCTTCTGCAGCATGGGCTGCCTTTCCTGTGTATTGTACGGTTTTACCTAAGAATCCATTACTGCTGTCGCCAATAGCTACAGTAGGTGTTGGACAATTTTTTAAAGAGTGGAACATCATAGCTATGTCTATATCATCAAACTCTCCTCTATATATTAATTCCTGTTTTCCTGCTAGAAAGTGTATCTTTCCTTCTTCTCTTAATTTATTTCTATATTCTATTTCTATATACTCTTCTGAAGGTACTGCCATAAAGGTTACATTACCACATAGATTATTTTCGATGCCTGATAACTTTAAACCTAGTGCAGCACCTAGCATTGCAGCAATTTGTAAATTATGTCCACATGTATGAGATGCTCCTGTTTCTTTGTTTGCATTTGGACTGTCGAAACATATGACACCATCTAATTCCCCTAATATAGCTACATTAGGTCCGTAACTTTCTTTTTTTAGACTGCCTTTTACCCCAGTTAAGGCTAAGCCGCTTCTGTAATTCAAATTTAATTCCTTCATAAAATTGCAGACCTTTTCAGAAGTTTTAATCTCTTTATAGCCTAGTTCAGGGCAGCTTTCTATATCTTTGGCTAAAGTTATAATTTTGTGTGCATTTTCATCGAT
Organism: Clostridium sp.; assembly: GCF_047777555.1. Classification (GTDB taxonomy): domain Bacteria; phylum Bacillota; class Clostridia; order Clostridiales; family Clostridiaceae; genus Clostridium_H. The sequence goes on along the minus strand of NZ_JBKEEV010000002.1, from coordinate 84,807 downwards.
AGATTTACACACTAGCTGCTTCATTTCATCCTTTTTCAAGTAAATCTCCCCTTTAAATAAAAAATTCACTTCATGGAAATATGACCAGATATTAAAGTTCAAATTTCTATGAAGCGTATAAAAATAACATGAACTTATTGATAGTATTATGGGAAATTATACCATAAGAGTACATGGATTTCAATACTTAAGTAATAATATTGCAGGTAAATTCATAAAAATTCAGTCTTAACTATTCTAAACATTAATGGTAATATAAATATGAATTTAACTAATAAGATGAGGAGAAGATAAATGGGTAAATTATTAAAAGTATTTATAATGTCAGCTATTCCGCTTATAGAGCAGAGAGGGGCAATCCCTTTAGGAATAAATGTATATAACTTAGATCCTATGATTATATTCTTAGTTAGCTTTTTAGGTAGTATGCTTCCAGTGCCTTTCATACTTTTATTATTTAATCATATATTTGATTGGATGAAAAAATATAAAATTTTTAGTAGGTTTAATAATTTGATAGAAAAAAAAATAAATAAAAACTCAGCTAAAATGGAAAAGTATAAGGAAATAGGACTTATAACATTTATCGCAATACCTCTTCCAACAACGGGAGTTTGGACAGGAACCGCAGTAGCAGCATTTTTAAAATTGGATTTTAAGAAATCTATGATTTGTGCAGCTGTTGGTGCCATTATTTCAGCATTTATAATTACAGTATTATGTGTAGTTTCTCCAGCCATTTTATCGAGCGTTTTTAAAGCTTAAGGTGGTGTGTAATTAGTGATAGAGCTGATAAAAAGCCTTTTTAATAACATGGGTTATATCATATTGATTGGATTTGTAGTGACACGTACAAACAGTTTTAAAAATATAATACAGAAGGATAAATTTCAAAAGAAAGATTTAATTATTTTATCTTGTATATTTGGAGCTTTTGGAATATTAGGAACTTATATAGGTACGGATATTAATGGAGCCATAGCAAATACTAGGATTATTGGAGTTATGGCTGGCGGTATACTCTGTGGGCCTTTTGTTGGAATCCTGTCAGGTCTTATAGCAGGAATACATAGATTCATTATAGATTTTGGAGGTATCACAGCTTTCCCTTGCGCTATGACAACTATTACTACTGGTTTTTTGTCTGGAGTGCTTTATAAAAAATGTAAAAACAAAAATGAAGACAAGTCAAGTTATGGATTTGTAGGTGGAATTTTAATGGAAAGCATGGAGATGATCCTTATACTGCTATTATCTAAACCTTTTCACGTAGCCTTAGATATAGTTCAACATATATATATTCCAATGGGATTTACCAATGCTATTGGAATAGCCATACTGATTTTATTGATACAAAGTATATTTGAGGAAAAAGAAGAAATAGCCGCAAAACAAGCTAAAATAGCTCTAGAAGTGGCTAATAAAACATTACCTTATTTTAGAGAATTTGAAGGCAATTCTTTTGATAAAATATGTGAGATTATAAAGGATTCTATAGATGCAGATGCAGTATCTATTACTGATAAAAAATATGTTCTTGCTCATATAGGAATTGGTTCGGACCACCATATAAAAGGACAGGAAATCCAAACGGAAGCTACTGGGAAAGTAATTAAAACTGGGGAAATTTTAGCACTTACTAAGCCTGAGCAAATTAATTGTCCTCATAAACACTGTCAGCTTAAATCAGCTATAATAGCGCCTTTAAAAGATGGAGATGAAATAGTAGGCACATTAAAGATATATTATTCAAAGGAAGATGCCATATCCTTTAGAAATAAAAACTTAGCTATTGGGCTTTCTCAAATTATTTCTACCCAGTTAGAAATAAGTAAACTTGGAAAACTTAAAGAAATGGCAACCAAGGCAGAGATAAAAGCATTACAAGCGCAGATAAATCCTCACTTTTTATTTAATGCTTTAAATACAATTATATCTTTTGTTAGAATAAATCCGGGTAAGGCTAGAGAATTGATAATTAATTTATCTACATTTCTTAGGTATAATTTGGAGGCAGGAGATAATTTTGTAGATATATATAAAGAATTGGAACAAGTTAAAGCCTATGTCGAAATTGAGAAGGCTAGATTTGGAGATAAGTTAAACGTGGTTTATAACATAGATGAGGACTTAGATATTAAAATACCAAGTTTGATAATACAGCCTTTGGTAGAAAATTCTATAAAACATGGGATTTTAGTAGATAGCAATAGAGGTACTGTGAAAATAGATATAAAAAAGATTAATGATAACAGTGTTAGTATAATTATAGAAGATGATGGCATAGGAATCCCAGAAGAAGTTATAAATAAGGTATATGAAAATAAAATGCAGGAAAATAAGATTGGCATATGCAATGTAAACAATAGATTAAAATACATCTACGGGAAAGGACTTAAAATAGAAAGGCTAAATAGAGGAACAAGAGTTAGTTTTATGGTAGAAACAAAGAAAGGATGATTTTATGAATTGCATAATTGTGGATGATGAATATCCTGCAAGAGAGGAATTAAAGCATTTTATAAATGAATTCAGTTCTATAGTTATAGAAGCAGAATTTGACGATTCCATAAAAGCTTTGGAATATATAGAAAAAAATAAACCAGATATTATATTTTTAGATATAAATATGCCTAAGTTAGATGGTATGGCATTAGGACGCATAATAAATAATTTTGAAAAGAAAATAGATGTGGTATTCATAACAGCTCATAAGGAATATGCTGTAGATGCTTTTGAAGTAGAAGCTTTTGATTATATTTTAAAACCTTATTCAGAAGAAAGAATTATGAGCACTTTAAAGAGATTAGAAAAGTCAAGGTCTGATAATGATATAAAATATGTAAGTAATAAAATAACTTTAAAAAAGGATAATAAATTAAAAGTAATAGAAGTATGCGATATTTGTTATTGTGAAGCTAAGGAGAGAGAAACTATAATATATACCTCTTCAAATAGATACGTAGGAACATTGTAGCATATCTGAATTTTATAAAAGACTTCCTAAGGAGCACTTTTTTAGGACACATAGATCTTATATAGTAAATTTAGACAAAATAACAGAAATAATACCATGGTTTAATAACACATATATGATTAAATTAAAAGGAATTGATGAAGAAATACCAGTGAGTAGAAATAATATTAATAATTTTAAGCACTTAATGGGTATATAAAAGCACTTTATGTGCTTTTTTTGTTCTTTAATGTCGTATTTAGATACTAATTTAAAAATAATGCTATAATCTAATGCGTAACCATTATAAGTTTATTAGGAGGTATACGCTATGATATCATTTATAGTATGTGTTATTGCTTTAGTAATCGGCTACTTTGTTTACGGCAAAGTTGTTGAAAAGGTTTTCGGAGCGGATGAAAGTATAGAAACTCCAGCAGTAAGGCTTGAAGACGGCGTTGACTTTGTTCCAATGCCAGAGTGGAAGATATTCTTAATTCAATTTTTAAATATAGCAGGACTTGGACCTATATTTGGAGCTATAGCAGGGGCTATGTGGGGACCAGCAGCTTTCTTATGGATTGTGTTTGGATGTATCTTCGCAGGAGGAGTACATGATTATTTCTCAGGAATGTTATCAGTAAGACATGACGGAGCTAGTATACCAGAAGTTGTTGGTATGTATTTAGGAAATGGCTTTAAACAATTTATGAGAGTGTTCTCAGTTATATTACTAGTTTTAACAGGAGTTGTATTTGTAAGTGGACCAGCAGGAATATTAAATGGACTAATACCTTCAGTTAGCACACAAACTTTCTTATATATTATATTTGCATACTATGTAATAGCAACTCTTGTACCAATAGACAAGCTTATAGGAAAGATTTATCCTCTATTTGGAATATGCTTGCTAATAATGTGCTTTGGAGTTGGAGGAGTTATAATACTTGGCGGATATGATATACCAGAAATACCAACTCATCTTTACAATATGCATGCTAAAGGATTACCATTATATCCAATGTTATTTATAACAATTGCTTGTGGAGCTATTTCAGGTTTCCACTCAACTCAATCACCATTAATGGCTAGATGTATAAGTAAAGAGAGTCAAGGAAGAAGAGTATTCTATGGAGCAATGATAGCAGAAGGTATAATTGCTTTAGTTTGGGCAGCAGCATCAATGAGTTTCTTTGGTGGAGTAGATGGACTTGCTAAATTCATGGCAGAAAACAACAGTAATGCAGGTGTAGTTGTAAACACAATAACTAACAGTTTACTTGGAAAAGTTGGTGGAACTTTAGCAGTAATTGGAGTAGTTGCATGTCCTATAAGTTCTGGAGACACAGCATTTAGAAGTGCAAGACTTACAATAGCTGACTCAATTAAATTTAATCAAGGATCAATTAAGAACAGATTAATGATAAGTATTCCTTTATTTGTAATAGGATTTATTTTAACAAGAATAAACTTTGATATAGTTTGGAGATATTTTGGATGGTCAAACCAAACATTAGCAACAATAGTTCTTTGGACATCAGCAATGTATTTAGTACACACAAAGAAGAGCCATTGGATGGCGACTATACCAGCTACATTTATGACAGCTGTATGTACAACCTATATATTAATAGCACCAGAAGGATTTAAATTATCAATGAGCATAGGTCTTCCTGTAGGAATAGTTGCAGCAGTTGCAGCTATAACAGGATTCTTAGTAGCAGCTAAAAAGGTTACTGCGAGGGTAGCAGCAGAAGCATAATAAGCAGTGATTACTAAAATATAAATGCAAACTTTATAAATATTTAGACTGTTGACAAATAAATTTTGTCAGCAGTCTTTTTTTCGTACGCCAACATTTATTAAGCATTTCATGAATACATAAAAGCATTTTATGTACTTTTTTTGATTTTTAATGAATAACATGAAAAATATGTTATAAAATATAATATAATGTTAATATAATAAATTTTAGGAGGTATGGCGAATGGTATCATTTATAGTATGTATTATTGCTTTAGTAATCGGCTTCTTTGTTTATGGCAAGTTCGTTGAAAAGGTTTTCGGAGCGGATGACAGCATAGAAACTCCAGCAGTAAGGCTTGAAGACGGCGTTGACTTTGTTCCAATGCCAGAGTGGAAGATATTCTTAATTCAATTTCTAAATATAGCAGGACTTGGACCTATATTTGGAGCTATAGCAGGGGCTATGTGGGGACCAGCAGCTTTCTTATGGATTGTGTTTGGATGTATCTTCGCAGGAGGAGTACATGATTATTTCTCAGGAATGTTATCAGTAAGACATGACGGAGCTAGTATACCAGAAGTTGTTGGTATGTATTTAGGAAATGGCTTTAAACAATTTATGAGAGTGTTCTCAGTTATATTACTAGTTTTAACAGGAGTTGTATTTGTAAGTGGACCAGCAGGAATATTAAATGGACTAATACCTTCAGTTAGCACACAAACTTTCTTATATATTATATTTGCATACTATGTAATAGCAACTCTTGTACCAATAGACAAGCTTATAGGAAAGATTTATCCTCTATTTGGAATATGCTTGCTAATAATGTGCTTTGGAGTTGGAGGAGCTATAATACTTGGCGGATATGATATACCAGAAATACCAACTCATCTTTACAATATGCATGCTAAAGGATTACCATTATATCCAATGTTATTTATAACAATTGCTTGTGGAGCTATTTCAGGTTTCCACTCAACTCAATCACCATTAATGGCTAGATGTATAAGTAAAGAGAGTCAAGGAAGAAGAGTATTCTATGGAGCAATGATAGCAGAAGGTATAATTGCTTTAGTTTGGGCAGCAGCATCAATGAGTTTCTTTGGTGGAGTAGATGGACTTGCTAAATTCATGGCAGAAAACAACAGTAATGCAGGTGTAGTTGTAAACACAATAACTAACAGTTTACTTGGAAAAGTTGGTGGAACTTTAGCAGTAATTGGAGTAGTTGCATGTCCTATAAGTTCTGGAGACACAGCATTTAGAAGTGCAAGACTTACAATAGCTGACTCAATTAAATTTAATCAAGGATCAATTAAGAACAGATTAATGATAAGTATTCCTTTATTTGTAATAGGATTTATTTTAACAAGAATAAACTTTGATATAGTTTGGAGATATTTTGGATGGTCAAACCAAACATTAGCAACAATAGTTCTTTGGACAGCAGCAATGTATTTGGTGCACACAAAGAAGAGCCATTGGATTGCAACTGTTCCAGCTACATTTATGACAGCTGTATGTACAACCTATATATTAATAGCACCAGAAGGATTTAAATTATCAATGAGCATAGGTCTTCCTGTAGGAATAATTGCAGCAGTTGTAGCTATAACAGGATTCTTAACAGCAGCCAAAAAAGTATCAGCTAAGCAATCGGCACAGATGTAATCTTAATAAAAAAGGTCTAAGTATAAGATAAGGCTTATACTTAGACCTTTTCTTATGGTATGAATAATTTCTTATAATGATGACAAAATACAATGTGTAAGTAGATAATACAACTAGGAGTGTTCATATGAGAGATAGAAGACATTTAGAGAAAACATATAAGAGTTTTAATCAATTTTTATCTACAGCATGTGCCAGAGAATTAGAATATTTTATTTTAGATTCTAAATTTACAAGTGCATTCAACTATAGGATGAAGAATATGATTAATGAGGTAAGAAAAAAGGGGAAGGAGGATGTAGAATTTAGCATAGTCTTTAATACAGAAGGAGAAATAGTGCTGATAGATGCTGATATCATAGGAAATTTTATAAGCAACAATTATATTATTTCCATAGAAAAGTATTATAAAGATGCTCCAATAAAGAAGATTATTAGAGAAGTAGTAAACGGAAGTGAAAAAAGTAAAAGAGATTTTGTAACTATTTCATGTTCAATATTGTATAAAACTTTGGAGAATTTATACAAGGAGATAAAATATAAGAAGGAAAGCGTAATTAAATACAGCATGTTATATGGCCTAAAGGACTATAAAAGAAGAGACTTATCAATAATTATACCTACACTACTTATAATGGAAGATATTTGTGAGTATTTATCAGTTGGGAAAAATATACTAAGGGATAGTATAAATATGATGATTTCTTGGAGAAAAATATGATAATATTCGACAGAAAACTTGAGCACCCCCCTAAATTTTATCCTTTAAAAGTGATAGTTGTAACTTAATAGAATGTAATCCGTATATTATTGTCATAAGGAAGGGATAAAAAGATTTATTGAAGGATTATAAAATGACATCTTTTTTATAAAATTAGTGATAATATATTGTCAAAGAAAAGTACAGGGGGAAAGAGTTATGTTAGTTGTTGAGAGCCTAGGAAGAACAGAATATTATGATGATGTACAGTGTCATTACTCATATAGAGTAATAAAGGACAAGGTTACTTTTCTAAATGGTTACAAGAAGGATATTCAGTCTTATGGAATTGAGGTTGAAAGACAAGATATTGTACATGGGAAATTAGTTAGAATAGAGAGGGACAGTGTTAAATGTATTAGTCCTCATAGACACAAAGTCCATGAATTATTGAAAATGCTGTATGATAACGTTGTATCACCAATTCATTTAATAGATATTTTAGGGGAATACATTGATGAATATATAACAGACTTTGATGAAATATTAAAAGATATATACATATGTTAAAAAAGGAGGGAAAACCTCCTTTTTTATTTGGGATTTTAGGTGTAAAATTAAAATGTAATTTGTCTAGGGGATGATATTATGATTATGGGTGTCGGAACGGATATAATAGAGGTAAAAAGGATAGAGAAAGCAATCTTCAAAAACCCCAATTTTATACAAAAGCTATTTACTGAAAATGAGATAGAGTATTTAAATAGCAGAAAAATGAGACCTGAATTTGTGGCAGGAAGATTTGCTGCAAAGGAGGCAGTAGCAAAAGCATTGGGAACTGGAATTAGAGGATTCGAATTTAGAGATATAGAAATAGATAAAGATGACTTAGGAAAACCAATGGTATTTTTAAAGGGAAAAGCAAAAAAAATAGGAGAAAGGTTAGGAAATTATAAGATGCATTTAAGCATATCTCATAGTAAAGAGAATGCTATTGCATACGCAGTTTTGGAGGTGTTGCAAAATGAAGATTGTCACAGCTCAAAAAATGAGGGAAGTAGATAAATTCTGTATAGAAGAAATAGGAATACCAAGTCTTGTTCTTATGGAAAATGCAGCTCTAAGTGTTCTTAAGCATATAAATGCTTATAACAGTTTTACCATTGTATGCGGCAGTGGTAATAATGGTGGAGATGGATTAGCACTTTCAAGGCATTTATACATATTAGGAAAGAGTATAGAGATATTTATAGTTGGCGAAAAGGAAGGTTTAAGTAGAGATTGTAAGGTTAATTATGAAATATTAGTAAACTCAGGAGTGCATGTTGAGTTTATTAAGAGCGTTGAGAATATAGATAAACTAAAAGAAGCTGTAAAAGGAAGCGAAATTGTTGTAGATGGTTTATTTGGAACAGGGCTTTCCAGGGAAATAAAAGGTATTCATAGAGAGATTATAAGTTGTATTAATGAGCTTAGTTCTTATACTGTAGCTATAGATGTACCATCAGGATTAAATTCAGATACTGGAGAAGTGCTGGGATGCTGCATTGAAGCAAGTAAAACTATTTCTTTTCAGTTTTACAAAAAAGGATTTCTCAAATATGGTGCAGATAAATATACTGGAGAAATTATAATCGAAAATATAGGAATACCTAGTTTTGTAGAAACCAAGCTTTCCATTAATGATTACATATTAAATAAATCTGATGTAGGAGAAGCTATACCAATAAGAGAAAAATATCTCCATAAGGGGGATTTTGGAAGGACAGCTGTTGTGGCTGGTTCTACTGGCTTTACTGGAGCAGCTTTTATATCTACCCAAGCTGCAGTTAAGTCGGGAGCTGGACTTGTAACTTTATGCTGTCCAGAGAATATACAAGATATATTGAGTATTAAGCTTACAGAAGCTATGACTGTTTCATTTAAAAATAAGGATAAGCTTAATGAAATCTTAGGAAAAAGCGATGCTATAGCAGTAGGACCTGGCATGGGTGATAATGAAGCTACTTTAAAAATAGTAACAGATATAATAAGGTATACTAGCTGTCCTATAGTTATTGATGCTGATGGAATAAATGTTCTAAAAAAAGATCTAAATATTTTAAAAGAAAAGAATAATAAGATTGTGTTAACTCCTCATCCTGGAGAAATGTCTAGAATAACAGGTATGCCTATAGAAAAGATTGAAAAAAATAGGATAGAAATTGCAAAGCTTTTTGCAAGAGAATATGATGTTATTCTACTTCTGAAGGGATATAACACTGTAATTACTGATGGCAAAACTGTTGTAATTAATACTACAGGTAATAGTGCTATGGCATCAGGGGGAATGGGAGATGCATTAACAGGAATAATAGCATCATTTATAGCTCAGGGCTTTGATCCTTTTAAGGCTGCTTATATAGGAGCTTATGTACATGGATATTGTGGAGATATGCTATCTAAGGATAGATTTTGTGTAAATGCACTTAGCCTTATAGATAAGCTTCCATCTGGCATAAAAGAACTTCAAGTTAAATTGGATTAGCAGCATATTATAAAAAATTAATGAATAGTATTTAATATAGCTTGTATAAATTTTGGAGGAAATTTTATGATAAAGAAAGTATTGATGCTATTCATTACAGTTTTGCTTATAACATTAAGTTTAAGCGGCTGCGGCAAAAAAGAAAAAAATCCTAATGATGCTATTGATTACTTAAAAAGTTTAAATAGTTATACCTGCGATGTAAGTGTACATATAAAAAATAGTATGCAAGAAATAGAAACTCAATGTAAACAGTTCTATCGTAAGGATTATGGGCATAGACTAGATATAGATAAAGATAGAATACTATTATATAAAAAAAATGATATAATAGTAAGTGACTTGAACAACAATATGAAATACACTTTAGATAAGGAATTTGACAGCGTATATAAACTTAGTTTTATAGAGGAGTATATTGGATTATTGTATACCGATGAGGATATAGAAAGTTCGTTTAAAGAAATAGAAGGTAGAGAATATCAACTTATTCAGCTTAATATTCCAGGAAACAATAGAAATATATGCAAAGCAGTAATGTACGTAAATCTTGAAGATAATTGTCCAGATAAAATAGTCATATACGATATAAAAGGAAATGAGGTATTGAACTTCATATATAAAAATTTTGTACCAAATGCTGAAGTTTCAGAGGAAACTTTTCAATAATAAAATATTAAATCAATAACAAAAGAATGAGATATGAAAATATCTCTATTTTGGAGGTAATAGAATGTTTAAACACTTAAGGCCTGTTTGGGCTGAGATAAACCTTGATAATCTTGCTTTCAACATGAGGCAGATTAGAAAAATATCAAAAAGCAAGGATATTATAGGTGTGGTAAAGGCTGATGCATATGGGCATGGAGCTTTAGACGTAGCCCCTGTGCTTTTAGAAAATGGAGCTACTGGTCTAGCTGTTGCAGTAGTCAGCGAAGGAGTAGAACTAAGAAGAGGTGGTATAGAAGCTCCTATAATGATTTTAGGTTTCACTCCTCCAAGTTTAATAGATAATTTACTTAAGTATGATATAGAGCAAACTGTATTTTCTTTTGATTATGCTAAGGAACTTTCAAGAATAGCTCAAAGGGAACACAAAACAGCTAAGATTCATATAGCTTTAGATACTGGAATGGGAAGAATAGGATTCTTGCCCAATGAAGAAAGCGTAGATGAGGTAGAAAAAATAAATAAGTTACCTAATATAGAAATAAAGGGCTTATTTTCACACTTTTCTACTGCTGATGAGAAAGATAAAGAATACACTTATTATCAACTAAACAACTTTAATAAGTTCTATGAGGCTTTAAAAAGAAAAGGTGTAAATATAAAAACACGTCATATAGCCAATAGTGCAGCTATAATTGAGTTGCCAGAAACCCATTTTGAAGCAGTAAGGCCAGGAATAATATTGTATGGATATTATCCTTCAGAGGAAGTTGATAGAAGCAAAATAGAATTAAAACCTGTAATGGAACTTAAAACTAATATAGCTCACATAAAAAATATATCTTCAGGGCAATATATAAGCTATGGAAGGAAATTTCAAAGCAGCAGAGAAAGTGTTATAGCTACATTGCCTGTAGGATATGCAGATGGGTATACTAGACTGCTTTTCAATAAGGCTAAGGTGATAATAAATGGTAAATTCGCGCCTGTAGTAGGAAGAATATGTATGGATCAATGTATGGTAGATATTACTGACATAGAGGGAGAAGTAAAAGTAGGGGACGAAGTTATACTCATAGGAGAAAGAAATGGAGTAGAACTAAATGCAGAACATATTGCGGAAATGTTGGGCACTATAAGTTATGAAGTGATATGCATGATAACTAAGAGAGTTCCTAGAGTATACATAAGGAATGGAGAAGTTGTAAAGGTAAGGAATTATGTGTAGGATATTGTAAGAAAGCCTTAAAATACATGAGGATATTAGGAAGAAAAACTGTGGTTTTCTTTGACATGTTGACAAACGTTCAAGTATAATTGTATTGTACATATTTTCTCTATGTCAGTTTAGGAGGTATTAATAACTCTATGTCAAACTCAAAGAAATTAGCAAATAATTTAGAAGAAGTACAAAAGCAACAGGACATTATAAATAAAGAAAGAATAAAAAAATATAGAAAAAAGAGTGAATTTATTAGAGACTCTTTAATATTATATATTAAGGACAAAAAAAATCTAAGCAAGATAGAAGAATTAAAAAAAGGATATATAGAAATGGCACAAATTAACCTTGATATATGTGAAATGGGCTTTGCAGATGACATGAAGGTATTAAAAGAATATGAAGCCAAGCTTGCGGAGAGTGATTTGCCTGATGACAATGGTAGTGAAAAGAGGAGATATATTTTATGCTGATTTAAGTCCAGTTGTGGGTTCTGAACAGGGTGGAATAAGACCTGTACTTATTATTCAAAATAATGTAGGCAATAAGTACAGCCCTACTGTAATTGTTTCTGCAATTACATCTCAGATAAATAAAGCGAAACTTCCAACACATGTGGAAATTTCCTCAGAGGAATATGGGCTTAATAAAGATTCAGTAGTTTTGTTAGAACAAATAAGGACATTAGATAAAAAAAGATTGAAAGAGAAAATTGGTCATATGTCTGAAAAAGATATGAGAAAAGTAGATGAAGCACTTTTGATAAGTATTGGACTATAAAGCAAAAAGGGGCAGAAATGTCCCTTTTTTAATTTAAATGAAAAACTTATACATGGATATATATAATCGTATACATACCTTTTTAAGTTTATGTAGTGTAATTTTTCTAATATATTGTTATAATAATAAAAGATAAAAATCAAACATAGGAGGGTTTAAAATGACAAAAGATATTGGAGAGCTAAAAAAAATAGCTAAGAGCATAAGAAAAGATATTGTAACTATGCTCACTGAATCTGGCTCAGGGCATCCAGGCGGTTCACTTTCAGCAGCTGATATTTTAACAGTTTTATATTTTAAAGAAATGAATATAGATCCTGAAAAACCACACGATCCAGATAGGGATAGATTCGTTTTATCAAAGGGACACGCAGCACCAGTATTATATAGTGCTCTTGCAGAAAGAGGCTTCTTTAATAAAGAAGAATTAATGAGACTAAGAAAATTAGGTTCAATGTTACAAGGACACCCTAATATGAACTATGTACCTGGAGTAGACATGTCAACAGGTTCACTAGGTCAAGGAATTTCTACTGCAGTTGGTATGGCACTAGCTGGGAAGTTAGATAAAAAAGATTATAGAGTATTCGCTCTTTTGGGAGATGGAGAATTAGAGGAAGGACAAGTGTGGGAAGCTTCTATGGCAGCAGCTCATTATAAATTAGATAATTTAACTGCTTTTGTAGACTATAACAGCCTTCAAATAGATGGAAGAATTCAAGATGTTATGTCTCCAGATCCAATAGATAAAAAATTTGAAGCTTTTGGTTGGCATGTTATAAAAATCGATGGACATAACTATGAAGAAATTATAGCTGCTATAGACGAAGCTAAGAATACAAAAGGAAAGCCAACAATGATAGTTGCTAAGACTATAAAAGGTAAAGGAGTATCCTTCATGGAAGATGATGCATCTTGGCATGGGTCAGCTCCAAACAAAGAACAATGTGAGCTTGCATTAAGAGAACTTGGGGGTGAAGAATAATGGCAAATAAGATAGCTACTAGGGAAGCTTATGGAAAGGCTTTAGCAAAGTTAGGAGAAACTAATCCAAATGTCGTTGTACTTGATGCAGACTTATCTAAGTCAACTAAAACAGCAGACTTTAAAAAAGTATTCCCAGAAAGACATATAAATATGGGAATTGCTGAAGGAAATATGATGGCTGTTGCAGCTGGACTTGCAACTTGCGGCAAAATACCATTTGCAAGCACTTTTGCTATGTTTGCAGCAGGAAGAGCTTTTGAGCAAATAAGAAATACAATCTGTTATCCAAAACTTAATGTAAAGATATGTGCAACTCACGCAGGATTAACAGTTGGTGAGGATGGAGCATCACATCAAGCTATAGAAGATATATCTCTTATGAGAAGTATTCCAAATATGACAGTAATATGCCCAAGCGATGCAGTTGAAACAGAAGCTGCAATAAATGCAGTAGCAGAGTATAATGGACCTTGCTATGTTAGACTTGGAAGACCAGGAGTATCAATAATAAATGATAATCCTGAATATAAGTTTGAGATTGGAAAGGGTGTAACCCTAAGAGAAGGAAAAGATGCTACTATAATAGCTACGGGTGTTATGGTAGAGCAAGCTCTTGAAGCCTATAATGTTCTTGCAGAAGAAGGAATAAAGGTTAAGGTAATAAATATACATACTATAAAACCTATAGATGGAGATATTATAATAAATGCAGCAAGAGAAACAGGTGTTATAGTAACTGCAGAAGAACACAATATTATCGGAGGCTTAGGCTCTGCTGTATGTGAAGTTTTAAGTGAAAACTTCCCAGTTCCAGTAGTAAGAGTAGGAGTTAAGGATGTATTCGGTGAAAGTGGAAAACCTGCTGAATTATTAAAAGCTTATGGTTTGACTTCAGAAGATATAGTTAAGGCTGTTAAAAAAGGAATATCACTTAAATAAAATAAAAAAAGAGAAGAAGCAGGTCTATGCTTCTTCTCTTTTTCATTTTATTTGCAGTTATTATTGTAATTTTATCATATAAGATATATGTGTAAGAGTATATTATATTTTATTAAGAAAGAGTTATATGTGCTGAAAGTTATGGTATAATAAATTAATTATGGAAGTATATAATTTTATATGGGATATAACACGGAATTTGTGGAAAAATAAGTTTTAATAAAGTCTATAACTTCTACGCTTAACTTCTAATTTTTAATATGAATTATTATCGGGGGTATGTTTATGGAAAAAGGTTCAAAGAAAGATATGAGCAAATATGTAATGGAAGGTATAAAAAAGCATATAAAAGAATATGTAATGATTACTATAGGATATGTAATATTAGCTTTCGCTATAAAGTTTTTCTTAGAACCTAATAAAGTAGCTGGTGGAGGGGTAACGGGAATTGCAATCATAATAAATCATCTTGTTCCTAGTCTAAGTGTTGGAACATTGATGCTCATGATGAACATAGTGCTATTTATAGTGGGATTTGTGGCTATAGGAGGACATTTTGGAGCAAAAACTATATATGCATCTCTTGGATTATCAGGATTAATATCCCTTTTGGATAGATACATATCACCAGAAGCAGCAATAACTCATGATTTGCTTTTAGCTACTCTATTTGGTACATTTTTATCAGGCATAGGTATGGCTATTGTGTTTAATGAAAATGCATCCACAGGTGGAACGGATATATTAGCTAAAATACTAAATAAGTTTGTGCATCTAGATATAGGTAAGTCTCTTCTTATTGTAGACTTTGTAATAGCTGTAGCAGCAGGATTTACATTTAGCCCAGAATTAGGTATGTATGGACTTCTTTCTGTAGTTTTAAATGGAATTACAATTGACAATGTTATAGAAGGAATGAATACAGCTAAGGCTATTATAATTATGAGTTCTAAGAATGATTTAATAAATAAATATATTATTGAAGAATTAGATAGAGGATGCACTATATTTGAAGGAAAAGGAGCTTATAGTGGAAAGAAAATAGATGTATTATATACCATATTAGACAGAAAAGAGTTTATAAAACTTCGAAATTATATAAAAGAAATAGATAAAAAGGCTTTTATAAGTGTAAGTGAAGCCCATGAAGTTTTAGGAGAAGGGTTTAAAGATATATTGGAAGATTAACGATTATTAATAATATATTAATTTAAATTTATTTATATTATGTTATAATAATACATGTAAGAAATCATAATATGAAGTAAATCCTCCGCTTAAATCGGATTTTGCGGTGTGAACGAAAGAAACTAGGATGGGAGCTATAGTATGATTGAATTTAAAAATACAACTAAAATATATGATAATAATGTCTTTGCCCTTTCGAATATAAACTTAGAAATAGATAGAGGAGATTTTGTATTTCTTGTAGGGCCAAGTGGTGCAGGTAAATCTACATTTATCAAGCTGCTTTATAAAGAAATAGAACCTACTACAGGGAGAATACTACTCAATGGAGAAGATGTGACTAAACTCAAAAGAAAAAATATTCCATTTTACAGAAGAAAAATAGGAATGGTTTTTCAAGATTTTAGATTAATACCAAGTCTAAATGTGTATGAAAATGTTGCTTTTGCCATGAGGGTAATAGAGGCACCTTATAAAGAGATTAAAAAAAGAGTCCCTCTGGTGTTATCTATGGTTGGATTATCTCATAAATTCAAGTGCTTTCCAAACGAGTTATCAGGAGGGGAGCAGCAAAGAGTGGCTCTTGCAAGAGCTATTGTAAACAATCCTACTATGCTTATTGCGGACGAGCCTACAGGTAACTTAGATCCAGATACTTCGATGGAGATTATGAACATATTAAATGATATAAATAAAGCAGGAACGACTATTATAATGGCTACTCATGATAAAGGGATTGTAGATACGTTGAAAAAGAGGGTTATAGCTATTGAAAAAGGGGTAATAGTAAGAGACGAGCAGAAAGGTAGATATGGTTATGAAAATTAGTACTATAAAATATTTTTTTATTGATGCTTTAAACAGTTTAAAAAGAAATACAACTTTAACAATAGCTTCTGTAATTACTGTTTCACTAACCCTTTTTATGTTTGGAATATTTTTACTTACAATGCTTAATGCGAACCAGATTTTAAAACATGTTGAATCTAAGCTTGAGGTATCTGTATTTTTAAAAGATGATATTAAGGCTGAAGATAAACAGAATATAGAGGAAACTCTTAAAAAGGTTAATGGCTTATCTGATATAACTTATGTAAATAAAGAGCAAGCTTTAGAAAGATGGAAAGAACAATTAGGAGAAGAAAATAAGGATCTAGTTCAAGGACTTGAAAATAAAAATCCTCTTCCTGAATCCTACATTGTAAGAGTAGAAAATGCAGATATTGTTAAGAATGTGGTTGAAAGTACAAAAGAATTAAATGGAATAGAGAAAGTAGTAGCTAATGAAGATTTAGTTAATCAGATATCTAAATTGACGAGGGGAGTAAAATGGGTAGGGTTTACAGCTTTAATGATAATGATACCTATTTCATTACTTCTAATAGGAAATACAATTAAATTAGCTGTTTATGCAAGAAAAAAAGAGATAAGTATAATGAAATTTGTAGGAGCTACAGACTGGTTCATAAGATGGCCTTTTATAATTGAGGGAGTAGTTATAGGAATTATAGGTTCTCTTGTTTCCAGTGGATTTCTTTATTATTCTTATGGGGTAGTATATAGAAAACTTTCCTCAATAATAATAATGTTGAACTTAATAACTCCAAAATATTTCTTAATGAATGTAATATGGATATTTGTTCTTTCAGGGATTTTGATAGGAGGACTTGGAAGTATTTTATCTATTAGAAAATTCTTAAAGGTATAGATTAAATATTACTTATGATAAAAGGTTGGCGATTTTTTCGTCAGCCTTAATATTTATTTTAATTTTATTTTTAAAGGTATAAATGCATATTGATTAACGTAAAAATATAATTAAAACGGATATAAGAGATAAGAGGAAAGGTTGGGTTATAAGAATATGAATGACAGCAATGGAAAAATTAAATCAAGAGACAGTAAAATCATATGGATATTAATAGGAGTGTTAATATTAATATTAACAAATTTCGCTACGTACATAATAGGAACAAGAATGCCTATAAAGGGAACAAGAAGAATAAGCGAAAAAACATATGAAAATCTTGTGCAATTTAATAAGTTATTTATAGTTAAGGAAAATCTTAATCACTTTTATGATGGAAAGATTGATGAAGAAGCTCTTGTAGATGGGGCGATAAAAGGAATGACGGAAAGCTTAAAAGATCCATATACTGTCTATATGAATGCAAAAGAATTTAAGGAGTTTAGCACTGAAACAGAAGGAAACTACGTTGGACTAGGCCTTCAAGTTGCTGTAAAGGATGATAAGGTAGTAGTAATAGCACCTTTTGAGGATTCTCCAGCAAAGAAAGCAGGAATATTAAGTGGAGATATAATTGAAAAGGTAGATGGAAAAGAAGTAACTGGAAAAGAATATGAGAAAGCTGTAGCCATGATGAGGGGCGAAAAAAACACTTATGTTACTTTAACCATAACTAGAGAAGGTAAAGGAACCTTTGATGTAAAGGTAAAAAGAGAAGAAATCACTCTAACTACTGTAACTGGCGAAATGATAGATAATGGTATAGGATATGTACAGATAACCATGTTTGATGAACATACAGATGAACAGTTTAATAAGGTTACAAAGGATTTAAAGAAAAAGGGCATGAAGGCTATGGTGCTGGACTTAAGACAAAATCCAGGTGGATGGCTAACACAGTCTATAAATATAACTTCACAATTTGTTCCTAAAGATAAAGTTATAGTATCTACAGAAGATAAGAATGGTAATAAAGAAGAGTATAAATCAAAGGGTGGAGATCTTATAGGAATGCCTCTTGTAGTTCTTACAGATGGAGGAACAGCTAGTGCTTCTGAAATATTTTCAGGTGCAATAAGAGACTACAATTTGGGAACTTTAGTTGGAGAGAATACCTTTGGAAAAGGAATAGTGCAAAGCGTGCTTTATGAAAAGAAATACGGATTTGGAGATGGAACAGCATTAAAGGTAACTACTTCTAAATACTACACTCCTAAAGGAGAAAATATACATCATAAAGGTATTAAGCCAAATATTGAGGTAAAATATCCTAAGGAATTATCAGAAAAACCTTATGATAAGAAAACAGATCCTCAATTTATTAAAGCCCTAGAGGTTATAAAAGAAAAGGTCAAGTAGATAAATAGTGAGAGGGGAAATAATCTTACATGAGTATTTTATTAAATTCATTAAGGGCTGTAGCTTATGCTATAGTTACATCCCCTTATGTGTTTATATTAATAATATTTGCTATCATATTTTATAGGCAAAATAGAAGGATAGTTATGATGCAAAAAATGATTATTGGAGACAAGTTAAATTCTTCCTTTGAGCTTACTATATCTCAAATTGTGTTTGGAATACTAGCAGGCGTCATAGGAAGTATTATGCTAAGTTATTTAGGAGTCTCCTTTAATGAAAATACGTCCATAGAACTAGTATTTTTAACGTCTATATTTCTTGTGCTCATAAATCCAAGACTTATATGTTTTTCTTATTCTGCTTCTATATTAGGCTTTATAAGTATACTTCTGCAAATTCTCAGAGAAATGTATAATGTAGATGTAAAATCTCTAGGTTTTTTAAACATAGATGTAGTAGCTCTTATGACTTTAATTGCTGTACTTCACTTTGTTGAGGGTATTTTGGTTATTTTAGATGGAAGTAAAGGAGCTATACCTATATTTACAAAAAAGAGCAATAAGATAGTTGGTGGTTTTGCGTTAAAAAGATATTGGACTCTTCCAGTAGCTATTGCCTTGATAGTAAATTCTAGCATGTATTCTTTGGACAATATAATACCCATAAGGGAATGGAACACTCTATTAAATCCTTCGACTCCTTTTAGTATTGTAAAAAATGCAGCAATACTTCTTATGCCTTTTTATGGAGTTATAGGATACAGCAGTATAACTTTTACTAAAACAAAAAATGAAAAAGCTCTTTCTTCAGGAATTATGATAATGATTTATAGTGTAATTTTGTTCATGTTTGCAAGGCTTGCTATTTTAAATATATTTTTTAAGTTGTTTGTAGTTATATTTGCTCCTACAGCTCATGAAGCTATGCTTTATATACAAAGGTACAGAGAAGTAAATGCTGAACCTAAGTATGTAAGCGATGAGAGAGGAATGATGGTTCTTGAGGTAGCTCCAAACTCACCAGCTTTTGAAATGGGAATTAAAAGTGGAGATTTGCTTATAGAAGTCAATCATAAAAAGATATCAAAAGAAGATGACATAGTTAAAACGATTAAAGAAGCTTCCAATATGGCTTTGTTTAAAATAAAAAGGGCAGCTGGGAACTTAGAAGAGATAAGATATAAGAATATAGATAATTCAAAGAAGCTTGGTATTGTATTTGTGCCTGTAAGTGTTCCTGATGAAACTGTAGTTGTAAGATTGGACGGAAGTAAATTTCAAGAAGTGTTAGAAAAATTAAAGAATGATAATAAGTAAATAAAAAACTAACTCATATGGGTTTATGCCAATAAGAGTTAGTTTTTGTTTATTTATTGACATTAAAATCTCTAAAGTATACAATTGATATGTTCGAACTAGTGTTCATGGGAGATGAGAATATGGAGAAGTTTAAAATACATTCTAAATTTAAACCCACAGGAGATCAACCTGAAGCTATTAAAAGCATAGTTGAAGGTATAAATAGAGGAGAAAAGTTTCAAACATTACTTGGAGTAACGGGTTCGGGAAAGACCTTTACCATGGCAAATATAATAGAAAAAGTCCAAAAACCAACCTTAGTTTTAGCTCATAATAAAACATTAGCAGCTCAATTGACATCAGAGTTTAAGGAATTCTTTCCTGAAAATTGTGTAGAGTACTTTGTATCCTACTACGATTACTACCAGCCAGAAGCTTATGTACCCCAAACAGATACATTTATTGAAAAAGACGCATCTATAAATGATGAAATAGATAAGTTAAGACATTCAGCTACATCCGCTTTGCTTGAAAGAAAAGATGTTATAGTGGTGGCTTCTGTTTCTTGCATTTATGGACTTGGTAATCCAGAAGAATATAAAAAGTTAACTGTGTCTTTAAGAGAGGGTATGGAAAAAGACAGAGATGAAATAATGAGACAGCTTATAGATATACAGTATGAGAGGAATGAAATAAATTTTGTAAGAGGTACCTTCAGAGCAAGGGGGGACGTCCTTGATATATTCCCAGCTTCATCCACAAACATAGGTATAAGAATAGAGTTTTTTGGAGATGAAATAGATAAAATAAGAGAATTTGATGTTTTAACAGGAGAAATAATAGGTGGAAGAAAACACATATCTATATTTCCAGCTTCTCACTTTGCAACTTCAAAGGACAAACTTGAAGTTGCTATAAAAAAGATAGAGGAAGAGTTAGAAGAAAGAGTAAAAGAGCTTATGGCTGAAGATAAGCTGCTAGAAGCTCAAAGATTAAAACAAAGAACTAACTTTGACATAGAAATGATAAGAGAAGTTGGGTATTGCAGTGGAATAGAGAATTATTCAAGAATTTTAGATGGAAGAGCTCCAGGAACTCCACCACAAACTTTAATTGATTATTTTCCAGAGGATTTTTTACTATTTATTGATGAAAGTCACGTAACATTACCTCAAGTAAGAGCTATGTACGGAGGAGATAGATCAAGAAAGGATAACTTAGTTAAATATGGATTCAGACTTCCCTGCGCTTATGATAATAGACCTTTAAAGTTTGAAGAATTTGAAGGAAAATTAAATCAAACCGTATTTGTAAGTGCTACACCAGGACCTTATGAAGAGGAGCATTCCACAAATGTAGCAGAGCAGATAATACGACCAACTGGACTTTTAGATCCAGAAATCATAGTAAAGCCTATAAAAGGGCAGATAGACGATTTATATGCTAATATACGTGAAACAATTGATAAAGGCTTTAGAGTTTTGGTTACCACCCTTACGAAAAAGATGGCTGAGGATTTGACAGATTACTTTAAAGAAATGGGAGTAAAAACAGAGTATCTTCATTCCAGCATAGATACCATAAAGAGAATGGAGATTATAAGAGATCTTAGAAAAGGTGAATTTGATGTACTGGTGGGAATTAACCTTTTAAGAGAAGGACTAGATATACCAGAAGTTGCTTTAGTAGCAATATTGGATGCAGATAAAGAAGGTTTTCTTCGTTCTGAAACTTCATTAATACAAACTATAGGAAGGGCAGCTAGAAATTCTGAAAGCAAGGTCATAATGTACGCGGATAAACTAACTAAGGCTATGAATTTTGCTATTAGTGAAACAAATAGAAGAAGAAAGATACAGATAGAATACAATAAAAAACATGGAATAGTTCCAACCACTATATTTAAGGAAATAAGAGATGTAATTCAAACAAAGGTATCAGAAGAACAAGAAGAATATAAAGTTGATGCAAATACAGAGAAGCTTACTAAAAAAGAAATAGAAAAGCTTATATCTAAATACGAAGAGGAAATGAAACAAGCAGCGAAGGAACTACAATTTGAAAGAGCGGCAGAACTGCGCGATGAAATCGCGAAATTAAAAGAAGCATTAGAGTAGAAAATGAAGAAAGGAAGGAATAAATGAGGGATAAGATTGTTATAAAAGGTGCTAAGGTTAACAATTTAAAAAATGTAGACTTAGAGATTCCTAGAGAGAAATTAGTTGTATTTACGGGGCTTTCTGGTTCTGGTAAGTCTTCTTTGGCCTTTGACACATTATATGCAGAGGGGCAGAGAAGATATATAGAATCTTTATCTGCTTATGCAAGGCAGTTCCTAGGACAGATGAATAAGCCAGATGTGGAGTATATTGATGGGCTTTCACCAGCTATATCTATAGATCAGAAGACTACAAGCAGAAATCCCCGTTCTACTGTGGGAACTGTCACTGAAATATATGATTATTTAAGGCTTTTATATGCTAGAGTTGGAATTCCTCATTGCCCAAAGTGCGGAAAGGAAATAACTCAACAAAGCGTAGATACAATGGTAGATAGAATATTAGAGCTTCCAGAGAGAAGTAAGGTGCAAATTTTATCACCTATAATAAGCGGAAGAAAAGGACAACATGCAAAGGTGCTGGAAAGTATAAAGAAAAATGGATTTGTAAGGGCTAGAATAGACGGGGAGATATATGATCTTCAAGAGGAAGAGGTAAATTTAGACAAGAATAAAAAGCACACTATAGAAGCGGTTATAGATAGAATTATAGTAAAAGAAGGAATAGAGAGCAGACTTACAGATTCCTTAGAAACAGCTCTAAAGCTTTCAGAAGGTGTAGTTATTGTAAATGTCATAGGGGGAGAAGATCTTAAATTTAGTGAAAAATTTGCTTGCCCAGATTGCGGCATAAGTATAAGTGAAATAGAACCTAGACTCTTTTCTTTTAATACCCCTTTTGGAAGATGTGAGAAATGTGATGGTATAGGAAGTTTAATGGAAATAGATGAGGACTTAATTATACCAGATAAAAGCAAGAGTATCTTAGGAGGAGCTATTATATCTTTAGGAGATACTTCATTAAAAGAGGATTCTTGGACATTTAGTGTGTTAAAAGCTTTAGCAAAAGAGCTTAAATTCGATTTAAATACTCCTATTGAAGAATTGCCAAGAAAAACTTTAGATTATATTTTATATGGTCTAGATGGAGAAAAAATAACTGTAGAATATGTAAAAGAGGATAAGAGAGGGCTATATAATCATAGATATGAAGGTATAATAAACAGCCTTAGAAGAAGGTATGTGGAGACTAGTTCAGATTACATTAAAAGGCAAATAGAACAGTATATGAGCGATACACCTTGTCCTGAATGTAAAGGTACAAGACTAAAGCCCGAAGCTTTAGCAGTAACAGTAGGAGGAAAAAACATATTTGAATTTGCAAATATGTCTATTAAAGAAGAGCTTGAATTTATAAACAATTTGAAGCTGTCAGAAAAAAATACTATTATAGCAAATCAGGTATTAAAAGAAATTAAAAGTAGACTTCAGTTTTTAATAGACGTAGGTCTTGATTATTTAGACTTAAACAGAAAATCTGGTACTTTATCAGGTGGAGAATCTCAAAGAATAAGGCTTGCAAGCCAGATTGGATCAGGATTAGTTGGAGTTTTATATATTCTTGATGAACCAAGTATAGGGCTTCATCAAAGAGATAATGATAAATTGATAGGTACACTGCAGCATCTAAGAGATTTAGGAAATACCTTAGTTGTAGTGGAACATGATGAGGATACCATGAAGGAAGCAGATTTTATTGTGGATGTAGGACCAGGTGCTGGAGAACATGGTGGAAGAATTGTTGCTGCTGGAGATATAAATGAAATAAAAAAATGCAGAGAATCTATAACTGGTCAGTATCTAACTGGTGAAAAGAAGATAGATGTTCCAAGAGAAAGACGTAAGGGCAATAATCAATTTATAGAGGTTATTGGAGCGAGAGAGAATAATTTAAAGAATATAAATGTAAAATTTCCTCTAGGTGTTTTAACCTCTGTAACAGGAGTATCAGGATCAGGAAAAAGTACTTTAGTAAATGAAATCTTATATAAAGGACTTAATAAAAAAATAAATAGGTCTAAAATGAATCCTGGACTTCATAAAGATATATTAGGTGTAGAAAACATAGATAAGGTTATAAATATTGATCAAAGTCCTATAGGAAGAACTCCAAGATCTAATCCTGCTACCTACACAGGTCTATTTGACGTAATAAGAGAACTATTCTCTAATACTTCAGAAGCTAGAATGAGAGGATATAAGGCAGGAAGATTCAGCTTCAACGTAAAAGGTGGAAGATGTGAAGCTTGCCACGGTGATGGCATAATAAAGATTGAAATGCAATTTTTATCTGATGTTTATGTTCCATGCGAAGTTTGCAAAGGAAAAAGGTACAATAGAGAAACACTTGAAGTTAGATATAAAGGGAAAAACATAGATGAAGTCTTAAATATGACTGTAGAAGAAGCACTAGAATTTTTCTCAAATATTCCAAGAGCTAAAGCTAAGCTCCAAACTCTTATGGATGTAGGTTTAGGCTATATAAGACTTGGCCAACCATCTACCCAGCTGTCAGGAGGAGAAGCTCAGAGAATTAAACTTGCCTATGAGCTGTCTAAGAGAAGTACAGGAAAGACTTTCTATATACTAGATGAACCTACTACTGGTCTTCATATAGACGATGTAAATAAGCTTATACAAATACTTCAGCGTCTGGTTGATAGCGGAAATACAGTGGTTGTAATAGAGCACAATCTTGATGTAATCAAATGTTCAGATTATATAATAGATTTAGGACCAGAAGGAGGAGACAGAGGAGGTACAATTATAGATTGCGGTACTCCAGAGAAAATATCACAAAATAATAATTCTTATACAGGATATTATCTAAAAAGAAAGTTATAATAAAATTAACAATATATTAAAGGCTAGCGGAGTTTACGCTAGTCTTTAAGTATGGTAAAATTAAACTTTAGTTATATAATATAAATTTATAGTAAGTAGGTGGATTTATGCCTTTAGTAAGATTGGTTTTAAGAGTTCTCATAATCGTAATAATATATATAATAATATTTTGGGCTTTGAGAATTATGTACAAGGATATAAAGGGTGGAAATAGGAGAAGAAGGGCTTCAAGACAATTAGGATTAGAGGTTATTAAAGTTGGAGATAATAAATCTAATCTAAAAGTAGGCTCTGTAATACCTATTCATTCTAAAATGACTGTAGGAAGAAAAGAAGATAATCTTTTAGTTCTGCATGATCAATATGTTTCAGGGCATCATGCTGTAATTTTCATCAAGAACAATGAATATTTTATAAAGGATTTAGATAGTACGAATGGAACTCTGCTTAATGGTACAAGATTAGATAAGGTTTTAGCCTTAAATGTGGATGATGAAATAATAATAGGAGAGTATGTATTTAAGGTTATTGGTTAATAAGGAATGGAGAATTAGCTTATGAACAGTAAGTATGATGAAAGAAGGCTTCTAAGATATACCTATTTGTTTTGCATAGTTTGCTTTTTGAATTTAGGTATTCTACATTGGCCAAAAGAAAATTTTGATAAAACAGCAATTATTATGGGAGTAGTAGTTTGCGCCCTTATAGCGTATGCACACTTTATTATTAGAAAGTTTTTTCCTGATGGAGATAAGTATATACAGATTTTTGCCTGTACACTGACCGTTATAGGAATAGTTCTTATATACAGAATAAATCCATCCAATGCCATAAAGCAAATTATATGGTTTACTGTAGGAATAACTGGATTCATAGTCATAGTAGTTTTGTTCCCTAATTTAAAAAGATTTGCTAAGTATAGATATTTTTATTTAGTATGTACCATACTCCTAATGTCATTAGGTTCATTCTTAGGGCAAGCGAAACATGGAGCTAAAAACTGGATTACTCTTGGAGGTTATTCTTTTCAACCTTCAGAATTTGGTAAGCTTTTTCTAGTTGCTTATTTGGCTTCTTCTTTAAGAAAGTATAAAGAGTATAAAGATTTAATAGAACCAGCAATTGTTGTCATGATTTCCTTGGGATTTATGGTACTCCAAAGAGATTTAGGTTCTGCGCTCTTATTCTTTGGAATATCCGTAACTATGCTTTATATAGCTACATCAAAATTTAAGTATGTAGCTACTTGCTTTATATTGTTTGCAGCAGGAGCAGTTATTAGTTATAAGCTTTTTGGACATGTAAGGATTAGAGTGGCTATATGGAAAGATGTCTGGTCTTATGCTAACGATGAAGGGTATCAGGTAGTTCAATCCATGATTGCTATAGCTTCAGGGGGCTATTTGGAACAGGATTAGGTCAAGGTTATCCAGAATTTGTACCAATAAATTCCACGGATTTTATATTTGCTGTTTTAAGTGAGGAAATGGGAGGACTTATGTCCTTTGCTGTTATTATACTGTACTTCCTGCTTTTTTATAGATGCATGAGGGCGGCAGTATATGCAGAAGATAAATTTTCAGCCCTGTTAGCTGTTGGTTATAGTGCAATGATAGCAACACAAGTTTTGGTTATTATAGGTGGAGTTATAAATTTAACTCCATTAACAGGTATAACAATGCCTCTTGTAAGCTATGGAGGAAGCTCAATGATTACTACATTCTTTGCACTTGGAATACTTCAAAAGATTTCAGAGGAGGGCAGAAGTGATGAATGATATTTCTACAAATATAAAAAAGGTTCTTGTAGTGTTTTTAGTATGCTTTATGGGAGTAATTATGTATATAACTTATTTTCAAGTTTTTAAAGCAGAAAAGATTGTGCAAAGCCCTTACAATAAAAGAATTCAAGCAAAGAGAAACTCCATATTGAGAGGAACAATCTATGATAGAAACATGACAGCCTTGACAAAGAGTAAAAAAATAAGCACTCTAAATCAAGAAAGAACTTATACTGAGGGAAGTGCCTTTGCTCATGTACTAGGATATGTAAATCCTAGATATGGAATCACAGGACTAGAAAAGCAATATGATTCCACTCTTTTAGGGGAAGATGCTATGGATTTATCAAAAGTTGTTCAATTTGTTACAGAAAAAAAAGATGAGGTTGGTTATAGCATAAGAACTACTCTGGACTCTAAGATACAAAAAAAGGCATATAGTTTATTGGGAAATAATAAAGGAGCTGTAGTAGCAATAGAGCCTCAAACTGGAGAGATTTTGGCTATGGTATCAACGCCATCTTTTGACCCAAACAACCTAGAGAAAAACTGGCAGAATTTAAACACTAATAAAGATATACCTTTATACAACAGGGCTATTTTAGGAATGTATCCACCAGGTTCAACTTTTAAAGTAGTCACTGCTGTTAGCGCTTTAGAGAATTTACCAGGGATCACAGAAAGAAGATTCGATGATGATGGAGTACTTGTTTTTAATGCAAAAGAATCTCTTAAAAACTATGCTGGACACAGTTATGGAAATATAAACTTAAAACAGGCTTTTTATAAATCAAGTAACGTAGTATTTGGAACCTTAGGTATGGAGCTTGGAAATGAAGCTTTAAAAACTACAGCAGAAAAGTTTTATTTCAATAACACCATACCTAGCAATGATTTTGTTGCCAAAAATAGTAGATTTCCAAGTTTGGAAAGCTATGAAAAGGGGAATATGGCCCAAAGTGCTATAGGACAGGGAGAAGTTCTTGCAACTCCTATGGAAATGGCATTAGTAGCTGCATCTATAGCTAATGATGGTGTCATAATGAAGCCTCTTATTGTTAAAGAGATATTAAAACCTACTGGTCAGAGCATAAAAAAGATAAAAGCTGAAGAACTTCAGCGAGTTACATCGATTGAGAATGCTAAAATCATAAAAGAATATATGAGAGCCACTGTAACTGAAGGAACAGGAGGTGCTGCGGCCTTAGAATCTGTAGAAGTTTGTGGTAAAACAGGAACTGCTGATACAGGAAGAGAAGGTGAAAAACCTCATTCTTGGTTTATAGGCTTTGCACCTTATGATAATCCTAAGATAGCTATTGCGGTAATTGTTGAAAACGGAGGAACAGGTGGAGGAATAGCTGCAGAAATTGCAGGGCAAGTTATAAAAACAGCGCTTCAATAAATACTTTCCTTTATCATCTTATAGGTATGTTTTAAGAAATTATACGAAATTCATAATTTCTTGAAACATAGTGAAGAACGTATGTTTCTTTTCCTATTATAATGATATATAATAAAGTCAAGAGTTTTGTAGAATCTTGACTTTTTTTATGTCATTATAAAATATAAAGGAGAAATTATGAAAGGAAAGACTCATGCGGGAATAGGTGCTGTTACTTTTATATCGATATGTCATAAGGTACCTGGAGGGTTTAATTGTATTGGACTTTTAGTTGTCATACTAGCATCTTTAATGCCAGATATAGATCATCCTAAGAGTATAATAAATAGATATATACTTCCGTTTAAAAATAAGAAAACAAAAGTTATAGTTTATATATGTTTAGCTGTAATTGTATTATATTTTGATTATTTATATGTTGATGCCCCCGCCTTAAAGGCTTTAGGAATTTCCTTAGTTTTTATAGCCTTATCTTCTCATAGAAATGGGTTTACGCATAGTTTGGTAGGTCTAGTAGTATTCACCATGATATTAGGTTATTTGGGAAAAACATATAATATACCTAATGTGCCATATTATTTTATGATGGGATACGGCATGCATTTAGCTTGTGATATGCTGACGAAAATGGGAATTCCTCTGTTCTATCCATTTATAAAAAAGAAATATAGTTTCCCGCTGACTTATAATCCAAGTTCAAAAGGTGGAAGCGGTTTTGAAGATTTGTTGATGATAGCAGGAATTGCATATACCATATACAGACTTCCAGCAATTTTTTAATTGAAAAGAGGTGTATAGAGGAATGTTTGACTTTGAATATCAATTAAAAATGCTTCCTGACAAACCAGGAGTTTATTTGATGAAAAATTCTTTAGGTGAAATTATATATGTAGGGAAAGCAAAGGTGCTTAAAAATAGAGTAAGGCAGTACTTTCAGAACTCTAAAAATCACGGAAGTAAGGTTAAAGCCATGGTTAAGAACATTGCAGAATTTGAGTATATAATTACGGATTCTGAAATGGAAGCCCTTATTCTAGAATGCAATTTAATTAAGAAGCATAGACCAAGGTATAATATTCTCCTTAAAGATGATAAGCATTATCCTTTTATAAAGATAACTATAAATGAAGACTTTCCAAGGGTGTTTGTAACAAGAAACAGGGCAAAGGATGGTGCTAAGTATTTTGGACCTTATCCAGACGCATCGGCTGTATATGAAACTATTGAGCTTATAAAAAAGATATTTCCAATAAGAACTTGCAGATTTGCAATAAAGGAAAATGGAGAGAAGATAAAACCTTGTCTAAATTATCATATAAATTTATGTACAGCACCTTGTGCAGGATATGTAAGCAAAGAGGAGTACGGAAAAACTATAAAAAAGATAATTGATTTGCTGAACGGAAAAGAAAATGAATTTATAGAAGATTTAAAATGTAAAATGAATGAGGCTTCGGAAGCTTTAGAATTTGAAAAAGCAGCTTCTCTAAGAGATAAAGTTTTGGCAGTTGAAAAGATTAGGGAAAGACAGAAGATAATTACAAGTAATTTTGAAAATGAGGATTTCATAAATATATATAATGATGAAGAAGATTGGTGTTCTCAGGTATTTTTTGTAAGAGAGGGTAAAATAATAGGAAGGGAACATTTTATTTTAGACAATGACGTATTTAATGAAAAATCCGAAATGATTTCTACATTTATTAAAGATTTTTATGGAGGAACAGCATTTATTCCTAAGACCATATATGTTCCAGAGGTTTCAGATAGAGAACTTTTAGAAGAATGGCTTTCCTCAAAAAAGGGATCTAGGGTATCTATTAAAATTCCACAAAAGGGAGAAAAGAAAAAGTTGCTGGAGCTTGTGGAAAGCAATGCAAAGAATACCTTAGAGCAGTTTAAGCTAAAGATAAAAATGGATAAAGAATTAAATAACAATATTTTAGAAGAATTAGCAGAAGTGCTGGATATGGAAGAATTACCTCATAGAATTGAGGCTTATGATATTTCTAACATACAAGGAGTAGATTCTGTAGGAACTATGGTGGTTTTTGAAGATGGCAAACCTAAAAATAGTGATTATAGAAGGTTTAAAATAAAGACTGTTAAGGGTGCAGATGATTATGAAAGTATGAGAGAAATTTTAACAAGAAGATTTCAGCACGGTATTAAAGAGATAAAAGATATACAGGAAAGAGAGCTCCTTTTAAGTGGTGCTAAGTTTAGCATATTCCCGGATTTGATTTTAATGGATGGGGGAAAGGGGCAAGTGAATATTGCATTAGAAGTATTAGATAATCTTAATATTAATATACCTGTTTGTGGAATGGTCAAGGATGATAGACACAGAACTCGAGGTTTGATATATAATGGTAAAGAGATAAGTGTTAGTCCTAAGATTATGAATCTAATAACAAGAATACAGGATGAAGTTCACAGATTTGCTATAACTTATCACAGAAGTTTAAGAAATAAGAGAGTTCTTCACTCTATATTAGAAGATATACCTAATATTGGAGATAAGAGAAGAAAAGCACTGTTGCAAAAGTTTGGAAGTATAGATAATATTAAAAAGGCGACTTATGAAGAACTGCTGGAAACAGAATCTATAAATGAAAAGGCAGCTCAGAGCATAATAGATTATTTTAGCAAAAGTAAATAAGGAGGAATGGTACTGATGAAATATGTTTTAGATGTGCATACTCATACAGTAGCAAGTGGGCATGCTTATAGCACTTTACTAGAAAATGCAAAGTATGCATCAGAAATAGGGTTAAAGGTTTTAGGAACTACAGAACACGGCCCTAAAATGCCTGGTGCACCTCACATATGGTATTTTCACAATCTTAAGGTATTGCCAAGAGAAATATATGGTGTTATTATGCTATATGGATGTGAAGCCAATATTATGGATTATGATGGAAATTTAGACTTAACTGAGAAAGATACTAAGTTTTTGGATATAATAATAGCTAGCTTGCATGATCCTTGTATAATTCCAGGAACAAGAGAAGAAAATACAAGAGCTCTTTTAAAAGCTATGGATAACCCTAAAGTTGATATTATAGGGCACTCTGGAAATCCTCAGTTTCCTATATATGAAGAAGAAGTTGTAAAAAAGGCTAAAGAGAAGAATATACTTATTGAAATTAATAATAGTTCTTTTAAGACATCTAGAAAAGGCAGCGAGCCAATTTGTAGAAAAATAGCAGAACTTTGTAAGAAACATGGCACTAAAGTAATATTAGGTACTGATTCTCATGTATGTTTTACAATTGGAAATTTTGATGTAGCTGGAAAATTAGTGGATGAGATAGGTATTCCAGAGGATTTAATAATGAACACAGATTACAAAAAGTTAATAGGTTATTTAAAGTCTAAGGGAAAATTACAAGATATTAATCTTGATTAAATAGTGCTATATATTCTATACTAGTTACATAACAATAATGATCAAGGAGAGACAAATGGTTCAGTGTATAGAATTCAATAATAAATTAAAGAGTATATTAGATGAAGAAGAAATAAAGCTCAATGTTTTAATGAAGGACTGTACTTCATTTAAAGTTGGAGGCCCTGCAGATATATTTGTTACACCAGATAGCTATGAAAAAATAAGACAAATTATAAAGATATGTAAAGAGAATGAAGTTCCATATTTTATTTTAGGAAGAGGTTCAAATCTGCTGGTCAAAGACGGAGGCATTAGAGGTGTTGTTATAAACCTAAGCAAGCTTGATAAAATCAGGGTAGAGGGAGATAGAGTTATTACTCAAAGTGGTGCTCTCTTATCAAAGGTTACTCATGCTGCTCTTGAGGCATCTTTAACTGGTCTAGAGTTTGCAAATGGAATTCCAGGCAGTGTAGGTGGAGCGGTTACTATGAATGCTGGTGCATATAATGGTGAGATTTCTCAGGTAATAGAAAGCGCATTAGTTATAGATGACAAATGTGAAATAAGAACACTGTCAAAAGAAGAATTAGAATTGAGTTACAGAATGAGTGTGATTTTAAAGTATAATTATGTGGTTTTAGAGGCTGCCTTTAAACTTCAAAAGGGAGATTATAATGCTATAAAAGCTAGAATGGATGAATTGATGGGAAGAAGAAGAGAAAAACAACCTTTAGAGTATCCATCAGCAGGAAGTACATTTAAAAGACCAGAAGGGTATTTTGCAGGAAAGCTAATAGAAGACAGCGGACTAAAAGGTACACGAGTTGGCGGTGCTGAAGTTTCTATGAAGCATTCAGGATTTATAATAAACAGAGAAAATGCAACTGCAAAGGATGTTTTGGATTTAATAAGACTAGTTCAAGATAAGGTAAAAGAAAAATTTAACGTGGAATTAAATACAGAGGTTAGAATAATCGGAGAAGACGAAAAAAATTAGTTTAGAGGAGAAAGAACGTCTAACAAACCTAAAGATTTGTTAGATGTTCTTTTTGTATCCTTATCAGCTTAAAGCTGAACTTTTTATAAGTATAATATATAATATTATATATCAGCAATCAATATAAATTAAATAGGCTAATGAACTTAAAAATGTGTTATAATAAAAAAATGATACTGTACCACTATTGGGAGGGGATTAAGATGAGGTTTGTTATTGTAACAGGGTTATCAGGGGCTGGTAAAAGCCAAGCAATTAGAAGCCTAGAAGACTTAGGATATTTTTGCGTAGACAATTTACCTCCAACCTTAATGTCAAAATTTGCGGAAGCTTGTTATCAAACAGATGGTAAGATAGATAAAATAGCATTAGTTATAGATATAAGAGGAGGAGAGTTCTTCGACGATTTATTTGAGAGCTTAAATTATTTAACAGAACAAAATTATAAATATGAGATATTGTTTTTAGATGCAAATGATAGAGTATTAGTAAAAAGATATAAAGAATCTAGAAGAAAACATCCACTAGCTCCGCAAGGAAGAATACTTCAGGGAATAGAGCTAGAAAGAGAAAGATTAAATGAAGTTAAGTACAGAGCTAATAATATAATTGATACTTCTAATATGACTCCTATGCAGCTTAGAGAAAAAATATCAAGGATCTATGGTGGTGACGACCAAAAAGAAAATAATCTTATAATAAATGTACTATCCTTTGGATTTAAGTATGGTATACCAGTAGATGCAGATTTAGTATTTGACGTAAGATTCCTGCCTAATCCTTTTTATATACCAGAGTTAAAGGAATTCTCAGGAGATGACAAAGAAATAAAAGATTATGTTTTAAGTTTTAAAGAGACCAAGGAATTTATTTCTAAGTTAGAAGATATGCTTGAATTCTTAATACCGAACTATATAAAAGAAGGCAAGAGACAGCTTATAATAGCCATAGGATGTACAGGAGGAAGACATCGCTCTGTAGCTATTACAAATACAATATATGAAAGACTAAAAGCAAATGGGCATAATGTCAGCAAAGAGCACAGAGATATAAATGAAGATATAAAAAAGGCTGGGTATAAGTCATGAAAATGGTACAGTGGCTAAAGCCTGGTGTAAAAATAAAAAGATGGATTGCGCTTGGTACCATGGGGATTTTGTTTATAGTATTTGCAGCAGTAGAATTTTTCAATAGAAGCAATGTCTCCAGAGAATATAAACTTTTTTATGTTTTTTTAATCGTATCTGGAATTTTTGTACTGTACATTTCTATAAATCAGGGTATAAGATCAATCATAGTTTTAATAAATAAGGGGTATTTAAATGTATCTATAGATTCTGATAAATTACAGAATCTTATATATGAAAAGAGACTTCTAGTACGAGGACCTAAAATTGTAGCCATAGGGGGAGGCACAGGCCTTTCCACTATGCTTAGGGGAATAAAGTACTATACCTCAAATATAACGGCTATAGTTACTGTAGGAGACGATGGAGGCGGTTCAGGAACTTTAAGAGAGGAGCTTGGAATACTTCCTCCAGGCGATATAAGAAACTGTATATTAGCCTTGGCTGATACAGAACCTTTAATGGAGGAACTGCTTCAGTATAGGTTTAAAGAAGGAAATTTAAAAAATCAAAGTTTTGGGAATCTATTTTTAGCAGCTATGGATGGTATATCGAATAACTTCGAAGAAGCTGTTAAAAAGATGAGTTCTGTACTAGCTGTAACAGGAAGGGTACTTCCTGTTACTTTAGATGATATGATATTAAAGGCAAGATTAGAAAATGGCAATATAGTAGAAGGGGAATCTAATATTCCACAAGAGGCTGCAAGGCAAAAAAGTAAAATAGAAAAAGTATTTATAGAGCCTAAAACAGCAAGAGCCTTAAATGAGGCACTAGAGGCTATAATGGATGCAGATGCTATTATTTTAGGACCTGGAAGCCTTTATACTAGTGTAATTCCTAATCTTTTAGTTAAAGATATACGTAAGGCATTGAAAGATACAAAAGCATTAAAAATATATGTATCAAATATAATGACTCAAGAAGGGGAAACAGACGGATATTCTGTAGCGGATCATATAAAAGCCATTTTTAAGCATGGAGGTAATGGAATTATAGATTATGTTGCAACTAATACTCGAGAGATTAATAATGCAATAAGAGAAAGATATTTAGAAAAGAATGCAGAACCTGTAAAAATAAATGAAAAAGAGATTATGGACTTAAATGTAAAAATTGTGCAGGGAGACTTTGTTACAATTAAAAATGGATTTGTAAGACATGATCCTGATAAACTAGCTAAGTTCTTAATGGAAATAATAATGGATAAAAAGTTGTTATTTGATAGAAAAAAAATAATAGAATATTTTTATTTATCACAAAGGTTAAAGGAAAATAAAAAATGTAAGGAGTAGAAGGGTATGTCATTTTCCTCTAAAGTTAAAAATGAGATATGCAGATACACAGGTTTGACCAGAGAAGAAGCAGTTGCAGAGTTATCTGGACTTATGAAGGTGAGTGGAACCTTAGGGTTTAGTGGAGACATGAAGATGAACTTTAGAATAACAACAGAAAACCCTGCAATTGCAAGATTAGCATTTAAGCTCTTAAAGGAGCATTTTAATATTCATACAAAAATATTCGTAAAAAAAAGCAACTCACTAAAGAAGAATAATATATATTTAGTTATTATAGATCATGATATGGGGGTAAAAGAGCTTTTAAAAGAAGTAGGGGTTTTAAAGGAAGAAGAAGATCTACTATCTTTAGATTACAGTATTCCTGATAGAATCATTAAAACAGATACATGCAAAAGGGTATTTATAAGAGGAGTATTTTTAGGAGGAGGAAGCATTAGCAATCCAGAGAAAACTTATCATTTAGAGTTTGTTACCCATCATGAGGACTATGCAAATGAGCTTAGCAAGCTCATAAATACATATGGATTAAGCTCAAAGGTTATTCAAAGAAAAAGCAGTTTTGTAATCTACTTGAAAGAAGGAGAGCAGATAGTAGACTTGCTGAATGTAATAGGAGCTCATGAATCCCTTTTAGAACTTGAAAATGTAAGAATAATGAAGGAAATGAGAAACAATGTAAATAGGTTAGTTAATTGTGAAACTGCAAATTTAAGTAAAACTGTTAATGCAGCAGTAAGACAGATTGAAAGCATAAGACTCATAGAAAAGGAAATAGGATTAAAAAGACTTCCTAAAAATTTAAGGGAGGTTGCAGAGCTTAGATTGAATTATCCTAATGAATCTTTAAAGGAACTTGGGCAAATGCTGGATCCTCCTGTAGGGAAATCTGGAATAAATCACAGACTTAGAAGAATTGAAAAAATAGCAGATGAGTTAAAAAAAGAAGGAAGGTAGGTTTAGGTAAATGTCTAAACACGAAGACATAATAAATCATATATCATCACTTCAGGTTGGTACAAAAATTTCCGTTAGAAGTATAGCTACAGAGTTGGGAGTTAGTGATGGTACTGCTTATAGAGCTATAAAAGATGCGGAGAACATTGGAATTGTTTCCACTATACCCAGAGTTGGAACTATTAGAATTGAAAAGGTTGAGAAAAAAAGTATAGAATCATTAAGTTATGCAGAAGTAGTAAATATAATTGAAGGAACTCTTTTAGGCGGCAGAGATGGGATACATAAAAAACTAAATAAGTTTATTATAGGGGCTATGAAGGTTAACGATGCAAAAAGGTATATGGTTCCTGGATGTTTGGTTATAGTTGGCAATAGGGAAGATATACAGAAGGTGGCTTTAGAAAATGAATGCTCTGTTTTAATAACAGGTGGATTTGAATGCAGTGATAGAATTAAAAAACTTGGGGATGAAAAATGTCTCCCTATAATATCTACAAGTTATGATACTTTTACAGTGGCTACTATGATTGATAGAGCCTTATCGGAAAGTTTGATAAAGAAAGATATCATACTTGTTGAGGACATAATGGAAACAAGACCAGAATATCTTAAGGAAACTGACAGCATTGATGAGCTAAAGAGATTAATAGAGGAAACTACCCATGAAAGATATCCGGTTGTAGATGATAATATGAATGTAGTTGGAATTGTTACTATAAAGGACTTGCCAAGGGAAGAAAATGATGATACTCATATAAGTAAGATAATGATAAAAAATCCAATAACAGTAACAGAGAAGACTACTGTAGCATATACAGCTCATGTAATGGGATGGGAAGGTATAGAATTATGCCCTGTAGTAGATGGGAAAAAGTTAATAGGAGTTGTAGGAAGACAAGACGTTATAAAAGCTCTTCAATATGTTTCAAGGCAGCCTCAGGTAGGAGAAACTATAGAGGATTTAATACTTAGAAATTTTCAGTATAAGATAGAAGATGATAATGTACATTTTTCGGGAAAGATAATACCAGAAATGTTAGATCAACTAGGTACCGCTTCATGGAGTTCTTTGAACATGTTATTGTCTACTGCGGGAACATTGACTTTAAGGCGTAAAAATGGCATAAACATATCTGTAGATAGTGTATGTACATATTTTATGAAGCCAGTACAAATGGATAGCATAATTGAAATTGTAACTAGAATCATTGATATTGGGAGAAGCTTTTGTAAGGTAGATATAGAGATGTATAAGAAAAAGGACCTTATTGCTAAATCTATGATTTCGGCAAAAATATTAAGATAGAAAATAGAAAAGTTGATAAAATATAGAAGCCTATGTTTAACTATTAGTTTAGTTAAACATAGGCTGATTCTTTTTAATTTTAAAAGCAATTATAAATTTGTTAAACTAGAGATTTTGCAAAATTGATTATTTAAAGCTAAAAGATTAATGATATTTTGACAATATGTTATTAAAAACGCTTATATTATGATAAATTAATAATATATTATAAATTTTATTGAAATTTTATTATGAAAATGCTATAATTTTTATTAAATAAATACAAATGTTGAAATAAGGGGGTCTTAAATATGGAATCATCGAAGTATTTTGTAATACCAGAAGGATATCATTCAAGTTTAGATTTAAGAAGAACAGAAATAGCTATAAAGAAGCTTAAAGATTATTTTGAAAGAGAGCTTGCATATAAACTTAATTTAACGAGAGTATCGGCACCATTATTTGTAAAAGTAAAAACAGGATTAAATGATGATTTAAGTGGGGTTGAAAGACCTGTTTCCTTTGATGCTTTAGATATAAAAGATGATGAGATTCAGGTAGTACATTCTCTTGCTAAGTGGAAGAGAATGGCGCTTGCTAGATATGGATTTATGCCAGGAGAAGGATTATATACAGATATGAATGCTATAAGAAGAGATGAAACTTTAGATAATCTGCATTCTTTATATGTAGACCAATGGGACTGGGAAAAGGTCATTACTAAGGAAGAGAGAAACTTAGATAAGCTAAAGTCTGTAGTAGAGGATATATATGAAGTATTCAAGGCTACAGAAGAATTTGTTAATTCTAAATATCCAGAGATAGATAAAATTTTACCAGACAAAATAACTTTTATAACAACACAGGAGTTAGAAGATATGTATCCAAGTTTAACTCCAAAGGAAAGAGAAAATGCTATAACAAAGGATAAGGGAGCAGTTTTCTTGATGAAGATAGGAGATACTCTAGCTTCAGGAGAAAAGCATGATGGAAGAGCTCCAGACTATGACGATTGGAGTTTAAATGGAGATATCTTATTCTGGTATCCAGTATTGGACTGTGCTCTTGAATTATCTTCTATGGGAATAAGAGTAGACAAAGATGCTTTAATATACCAGTTAGGAAAAGAAAATTGTATGCATAGGTTGAACTATGAGTTCCACAAAATGCTAGTAGAAGAAAAGTTACCATTTACAATAGGTGGTGGAATAGGTCAATCAAGAATATGCATGTTCTTCTTAAGAAAGGCTCACATAGGAGAGGTTCAAGCTTCTGCATGGTCAGATGAATTTATTGAGGAATGCGAAAAATTAGGAGTAAATATCCTATAAAGTCTATTGACAAAGTAATAATAATATATTATTATATAAATAATCAAATACGGAACTTCTTATCAAGAGTGACTGAGGGACTGGCCCTATGACGTCCGGCAACCTGAACAGTAATGTTTAAAGGTGCTAATTCCAGCAGATATTTTTATCTGGAAGATAAGAAACTAGAGAGACAAAGGTCTTTCTGTAGCTTATCTACAGGAAGACCTTTTAGTTTATCTCTTTATTGCAAAAGAGAAGGAAGTTCCACTAAAAATACTAATTTTAAGGGGGCTATAAAATGTCAAAAAAATTATCATTTGAAACAATTCAATTACATGGGGGACAAGAAGTAGATGCTGTAACAAAATCAAGAGCAGTTCCACTATATCAAACTACTTCTTATGTATTTGAGGATGCACAGGAAGCTGCAGACTTATTTGGACTAAAAAAAGGTGGGAATATTTATACTCGTATTACAAATCCAACAACAGCTGTTTTTGAGAATAGAGTTGCTTTATTAGAAGGTGGAGTTGGAGCGGTTGCAACTGCATCAGGTATGGCTGCAGTGACTTATGCTATCTTAAACATAGCTGGAGCTGGAGATGAAATTGTAACAGCAGCTACTATTTATGGGGGAACTCACTCTTTATTTGAAAATACTTTACCTACTTTTGGAATCAAAGTTAATTTTGTAAATCCAGATGATATAGCAAACTTTGAAGAAGCCATAAATGAAAAAACAAAGGCGCTATATATTGAAACTATAGGAAATCCAGGAATCAACATATGTGATATTGAAGCTATTGCAGAATTAGCACATAAAAATGGAATTCCTCTAATTGTAGATAATACTTTTGCTACTCCATACCTTTGCAGACCTTTTGAATTTGGAGCTGATATTGTAGTTCATTCTGCTACAAAATATATTGGAGGACATGGTACTTCAATAGGAGGAATAGTTGTAGATTCAGGAAAGTTTGATTGGAATAATGGTAAGTTTCCAAAACTTGTGGAACCAGATGCAAGCTACAATGGACTTTCTTATTATGAAACTTTTAAGGAAGCCGCGTATATTACAAGATTAAGAACAGCATTATTGAGAGATATAGGTGCTTGTATTTCTCCATTCAATGCATGGCAATTAATAATAGGGCTTGAAACACTATCACTTAGAGTAGAAAGACATGTAGAGAATGCGAAGAAGCTTGCAGAATACTTAAACAATCATCCTAAAGTAGAGTGGGTAAACTATCCAGGACTTGAAGGTAATAAGTATAATGAACTTGCTAAAAAGTATCTTCCTAAGGGTGTAGGATCAATATTTACCTTTGGTGTAAAGGGTGGCTATGAAGCTGGTAAAAGGTTCATAAGCTCCTTAGAACTATTCTCTCATCTTGCTAATGTAGGAGATGCTAAGTCTCTTGTTATTCACCCAGCATCTACAACACACCAGCAATTAGATGAAGAAAGTCAAAGGCAAGCAGGAGTTACACCAGAGCTTATAAGAATTTCGGTTGGAATTGAAGGAATTGAAGATTTAATTAATGATGTTGATAATGCATTAGCACAAATATAATAAAAAGCCCTGTATTCTTTGGAATACAGGGCTTTTTTAGTTATAATGTGCCTGTAGTTTTATGTGATATATTATGCTATATTAATTATAATAAAGTCTTTAAATTATGGGGGGAATTATGAATAAATCAACAGCACAAACGGAACCTGGGGCTCTAAATAAAAGGAGTATAGGCATTACTATAACAATAGTAACAGTTATATTTCTAGCGCTTTTACTATTTATTATCATGCCAGTACTGTCTTTAAG
The DNA here is from genome assembly GCF_047777555.1 of Clostridium sp. GTDB lineage: Bacteria > Bacillota > Clostridia > Clostridiales > Clostridiaceae > Clostridium_H. The sequence goes on along the minus strand of NZ_JBKEEV010000002.1, from coordinate 44,667 downwards.
CTTTATTAGTACTTTAATATTAATTGAAGTGGCTGCATTTTTAATTATGATTATTTTAGTTATTTTTGATTTTAAGATTAAGAGAGTAATATGGATACCAATAATTGCTTTATTAATTTTATTATTTCAAGTTTTTTCAAGCTTGAGTGTATTTAATGCTAACAAATATAGGGACATGATAGGTGAGGTAAAGGAGAAGAATTTTTCCTATGAAATGTCTCCTATAGATTTAACTAAGCTTCCTGTTGTAGATAAAGAGCTTGCTCAGAACCTTGGTGAAAAAAAGCTTGGAGAGCAGGTGGCGTTGGGTAGCCAGGTTAGCCTATCAGAATTTACTGAAATAGATGTTAACGGACAACTATACTGGGTAGCACCTCTAGTTCATTCTGGAGTATTTAAGTGGCTATCCAACAGAGAGGGTACTCCGGGGTATATTCAAATAAGTGCGACAAATCCACAGGATATAAAACTAGTTCAAGAAGTTAATGGTAAGAAAATAAAAATTAAATATCAACCTCAAGCCTTCTTAGGAGATGACCTTCACAGGAAGATATATACTTCAGGCTTCACAAAGTTTGGATTAACGGATTTTTCCTTTGAACTAGATGACGAAGGGAAGCCTTATTGGGTAGTTACAGAGTATAATAATTCTATTGGAATAAGCGGTTCTAAAGTTAATGGAGTTATTATTGTTGATGCGCAGACTGGTGAGACAAAAGAATATGACACGAATAGCATTCCAAAATGGGTGGATATAGTTATTCCAGCAGACTTTGCAATCAAAGAGCTAAACGATTGGGGAAAGTTTGTTCACGGCTGGTGGAATCCGTCAGATAAGGATAAACTTCAAGCTACAGAAGGATATAATATGATCTATAACAACGGTAACTGTTATTATTACACAGGGCTAACTTCTTCGGGTGAAGATGAATCCACAGTAGGTTTTATTTTGATTGATTCAAGGACTAAGGAGACAACTTTATATAAAATTTCAGGAAGCCAAGAGACAGCAGCAATGGCTTCGGCAGAAGGAAAGATTCAGAACTTAGGATATACTTCTAACTTCCCTATATTAATTAATGTTGAAAATGAAGCCACTTATTTTATGCCCTTAAAGGATAAGAAAGGGTTAATCAAGCTATATGCTATGGTTAATGTTAAGGATTATAGTATAGTTGGAACTGGAGAGTCTTTAAGTAAAACTAAGTCTAACTACTTAAAGTACCTTAAAGATCGTGGCGATTGGCAGGGGTTAGAAAAAAGTGGTGAAAAGATAATTGAGAAAGGGACAGTTTTAAGAATTGCTTCATCTTTTATTGAAGATACAACTTACTATTATATAATTTTAAAAGAAAAGCAAGATAAGATATTTCTAACTTCTTTAAGTATGTCCAACGAGCTTCCCTTAACTAAAGAAGGGGATTCAGTTGAGATTACTTACAATAAGAATTCAAATTCTAGCATAGACCTTATAAACTTTGATAATCTTCAATTCACTCAAACCAAAGGAATAAGTGAAGAAAAGATTATTGAAGAAAAGGAAGTTCTAGAAGAAATAAATGAATAAAATCAATAGCGGGTACTAAACCTATCCTAGTTTGGTTATTATAGGTAGTAGCGATAATTGAGGAAGGGAGAAAAATGATTGGAAATTAAAGAATTTGTCCACCTTCATACCCATACTGAATATAGCCTTTTGGATGGTTCCGGGAAAATAGGAAATATGATTGCTAGAGCAAAGGAACTTGGAATGAAAAGCCTAGCCATAACGGATCATGGGGCTATGTTTGGATGTGTTGAATTTTATAAAAGAGCAAAGGAAGAAGGAATAAAACCTATAATTGGTTGTGAAATTTATGTAGCTGCAAAATCAATGTATATTAAGAGAAATGATAGTGAAAATAGAACTCACCATTTAGTTCTTTTGGTGAAGAATGAAACCGGATATAAAAATCTTATGAAAATAGTTTCTAAGGCTGCCATAGACGGATTTTATTACAAACCTAGGGTTGATCATGAATATTTAAAAGAGCATAGCGAAGGACTTATAGCTCTTAGTGCTTGTCTTGCTGGAGAAGTTTCTAGTAATTTACTTAATGGTAATATGCAAAAGGCAAGAGAAGCAGCTTTATTTTATAAGGACACATTTAAGGATGGATTTTATTTGGAGCTTCAGTATCATGGTATGGACGAACAGCTAAGAGTTAATGAGATGATAATAAGCTTATCAAAAGAGCTGGATATTCCTTTAGTTGCTACAAATGATGTTCACTATATAAGAAAGGAAGATACCAGATCTCATGATATTTTATTATGCATTCAAACAGGTAAGACTTTAGATGATGAGAATAGAATGAGGTATGAGCCAGAGCAGTTTTACCTAAGGTCTCCAGAAGAAATGTATGAAATATTTTCTTATGTTCCAGAGGCCCTAGAGAATACAGTTAAGATTGCAGAAGAATGCAACTTTGATTATGTATTTCACGAATCAAAATTACCTAACTTTCCATTAGAAGAAGGTGTAGATCATTTTGAATACATGAGAGAGTTGTGTTACAAAGGCCTTGAAGAGAGATACACAGAAATAACAGATGAATTGAAAGAAAGACTTGAGTACGAACTTAAGATCATAAAACAAATGGGATATGTGGATTACTTTCTAATTGTTTGGGATTTCTTTAGATTTTGTTTAGAAAAAGGAATAATGACAGGGCCAGGTAGAGGATCTGCAGCAGGGTCGCTGGTAGCTTATACATTGGGGATTACAAAAATTGACCCAATTAAGTATAGCTTGATATTTGAGAGATTTTTAAATCCGGAGAGGGTGTCTATGCCGGATATAGATTCTGACTTTTGCTACGAAAGAAGACAGGAAGTTATTGATTATGTAGTTGAAAAATACGGTAAAGATAATGTATCTCAAATAATTACCTTCGGAACAATGGCTCCAAGAGCTTGTATTAGAGATGTAGGAAGAGCTATGAACTATTCATATGCTGAAGTTGATAGAATTGCAAAAATGATTCCAACAGTTCTTGGAATAACCATAGATAAAGCACTAGAAATGAATCCTGAGCTAAAAGAAATTTATGAGACTGATGAAAGGGTCAAGGATTTAATAGATGTGGCTCGGGATTTAGAAGGATTGCCAAGGCATACTTCAACCCATGCAGCAGGTGTGGTTATAGCATCTCAGCCTTTGGTAAATTATGTACCGTTAGCTAAAAACGAAGATGCTATAGTAACTCAATTTACCATGGGAACTTTAGAGGAACTAGGATTGTTAAAAATGGATTTCCTCGGATTAAGAACTCTTACAGTAATTAGGGATGCCATAGAGCTTATACGAGAAAATACAGGTACTGTAATTGATTTAGATAAACTAAACTTTAATGATAAAAACGTATATGACATGATTGGAAAGGGTAAGACTGTAGGAGTATTTCAGCTAGAATCTGCTGGGATGACTAGTTTTATGAAGGAGCTTAAACCAGAGAGCTTAGAGGATATCATAGCTGGAATAAGCCTTTATAGACCTGGTCCTATGGCTGAAATTCCAAGATATATCAGAAATAAGAACAATCCAGATGAGATTCAATATGAAACTCCAGAGCTGGAAGAGATATTAAATGTTACTTATGGAGTAATGGTTTATCAGGAACAGGTTATGGAAATAGTTAGAAAGCTAGCAGGATACTCCATGGGTAGAAGTGACCTTGTGCGTCGTGCTATGTCTAAGAAAAAGCACAAGGTTATGGAAGAGGAAAGAAAGAACTTCATTTATGGAATTGTAGATGAAAATGAGAATATAGAAGTACCAGGATGTTTAAGAAACGGAATAAGCGAAGAAACTGCAAATAAGATATTTGATCAGATGATGGATTTTGCAAGCTATGCATTTAACAAATCCCATGCTGCGGCTTATGCAGTAGTAGCTTACTATACAGCTTATTTGGTACATTATTATCCCATAGAATATATGGCAGCCATGTTAAACAGCGTAAGAGGTAATAGTGATAAGGTTGCAGTGTATGTTAGAGCTGCAAAAGATATGCAGATGGAAGTAATGCCGCCAGATATAAATAAAAGTTTTGGAAAATTTACTGTTCAAGGTGGGAAAATACGCTTTGGTCTTGCAGCTATAAAAAATGTTGGGGAAAACCCTATAGAGAGTATAATAAAAGCAAGAGAAGAAAAAGGAGAATTTACTTCTTTTGTAGACTTCTGCAATAAAGTTGATTTTGGTGGAGTAAACAAGAGAATGGTAGAAAGTTTGATTAAGTCTGGGGCTTTTGATTGTTTTGGTGTTTATCGTTCCCAGCTTTTAGCGGTTTACGAAAAAGTTATAGATTCTGTATTAAATCAAAGAAAAAAGAATATAGACGGTCAAATGAGCTTATTTAGCAGTCTTAGCGATGAATTTAAAGAAATAGAAATAAAATATCCTAATATAAATGAGTTTGATAAAAAATATAAGCTTTCTATGGAAAAAGAAATGACAGGGGTTTATCTAACAGGGCATCCACTAGAAGATTATGAAGAACTCATAAAAAATCGAACCAGTACAAGAACTATAGATATTTTAGGTGGAGAAGCCTTAGAAGAAGATATTTTAGATGAAGCCTCAAAGCAGATAGAAAATGAAAATTCCGTAGTTAAAGATGGAGAGAGAGTAATTATAGGTGGCCTTATAACAGAGGTGTCCAGAAAGATAACGAAAAATAATACTATGATGGCTTTTATCCAACTAGAAGATCTATATAGTTCCATAGAAGTTATTGTTTTTCCTAAGATATTATCTAGCTTTAATGCTTTAATACAAGAAGATGAAATAGTGCTTATAAAAGGCAGAGTAAGCAAAAGAGAAGATGAGGAACCAAAGGTACTTTGTGATGCGGTTGAAAAGCTCGTTAAGGTTTCAACTGAAAAATTATATATACAGATTAACAACAATGGAGAAGTTAAAGATGCTATGAATGATTTTAAATCCATATCCAAATCAAATCCTGGAAATATTCCTATATATATATGCACGAGAGAGGAAAAGAAAAAATACTTAGTATCAAGAGAATATTGGATAAAAGAAAATGAAGAAGTAATGGAATTTTTAAAGTCGAAATATGGTAGAGAGAATGTGAAACTCATTTAAGCTATGCCCAAAACATAGCTTTTTCTTTTTTATATTTTTTTATAAATAGTATATTTATTTCGGAGGTAAACAAAAATATTATAGAGGAATAAATTAAATGAGATTTATAACTTTTTTTTAAATTTTAAATGCAAAATTGCGAATAAAATGATATACTATGTTTAGTTGAAAATGATATTAAAATGGTTAGTTCACATGTAGTATGGGATGAAATAAGTCCCGGTGATTTTGGGAGGTATTGAATATGAGAACAATTGCTGTTTTAACAAGTGGTGGAGACGCACCAGGAATGAATGCTGCTATAAGATCAGTTGTAAGAACTGGCCTAGATAAAGGCCTTAAAGTCATGGGGATTCAAAGGGGATACAGTGGTTTAATTAATGGGGAAATTTTTGAAATGGGACGACACAGTGTGTCAGATATAATACATAGAGGCGGGACAATTTTAAGAACTGCTCGTAGTGAAGAGTTTAAAACAGAACAGGGAAGAGCTAAAGCTGCTAATATACTAAAAGCCTTTGGAATAGATGGACTTGTAGTCATAGGTGGGGATGGTTCTTTTCAAGGTGCTAGATTATTATCAAAATTAGGAATATCAACTATAGGAATACCAGGAACTATAGATAATGACTTAGCTTACACAGATTATACAATAGGTTTTGATACAGCAATGAATACAGTTTTAGATGCAATAAATAAATTAAGAGATACATCTTCTTCTCATGAGAGAGTTAGTATAGTTGAAGTAATGGGAAGAAATTGTGGAGACTTAGCTCTTTATTCAGGAGTTGCAGGAGGAGCTGAAAGTGTTATAGTACCAGAAAAGGGATTTGATGAAGATGAGTTATGCAAAATAATATTAGAAGGAAAGTTAAGAGGTAAAATGCATAACCTAGTTATTTTAGCTGAAGGAGTAGGCGGTGCTGAAAAGTTAGCTAAAAAGGTTGAAGAAGTTACTGGTATTGAAACAAGAGCAACTATTTTAGGACATATTCAAAGAGGTGGAAGTCCTTCAGCCTTTGATAGAATCTTAGCATCAAGACTAGGGGCTAAGGCTGTAGAATTATTATTAGAAGGAAAATCATCAAGAGTTGTTGGAATACGCGGAAATAAAATAGTAGATGATGACATAGAAGAAGCTTTGGCTATGGAAAGCAAGTTTGATGATGAATTGTATAATATATCTAAAATATTATCTTACTAAAAATAAACTTATAAAAATTAAAGGGGAGTAAACACATTATGCAAAAAACTAAAATGGTATTTACAATTGGGCCTACAAGCGAAAAGGAAGAAATTTTAACAGAGCTAATAAAAGCTGGAATGAATGCTGCAAGACTTAATTTCTCACATGGAGATCATGAAGAGCATGGTAAAAGAATAGAATTAATAAAAAAATTAAGGACAAAGCTTAATAAACCAATAGCAATAATGTTAGATACTAAAGGACCTGAAATAAGAACTAAGGATTTTGATGGAAAAGTTGAATTAAAAGAAGGTAGCAAGTTTACAATACACTGCGGTGAAGATATAATTGGAGACGAAACAAGATGTGCTGTAACATATGATACATTATATAAAGATGTTAAGCCAGGAGATTCAATCCTAATAGATGATGGATTAGTAGGACTTTTAGTAGAAAAAGTAGATGGAAATAGAATAGAATGTAAGGTTGTAAACAGTGGAGTAGTTTCTAGCAAAAAAGGTGTCAATGTTCCAGGAGTTAAAATAAATTTACCAGCTCTTACTGAAAAGGATAAAGCAGATTTAATATTCGGATGTGAGCAAGGTGTTGATTTGGTTGCTGCTTCATTTATAAGAAAAGCAGCAGACGTTTTAGCTATAAGAAAGGTTTTAGAGCAAAACGGAGGAAATGATATTCAAATATTCTCTAAGATAGAAAACCAAGAGGGTGTTGATAACATAGATGAAATAATTCAATTCTCTGATGGAATAATGGTTGCAAGAGGAGATATGGGAGTTGAAATTCCTATAGAGATGGTGCCAGTAGTTCAAAAGATGATTATAGAGAAGTGTAATAAGGCTGGAAAACCTGTTATAACTGCAACACAAATGCTTGATTCTATGATGAGAAATCCAAGACCCACAAGAGCAGAAGCATCAGATGTAGCTAATGCTATATTTGATGGCACAGACGCAGTAATGTTAAGTGGAGAATCTGCAAATGGTAAATATCCAATAGAGGCTGCTAATACGATGGCAAAAATAGCTAGAGCTGCAGAAGCACAAATTGATTATGAAGCTGCATTAAATAAAAGAAAAGAAAATGCTTTATCAAATATTGCAAATGCTATAAGCCTTGCAACTTGCACAACAGCTATGGAATTAAATGTTTCAGCTATAATTACAGCTACTCAAAGTGGAAGCACAGCAAGAATGGTTTCAAAATATAGACCAGAAGTTCCTATAATAGCAGTTACTCCAAATGAAAAAGTTGCTAGAAGATTAGCTCTTAATTGGGGTGTATTCCCAATCAGTGCTACTGAGTTCCAATCAACTGATGAAATGATAACTGAATCTGTAAACAAAGCAAAAGAAGAAGGATACATTAAAAACGGAGACTTAGTTGTAGTAGCTGCAGGAATACCTGTACATTATTCAGGAACTACTAATATGTTAAAAGTTCATGTAGTAGGGGATGTATTAGTACAAGGAAAAGGAGCAGGATCTGCACCAGGGTTTGGTAATGCTAAGGTAATAAAGAATCCAAAAGATGCTGTAAAGCAAGTTGAAAAAGATGATATTCTAATAGTTAAAACTTTAAGTAAAGAGTATATGGAAGTTTTAGATAGAGTTGCAGGTATCATAGCAGAAGAAGGAGGACTTACTTCTCATATGGCTATTGAATGCCTATCAAGAGGAGTTCCTCTAATTGTTAATGCTGGTGGAGCTACAGAATCAATAAAGACAGGAACATTCATCACAATGGATGTTGCAAGAGGAGTAGTATACAACGGAAGAGCAAATATAGTTTAATGAAATAGATATCAAAATTTTTAGTAAAGTGTATATTTTATAGAAAATATACGTATAATATAAATTAGGTGCTTTAAATATTGAAATTGCTGTAGTATAATTTGAATACTAATGGTTAAAATATTTCAATATATTAAAGGCAACTGATTCCATTCTTAGCATCCTTTTACTAGGATGCTCTTTTTTTATTAACATTAGGTTCCGTATATTCCGTATATTATAAATAATGATTGATTTTACTTAAGAAAAAGCGCTATAATAGCATATTAGGATTAAAGACAAATTTAGAATTATATGGGGTGTGGGGCATGTTAGGAACTATAGTTAATTCTTTAGCAGTTGTTGGAGGAAGTATAATTGGAATGTTAGTAAAAGGCGGGTTAAGTGAAAAGGTAAGTAAAACTGTAATGGATGGGCTCGCCCTTTGCGTGCTGTTTATTGGTGTTTCAAATATCATAGGTGTATCAGGAAAGTTAGATTCAAATGGATTTTTAGTAGTTATAATATCTATTGTAGTCGGCGGTGGACTTGGAGAGAAGATAGATATTGATAAGGCAGTTGAAAATTTGGGAAAAAATATTGAAGTGAAACTGAAAGGAAAAGGGGGACAAGTAGCGCAGGGGTTTGTAACTTCAAGTCTTTTATTTTGCATAGGAGCAATGGCGATTATAGGTTCTCTTGAAAGTGGGCTTTCGGGAAATCATAAAACCCTTTTTGCTAAATCTGTTCTTGATGGTATTTCCTCAATAGTTTTTTCATCATCTCTTGGAATTGGAGTTATGATATCTGCTGTATCAGTATTTTTATATCAGGGATTAATTACTCTTGGGGCTTCATTTTTAAAAGGCATATTAATTGAAGGGGTTATAACAAACATGACAGCAATAGGTGGAATTTTAATAATTGCATTATCCCTTAATATGTTAGGAACTGCAAAAATTAAAGTTGCAAATTTGCTTCCTGCAATATTTTTACCTATTGTATACCAAGTTGTATTATCCTTGATAAGATAGAGAATAATACATATAAATGTAATTTGAAACTATAAAAGTTGAGATATCATGGCGTAAATAAGTTAAGAAAGTTTAGACGCTGTGCTGCTGAGGTTAGGAAAAGCAAAAATGCGGGATATTACCGCTTTTTTGTTTATAGAAATAGAATAAAGAAAGGGTAGAAGAAGGTGGAGAGAATAGTACCAGTTGAAAAAAACAAGGATTATGAAGTAGAAATTTTAGGCTTAGGATCTGAGGGGGAAGGAATAGCTAAAATAGATAACTTTACTGTATTTGTTCCAGGAGCTATCTTAGGAGAAAAGGTAAAAATTAAGATTATTAAGGTAAAAAAGAATTTTGCTTATGGTAAGCTTCTTGATGTATTAGAACAATCAGAGCATAGAACTGAACCAGTCTGTAGTATATATAAACAATGCGGTGGTTGCGGGCTTCAGCATTTAAGTTATGAAGGACAATTAGAATTTAAGAAGAACAGAGTTAAAGATGCTTTGGAGAGAATAGGTAAACTAAAGATCAGCAGCAAAACTGAAATGGGAAGTGCAATAGGAAAAGCTGAGAATGATGATTTAAAAGAAACAAGTGATTATGATGGGGCAATCCTTCACAATACTATTGGAATGAAAGAGCCTTATAGATATAGAAATAAGGTACAGCTTCCTGTTGGAGAGGAAAATGGTGAGATTAAAATAGGCTTTTATGCTCCAAGAAGTCATAATATAATAGATATGAGTACTTGTTATATACAGGATGAAGTAGGGGAAAAAGTAGTAGCCTTAACAAAGAAGTGGATGAATAAGTATAATATTAAAGCTTATGATGAACAACAAGATCACGGAACAGTAAGGCACATAATGATAAGACGGGGCTTTATTACAAAGGAAGTTATGGTTGTAGTGGTAACAAGAACTAGAGAACTTCCATATAAAGAAGAATTTGTAGAGATGATAAAAGAAAATATAGAAGGAATAACTAGCATTATTCAAAACATAAACAACAAAAAGACAAATGTTATTTTAGGAGAAGAAAACATAACTTTGTTTGGCAGTGATCATATAAGCGATTATATAGGAAAATTCAAGTTTAATATATCTCCTCTATCATTTTTCCAGGTTAATCCGGTACAAACAGAAATTCTATATAGCAAGGCTTTAGAGTATGCAGGATTAACAGGAGAAGAGGTGGTTTTTGACGCTTACTGTGGCACTGGAACTATATCCTTATTTTTATCCCAAAAGGCTAAAAAAGTTTATGGTGTCGAAATAGTAGAAGCGGCTATTAAAAACGCTAAAGAAAATGCTAGGATAAATAATGTAGATAATGCAGAGTTTATAGTGGGAAAATCTGAAGAGGTTATTCCAGAATTAATTAACAAGGGAATAAAGGCAGATGTAGTTGTAGTAGATCCACCAAGAAAAGGCTGCGAAAAATCTCTTCTAGAAGCTATAGGAGAAATGAAGCCTGAAAGAATAGTATATGTATCCTGCGATCCAGGAACTCTTGCACGAGATTTAGGAATTTTAGATGAGTTAGGCTACAGAACTCTTGAAGTTCAACCTGTGGATATGTTTCCGCAGACGACACATGTGGAGACGGTGGTATTGATTAAAAGAAAACACAGTTAGGAAATGTTGGGGTTTCAATAATAATAGAGATTTTATAAAAAATGAATATGTTCCCTTGAACGAGGATAGAAAACATTAAGCCCGCAATAAAAATGTGGGTTTTTTATTGTCTAGGAGTTCAAACATTTTTGCAAGAAATTGCATATGTAAAACCTACTAAATTCAATTGATACAAAGAATTACAAACTATTACCAGCTAATTTATGGGAGTCATTTTAAACGCGTCGAAGACGCATTTGTTCTAAAAGTATTAACTTGAAATAACTATATTTTAATGATAAAGTATGAATCAAGGTTCTTGTTTATATAATTTAGATCAAGTGATGGTATAAGTATATAGTAAATTAAATCTATTTAAAAAATATATTATATTACTATATTAGTTAAAAAGAGAGAAAGAGAGGGCGAAGTTTATTTATTCAGCTTAGTATGATATAATGCTTGTTTAGATTATTGCAGTTTAAATAGTTAACTCAGACAATAGGAGGGAATAAAAGTGATAAAAATAAATTATAAAGATTTGGATGAGTTTCTAAATCAGGATAGAAAAATAACAAATCGCTTTAATTTTGAAAATTTTACTTTAAGTGATAAGGAAAGATTAAGTGATCCTATATTTAAGTCAATAGGATATCCAAGTAAAATATTTTATAAAAATATACAACCGTTCATTAATGCTTATACAGAAGAGGGTGGAATAGTAATAGATTCATGTTGTGGTAGTGGCTCAACTGGTATAGCGGCTTTATTAGAAAATAGAAAATGTATATTAATTGATAATAGCCCACATGCTGTAAACATAGCTTATAATATTATCAATTACGTAGATATGAATAAATTAGAAAAGACATATAAAAAAATGCTTTCTGAATTAGAAGATGAGATTAATGGTATATATTATACTAGAACACGAGAGGGTTTTTCAGGATATGCTGATATAATTATTGCAAGCAATGTTTACTCATGTCCTTCTTGTGACAATGAAATTATATTATATAAAAATGAAACTGGAAAAAGGTCAGAATATAAGTGCCCTCATTGTGGCTATGTCATTAATATAAGTAAGAAAGAAATAAAGGATAGACAACTCGACAAAAGAAGACCGGTTGAAGTAACTATAAAGGTAACAGATAAGAACGCTCCGATAAAAAAAGAAGTGAGAGAAGTTACAGAAAAAGATGTTGAATTATGGGAAGTTAAACTGAATGAGTATAATAAAAAATATGAACATTATTGGTCACCAGAAGAAAAAATTATTTATAATCGTTGTTATCCAAGAGTAGGTGGATGGCCAGGATTTGCAATTGATGCTTCAGTAAGTGACTTGTTTCCTGCTAAAAATCTTATGGCATTAAAAATAATAAATAACTATATAGAAAATAGAATAGATGATGAAAGTATTAAATCATTTATGAAATTTATTTTTCTGGAATCACTTTTTAGAACAAGTAGCAGATTATTTGTATCATCTGGAATAAAAAACGTTTATCACATACCGCCGGTTGGAAAAGAGCAAAATGTATTAACTGTTTTTAAAAGAAAGTATAGAGATATTACTAAAGCTAAGAAATATCTACAAAATATAGTAGATGAAGAAAGAATAAATAATAATATTAGGATAATAAAAGGAGATGCACAAAACATAGACATACCTTCAAATTCAGTTGATTATGCGTTTGTTGATCCGCCATATGGCGGTATGGTACCTTATGCAGAGTTGAATTTGTTTTATAGTGCATGGTTAAATGAGAAAGAAGATTTAGAAAATGAAATTATAATTCCGATGGATTTTGAGAAAAAAGATGGTTATGTAGAAATTTGGGGAAAATATATTGAAAATGCTTTTGGTGAAATATATAGAGTTTTAAGACCAGGAGCCTATTTTACAGTGGTTTTCCATAGTAAATTTAATAATATATGGAATGAGCTTAAAGATATAATGATTAATAGATTAGGATTTGAATTTGTAAATATAATAGAAAATGAAAGGGGAACAACTTTTCACACTAATCATATTAATGATACAAATCCAGTAAGTGCATTTATAACCTATAGAAAACCTGAAAATGAATGTATAGTTACAAAAGAAAATATATTAGTGGAATCACAAGAAGTATTTAAATTCTTTGATAAGAATATATTAAAGGAAGGCAGAACTTATAGAGAAATACAATCAAAAATTATCTTTTTATGTCATGAGCATTCAATATCTATTCCTAGCGATAAAGAAATAAAACAATGGTTAGAGAGAATATGCGATAGAAAAGATGGGTACTACTTTCTTAAAAGCAGTTTTTAATTTAGTATAAAATAACCCCACATAGTTTTTTTGTGTGTGGGGTTATTTTAATTAATTAATACATTGGATTGTTTTTAATAAAATATTTGTCCGTCAAAAAGTCTGAACCAAAAAGTGTTCTTAACTGAACTATAGTTTTTGAATCAGGCAATGGTCTTGATGAGTCTTTATAGTAAGTATATACACTCTTTAAATTAGCTGAAGCATTTTTAGGGTTATCCCCAAATAAAAAGTCATAGTAAGGAAGCCTTATAATTTCTATATTTGAACGACTAGTGAATTTAACAACTCCAAATGCTTCAAGAATATTTAATATAAAAGGTAGTCTTCTTTTAGCACCTTCTTCTGAATCTTGTTCAATTCCATTCATATCAAAATATTGTCTTATAAAAGGAGTGTTAAAGTAATTCGAATAAATTTCGCTTCTGACAAATTGTTTTCGATTTTTATTTTCATGGAATAAGTATTTTAGCATATGTTTTACTGCATCCATTTTAAAGAATATTTGCTCTAATTGCTTTTTAACTTCTGATGGTAATCCTTTGATAAAATCATTAAAATATTGAGCATTATGCGCCATTTCCCATGTAATATCTTTAGTATTCTTAAATGCATAGAAATTAGCATCTGTAACATATTTATTTAATACAGAATATAAAAATTTTCCTTCGGGTGTCAAATGCGTAAAAGTGGTAGCATCAACTTTAGATGATGGGTTTCTATCATCAAATACAAATCCAAGTTCCATACAAGCCCAAATTTTGTATCTTGTTTGTCTTCCTAGTTTAGTAACAGGGGTATTTGTTGGTGCATAGATCTCTGGGCTTATTAGATTTGTATTAACACCGTCTCCTAAAGTTTTAACAACGTAAAAAATATGGCCAAGATGAGTACCTTGAGGGTAGTGGTAACTAGCAAGAGTAGCTTCACCTATCTCGGTAATAAATTTACTCCATGAACCGAAATGGCTTCTATAAACAGATACTTTATATTTACTTATATCTTCTAAGTTTATATCATCCTGTGTTGGTTTTCTCTTAATTTTTTCTTTTACTTCATAATAATTATCGATTAGATCTTGTTTTGTAATTTCTCGATTTTCTTCTTCAATTCGTTTGAATAGTTCTTCAACTGACTCATCGAAATGGACTTCACAACCAAGAGGCCATTCAAGGAAATCTTTTGTTGCGAACGATTTCTTTGATGATGAATTGTCATTTGATGAATTTGAATTACATTTATTACCCTTAATATAATCTTTAATTCTTTCAACGTTTTTGAAGTTACCTATAAAATCTAATACAATGACATGTGTTTTATAAGGATTTAATCTTAAGCCTCGGCCTAGTTGTTGGATAAATATAGTCTTAGATTCTGTAGGTCTTAAAAATAAAAGAGCTTCTACGTCTGGAAAGTCTACACCTTCATTAAAAACATCAACAGTGAAAAGTATTTGAATATTACCGTCTCTGAAATCTTTTATATATGCTTGTCTTAATTCAGGTGATAACCTACTAACATCACTGTGAATTGCTTCAGCAGCAATTCCTTTTTTCTTAAAGAAATTAGCCATTGAGATAGCGTGGTTTATGTTCACACAGAAACCAATAGCTTTCTTATTTTGGGCTAGTTCAATATATTTATCGTATATAGCTTGGTTTCGCTCGGGGATGTCAAGTTTACGGCCGAGATCTGCCACATCATATCTAATTCCATTATGCTTTATTTTAGTATAGTCTATATCATCTTTTAAACCGTAATAAATAAAACCAGACAAATAGCCAGATTCAATGGCTTCTCTTTGAGATAGTTCATAATAAATGTTATAGTCAAATAATTCTAATATATCAGCTCGGTCTTGTCTTTCAGGAGTAGCAGTTAAGCCAATCATATATTTTGGAGTAAAATAATCAATTATTTTTCTATAAGTAGTACAAGCAGAGTGATGAACTTCATCAATTATTATTAGTCCAAAATGATCGGGTAAAAACATTTCTATATTTCCGTCTCTATATAATGTATCTTTAGATGCAAAAATTACTTGTGCTGTTGTATTTTTTTTCTTCAGCATTAAAGAATCCTTTTGTAGCTTCAGGCCAAACTTCGTTAAATTTATTGTATGATTCTTGCAGTATATCGTTTCTATGAACGACAAAAAGAGTCTTCACATTTAATCTGTTTGCATCTAATGCTGCTAATATTGTTTTTCCCATACCTGTAGGCATTATAATAACACCTTTATTTATACCTGAATTTCTGTAATATTCTATGTTATCGAGTGCTGTTTGTTGTGGAAATGTTGGTTCGAAATTATCCTTGTTTAAAAAGTAAGGATTTATCTGTGGGTCACCTCTAAAAGCTCTTCTTAATGTATCTATACAAAAAGATGGATTAGTTCTAATTTGATTATAAGAAAATCTAATGAGAATCCAACCATTTAGTATTAGATCATTTTGTTTTACTAGTAAATCGTCAAAATATTCAGGAGATACTCTCATTGCACCTTCAGCATGATAAGTGTATCCATCAATTTCAATAACGTATTTATATCTATTAGTTTTAATTGTAAAGTCGAGTTTACGCTTTTTGAATTGAGAATCTTCTATTGGTGTCTGTACATCTAGATAATCTAGACCATTTTTACCAGCATAAATGTAAAAGATATCTTCAACAAATGTTCTTTCAATTTCATTCATTTTATTACCATATTTTTCTAGGAAATCTTGTAACTCCATAAGATGGAACTCCCCCTTTTTTTTTATTTCAATATTATACCAAATGTGATACAATATAATAATATCATAGTTTAAATAAAAAATGTACTTATTAAAATGTTTTGGGCAGGTGAAAATAAAGTGAATAAACTATTAGATAAAGAAACTACATTTCATGTACCTATGGTAAAAGATGCTCTAGAACTACTACGAGAACTGCCAAATGAATCCATACAATTAGTTATTGCTGATCCACCATACAATATTGATATAGAAAAATGGGACAAATATGAAAATTATTTGGAATGGGCGGAGAAATGGATAAATGAAGTATACAGGATTTTAAAAAAAACAGGGAATTTTATCTTGTTCGGAGGGTTTCAGTTTAAAAGTTCTGAAAGAGGTGATTTGTTAGATCTGTTATATTATATAAGAAAGAATACTAAATTTAAATTAATAAATGTTATAATATGGTATTATAAAAATGGAATTGCAGCTAGGAGATTCTTCTCTAATAGGCATGAAGAAATAATATGGTTTGCAAAAACAAACAAATATATATTTAATTTAGATGATGTGAGAATTAAGTATGATGAAGAAACATTAGAACTATATAAAAAAGATAAAAGATTAAATATTGAGAATCTATATAAAGGCAAAAACCCTACTAATGTCTGGGAAATACCAAGATTAAACAGTAATTCAAAGGAAAGAGTTGGACATCCAACACAAAAGCCCGAAAAAATAATTGAGAGAATAGTGAGAGCCATGAGCAATAAAAGTGATATAGTTTTGGATATTTTTGCAGGTTCAGCTGTTACTACCAAGGTTTGTATAGAAAACAATCGTAATTCAATTTCCTGTGATAACGATGAAAAGTTTAGAAAATATTTAAATTTGCAATTAGAAAAGATTAACTTACAGAATAACTATATTTTACTTAATGATATTAAAGAATACATTGAAAAAAATAAGAATTAAATATAATTAGTTTGATTATATTTAATTGATTTTAGTAGTTATGGAATGCAATAATGGAAATAATAAATGTTTGGACTTAAGTCAATATTCTAGACACAAAAAGTGAGATATTCGAGTAACTAAATTTTCATATTCAATAGGCGTCATAAAATTAATACTTCCATAAATACGATTTCTATTATACCAACCTTTTATGTATTCAAACAAAGCAAGTTTAGCTTGCTGAAAAGTCAAGTAATTTTTTTGATAAACTTAGGATTGCAAGAAATGTTTCCATATGAGGATTATATGGATTGGCTTTTGCACTATAAGAACACTTAACTTTATAATTACTAGATGATTTTAAGAAATCTTTCCCCAACACTTTCAGCCAAAAAAAAAAAAAAACAAATTCATTTTCCTCTTCTAAAATGCTTAAAAATTTTTCTAGGAATAATAAGTAGGTCTTCTGCATATTTCACAAAACCTTGCACTATCAGGGGTTGCATATAAATAAACATCTAAACCACTACTGTAATTTAAAAAATATGTACTCATTGAACAAAAGTTATATTGAGAATTATGACATAAGAGATATTTTTAAATTCCATCTATAAAATGTTATAATCATAAAAAGTCAAAGAAGATTCTATGTTTGCATAAATTAAACCGTCATGGTTAATTATTAAACCATAACGGTTTTCTGATTAAAATGGGATTTCTTCATCAGCAGCTACTGTTTCATCAAAGATATTTCCATCAAATTCATTAAAATCAGGGGAAACACCATCTTCGGAGTTTACTTTTGCATCTTTCTAATCTAAAAGAAGTTTTTCTAAACCCAAATAAGTAGGCCTACTACACATTTCACAGAATCTAGCATTACCAGGGTTAGCATATGTACAATTATCTAAATCGCAACAGTAATTAAAAATATATGTACCGCAAATGCTGCACTTATCAGAATTAAATTTATCCCCAGTACTGTGACAAAAGGGACATTCTAAACCCCTTTTATATCTATCAAGCTTAATAACTTTAGGATAACTAACTTTTAAAATTCCATCTAAGTTATTATAAACTATCTTTTCGATATATTTAAATTCAAAAGAATAAATTAGGTTACAAATTTTTTTCAGCGGTGGACTAATCTACGAAATTAATCTACAGTTTTTGATTTAACAAATCGACAAGACATGGTATAATTTACCTAAAGCCAAATAAAGAATATTTAAAAAATTATTATATATTTATATTTGTCTTTTGGAGGTTTTTTACGAGAACAATTACATCGTTTAAAGATTATATTAAAAAGAGGCAATCTAAAATGAGATATTGTAATACTGCCTATTGAGAAGGAGGATACTATATTGGCAGGTAATTGTTCATTTAAAGATTATGTGGCAAACAGATTTGAAAATGAATTATTTAATGCTTTGAAAAATTATATTGAAGATAACTATGATAATTTGGATTTGAGGTTATATAAAGTTCGAAATATTGGTGACATAGAATTATCCGATATAGAAGTAAAGTTTGTATCTGTAAATGATTTGCCGAGTATGAAAATAGAATTTGATGTTGTTGTAGAAGCTAATCTTGTAGTTCATGAGTCAGATTATCACTATGATGAATCGGAATATTGTAATCTGTGGTTTATGTTAAAGTGTACCGGAGATTTGGATAGCAATTTGGATGATTTTACAATTTCTAGTGTAACTGAGTATATCGGTAAAAATAAGCAGCCAAAACCTATGTCAGATTCTCTTGTTCCAATTATTAGAAAGGACTATTTAGAATCTGTTGCTACAGACTTCCTTAGAAGACATTACCCTGAAGCATTAAAAAACCCAATGGCAATTGAACCACAAGTATTGGCAGAAAAAATGGGTCTTAGAGTTGAAATGAGAGAAATTACAAAAGATTTCTCTGTTTTTGGGCAGATATTCTTTCAAGATTGTGAAGCAGAATTTTACGATAAAGACAGCGGTGAAATGGTAAAAACCAATGTGGATGCCCGAACTATATTCGTTGATCCAAAGGCATATTTTCTTCGTAATTTAGGATTAGTTAACAATACCATTGTGCATGAGTGTGTTCATTGGGATTTACATAGAAAAGCATTTGAATTGGAACGGTTATATAACAGCAGTGCCACACGAATTAAGTGCCAAGTAGTAGGAGGTATAAAAGATAATAATAAAGATGCTACTGACTGGATGGAATGGCAGGCAAATGCACTTGCTCCAAGGATTCAAATGCCAATTTCAACATTTAAGAAAATAGCTTTTGAATTTATTAAACAATATAAAAAAGAAATAGGTACCGATGAACTTATAGATGTAATGGAGCCAGTTATTGATGCCCTTGCTACTTTCTTTGGTGTTTCTCGTTTAGCAGCTAAAATAAGAATGATAGATGTTGGATATGAAGAAGCCATAGGAACTTTTACATACATTGATGGTCGTTATGTTAAGCCGCATAGATTTAAGAAAGGTTCGCTTGAGAGGAATCAAACATTTTCCATAGGTGCGGAAGATGCAGTAATTCAGAGTATAACCAACCCCACTTTAATTTCTCTTACAAAGGACGGCAGTTACCTGTATGTTGATTCCCATTTTGTATTAAACCATCCTAAGTATGTAGAAAGAAATTTATTCGGTGAAACTGTACTAACTGATTATGCTAGAACCCACATGGATGAGTGTTGCTTGATATTCGACCTATCAGTTAGGTCTTGCATCAAGGAAAGATACCATAGCGAGTGCTTCCTAAATAGAGATGAAACTTCCACTATAAGTTTTGACATAGTATATGGGAAAGGCTACGAATACGCTACTCCAGAAAATAAAGCAAAATTATTAGCAGACGTGTTAGCAGAAAATGCCCGTATATATAATGAATTGCCAAATAGCTATACTGCCTGTCTTAAAATGGTACGTGAGTGGAGAAAGGTAACGTATAAAGAATTAGAAGATAGAACAATGCTTAATGAGCGTACTATAAGAAGAATTGTTAATGGTGAAGAACCGGGGTCGCTTAATTCATTGATTTTAATTTGCCTTGGCCTGCACCTTCCACCGGAAATTAGTAATCATATTATTGAAAAATCACCATACTCTCTAAACTATACAAACGAAAGTCATATCTACTACAAGTTTGTGCTCAACCATTTATATGCAAAGACAATGGATGAAATTAGAGCTTTCTTACAAGAGCAGGGCGCTGACCCATTATAAAAAATTTTTAGAAAAGTGGGCACGAGATGTCCGATTTATAATATGAGAGTCATGCATAAACCCTTATAAAGGGCTTATGTATGGCTCTTTTTTTGTGCAAAAAACCCATAAATGGCTACCTTGATAACCGGACATGAGGTGTCCGCCACAAACCCTATTTAATCTTCTAAACTATTAGTAGAAGCAAAGGTAGTGGTACTTCATTAATTCAACAGATGAAATATTTTTTCAAAAATTTATTAAAAAATTTTCTAAATAAGAAATAAACTTTCCTATTTAACTTTTATTCTTAAATCACAGAGCAAAGGAAAGGGGGTGAGAAAGCGATGGGGCCAAATGAAAGGCGAATGGAAATTATAGAAGTTTTATGCAAAAGGCGACAAGATACTATGTCCAACTTAGCCTTTGAGTTTGGTGTTAGTATCAGAACTATTAAAAATGACATTGATATCCTATCGCTTTCTTACCCCATAGAAACCATTAGAGGTCGTTATGGTGGCGGTATAAAAGTAGCAGATGGTTATTATCTTAATCGAAAGTACTTAAAGCCTGAACAACAAGAATTATTAGAACGACTTAGAACAAGCCTATCTGGTAATGACCTCGCTGTGATGAACAGCATCCTCAAGGACTTTGCTCTGAATTACTAATAGGAGAGGAGGTACGAATTATGAATGATATACATCTTGCATTGGCAGAAGAACTAGAAAAGCTAGCAGCTGTATATCGTGCCAAGAGTCAAATTAAAACAGATGAAATAAGTATCCAAGATATAAGTTTTATACTTTCTGAAAAAATGAAAAAAGGCAAGATAACAGCAATTAAAGCACTATTAAAGAAATATGGTGCAGACAAGCTTATAGAAGTTAAACCAGAAGATTATGAAGCTATTTATAATGAAGCAAAACGATTATAGAAGGAGGAGAAATTTATGAAGCAATTAAAAATATTTAAAAATACTGAGTTTGGCGAATTGAATATTTTAGTTATTGACGATAAAGAGTATTTTCCAGCAACATACTGTGCAAGAATGCTTGGATATAGTAATCCACATAAAGCTATTATAAATCACTGTAGGTACCTAATAAAAAGGGAGGTACCACATCCACAAAATATAAATAAAACAATAGAAATGAATTATATTCCAGAGGGAGATCTATATCGCTTAATTGTTGGAGCATCAACTCAAAGCAAAAATAAAGAAGTGAAAGAAAAAGCTGAACGCTTTGAAAAGTGGATATTTGATGAAGTATTACCTTCAATAAGAAAACACGGAATTTATGCAACAGATAAGGTAATAGAAGAAATGCTAAATAACCCTGATACTATGATAAAAACACTTCAGGCACTAAAAGAAGAAAGAAAAAAGATACAAGAACTTACAGAAAAAGTAGAAGAACAGGACAAGAAACTACAACTATTTAGAAATCTTCAGCGTTTGAATGAAATGCTTAGAGCATCTGATATTGGTATGTATTATGGAATAACTGCAAAGGAATTTAACAGAATAATGCAAGATGCAGGAGTTATAAAAAAAGTTGACAGCAATTTCTATGATCGCAATTCATATTACGTTATGACAGCTAAGTATAGCCATACAAGATACTGTCAAGTTATTACAGATACTTTGAAAAATGGAATGAAGATTAAAACCAATGTATGGTTACCTGAATCCCTTGAATTTATTGATACCATAATGCAGAAATATGGATATGAGTTTGATATATAAGCATTCTCAAAATTAGATGGTGAAAAAATATGCAAATCAATCAAGAAATGATTCAAAAAAAGCTAAAGGCAAATGGTTGGACTCAAAACGAACTTTCAAGAAGGATGAATATTTCTAAGGGAACTCTTAGTAATGTTTTATCCGGTAGACGTGGTGCAGGTAGAAAAGTAATCTCTGGTCTACTTAGAGTATTTGCAGAAGAAAAATTAGAGAATCTTATTTTAAGTAAAAGTATAAAAACGAAAAAAGGCAGGTGATAAAAATAATTCTATACCCACATCAAAGACAAGCTCTAAATCATACTCAAAATATAAACCGAGTAGCCTACTATCTGGACCTCGGGCTTGGGAAGACTTTTGTAGGATCGGAGAAAATGAAACAGCTAAATAATCCATATAACTTAGTAGTCTGCCAAAAGTCCAAAATCAAAGACTGGGCCGAGCACTTTAAAACATACTATGACTATGAAGTAATCATTTTCAAGAATCAATCCATAGAAAGTATTCCACCACACAGCGTTATAATTATCAACTATGACTTAGTATGGAGAAGGAAACAATTGCATGAACTAAGGGATTTTACACTGATGTTGGACGAGTCCCAGTATATAAAAAATGAAACATCCAATAGAGCAAAGTTCATCTTAGGTTTAAATCCAACTAATGTAATTTTACTATCAGGAACTCCTACAGGCGGAAAATATGAGGAATTATGGTCCCAGTTAAAGCTCTTAGGTTGGAATATTAGCAAAAAGCTATTTTATAAGCACTATACTATCACAGAAAAACTTGATATAGGTGGATTTCAGATTACAGTTGTAAAGGGCTATAAAAATGTAGATAGGTTAAAAGAGAAATTAAAAGAACATGGAGCAGTGTTTATGAAAAGTGAAGAAGTCTTTGACCTGCCAGAGCAGATTGAAAATATGGTAACAGTGAAAAACACCAAGGAGTACAGAAGGTTTAAAAAAGATAGAGTTATCACAGTTAATGATAAAACTTTAGTAGGAGATACAGCTTTAACCGAACTATTATACCTAAGACAACTAGCATCCATCTATAATCCTAACAAACATCAGGCGCTTAAAGATTTACTTGCATCTACAGAAGATAGAGTCGTAGTTTTCTACAACTTTAAGAAAGAATATGAAACTATAAAATCCATCTGTGAAGCCTTAGAAAAACCAATATCCTACATTAACGGTGATGGTACTGACCTTAAAAACTATGAAGTTAAAAATAACACTGTAACATTAGTTCAATATCAAGCAGGAGCTTCAGGTGTGAATCTTCAAAGAGCCAATAAAATTATTTATCCCAGCTTACCTTTATCCAGTGAACTATGGATGCAGTCAAAGAAAAGGATTCATAGAATAGGTCAGAGCAGGAGCTGCTTTTACTACTACCTTATAACAGAAAAAAGTGTAGAAGAAAAAATATTAGAGGTTCTAAAGGAAAGAAGGGACTTCACGTTAGATTTATTTGAGAAGGTGGATAGATGACAGAGAAACAGCTTCAAAGAAAAGTCATTAAGTATTTAAAATCCTTACCTAACATCTGGTTTTTCAAAGTATGGGGAGGTGGATATCAAAGAGCAGGTATACCAGATTTAATCTGCTGCATTAATGGAGTATTCATTGCCATTGAACTTAAAGGAGATAATGGGAAACCCACTGAGCTACAGAAGATGAATATTAAAAATATTAATGATGCTGGTGGTATAGGAGTGATTTTATATCCGAAAGGATTTAAGGAATTTAAAAAACTCATAAAGGAGGTGAACTCGTGCAATATTCCCA
Source organism: Clostridium sp. (assembly GCF_047777555.1). Taxonomy (GTDB): domain Bacteria; phylum Bacillota; class Clostridia; order Clostridiales; family Clostridiaceae; genus Clostridium_H. The sequence continues at coordinate 21,147 of NZ_JBKEEV010000002.1, read as the reverse complement.
CAGTCGAGTGGAGTGCTTTGAAAAATGCAGATATAGGTTCTATCTTAGATATATCAAAGGACTAACCACTATTATTCCTCCAGGTGCAGATAGTCCACTGATTGTAGGAAGTGCTATGCACTTGGGACTAGAAAAAGGCATTGATGAAATGGAGAAATATTATTATTACCAATATCCAGTTATAAACGATAAACACATTAATGAAATGATTAAATTAATAATCCTTGTAGAAAAAGCATTAAAGGTAATGCAGGACTTAATTCAGGATAAACCAGTCACCTTTGAGTACGAGATAGATTTTCCTGAATTTAAAGGATTTGTAGATTTGATTATTCATAATAAGGACAGTACAGTAGACATCTATGATTTTAAATATAGCAACAATATTGACCACTACCTTCAGTCAAAGCAGCTTCATCTATATAAGTACTACCTAGAAAAATTAGGATTTAAAGTAAAGAGGCTAGGTTTTATTTTTATCCCTAAAACATCTATAAGGCAGAAGAAAAATAGAAGATTTGTATCAGTTTAGAAAGAGACTTAAAGAAACTCTATCTAGTATGGAAGTAAAGGTTATAAAAGTAGACTATGATCACCAGAAGGTGGAGGAGTTTTTAATAGCTGCAGTGATATTGAAAATGAAAAAATCTATGAAAAATCGCCAAGCAGATTATGTAATTGGTGTGAATTTCAAAAATACTGTGAGGAGGAGATTTCTTATATGCTACTACCTAAAAATGAAAGAAGAGAGAAAAAGATTGATGTAAACCCGGATATGTGGCTATATGCCGATAGTTATGTGGGAAAATCAACCTTTGTAGATAAATTTGATGACTTACTGTTTTTAAATACCGATGGAAATACAGACAATACAACATCTCCAGTTATAAAAATTGCCGATGAAGTAATCTATGAAGGAAGGCTAAAAAAAGTAAAAATGGCCTGGGAAGTGTTTCTAGACGCAGTGACAGAGCTTGAAAAAAAGGAGAATACTTTCAAAAGGGTATGTATTGATTTAGTAGAGGATTTATATGAACACTGTAGACTTTATAACTATAAAAAATTAGGAATAGACCATGAACAAGATGCTGGCTTTGGCAAAGGCTGGGATATGGTAAGGACCGAATTTCTATCAGCAATGAAAAGGCTTAAAAACCTAGGATATCAAATCATCTATGTTTCAAAGGAATTAAACATCTGAGATAACTCTTAAAAATGGTAATAAAATTACTACTATCAAACCTAACATTAATGACAAAGTGGCAAATGTGCTGGCAGGAACAGTAGATTTAACTGTAAGGGCTTATATAGATGGTAAAGAAAGATTTCTACAGCTTGAAAAGAAAGAAAATATATTTGGTGGTGGAAGATTCGAGTTTAAAGAGGCCTAGAGTAAAACTAGATAAAGAAGAATTTATAAAGGCATTGAAAGCAGCACAAGAAGGTATTAAAACCTATTCAAAGGTAGAAACATCAGATGAAACTGAAGAAGATGAAACAAAGGAAACTACAGATGAGGATAAACCTGAACCAAAAAAGCCAGTAAAAAAGAGCAGACGCTCTAGAAAATAAAAATAGGAGGAATTAATTATGGCAACAAAAAATTTATTTGCAAAGTTTGATAAGGAATTTGATGTTAAGGGTTTAAAGGAAGACTTAAAAAATGTAGGACAGGAGAAGGTCAATACAAAGATGTACCCCTTGGAACATATGAGGTAAAAATTGAAAAAATGGAACTTGTAGAATCAAAGACAGGTAAACCTATGTTATCCTGCTGGATGAAAATCTTATCTGGTGAATATCAAAATTCCATATTGTTTATGAACCAAGTTATAAACACAGCTTTTGGGCTTCATAACGCTAATGAATTTTTAAGATCTCTTGAAGCTGGAATAGAAGTAGAGTTTGAAAGTTTTTCACAATACTACGATTTAATACTTGATATTCATGAAGCAATTGACGGCAATTTAGAATATGCAGTAGAGTATGGGGAAACCAACAAAGGATTTAAGACCTTTAAAATAACTGAGGTTTTTGAGGTTGAATAGGTATGATTTTATTCTTTGACGCAGAGGTTTTCCTGCAAGATTGGCTCTTCGTCGTAATAGACCCTATTAATCATCAAAAATATGTCTTTATAAATGATGCTAAGAAATTAGCATCATTTTATGAAGAACATAAAGAACATATCTGGATTGGCTATAACAGCCATCATTATGACCAGTATATTTTAAAAGGTATCCTTTGCGGTTTTGACCCATATAGTATCTCCAGTTTCATTATAGCAGAAAAAAATCAAGGCTGGCAGTACAGCTCTCTATTTCAAAAAATTCAACTTTATGAATTTGATATTATGACAACAACTCACGGTTTAAAAGAACTAGAAGGATTTATGGGAAATGACATAAGAGAAAGCACTGTAAGCTTTTCATATAGATAGAAAGTTAACAGAAGAAGAATTAGAGGAAGTAGTAAAATACTGTACCCATGATGTTGAGCAGACTATAGAAATATTTTTACATCGTAAAGAGGAATTTGACTCTCATGTGGCCCTACTAAAGGCCTTTAATCTACCACTAAAATATATCAGCAAAACTAAAGCACAACTGGCAGCAGTAATTTTAAAGGCTAATAAGGTAAATCGTTCTGATGAATTTGATTTAATATTACTAGATACTTTAAAAATAGAAAAATATAAATATGTAGTTGACTGGTACAAGGACTCAAATAATCATAGTTATGATAAATCCCTAGAAACAACTATAAGTGGAGTGCCCCATGTATTTGCATGGGGAGGACTCCACGGAGCAAGGGATCAGTATCAGGATGAAGGTATTCTTGTAAATGTTGATGTAGCTTCTTTTTATCCATCACTAATGCTTGAGTATAACTTTTTATCTAGAAACGTGGAAGATTCCAATTTATACAAGAAAATCTATGAAGAACGGTTAAGGTTAAAAGCGGAAAAAAATCCTATGCAGCTTCCTTATAAAATCGTTCTTAACAGTACCTATGGGGCCATGAAATATAAATATAATAACCTCTATGATCCAAGACAGGCCAACAATGTCTGCGTAGGTGGACAACTGTTATTACTAGATTTAATAGAGAAATTAGAACCACATTGGACCCTTATCCAATCTAATACCGATGGATTAATAGGAAAAATTAGACGAAAAAGAAATTTTAACACTATTAAAGACATCTGCAAAGAGTGGGAAGAAAGAACTCATATGAAGCTAGAATTTGAACTCTATAAAAAAATTTATCAAAAAGATGTCAATAACTATATCATCATTAAAGACGATGGTAGCTATAAGTCTAAAGGAGCTTATGTAAAAAATTAAGTAGTATTGATAACGATTTGCCTATTGTGAATTTGGCATTAAAAGAATATTTCATTAAAGGAGTACCAGTAGAAGAAACAATAAACAATTGTAAAGACCTTATGATGTTTCAAAAGGTAGTAAAGATAAGCTATAAATATTCCCACGCCCTTTATGGTAATAAAAAGTTATCAGAAAAGTGCCTTAGGGTATTTGCTTCAAAGAAAGAAGATGATAAGGGAGTTTATAAAGTAAAGGAAAACGGTAGAGTAGAAAAAATAGCTGGTACGCCAGAGAAGTGTTTTATTAAAAACGATAATGTTATAGGTAAAAGAATTCCTAGAAGACTTGATAGAGAATGGTATATTCAGGTGACAAGGAAGCGACTTTTAGATTTTTTAGGGGAAGAAAACATGGGTGTTTTATAAAAATATATATTCTAATTTGGGAAGTTGGTAGCCAAAACAGCATTAAAATCATTGAAATATATGAAAGAATAAAAGAATTTGATTCAATATTGTTATTTAGTTGGGAGATTATTATCTGTTTTATAAAAAAATATGGTGAGAAAAGAGGTCATAATGGTTATAAAATTTCCCAACTATCCTATGATTTTGGAATAAGAACTAACCAGAAATAATGGGTTTATTGGAAAAAAGGCGGTGAAAAAGTGGACATTTTAAAAGGCTACATAAGAACGGTAGGGAAAAAACCGATAGAAGCATATAAAAAGAAAAAGAAATTTTATACCTATGATTACATTCGAAAAACTGGAGGAGATTTTGCTGGGATTTTAGCAGATGGAATGGTGCAGATTGATGTAGATGATGAAAAAGAAGCGGAGATTGTAAAAAATATAGTTACTGATCAGAAACTATCTTGTGCCATTTTAAAGACTACTAGAGGGTTGCACTTTTACTTTAGAAATAAGGATTTGAATAAAAGACAGACAAAAATGAAAACACCAATAGGTGTATCTATTGACATAGGCATTGGTGAGCAGAATGCTCTTGTGCCAATAAAAGTAAATGGTAAAACGAGAAGATGGTTAAATCGTATTAAAAATATTGAAGATATTGATTTTCTACCGGACTGGTTAAGACCGCTAAAAAAGAAAAGAAATGTTCCAGACTTTAAAGAATTGGAAGAAGGAGATGGAAGGAATCAGACACTTTTTAATTATATTCTCACTCTCCAATCGGAAGGATTCAGTAAAGACTCTATTAAAAATACCATAGGTATTATAAATAAATATATATTAAAAACACCTCTTGGAGAAAAAGAAATAAATAGCATCCTTCGGGATGAAGCATTTTTAAAGGAGTCCTTTTATATTAAATCCAAGTTCCTACACGATTAAGTTTGCTAAATTTCTAAAAGCAGAGGAGCACATTATAAAGATTAATAGCCAGCTTCATATCTACAGAGATGGTATATATAAAAGCGACCCACTGGAAATTGAATCAGCTATGATTAAACATCTACCGGAGCTTACAAAGTCCAAACGAAATGAGATATATAGCTATTTACAGCTTATAGCAGAAGATGTAGAGCCATCAGATGCAAAATATATAGCCCTTGCAAGTGGAGTACTAGATATAGATACTATGACAATTACTGACTTTTCACCGGATTTAATATTACAAAATAAAATTGAATATGATTATCTTCCAAGTGCCTATGACTTAGTAGTAGATAAGACCCTTGATAAAATATGCTGTAATGATAAGGATTTACGAAATCTCCTAGAAGAGTTAGTAGGATACTTACTCTTTAGAAGAAATGAAATGGGTAAGTGTTTTATCCTCACTGGAAGTGGGAGTAATGGGAAGTCCACATTCCTTGATATGACTAAAAATCTGTTGGGTAGCGATAATTATTCATGCCTTGGAATAGATGAACTTGGTGAGAGATTTAAAACTGCAGAGCTTTTCCACAAATTAGCCAACATTGGTGATGATATTAGTAAAAGTATATTGACGATAATGCTATTTTTAAAAAATTAGTTACAGGAGAAACGGTAAATGTAGAGAGAAAAGGAAAGGACCCCTTTGAATTTAATAACTATGCAAAGCTTCTTTTTAGTGCAAATAAACTACCGAGGATAAATGATACCTCAGATGGTTTAATGAGAAGACTTGTAATTATTCCCTTTAATGCAGTTTTTAGTGAAAAGGATGCAGATTTTGATGCCTTTATAAAAGATAAGCTTTTAACTAAGTCGGCTATGGAATATTTACTAAAACTTGGAATAGAAGGATTAAAAAGAGTACTAACCACAGGATTTACAGAGCCTTCAGTAGTAACAAAAGAGAAGAAGGAATATGAAATGGTTAATAATCCAGTTTTAACTTTCATAAATGAAGGAATAAAAATAGAAAATGAACCATCTAAAGATGTATACAGAAAATATAGTACTTGGTGTTATGAGAATGGGTTAAAGCCCCTTAGTCATGTGGAGTTTGGACGAGAAATTAATAAGCATGGTTTTGAATCAAAGGTAAAGAGAGTTAATGGGAAAACTATAAGGGTTTATATTAAGGATGTTACAGAAGTTACAGATAAGTGAAAACATCTGTAACTTCTAAAGACTAGAAAAATGAATGAATTAGGCAGGTGTTATAGATGTTACAGATATTTCTTTATTCCTTTATATAAAGAGAAAAAGAGAGTAGATAAAAAATTATTATATATAAAATAAATATATATATATATTATATATAATCTGTAACAATGTTAGAAAATTATCAACCTGCCGTGAAAATCGGAGGTGTAAGATTATGAATATAACAAAAACAAATGAAACTAATATAGAGCAAAAGAAATTTGAGGAGAAAAAAATCGTATTTATATGCAGTCCCTTTGCAGGAGATATTGAGGGAAACACAGAGAGAGCTAGAAGATATGGAAGATTTGCTGTAATTAAAAATGCTATACCAATAATACCTCATCTTATGTACCCACAGTTTTTATGTGAGGATGATCCTGAAGAAAGAAAACTAGGACTAGCTATGGGATTAGTACTTTTATCAAAATGCCAGGAACTGTGGGTGTTTGGTGGTAAAGTAACATCAGGAATGGCTGTAGAAATAGATAAAGCAAAAAGTGTTAATATGCCTATTAGATATTTTGATATTCATTGCAAACCAGTGGGAGGGATGAGGGGATGAATGATATGAATGTTAAAGATGTTAAAAATTGCTTTGCTTATAAAAATAAAAGATGCATCATTTTAAAATCAAACAGATGTGAAGGAACTGATTGTGGATTTTATAAAACTAAAGAAGAATTTAAGCTAGGACAAAAGAAGGCACTTGAGAGAATACTTTCTTTAAATAAAGACAAAAGGGATTATATAATTGAAACCTACTATGGTGGAAAAATAGAGGTGATATAGCCATGAAAGCTAAGGAATATTTATCGCAGGCTATTTGGCTTGATAAAAAGATTAACAATAAACTTGAAGAGAAACAAAGGCTAGAAAGTTTGGCCCAAAAAGTCACAGTGGATGTTACACAAGAAAAAGTAAGTGGCGGAAAAATAACAAGTCCTATGGAAAATGCTATTGTTAAGCTTATAGATTTAAGTCATGAAATAAATGATGATATTGATAAATTAGTTGATTTAAAAAGAGAAATACTAGAAACTATTAACAAGGTAAATGATATTACTTGCCAAGTTCTTTTAGAAATGAGATATATATGCGGTAAAAGCTGGGAAGATGTAGCAAGTGCTATGGGTTATGAAAGGAGTACAATATTTAGAATTCATGGAAAAGCATTAAAAGAAGTTCAAAAAATAAAAAGTTGCGACTAAATGAGATTGAATGCGACTATGAAAGTGTAGTAAAATATAAAATGTAAAGGTATAGAAAAATCAAGAGTACCATATGCTGTTTGAATAGGCCGAGGTTATATCGATTCGATTCCAAGGAAACGCAGCATTCTTGATAAAATGGGCCCTCAATTAAAGAGAAGAGGGTCTTTTCTATGCCAGGAAAATTAGAAAGTTAAAGCAAAGTACAAATCATAGGTTTTTATGCAAAATAAAACAATATAAAGAATTTAGCAAAATATGTTATACTGATTTTGTGGAAATGTATTTGAGTTGGTGGAAATCCCACTATTTATGGTAAATATTTTTTAGATAAAGGGGAGAAGATATGGCAAGAAGTATTGATTTATCAAAGACACAACAATACCTAGAGTGGTTAAAGACAAAATTATACCTTGATTCAAATGCTAGTAGGGCAAATAGAAGAGTTGTTAAAAGAGGTGAGGTTTATAGATGTAATCTAGGTCTAGGAATTGGTAGTGAAGAGTGTAAGGAGAGACCATGTGTTATTCTTCAAAGCGATGCTGGTAATGTTACATCACCCAATACAATAGTTGCACCAATAACTCATACGGGATCTACATTACCCGTAGTGGTACCAATTGCTAATAAATATAACGAATCTGGTGAAATTATTTTAGATGGTAATGTGCTATTAGGTAATATAGTATGTGTAAGTAAGGCAAGATTAGGAGACTTTGTAACAAAACTAGATTCATCTGAGATGGAGGCTGTAGATGAAGCTATAGCAATTTCTGTTGATATAAAGCGTCATTACGATAAATTAAAAAATATTTTGGATGATAAATTAGTGTATATAGGGAAACTTAAAGACAAAATTAGTGTTTTGGAAGATGAGTTATCTAAGAAGGAAGATGAATTAAATCGCTTTATTTCAATTAAAGAAGAGTTTGGGTTGAGGATATGCAGGAATTTGAAAAACAAATAAGAGAGGCCTTTTTGAAATAATTACTAGACAAAAAGGAATAAAAATGTTATTATAGTTATACAAAGATGCTATTCACGAGCGGGATAGTGGTAATACTAATTCAAAATGGGGACTACGAGCGAGTCCCTATGTATCTTTTTTGAAATTTATTTAACATAATTTCTTTTTATGAATATAATATTAACAAATGGATATAAATATAATATACAAAGATGCTTTGGGATGAATGCTCAAAGTGGTATTAAAGTCAAAGATGGGGAGTCACGAGTGGGCTCCCTGGTATTATTTTTTGAAAAGGGCCAGCTAACCATAAGTTGGTCTTTTTTTATGCCTAAATTTTGGAGATGACAAGATGAAAAAATGTAAAAAATGTCTATGGGGAACATGACTTACACCAAAGAAGGTGTATTGCATGTTCCCTATTTGTTTTAAAGAAAAAGTCAAAAAGGAGAATAGTTATGCCAAGAAAACCAAAGCGTATGTGCAGCTTCCCAGGCTGCCCAGAACTGACGGAAGGAAGGTATTGTGAGAAACATCAGAAGGAAGATACGAAGAAATATAACAGAAATAGAAAATACAAAAAGTTTTATAGCAGTAGTAGATGGCAAAAGGTTAAGGAAAAAGGTATTAACAAAACATCCTCTTTGTGTGGAATGTGAAAAAAAAGGAAGACTTACTTCAGCAACTGTAGTGGACCATATTGTACCCCATCAAGGTAATGAAGCTTTGTTTTGGGATGAAGATAATCTTCAGGCCTTGTGTAAGTCTTGTCATGATAAAAAGACAGCAAAAGAAGATGGACGCTGGGGAAGGAAAAATAAAGTGTATACTTATTAAAAAATTATTTACTCTTAGTAGGTTTGTAATTATTAAGAATCTCAATATTGAATCCAAATTCATTAGCTAATTCCGTACTAATTTCTTTGTCTACTTCATAAATGACATATTTTATTAGATTACCATTTGTTTCATATTCAATTTGTCTTGCATTGGTTGCTATTCTAAAATCAATGAAAGACCATAGATGGGATCTACCATATTTTGGAGAAATTTTTATATACATAAAATCACCTCGAGATTATTTTACCATTAAATACAAATATATGTAATATGGTTAGTACATGAAAAAAATATATTAAATTTTGAAACTACAGGGGTAGGGGGGATACTATCTCTATACCTTATAAAACAGGAACGGGGCGGCCCCCAAACGCATTAATTCGCAAAATTCAGACCCCCGGGTATCATAGGTTTAATTATATATAAAAACTTGATTTTTCAAGGCATAGAGCAATATCAGCATCTACGAAAACCCATTGAAAAACGTAGGTTTTAAGGTGTTTTTTTAATGCGAGCAGTTGGAGGTGGAAAGATTGAAAAGAACAGAGGAGTTAAAATTAGTTCCCATAGATGAACTTATTCCATATGCAAATAATGCCAGAACCCATAGCAAAGAGCAGATAAAAAAATTAAGAAGTAGCCTTAGAGAATTTGGCTTTGTAAATCCAATACTAATTGATAAAGATAAAAATATAATTGCAGGTCATGGCAGAGTAAAAGCTGCAAAAGAAGAGGGAATAAAAGAAGTACCCTGCGTATTAGTAGAGCATTTATCAGAGGCCCAAAAGAAAGCATATATTCTAGCTGATAACAGATTAGCATTAGATGCTGGATGGGATAAAGAATTATTGGCATTAGAACTAGAGAATTTAAAAGAACTGGATTTTGATATAAACCTTACTGGATTTGATGCTGCAGAGATAGAAGATTTATTTTCTAGCATTCATGATAAGGAAGTAAAAGATGATGATTTTGATGTAGATGCAGCATTAAAGGAAGAGCCAATATCAAAGCAGGGTGACATATGGCTATTAGGAAAACATAGACTTATCTGTGGTGATAGCACAAAAGAAGAAACTTATGAGAAGCTTATGGAAGGGAAGAAAGCAAACTTAGTGGTTACCGATCCCCCTTACGGCGTATCATATGAAGGAGCAGCAGGGACTATACAAAACGATAATCTTAAAGATGAAGAATTTTATCAATTTCTTTTAAGTGCATTAAAAAATATGCATAAACACATGGCAGATGATGCGTCAATATATGTATTTCATGCAGATACCAAAGGACTAATATTTAGAAGAGCTTTTGAAGATGCTGACTTTTATTTATCAGGGGTTTGTCAATGGGTTAAAAATTCATTAGTTTTAGGAAGAAGTCCTTATCAATGGAAACATGAACCCTGCCTCTTTGGTTGGAAAAAGAAAGGTAAGCACAAATGGTATGCAGGAAGACAAGAAACTACTGTTTGGAATTTTGATAGACCAACAAAATCAAAATTACATCCAACTACAAAACCAGTACCCTTAATAGCATATCCTATAAAAAACAGTTCTGTTAGTAACTGCATAGTTCTAGAACCTTTCGCAGGAAGTGGATCAACAATTATTGCCTGTGAACAGCTCGACAGAATATGTTACGGGATAGAGCTGGACGAAAAGTATGTGGATGTTATTGTTAAAAGATATATTGAGTATGTTGGGACTGATGAAGAAGTTTTTCTAATAAGGGATGGAGAAAAAATAGCTTACAGAAATATCAATATAACAAAATAAAGAGTTGATATTACCTGTGTTTAGAGTGATATATATACTACACTAAAACGCAGGGGGCTGGTAAGATGAAAACTTTCACAACTTATTCAATAAGATTAGTTAAAGAAAATGCAGCAAGGTATAATATCGACAAGAAGATAGACTCACCATCAGAAGTTTGGAAGATAGCAACGGAAATTTTACATTTACACGAGATGCCAGAGGAAGTATTTTCGATAATAACCTTAAGTTCTAAAAATGAAGTAACAGGACTATTTGAAGTAAGTAGGGGAACAGTAGACTCAAGCCTTGTTCATCCAAGGGAAGTATTCAAAAGAGCACTACTTAGCAATGCTACATCAATTCTACTACTTCATAACCATCCTTCAGGAGACCCGAAACCTAGTCCAGAGGATATCAGGGTTACAAAAAGATTAAAGGACGCAGGTGAGCTTTTAGGAATACAGGTTGTAGACCACGTAATTATAGGAGATGGATATTTTAGTTTTAAAGAGAAAGATATGATATAAAAATCTCCTTTTAGGACTTTTTTTACTTGACTTATCTGTGTTTTAGAGTGATGTATAGAATAACAAAAACACAGAAAGGGGATTTAAAGATGAAAGCATTATTTGGAAGAAAAATAGCAGATTTAAAAGAATTAAAGGAACTAACTGTGGTGGCATTAAAATCAGGAAGAGAAGGAACGGATTACGAAGTAACAAAAGAAATTGAACTCAACGATAAGGAATTTAAACTATTCAGCGAAGATTTCTTTAAAGATCAGCCTTGGATTACAGAGCAAGACGGAGGACCAAATGAAAGAGGACAGTTAAGATGTATTCGAGTTAAAAATAAGGAAACGGGAGAAAGGATTTTAGTAAATTCTGAAGGTTATACATATCCAAGGTATACTGCTTTGGAACTGGATTAAGGCCATTAGGCCTTTTTTCAGTTATTTAGATAAATCCCTTGACTTTACCTGTGTTTAGAGTGATGTATAGAGTAACAAAAACACAGGGAGGTATTTTAGATGAATAGAAAGGAATTAGTAAAAAGATTAGAGGGACATTTTAGAGTGAAGGCAAATTACTTAGGAGCACCAAGCTTTGCATACCAACTGGAAACTGAAGATGAAACCTATACTATTGATAGGGAAGGAAAAATCATAACAGCATTGGGAGAAGAAGTGAGGCTTGAAAAGTTGCTAACAGAATATGAAAAAGCAGAGCCTAAGGAAATAGAAACTGAAGAAATAGAAACTGGGACAGCCAATGAAATTGTAGCTACAGACTTTGAAGCAACCTTTCCAATGGAGGGTCACAACGGCAGAACCTTAAGGAATCTAGTTAACATGATTTACAGAAAACAAGGCCTTATTAAAAAAGCCTTAGAGATTGAAAAAGATTTAATAGGAGAAGATTTTATCATAGGTATTAACGAAGTTAAAATTGAAACCTTAGAAGATTTTAAAACTGCTCTAGAAGATATAAGTGAAAAAAGTTGCCCGGGAATTGAATTTGATTTTTATAACAAAACAATAACCTTTAAATTTTCACAAGGAGAAGAAAATACTAAAAAGATTAAAGTTTATAAACAATTTGTATCTATCCTAAATGAAAACGCTAAAAAATTAAAATATGCTTCAGCAAAGGTTAAGCCAACAGATAATGAAAAATATACTTTCAGAACATGGCTTTTAAGACTTGGAATGATTGGAGAAGAGTATAAATTAGCAAGGAAAGAGTTACTTAAAAACTTATCAGGTAATGGAGCATTTAGAAAAGTAAAACCTAAAGATAAAGATAAAGAACAAACTGGAGAATAAAAATTGACAAGAGTAATAAAAAATCCTTGCAATAACCTGTGTTTAGAGTGATATATAGTAGTACCAAAAACACAGGGAGGTTATAAAAATGACAAGATTGAAAATGAAAATAATGATGGAAGGCTTAATTGCTACCGCAGTAGAAAAAATCAATGCACTTGGATGGGAAGATGCGAAGGAAGATGTAGAGAAAATTGTAGATATGATAGAAGATTTAGAGATGTTCTGGGACCCCGATGGGAAACTTACAAAAACCGACTGGAGTTTTGAAATTCAATTAGCGGTGGAAAGGGCAAGAGAAAGCTAAAAAGGGCCACAAAGGCTCTTTCTCTTGTTATAGGCAATCCATTGAAATAAAGATAAAAACCCCTTACGGGGCGAATGTAGGGAAAATGGAGGTGATACCATGGCGACACGAGGAAGAAAACCAAAACCTACAGCTTTAAAGGTTCTAGAAGGCAATCCAGGAAAAAGGCCCCTTAATAATAATGAACCCAAGCCAGAGAAGAAGGCACCCAGATGTCCGTCGTGGCTTGAACCTGAAGCGAAAAAAGAATGGAAACGAATGGCTAAAACTTTAGAAGCAATTGGAGTTTTAACACAAGTAGACGCAGCAGCTTTTGCAGGATATTGTCAAGCTTATGCAAGGTGGAAGGAAGCAGAGGAGTTTTTATCAAAGCATGGCACCATCTTTAAAACACCATCAGGATATATCCAGCAAGTACCACAGGTATCCATAGCCCAGACGTATCTTAAGGTGATGAAGGATTTCTGCTCTGAGTTTGGGCTTACTCCAGCAGCACGAACTAGAATTAGAGTAAACACAGAAAAGACGGATACTGATGATCCTATGGAAAGCTTACTGAGGGTGAAATAATGTTTGATGAAAATAAAGCTATGAGAGCAGTAACCTTTATCAATAATCTAAAACATACAAAGGGAATATGGCATGGAGTACCTTTTGATCTGCTACCTTGGCAGGATAAAATAATAAGAGAAATATTTGGTACTGTTAAAGAAGATGGATATAGACAGTATAACACAGCATATATTGAAATTCCAAAGAAAAATGGTAAAAGTGAACTTGCAGCAGCTGTAGCACTTTATCTTACATGTGCTGATATGGAGTGGGGAGCAGAAGTTTATGGATGTGCAGCTGATAGACAGCAAGCATCAATTGTATTTGATGTAGCTGTTGAAATGGTTGAACAATGTCCAGCACTTAAAAAGAGAATTAAACCTATTATTTCACAAAAAAGACTGGTATATATGCCAACGGCTAGTTTTTATCAGGTTTTATCAGCGGAGGCCTATACAAAACATGGTCTGAATGTTCATGGTGTAATCTTCGATGAGCTACATGCTCAGCCTAACAGACAACTTTATGACGTTATGACAAAGGGAAGTGGTGATGCAAGAAAGCAGCCACTCTTCTTTCTAATCACAACCGCAGGTAATGATAGAAATTCCATTTGTTGGGAAGTTCATCAAAAAGCAGAAGATATATTAAGAGGAAAAAAGATAGACCCTACCTTTTACCCTGTGATTTATGGAATAGATGATAATGACGATTGGACCGATGAAAAGAACTGGTATAAGGCTAATCCATCACTAGGCCATACCATTGATATAGAAAAAGTAAAGGCAGCTTATATTAGCGCAAAAGAAAATCCAGCAGAAGAAAATATCTTCAGACAGCTAAGACTTAACCAGTGGGTGAAGCAATCAGTAAGATGGATGCCTATGGATGTATGGGATAAGTGCTCCTTCGAAGTCAATCCTGAAAAATTAAAAGGAAGAATGTGTTATGGTGGACTTGACCTTTCAAGTAGTATTGATATAACAGCTTTTGTATTAGTTTTTCCACCAATATCAGGAGATGATAAATACTATGTACTGCCTTACTTTTGGATACCTGAAGAAAACTTAAAGCTTAGAGTTAGAAGGGACCATGTCCCCTATGATATATGGGAGCAGCAAGGCTTTCTAAAAACTACTGAAGGTAATGTAATACACTATGGATTTATTGAAAAGTTTATAGAAGAGTTAGGTACTATGTACAATATTAAAGAAATTGCCTTTGACCGTTGGGGAGCAGTACAGATGGTACAAAATTTAGAAGGATTAGGATTTACAGTAGTTCCTTTCGGACAAGGTTATAAAGATATGTCACCACCAACTAAAGAACTTATGAAACTAACCTTAGAAAAAAAGATATCCCATGGCGGACATCCTGTTTTGAGGTGGATGATGGATAATATACATGTTAGAACTGATCCAGCTGGAAATATAAAGCCTGATAAAGAAAAAAGCACAGAGAAAATAGACGGTGCTGTTGCAATGATTATGGCACTTGATAGGGCTATAAGAAATGAAAATAAGGAATCTGTGTATGATGAGAGAGGGATTATTCTAATATAGGATAACAGACTGTATAGATTGATCTAAAAATATATTATATACTATAATAGTAGTTAATTTAATAGTGAATTATTTTAAAGGAGATAGTTTAAATGGATTATAACTTAGATATTGATTTTAGTCATTATGACATTGGAAAAACGTACTACCGACAGAATAACAAATGCATTTTTGATCCGATAAGGGAGATTTTAATAATAGAAACCCCAGAAGAAATTGTTAGACAAAAATTTATAAGATATTTAATTGAAGAGTTAAAAGTACCTAAAAATAAAATTGGGGTTGAAGTGCCCATGACTTATTTTAAAAAAGGAGCAAGAGGAAGAGCAGATATATTAGTTTATGGAGAAGATGAAGAAGGATATAATGTTCCTATAATCATTGTTGAATGTAAAGCTCCAGGGATACCATTAGTTGATGAAGTATGGTTTCAGGCATATAAATACGATAATATATTAGGGGCTGGCTTTATTATAATTACAAATGGTGATTATACATATGCAGCTGTATGGGATGAAGTAGATAAAGAATATCATTATATTGAAGAGCTACCAAAATATGAAGATTTCATAAGTGATAAATCATTTAAATTTATATTTGACGATTCAGAAGGCTGGAAAAGGCCAGATTTTAAAGAATTACTTTCAAAGAAGAACATAGAGGAATTTCTAGATTTTGGATGGATTGGAGAGGATACAAGTGAAAATTTATATCCTTTAATAATGAATTTAGCTGGATTTTTACATGATCCTAAAATAAAGTGCTCACCTTTTAAAGTGAATGGATTAAATATTATAGAGGATGGACATAGATACACTTGGTTTGGTAATGCAGCAGGAGGGATTTGGGAAGGAGATTATAGATATTTTATTATAGAAGATGAGACTGGAAACAATCAAATTGTAAGTATTTCTATATTTGGCAAAGCTAAATGTTTTAATGATCCTAAATGGGGGAATAGTAAAGGAACTACAACTTTAGTAGTTGCTATAGATGATTTTGATAAAAGACACAATTCTTTACAATTAAATATTGATAAGTATACTAAAATCAAAGGGAATAATTATTTAGTTTGGCATGATGGAACACTAACTATTGGTAAAAAAGGATCAGCAAAACGAAAAGAAGTAATTGAATTTGTACAAAAACAGGATCCTAGTTTAGTAGATTCTAGTGGTAAAATTATTATTGGCACTCTAGATTGTAGCGAGGAAATTAATTGGAAACAGAAAAGTACTAAAGAATTTATAAAAAATCTTATTAAATATGCTCTTGTAAGAGATGAATTTAGAAGAATGAAATCTGGAGGTTAAAATTTATTATTTAATTTATACAAGTAAATAGACAAGTAAAATTGATAAATCGAGTACAAAAAGAGGTGAAAATCATTATTAAAATACCCTTTATATCCAAATTAATAGAAAAAAGAAACTTAAGTCTTGATGATAAAATCAAGGCTTTTTTAATGTCTGAAGATATTGGATTAGAGTCTAATGCTGGGAAAAATATATCTGAATATAACGCTATAACATCAACAGCAGTTTATGCTTGTGTAAGAGTAATTGCAGAAACAGTAGCAAGCTTACCTCTTCCTCTATATATTAGAAAAACTAAAGGAAAGGAAAAGGCCATAAATCATCCACTGTATTATATTCTTCACGATTTACCTAATGAAGAAATGACCAGTTTTTCCTTTAGAGAAACAATGATGGCCCATCTTCTCTTATGGGGAAATGCTTATGCTGAAATAGTTAGGGATGGAGCAGGTAATATTGTAGAGCTTTATCCACTTCACCCCGATAAAATGGTAGTAGAAAGGGATAAGGAAACTAAAAGAATTAGATATAAATACTTTATTGATAATAAACAGATTATTTATGCTAAAGAGAAAATATTTCATATACCAGGACTTTCTTTTAATGGACTAACAGGCATATCTCCAATATCCGCAGCTAGGGAAGCAGTAGGATTAGCCCTTGCAGTAGAGGAGTTTGGTGCCAGATTCTTTGGAAATGGTGCAAGACCAGGAGGAATACTTGAACACCCAGGAATTTTAAAAGATCCAGAAAAACTTCGAAAACAATGGGAAGAAGTATATAGGGGAGTAGGCAATTCACATAAGGTAGCTGTACTAGAAGAAGGAATGAAATACCATGAAATAGGTATACCACCAGAGGATGCACAGTTTTTACAGACAAGAAAATTTCAAATAAACGAAATATGCCGAATTTATAGAGTGCCTCCTCATCTTATTGGAGACTTAGAACATGCAACCTTTTCAAATATAGAGCACCAATCCATAGAATTTGCAGTTCATACCATAAGACCTTGGCTTGTAAGGTGGGAACAGGCTATTAATAAATGTTTACTTACCCCTAGTGAGAGAAAAAAGTACTTTGCAAAGTTTACTATAGATGGACTTTTAAGAGGAGATTTCAAAACAAGGATGGAAGGATACGCTATAGGTAGGCAAAATGGCTGGTATAGTGCTAATGACATAAGAGAACTTGAGGATATGAACCCTATTAGTGAAGAAAAAGGTGGAGATTTGTACCTTATTAACGGAAATATGCTTCCCCTTAACATGGCTGGTGCCTTTGCTAAGACAAATAATGATGCTAAGAAAGGTGGTGAAACTGATGGAAATGGAGAGAAGGACCATAAATATGACGGAGCTGAGAGTCAAAAGTAAACCAAATAATGAGGAAGGAGATAAAATAGTAAGAACTATTGAAGGACATGCAGCAGTATTTAATGAGTGGAGTGAAACACTAGGTGGATTTTTCCCATATAAAGAAAGGGTACTACCAGGAGCATTTAAAGACTCAATAGAAAAGGATGATATAAGAGCCCTATTTAACCATAATCCCGATTATGTCCTTGGCAGAAATAAATCAGGAACATTAGAGCTTAAGGAAGATGAAAAAGGACTTAAAGTTATCATTCATCCACCTGATACCCAGTGGGCTAGAGACCTTCTCGTGTCTATTGATAGAGGAGATATTACCCAAATGTCCTTTGGATTTATTGTAGAATCGGACCGCTGGGGACTTGAAGAGGGTATGGATGTAAGAGAACTTCAGAAAGTAAAGCTTTTTGATGTATCACCAGTAACTTATCCTGCATATCCTCAAACAGATGTAGGGGTCAGAAGCATGGATGAGGTCTTTAAAAATCATAAAGAGGAAGAAAGACAGAAAAAAGCTATAAAAGCTAAGGGAAAGTTAGATTTATATAAAAGAAAAATTGAAATTTTAAGTAAAGTTTAAAGCACTTATCTGAAAAAAATCAGTAAGTGCTATTTTTATACCCAAAATAAAGGAAATGGAGTGATTTAGTAATGAAAAATATAGCTGAGATGAAACAAAAAAGAGCAGAGCTTATAAAAGAGGCAAGAAGTATTTTAGAAACAGTAGAAAAAGAAAATAGAACTTTAACCGATGAAGAAGAACAAAAGCTTAAAGACCTAAACTCAGAAATTGACAAAAGACAAACAGAAATTGAATTTGAAGAAAGGCAGCAAAGATTAGAAGCAGAGCTTAATACTAGAGATTCAGAACCAGTAAGAAATGAGCCACAAAATTCAAACTTACCGCAAAATGAAGAAAGATTTAAAAGTTTTGGTGAGCAGATGATGGCAGTTTACAGGGCTGCATGTCCTAATGGAAGAGTAGACTCAAGGCTTACAACCAGAGCTGCTTCTGGACTTTCTGAAAGTGTTCCAAGTGATGGTGGATTTCTAGTTCAGCAGGATTTTGTATCTAAGCTTTTAAAAAGAGCCTATAATACGGGGGTTATTGCTTCAAAATGTAGAAAAATCCCCCTTAGTACTAACTCTAATGGCCTTAAGATTAATGCTATTAATGAAACAAGTAGGGCCAATGGCTCAAGATGGGGTGGTATACAGACTTACTGGGAAAATGAAGCTGATCAGTTTGTAGGTTCTAGACCTAAATTTAGGGTAATGGATTTAAGTCTTAAAAAACTTACTGGCCTTTGCTATGTAACCGATGAACTCTTAACTGATGCAGCTGCCCTTGAATCAGTACTTATGCAAGGATTTGCTGAAGAGTTTGGATTTAAAATTGATGATGCAATCATAAGAGGAAATGGTGCAGGTCAGCCCCTTGGTATTTTAAATTCAGATGCCCTTGTAAAGGTGGCTAAAGAGTCGGGTCAAGCTGCAGGAACAATTACTGTAGAAAACATAGTGAAAATGTGGTCTAGAATGTGGGGAAGAAGTAGACAAAATGCAGTATGGCTTATAAATCAGGATGTAGAGCCACAGCTTTATACAATGTCTCTTGCAATAGGGGATGGAGGGGTTCCAGTATATATGCCAGCAAATGGTCTAGCTGATAAGCCTTACAGCACACTGTTTGGAAGGCCTGTAATTCCAATAGAGCAGTGTAGTAGTTTAGGAACTCTTGGAGATATTATACTTGCTGACTTTAGTCAGTATCTTCTTATTGATAAAGGCGGCATTAATGCAGCTTCATCTATCCATGTAAGATTTTTATATGATGAAAGTGTATTTAGATTTATATATAGAGTAGATGGCCAGCCAATTTGGGATAAACCACTTATTCCTTACAAAGGAAGTAGTAAATTATCACCATTTGTTGCTCTTGCAGATAGGTAATAACTATTTTAAACTTTTTAGTTTTTCATCAATTATAGTTTCAAGAATATCCATTGGTATATCCATAAACGGTTTCTTTGTAACAAATTCAAACTCAAAAACAGAAAAACGAATTATTGGTAGCAAATGGGAGTTGTATTTAGATAAGTGGGCTACATCTTTTTAAAGTGTCATAAAAGCTCTTTGATAGGTACGTCCACATTTAAATCGGAAACCAGGTGTAGGGTTTGTAAAACCTGATCTACCTGAAACTACTTTTTTAAAAGTTGAACTTACAATTGAATCCTTCAACAAATTAATATATTCTTGAAAGAAATGAAGTTGAGTAGTTGTTTGAAGTAATTTTATAGTTAAATAACGTTGTTCGGAAAAATGTTGCGCCTCATCGAATTCAACAATACGTGACTTAAGGGTAGGGTGATTTACAATGCAACAATCAACAGGTAGTTGTCTATTGCTAAAGTCAAAAGTCGAGTTGAACTTATATAAAATAAGATTTAGTACTTCCATTATATTTGAATCAATATATTCATTTTTTCTAAAGTCAGATTTTATATGTAGTTTTGGTTCAAGTCTAAATAGGAATTACTAAAATCTTGTTTTTTAATACATTATCTAAAGCTTTAATAAATTTAGTTTGTGCTTTTGGCATAGTGAATCATCTCCTTATTATAAATTATATCAAATAAAAATGGAGGAGATATAATGAATAATACTTTTCATATAAATACGATTTTACCACCAAAGGTTGATGCCTTTGCAGGTACGGTTACTACAAGCCCTATTGATTTATCAAACTATAACCATGTAACCTTTGTAATTGCAACAGGTACTGGAGATACAGGAACCCAGACTATAACAGTTGAAGTATGTAGTGATGAAATAGGGGCAGAAACTTCAGCAATTGAATTTAGATATAAAGAAGCACTATCGGGAGATGATTTTTCAGACTACATTTTAGCTAATACAACAGGGTTTACAACAACTGCAGGGGAAAATAAAACCTATGTTATTGAAGTAGATTCACAAGCCCTTGCAAAACTTGAATATAAGTATCTTAGAATTAAAGCTGTAGAAGTAGTAGATGCACCGGTAGAAGGAAGTATAGTTGCTATTTTAACCGGTGCAAGGTACAGTGATTAGTTATGAATATTAAAGTTATAGAAGAAATAGGACCTGATATAGTAACCCTTGAGGAAGTAAAGGGGCATCTTAGAGTAGAGCATAATGATGAAGATGCCTATATTACTTCCCTTATAAAAGTAGCTACTGAATACTGTGAAAATTTTACAGGTAGAGTTATAAAGCAAAAGACTGTAGAAGTTATACTTGATACCTTTCCAGTAAAGTCTTAAAACTACCAATTACACCAATACTTGAAGTTAATAAAGTATACTATACTAATTTAAATGGTAGAGATGTTTATATAGACTCTTCAGATTACATGATAATACTTGAAACGGAGCCACCGATTGTAATTCATAAAGACAGATGGCCAAAGGATGTAATAGATATACCGGGAAAAGTAAGGGTAGAAGCTAAAGTAGGTTATG
>NZ_JBKEEV010000001.1:625000-629853 GCF_047777555.1 Clostridium sp. | reverse complement strand
ATATTGCCACTTGCAGTTGCACCTTTAGCAGTGTTTGCAAAAAGGAAATTTTTACGACCTATAACGAAAGGTTTAATAGCTCTTTCCGCTGCATTATTATCTACTTCTAAAGAACCATCTAGTAGTACATTTTTTAATCCTGGTAAATGTTTTTTAGCATAATCAAGTGCTTTACCAAGCGGACTTCTTGGAAGAGCATCTTTTATTTCTCTTTCAACATAATCAATAAAGTTATCTATAATTGGAGCTAATTTTTCAGCTCTTATTTTAAATCTAATATCATAATAATCGTCCTTACTTGAAAAGGATTCTCTAAGCTCTTTTTCAAGTTTGTAAATTTGCTCACAATAATTAAACCCTATTATTGCTCTAGAATTTTTTAGGGCTTCTTCATCTAAGTCTACAATTATATTATGGAAGTATCTTCTTATGTGAGCTAAGCAATACACCCTTGTAGCCTTTGTAACGGAGTTATAACCACTATAACCATCCGTTTGGAGAAAACCTTTGAAATCTCCTAGGAAATTCTTAGGACAAGAGCTGGATCTGGTACTTTGATAATCATATAAAATTACCGGCTTTGAATTAGTATCGCTCATATATAACCACATATATTTTTGAGATTTAGAATCTTTTCCATTGTCATTAATTACTCTTAGAGTAGTTTCATCGGCATGAATATAATTTCTGCTTAGTAATTCTTTTTTCATGTGGTTATATATTGGTTTTAAAGCTTCCGCTGCTGACATAGTCCAGTTACATAGAGTTTGTCTTGAAAGAGTAGCACCCATCATATCAAAATAGCTTTCTTGTCTATAAAGAGGCATAGCATGTTGATATTTAAGTATAAGAGTATGAGCAATTAACTCATTAGAAGCCATACTATTATAAAAAATAGTTTGTGGAGCTTCTGCTGAAATTATATTACTTTCACTGATTTCTTTTTCGCAGGATTTACAAGCGTAGCTGTAAATCACGTGTTCTTCAACTATAAGTTTAGCTGGAATATATTTAATTATCTCTTTTTTTGATTTTACACCTATTTCAACTAATTGCTCTCCGCATTCTTTACAGTTAAGGTCAGCACCTTCTAATTTATGTTCAATAACAACTCTTTCTAAGTTTGCTAGATTATCTTTCTTTCCTGTATATGTATTTTTCTTAGCTCTTTTATATGTAATTTCCTCTAAAGCAGGTTCTTCCACCTTTGAATCACTATATTTTTCGGCCTCGTTAAAAAAAGATAGTTGATTAGCATCTGCCTTTTCACTAGATACTCCAAATATCTTTCTATTTTTATTTGTTATAACAGTTTTTAAGAAATTTAATTCGTTTTTAAGCTTTCTTATTTCCTCATCTTTTGAGTTTAATTCTTTTTTCCATTTTTTCAATTAATAATTTTGTATTTTCATCAAGTTCATTAGTTAAAATTTCGTGATTCATGATTACCTCTTTAGATTTATTTTATATATTTATTATATCACAAAAACCGTTGAAAATAAAGGTTTTTCAACGGTTTTGGAGTGATAAACTTTTAAAAATAATTACTTTGTTTTATAGGTTTAAACTTAGATTTTGTTCTTACTTCGTAGCCCTTTATAAGCCACCGTAATTCTTCTATATTTACTTTCAATTCTTCTTCTGTGGTAGCAGGCCATTTGAAGCGATTCGCTTCTAAACGGTGATAATATAGCCAAAAACCTTCGTCAAAGTGAAGAATTTTTAATTTGTCCATTTGTCTATTACAAAAAACAAATAACGCTTTTTCAAAAGGATTTAGCTTGAATTGATTTTGAACTATCATAACTAACCCATCAATACTTTTCCTTAAATCCGTGTAGCCGCAGGCAAGATAAACTGTTTCTACTTTATCTATATTTAACATTTTGCAGCTAACTCCTTTACTATTGATGATATTAGAATAGCTTCACTAACAGGTATAGTTATTATAGCATTACCTATTGTAATTTTTACTTCATTCAAAGCAAATGTATTTTCTTTGATAGTCTTTTCTTTACTATCTAAAGAGATAGCATGAAAAACAGGTGTGTTATTCTCAACTTCTGATTTCTCTAATCTTTTTTTATGATAATAAAATTGACTTTTAGTAAGTTTATTTTCTATACAAAAATCTTTAACAGTTATTGTCCCCTTACATGCATCAAATTTATTAATATATTCTTCCCAGGTTGCATTATCTAATTTTCTAGACATAATTATATCCTCCCATTAATAATCTTTTTCTTAATTTTATCAATTGGGAGGATATGCTATCTAGGTACTTAATTTTTTACGCTTACTGGCATACTTACAGGAGCGGGCAAAAAAAGGTGGCATACCAGTACTATAAGGAAAATATTAAGCAATGAAAAATACATTGGTGATGCATTGCTCCAAAAAACTTATACGGTAGATTTTCTTACAAAAAAGAGGGTTGTAAATAACGGAATCGTACCTCAGTATTATGTAGAGAATAACCATGAAGCCATTATCCCGCGTGAAATTTTCATGCAGGTACAAGAAGAGTTAGTTCGTAGAAGTAGAGGACATATAAGTACTAGTGGAAAGAAAAGAAACTTTAGTTCAAATCATGTATTTTCGCAAATTATCTTCTGTGGTGAGTGTGGCGAAATATACCGTAGAGTTCATTGGAATAATCGAGGTAAAAAATCGATTGTTTGGAGATGCGTCAGTAGACTTGAGAATACAGGGTTAACTTGTCATTCCCGAACCGTGCTGGAGGATATGATAGGTATTGCTACGGTAGAGGCAATTAATAAACTAATAGGGCAAAAGGATGGCTTTTTAACTATCTTAAAGGAAAATATAGAAACAGTGATAAGTGAAACGGGCAATAATGTTGTTTCCGAGATAGATAAAAAGCTAGAGGAATTACAAAAAGACCTTTTGAGACTGGCCAATTCCAAAGAGGATTATAACGATATAGCCGATGAGATTTACAGGCTCAGAGAGGAAAGACATAAGGCTTTAGCAGAAGAAGCTGGCAAAAAAGGCTCCAAGCAAAGACTAGAAGATATGGAAAAGTTCCTAAATGAACAATCCATCCTCCTTGAGGAGTATGATGAGCAACTAGTAAGGAGACTTATAGAGAAAATAACGGTCTATGATGATAAACTAACTATTGAATTTAAATCTGGTGTAGAAATTGATATAGAAAAATAAAACGAATTTGACCGCCGATTGAGGAGAAATACTTCTTGATGGGCGGTTCTTTTCTATTTATACTTAGGGATAATCTAATAAGTGAACTCGTTTCAGCAAGCTGAAACATCGGGGAATCAGATGGAGAGTCTACTCCACCTGATTAAAACCCACCTACGCTGCGCTTAGAGGTGGCGGTCTTGACCGTAAAGCTAAAAGATAAACACACTTGAACAATTACTCATTATGTTTTTATTGACAAACGGAGAATTGAGGTTTATAATACATATGAAAGCTTATTCAAGTGTTCAATTGAATGATAAGGAGGTGATATAAATATGGCAAAAAAAATTCAACCAATTGAAAGATGCGACTCTGATGTAATACATGAGGAAATTGTAAATAAAGTGCGAGAAAAAATGCCTCAAGAAGAAACTCTATATGATCTAGCAGAACTATTTAAAGTTTTTGGAGATTCAACAAGAATTAAGATACTCTGGGCATTAGATGAATCAGAGATGTGCGTTTGCGATATTGCATTCTTATTAAATATGACCCAATCAGCAATTTCACATCAGCTAAGAGTCTTAAAGCAGGCTGGACTAGTAAAGAGCAGAAGAGAAGGAAAGATTGTATTCTACTCTCTTGAAGATGAACATGTAAAGCAAATATTTGACCAGGGATTAATTCATATTTCAGAAGAAAGTAAGTAAAGGAGGGTCAGTAATGTTAAAGAAGGAAGTAATTTTAGAAGGTTTAGATTGCGCAAATTGTGCAGCTAAAATTGAAGATGAGGTTAATAAATTAAATGAGTCAAAGCCTATATGAACTTCATGAACAAGACATTGACTTTAGAAACTGAATCAGAGCAAGAGTATAAGAATACATTACAGCAAGTTAAAACCATAGTGCACAAGCACGAACCGGATGTGGTAGTGAAAGAAAAATCCGTTAACAAGAGCAATAAAAAAGTATTAATACTTGAAGGACTTGACTGTGCGAATTGTGCTGCAAAGATTGAAGCTCAAACACAAAGCCTTGAAGGAGTAAATAGTGCGACCGTTGATTTTGTATCTAAGAAGCTGACAATTGAAGCGGTCGATAAAAAGGAATTTGGTAAAATTCTTGGAGAAGTAACATCCATTGTAAATAAACTTGAGCCGGATGTTAAAATAGTTGATGCAGAGAAGAAAAAGGTGAACAAAAGCATAGTAATGCTTGAAGGACTTGGCTGCGCGAATTGTGCAGCTAAAATGGAAAAAGAAATAAGCGGTCTAGAAGGAGTTGAATTTGCTGCAGTAGATTTTGTTTCGAAGAAACTAACACTGGAAATAAGTCCGAAAGTCAACCGCTCTGAGTTAAATGAGAAGATTGAAGGCATAGTAAAGAAAATAGAGCCAGATGTAAAGGTCATTTTTGAGGAGAATAACTCCAAGACCAAAATAAACGAAAATAACGAAGAGGAAGAAGAAGGTGTCAACAAAAAAGAAATCATAAGACTTGTGGTCGGTGGAGCAATATTTGCCGTGGGAATCATCTTTAATTTCCAAAATTGGCTTGAGCTTACCTTGTTTATTATTAGTTATATCATAGTTGGTGGAGAGGTTGTCTTAAGAGCAATAAAGGTATTGCCCGCGGTCAGGTATTCAGTGAGCATTTTTTGATGAGTATTGCTACCATTGGTGCTTTCT
>NZ_JBKEEV010000001.1:0-620000 GCF_047777555.1 Clostridium sp. | reverse complement strand
TGTTGTTGTAGAATTGTTCTCATACGCTTGATCATATCGTTAACCGATGACTGTGGCTTATTCGGATTAACCCCTTCGTTTTGGACAAAACCTAATAAATTCTTTAGTTTTGTCAGAATTACACCCTTATTTCAATATTAGTTAGACTTTCTCCAAAATGAAGGTTATAAAATTCATTCGGTGACATAAACTTTAAACTTGAGTGAATTCTCCTTTTGTTATAAAATTCCATGAATTCGTTTACTACTTCGTATGCTTCTGCATAACTTTGAAACTCATATTTTTTCAAGCAATCATCCTCAAGTATTCTATGAAATGATTCTACATGTGCATTCTTATTTGGTGTTTTAACAGGTATTCTCTCGTGTTCTATTGCAATTTCTTCGCAGCATTCGCTGAATTTATAGCTTACAAACTGTGGCCCATTATCTGTTCTTATTACAGGCTTTAAGGCTCCTTCTGCAAATAGATTTCTTTGCATTAGACATTTTCTCAGTAATGCTGCCGCATCTTTAGCTTCGCAGTGGAATCCCATGTGGTAATCAATGATGCTTCTATCAAAGACATCAATAAGGTTTAGAAGATAGAAAAATTTATCCTCGCCATGGATATAGCCATACTTAATATCCATCTCCCAAAGTTGATTTGAGCCTGTTATAGTCCTGTTTACAGCGATAGTTCTCTTTACTTTAGGCTTAATAACTCTTTGGTCTTTTAGTATTCCAAGCTCCTTGCACAGCCTATAAACCTTCTTATGGTTAATTGTGAGTTTATAGTGTTTTCTTAGATGGTAGGTTATTTTTCTATAGCCGTAGTCAGCTGCATCTCCATCAATTGATTCCATAATAAACTCTTTGATCTGCTCATCGCATACCTTCTTTTCTTCCTGGTCTATGCTGTATCCCCTAGGCTTACCGCCTTTAGGCTTTGCCTTTTCCTTACCTTCTACATTCAAATTATAGTAATATGTTGATTTGCTAAGTTTGACCACCTTTAGTACAAAAACTGCGTTATATCCTTGTTCTATATATTTTTTAGCTATTTCTACTTTATCTTTAATTGAGGGTTTGATTTTTTTATTAAGTCTTTAAGTATTGCTATCTCAAGGTCTTTCTCACCTAGAAGCTTCTTTAGCTGATCATTCTCCTTTGTTACTTCTGTCAATTCACTCTCTAGCTCTTTATCTCCCTCAACTAAAGCCTTTCTTCCTGGCTTAATCTTAATCTCATCTTTATTCTTAGATTCCTTAATCCAAGTAAATATTGTTGATTTTGATATTCCATGTCTTCTTGAGACTAATGAAACATTTCCTACTTCTTTAACTTCTCTTAATATTTCTTCCTTCAATTCTTTTGTATAAGTTCTTCCTCTCATGGCTTACCTCCAATCACTTTCTACATTATAATAAATGTATAGGCAATTGTCCAAATCAATTTAGGGGCTTATGAGAAATTATGCTTACCATTATGGCATCCTTAGCGCAACAAGAGAGCCAGTCATTAAGCCAGAATGTAAAGCTTGGCTATCAATACCGATACCAACAGGGAGAGGTAATGGTCAATTGTTCTAGGTTTTTAGGATATACCAAAGATGAAAATAAGCGATTAGTAATTGTGCCGGAGGAAGCTGAAATAGTTAAAAGGATTTACCGAGAGTATCTTGAAGGCTCCAGTATGGATAAAATCAAAAAAGGACTTGAAGCTGATGGCATACTTACGGGAGCGGGGAAAAAAAGGTGGCATACCAGTACTATAAGGAAAATATTAAGCAATGAAAAATACATTGGTGATGCATTGCTCCAAAAAACTTATACGGTAGATTTTCTTACAAAAAAGAGGGTTGTGAATAACGGAATCGTACCTCAGTATTATGTAGAGAATAACCATGAAGCCATTATCCCGCGTGAAATTTTCATGCAGGTACAAGAAGAGTTAGTTCGTAGAAGTAGAGGACATATAAGTACTAGTGGAAAGAAAAGAAACTTTAGTTCAAATCATGTATTTTCGCAAATTATCTTCTGTGGTGAGTGTGGCGAAATATACCGTAGAGTTCATTGGAATAACCGAGGTAAAAAATCGATTGTTTGGAGATGCGTCAGTAGACTTGAGAATACAGGGTTAACTTGTCATTCCCGAACCGTGCTGGAGGATATGATAGGTATTGCTACGGTGGAGGCAATTAATAAACTAATAGGGCAAAAGGATGGCTTTTTAACTATCTTAAAGGAAAATATAGAAACAGTGATAAGTGAAACGGACAATAATATTGTTTCCAATATAGATAAAAAGCTAGAGGAATTACAAAAAGACCTTTTGAAACTGGCCAATTCCAAAGAAGATTATAACGATATAGCCGATGAGATTTACAGGCTCAGAGAGGAAAGGCATAAGGCTTTAGCAGAAGAAGCCGGCAAAAAAGGCTCCAAGCAAAGGCTAGAAGATATGGAAAAATTCCTTAATGAACAATCCACCCTCCTCGAGGAGTATGATGAGCAACTAGTAAGGAGACTTATAGAGAAAATAACGGTCTATGATGATAAACTAACTATTGAATTTAAATCTGGTGTAGAAATTGATATAGAAAAATAAAACGAATTTGACCGCCGATTGAGGTGCAGTGGCATCTTAGTCGGCGCTTTTTGTCGTTAACTTATTATAAAACCATATTGACAACTATCGATATGCCTGATATTCTTATTATAAGATATCGAGAACATTCGATGTCATTGATACATATGAATATATAGGAGGTAATTTCATGAAACATTCATATGCAGATTATGTTCCTGCAATTAAGGCTATGTCAGATGAAACACGGTTAAAGATTATTGATATGCTATCGTGTGGAGAAATGTGCGCATGCGATATATTAGAAGAATTCAGTATTTCTCAATCCACTCTTAGTTATCATATGAAGATATTATCTGAAAGTGGTCTTGTAAATGCAGTACGTGATGGGGCATGGATGAGATATACATTAAACAAGAAAAAAACGGATGAGGTAATAGCTTTCTTTACATGCATAACAAATGACAAAGAAGATTGTATTTGTAAAAAGAGCAAAAATAAAAAATCTGATAATCAATGTTGTTAAGGAGGATTTAGTAATGAAAAATATTGAGATTTTTGACCCAGCAATGTGTTGCTCAACAGGAGTTTGTGGTCCATCTATTGATCCGGAGCTGTTAAGAGTAGCAACTGTAATTAATTCGCTTAAAGAAAAAGGGATTATTATAAAAAGGCATGGTTTGTCTAGTGAACCCCAGGATTTTATCTCCAATAAAGTTATAAGTGAAATTCTACAAAAGGAAGGAGCAGATATTCTTCCTGTAACACTGGCAGATGGTGAAATTGTAAAAACCAAAAGCTACCCAACAAACGAAGAGTTTTCAGAATGGTTAGGGGTGGAAATAAGCACAAAACCTCAAAAGAAGAGTGGCTGCTGCGGACCAAAGGGGTGCTGTTAAGATGTTAAAGAATAATTATGAGCCATTTAGTTTAGATGGGATAAATCTGACTAAGTATATGTTTTTCACAGGAAAGGGTGGTGTAGGTAAAACTTCAACCGCTTGTGCTGTGGCAGTAAATTTAGCTGATAATGGAAAAAGTGTTCTCCTTATAAGCACTGATCCTGCATCCAATTTACAGGATGTTTTTAATACTGAGCTTGATGGCAAAGGTGTGCCGATTGATGGAGTGCCGGGTTTAGTTGTGGCGAATCTTGACCCAGAGGAAGCTGCCAGAGAGTATAGGGAATCGGTTATTGCTCCATATAGGGGGAAGTTGCCGGATAGTGTAATTGTAAATATGGAGGAACAACTCTCAGGTTCATGTACAGTTGAAATTGCCGCTTTTGACCAGTTTTCGAACTTCATCACTGATAAATCCACAGAGAATAAATACGATTATATTATTTTTGATACTGCTCCGACAGGGCACACACTTCGTATGCTGCAATTACCATCAGCGTGGAGTAATTTTATCAGTGAAAGTACACATGGGGCGTCATGTTTAGGTCAGCTCGCTGGACTTCAAGATAAAAAGGATATGTATAAGAATGCGGTTGAAAACCTTGCAGATAAAGATAAAACAACTTTGATATTGGTATCAAGGCCGGAGGAAACTCCTTTGATTGAAGCTGAACGTTCAAGCCATGAGCTTAGTGAGCTAGGGATAAACAATCAGGTTTTAGTTATCAATGGTATACTGAGTGAAGCAACTGACGATGTTTCGATTAAAATGTTAGATAAGCAGCAAAAGGCTTTGGAAAATATGCCACAGGGTTTAAAAAAGTTTAAGATTTTCACTATACCACTTCGTTCCTATAACGTTGTAGGTATTGATAATATTAGAACATTTTTATATAGTGACGAATACACAAAAAATAATATTTATAGCAAATCCTTAAATTTAAGACACCTAGATGTTCTGATTGAAGATATTTATAGGGCAGGTAAAAAAGTGATATTTACAATGGGCAAAGGCGGTGTTGGGAAAACAACTATTGCTGCAACCATTGCTGTGGCTCTTGCTAGAAAGGGTGTTAAGGTACATTTAACATCTACAGACCCAGCTAATCATCTCAAATATGTGGTTGAAGATACTGAAAATATTAAGCTAAGTAAAATAGATGAAAAGCAGGAACTATTGAGATATCAAAATGAGGTATTAAGTAAGGCTCGTGAAACAATGAGCGAAGATGATGTTGCTTATGTTGAAGAGGATTTACGCTCTCCATGCACACAGGAGATTGCCGTATTTAGAGCTTTTGCTGAGATTGTTGACAAGGCTGAAAACGAAGTTGTAATAATTGATACTGCACCAACGGGTCACACGCTTCTGTTGCTCGATTCTACACAGAGTTATCATAAAGAGGTTCAGAGAACAAAAGGTGAAACGCCAATATCTGTTCAAAGATTACTTCCAAGACTTCGGGATGAGAAACAAACAGAGGTTATTATTGTTACATTGCCTGAAGCAACACCGGTATTTGAAGCTCAGAGATTGGGTGATGACCTAAATAGAGCGGGAATTAATAATAAATGGTGGGTGGTTAATCAGTGCCTTTCATTGACGAATACTAAAAATAGTATGTTAATAGCTCGCGCTGATGCTGAAAAGCAATGGCTGGAAAAAGTTAAGCAAATAAGTTCTGATAACTTTGTTGCAATCCCCTGGTTTCAGGATGCATCAATTGAAAATATAGTGAACTTTTCTGGAGGTAGTAAAAGTGATGAATAAAAGTGATGCTGGCTGTTGCTCTTGTGGCAGTGGCTGCTGCGGACAAGAACAGAAAAAAAAGGCAGATTATAATAGATTTTCTTTATCTTGATCTGAGTGTATGTAAGAGGTGTCAAGTAACTGAAACTAATCTTGAGGATGCAGTTAATGAAGTATCAACGGTATTAAGAGCGGCAGGGTTTGATATAGTATTGAATAAGATTAATATAAATTCAAGGGAGTTAGCCATTGAACACCATTTTTTAAGTTCTCCAACCATTCGTGTAAATGGCAGGGATATTGCTCTTGAGGTTAAGGAATCTTCCTGCAAGGAATGTGGAGATCTATGTGGCGACTCTGTGGATTGCAGAGTTTGGGTGCAGGATGGTATAGAGTATACGGAACCACCAAAATCCATGATTATTAACGCAATTTTGAAAGAAGTTTATGATGGCCATAGTTCAATCCCCTTGACAAATGAGAAATATGAAATCCCACAAAACTTAATTACATTTTTTGATAGCTTGGAAAGAAAGGAGTATTGATTTAACATGAGTAAGGAACAAAATAGTGGAATTGGATTTTTTGAAAAGTACTTAACCGTATGGGTTATTTTATGTATGTTTGCAGGGGTATTGATTGGAAAGTTTTTACCTGGAATACCAGCGTTTTTAGGACGTTTTGAATATGCAAATGTATCAATACCAATGGCGATTTTAATCTGGCTTATGATATATCCAATGATGCTAAAAGTAGATTTTCAAAGTATTAGAAATGTAGGCAAAAATCCCAAGGGACTTTTTGTTACATGGATAACCAACTGGTTGATAAAGCCATTTACTATGTTCGGCATTGCATGGCTGTTTTTCTTTGTAATTTTTAAATCTCTAATTCCGGCAGAATTGGCACAAGACTATCTTGCGGGAGCAATACTTCTTGGAGCAGCACCGTGTACAGCGATGGTATTTGTATGGAGTTATTTGACCAAAGGCAACGCAGCTTATACCGTCGTGCAAGTGGCAACAAATGATCTTATAATTCTCATAGCTTTCACGCCTATAGTTGCGTTTCTTCTAGGTGTGGGCGGCGTAACCATACCCTGGGACACTCTTATTTTATCTGTAGTATTGTTTGTTGTTATCCCGCTAGCTGGTGGCATAATTACCCGTAATTACATCACAAAAAGGCGAGGACTCGATTACTTTGAGAATAGCTTTATACCGAAGTTTGGGAATGTCACCACCATAGGTCTATTGCTAACATTAATAATAATCTTTTCATTCCAGGGCGATGTAATTCTGAATAATCCACTGCATATTGTTTTAATTGCTATACCATTAATTATTCAGACTTTCCTAATCTTTTTCATTGCATATCTAGCAAGCAAGGCTATAAAACTTCCTCATGAGATAGCAGCGCCTGCTGGCATGATTGGCGCCTCTAACTTTTTTGAACTGGCAGTTGCCGTTGCGATTGCATTGTTTGGAACTCAAAGCCCAGCTGCACTTGCTACCATTGTAGGAGTTCTAACAGAAGTGCCTGTTATGTTGATATTAGTAAAGATAGCGAATAATACAAGACACTGGTTTCCAGAAAAATCAAGAAAGTAGGTATGGCCAATGAGTAATAAACTAAAGGTTGCATTTATATGTGTTCATAATTCATGTCGAAGCCAAATAGCCGAGGCACTTGGTAAGCACTTTGCAGGAGATATATTTGAAAGCTACTCTGCTGGCACAGAAACAAAACCTCAAATTAACCAGGATGCTGTGCGTCTAATGAAAGAGCTTTATGATATAGATATGGAGAAAATTCAACATTCAAAGTTGCTTGATGAAATACCTCCAGTAGATATTGTTATTACAATGGGGTGTAATGTGGAATGCCCTTACCTTCCATGTAAACACAGGGAAGATTGGGGGTTGGATGATCCTACAGGTAAGAGTGATGAGGAATTTAAAAAAGTAATATCAACTATAGAAACAAAAATAAAAGAGTTAAAAGCAAAACTAAAGTCATAATAATTATAACGCCAATTACAAATCTAGTAGTTGGCGTTATAATTATATATGTCGATATGTTCCCGCCTACCGATAGTGCAAAAAGTGCCTTTGACTTGTTTCCGACTACCGACAATGTAAAAGACATCAATCCACCCCGCTCGTTGCATGTTGAGGCGGTATGCCTGATTTCTAAAAAGTAAGGTTCGAAAACCTATTTGACTTTTAATATACTTAAAAAGACGTATTTTGCTGCTAAAAAAGAGCAACATATGTTCTGTAAGTTTAAAATAAGAAGGCTAGCTATATGGAATGAAAAATTAGTGAACAAGTTAGAAGAAAAACTTCCGGCGGCCGACAGACTTTTGGGCGTGCAGTTCTGGCTTAACCTTCCCGCGAAGGACAAAATAGCTCCACCAGCTTATCATAACATCAAAAACTTAGAAATTGAGGAAATTGATTTTGATTGTGGTAAATCAAGATTATTAGCAGGTTAATTTAAAGATAGAAATTGGACATTTAGTATGTTTTATAGTAGAATTTGATTATATTTCAAAAATAATTTGAACTTGAATTCGGCAAGTAAATTTAAAAAAAGTTTCTACTTGCCATTTTTGTTTTCTTTATGAATAAATTTACATTTATTATGATATTTTATACCGTTAGGTCTTTTTTTGAGTATACTTAATAAACCCAAATAACATTTGGATTTTTAAGGTAATTTATTGTTTTTATTTTACTATTAAGTGTATACTGCTATCATCTTTCTACTAAAAACATTTATTTGCTTTTGAATATAAGTAATGATTTTTTCTAATAAGCAGTTGTTTGAAAAACTTAAATATCTATAATATTTGCTACCACAAACATTACCACAAACTCTATAAAATATTCTCCTTAATGTACTAATTTCATGATGTTGTATTTCCTTAGGCATGATTGCCTGTTTAAACCAGTTATGAATGTTATATGCTATCATTTTTATTAAAAGGTACAATTCATTGCATTTATGATTTACTAAACTATTTTCGCTAAAGGCATAGCCTTCTTTTATTTCATCTATGTTATTTTCAACATCACATCGTTGATTATAATCTTGAAATATTTCTTCAGGTGTTAAATAATCTATATTTGTTACTATTGCTTGATATTTATATTTACATTCTTCGAACATTAACTGATTCATATTTTTTGGAATAATTTTTTCTCTTATAATCACAAATCTTCTTGCTCTTTGCCATTTAGGCAATGGAACTGTAATTTCTGTAACAGATAAAGTAGAACTTATATCGTGCCATATATAATCCTTTGAATTATTATTTATAAAATCTATTATCATTTTAACAGTAGAATACATTTTACATTTAACAACATATTCTATTCCATTATCTTCAAAGTATAAAAAGTTTTCTTCATCAAAAAAACCTCTATCAAGTCTAACTCTTTTAAGAAGATATCTTGAAGGAAGCTGGTTTATACAACTCTTAAAGAAATCTAAAAATTTATAATTACTATGGTGTCTACCATTTTCAAGAGTAATGTTAAGTAATTCATCAGTTCCTGAAATAAACCCAACTTTTTCTTTAAATGATGGTCTTCCATTGTACCTTGGATTATATCCTATTCCTGATTTTTCTTGATTACCAAAGATAGTTATAACAGTATCATCAATATTAATACAAACCTCGCGTACATCTTCAGTTGAAGACTTTAAGTCAAGTATTTTTTTATTTATAGTTCTTAATTCTTCTAAAGTTTCTGTTGGTAAAGCTTTTAAGAGATCTCTACATACTTTTTCACTGGGTAATTTATCTACACCTTTAAACTTTTTATATCCTTCATCATTTCTTAATGTTTCAATGTGCATAAATCTTGAGAAACCAAGAATATTTGCATCAATCATGTATTCTATAATTTCTGCAGTATTAAAAGTAGAATTAGCGGCCTTCTTATAGGTTACGCCTTTTTCTAAAATAGTTGGTAATCCTATTATTTGTTTAAAGGATTCCACATAAGAAAAAGTTGCTACAGAAGTAACTTTGGTATCATTGAATTTTGCTTTCATGTTCAAAAATCTAATTTTCTTCTTTAAATTTTTTTGATTTTGTTGTAAACTATTCATAGAAATCACCCTTTTGTGTTTTGTTTTTTTTCAATTATATTTTAACACTTAAAAGGGATGATTTCTTTTAATTTTTTTGAACAAAAAATCCTTTAATTTCAATGCCTTTCGGCATTACTTGCCGAATCCAAGTTAAAATAATTTACTTGTTATTGGGATTTTAATCTAATTTTAATCTTATTTTTAATCCTTTTTAATTTAGGAAACTTAACATACAAATATAAGTTAAGAGATATTGAAACTAAGCTAAAAGGAGGTATAGATTTTGATTAAAACTGAAAATCTGACTATGACATATAAAAATGGATTTACAGCAGTAAAAAACTTAAATCTAAATGTAGCAGAAGGAGATATTTTTGGTTTTCTTGGACCCAATGGGGCAGGAAAAACCACAACTATTAGAATGTTAACGGGATTATTAAAGCCAAGTAATGGAAGAGTTTTTATTAATGACCTTGATGTTGCTTCAAATGAAAATGAGGTTAAGAAAATAATAGGGGTTGTGCCAGAATCTCATGGTTATTACAACTGGATGACTAGTATAGAGTATCTTAGCTATTTTGCAGAACTCTTTGGAAAAGATAAATCAAAATATACAAAGCATATTGAATATTTACTAGAAAAAGTAGGATTAAGCGATAAGAAGAAAGTTCCTATAGGTCATTATTCAAGGGGAATGAAACAGCGACTGGGTATTGCGAAATCTCTTATAAATAATCCTAAAATAATTTTTCTTGATGAGCCTACCTTAGGACTTGACCCAATAGGACAGAAGGATATTCAAAATCTTATTTTTGAAATAAATAAAGTAATGAATGTAACAGTATTTATCACATCTCATTTACTTAAAGATATTGAAGTTCTCTGTAATAGGGTGTCAATAGTTCAAAATGGAGAACTTATAGAGCAGGGAAGTATTAAGGAACTTCAGGATAAGTATTCTGAAAATGAAACAATAAAACTTAAAACATCTGATAATATGAAGGCTTATCAGTTTTTAAAACAAAATAAGATGTTTACTGGGTCGGAGTTAAAAGACGATAATATATACATTTATGTCAATAAAGCCATTAACAATAATTTATTAAATGAAGCAAAGCATTATATCGTCGAAAAGTTGTTTGTAAATTCTATTGATATCCATGAGATAGGCAAAGTAGAGACAACGATAGAAGATATATTTTTTAAACTTACTGATAAGAAGGTGAGAAATTAATATGAATCTTTCAATAATTAAAAAGGAACTTAGAGAAAACTTTTATGCTATGAAAGGGAACTTATGGTTAATTATTATAGCAATTATATTTAGCATAATGTCCTATAGCTTTGTATCTGTGAAAGAGTTAAGTCTACTTGCTCAAACAGAAGTTATAGTTACAATGGGTAAATTAGTTATAGGATTAGCATTACTTATAACAATAGTTCTTGCTGCAGTAACTTTTTCAAATGAAAAAGAAGAAAGTACGCTGGAAAGTTTGATGCTTACACCTGTACCAAAGATGCAGGTAGCTTTTGCAAAACTAATTGGAGTGCTTTTGATGGGAATATCTGTTTTTGCCATAGCAATTCCATATATAGCAGCATTAAGTTATGGAACAGGACTTATTGCTAGAGCAGTTATATTTATTGTCATTATAGGTAGTATTATATCTTTTTCTTATGCCAATATTTCTATTACTCTTTCAATTTTATTGGGTTCATCTAAGAGCTCTATAATAACTTCAATAATATTTTTTATACTGACTGGATTACCAAGCTTATTATCAACTTCAATTAAAAAAGCAGGTTTTGGAGCGGTGATTGAAAAGATTAGTCCATTATCTAATACATTTAACCTTATGAAAGCTGTAATAATTGAAAAACAGGGCTTTGCTGGAATGACTAAGTTCATAATTCCAATATTAATATTTGCAGTTTTGTCCTATATGTTTTTAATCTACGGAACAAAGAAAATCGCATTCAAAGGAGGAGAATAGTATGAGGAGGATATATATAGCAATTACAATGTTTTTGATTCTGGCTTTATATCCATTAACAAATGTTTATGCTAAGGATTTAAATACAGATAAATTAAGTATCTCCATAACATCTCCTTTTGCGGTTAAAGATTACCCAGGAAAAGAAGAATTAGTTAAAGCAGAAGTGAAAAATAACACGGATAAGCCTATAAAGGATTTACTTGTTTATATAACTATGGCAGATATAAAAAAGAATATGACCGTTAACTTAGAAGATTACAGTGCAGATAAACCTGTAAAGGTAGATATACTTAATCCGGGGGAAACAAAAGTTATAGAACTTCCTATACGGTTTGTATATACCAGTAACTATTATCTGTATACTACAGCGGTTTCTAAAGAATATAATCAAATTATTTCAAGCGATGCTATTCCTATAGAGATTATGGGAAATACAAAAGTTGATAAAAATATGGTGTTGATAATATCTTATGTAGAGCCAATCCTATTAGCATTAGGAACAGTATTTATAATGCTAAAAAAGAAATACACTAAGACAACATAAAATCAAGAATTAAAATATTGTTTATCTGACAGGAGGAAAATATAATGAAAAATATTTTTATAAAAGTAAAGGAATTTTGTAGGAACTATAAAAAAAGGATCATAAAGATTATATCAATCAGTATTGCAGCGGTAATAATTGTGGGGGGATCAATAGCTGGAGTAGTATATTCTAAGGCAAAAGGCAACTTAAAATATACACAAGATCAGCTACAGCAAATTGCTTTAGGTAAGGTGCCTGGTGAGGTTATAAATGTAGAAAAAGAATTGAATTTTGAGGAAGCAGTTTATGAATACGAGTTTAATATTAAAGACAAAGAGAATATGCTTCAGAGAGTAAAGGTGGATTCTAAAAATGGTGTAATATTAAAATTAGACAATGAGAAATCTAAGGGTGAAAATAGAAATGGTCACGATAAAGAGGAAGGTAACCGTGGCGAAGACTAGCAAAATAGTATATATTAGTATTTAGTAGTGAGCTATCAGCTCACTACTTTCTTATGGAGGTGTTAAAGTGAGGGATTTTAAGATTCTATTAGTAGAAGATGAAAAACAGATGTCTATGTTTATAGAAATGGAATTAACTCATGAAGGATATAAGGTAGACACAGCTTATGATGGGAGAGAAGGACTGAAAAAGGCGGAGAATAATAAATATAACTTAATACTTTTAGACATAATGATTCCTAATCTAAATGGAATAGAAGTTTGTAAAAGAATAAGGCAAATTTCTATGGTACCTATAATAATGTTAACTGCTAAAAGTGATGTGTCTGATAAAGTAATAGGTTTGGATGTAGGAGCCAATGATTATCTTACCAAGCCTTTTGCAATAGAGGAGCTTTTAGCTAGAATAAGAGTTTATGAAAGAGATAAGTCTATAATTAATAAGACTGAGGAACTTAAAGTGAAAGATATTGTTATGGACAACAAAACTCATCAAGTATGGAGAAATGGAAAAGAAATAGAACTTACAAAAAAAGAATATGATATTTTGGAAATGCTTATCAGGAATAAAAACATAGTTCTTTCAAGGGAACAGCTTATTGAGAATATATGGGGATATGATTATGTAGGGGACACTAATGTGGTGGATGTATTTATAAGATATTTAAGAAGAAAAATTGATGAAGGATTTGATGAAAAGCTTATTACTACTATAAGAGGAGTAGGATACGTAATTAAGGGTGATTGATGATGGACTTAAAGATTATTAAAAATGCTAAAATTTCAGTGAAGCTTACAATAATATATGCCTTTATGTTTTCGTTATTGCTGCTGATTTTAAATGCTTCAATTTTATATGGAGTTAAATACTATCTTTATAGTCAAAGCAACAAGCAGCTTGAAGATATAAAAACTATAATAACGAATAAGATTACAAATGAAAATGAACATATCCGTTTATCTGACAAAGAAATAGTTGCGGATATTCCTTCAAATGAAAATATTCATATAAGGATAATACAACAAGACGGAAATGTCATTAATTCTTCAGATAAGTTTAAGTATAAGATTGAAATAAAAGAACCTTATGGGAAAATACTAAAAAAAGAAGCAGGAGAAAAACATATACTATTTGAGAATATTAAGATTGATAGTAAGGATTATGAGACAGTATATTTACAAATAGTTAAAGATATGGATAATGAGTATGATTTTATGAAAATTTTGTTTGTACTCATGGCCATAGCAGATTTTATTGGTGTAATTGCTTCAATTATTATAGGATACATCATAAGCAAAAAAATGTTGAGACCAATAAATTATATAACTAAAACTGCTGAAAGCATAAGCATTAACAATCTAAAAGAAAGAATAGCAGTGAAAGGTCCTGAAGATGAGCTAAAAAGACTTGGAAATACCTTTAATAAAATGATAGATAGACTTCAAGAATCCTTTGATAGGCAAATTCAGTTTGTATCAGATGCTTCTCATGAACTTAGAACTCCTATAGCAGTTATACAAGGTTATGCAAATTTACTTGATAGATGGGGTAAGGATGATAAAGAAGCTTTAGAAAAGTCCATATATGCAATTAAATTAGAAGCTAATAACATGGGCAACCTAGTTGAGAGGCTTTTGTTCCTTGCTAAAGGTGATAGCGGAAAGCAAAAACTAGAAAAACAAGAATTTTGGCTTAATGAGCTAATTAATGAAGTTGTAGCAGAAAGCAAATTAATATCTCCTAACAAAACAATAACAAATAATAATAATGATACAGTAAAAATATTTGCAGATTATAAAATGATAAAACAAATGCTTAGAATATTTATTGATAATAGCATCAAATTTACAACAGAACAAGGGAAAATAGATATAAGTTCACAGCTTAAGGATAATGATATAAAAATAACTGTCAAAGATAATGGTATAGGCATACCAAAAGAAGATATCAAAAATATATTTGATAGATTTTATACCGTAGATAAGTCAAGGTCTAAAGATAAAGGGGGAAGTGGGCTTGGATTGTCTATAGCAAAATGGATTGCTGAGATGCATCAAGGCTATGTAGAAGTTGACAGTGAAGAAGGAAATGGAACAACAATATCTGTTAGTTTGAAGAGGGTTTAGTAATGAATACGAATTATTTATTGATGATAAGAGCAATTTATACGGGACTATTGACTGGAATTGCTATTGCAATACCTATGGGTCCTGCAGGTTTTGAATCCGTTAGATGGACTATTTCAAAAGGTTTTAAACAAGGTGTAAAAGTAGCAGCAGGGTCTTTGATTGCAGATGCCATTGATGTTATACTTATTAACTTTGGACTTCTTGAGTTAATTGAGAAAAATAAATTATTAGAAGTTTCATTTTGGATAATTTCTGGAGTAATAATCTTTTTTATAGGTTATAAGTCCTTAAGGAAATATAAAGATAATAATGCAGAAAAGGAAGAACCTATTTTAGAGGAGAAAGAGCTAGATTCACATGCCTTATTTACAGGCTTTATTGTTAATTTTTCTAATCCGATGACTCACTTTTTCTGGTTAACCTTAAGCAGCACTGTAATAAGAATATGGAGAAGTT
The DNA here is from genome assembly GCF_047777555.1 of Clostridium sp. GTDB lineage: Bacteria > Bacillota > Clostridia > Clostridiales > Clostridiaceae > Clostridium_H. The sequence goes on along the minus strand of NZ_JBKEEV010000001.1, from coordinate 605,104 downwards.
ATGGGAAACTTACTTACTTTATATTTGCTCTTTTTATGTTATTTGGAATGTTTATGAGTTTATGGACTATAAATTATGTAGCTTCTCGTGGTAAAAAGCTTACTACTCCTAAGGTTTCTGGCAAGCTTGAAAATATAATTTCCTATGTCATAACATTATTTGGGTTAGGATTCATGGTGAATGGATTATATAAGTTGTATAATTTTTTAGTAAAGTGAGAATGTAAATATGAAAAAGTTGAATATTATAATTGCGACAATAGCAGTATCAATATTATTTTCAGGGTGTTCAAAAATATTAAAAACATCAAATACAGTAACGTCAACGTCAACTTCAACTAATACGAGTACTACTAGCAATACTACAGATAAGACTACTATAGATAAATTGAATAATGAGTATAAAATAACTCTTCAGAAGCTTAAAAATGATTATGTAGGTAAAAGAGACCAAATGTATACTAAGAGTTCAGATAAATATAAAATATCTTTTGATGATAAAGAAAAGGAAATGGTTAAAACAGCCAACGAAGTTATAAATGCAGCAATGGCAGAACTAGATAAAGTAAATAAAGAACAGCTGGATATGATAAAGAAGGCATACGATTTAGAAGTGGAAAAAATAAACGCCGAAAATTTAACAGCAGATGAGAAAACTAAAGCTCTAAATACAGCAATTAATAACAAGGCTCAGAGTGATTATAATCAAAAGCTAAGGTATGAAGAGAGAAAGCTATTTATTCAAAGAATCAAAAGATCTTATGAAAATAGTTTAAACTCGATTAAAAATACTAAAGACAATGATTTAACTAATTTATTTAAAAATGTAAAAAAAGAATACGATAGCAAATATGAAAAACTTACATCCGCTACGGGAGGACAAGGTTCTGAGTGGGATAGGCTTTTTAATTTAGAGCAACAAAACATTGATAAAATTTATTTGGATGAAAGTAAAAAATTTGAAGATAGCTTGGTAGGTCTAGATAAGTGGCTAAGAGATTCATTTAAATAATATTAAAAATGTGGATAATAATTAATTTTACATATTGAATAAAGGATTGGATACTGAAACTTTCTTGTTTTCAGACTCCAATCCTTTAATTCTTAAGTATCTAAAATCGTTATAAAATCAACGATATATTTTTAACTTTCCAAAACTATTTTATCAAAAGCAATAGAGTTCCTATGACGATTATTATCAATCCTAAGAGTGACTTTCTCGTGAGTTTTTCTTTCAAAATAAAATATGAAAATATGACTGAAGCAACGATACTTAATTTATCTATAGGAACAACTATGCTTGCTTGGCCTTGCTGAAGAGCTTTGTAATAGCAAAGCCAAGATGCACCTGTTGTAATACCTGAAAGGCAGAGGAATAACCAGCTACTTTTATCAATTTTTTTAATTCCAGCTTGTTTTTTTGAAACAAAAACTATTATCCATGCCATAATCAATACTACTATTGTTCTGATTGCAGTACCTAAATTTGACTCAACTCCACTTATTCCGACCTTTCCTAAAATTGAAGTAAGACTAGCAAATACAGCTGACAAAACAGCGTAAAATAACCATCTGGTATCCTTGACTTCCTTGGTTTCACTGTCCTTCTTAGTTATCATCATGTATGTACCTATACCTATGCCGCACATACCAATAAATTTTATAAAAGTAATTTTTTCATTTAAAAAGATAAAAGCTAAAATCATAGTTAATACTGTGCTGGATTTATCAATAGGTGTTACTTTATTCACATCACCCATTTGCAAAGCCTTAAAATAACAGAGCCAGGAAGCACCTGTTGCCAGTCCTGATAACACTAAGAAGAGTAAGGTTTGTCCGCTTATTTGATGAATTAAACTTTGAGAACCAACAATGAAAACCATAAGCCATGAGAAAATTAATATAACAATCGTTCTAATTGCCGTAGCCAGATTAGAGTCTGTATTTTTAATTCCAATCTTAGCTAAAATAGCTGTAATGCCAGCAAATAATGCTGAACCAAATGCAAATAATACCCACATCAAAATTACCTTCTTTTAATTTATTTTGTTATTCCTGCATGATTATATGCTTTCAAACAATAATATTATACCATGCTTATATATCTTATTTTTCATGAATTGAATATAAAAGATAGATACATGTTTTAATAAGGTGAGTGAATATAAATTTATTCTCACCTTACTTATTTTAAACGAATACATAAAAAATCTTAAGATAAATCTAAGTTCTTTTTAATCTGATTTTAATCTAGTAAATACATAATATAAAACGTGGGGAAACTGATATGAGGTTTTAAAACGAAAGGAGAAAAATTATGAGTATTTTAATTAATCTTTTTAACGGAATAATGCACATTGATAAGTATCTAAACTTACTAGTACAACAATATGGTATGTTAACATATCTAATTCTTTTTTTAATAATTTTTATGGAAACAGGATTAGTTGTTACGCCATTTTTGCCAGGAGACTCAATGCTGTTTGCAGCAGGAGCCATTGCAGCAATGGGGGCTATGAATATATTTACACTTCTCATAGTAGTTTATATTGCTGCAGTGCTGGGTGACACTGTAAATTATCATATTGGTAAAAAATTAGGAAACAAAATTTTAGAAAAAGAAGATATTAGATTTATTAATAAAGAGTATTTAAAGAAAGCTCAAACATTTTATGGAAAACACGGCTCTATGACAATTGTTTTGGCAAGATTTATTCCGATAATTAGAACCTTTGCACCATTTGTAGCTGGTATAGGAGAAATGAACTACACGAAGTTTATACCGTATAATATGCTCGGTGGCGGACTATGGGTAACTTTATTTCTAGGTGGGGGGTACTTCTTTGGTAATCTACCTTTTATAGAAAAACATTTCTCTTACGTATTAATAGCAATTATTATAATATCAATTCTTCCTGCAGTTATAGCAATTATAAAGGAGAAGAGAAATAAAGACGGAGATGATAATGATGATGTCGTTACTTCAAAGATTGGATAACTCTATATTAGTTCTTATAAAAAACAGTATGCATAACATTATTATGGATAAATTCATGATAATAATAACTTCGTTAGGTAATGGAGGAGTTATATGGCTTTTAATTGCAGCTTTGTTAATTATAAATAAAAAATATAGAAATGTAGGATTTATGGCTATTGGAGCTTTAATTCTAGCCACAGTTCTAGGTGAAGGTGTTTTAAAACATTTAGTACAGCGTGTACGACCATCAGCAGATATTCCAGCGGTTAATCTTTTAATAGCAAAACCTTTATCATATTCTTTTCCATCGGGGCATACTACCTCTTCATTTGCTGTTGCAGGAGTTCTGGCAAAATATTTAAAGAAGTACTCTATTGGAATTTTAGGATTGGCGTCACTTATAGCTTTTTCAAGACTATATTTATATGTACATTATCCAACAGATGTTATAGCAGGAATTATCTTAGGTCTTTTGTGCAGCAAGTTAGTAATACATGCATCTAATAAAATGATAAATTATAGAGAAGATAACAACAAAGAAATATCAGTTTAGGTATTGGTAGAAGGTGATTAAATGTATCTAAACATACCAAGTAAAATCATAAACTTTGATAATTATATATTGCTGACTATTAATAAGTATTTAAAAAGTAAATTTTTAGATAGAGTAATGCCTTTTATTACTAGCATGGGTAATCTAGGAGCTGTTTGGATACTTATAGCGGTGTTTTTATTATTAGATACACCATTTAGCAACGTGGGAGGAATAATAATACTAACCCTAATTATAAGCACATTAATTGGTGAAGGCATAATAAAGCATTTGGTAAGGAGAGTCAGGCCTTGTGTAAATCATAATAAAAATGAGCTTTTAATAACAAAGCCAATATCATATTCATTCCCATCAGGTCATACTTTATCTTCCTTTGCAGTAGCAAAAGTATTATCTGTATATTTTGTGCAGTACAAGCTATTATTTATGGCAATAGCACTTTTAATAGCTTTATCAAGACTTTATCTACATGTACACTATCCTACAGATGTAATAGCGGGAATTATTATTGGCTTGATATGTTCAGAGATTGTTTTCATTATTATTGAAAAAGGTTATATAGAAAAATTTGCGAGTTTATATCAAAACATAATGTAAAGAGGTGTTAAAGATGAATATGGAGCTTTTTAGGCTTATAAATAATTTAGCTTATAAAGATAATGTTTTAGATGTAATTATGATTGTTTTTTCAAAGTATGTTCCATACCTATTCATGGCGATAATTGCAATAGTATTTCTACTTGGAATTTTCAAGAAAAATAGTGAGTATAGGAAGAGTATGGTTAGTATTTTTGTTTTTACGCTAATGAATCTTTTTATTAGCTTCATAGTTGGAAGCATTTATTATGTAGACAGGCCGTTTGTTCATAATAAAGTGAATTTTTTATTTCCACATGCAAAGGATGCATCATTTCCAAGTGATCATGCCACAGGGACGATGAGTATTGCACTTGGCTTTGGAAAATATAATAAGGCAATTAGCTTAACATTAAGTATATTATCTATAATTGTGGGATTTTCAAGGGTTTATGTAGGGCATCATTATCCTGCAGATGTTATTTCAGCATATGCAATAGTTTTTATAGTCAATTATATTTATAATCTGAAACTCAGAAATAGAGTTGAGGAGTTATATGAAATTTTAGAGAAAAAGGTTGCCTATAAATTAGGCTTTAAGGCACTGTATAATTAGAGTTTATATATAGGAATGACAATCATAATTTTGTTAAATAATGGATTTGTAAAATATTTAAATTGGAGGATAAAAATGAAAATATTACTAACTACTGATACTTATTTTCCAATGACAAATGGAGTTGTTGTATCTACAGATAATTTGTACATGCAGCTAAAAAACTTGGGGCATGAAGTAAAAATATTAACTCTATCTTCTGATGGTAAAGAACATATTATAGGAGATGTTCTTTACTTTAGCTCTTATCATATTAATATTTATCCAGATGCAAGAATAATAAAGCCTATGAGAAACAGAATTATAAGTGAAGTTATAAAATGGAGACCGGATATTATACATTCACAAAGTGAGTTTTCCACAATGATTGTAGCTAAATATATAAAGAGAAAATTAAACATACCTCAAGTACACACTTATCATACATTGTATGAGGATTATCTTCATTACTTTCTTGGCGGTAAAATTATTAGAAAATCAACCCTTTCAAAGCTTACAGGATTCCTATTAAACACTTTCGATACAGTAATTGCACCAACAGAAAAAGTTAAAGAAAAACTGGAAAGCTATAATGTGGCTGCTAATATAGAAATAATTCCTACAGGTATAAATCTAAAGAAGTTTCAGCAGGAGATATCTGTAGATGAGAGAAACAAGCTATTAAAAAGGTATGGATTTAGTAGTGAAGATAAAATTTTAGTTTATGTAGGAAGGGTAGCGGAAGAAAAAAATATAGAAGAAGTAATAAGCTTTTATAATAAGGCGTTAGAGTATATTGGAAATACAAAGCTTTTAATAGTTGGGGGAGGACCATGTCTATCTAAATTGAAGACTATGGTAATGCAATATAAACTAGAATCAAATGTAAAATTTACAGATATGATTACTAGTGATGAAATTAATAAATATTATAAACTTGGCGATTATTTTGTAACTGCTTCAACTAGTGAAACTCAAGGGATAACATACATTGAATCCTTGGCAAGCGGACTTCCTGTTATATGTAAATGGGATAGGTGCATAGATAATTTAATTATAGATGGAGTAACAGGCTTTACTTATAAAGATGAGAAAGAGTTTGTTAATGCTCTTATAAATATAACGACTAATAAAGAATTAGAAAAAATTATGAAAGTTAATATTAATAATATTGTAAATGAGTATTCAATAGAAAACTTTGGACAAAGGGTTTTTAATATTTATAATAATGTACTAATTGATAAAAAGGTTCATTATTCCGCATAAAATCTGAACAAATTATTAAACTTGAATTCGGCAAGTAAATTTAAAAAAAGTTTCTACTTGCCATTTTTGTTTTCTTTATGAATAAATTTACATTTATTATGATATTTTATACCGTTAGGTCTTTTTTTGAGTATACTTAATAAACCCAAATAACATTTGGATTTTTAAGGTAATTTATTGTTTTTATTTTACTATTAAGTATAAACTGTTATCATTTTTCTACTAAAAACATGTATTTGTTTTTGAATATGAGTAATGATTTTTTCTAATAAGCAATTATTTGAAAAACTTAAATATCTATAATATTTGCTGCCGCAAACATTACCACAAACTCTATAAAATATTCTTCTTAATGTACTAATTTCATGATGTTGTACTTCCTTAGGCATGATTGCTCGTTTAAACCAGTTATGAATGTTATATGCTATCATTTTTATTAAAAGGTACAATTCATTGCATTTATGATTTACTAAACTATTTTCGCTAAAGGCATAGCCTTCTTTTATTTCATCTATGTTATTTTCAACATCACATCGTTGATTATAATCTTGAAATATTTCTTCAGGTGTTAAATAATCTATATTTGTTACTATTGCTTGATATTTATATTTACATTCTTCGAACATTAACTGATTCATATTTTTTGGAATAATTTTTTCTCTTATAATCACAAATCTTCTTGCTCTTTGCCATTTAGGCAATGGAACTGTATTCTGTAACAGATAAAGTAGAACTTATATCGTGCCATATATAATCCTTTGAATTATTATTTATAAAATCTATTATCATTTTAACAGTAGAATACATTTTACATTTAACAACATATTCTATTCCATTATCTTCAAAGTATAAAAAGTTTTCTTCATCAAAAAAACCTCTATCAAGTCTAACTCTTTTAAGAAGATATCTTGAAGGAAGCTGGTTTACACAAATCTTAAAGAAATCTAAAAATTTATAATTACTGTTATGTCTACCATTTTCAAGAGTAACGTTAAGTAATTCATCAGTTCCTGAAATAAACCCAACTTTTTCTTTAAATGATGGTCTTCCATTGTACCTTGGATTATATCCTATTCCTGATTTTTCTTGATTACCAAAGATAGTTATAACAGTATCATCAATATTAATACAAACCTCGCGTACATCTTCAGTTGAAGACTTTAAGTCAAGTATTTTTTTATTTATAGTTCTTAATTCTTCTAAAGTTTCTGTTGGTAAAGCTTTTAAGAGATCTCTACATACTTTTTCACTGGGTAATTTATCTACACCTTTAAACTTTTTATATCCTTCATCATTTCTTAATGTTTCAATGTGCATAAATCTTGAGAAACCAAGAATATTTGCATCAATCATGTATTCTATAATTTCTGCAGTATTAAAAGTAGAATTAGCGGCCTTCTTATAGGTTACGCCTTTTTCTAAAATAGTTGGTAATCCTATTATTTGTTTAAAGGATTCCACATAAGAAAAAGTTGCTACAGAAGTAACTTTGGTATCATTGAATTTTGCTTTCATGTTCAAAAATCTAATTTTCTTCTTTAAATTTTTTTGATTTTGTTGTAAACTATTCATAGAAATCACCCTTTTGTGTTTTGTTTTTTTTCAATTATATTTTAACACTTAAAAGGGATGATTTCTTTTAATTTTTTTGAACAAAAAATCCTTTAATTTCAATGCCTTTCGGCATTACTTGCCGAATCCAAGTTAAAATTAAAATGGAGGAAAAATAATATGCTTAAAAAGTTAATAAAAATTTCAATTATTTTTTTATTTATAGTGTTTGTACATGTAGATGCAAAAGCTGCTGAATCAACTGATATTAAAAAAATATATCCAATCAAAGAATTAAAAATCACTTTTAATCAAGAAATTTCATTTGATTCAGCAAAAGAAAATATTAAAGTAAGAGATTCTAAAGGACAATATGTAGATATTACTTTAGGTTTAGGACAAGATAAAAAGAGTATTATAGTAAATCCACCTAAAAACGGCTATGAAACAAGTAAAAAATATACTTTATATGTAGATTCAAATATTAAATCAAGTAATGGAAAATGCTTGAATAAGGGCACAGAATTTGCTTTTTATGTAGAAGGGTATCAGCCAAAATATTATATGAATATTGTAGATGATGTTACGATGAAAAAAGCAGATGAAATAATAGCAAGTGTTATAAAACCGGGAATGACTGATTTTGAAAAAGAATTAGCATTACATGATTATGTAGTTGCACATACTGAATATGATTTTATTAATTATATTAACAATACAATACCTGATGATAGCTATACTGCATATGGAGTATTGATAAAAGGTATAGGTGTATGTGAAGGTTATTCTGAAGCTATGGCTCTTCTTTTGAATAAAGCAGGAATAGAGTCTATTATAATAGTAGGGCGCGAGATGAATCATGCATGGAATCTAGTTAAGATAGATGGAAGTTGGTATCATTTAGATGCAACTTGGGATGATACTACGAGTTCATCAGGACTAATACAAAATCATAGTTATTTTAATCTTACGGATTATGAAATGGAACTTGATCATTCATGGGATAGAACTATGAGTCCTGTATGTAATAATGTAAAATATACTTATAATAATTATTTATATTGTAAAAAAAATAATATTTCATTGGATAATCCTAGTAGAATTATAAGTGGTATAGTTACACTTCCTAATGGAGATATAGCTGATAAAGACATTACTGTAGAAGTTATTGCTGATTCACTAGAGAAAACTGATGATTATGAAAGTTATTATAAAGGAGGAACAAGAGTAATAATATCAAAAGGTTGTAATTCAGCAGAATACTCAATAATAGTACCTAATTTTAGTATGGGTTATATATTAGGGTATCGATTACTAACAAATGTTGAAAATAAGTATAAATCATATGCATACTATAGGGAGAATACAGATCCACGTGGAGGAATAACATATCCAGAAGGACAAGAACCAGAAATTATATATTATAAAAATGGTGCAATGAGTACAGACTATCCAAGTGGGACTCCACAAGATGTTAGTTCAGGAAATAAAACGGTTAATCTGATGTTAGTACCATATGAACAAAACGATTTTGAAGATTTTATTATCAATTAGAAAGAATATATTCTCTATAGAGAGTTTGACATAAAAATAAGATATTATAACGCCTCCCTATATTAGGGGGTATATTTTTACACAAAATCAATTATTTTAATATTATTAAAATATTGAGCTTATTTAATAAAAAAAATTCCTATACTAGAAAAAAGTTTGAAATATTATATCATAAGATGTATAATAGTATTGTTAATGAATTAACAATATTTATGGAAAGAGGGTATATATTATGGCAGTTATAAAAATGCTACGTGCTCCATTAAAATACGTACAAGGAAAAGGTGCTTTATTTAATTTTTATGATGAAACAAAAGACTTGGGAAATAATTTCTTATTTATTTGCAGTAACAGTGGATACAAAAATTGCTCTGAAAAGATAAAAAAGAGTTTTGAGGGAACAGATGCAAAGCTGCGTTTTGAGATTTTTGGTGGAATTAGTTCTAATTCTGAAATTGAAAAGATGAGAGAAATTGTTAAAGAAGATAAAATCGATGTTGTTGTAGGAGTTGGCGGCGGTTCAGCAATTGATACTGCTAAAGCAACTGCATATTATGAAAATTGTCCAGTAGTAATTGTACCTACTGTATGTGCAACTGATGCACCATGTACTGGTCTTTCAGTTATTTATAATAATGACGGTACATTTGATACTTATTTATTTTACCCAAGAAACCCAGAAGCAGTTATAGTTGATTCTGAGATTATTGCTAATGCCCCAGTAAAATTTTTAGTTGCTGGAATGGGAGATGCACTTGGTACTTATTTTGAAGCAAGAGCTTGTGTAAGAACTGATTCACCAAGCTTAGAAAATGGAGGAATAGCATTATCTGCTATGGCCCTTTGTGAGCTATGCTATAAAACACTAATTAAATGTGGCTATCAAGCAAAGTTAGCTTGCGAAAACCATTTAGTAACTCCAGCACTTGAAGCAATTATAGAAGCTAACACATATTTAAGTGGTGTTGGTGCTGATAATGGTGGACTAGCAGCAGCTCATTCTATATACAATGGATTCACTGCATTACCAGAATGTGAATCTACTATGCATGGTTCATTGGTTGCCTTTGGTACTATTGCTCAATTAATTTTAGAAAATGCTCCAAAGGAAGAAATAAAGGAAGTAATGGACTTTTGCTATAGTGTAGGCCTTCCAATTACACTAGAGGAAGTTGGAGTAACTGATGTAACAAGAGTTTGTATTGCTGCTGAAAAGGCATGCATCGAGGGTGAAACAATACATCACATGGCAGGAGATGTAACACCAGATCAATTATATGATGCTCTACTAACAGCAGACTTGTTAGGGAGAGAGTATTTTAACAAGTAAATAATAGATGCCATAGTTAGTGGGATCGTTGATTTTCCTAATTCTACAATCTATTTAGAAAGTTTTCTAAATAGATTGTAGAAAATTATATTTTGGGATTCGCTTACCTAAGCCAATACTAAGTGAATATCTACAAAAAGTTTGTTTTTTTAGTGGACTTATATTAAACTATATCATCTAACCCGTTAACGGTAGCTTGTTCATTCTCATCAATGGGAATTATTATACACTTTTTGCCGTCAATTATTTGAGATTTTATTTCGGGTATTTTTTCAGGCTTTACTTTAAGCACAATGTCATATTCGGAAGTAACTTCATCGCTTTCTTGTTTAACTTCCTCAAGTTTAGTTTCAAGTAGCTCTATCTGTTTTTGAAGATTTTCTTCTTTTTTTAGCTGCTCATTTGCTTTAAGTGCCTTTGAATCAATTAAGTTTTCAGCTAAAGGAAGATCATCGCCAAAGTTTTCTACATAAGAATTTTCGATCTTAGCAGTAACTTCTTCAGGAACTCCACTTTCTATTAAAAGGTTTTGTATATGGTCCCTTGTCAAGGTTATAGGCTCACAATATGTGTCTTCATACGTAGAAGTATATTCCTCTACCATGGTATTTAGGTTTTCTTGCACTTTCATAAAAATTTTATCAGCTTTTTCTTCATCATCAATAAAGGAATCTTTAATAATTGATTGAAATGTTTCCTTTTGTATAGTAGCAGTTTGCTTTGGACAGCAGCCTAAAACATTTTCCATTAATTCAGGATGTGTATTCTTTGCATTTTTTGTATAATACATAATAGAATTAACATCTGCACTACGATCAATAAAAGCAGGAAATACAAATCCATTAGTTGGCGCCTCAACAACCCAATCTCTAATACGTGCTTTTATTTTATTTTCTTCTTCAAAGTATCCAAGACCAGGTTCTGAAAGTGAAACAGGGCATATGGCACATAATATATATTCATAAACTTCTTCAGATTCATCTATCTTTAGATTATCCTTAGTTTTTGTAATAACATCATAAGCATCGTGAAAAAGAAGTATTATAAAGTTGCCAGTATAATCATAATTATTTATAATCAAATCATAAAAAGCATCAAGGACAGCATCGTCTTTTAACTGGCTATTTCTAAGCTGCATAAGAGAAATTTGTCTTTCATTTATAAGATCTTCATTAAGTGGGAAGGTAAGTTCTAAGATATTATTTCCAATAGTTCCTGATAGAACCTTTTTAGCGATTTCTAAGTATTTAAAGTATTCTTCTTCTTCTAAATTTAAAAAAGTTTCTCTGAATTTAAAATAATATGCTTTTCTCCATTAACATAGCAGCCGCACATTTTAGAGAAGGTACAGTGATCTTTTTTTAAACGTCTTTTTAACTCCAGGATATCTTTTTTTCTCATATCTAAACCCCTCAATCTAGTAATTTCTATTTATAGATTAATTAATATCATTATTTAAGTATAGTATTTTTTTTGTATTAATTAAAGATTTTTATCTCTAAGGATATAGATACATGGCATAAATTGTAAATAAGAAATACTCTTTTTATTAAAAATATATTAAATAGGAGGATGCTTCTATTATAGAAACATCCTCCTATTTGTGCGATTTACTTTGTATAGTTATCAAAATAGCCTTTAATGTAGATTATTGGAGTACCTTTATCTCCACTACCAGAAGTTAAATCGGATAATGAACCTATAAGGTCTGTAAGTCTACGAGGTGTAGTACCTTGTGATTCCATCTTACCAACTAAGTTTTCTTCTTTATTTCTAATATATTCAGAAATAGCTTTCTTTTGCTCTTCTCCACTAAGATGAGAGAAATTGTTATCTGCTAAGTATTTTAATTTTACTTCATTTGGTGTACCGCTAAGTCCTTTAGTGTAAGCAGGAGATACCACTGGATCTGCAAGTTCCCAAATTTTGCCCACTGGATCTTTGAATGCACCATCTCCATAAACCATTACTTCCACTGTTTTGCCTGTTAATTCCTTGATTTTAGCTTGAATAGTATCTACTATTGGTTGGCAATTGTTTGGGAAAAGTTTTATGCTGTTCTCAGTTGCTTTGTTTGATCCAAGTAAACCGTAAGTTTCATTAAAGCCGCTGCCATTAATTGATGATGTAAGAATATCATCTAGGCCGTAAACTTTTTCTGCACCATTAGTTTTTAAGATGCGTTTTGTACGGAAACGTGTATGAATATCGCAAGCCAATACACTCTTCGTGTAGTCTAAAATTGTTTTTGCATTGTTTGAAAAGATAACTTCACAAGATGTTCCTTCAGCTTCAATTAAACTTTTATAATATTCAATATAGTCAACACCTGTGAAAGGATGCTTATTATAACCGAAATGCTGACGGAATTCAGATTCTGTTAGTACATCTGTCCATGGATTTACACCTTTAGCATCTAGTTCCTCAATATCTACAAGATGATTACCAACTTCATCAGATGGATAGCTTAACATTAAAACTATCTTCTTTGCTCCTTTTGCAATTCCTTTTAAACAGATCGCAAATCTGTTACGGCTAAGAATTGGGAAAATAACACCAATTGTGTCATCACCAAATTTAGTTTTTATATCAGATGCAATATCATCAATAGTTGCATAATTTCCTTGTGCACGAGCTACAACAGATTCAGTTATAGTTATAATGTCACGATCTTCAATAGAAAAACCTTCAACTTTGGATGCATTTAACACAGTATTAACTACTATTTCATCAATTTTATCGCCTTTGTTAATAATTGGTGCGCGAAGTCCGCGTACTACTGTTCCAACTACTCTTTCCAATTTTATCTCTCCTTTAATAAGGTATATTTTATTTATAGTATGTTCTAAATTTAAACCCTACTTTACTATAACTTATAATTATGATATAAGTAAAATTAATATTAATAATATTTAATATAAGGAGAACTTATATGATTGGAAAATTAGATCTATATCGGATATTTAACGTAGTTAGTCAAAATAAAAGTTTTTCCAAAGCAGCGCAAGAACTATATATGACACAATCTGCTGTAAGTCAGGCTATTTCCAAACTTGAGGAAGAATTGGAAACTCAGTTATTTTATCGAACATCAAAGGGAGTGATATTAACAAGTGAGGGAAATATATTGAATGAGCATATAAATTCAGCTTTAGGAATTATTGATGTAGGAGAAAATAAAATATTAGAGTTTAAAACATTAAAGACGGGACAATTGCGTATTGGAGTTGGAGATACTATTGCAAGATACTTTTTATTGCCTTATCTAGAGAAATTTCATTTAACGTATCCTGGAATTAAATTAAATATACTAAATGGAACAACAACAGAAATATGTGATTTTATTAAATCTGGAAAGGCAGATGTGGGAATATGTAATTTGCCAATCGACGATGAACAACTTCAAGTGATTCCATGCAAGGAGATTCAAGATATTTTTGTCTGCGGAGAAAAATATAAAAAAATAACTGAAAAGCCAATTAGTTTAGAGCGTTTAATGGAAATGCCTCTAATATTTTTAGAAAAGAAATCAAATTCACGAAAGTTTGTAGAAGGTTTCTTGAAAAAGAAAGGCTTTCATTTTTCACCTGTATTTGAACTAGGATCATATGATCTAGTTTTAGAACTTACAAAAATAAACCTAGGTATTTCTTGTGTTATAGAAGAGTTTTCTCAAGATTACATAGAAAGAGGAGATTTGTATAAGGTAGTATTAGAAGAAGAGATTCCAAAAAGAAGCATTGGTGTATGCTATTTAAGGAATGTTCTATTATCTCGTGCTGCTAAGAAGTTTGTGGAAAATATAAATAATCTTTAAATTATCCGCTTATTCTTAATATAAAAGCTTACAAAAAATGGACTCGCTTTTCTAAATTTTATAAGTGAGTCCTTTTAATAAGCAGTAGATACTTAATCATATTATGCAAGCATTGATTTAATGAACCATAAGTTTTTACTATAGCCAGAAACATGTTCTTCAAATGCAGATACAACTTCAAAGTCATTATCTTCATTTGCTGCATTTCTTATTTCAATTGCTAAATTCTTCATAGTATTTAGATCCTCTTGAACTATCTTAATAACTTCATCGCTTGAAAAATCCTTTCCATCCAATTCTTTTATAGATGAGTTTTGAATATAGTCTGATAATTTAACTAAAGGTTTCTCATCTCTCATTTTTAAAAGTTCTGCTACTTCATCGTATTTTTCAAAGAAGTCGTTATATAAGGACTCTGTGAATTGATGAATTTCCATAAAATGTATTCCTTTAACATTCCAATGTAAATTGTGGAGCTTTGCATTTAAAATAGCTAAATTAGATAAGTATTCATTTAATTTTTTACAATCTTTCATTTAAGTCCTCCTTAGTTTTAAATAATATTTAACAATAATATTATTCCCAGAAGATTAAATAAAAAACGTACTTACAATAAAAACTAAAAAATGAGGATGAAATGATTATGAGCCGTAAAATATATTTTTGCGGCTCATAAGTTATATTAATTTAGATATATTGTTCAAAAAACCTAGGCCTTTTATTCCAAATTATTTTTAGCAGTAGTTGTCCATTGATTGTTAGTAGCAGTCTTCTTTTTCTTTTTTTCAGCACTAGAATTTTTTAATCCATTCTGAGGTAATGATGTCCATTCATTATTAGTAATAGATTTAAGTTTTTTGCTCATAAAAAAAGCCTCCTTTCTTTTCTTTATAATATTGTTTGCACTAAAAAATTTTTAATTCTAATAGGAGGCTTTATCTTTAATATTGTATTTATTTTATTTTTGTTATAACTTCTAAGCTGCTTTTAAAGGAAGCTTATTTATTTACTGATTTAAGTAGTCTTATATAATGATTAGCTTCTCTTGTAACGTGATCAGCTAAAAGAGGCGATATAAGAGATTTTATTTTACAATCTAGTATTCCTTCTGTACCTTGTTTTTTAAAGTTTTTAAGATTTATAGCAGCATTTAAATCTTTTTTAATTGTTTCAGGAGATGTTGGAGATGGCAATTTATCAAATTCTTTTGCAAAGGCATCTGCTGTTTCAAAAAGTTTAACTTCTGATGGGTCTAGATATCCTCTAATAAATTGTGAGTGTTCTTTCATTATTTCATTCCAATTGATACCCATTAATAAGCTTTCATTTATATTATCCATATCTTCTTTGTTTTCTAATTTTATGAGAATGGAAGCGAATAATCTAGTTTCTTCAATAATGTGGTGAAGCATAGAAGGATATATATAGCTAAAAACTCTGCAATTTAAAATATTAGTTAAAAGATTTTCTTTAAATGCAATGGTAGTATTTAACAAGGATAATGCTTGACGATTTAATATAGATACTTCATGGAAAAGATCAATACTTTTCATAGTTTTATGTTTAGGCTTTAATGCTAACTCCATTTTTGTAATATTCATATTTATGGGGATTCCTGTTAAAAATTGAGTTTTCCATTCAGCGTTCAGCGTAAGGTTGGTTACAAGTTCACCAGAAGATAATACTTCATCACTGATTAGACCGTGAGATAGCTTTACGGCTCTATCTAGGAGTACTTCAACATTGTTTTTCAAGCCAATAAGCTGATAGGTTATATTAATATCTCTAGGAGGTAAAGAAGCTGCTGCTAAAATAGCATGCTCTTTTACTAATCTTAAAAAGAAAAGATTTATCTCAAGTGAATGTCTTATATAATTTTCTCTTGATAACACACTATTCCTCCTTGAAAATTTGCTTGATATTTTAAATATCGCATCAATATATAGAATATTAAAATTTAGAAAATATGTTACAGTTATAGGCTAATTGTAATACATAAGAGGAAAAGGTTAGGTTTAGAAAAATATGATATAATAAGTAGTAATATACAGTGGTTTAGCATCTAAAGGAGGAATTATGAGAAGAGAATACATATCCTTCCAGGGAAATTTACCTCTTACTATCAGTTTACAAGAAATAAGTTATTATCCACTTCATTGGCATAATTGTCT
The DNA here is from genome assembly GCF_047777555.1 of Clostridium sp. GTDB lineage: Bacteria > Bacillota > Clostridia > Clostridiales > Clostridiaceae > Clostridium_H. The sequence continues at coordinate 588,712 of NZ_JBKEEV010000001.1, read as the reverse complement.
TGAAATAATATTTGTTTTAAAAGGAACGGTATTTGTTCAGATAGAATCTGAAGTCTACGAGCTGAAAGAAAGAGAGATTGAAATAATAAATTCAGATGAACCTCATAAAATTTATTCTCAAGATAAGGATAATAGAATTCTTTTATTTAAAATGGATTTAGACTTTTTTGAAAAATATTATAGTGATGTTAAAGATATTTACTTTTATACAGATTCCTCAAGAGAAGGAGTACAAGAAAAAGAAAAGTATAAGGTCCTTAGAAAGTTTTTGTCCATCCTTGCCTGCGAGGCTATTCAGCAGGGAGAAGATTATGATGAAGAAATAGAGAAACAAATGGTGAAGCTGCTGTTTCATCTATTGAATAACTTTCATTATTTAATATATGATGAAGAAGACTTAAAAGAAAATGAAATACAGTTTGAGAGATATCATAGGATATCAAAATTTATATATAATAATTACATGAATAAAATAAGCCTTCAGGATATAGCTAAAAGGGAGTTTTTAAGCTCCTACTACCTATCTCATGAAATAAAGAATATGGCAGGTACAAATTTTAAGGATTTTTTGAATTCTACAAGAGTTCATGAATCTGTAAAGCTTTTATTAGATACGGAAAAGACTATATCCGAAATTTCAGAAGAAGTAGGCTTTTCTCATACCCGTTATTATAATAAGTATTTTAAAATGTACTATAAAATGACACCTCTTCAATATAGAAAGAAAAATTATCTGTCAGAGAAAAAATATGAATCTTCTAAAAAATATACCCAAATAGATATGAATGAGGCCATTGAATATATTGCTCCATATCTTGAAGATTATGATAGATTTAATTATCAAAAGGAGATAATTAAAATTGAGGTTGATGTATCAGAGAATTTAGGCAAGCTGAACAGCTATTGGAAAGAAGTTATAAATCTTGGAGACGCTATAGAACTATTAAAGGATAAAGAGCAGAGTTTCGTTGAAAATATTCAGAGAAATATAGGATTTAAATATGGAATAGTACAATATTTATTTCATAAAGATATGAAAATTTATTTTAATGAAAATGTAGATTTTCTTAATTGGAATGAAGTAGAAAAACTTATGGAATTTTTAGTAGATATTCAACTTATTCCTATAATAATCTTAGATAAGGTGTTTGATGAAATAGATATGATCTTGAAACTTCTAGAAAGTTTTATATTGTATTTTTCTGACTTATATGGTACCAATGAAGTTCGAACTTGGAAGTTTAGAATAGCAAAGAATCTTCCTAAGGAATATATTAAATCCATTCAAGATGTATTCAATAAGTATGAATTAGAAGATATAATAGAAGAACCTTTTGAAGATGACAATAGAGTAAATTCTATTTTTGATACTGCGTATATGGTACCCTTTATCATTCATAATTTTATAAATGAAAAAAGTGATATGCTGTTTTTAAAAGCATACGATACTGTTGAAGAAAATTCAGTGATGAATAATGAGCTATTCTTCGGTTCCCAAGGAATGATCACTTTACATGGAATTAGAAAGGCTTCTTATTATGCTTATTACTTTTTATCAAAACTAGGAGATGTGTTGATAAAAAAAGGTGATGGATATATTGTAACTTCTAGCGAGGATAGCTATCAAATTCTTCTCTATAGCTTCAGTGAAGATCTAAATAAGCTTATAGATACAGAATATTTAACTAAGAAAAGAGTAGAAAAAAGTGCAAAGGAAAGAGAAATATCTCTATCTTTAAAAAATTTGCAGCATGATTATAAGATAACCATATATGAAATTGGAGAAAAAATAGGTTCATCCTTTAATAATTGGATTTCCATGGGTAGGCCAAGAAGACTTACTTATGAAGAGATGAAAGTTTTATATAGTATTTCTCAACCAAGAATATCTTTAGGTTTTGCAAAAAAGAAACCAATTTCTAACATAATATCTAAGATAGAAGGATATGGAGCGGTACTGATTATCCTTCAAAAAGTACAAAAACACCTTTTTTAGGGTGTTTTTTTGCTATTTTATAAAATTACAACTTATTAAATTGTGCAAATTTGTACTTTTTGTTCAGCAAAGCAGTGAATGCGAAGCCTTTTTACAAATCCTATAATGAATATAGGAAGAATAAGTTTTGAGGTGAGAAATTATGTTGACTGATAAAAGTACGGCTAAAGAGAATAAAGAATTTTTAGAAGAGAATATAGGAAAATTATTACTTAGATTTGCAATACCAGTTATACTTTCTATGTTAGTAACTGAAATGTATAATATGATAGACTCCTTATTTGTAGGGCAAGTTGTAGGAGCAAAAGGACTAGGAGCATTGACCATAGCTTTTCCAGTACAAAGATTATTTTCATCCCTGGCTATGTTAGTTGCTATAGGAGCATCCACGGCAATATCAAGGAGTCTTGGAGAAAATGATTATTCAAAAGTTAGAAAGATAGTTCCGAATGCAATTATAGTTCTTATAGCCATAATTGTATTTTTTATATTAACCATATTAATCTTTAATTATGATGTAATTATGAAGCTGGGCTCTAGTGAGACTATATTTCCTTATGCTAAAACTTATATAAACATAATACTGCTAGGAGTAGTATTTCAGGGCTTAAGCATTTTAATGTCATATATACTAACCTCATTTGGAGAAGCTAAGGTAATTTTAGTTAACACATCCATTGGTGCAGTGTTTAATTTTATCATAGACTATTTATTGGTGGTGATATTTAACTTTGGAGTTGGCGGAGCTGCAATTGCAACAGCTATATCACAAATAGTTGCTTTTATATATACATTAATGAAGTTTTTGAAGATTAAAAAAGAAATGGATTTAAAGTTTGAAGTGGAAATAGATAAGAATATATATAAGGAAATTATATATGTTGGTTTTTCAACCTTTATTGTTGAAGTATCAGATGCAGTGGTTTCGGTATTTTTAAATAAGATCCTTTTAGAAATCGGTGGAGATGGTGCTATTGTTGCTTTAGGGCTTACAACTAGAGTTTCTATGTTTCTATTCGTAACCGTAATAGGAATAAGTTCTGCTATGCAGCCTATAGCAGCTTATAATTATGGAGCTGGAAGAAATGATAGGGTTAATAAAATAGTTAAATGTTCAATTAAAACAGTTACTATAAGTTCAATAATACTATGGGCAATTGCTATGATATTTACAAAACATATGATTGGTATTTTTGTGAATGATGCTGAAATAATAAAATACACTGTAAGAGCATTTAGAATAGTGATTTCGGTATTTCCATTCATAGGAGTATATTATGTAACTATATATTATTATCAAGCTATGGGTATGGCAAAACTATCACTGCTTCTTTCTATATTTAGACAAATCATAATTTTCATACCTCTAGTTTACATTATGGTATACTGGCTAGAACTTGGAGTATTAGGAGCATGGATTTCATACCCTATTTCTGATATTATATCCTTTGGAATTTCGCTAATCTATATTAAGTGCTATCAAGTAGAGGACATAGTAGAGGAGAAGGCAAATGTAAAAAGAAGAGCAATTACAGCATAGTATGTTTTGTCAACTGTTTTATTAAGAAGTTTTTTATTGCATTTTTCTTAATATTTGATATAATAATTTACGGAAGAGGTAAATAACATTTTGAGAACAGAATTAAATTTCTGGAATATTTGTGGAGCTCTTATTTTGAACCTACATTACAGCAAAGGGAGTTCAATATTAAATGTGGAGACCAATTTTAGGCAAGTACTAAGAAGCATTTGTGAGACACCCACCTATCGATTACAGCAAAGGGAGTTCAATATCTAAATGTGAATAAGAACTATAAGACCAATTTTAGGCAAGTACTAAGAAGCATTTGTGAGAGCACCCACCTATCGGAGAGATAGGTGTCAAAATCAGAGCAGCGGTATTTCGGATTTATAATTAAAAATATAAGAAAAATATTTTTAGGTTGCTAGCAAGTAAATTGCTGGTGACCTTTTTGTTTTTATATTAATAATCAAGAAATATTTAAAAAGGATATTTTAAAAGATCCCTTTTTAACTTTAGGTGAAGCCTACTGAGAATATATACCATCTATAATAGAATTGGTATATAATTATGGAAGAAAGTAATCTACATTTAGTAGATTTAGAAAGCTTAAGATTACAGTTAAATATAAGAAAAATTTTATAGTAAAGGTGGATTAAAAATGAATTGGATTGAGTCAATAAAAAATTATAATCCTTATAATGAGCAAGAAAAGAAAGACAAAGAAATAATTGTAGAATGTATAGATAAGTTTTGTAATGTTTTGACTAGAGATAGTAAGGTAGCACATATAACAAGTTCTGCATTTGTGGTAAACAAAACAAGAGAGAAAGCTTTGATGGTATATCATAACATATATAATTCATGGTCTTGGACAGGCGGACATGCAGATGGAGAAAAAGATTTATTAGCTGTTGCTCTTAGAGAAGTTCAGGAAGAGACATGTGTAAAAAATCTTATTCCTATAAGTGAAAAAATTTTTTCATTAGATGTATTGCCAGTAATAGGCCATGTAAAAAGGGGAGAATATGTATCACCACATCTACACTTGTCAGTTGCCTACCTAGTTGAAGGAGATGAAAAGGAGGAACTAATAGTTAAAGCTGATGAAAATAGTGGGGTTAAATGGATTCCTATAGATGAGATAAACATATGCTGCAATGAAGAGCATATGAAAAAAGTATATGAAAAGATAGTACGTAAAATGAATGATTATTAAAAAGAAATCTATATTTATAGTAAAAAAGAGAGCTTTATTTAGAAAAACTCCACTTTATAAAGAATTAAAAGAATAAATTCAAATAAAAATGTATTACACTATGATGATAATAATTTTCAATTGAAATTATTTGTGATACAATATAACAGTTAAAAGATTAACTTACCGCGGCAAATATATTATACGGAGGTTAATGATTAATATGGCAAAAATGATGGGACCACGTTTTAAGCTTGCTAGAAGATTAGGTTTAAATGTTATAGGACATCCTAAAGCAATGAAACGTGCAGAAAAAGGTACAAGCAGAGCAGACAAAAAATTATCTGATTATGGAGTACAATTACTAGAAAAGCAAAGACTAAGGGCTTACTATGGAATTTTAGAAAAGCAGTTTGAAAAGTATGTAGATAGATCTATGAAAGAAGCTAAGAGAAATAATGAAATTCCAGGAGAATATCTATTGAAAACTCTAGAGTGCAGATTGGATAATTTAGTATATAGAAGTGGATTTGCTAATTCTATTCGTCAAGCAAGACAAATGGTAAGCCATGGACACTTTACTGTAAATGGCGTGAAAGTAAACATACCTTCTTATGCTGTTAAGGTAGGAGATAAAATTGCTTTAAAGGAAAGTTCAAGAAAGATAGAAACTTTTAAAGACAATTTTCAAGGTACTGAAGTAAGTAATTTACCTTATATTGAAAAGAGCTTAGATGAGTTTACTTCAAAATTGGTTAGAATGCCTAAAAGAGAAGAGTTACCTATAGAAATAAATGAACAATTAATAATTGAGTTTTACTCAAAATAGCAGAAAAGGAGCGCCTAAGGGTGCTCTTTTTATTGACAATCTTTATAAAGAAAAATAAATTATTATAAACTAATAATATTTCCTTTTGTGTATATAATGAAAATAAGGTATAATAATTTATTATGGAATATTTTGCATTATACCATGATTATGATAATATTTTTATGGAGGGATTATATGAGCGTACATATAGGAGCAAAAGAAGATCAAATAGCAGAAACAGTATTATTGCCAGGAGACCCATTAAGAGCAAAATTCATAGCAGAGACTTTCTTAGAAAATCCAATTTGTTATAATGAAGTTCGTGGAATGTATGGGTATACAGGTTCATATAAAGGAAAGAGGGTTTCAGTTCAAGGTACAGGTATGGGTATACCATCAATATCTATCTATGCTAATGAGCTAATTGAAAGCTATGGGGTTAAAAATTTAATAAGAGTAGGAACTTGCGGTTCTATACAAGAAAATGTTAAGATAAGGGATATTATACTAGCATCTGGAGCATCAACTAACTCTTCAGTTAATAAAATGCGCTTTAAAGGAATGGATTTTTCTCCTATAGCTAGTTTTGAACTCTTAAGAAAGGCTTATGATATTGCTAAAAATAAAGGAATTGAGCCTAAGGTAGGAAATGTTTTAAGCTCTGATTTGTTTTATAATGATGATTTAGAAGCATGGAAGCTATGGGCAAAGTATGGAGTACTAGGAATAGAAATGGAAGCAGCAGGCCTATATACTCTTGCAGCTAAGTATGGAGTTAATGCACTTACAATATTAACAGTAAGCGACAGTTTGGTAACTGGAGAGGAAACATCAGCAGAAGAAAGACAAAGTACTTTCACAACAATGATGGAAATCGCATTAGAACTTGCCTAAAAAGATTTAGATAAGATATTCAACATTACATATGGAATTTGAACTAAAGCATTGAACAATCTTTAGAAGCTCTTTATTTCTGTATTTAAAACACCATAAGAACCTTCTATTCTTTGAACGACAGCGAGTTTAGAAGATTTACGGGCTTTAAATCTAGAAATATTAGAGCTTCTTTGCGAGTGAAGCTTTCCTAAATGTAAATCCCATATGTAATGTTCTATAAATGTTCCATATAAGAAAAATGCTGTGCATTTTTCTTAAAAGGTGGTGATACAATGCTTAACCAAAAGTATAAAATAGATAACTTTAAAGTTATCGGTGGGATGTTTTACAGAGAAAGAAAAATAGACAAAGCTCTGGAATACTATAATAAGGCTTACAATACGAAAGAAGGAAAAAAAGATACGGAGTTACTTTTAGATATGGCACTTATATACGATGAGCTTGAAAAATATGATTGAGCTAAAGAAAAGTATAGGGAAATACTAGAAGTAGACCCTAAAGATGAGAGAGCTTATTATGGATTGGCTATTACATATGATAACAAACAGGAGTATCGTAAAGCTATAAAATATTATGAAAAGGCTATAGAAATAAACCCTGATTATAACAGAGCTTATTTTTTTCTAGCAGGGGCTTATGACGAGATTGGAGATAAAGATAAAGCCATATACAATTATAAAAAAGTAATATCAATGAATGATAAGGACTTTTGGGCATACAATAATCTAGGTGCTATATACGAAGAATTAGGAAGATATGAATTAGCACTTCAAATGTTCGAAGAGAGTCTAAAAATTGATCCCTATCATTATAAAGCTCTTTTTAATAAGGCTGTTGTTCTGGTTAAGATGGGAAAAGTTGAAGAAGGAATAAAATATTATAAGGCATCTATAGAGGAAAATCCAAATTATCCTTATTCTTATCTAAATTTAGGAGTTATTCATATAGAAAAAGGAGATTATAAAAAGGCCATTTGACATTATAAGTGAAGGAATTAAAAACAATTTAGATGCGGAATTTTTATACTATAATAGAGCTTGTTGTTATGTAAAAATTAATGAATTATCAAAGGCTTTAGAAGATTTACGAGGAAGCAATAAGACTGTATCCTAAGTTCATAGAATATATAGAAAAAGATGATGAACTAAAGGAAGTAGTAAAACTTGAAGAATATAAAAAGTTAATAAAGTCAATAGTAGACACCTATATAATATTAAAGCCATATGTGTCTACTTTTATCAATAAAAATAATAAAATAACATGTCCCTTTTAAAAGCATTTATCATATATCATTAGTAGATAAGTGTTTATTAAAGGGGGGCTGAGACATGACAGAAATAATTATACAATACGTTTTAGTTATTCTTTTAATTCTTGGATTAACTTATTTTGTATATTTGCTTAAAGATAAAGGAATAAGCCTAAAAGAAGACTATTATGGAATAACATATACAGTATTAAACTTTTTAACTAATGAGGAAGCTACTCCAGAAAATGTAAAGAAAATACTAAGAACTGCATCAAAAATAGTTAGCTACGTAGAGGCAGTTTATAAAGATGAAACAAATGATATAAAAGAGGAAAAAGCTTTAGTTTTACTTAGAGAAGCAATAGATGATTTATATTTTCAAAATGAAGTAGATGACGAATCATTAAGGTATATCATAAGGTTATGTGCTAGTATAATGCCTCCAACACACAAAAATGAAAATATTGACAAGGAAGAGTAAAATATTATATAAATTTTAAGGTATACATTTATTGTATACCTTTATTTTAATGATGATATATCAAATAAAATGTTAGTTTGTATAAATGAAATTATAGTTTCAAAATAATCATTTAAAAGAGTAAAAACAAAATTTCCTTGTAATGAGTTAGGAAAGAAGATACAATATAATATAGTTATTAATAAGAACATATGTTTCTATATTTGCTTACTTATGAAAATCTATATATGGAGGAATATTATGCAATTAAATGACAAAAAAAATAATTCTTATGATGTTACAGATTTAACCTCCCTAGAAAAGTTAGAGCCAGTAAGGGTAAGACCAGGAATGTATATAGGTTCCACTGGTACAAAGGGATTACATCATTGCATATGGGAAATATTAGATAATTCTATAGATGAAGTAGCCAACGGATATGGAAGTAAAGTGATTGTAATTTTAAATAAAGATAAAAGTGTTACAGTAATAGATGATGGAAGAGGTATCCCTACGGGTATACATCCTATAAAGAAAAAGTCTGGAGTAGAAATGGTATTTACGGAACTTCATACAGGAGGTAAGTTTAATAACAGTAATTATAAAACATCTGGAGGACTTCATGGAGTAGGTGCTGCTGTTGTAAACGCTTTGTCAGAATGGCTTGAAGTTGAAGTTTATCAAAAGGGTAATGTGTATCGTCAAAGGTTTGAATATGCAGAGGACAAAGATTTAAAAAAGAAAATGCCCGGAACTCCAGTTACACCTTTAGAGATAGTAGCACATACAGAGAAGACAGGAACAAAAGTAACTTTTAAACCTAGCAAAGAGGTTTTTAGCACTACAGATTTTAAATTCGACATTATAGATGAGAGACTTCAAGAATTAGCATTCCAAAACAAAGGTATAACTTTAATGTTAAGGGATGAGAGAAAAGAAGAGGTAATAGAAAAGAAGTATCACTCAGAGAGAGGACTTTTAGATTTCATTGAGTATCTAAATGAAAGTAAAATACCTATACATAAGAACCCTATAATATTTGAAGGAGAAAGGCAAATCGGAGATATTAGAGTTTATGGTGAAGTTTGTATTCAATTTACAGATTCTACTACAGAAAATGTAGCGAGTTATGTAAACAATATACCAACCACAGAAGCAGGGACTCATGAGACCGGTTTTAAGACAGGTATGACAAGAGCATTCAAGGATTGGGCAAAAAAGCTAAATATTATAAAGGAAAAGGATAAAGGATTTGAAGGAGACGACTTAAGAGAGGGAATGACTGCTATTTTAAGAGTAAAAATAAGCAATCCTATATTTGAAGGCCAAACCAAGACTAAGCTTTGTAATAATGAAGCTTATACCGTTATGAATGAAATAAGTTATGCAAAAATAAGTGAATGGATTGAAGACAACAAGGAGATAGCAACTCAGATAATAAATAATGCAGTGTACGCTGCAGCTAGAAGAGAAAAAATAAAGAAAATAAATGAAGCAGAAAAGAAAAAAATAGGTAAAGGAACAGCTCCTTTAGCTGGGAAAATAGCTGTGTGCACTTTGAGAAAACCAGAATTATGTGAATTTATAGTGGTAGAGGGAGATTCTGCTGGAGGAAGTGCAAAGCAGGCAAGGGATAGAAGATTTCAAACCATTATGCCTTCTAAAGGAAAAATTATGAATACTGAAAAGCAGAAGTTGGAAAATGTATTAGCTAGTGAAGAACTAAAACTTTTTAATGCAGCTATAGGTACAGGAGTCTTAGAAAATTATAGGGAAGAAGATCTAAAATATAATAAAATAATAATTTTAAGTGACGCAGATGTGGATGGGTATCACATTCGTACCCTATGGATTACATATATCTATAGGTACATGAGACAACTTATAACAAATGGACATTTATATATGGCACTTCCACCTTTATATAAGGTATATAAAAATGGCAAAAAAGGAGAAATAAAAAAATATGCCTACAGTGATGAGGAATTAGAGGCTGTTAAAAAGGAAATAGGTAAAGGAGCATTAATTCAAAGGTATAAGGGACTTGGGGAGATGAACCCTGATCAACTTTGGGAGACTACCTTAAATCCTGAAACTAGAACATTGCAGCAAATAACTATTGATGACGCTGCAAAAGCAGAAAAAATGATATCTTTACTTATGGGAGATGTGGTAGAGCCTAGGAGAAATTACATGTATAAGTATGCAGAATTTTAATGTACTTAAGGCTACGGAAAGGATTGAATTAATATGGCGAAAAAAAAGCATAGAAATTCCAGTAGATAATAATATAATAAAGGCTCCATTATCAGAAGTTATGCCGGATAATTATCTTCCATATGCTGTGGAAGTTGCAAAGGAAAGAGCTCTTCCTGATGTAAGGGATGGACTAAAGCCTGTCCATAGAAGAATTTTATATGGAGCGTATAAGCTAAAGGCAACTCCAGATAAGCCTTATTATAAATCTGCTAGAATTGTTGGAGATATATTAGGAAAATACCATCCTCATGGAGATACTTCTGTATATGATGCTATGGTTATTTTGGCACAAGATTTTACAACTAGAGTACCACTTATTGATGGACATGGTAACTGGGGAAGTATAGATGGAGACAGTGCAGCTGCTATGCGTTATACAGAGGCTAGACTTACTAATGCAGCTATGGAAATGTTAAAAGACATAGATAAAAATGTAGTGGATATGGTAAACAATTATTCTGATACAGAACTAGAACCAAAAGTGCTTCCTGCTAGATTTCCTAACCTTCTTGTAAATGGAGCTTTTGGTATAGCTGTAGGTCTTGCAACTAATATACCGCCTCATAACTTACGAGAAACCATTGATGCTACTATAGCATGTATAGATAAAAGTGATATAACAACAAAAGAGATTATGAATTATATAAAAGGACCTGATTTACCTACAGGTGGAATAATTATAGGAGAAAAAGCACTACTTTCTGCCTATGAAACAGGAGAAGGGAAGGTCACTTTAAGAGCTAAGACTAGTATAGAAAAACTTGAAAATGATAGATACGGTATAGTTATAAGCGAATTTCCATATAGAAAAAATAAGGCAAAGATATTACAGTCTATATCTGAGATGACTGCTGATAAAAAACATTCAAAAGCATTAGAGGCTATAACAGATATTAGAGATGAGTCTGATAGAAATGGAATAAGAGCAGTTATAGAATTTAAAAAGAGTGCAGATAGGGATGTTGTAGAGAAGGTATTAAAATATTTATTCAAAAAAACAGAACTTCAATGTAACATAAGTTTTAACATGGTAGCTATAGCTAATGGTAAACCAGAAACTTTGGGTTTAAAGAAGATATTAGAGCACTATATAAAACATCAGAAGGATATTATAACTAGAAGAACTAAAAGAGAATTAGAAATAGCTAAAAATAGATTTCATATTGTAGAAGGATTCATAAGGGCTATAGATATAATAGATGAAATAATAGCAACTATAAGAGCCTCTAAGTCAAAAAAGGATTCAGAACAAAATATAATAAATAAATTTGGTTTTACAGAACCTCAAGCTGAAGCTATTGTAGAGCTTATGCTCTATAAATTATCTGGTCTTGAGATTAAAGTTCTTGAAAAAGAATATAAAACTTTACAAAAACAAATTAAAGCTCTAGAAAAAATATTAGCAAGTGAAAAGGAATTACTTAAGATAGTTAAAAAAGAGCTTATTGAAATAAAAGAAAAATACGGAGATGATAGAAGAACCCAGATAATACATAATGATGAGGAAGCAAAAATTGAAGTAGAAGACATTATTTTAGACGAAGATATTGTGATTACTATTTCTAACGATGGATATGCAAAAAGGGTATCAGATAAATATTATAAGAGGGTAAATCCTAAGGAAGAAGATATAGAGTATAGAGAAGGAGATTTTAATAAATATTTGATATCTTCAAATACAAAAGATATACTTATGATATTTACACACGTAGGAAACTTATATCAACTAAGGTGCAGCAATCTCCCAGATATGAAGTGGAAGGAAAAAGGGGAAAGGCTAGATGAATTGATTAGGACCTTAGATTTAGAAAATGAAAATATAATCCAAGTTTTTGCTGTTCCTAAATTAGATAAGGATAAGAATTTTATTTTCTTTACGGATAGAGGAATAATAAAAAAGAGCTCCTTAGATAAGTTTGAAACAAACTATTCTAAATTATTAGCTTTAAAACTAAAGGAAAATGAAAAACTTATAAACGTACAGTTGGTAGACAAGAATAGAATTGAGAAACATATAAATGTAAAAACCAAAATGGGATTAGAATTTACCGTAGAGGAACCAAGAATAGAGAATAGTGATAGAAATATTTTAGGAACTCAAATATTTAATATTTCTAAAAAAGATAAGGTTGTAAATATAGAATATGTAGATGAGTTTGAGATAAAGAGTTTTGTAGTTAACATAGATAAAGGTGGTAATATAAAGATATCTAATAGAAGGGCCTATAAAACATCTATAGGATGTTTTACAAATTCCTTAAATAGATTACTTATATTTGGAGATAGGGGGAATGTTTATTCTATTCCATCGTATATGGTGGAAAATATACAAGATAATGACTTTACATTAAGTAAAATAGTAGATGAATTTAACCCTAAGGAAGAAAAGATCATAAACATTTTTTCAATAATAGATTTCAACACTCCTGATAGTATATATTTCTTTAGCAAATATGGATATGTGAAGAGAACAGCCTTAAAGGAGTTTGAAGGTGAGTATGACATTATAAAAGGATATAAACTAAAGTCTGATAATGATAGATTAATCAATGTTAAGTTAAACCGAGATAATGAAGTTAAAGACATACTCCTTATAACAAAAGATGCTATGGGAATCAGATTCGGAGCTGACAGCATAAGCTATATGGGAAAAGTAGCCACAGGGGTTACAGGAATAAGTCTGAAAGAAAATGATGAAGTTATATTTGGAGAATTTATTGAAAGCAAACAAATTAAAGATGAAATAGCTTTGGATGGTGAAACTATAGATAGTATTTATTTAATTTCTAAAAATAGCTTACAAGAAAGTATTTTGCTCAAGGATATAAAACTGCAAAATAGGGCAGGAAGAGGTAAAAAGCTTATAAATTTAGATATTAATGATTATATTATTGAAGTTAAATAAGAAAAGCTTAGAAATAGAACCAAGTAAGGAAAGAGAATGCCTCTACTCGGTTCTATTTCTAAATACAAAGCATTTATTTAGTATAAAAGTTAATATGCCAACAGTTATAGAAGACAGGATTATTGAAATATTCATCCATAATATTTCTTGGAAGTTGAATATATTAAAGGTGGTAAATATTGTACAAAGTGTTGAATTTAAAAAAGTAGATATTCCTAAAATTGAAGCATATTTAAAATAAGAACCATTATTAGAGGAAAAAGTAAATTTTTTATTCCAAAAGTATCCATTAATGGAGTAAACTATAAAAGATATTCCATAAAATATGTACATTGTAGGACCAGAATATATTCCAGTTAAATAAGATAGAACATTGAGTATTATTAGATTTATAAGTACATTGCTGCCGCCAATTAGTCCATATTTAACCAGTTCAATAAGTGTTTTATGCGTCTTTATGCTTTTTAAAGTCATTCCTATTCCTCCAATCTATCCATAAAATTATATCATAATTGTAAAAAAAATTAGAAACATTTCTAAAGGGAAAAAAGTATAGTAAAATAGGCCTTGGAGGTAATCTGTATGAAAAAACATGTATTTAGTAATGGAATCAAAGTAAATTATGTCAAGAGAGAGGGAAACCTATCTTCATTTTGTATAGGTTTTAATGCTGGAGCTTTAGTTGAAGAAGAAGGAGAAATAGGTCTTGCTCATGCAGTAGAGCACATGCTTTTTAAGGGAACTAAAAAAAGAAATGAAAATGAAATAAATATAGAATGTGATGAAGTTTTTGGATTTCATAATGCTATGACTAATTATCCTTACGCTATATACTATGGAACTACTCTCACGTCTGATTTTGAGAAAGGGTTTGAACTATATTCTGATATTATTTTAAATCCTATTTTTCCAAAGGAAGGATTTAAAGAAGAAATGGATATAATCTTAGAAGAGCTAAAAGAATGGAAGGACGATCCATATCAAGATTGTGAAGATGAACTCTTTTTTAACGCCTTTAATAAAAGGAGAATAAAAGAACTTATTATAGGTAAAGTGGAGAGCATAAAAGCTATAACCTTAGAGGATATAAAGAGATTTTATGATAAGCATTATGCACCATTGAACTGCGTAATTACTGTAGCTTCTTCTATGGAGTATGAAGAAATAATTAGAATAATAGATAAGTACTTCGGTAAATGGGAAAAAGAATATAACTATCATAAAAAAAGTTTATATGAAATAAATAATAAAGGAATTTTTAATAAGATAAGAAAAGACCTGAATGGAGCAAAAATACAATATTGTTTTCCTATACATTTTTTAAATGAAGAAGAAATAAACTTGCTTAAAGTATTTAATTCTAAATTTGGAGATGGGACAAGCAGTATTCTTTATGATGAAGTAAGAACTAAAAATGGTCTAGTTTATGATATATCAAGCAGTATAAAAAATGAGAAAGGCATAAAACTCTTTATTATTAAACTTGGAACTTCAGAAAAAAATATAAATAAATCCATAGAACTTATAAACCAAAATATTGAAAAAATAAAATTTTCAAAAGGAATTTTTACTAAAGAGACTATAAATAAGATAACAAGGAATATACAACTTAAAGAAGAATTGAGCATAGAGCGATCCATTGAACTTTGCAAAAAAGTTACTACAGACGAAATTATGTATAATTTTTATAGCATAATTTCCCAGGAAATTATTGGAGATATAAATGAAGAAAAAATATTAAATGTAGTAAATAAAGTGTTGAAGGATCCAACAATACAAATATTAAGACCAGAATAGAATATTGATTTTGTATAAAGAAAGTGCATGGTAATTTTACTACTTTCCAAGTTATAAAAAACAGGCTGTGTTTGCAGAATTAATAAATATAAATTTTGTAAACATAGTTTTTATTTTTATGGACAAAATAATATTGACTTATGGGGCTATATAGATTAATATAATTATAAAATAACACCACCGGGGTGAGGGGAGGTTCAAAATGAATTTAGAAAAGAAAAAAGCAGAACAATATTTAAAAACTGCTAAAGGACAGATAGATGGAATATTAAAAATGATAGAAGAAGGTAGATATTGTATAGATATTTCAAACCAAATAATTGCTTCTCAAGCTTTGCTTAAAAAAGCTAATACAATGATTTTGAAGCAGCATCTAAATCATTGTGTTAAAGATGCTTTTTTGCATAATCAAGGAGAAGAAAAAGTTGAAGAGATAATATCTGTATTGGATAAATTAATGAAGTAATAAGGAGGTGGTTTTAATGGAAAAAACTCTTAATATAAAGGGAATGACCTGTGCAGCTTGTGCTAGGGCTGTTGAGAGAGCATCTAAAAAGACAGAGGGAGTAAGTGAAGCAAATGTAAATCTTGCAACAGAAAAACTTCTTGTAAAGTATGACGAGACATCTACATCTTTAGAAAATATAATAAATGCTATTGAAAAAGCAGGATATTCAGCAGAAGAAGAAAAAGAACTTAAAGAAGTAAATATAGGTATTGGGGGGATGACCTGTTCAGCCTGTGCAAAAGCAGTAGAGAGAGCTACTAAAAAGTTGGATGGAGTAGAGAAATCAGAAGTAAATTTTGCTTCAGAAAAGCTTTATATTCAATACGATCCATCTAAGATTAGGCTTTCTAAGATAAAAGAAGCTATAACAAAGGCAGGGTATAAGGCTTTAGAAGAAGAAACCTCAATAGATTCAGATAGAGAGAGAAAAGAAAAAGAAATAAAAGAAATTTGGACTAACTTCATAGTGTCTGCTGTATTTACTGTACCACTTTTAACTATAACTATGGGCCATATGGCAGGTATGCATCTTCCAATGATTATAGATCCTATGCATAATCCTTTAAACTTTGCTTTGATTCAGATTGTTTTAGTTATTCCATCATTGATTGCTGGAAGAAGATTTTATAGGGTAGGATTTAAAACATTATTCAAAGGAAGCCCTAATATGGATTCTTTAATAGCTATAGGAACTAGTGCAGCAGTGCTATATGGAATATTTGCAACCTATCAAATAAGTAAAGGATATGAACAATATTCTATGGACTTATATTATGAATCTGCGGCTACTATAATAACATTAATACTCATGGGAAAATATTTAGAAGCTAAAACAAAGGGTAAAACTTCAGATACAATTAAAAAACTTATGGGGCTTGCTCCTAAAAATGCTTTAATAATTCAAGATGGAAAAGAAGTTGAAATACCTATAGAAGAAGTAGAAGTAGGGGATATAATAATAGTTAAGCCAGGTGAAAGAATACCGGTGGATGGAGTCATAATAGAAGGTACTTCCACGGTAGACGAATCTATGCTTACAGGTGAGAGCATTCCTGTGGATAAGAATGTAAATGATCAGGTATTTGGAGCTACTATAAATAAAAATGGTCTTATTAAATTTAAGGCAAACAAAGTAGGAAAGGATACAGTTCTTTCTCAAATAATAAAAATGGTTGAAAATGCTCAAGGATCTAAGGCACCTATAGCAAGACTTGCAGATGTTATATCTGGGTATTTTGTACCAGTTGTAATAGTACTCGCTATAACATCAGGTTTGAGCTGGTATATTGCAGGTAGAGGAACAATTTTTTCTCTTACAATATTTATATCTGTTCTCGTAATAGCCTGCCCTTGTGCCTTAGGCTTAGCAACACCAACAGCTATTATGGTTGGTTCTGGTAAAGGAGCAGAAAATGGAGTTCTTATAAAGGGTGGAGAAGCTTTAGAAACAGCTCATAAGATAAAAACAGTGGTTTTCGATAAAACTGGTACCATAACAGAAGGAAGACCTCAGGTTACTGATATAATTTCATTAAATGGTTTAAAGGAAGATTACTTACTTCAAATTGCAGCTTCTGCAGAAAAAGGTTCAGAACATCCATTAGGAGAGTCCATAGTAAGATATGCAGAGGAAAAAAATCTAAGAGCTTTAAATACAACTTCTTTTAAGGCTATACCCGGTAAAGGAATAGAAGTAGATGTAGATAATAAAAAAGTTTTAATAGGAAATAAGAAGTTAATGGTAGAGAGAAATATGTACTTAAAAGAACTAGAAAAACCTTCAATAGAGTTAGCAAATGAAGGAAAAACTCTAATGTATGTAAGCATTGAAGGACAATTACACGGCTTGATTGCAGTAGCTGATGTGCTAAAAGAAAATAGCACAAGGGCTATTAAAAAACTTCATGAAATGGGAATTAGAACTGTAATGATTACAGGGGATAATAAAAGAACAGCAGAGGCTATTGCTAAAAAGGCTGGTATAGATGAGGTTTTAGCAGAAGTTATGCCAGAAGATAAGGCTGAAAATGTAAAGAGGATTCAAGAAAATGGAGATATAGTTGCTATGGTAGGAGATGGGATAAATGATGCTCCAGCTCTTGTTCAAGCTGATGTAGGAATTGCTATAGGTTCTGGTACAGATGTAGCTATAGAATCTGCAGATATAGTCCTTATGAAAAATGATATTCTAGATGTGGTAACTGCAATTCAGTTAAGCAAAGCGACTATAAGAAATATTAAACAAAATCTTTTCTGGGCATTTGGGTATAATACTCTTGGAATACCTATAGCTGCAGGAATCCTAGTACTCTTTGGAGGACCAAGATTAAATCCTATGATAGCAGCTGGGGCTATGAGTTTAAGTTCAGTATCTGTTCTTACAAATGCTTTAAGGTTGAAAGGATTTAAGCCTAATGTATAAAAAGTTAAAAATATTTAAATAGATATACAATATAAGGAGGAGTTTAATTATGAAAAAAAGATTAAATATTGACGGAATGTCTTGCAATCATTGCGTTATGCATGTAAAAAATGCTCTTATGGAAGTTGAAGGAGTAAAGAATGTTGAAGTTAATTTAGATAAAAAATTTGCTGTAGTTGAGGGTGAAAGTTTAGAAGATTCAAAGATGATATCAGCTGTAGAAGATGCAGGCTATGATGTACTAAGCATTGAAGAAGCTTAAATTTAAAAAATGAGAACAGGAGATATTACTCACTGTTCTCATTTTCCTTTTTTCTTTTTCTTTCTCACTGAATATCCAAAGCTGCCTAAGGCATTTTTAGAAAGAGCAAAATATTCTCCGTGAGAATAGCAAATAAGTTCGGCCTTATCAAAATGAATTTTATCTTTTTCGTCTATCAAATCTTCTTCAACATGGACAGATAAAACTTCAGCCAAAAATAAATCATGGGAGCCTAAAGGAATGACACTTTTTAGTTTGCATTCAAGACAAATGGGACACTCATCTATGTAGGGAACAGAAATATTTTCACTCTCTCTTAACGTAAAATTAAGTTTTTTTACTTTATCTAAATTTCTTCCAGACCTAACTCCACAAAAATCTACTGCTTTAACCAGACTTTTAGAAGGAAGATTAACTACAAATTCAGAGGTTTCTTTTATATATTCATAAGATAATCTTTCAGGTCTTATGGCAACACTTATCATTGAAGGTTTAGTACAAGCAGTTCCTATCCATCCTACGGTGAATACGTTAACCTTTCCTTCTTTGCTTTTAGAAGTGATAAGTACGGATGGGACTGGATTCAGCATAGCACTGCCTTTAAAAGTTTTTTTAGTCATTGTATCTCTCCTTATATATGCTATAATTAGTTAGTATAATTGAGATAATTATACCAGCTAAAGGTTAAAGTACGCAATATTGTACATTTATTATACATAATTTTTACTCAATTCCCTCCATACCACTATATAAAAAAGTATTATTTGATACTATAATTAATTTATAAATTAGTCATTAATGGAGGATGGGGGGAGAAAGTAGCCATGGAAAACAAAGAATTAGAATTACTAGAGAAGATCTTGAGAGAAATTCAAGATATAAAAGTAATAGTACAAGAAAACTTAGAAGATAATAAAATAGAAGTTGAAGAATAATAGGTTTTCACCAGTACATACATTAAAAAGGCAAGTTATAAAAGAACTTGCCTTTTTAATGCCTATAGACGATCAAAACATAGAAGTAGCAGGAAGTAAGAATCCTGCTGCTCCTATGTTAAAGTGATTCATAGTACTTTTTAAGAAGTAACGCATCTTTTTCTAATATAGGACTTTCACATATGATACAACCTTTAACATCGAATTTGCGAAAAGCTTTAAGACAATCTTTATAGTTGAAATCACTTTCCTCAAAAGGGAGATGTTTTTTTTCACCTTTAGCTCCATAATTGATTCCAGATATATGTATATGCATATCTTTTAGGCTTTTTTCTCCTAGTTCATTTCCAACATAGTATAAGATTTTAGCAAAATTATCATAGCTTTTTAATGAACCGTTATACCTAGCATGGAGATGAGAAAAGTCTATACACAACTTACAGGTTGGTACAGATTTGCAAAGTGCTACATTTTCTTCTAGGGAACCAAATTGTGTCCCTTTTCCTGTAGTTTCAAGCCTATAGTCTACGCCTAAGTCTGGCAATCTTAGAAGATTTTCTTTTATAGTGTTAAGGGTCTCCTCCTTGCTATCTTTAAGGTAAAATCCGGGATGGAAAATTAAACTTTTCCCTTCTACTTTTTTTAATCCTTCAGCTCCCTTTATTATTCTTTCAATAGACTTATCTATTTTTTCTTCTTCATCTGCATTTAAGTTAATAAAGTAAGAGCCATGAGCAGAAAGATAAAAATTATTCTTTACCTTAGCATCTAGAACTTGATTCTTATTTTTGTCAGTAATATTAACAGAACGAACAAAGGGAAGTTCCATTGCGTCCAAGCCTAGTTCTTTTAAATATTCAATTCCAGATTTGTAAGTGAATTTTTTTGTACCATCACCATTAGGAAGACCTGATATTCCAAATAATAAAGCATCCATTATAAGCACCTCCAAAGAAGATTATACCACAAAATCCATGGAAGTTATGATATAATAACTTGTGAGAAGGTGATGAAGGTGAAAGCAGAATGGAGACTTAGAGTAACAAAATGTGATGTAAATAAGCTAGCTAAGGAAGCTGGTGTAAGCAATATAGTTGCCAAAATACTAGCAGGTAGAAAAATTCAAGGTGCTGAAGAAGTAAAAAAGTTTATGAGTGCATCTTTAGATGATTTACATAATCCATTTCTTATGAAGGACATGGATCTAGGTACAGATATAATATTAGATGCTATAGATGAAGGTAAGAAAATTATTATTTATGGAGATTATGACGCGGATGGAGTCACAAGCACAACCATTCTTTATAAGGGACTTTTAAAACTAAATGCTAATGTAGAGTATTATATTCCAGATAGGGAAGCTGAAGGCTACGGAATGTCCAAAGGTAGAATTAAAATACTTAAAGAAGAAGGAGCAGAGGTTATATTAACTTGTGATAATGGAATTAGTGCTGTAGAAGAGGTTAAACTTGGAAAGGAGCTAGGAATGCAGGTAGTAGTTACAGACCATCACGAGTTACCTTTTGTAGAGACAGAAGAGGGAAGAGAGTATATTATGCCTGAGGCAGATGCTATTATAAATCCTAAAAGATACGATTGCTCTTATCCTTTTAAATTTTTATGTGGTGCAGGTATAGCCTTTAAGTTTATACAAGCCTTATATTTAAAATTAGGCTTAGAGGAGAAAGAAGCTTATAAGTTTATAGAGATAGCTGGGATAGGAACTATATGCGATGTAGTGGATTTAATAGGAGAAAATAGAATCATAGCAAAAAAATCTTTAGAAATGATAAAAAGTACTGAAAACCTAGGGTTGAAAGCACTTATGGAGGTTTTGGGTATAAAGAATAAGGAAATTAAATCTTATAATATAGGTTTTATGATTGGTCCATGTATTAATGCTACAGGAAGATTGGATACAGCTGCTCTATCTGTAGAATTGTTTACTACAAATGACATAGATAGAGCAAAAGAGCTTGCTAATA
The DNA here is from genome assembly GCF_047777555.1 of Clostridium sp. GTDB lineage: Bacteria > Bacillota > Clostridia > Clostridiales > Clostridiaceae > Clostridium_H. The sequence continues at coordinate 567,506 of NZ_JBKEEV010000001.1, read as the reverse complement.
CTTTATACGAATTGAATAAGACAAGACAAGATATGACAATGAAAAATGTAGATGATATTATACAGATTATACAAAATTCTGATTTGAAAAATGATAAGGTATTAGTCATATATAAAGAAGACATTCACGAGAGTATTGCAGGAATTGTTGCAGGAAAGATAAAAGAAAAATTTAATTTACCAACTATAATATTAACAAAAGGAAAAGAAATGCCCAAGGGCTCTGGACGTTCAATAGAGGAGTACAATTTATTTGAGGAACTTGTAAAATGTAAGGATTTAATGGATAAGTTTGGAGGACACCCTATGGCTGCTGGACTATCTATTAAGGAAGAAAATATACCTACACTTAGAAAAAGACTAAATGAAAACTGTAAGCTTACTAAGGAAGATATAACACCTAAAATTAAAATAGACAAAAGAATTCCATTAGGATTTGTTAATGAGGAATTGATCAATAGCTTGGAGGATTTGGAGCCATTTGGGAAGGGAAATTCTGCACCTTTATTTGCTGAAAAAGGGATACTTATTTCTGAAATAAAATTTTTAGGGAAAGATCAAAATACACTAAAATTAAGCTGCTTGGTTAACAATAAGGAAAAAATTGATGCTGTAGCTTTTAATAGAGCAAATGAATTTAAGGAAATGATAAAACAAAAATATGGTGATAAATTTGAAAAAATAATAAGCAATCCATCAGGATTAAAATTAGATATAATTTTTTATCCTATCATAAATGAATTTAATGGATATAGAAACAGGCAGCTTAGAATAAAAGATTTTAGACTTTCAATATAAAGTAAAGCTCTTCGTTTAAAATTTCACGAAGAGTTTTTATTTGCATTAAAAATTTATGGAAAAAGAAGGAAAAAGATTTATCATGTAGAATATATTCATATGTAGCATATTATCTTTGGAGGTAAGTTGAATATGTATGAAGTATATAACGAGCTACCTTTTGGTGTAATAATTTTCAATGGGCTGGACTTCTCTATTCAATATACAAACTCTGCATTTTTAAAAATATTTAGATTTCAAGATGAAGAGCTTGAAAAAAGTATGGAAAAGGCTGCAGTTTTTAATAAAATAAAAGATACTTTAAAAGGATGTTTTGAGAATAAAGTTAGTAAAAAATTAAGAAGGGTAAATATAATTCCTGGTAAATACTTAGATTTTTTTATAAGCGCAAAAGAGGATACTTTGGAAATATATATATATGATGTTACAGATTATATTAATGAAGAAAATAAAATAAAAGCAGAAAGAGATAAGTTTCTGAATATTTGGTCTGAAGCTAAAACTAAGTGTGATATTTTAGAAAGATTAAGAGTTAAAGAAAAAGAATATATACTACATTTAAAAAATGTAGTTCATAATATGTCAGAAGGATTAATAGTTTTTGATAGTTATGGAAATTTGGATTTCTATAATAAATCAGTTGTTGAGCTGAGCAACCTGACTCTAAATCAAATAGAAAATGTCCAAGATTTTTTTAAATATATAGATGAAAACAACTTTCAAGATACCAAAAAAAGTTTGCAAGAATTATATAATACACATTTCTTTAATTTAAATCCTATACATAATTTTATAATAAAGTTAAGAGATAAATTGAAAAATGATTTTAAGTATGTAGAATTAAATTGTAACTTAGTGGTAGATGAAAATAAGAGAATCATAAATACAATAGTAACTATGAAAGATGTAACAGAATTAAAAAATAATGAAGTAAAGTTAGAATTACAAACAAAAGAACTAGAAAGGATGGCTCAAAGCAAAGATGAATTTTTTAATATGATTTCTCATGAACTAAGAACACCTCTTACTATAATTCAAGGTTCTGTTCAATTAGCTAATGACATTTATAGAAAAGAGATTAGTTCAAATATAGAGAAAATACTATCTAAAGTTAATCAAAATTGTAGAATATTATTAAAGCTTATAAATAATATATTAGATGTTTCTAAAGCAGAAGCTGGATTTTTGAATGTAGAAAATTCCTTTTTTGATGTGGTTTCTGTAACTGAAAACATAGTAGATTCAGCAAATTTTTACGCTAAAAGCAAAGGAGTAAATTTAATTTTTGATACTACAGAAGAGGAAGCTGTAGTAAATTTAGATAAGGATAAATACGAAAAAATTATACTAAATCTATTGTCTAATGCTATCAAGTTTACTCCTGAAGGTAAAAGTGTAATGATTACTACTATTATTGAGGAAAATTATATAAAGGTTAAGGTCAAAGATGAAGGAATAGGGATTCCAAAAGAAAAATTACAAAATATATTTGATAGATTTGTACAAGTATCAAATTCTCTTTCAAATAATTCTCAAGGCACAGGACTTGGATTGTCTCTTGTAAAAAAGTTTGTTGAACTTATGAAAGGAGATATAAACGTAAAAAGCAAATTAGGTGAAGGAACCGAATTTACTGTTATATTTAATATTAAGCATGGAAATTGGGAAAATGAGATATGCTCTTACAGGCAAGAATCTAATATAATTAATAAGGTTGATTTGGAATTTTCAGATATTAACTAAAGAGGATAGGCAGATTTTCTACCTATCCTTAAGTGTAATATATTATATTTTTTTATTTAATTATTGTAAATTGTTTCTTTCATATTGTTCTATCATAGTTTTAACCATTTGTCCGCCAATTGAACCTGCCTGTCTTGCAGTTAAGTCTCCATTATAACCATTCTTTAAAGGAACTCCTACTGCATTAGCAGCTTCCATTTTAAATCTATTTAGCCCTTCTCTAGCTTCAGGCACTAGAGCTCTATTACTTCTTGCCATCGTAAATTCCTCCTTTTTTATATGGCTTATTTGTGTTACACTAGTATCTTAACCTTTTTTAAGAATAATATATTAGTAGGTTATAGGTACAAGTTCAAGTTTGTACTTATACTAGAAAAATGGAGATGTGCTGTAATTTTTTGTTGACAACCTATGATCTATAATAGAAAATTAATAAGGAAAGTTTTAAAATCAAAAATTATATTATTTAAAATATATTTATTTTGGGATATAATTTTTTATGGTTTTTAGTAATGAGTTAGGAGATGATTTCTTGAAAAAATATAAGATTATTATGACTGGAGGAGGTTCTGCTGGTCACGTTACTCCTAATCTGGCGCTTATACCTAAGCTTTTAGAATTGGGATATGAAATCCAATATATAGGAACGGAGAAGGGAATAGAAAGAAAAATTATACAGGAAGAAGGATTGAAATACCATATAATTTCAAGTGGAAAGTTAAGAAGATATGTAGATCTAAAAAATCTTTCAGATCCATTTAAGGTATTGAAGGGCGTTTTTCAAGCTTTTAATATAATAAGACATGAAAAGCCTAATGTAGTATTTTCAAAAGGAGGATTTGTATCTGTTCCAGTGGTAATTGGAGCCTATTTGAATAGAGTACCAGTAATTATCCACGAATCAGATATTACACCAGGACTTGCAAATAAAATATCGGTTCCTTTTTCTACAAAGGTTTGTGTAACTTTTCCTGAATCAATAAAACATATTAAAGGGAATAAAGGAGTTGTTACAGGTACCCCTATAAGGGAAGAGATTCTTAAGGGAAGTAAACTAAAGGGACGACAAATATGTAGTTTTGATGATGAAAAACCTATTCTTATGGTAATAGGAGGCAGTCTTGGTTCTAAAGTCATTAATGATGCTGTGAGAGAAAAGATTGATGTATTTTTAAAGCAATACAATATAATTCATATATGTGGAAAAGGTAACTTAGATGAGAGCCTTTATTCTAAAAAAGGTTACAAACAGTTTGAGTATGTGAGTGAGGAACTACCTCACCTAATGGCTGCAGCTGACATGTTTATATCAAGAGCAGGTGCTAATGTAATTTTTGAATTGTTAGCACTTAAAAAGCCTAATCTGCTTATACCGTTATCTGCAAAGGCTAGCAGAGGAGATCAGATATTAAATGCTAAATCTTTTGAGAAAAGTGGATATAGTATGGTACTTGAAGAGGAAAATCTCACAGGAGATTCTCTCATAGAAAGCATAGATAAACTGTTTAAAGAAAAAGATGTATATATTAAGAATATGAATAAAAGTTCTGCAAAAAATGGGGTAGATGAAATAATAAATTTGATAAGACAATATACAATTTAACAAATTATAAATCTTTATAAGAAAAAGCTAAAAGTAAGATTTCACTTTTCTTACTTTTAGCTTTTTTGTGTTTATAATATAACCTATTTAAAGTCAGAGTTTGCAAAAAAATCATCAATAATCTTTTCAGCTAAGCGTTTTAAAATATTTGCCTCATTTATTAAGGCCAATACTGTAATAAGCATTTGTTCGGATTTTATATTCGATGGATTTAATTCTTGAGTATTATTATGGATAACATCCATTTTTTCGGATATACTTTCATATATTTTATCAGTTTGGTCTTTTTTTATATTTAAGAAAGATTGGTATATTTTTTGAATTTCTAAATATGCATCTTCATCAGATTTTAAAGTTTCAATTACATCTTTAAATAACAAATAGATATCGTTAATAGAAAGATTTTGCTTTAAATAATATATAAGAATAAGCAGAATAATATGGGTTTTAGTATATTTCTTTTTATTAGGAGGTATTAGTATTTTTGCTTTGGTATAATTATTTATCATTGTTTTTGTAAGTATTTTATCATCATCATTTCTCTTTAAATGAGATAACTTGTCATTGAAAAGGGTTATAACTTGATCCATATATAGATCTAAATCAGGAATATCTGAAAGATTTATATCTTCATATAAAAATAATTTTTCTAATAGTGAGCTCATTTCTTTTTTATCTAATTCCATTTTAAGCACTCCTAACCATATAATTAATTAAATTTTAACATAAGTATACTATTGTTTCAACACAAAGTATTTAAGACTACATATGAAAGCATTAGTCATATGAAAGAATAAATAGATAATACAAGTAAAATTAACGTTAATCCACAAAGTTCTAGTAATATGATAAAAATTTAGTGAAAATAACTAGATATAAAAGTTATAATTTATAAGATATTGTGGTAAAATAACAATACAAGATGATTTAGTATTAAAAACTACGTTATACATTTTCTTTTACAACAAGTTGGATATACATATTATGAAGTGGAGTGGTAAGAATGATTAATAAATTTAGAGAACCAGTTAGTGGATTAACACATCTATTTGGAGCCATAGCATCCATTTTTGGAATGATTTTGCTTATAAAATATGAAGCTACAATTCCAAGTGCTACACCTCTGGCTTTTGTGGCAGTAACCATGTTTGGATTGAGTTTAATACTTCTTTATACAGCTAGTACAATATATCATTTAATAAAGTCTTCTGATAAAGTTATCAAGACATTAAGAAAACTTGACCATTCTATGATTTACATTTTAATAGCCGGAACCTATACTCCTATATGCTTAATATCTTTACAAGGATATTTAAGATGGGGAATGTTCATAGGCATATGGAGTTTTGCATTGCTAGGAGTTGCATTTAAAATGATATGGTTTAATGCTCCAAGATGGCTATCAACGATGTTTTATGTATTATTAGGCTGGCTTGCAGTATTTATTGTTTCACCTCTTTCTAAAGCTATGGCAGTACAAGGACTTGTATATCTCTTTTTAGGAGGAATATTTTATACTATAGGTGCATTAATATATGCTACAAAGCGTCCTAAATTTAGATCAAAAATTTTCGGCTTTCATGAAATATTTCATTTGTTCGTTTTAGCAGGAAGCTTCTGTCATTATTTCATGGTGTTTAGGTATGTTTTATAGGAATGGCAGTTTTTTTACTGCCATTTTTTTATATTGCAATATTATTTTAAGATATAATAAAAAAATAGAATTAAGGAAGTGAATTATATGGATAAATTAAATTCTATAGAAGAAGCTAGAAGTTTTATAAAGGAGAATTCATTAGCTTTATTATATATTTCAACGGGAAATTGTTCAGTATGTCATGCGTTATTGCCTAAATTGGAAGAAATGCTATTCAGATATCCTAATATAATTTCCAGAAGAATAGACATAGATGAGATTACAGAGGCTTCTGGCGAATTTTCTGTGTTTACAGTACCAGCAATAATTTTTTATATTGGAAGCAAAGAAGTTCTTAGAAAAGCTAGATTTATAAGTATAGGTGAACTTGAAAGCAGCATAAAAAGATATTATTATATGCTAAATGAAGGTGCACCTAGGCCAAGTGACTAAACTTAGCACATTGGCGCCTTCACTTCTAAACTTAAGAAAAATGCTGCGCATTTTTCTTAATAAATGACTTCACTCAAAAACAATCCGTGAGCAGGGGCGGTAGGAGGAGCAATGGAGCGATCTTTTTGTTCCATTATATTCTTTATATCCTCTGGAGTTATTTTGTCTAATCCTGCATCAACTAGTGTTCCTGTCAATATCCTTACCATTTTATATAAAAATCCATTTCCTCTGAATACTATATCTATATCAGCATTATTTTTTATTATATCAATGGAATAAATTTCTCTAATAGTAGACTTCTTTTTAGATTTTAGGGCAGTAAAGCTCTTAAAGTCATGTCTACCTATAAAAACAAGAGCTGCTTCCCTCATTTTTTCAATATTCAATTCTTCTTTAACATGATATGAATATTTTCTTTTAAAAACATCATGAGTGCTGTCATTATATATTTTATAAGTGTATATTTTTTCAAGAGCATTATATCTAGCATGAAATCTGTCGTTAACATCCTCTGCATTCTTTATAACTATATCTAAAGGAAGAAACTTGTAGCAATCCTCTAGAAGCTTTTCATTAGATATATTGCTATTTGTTTTGAAGTTCGCTATTTGATTATAGGCATGAACTCCTGCGTCAGTTCTTCCAGAACCTATAAGTTCTATATTTTCTCCAGTAATTTTAGTTAATACTTTTTCTATCTTCCCTTGAATAGTATTGTTTTCATTTCCAAGTTTTTGCCATCCCTTATATTTAGTTCCATCATATTGTATAGTTAATTTTATGTTTCTCATAGTCCTCTCCCTAAAATAATGTATTTGTATTTGATTATTTTAATTTATAACATAGGAATAATCAAATTTATTATAAGCAAATTTCACAAAAACTTCTAATGAATAGATTGGATAACTTGATAAAATTAATTTAATCTTCTATAATTAGTACTTATCGAATCAATGTAAAGATATTGGGAGTTGATGTTTTGAAAAAAGTTATAATCGCTGAAAAGCCTTCTGTTGCTAAAAATATTGCAGATGCTTTAAATATAAAAACGAGAAAAGATGGATATTTTGAAGGAAGTGATTATTTAATAACCTGGGCTTTTGGACATTTATTGCAATTATTTGATGCAAAAGACTATGATGAAAGTATGAAAAGTTGGAGACTTGATAAATTTCCATTTATACCACAGGAATTTAAATATAAGATAAAACAAGATATCAGAAATAAGAATGTTTCAGATAAAGGGGCAGAAAAACAGATTAATACAATCAAGAGCTTAATAGATAGGGAAGATGTAGATGGAATCATTTCTGCAACAGACTATGATCGAGAGGGGCAAGTAATTTCTGATGAATTATTTTTATATTTTCAAGAAAAAAAGCCTATATATAGATTGTTGTTAAATGAATGGACTCCAGAAGAAGTTAAAAAGGGAATGGAACAATTAAAACTTAATGAAGAAATGAAACCCCTTCAAGATGCTGGAATGGGAAGACAGTTGGCAGATTGGATTATAGGAATTAACTTAACTTCTGTAACTACACTAAAATATAAGCTAAATGAAGATAAAATACTTAATATAGGAAGGGTATTACTTCCAACCCTTAAAATAATATATGATAGAGATAAAGAGATAGAAAATTTTAAGGCTACAACTTATTATAAATTAGCAGCAAGTTTTAAAACTAAAAATAATGATGAATTTCAAGGAATATATTATGAAAATTATTCAGAGAAATTTGAAGATAGAGACTATCTTAATAGAATCAGCAAAATATTAGAGGAAAAAGTAGGTGAAATAGTATCAAAGGAAACAGAAAAAAAGAAGGAATATCCACCTCTATTGTTTAACTTGTCAAACCTTCAGGGATATATTACTAGTAAATATAAAGGATGGACTTCAGATAAAGTACTAAAAGTTGCACAATCTTTATATGAAAAAAAGTTTATAACTTATCCTAGAACAGGAAGTGTCGCTTTAGAGGAAAGCTTAGAAGAAAGAGCGAAAAGAGTATTAGAGGTTTTGAAGAAAGGACTACCCTATGAAAATAATATTAAATTTATAAAAAGCAAAAGAGTATTTGATAATTCTAAAGTAGAAAGCCATAGTGCTATAATACCTACATATATAAGACCAACAGGATTAAGTAAAGATGAACATATAGTATATGAAGCAGTAAAAAATAGATTTATAATGCAGTTTATGCCTGTTGCAGAGTTTGAAGAAACAAAGATCACCACTAAGGTTTTCAATGAAGAAGTGAAAGGCGTTTTTGTATCTAAAGGAAAGGTTCAAATAATTGAAGGATGGCGAGCTGTAGAAAATATAGATACCAAGGATACTATACTTCCTATGGTTAATGAAAAAGACATGGTTGATATAATAGGCAATAAAGTAAATTCAGTAACCAGAAAACCTCCAAAACATCATACAGAAAAAACTTTATTAAGAGTGATGGAGACTTGTGGAAAAAGTTTCAAGGATGAAGAAGATTCGGAGGATATGATGGCATCTATATTAAGTGGATTTAGCATAGGTACTCCAGCAACGAGAGCAGAAACCATTAAAAAATTGAAGGATATAGGATATATACAAGCTAAAGGGAAAAGCCTTACTTGCACAGAACTGGGGAAAACTATTGTTGAAATATTTCCTGTGAAGGACCTTTTGGACTTAGAGTATACTGGCAGACTAGAGAAAACTCTATCAGATATAGAAAAAGGAAAAATTAAAAAAAAAGATTTCTTAAAATTGATTAAAGATTTCACAATAAGTGCAGTAGAGGCTATAAAAAATGATACATCCGCCATCAATAATTTTAAAGTACAGCTTCCAAAAGGTGTGGAAAGTTTAGGAAGTTGTCCTAATTGTGGAAATCCAGTAATAGAAAGTACAAAAGCTTTTGGCTGTAGTAACTGGAAGAATGGTTGTAAGTTTGTTGTATGGAAGAATGATAAGTATATAGAATCTTTTGGGAAAAAGGTCACTAAGGAAATGGTTAAAATTCTGCTTAAGAATGGAAAAGTAGGATTTAGAAATCTTAAGAGTAAAAAAGGAAATGTTTTTTCAGCATATTTTAGATATGAGAAAGAAGAGAAGACAGGATATTATAAATGGAAGATAGAGTTTATACAATAGCTGCCATATAATTTTAATAAAGACAATTAGTATATAAAAAGCACCAAGCTGTTAAAATTAACAGCTTGGTGCTTTTTTATCAAGAAGTTTATTAGCCTCTTCAACTAGTTCACAAATCAATTCTTTGACGGTACATATTTTATTTATTTTATAAGCATTTGAACCTGAAAAAAACAATCCGTTTTCAATATCTCCTTTTACAGCATTTATTAATGCTTTAGATATACAGTAAGGAGTTTCTTTAGGATTGCAAGGCTTTAAGCAATTGTAACATCTAGTTACTGGAATAGAAGAATCTTTTACAAATTGTGCAAATTTATTGTTTATTGCCCTTCCAGGCATACCTACTGGACTTTTAATTAAAACAATATCATCTTTTGATGCAGAAATATAGACTTTTTTAAAATTAATGTGAGCATCACACTCTTCTGTAGCTACAAATCTTGTTGCCATTTGAACACCTTCAGCGCCTAGCTTTATCATGTTTGCAATATCTTTTCCATCAAAAATTCCACCAGCAGCAACTACAGGAATATGCTTACCATACTCTTTTTCTAAGTTCTTAGTTACTTTTAATACATCTTTTGTTATGGAGGAAATATCTAAATGTTTATCAAAAGTTAATTCTTCTTTTGAAAAGCCGAGATGACCTCCAGCATTAGGACCTTCAACAATTATTAAATCTGGTACATAATTAAATTTTCTAATCCAAAGTTTTGAAATAACTAGGGCTGCCCTTCCAGAGGATACAATAGGTGCGATTTTTGTTTTAGAGCCTTTTATAAGTTTAGGTAGAGTTGAAGGAAGACCAGCCCCACATATGATTAAGTCTATATTTTCTTCTACTGCCGTTTTCACTAAATCTTCATAATCACTTGCGGCTACCATAATATTTACTCCTAAAATTCCATGAGGACTTAATTCTCTAGCTCTTTTAATTTCACTTTTCAAAGCTCTTATATTAGCTTGTTTTGGATTTATTTCAAAATCATCTTCTTTAAAACCTATTTGAACCGCTGATATAATGCCTATTCCACCAGTATTTGCTACAGCAGAAGCTAAACTTGAACCAGATACTCCAATACCCATGCCACCTTGAATAATTGGAATTCTTGCTATCAATTCACCTAACTTTAAGGGTGGTAAACTCATAATATCGACTCCTTTAAAAGATCTAAATACTTTGACTAACAAAATATTTGATAATCAAAGTATATTCTATATAGTTTTATATGTCAATAAAAATGCCTTGTATATAAAATAATTGTTTAAATATTATATATCTATAGAATAAATTTGATATAATATATTAGATTAATATATTCCATGAAACATATTATGTTAAAAGGATGTGTTTGTATTGATAAAAGAACAAATTGATATAAAGGATATAATTAAAAATAAGAAGCTAGAGATTAAATTTGAACCTGTGGTATCTGTTATTAAACAGTCAATTATAGGATTTCAAGTTTCAAGCAATGGTTGTACTATAGATGGAAAACAAATTTCTATGCAAAAATTATTAGAACTTGCAGAAAGTGAAGATATGAAGATTAATTTAGATAGGCTTTATAGAGAAAAAGCTGTTGAAAGTTTTTCGAAGATATACTATGAAAATAGAGAGATGTTATTATTCTTAAATATAAGTGCCTCAATAATAACAAGATTTATTGGTTCAGGGATAATAATGGAGCTTATTAATTCATTTGAAGTAAATCCACAAAATGTAGTTTTAGAGATAGTTGAAGATAGGATAGAAGACGTTGAAAGCATAAAAAAATTTATAAATTTTTACAGGAGCCATGGATTTATAGTTTCTTTAAGCGACATAGGTTATGGCCTAGCTAATTTAGACAAGATTTCTTATGTTGAACCTGATATTATAAAAATAAGCGGCGCCATAACAAATAACATAGATTTAGATTATTATAAGCAAGAAATATTCAAGGCTCTAGTAAACTTATCTAAAAATATTGGAGCATTGGTTATTGGAGATGGAATAAAAACAAAAGAGGAAGCCTTAACTGTAATGGAATTAGGAGCAGATATGATAGAAGGAAGATACTTTGGAATATCTACTACTATAGATGAAGAGCTTATATATAAAGTAAAAGAAAGATTAAAAAGTTTATCCATAGAATATAAAACCTATATGATAGATAAGACAAGTTTAGAGAAAAGAAAATACAGATTATATGAAAATATTATAAATGAGGTTTTGGGAGAACTATCCAACAGCAGTGAAAATGGATTCGATTCTGAGTTAGAAAAAGTTATAGATAGATGCGATGTATTTGAATGCATATACGTATTGAATGAGAACGGAATACAGGTTACAAACACTTTTACATACTGTAAAAATATGATTTTTCAGAAGGCATTGATATTTTATCCTGCTAAAAAAGGAACAGACCATTCTCTTAAGAAATACTACTATTTTCTTAGAAATATGGCATTAAATAAGTATGTTACAGAACCGTATGTTTCTTTAGCTACTGGGAACTTGTGTATAACAATATCTTCTGTTTTTAAAAATATAGATGGTAAGGAATATATACTATGTATAGATTTTAACCCAAAGTATATAGATTTATAGGAACTAATAATAAAATTCGTTTGTGTAAAGTATAGTTAATATCTATTAATACGGATTGTATTCCATACTAATTATACACTTATTATATAAATTTTATGCGAGAAGGTAGGAGTAAAGATGGACTTATTTGATCTTGCACTAAGTAAAAATAATACTGTTAAAAGGCCTTTAGCTGAGAAAATGAGACCTAGAAATTTAAATGAATTTTTTGGGCAGGATAGTATAGTTGGAAAAGGAAGGTTGTTAAGAAGGCTTATAGAAACTGATAACTTAACATCCATAATCTTATATGGGCCGCCGGGAGTTGGAAAAACTACATTAGCACATATTATATCTTTAGAGACTAAAAGCGAATTTGTAAAATTGAATGCTACATCTACAGGCGTTAAGGAAATAAGAGATTATATAAATAAAGCAGAAGAACTTTTGAAGTTGTATGGTAAAAGAACAATATTCTTTATTGATGAAATTCATGCACTTAAAAAAGGCTCTCAGCAGGATGCTCTTTTAGACGCGGTGGAAAAGGGAACTGTAATTTTAGTTGGTGCAACTACTGAAAATCCTTATTTTGAAATAAATAGGGCACTTTTAAGCAGATCAAAGATATTTCAATTGGAGTCTCTCAATAAAGAGCAGATTGTTAAAATATTAGAAAATGCTTTAAAAGATAGAGAGAGAGGATATGGAAGCTTAAACATAAAGATTGATAAAGGTGGTTTAGATCTTATAGCAGAACTATCTGGTGGAGATGCGAGGAATAGTCTTAATACGCTAGAACTTGCAGTATTATCTACAAATAAGAATAAAGACGGCATTATTTACATAGATAAGGAAACAATAAAAGAATGTATACAAAAACCTGTGGTTAATTATGACTCCAGTGGAGATAATCATTATGATATTATTTCTGCTTTTATAAAAAGTATTAGAGGATCTGATGCTGATGCTGCCCTATATTGGTTTGGGAGAATGATAGCAGGAGGAGAAGATCCTAGATTTATTGTTAGAAGATTAATAATCCATGCTTCAGAGGATATAGGAATGGCAGACCCTAGAGCTATGCTCATTGCTCATGCTGCATCAAATGCTCTTGAAACTGTTGGAATGCCAGAAGCCAGAATTCCAATAGCTCAGGCTATAATATATCTTGCTAAGGCACCAAAATCTAATTCTGTACTTTTAGCTGTAGATAAAGCAATATCAGATGCTGAAATTCATCAATATAGAGTTCCTTATCATCTTCGTGATACTCATTATAAAGGTGCAGAAGACTTGGGAAATACTGGATATAAGTATCCTCATGATTATCCTGGACATTATGTTGAACAAGAATATTTTCCAAGGGAAATGGGGAAAAAAACATATTATAAGGAAAAATGAAGAATCAATGTTGACAAATACACTCGGGTTTGATATTATATTTATGAAATAAAAGTAAAACACTCGGGATTAAGGAGTGATTAAATGAAGTTATCTACAAAAGGAAGATATGGGGTCAAAGCTATGGTTGATTTAGCAATACGATATGGCGGGAATCCTGTTTCTATAAAAAGTATAGCGGAGAGACAAAATCTATCAGAGTTTTACCTAGAACAACTTTTCGCGCCGCTTAGAAGAGCAAAACTTATAAAAAGTATAAGAGGGGCGCAAGGAGGATATATTTTAAGTAGACCTCCAAAAGATATTACTGTTGCAGATATAATAAATGTATTAGAAGGACCTATAGAAATATCATCTTGTCTAGATAAAGCTGAATGCGATAATATGGATATTTGTCCAACTAGGCTTTTGTGGGAAAAGATAAGAAAAAGTATAGACGATGTAACAAGCTCTATTACATTGCAGGATATGGCAGATGATTATAATAACATGATAACGAAAAGGAGTGAAAATCATGAATAACAAAATTTATATGGATTATTCAGCAACTACATATACAAAGCCTGAAGTTCTAGAGGAAATGCTTCCTTATTTTACTGCAAGCTTTGGCAACCCATCTTCTCTTTACACCCTTGCAGATAATAATAAAAAAGCAATCAGTATGGCAAGAGAAAGAGTAGCAAAAGCAATAAATGCTGATGCTAGCGAAATATACTTTACAAGTGGTGGTTCAGAAGCTGATAACTGGGCTATCAAAGGAATAGCTTTTGCTAAAAAGGATAAAGGAAATCACATAATTACTTCAGCTATAGAACATCATGCTATTATTAATACATGCAAGTTCTTAGAAAGAAATGGGTTTGAGGTAACTTATTTACCTGTAGATGAGTATGGATTTGTAAATCCTGAAGATGTTAGAGCAGCTATTACAGATAAAACTATACTAGTTTCTATAATGTTTGCTAATAATGAAATTGGTACAATACAACCTATAAAAGAAATAGGAGCTGTTTGTAAAGAAAAGAAAGTGTTATTCCATACAGATGCTGTTCAAGCAGTAGGTCATGTGTCTATAGATGTGAAGGAAATGAATATAGATTTGCTTTCTATGGCAGGTCATAAATTCCACGGGCCTAAAGGAGTGGGAGCTCTTTATATAAGACGCGGAGTTAGAATTGAGAACTTAATACACGGCGGCGGCCAAGAAAGAAGCAAGAGGGGAAGTACAGAAAATGTACCTGGAATAGTTGGTATGGGTAAAGCTATTGAACTTGCAATTTCAAATATGGATAAAGAAGGAAAAAGAATATCTGCTCTTAGAGATAAATTAATAAAAGAACTTACAGAAAAAATACCATATACAAAATTAAATGGACCAACTGGAGATAAGAGGCTTCCAAGTAATGTGAATATGAGTTTTATAGGTATAGAAGGAGAAACCTTATTATTAGATCTAGATGACAAAGGAATATGTGCTTCAACAGGAAGTGCGTGTGCATCAGGAGACTTAGAACCTTCTCATGTATTACTTGCTATAGGATTAGATCACGGTGTAGCACACGGTTCTTTAAGATTGTCTTTAGGCGAGAAAACAACTGAAGAAGAAGTAGAATATGTTATAAGAGAACTTCCTAAGGTAATAGAAAGAAGAAGAGAAATGTCTCCATATTGGGAAGAATTCTTAAAAAAGAAAGGAGAAAGATAATATGTATAGCGAAAAAGTAATGGATCATTTCAGAAATCCAAGAAATGTTGGAGAAATTGAAGACGCAAATGGTATTGGAGAAGTTGGAAATCCACAGTGTGGAGATATTATGAAGATATATTTAAAGATTGAAGATAATATAGTTAAAGATATAAAGTTTAAGACATTTGGGTGTGGTTCTGCTATAGCATCTTCAAGTATGGCAACAGAATTAGTAAAGGGAAAAACTGTTGAGGAAGCTTGGAATTTAACAAATAAGGCTGTAGCAGAGGCTTTAGATGGCCTTCCACCAATAAAAATGCATTGCTCAGTACTAGCTGAGGAAGCAATACACAAGGCTATAAATGATTATAGAATTAAACAAGGGCTTGAGCCTTGGGAAACTAAAAGCCATTCCGAACATATTCATGAACATGTTCATGGAAACTAAATAAAAGATGAAGATTAAAGTGCTGGATAACGTATATAAGTTATTCAGCACTTTTGAATATTTTTTGGATTATGTGGGAAAGATAGGCATGTATAAAGATTTAGTTTTAAGTGATATAAAATATGAAGGAGTTTTCTAAATGTATAGAAGTAAGGACTTTATTTTAATGGAAGTTGTTGACATAAACGGTAAAAAGGTTGGATTCATTAAGGATATATTAATTAATTTCAATAAAGGTTATATAACTGGATTTTCTATTTCATCTACAAGATTATTAAAAAAGAATTATATTGTTAAAAAAGAGAACATTATAAGCTTTAATAATAATATGGTAATTAGTAAAATTAGTGAGGAAGAAGAGCTAAAGCTTTCAGATTTTAAAGGTATGGATGTAGTAAATAATAAAGGTGACATAATTGGAATGGTAGAAGATATTATTTTTAATAATGAGGATTTTAAAATAAATGGTATTATAGTTTCAACTGGATTTATTAGAAATCTTATATATGGAAAGCAAATATACCTTATAAAAGAACTTATCCTTGGAAATAAAAATATATTATATTTTAAAGAAGGTAGTAATATGTTTTTTAGGACTGTACCTCATGAATTACTGGAAGTAGATAGTAATGAATAATATACTAAAAAATAAGTCATTAACGATAATACTATTTAGTTTAATAGCTATAATCTGTATTATTTTTATTTTAAGAATAGAGGCTATAAAGGAAATACTAGTTTTGATTGTGTTCTCGTTTATAATAGCATATACCTTGAAGCCTATGTATTCTCTATTAATAAAAAAAGGTATAAATTCTAAGGGAGCAGCTCTTATGCTAATAATAGGAGTCCTATTATGTGTTCTTCTAATTTTTATAGTTTTAATACCATCTATATTTAAAGAAGGTCTAAGTTTTGCAGAGAGTTTGGAGGAATTTGAAGAATATGTGGCAAGTTTTCAGATGAAATTAAGGCTATTAAGAAATAATAAGATAGTTTATGGAATTTTAAATACTGTATATACGAAATTAAATAAATATTTGATTAAAGTATTTGATAACATGATAGAATCTACGGCAAACTTAGGAGAAAATGCATTAGCATTTGTAGTAGTGCCAATAATAACGTACTATTTTCTTTGTGATAGTGAATATATAGAAAGCAAAGTATTGCTCTTATGCCCTATAAAAGCTAGAAATATAATTAAAAGAATAAATAAAGACATAGATAAGATTCTAGGAAGGTATATTATAGGGCAATTTATGCTGTGCCTTTTGGTGGGAATATTAACTTTCGTTGTGCTGCTTATATTAAAAGTCAGATTTCCTTTAATTCTTTCTATATTAAACGGAGCATTTAATATAATACCTTATTTTGGCCCAATTATTGGTATGATACCAGCTGTAATTGTTGCTCTTATAGAATCGCCTAAGTTGGGGTTATATACGCTACTTTGGCTATATCTTATTCAATTATTAGAGGGTAATATCATTTCGCCTAAGATAACAGGAGATAGTGTTAGTATGCATCCCTTAGGAGTAATAATAATACTTCTTCTAGGAGGTGAAATCGGAGGATTTTTAGGTATGATATTAGCTGTACCTATAGGAGTGATAATAAAAGTAATATATGAAGATTTAAATTATTATTTATTTTAACTACTCAATTCATGTTTTTGTACTGTATTGACATAAATAGCATTTTTTCATATAATCAAAATGTCTTTTATTAAAAATTTTATATTATAATGCGATGATTAGAAGGAGTAAAGACTGTAATATCATAAAGAGAGGAAGTGGTTGGTGAAAACTTCTTGATATAGGTATTGAAGCTGTCTAGGAGCTATAAATTTTAAGAGATATTTAATACATAGCAAAATATGACTATGTGTTTATATAAGTAGGGTGGTACCGCGGAAACTTTCGTCCCTTATGTTGGGATTGAAGGTTTTTTTGTTTAATATTCTACATAAATAACAAAAGTAAATGGAGGTAAATAAAAATGGAAAAAATGGGATTGAATGAAATCAGAGAATCGTATTTAAAATTTTTTGAAAGCAAAAGTCATCTAAGACTTCCAAGCTTTTCACTAGTGCCTAAAAATGATAAAAGTCTTTTGCTTATAAACGCAGGTATGGCTCCGTTGAAACCATATTTTACAGGTCTACAAACACCACCAAATAAAAGAGTTACTACTTGTCAAAAATGTGTAAGGACAGGGGATATTGAGAATGTAGGAAAAACATCTAGACATGCTACTTTCTTTGAAATGCTAGGAAACTTTTCATTTGGAGACTATTTTAAAAATGAAGTAATTCCATGGGCTTGGGAATATGTAACTGAAGTTTTACAAATACCTAAGGACAGACTTTATGTAACTATTTATTTAGAAGATGATGAGGCTTATGAAATATGGACATCTAAAACAGATGTTAATCCTAAACACATATTTAGATTAGGAAAAGAAGATAATTTTTGGGAGCATGGAGTAGGACCTTGTGGACCTTGTTCTGAAATACACTATTATAAAGATGCAGGAGAGATTGTGTCTGTAGAGGATTTTATAGAAAAATCTGATAATGATAGAGCAGTTGAATTTTGGAACTTAGTATTTACTCAATTTGATAAAGATGAAGATGGAAATTACAATAGATTGGCTTTCCCTAATATTGACACAGGTATGGGACTCGAAAGAATGGCTACTATTATGCAAGGAGTAGATACTATATTTGAAGTGGATACCATAAAAAGTATACTAGAAAAAGTCTCAGAACTATGTGGAATTAAGTATGGAGAAAATAAATCTAAAGATGTATCCTTAAGAATAATAACAGACCATGTAAGAAGTATAAGCTTTATGATAAGTGATGGAATACTACCTTCTAATGAAGGAAGAGGATATGTTTTAAGAAGATTATTAAGAAGGGCTGCAAGACACGGAAGGTTGCTTGGAATAGAAGATATATTCCTACATAAAATAGTAGATACAGTTGTTGAAAATTCAGGAGAAGCTTACCCAGAATTAAAAGAAAAAATCGACTATATTAAAAAGGTTATTTCTATTGAAGAAGAAAGATTTAGTGAAACTATAGATGCTGGAATGGAAATATTAAAAGAATATATAGAAGAAATTCATAAAAGCAATCAAAAAGTTTTAGCTGGAGATAAGGTATTTAAGTTATATGATACTTATGGTTTTCCAGTTGAACTTACTCAAGAGATATTAGAAGAAAAGGAAATAGCTATTGATATTGATGGATTTAATGAAGAAATGAAAATCCAAAGAGAAAGGGCTAGAGCTGCCAGAGAAGAAAGTACTTATATGGGAACAGACATAAAAATAATTGATACAATACCTTCTGAAATAGAAACAAGATTTAAAGGATATGATACTTTAGAATTAAAGTCAAATATAAAAGTTCTTATAAAAGATGATGCATTTGTGAATTCTATAGAAGAAGGAACAAAAGGAATAATAGTTACAGAAGAAACTCCTTTCTATGCAGAAATGGGAGGTCAAGCAGGAGATAAGGGTATAATTTTTACTGATAATTTTACTGCTAAAGTAGAAGATTGTAAAAAGAATATAGGAGGAAAAACAGTTCACTTTGTAGAAGTAGTTAAAGGCAGTGTGAATTTAAATACAGAAGTAACTTTAAAGGTTGATAAAGAGAGAAGACAAAAAATTGCTAATAATCATAGTGCTACTCATTTATTACATGCAGCATTGCGTAGGGTATTAGGAGATCATGTACATCAATCAGGTTCTCTTGTAGATGATGAAAGGCTAAGATTTGACTTTACACATTTTGCAGCTGTAACTGAAGAGGAATTAAAGAATATAGAGGATCTAGTAAATAAAGAAATCTTAGAATTGCATAATGTGAGCACAGAAGAGATGACTTTAGATGAGGCTAGAAATTCTGGTGCTATGGCTTTATTTGATGAAAAATATGGAGATAAGGTAAGAGTAGTTAGTGTTGGAGACTTTAGCATAGAACTATGTGGAGGAACTCATACTAGCAATGTAGGAAAAATAGGATTATTTAAGATAGTATCAGAAAGCGGTATAGCGGCTGGAATAAGAAGAATTGAAGCTGTAACAGGAGCTAAAGCTTTAGAATTGATAGAAAGCAAAATGAAATTGCTAAAGGAGATTTCTGAAGTACTAAAATGTTCAGAAAAAGACATAATAACAAAATTAAATCAGCAAGCTAACGAAATAAAAGAAAAGGATAAGGAAATAGCAGGGCTAAAATCAAAACTTGCTAGTGGAGCAGAGGATGAAATATTAAGCAATGTTAAGGAAATAAATGGAGTAAAGTATGCTGTTGGAGTTTTAAAAGATATTGATGGAGAAGCTCTTAGAAATCTTGGAGATAAGATAAAAAATAAAATGGGCAGTGGAGTAGTTGTTCTTGGAAGTACAAATAATAACAAGGTACAATTCTTAGCAATGGCTACTAAAGATACACTTTCTAAGGGAGTTCATTGTGGAAAAATAGTAAAAGAAATATCAGTAATAGCTGGCGGCGGCGGTGGTGGAAGACCTGATATGGCGCAAGCTGGAGGAAAGCTTCCTGAAAAAGTAGATGAAGCAATAAAAGAAGTAGATAAAGTTATGGAAAAATTAGTAAAATAGTATACTTTTTATTGATTTTGGGTTATAATAAATTTAAATAAGTTAATGTATTGGTGCGGCATGTCTTTAAAGAAGGGGTGAGACAAGTATGAGCATTAATGAAGATACTATGCAGTTTGATATACAAAAAAATAAGAAGGAACTCACTAGAAAAATATTAACTGAAGTTAATGATGCTTTAAAGGAAAAAGGATATAATCCTATTAACCAGTTGGTTGGATATTTAATTTCAGGAGATCCTACTTATATAACAAACTATAATGGTGCGAGAGCTTTGTTAAGAAAATTAGAAAGAGATGAAATTCTTGAAGAAGTTCTAAAAGCTTATTTGTCAATTAAATAAAGATGCCCTTATGGGCATCTTTATTTTAAGATTACACATAATAAATTTAAGGAGAATCTTTATGAGGATACTAGGATTAGACGTAGGAGATAGAACTATAGGAGTAGCAGTTAGCGATCCATTAGGCCTTACTGCGCAAGGAATTACGACCATCAACAGAAAGAAAGAAGATGATGATATAGCGGAGTTAAAGAAAATTTGTGCAGAATATAGTGTAGAAACTATAGTTTGTGGACTTCCTAAAAACATGAATGGTACGGTCGGAGAGCAAGGACAAAAAGTGTTAGAATTTTGTAATATTCTTAAAGACAAGGTAGAGATTCCAATTAAAATGTGGGATGAAAGACTTACAACAGCTGCTGCTGAGAGAGCTATGTTGGAAGCTAATTTATCTAGAGCGAAAAGAAAGAAAATAGTTGATAAAATGGCAGCGACATATATTTTGCAAGGATATTTAGATAGCATTTAACATGAACAGAATTATATATAAAAATTATATGTGAAAAGGAGAATACAAATATGGAAAATGATTTTAATACAATAGTACTAAAAGATGAAAATGGAGATGAAGTTGAATTTGAACTCATAATGAAATTTGATATAGAAGACAAAGAATATGTAATTGTTGCACCGGTAGATGATGAGGAAGCAGATGCAATTGCATTTAGGATAGATAAAAATGAAAATGGAGAAAGTTTGTTTGTTACCATAGAAGATGACAATGAATTTGAAATGGTACAGGAAGCTTATGAAACTCTAAGTTTAGAAGATGATAGGTTAAATTAAGCATATTATTAACTAGCAGTAATGATTATCAATTGACAAAAAAACAATTTAGTATTAAACTGATTGTAAGCTAATAGATTAGCAAATAAAAGTAGATATGTGTTTATTAGGGAAACGAGGTATTATAATGTCTAAAACATCTCCAATACAGGTTGAAAAATTAAAGGAACAATTAAAGCTAAAAGGGTATAAATTGACTCCGCAGCGCAGAGCAGTAGTAAATATGGTTATAGAAAACAGAGGTAAACACCTTACTGCAGAAGAATTATATGACCTTGTGAAAAAGGAATGCCCTGAGATTGGATTAGCAACAGTATATAGAACCATACAACTTTTAGAAGAAATTGGTTTATTAAGTAAGTTAAATTTGGACGATGGATGTAATAGATATGAGTTAATTGATGAAGATGAGGTGCATCAGCATCATCATTTGATATGTAGAAAATGTGGTAAAGTAATTGAAGTGGAAGAAGACTTGTTAGATGCAATTGAAAAAAATGTTGAAAACCAATATAAGTTCAAAATTGAAAATCATAGTGTTAAATTTTTAGGAATTTGTGAAGAATGTTTAAAAGCTAAATAATAATTATGTATATTTATAAATATTAATCATTTATCAAAAGGAGGGGAGACATTGAAAAAAGAAAAAGATAAAATTAAAATTATACCATTGGGTGGATTGAATGAAGTCGGGATGAACATGACCGTATTTGAATATAAAAATGAAATTATAGTAGTAGATTGTGGACTTAAGTTTCCTGATGATGAAATGTTGGGAATAGATGTTGTAATACCAGACACAGGTTATCTACTAAAGAATAAAGATAAAGTCAAGGGAATATTCCTAACTCACGGTCATGAAGATCATATTGGTGCTTTACCATATGTTCTTAGAGAAATAAATGTACCTGTATATGGAACTAAACTTACAGTTGGAATGGTAGAAACGAGATTGAAAGAAAGTGGATTATTAAGTTCATCAACCTTATGTCGTGTACAACCTAAAGATGTTATAAAACTTGATAATATGTCTGTAGAATTTATAAGGACTAGCCACAGTATTGCAGATTCAACGGCAATAGCAATTCATACTCCAATAGGAATAATACTACATACAGGTGATTTTAAAATTGATTATACTCCTATAGATGGTCAGGTAGCGGATTTAGCAAGGTTTGCAGAGCTTGGCAAAAAAGGAGTTATAGCAATGCTAGCTGATAGCACTAATGTAGAGAGACCAGGATACACAATGTCGGAAAGAACAGTAGGTGAAACTTTCGAAAATATTTTTGCGAAGGCTGATGGAAGAATAATTGTTGCAACATTTGCATCAAATGTTCATAGAATTCAACAGATAATTACAGCATCGTCTAAGTTTGGAAGAAAGGTTGCTGTATCTGGAAGAAGTATGGAAAATATAGTGGCTGTAGCTCTAGAACTTGGATATTTACAGTGTGAGGAAGGTAATCTCATTAGTATAGATGATGTTAAAAAATATCCTAATGACAAGATAACTATAATAACAACAGGAAGCCAAGGAGAACCTATGTCAGCGCTTTCAAGAATGGCTTCTTCAGACCATAAGAAAGTAAATATAGTACAAGGAGATATGGTTATCATTTCGGCAAGTCCTATACCAGGGAATGAGAAGCTAGTTTCTAAAGTTATAAATCAACTATTTAAGCAAGGTGCAAATGTT
Source organism: Clostridium sp. (assembly GCF_047777555.1). Classification (GTDB taxonomy): domain Bacteria; phylum Bacillota; class Clostridia; order Clostridiales; family Clostridiaceae; genus Clostridium_H. The sequence continues at coordinate 544,552 of NZ_JBKEEV010000001.1, read as the reverse complement.
ATATATGAAGCTCTAGCAGATGTGCATGTTTCAGGTCATGCTTGTCAAGAAGAGTTAAAATTGATGCATACATTAGTAAAACCTAAGTTTTTTATACCAGTACATGGAGAGTATAGAATGTTAAAACAACATTCAGAACTTGCAATGAAACTTGGAATGCCTGAAAGTAATATAGTTATATGTGAAAATGGGGAAGTTATAGAAGTAAGCAAAGACAATATTAAAAAGACTGGAAGTGTTGTCTCAGGCCAAGTTTTCGTAGATGGATTAGGAGTTGGGGATGTAGGAAATATAGTATTAAGAGATAGAAAACATTTATCTCAAGATGGAATTTTGACAGTAGTTGTAACCATTGCTAAAGAGGATGGAAAAGTTATAGCAGGGCCAGACATAATTTCAAGAGGTTTTGTTTATGTAAGAGAATCTGAAGATTTAATGGAAGAGGCCAGAGTTATAGTAAGAGATGCCTTGAGAGAATGTGAAGAAAAGCATACTACTGAATGGGCTGTTATAAAATCTAAAGTAAAAGAAGTTTTAAGAATGTTTTTATACGAAAAAACAAAAAGAAAGCCTATGATACTTCCAATAATTATGGAAGTATAAAATACAGTAAATAAGGATAAAAATATACAATTGTTGACTTTTTTATTATATAGCATTAGAATAGATATGTTAAATGTAAAATTGGATACTAAGAAGTATCCAATTTTTTTATAAACTATAAATAATATAAGTTACAAATAATAGGAACATAGAAAGTTTGGAGGAAATATAATGAGTTTATTTACAAGAAACGACATAAGAAACATAGCCATTATTGCTCACGTTGACCATGGCAAAACTACATTAGTAGATGCTATGCTTAAGCAGAGTCATGTATTTAGAGATAATGAAAAAGTAGACGAGAGGGTTATGGACTCTAACGATTTAGAAAAGGAAAGAGGTATAACAATATTATCTAAGAATACAGCTGTATACTATAATGGCGTTAAAATAAATATAGTAGATACTCCAGGACATGCTGATTTTGGAGGAGAGGTCGAGCGTGTTCTAAAGATGGTAGATAGTGTTATTTTAGTTGTGGATGCATATGAAGGACCGATGCCACAGACTAAGTTTGTATTAAAAAAGGCATTAGAATTAGATTTAAAACCTATAGTTGTAATAAATAAAATAGATAAGCCAAATGCAAGACCTAATGAAGTTATTGATGAAGTTTTTGATTTATTTGTAGAATTGGGTGCTGATGATGAACAGCTAGATTTTCCTATAGTATATGTATCAGCAAAATCAGGATATGCAAAAAAAGAGCTTAATGATTCAAGTGACAATATGGAGCCTCTATTTGATACAATAATTAAGAATGTAAAAGCACCAACAGGATATTTAAATGAACCACTTCAACTTTTAGTTACAACCATTGATTATAATGAATATGTAGGAAGAATAGCCATAGGCAAGATTGAAAGAGGAAGTATACAAAAGAATCAGCAAGTTGCGGTAATTCAAAATAACGGAAATAAGAGAAATGTAAGAGTTTCTAATTTATATGTGTATAATGGATTAAAAAGAGAAGAAGTAGAAGAGGCTAAACTTGGAGATATAGTTGCAGTCTCAGGCATAATAGATATAAATATTGGAGAAACGATTGCTGATTCAGTTAATCCAGAGGCTTTACCATTTGTACAAATTGATGAACCTACTTTAAGTATGTACTTTATGGTTAATGATTCACCATTTGCAGGTCAAGATGGAGAATATATAACATCAAGACATTTAAGAGATAGACTTTTTAAAGAATTAGAGACTAATGTAAGCTTAAAAGTTGAAGAAACTGATTCGGCAGATTCTTTTAAAGTAAGTGGTAGAGGAGAATTACATCTTTCAATCCTGATTGAAACTATGAGAAGAGAAGGTTATGAATTTCAAGTTTCAAAACCATCTGTAATATTTCATGAGGAAAATGGCAAAAAGCTTGAACCTATTGAATTTTTAACTATAGATGTGCCAGAAGAGTTCATGGGTGTAGTTATGGAGAAGTTAGGACCAAGAAAAGCAGAAATGATAAATATGACGTCTGCAGTTAATGGATATTCAAGACTTGAATTTAAAATACCTGCAAGAGGACTTATCGGATTTAGAAGTGAATTTATGACCGATACAAGAGGAAATGGTATAATGAACCACGTTTTTGATGGATATGAGCCTTTTAAAGGAGATATTCCAGAAAGAACAAGAGGGTCATTAGTAGCTTTCGAAACAGGAGAAGCTATTACTTATGGATTATTTAATGCTCAGGAAAGAGGAAGGCTATTTATAACACCAGCTACTCCAGTTTATGCAGGTATGATAGTTGGAGAATGCTCAAGAGCAGAAGATATAGATGTAAATGTATGTAAGAAAAAGCATTTAAGTAATACAAGATCTTCAGGTTCAGATGATGCTTTAAAACTTGTTCCTGTAGTTCCGATGAGCTTAGAGCAATGCATTGAATTTATTGCTTCCGATGAACTTGTTGAGGTAACTCCTAAGAATATAAGGATGAGAAAAAAGATTTTAGATAGCGCAGAAAGGAAAAGAGCCTCAAGAAAATAAATAATAATTTTTATAGGGTGGCGAAATGAAAAAACTGAAGGGGATTTTTATAGTTTTAGTAGCTTTAATTTTATTTTTACTTGGATTTGATGCTGTTAAAAGTATTAAACATCCTTTTATTGCGACAACAGGTACTATATCTGTTGTCGTCAATGATGGTGATTCCTTATTCAATGTTATAAGAAATTTAAAAAGCGAAAAACTCATAAAAAACAGTTCTATAGCTAAGATATATATAAAGGGTAGAAAACTAGATACAAATATAAAACCTGGGGAATACGATTTGGATTCAGATATATCAATAGAGGAATTTGTAAAAACATTAAATAGTGGAAGTAAAGCTAAAAACATAGTTAAGGTAACTATACCAGAAGGATATACAGTAGAAGATATAGCTGAGGTACTGGATGAAAGTGGAATTATAACGGAAGAAAATTTTATAAAAAGCTGTAAGGAATATGAGTTACCAAAGTATATAAAAGCTAATTCTAAAGTTTTGTATGGACTAGAAGGATTTTTGTTTCCAGATACTTACGAATTAAAAAGAGGAAGTTCTGGCAAAGACATAATTGATAAAATGTTAGCTCAGTTTGAAACTATTCTTGAAGATATAAAAGATAAAAATCACAAAGAAATCCCTGATATTTCTAGGATTATAACCTTAGCTTCTATTATAGAAAAGGAAGCTAGAATTGATGAAGATAGAGCTAAGATAGCTTCTGTATTAAATAATAGATTAAAAAATGATATGAGATTAGAAGTAGATGCTACAGTATTGTATGCTATGGGAGAACATAAAGAAAAATTATATTATAATGATTTAAAGATAAATTCACCTTACAATACTTATAAAGTTAAAGGACTGCCACCTGGGCCTATCTGTAATCCAGGAAGATTATCAATAGAAGCAGCTTTGAGTCCAGATAATACCAACTACATGTTTTATGTTTTAGAAGACAATAAAAAGCATTATTTTACAGATAATTATGATGATTTTTTAAAGGCTAAAAAGCGATATAAAAGTACTATTAAATAGTTTATATTCTAAATCTCATATGATTTGGAGGATGTTGAATGAGCGGAATAACACATGATTATATGACTGATTATATAAGAACATTAATTAAAGAAGAAGTTGATATTTTAAAGGAATTAGAAGATTTTGCTGAAAAGGAGCATGTACCTATTGTGCAAAAGGAAGTAGGTAATTTTTTGAGGTTCATGGTAAGCTTCCAGAAACCACAAAAAATTTTAGAATTAGGAACAGCTATAGGATATTCAGCCATTCTAATGAACATAGCATCAAATAATAAATGCGAAATTACTACTATTGAAAGAGATAAAAAGATGATAGATATAGCTAAAAGCAATATAATTAAATACAACTTTCAAGATAAAATAAATATATTGGAAGGGGATTGCTTAGAAGTACTATCTGATCTAAATGATAAGTATGACATGATTTTTATGGATGCTGGAAAAGGACACTACAGTGAATTTTTTCCTCATTGTATGAGGTTATTAAGCCCTAAAGGCATTATAATAGCTGATAATGTTTTGTTTAGAGGAATGGTAGCTAATGACGATTTAGTTGAAAGAAGAAAGATCACAATAGTTAAGAGAATGAGAAGTTATTTGGACATGATATCTAAAGATAAAAATTTGATAACATCAGTAATACCTATGGGAGATGGTATTGCGATTACCACAAGGAGGGAAACAGATGCATAAACCAGAAATACTAGCTCCTGCTGGAAATTTAGAAAAGTTAATTACTGCTATTGATTTTGGAGCAGATGCTGTTTATTTAGGAGGAAGCAGACTAAATCTGAGGGCCTTTTCTGATAACTTTAATATAGATGAGCTAAAACAAGGATTGGAGTATGCACATAGTAGAAATAAAAAAGTATATGTAACTGTAAATATATTTGCTCATAATGAAGATTTAACCGGACTAGAAGATTATTTAAAAGAATTATATGAGGTTGGAGTAGATGCTATAATAGTATCTGATCCAGGAATTATAATGACTGCTAGAGAAGTAGTACCTAATTTAGAATTACATTTAAGTACACAAGCTAATAATGTAAATTATAAGTCTGCAGAATTTTGGCACAAGAATGGAGTTAAAAGAATAGTACTAGCTAGAGAGCTATCACTTGAAGAAATTAAAGAACTTAGAAAAAATTTATCAAATACTTGTGACTTAGAAGCCTTTGTTCATGGATCTATGTGTATGGCTTATTCAGGAAGATGTCTATTATCAAACTACATGACAGGTAGGGATTCTAATAGGGGAGAATGTGCTCAGCCTTGCAGGTATAAGTATAATATAGTAGAGGAGAAAAGACCAGGTGAATTTTTCCCAATAGAAGAAGACGAGAGAGGAACTTATATATTTAACTCTAAGGATTTATGTATGATAGAACACATACCTGAACTTATAGATGCAGGAATTAACTCTTTCAAAATAGAGGGAAGAATGAAAAGTACTTTTTATGTAGCGTCTGTAGTGAAAGCTTATAGAGAGGCAGTAGATGCATATTTTGAAAATCCTAAAGAATATAAATTCAATCCAAAATGGATGGAATACTTAAATAGACCTAGTCATAGACAATATTCTACAGGATTTTATTTTGGAGAAAAAGATAAGCAAATCTATGATTCTTCAGCTTATATAAGAGAATATGACATTGTTGGTGTAGTTAAAGAATATGACACAGAAAATTCTACAGCAACTATAGAGCAAAAAAATAGAGTATTTGGTGGAGATACTGTTGAAGTTTTAAGACCTATAGGAGATAGCTTTGAGGTAACTCTAAATAATATGAAAGATAAAAATGGTAAAGATATAGATGCAGCACGCACAGGACAAATGATTTTTACCGCTATTACAGATAAGAATTTAATGAAAAATGATATACTTATAAAAGCTAAGGAGAAATAAATATGAGAAGACCAATACTAATTGGAATCACTGGAGGAACAGGTTCCGGGAAAAGTACTGTAGCTAATGAAATTTATAAAAGTTTTAGCGAGGACTGTATTGCTATTATAGAGCAAGACTCATATTATAAAGACCAAAGCCATTTAACATTTGAAGAAAGGACTAAAACTAATTATGATCATCCAAATGCCTTTGATACAGCTCTTATGATAGAGCATTTAAAAATGCTTCTTAATGACCAAGCGATATATAAACCGATTTATGATTTTAAAGAGCATAACAGAGGAAAAGAAACAATAAAAGTTGAACCGAAGGATATAATAATCGTAGAGGGAATTATGCTGCTTCAAGATCCCGAGTTAAGAGAGTTGTTAGATATAAAGATTTATGTAGACACAGACGATGATGTAAGAATTATAAGAAGAATATTAAGAGATATTAGTGAAAGAGGCAGGACTGTAGAGTCTGTAGTAGAACAATATTTAAATGTGGTAAAGCCTATGCATACTCAGTTTATAGAGCCAACTAAGAAGTATGCAGATATTATAATACCAGAGGGTGGACAAAATAAAGTAGCAATTGATATTATGGTATCAAAAATTAAACAAGTTCTTTTTGAAAATAAATAACAATTTTAGAATAAAACACTCCTCTCTAGGCTATAATTTAGCCAGAAGGAGTGTTTTTTAATGGCTATCAAGAATATAAAGAAAAGATGTTATATAGTTTTTATGACTTTTTTATATTTGTTTTTAGTGCTAATTTCTAGGATAGTAAATTATCAGCATTTTAGCAGCAAAAATTTAGAAGCAATGGCAGAAAATCAGTATCAGTATAAAGAGAAAGCTTCTGAATTAAATTATTTATTGCTAGATTGCAAAGGTAGAGATTTATTAACATATAATATTGAATATTATGCAGTTATAGATCCATATACCTATTTGATAAATAATAACTATGCTAAAAAAGACGAACTAGAAGCACTAAAGATTATACTTAAGAATTACAATAGTAATTATAATATAGAAAACGAATTAAAGAAGAATAAAAACGAAAAGATAAGATGGAGAATAGATGAAGATACATACAGCAAGCTTAAAAATATTAAAGGAGTCAATGGTTTTTATGTATATAAATATTCAGTTGTCAATAGAGATGATGGGTGGTGGAATATAGAGAATCTTATAACTAATACTAGGAAAAATGAGAATAATAAACTAAAAGAAAAATCTAAAGATTCTATTGAAATGGCAATAGCAGATAAGACCCAAAATAACGAGTACACATATCAGATTTTTAGCAAGGATGTTAATGGATATATAACTAATGAATTTTTGACCAAGCCACAAAAAAACTTAAATGTTAGAACTACTTTAGATAAAAATCTTCAACTAAACATAAAAGATATTATTAATTCGAAACCTTTTAATAAATATGAACAAGTAGGAGTAATTTTGATGGAAGCAGATAGTGGCAAAATCAGAGCTATGGTACAGAAAGATGATAGTAAACCTAATATAAATTTAGGGGCCACCACTCAGAATGGTTTTTATGCAGGTTCTATATTTAAGGTTATTGTAGAAGAGGCAGGAATAGAAACTAATACTATATCCTTAAATCATATGTATAAGCACAAGAATTTTGGAGGAATCTTTGAAGAGCATGAGGATGGAGAAGACAAAAGTCCAAAACAAGCTTTTATAAAGTCTTCTAATAATATTTTTGTACAAATAGGTAAAGATGTAGGTATAAAAAATGTAGATAAATTTTCTAAGGAACATGGCTTTTATGAAAAAGTTTTGGGATTTGATTCTGAACAAAATGGAAATTTAGAATTAAATGTTAAAGATACTGCTGATGACAGCGGAGATAGTTTTCAAGCATATATAGGTCAGAAAACAAGAATAACTCCTATAGAAGCAATTAGTATACCTAATATTGTTGTCAATAAAGGAGTTTATGTTAAACCACATATATTAGAAGGATATGTTGATAAAGATAATAATATTGTAGAAAAAACTGATGTGGAAAAGAAAAGAGTGCTTAATGAAAGTACAGCAAACATAATGAAAAACCAAATGATTCAAGTTGTAAATAGTAAGGATGGTACAGGAAAAGGAGCCTATATTGCGAATATAGAGTTAGGTGGGAAAACAGGGACATCAACAAGAATTGAAAAGAAAGATGAAACCAAAGAATATTATGATGGCTGGTTTGCTGGATTTTTTAAGGTAAATGAAAAATACTATTCTATGGTTGTATTTGTGCAAGATATAGGAAAAGATGTAAATGCTTCAGGGTCAGCTGTACCTATATTTAAAAAAGTGGTCGAAGAGAATTATGATTATTTAAAGAAATTTTAGGTGTACATGCAAATTTTTATGTTTCAGTCATATTATAGTAATAAGCACTGTTAGGAGGATATCCCTGTGTTTCTTATTAATTACTTACTTAATATGATTGATAACATGACCTTGCTAACTGCATATGTAAGCAATGGTACTTCATTTCCTCAGCCTTTAGATGAAAAGGAAGAAAAGTATTATTTAAAAAGACTTAAAGAAGGGGATTCATTAGCCAAGGGTATATTAGTAGAGAGAAATCTCAGACTGGTAGCTCATATTGTGAAAAAATATTCATATCCTCATAAGGACATTGATGATTTGATTTCTATAGGTACAGTTGGTCTTATTAAAGCTATTGATTCTTTTGATACATCTAAAGGAACTAGGCTTGCCACATATGCTGCAAGGTGTATCGAAAATGAGATATTAATGCTGATTAGAAATACTAAAAAGATAAAAAGTGAGGTATACCTTCAAGATCCTATAGGAGTTGATAAGGAAGGAAATGAGATTTCACTTATGGACGTTTTGAGCAGTGAAGAAGATTCAGTAATTGAAGTTGTTGAAAATAGGATGCAAGTCAGGAAACTATATGATAAAATTAATAAATGCCTAACAGATAGAGAAAAAATAATTATTAAAATGCGATATGGTCTTACAGATGGAAAGCCTAGAACTCAAAGAGAAATAGCGGCACTTTTAGATATATCTAGATCTTATGTATCTAGAATAGAAAAAAGGGCTTTAAAGAAAATGTATAAGGAGTTTAATTCAAGTAATGGTAATCTAAAAAATAAATAATTATTATTCTGGCACTTTAAAGCCAGATTTTTTATATCACAATGTATAATTATATAATATAACATATTTTTAGGTATAAAATTTTACTAAATAATTACGAAAAATAAATATATTTGATATGTGCAGGTAATTTCGAATTTTTGATATGATAGTAAAGATTGGTACAAAAAATGTTGCTATAATAGGAGGGAAAGGTAATTGATATCTTTAAATGAGCTTTTATCGAAAACAATAAAGGAGAATGCTTCGGATTTACATTTGACTGTAGGGGCTCCACCAATACTCAGAATAAATGGAGAACTGGTAAGGGTAGGAACTGAAAAACTATCAGCTAATGACACTAAGATATATATAAAAGAAATTCTAGGTGAGTTTTTTGATAAATATGATAAAGAGGGAGAGATGGATACTTCTCTATCACTATCTGGGGTTGGTAGATTCAGAGTTAATGCATATAAACAAAGAGGTAGTGATGCTGTTGCTATAAGAGCCGTAGCTTTAAAGGTTCCAACATTGAACGAATTAAAAATGCCAGCCATTATAAAAGAATTATCTGGTAAGCAAAGAGGTCTTGTGTTAGTTACTGGTCCTACAGGAAGTGGTAAGAGTACTACTCTTGCAGCAATGATAAATGAAATAAACAACTCAAGATCAGCGCATATAATAACCCTAGAAGATCCAGTAGAATTTCTTCATAAGCACAATAAATCTATAATTAATCAAAGAGAAGTAGGAAGAGATACGATGTCTTATAAAACAGCATTGAGAGCAGCTTTAAGAGAAGACCCAGATGTAATTTTAGTAGGAGAGATGAGAGATTTAGAGACTATTTCCATAGCCATAACTGCCGCTGAAACTGGTCATTTGGTGTTATCAACTTTACATACAATAGGAGCAGCAAAAACTATAGATAGAATAATAGATGTATTCCCTCCTCATCAGCAACAACAAATAAAAATTCAATTATCAGCTGTATTGCAAGGAATTGTTTCCCAACAATTAATACCTAGATGCGATGAAAAAAGCAGGGTAGCTGCACTTGAAATAATGATTTCTAATTCTGCTATACAAAATTTAATAAGAGAAGGAAAGACTCATCAAATTCAATCATCAATTCAAACTGGAAGTAAATATGGTATGAAAACTATGGATATGAGCATAGTTGAATTATATAGAAATAAATTAATATCTTACGAGAACGCCTTGATTTACTCCGTAGATAAGGATATGGTAAAAAGAATGATAGGATTGTAAAATAAAAATATAGTATAAAAAAAATATTTATGTTAAAATGATATTGAATTATAAAAGATATTTTGGAATTTAATTAAATAATATGAAATTTTATAGAAAAAGTTTAAGATATAAATAAAAAATTATTAAAATTATTAAAATTAAAAGGGAAATAGTTTTTTGTGTTGAATATATACATAAAAGGGACTTCTATAAGGGAGGGAAATCCAAATGCACGAATATATAGTAGGACTTGATATTGGATCATCAAATGTATATGGTGCTGTTGGGAAGGTAGATAGTAGTGGAGAAATTCGCATAGTCGGAATTACTTCTGTAAAATGCAAAGGACTAAAAAAGTCAGTTGTAGTAGATATAGATAGTACCTCTCAGTCAATTAAAGAGTGTATTACAAACTTAGAGAGAATGGTAGATATAAGTATTTCTGATGTTTATGTAACTTTACCAGCAGGAGTAAGTGAGTTAATATGGAATAAGGGAATAGTAGCAGTATCGTCTGATGATAAAGAAATAAAAGAAAATGACGTAATGAGGGTTATTGAAGCAGCTAAATTAATTCCAATACCATCTGATAAGGAAATTATTGGAGTGGTACCTCAGCAATACATAGTCGATGGATATGATAACATAATTGAGCCCATTGGAATGAGTGGTATGAGATTAGAAGTAGATGCTCAAGTAGTTACAGCGCAAAGCACTATAATAAATAATCTGAGGAAGAGTATTAACAAGGCAGGAATAGGTATTTTAGGTGAAGTGCTTCAACAACAGGCTATTGCTCAAGCTGTTTCCAAAAAAGAAGAATTGAATATGGGTATAGCATTTATTGATGTTGGAGCGCAAACAACCAATGTATCTATTTATAAGAGGGGAAATCTTTGCTATACTGATATGATACCTCTCGGAGGAGATAATATTACAAATGATATATCAATATGTTTAAAGGTACCGTTTTTGGAAGCAGAAAAACTAAAAATAAAATATGGTGATCTAACTAGTAACAGAGAAAATAATAATGATGTAGTAATTAAAGTCAATGCAGGATACGATAGTTCCATAGATATAGATTCTAATTTATTAAAAGATATAATTGAGGCTAGATCTGAAGAAATATTATATTATGCAAAGAAAAAATTAGAGGAGAGTAATTACTATAATGATATATCAGGAGTAGTTATTGTTGGAGGTGGATTAGCACAGTTTAAAGGTATTAACGGATTTGCTTCTATGATTTTGGACAAGTCCTTGAGAATTGGATCTCCTATGTATACTGGAGCTGCAAGTCCAGTATATACTACGGTAGTTGGCATTATAAAAGATGTAATAAGCACGTTAAGGATAGACAAAAATGTTGAAGAAGTTGAAAAATACATAGTTAAGAAATCAAAAAATAACAATAGTAAAAAGAAAGAAAGCGGAGATAATTTTGTATCAAAAATAAGAGAATTTTTTACAGAGTTTTTTTAGCAGGGAGGTAAATATTGTGCTAGATTTTGATGTTGAAGTTCAACAATTTGCTCAAATAAAGGTAATAGGATGTGGTGGCGGTGGTAATAACGCTGTTAACAGAATGATAAAAGAGGGACTTAAAAACGTAGAGTTCATAGGTATAAATACCGATAAACAAGCACTTGCTGTTTCACAAGCTTCACTCAAGATTCAAATAGGAGATAAATTGACTAAGGGTTTAGGGGCAGGTGCGAATCCAGAGGTAGGAAGAAAGGCAGCGGAAGAGAGCAAAGATGAGATTGCTCAAGCTATTAAAGGAGCAGATATGGTATTTATAACGGCTGGTATGGGAGGCGGTACAGGAACTGGTGCAGCTCCTGTAGTTGCTGAAATTGCAAAGTCTATGGGAATACTAACAGTAGGAGTTGTAACTAAGCCTTTCCCTTTTGAAGGCAGAAAAAGAATGCTTCATGCAGAAATGGGAATTAAAGAATTAAAAGAAACAGTGGATACTTTAGTTACCATTCCTAATGAAAGACTATTAAGTATGGTTGACAAAAAGACTTCTCTAGTAGAAGCTTTTAAATATGCAGATGATGTTTTGAAACAAGGTGTTCAAGGTATATCAGACCTAATAACAATTCCAGGTCTTGTAAATTTAGACTTTGCAGACGTAAGAACAATAATGATTGATAAGGGACTTGCTCACATGGGAGTAGGTAGAGGCTCAGGAGATAGCAGAGCTCAAGAAGCAGCAAAACAAGCGATATCTAGCCCTCTTTTGGAGACATCGATTATAGGAGCAACTGGTGTTTTATTGAATGTAACAGGGGGAGCAGATTTAGGATTATTAGAAATAAATGAAGCTGCTGAAATAGTTCAAGAAGCTGCAGATCCAGATGCTAATATTATTTTTGGTGCTGTAATTGATGAAGATTTAAAAGATGAAATAAGAATTACAGTTATTGCTACAGGATTTGAAGAGAAAGCTATGGAAGATACGAAAAAAGCAGCAACAGAGCCTACTTTACAAAAAGATAATCCCTTTGTTAGACATGAAGATAGAGGAAGAACAGCGGAAAAAGAAAGAGATAGAAGCAGGAAATCTTTTGAAGAAGCTGCAGCCACAAAGGAATATGATCAAAATGATTTAGAAGTTCCAGCTTTTTTAAGAAGATATCATCATAGGTAAGTTTTAAAAGGTACTAATCAGTACCTTTTATTTTTTTTTTTTGCAGTAATTGTAAATAAATGGAATATAAAACAAAAAGTTTAGTATATGAAATGACAAAATTTTGAAAATATTAGTTATATAATATTTCTTAAAGGGGGAAGAGAGTTGGTAATATATTTAGATGTATTTATTATTGAAAATTTTATAGTCAACTTTTTCTTGCTTTATATTACATCTCAAACGATTAAGATTAAAACAGAAATGAGATATTTAGTCATATCATCTGTATTGGGAACTTTATATGCTGTAGTTGCACTATATACCAAGTGTAAGTATTTGTTTTATATACCACTAAAGTGTATTACGGCTATAGCTATGATTTTAATACTATTTAGGAAGAAGAAAGTATTAGTTTTATTCAAGGCAGTGCTAATATTCTTATTATATTCTATGCTGCTAGCCGGATTGTGTATTTTTATAGAAATAAATAATAGTATGAATATAAATATTATTATCAATAAGGTTTCGTATAAGATTTTACTTTCGTCAATTATGTTAATCTATATTTTCATACATAGAATAGTAGTATATGTTCAAGATAGAAGAGAAATGACTAGTTTAATATATGATGTAGATATCGTTACTAATAGTGAGGTAAGAAAAGTGAAAGCTTTCTTAGATACAGGAAATGAACTGAGAGAACCTGCTACAAATTTACCCGTTATGATAGTAGAAAAAGAGGCTTTAAATAACTTGGAAATAAAATCAAAGGATAAATTTTATATACCATATAAAGTTATAAATGGGTTTAGCGGAAAGTTAGAAGGATTCAAGCCAAAATACATTAATATATATGGTGATAATGGAGTTGAACAAAAAGAAGTAATTGTAGCACTATGCAATAATATGATCAGTGAAGTAAGCGATTATAATGCATTATTATCTAGAGGAATTCTTTAAGGAGGGGTGAGACTTTTGGTTAAATTAAAGGTATTTTTTAATAGAATACTTGCAAAGTTTAAGATGTTTTTTAAAACTGTATATTTTATAGGTGGAAATGATGCATTGCCGCCTCCGCTTTCTAAGGAAGAGGAAGAAAATTTAGTGTCCCAGATTATGGCTGGTGATGATAGTGTTAGAACTGTGCTTATTGAAAGAAATTTGAGATTAGTGGTATATATAGCTAGAAAATTTGAAAACTCTGGAGTTCTTGTAGAAGATTTAATATCTGTTGGTACTATAGGACTTATTAAAGCAGTTAATACCTTCGATCCAGAAAAGAAGATTAAATTAGCTACATATGCATCCAGATGTATAGAAAATGAGATACTAATGTATTTAAGGAGAAATAATAAGGTTAAATCTGAGATATCTTTTTATGAGCCTTTAAATACAGATTGGGATGGCAATAAGTTGCTTTTATCAGATATTTTAGGTACTGATAATGATATGGTATATAATTTAATTGAAGATGAAGTGGATAAGCAGCTTCTATTTATAGCTATGAAAAAATTAAGCGATAGAGAAAAAGAGATTATAAAATTAAGATTTGGATTGACTGGAAAGGGAGAAAAAACTCAAAAACAAGTTGCAGATTTATTAGGAATATCACAGTCATATATTTCTAGATTAGAAAAGAGAATAATAAAAAGATTAAAAAAAGAAATTAGTAAAATGGTATAGGTTGTCCATGGTATAAAAAATACTCCTAAGGAGATACTTTAAATGCGACTACTCTGAGGGAGCTGATATTTATGATGATAAACAAAGTGGAGATATGTGGGGTAAATACTGCAAAATTGCCAGTCTTAAAAGAAAAAGAAATGAAAGAACTATTATTAAAGATGAAGGATGGTGACAATGCTTCAAGAGAAAAATTCATAAGAGGAAACCTAAGGCTTGTTTTAAGTGTAATTCAGAGATTTAATAATAGAGGCGAAAATGTAGATGATTTATTTCAGGTGGGATGTATTGGGCTTATAAAAGCAATTGACAATTTTGATTTAGGTCAAAATGTCAAATTTTCTACTTATGCAGTTCCAATGATAATAGGAGAAATAAGGAGATATTTGAGGGATAATAATTCTATTAGAGTAAGCAGATCTTTAAGAGATATAGCATATAAGGCTCTTCAGGTAAGAGATAAATTAATAAATAGAGAAAATAAGGAGCCTACAGTATCACAGATAGCTAATGAATTAAATATTCCAAGGGAAGAAGTTGTGTTTGCACTAGATGCAATACAAGACCCAGTATCCTTATTTGAGCCTATATATCATGATGGTGGAGATGCACTATATGTAATGGATCAAATAAGTGACAGCAAAAGTGTTGATGATAGTTGGATTGAAAACATATCGATTAAAGAAGCGATGAAAAAATTAAATGATAGAGAAAAGCTAATATTGAATATGAGGTTTTTTCAAGGAAGAACTCAAATGGAAGTAGCGGATGAAATAGGAATTTCTCAAGCTCAAGTTTCTAGATTGGAAAAAACTGCATTAAAACATATGAGAAAATATGTATAAGAGCCTGCAAGGGCTCTTATTTTTAAGTGTAAATATTTATTATAATATTTAGGAATGCTTGTACATATAATTTAAGTAAGAGTATATAATAGGGAGATGGTTTTATGCCTTTATATTCCATAAACAACTTAAAACTCATGGAAGTTATAGATGTTAACACAGGTTCAAAACTAGGATACATAAAAGATTTGGTGATAGACTGTGTGGATTATAAGATAATTTCTATAGTTATTCCTAGGGAAAAGAGATCTTGGCTTTCTAAAAGCAAAGATCTAGAAATACCTTGGAATAGAATAGTCAAAATAGGAGTTGATGTATTATTAGTGAATCTAGAAGAGGCTGTTTTAGATGATAAGTAGTAGTAATAGTTGCAGAAAAATAGTATAATATATAATCATACACTATACTAAGAAGGACGTGATAACTTGAAATGTCCATTTTGTGGATTTGAAGAAAGTAAAGTAGTTGACTCTAGATCCACAGAGGATCATAAGGCAATCAGAAGAAGAAGAGAATGTCTAAAGTGCAGTAAAAGATACACTACATATGAAAAAATTGAGGACATCCCTGTATTAGTTATAAAACGAGATTCTAACAGGGAATATTTTGATAAGTCGAAAATAATAAATGGATTATTAAAGGCTTGCCAAAAAAGGCCAGTTTCAAGAATGCAAATTGATGGTATTGCAGATGAAGTTGAAAAGAGATTAAGTAATGATATGCTAACTGAAGTTAAATCTGAATTTATAGGAGAAATGATTATGGAAAAATTGAAAAATATTGATGAAGTATCCTATGTTAGATTTGCCTCAGTATATAGGCAATTCAAAGATATCAATACTTTTATTGAAGAAATTAAAAACCTTATGTCAGATAAAAAAATGCCCTAATAATTTAGGGCATTTTTAATATGTTAAATTAAGGTTAATAAAGTTAAGATATAATCAAATATTTTAAATTAGAGGGTAATTGATGTTAAAATATAATAAAGAGGTGTGGTTATGATAAATAAGATTATACATGGATATGAATTCTTGGAATTTAAAGACGAAAATTTTTATGGATACTTTTCAACAGGAAAAAATAATTTAGACTTCAATAAGAATACAGATGAAGGTATAAAAAATTTAGAAAGCCTGAAGAAGTGGTTTAATTTAAGCAACATAAGTTATTTAAATCAGATTCATAGTGATATAGTTCATATATATGACGGAAAAATTTGTGATGGCGATGCAATTATTACTGATAGAAAAAATGTTGCTATAGGTATATTTACTGCAGATTGCGTACCTGTATTAGTATATGACAAAAATAGAAAGCTTATTGCTGCTATACACAGCGGATGGAAAGGAACTAAAAAATGTATTGTTGAGAAAACTATAGATGAGATGATTTTAAAGTATAATACTAGGGCTCAAGATTTGAGAGTGTATATAGGACCTCATAATATGGAGTGCTGCTATGAAGTCAGTGAAGATTTAATTAGAGATTTTAAAAGAGAGGAAATGTATAGGAATGAAAATATATCACAAGGAAGAAATTTAAGTTTACAAAAATGTATTATAAAGCAATTAATTAATAAGGGAGTAATACTACATAATATTACAAAATTAGACATATGTACTTATTGTAATCAAACTTATTCTTTATATTCTTATAGAAAAAATAAAGAATATAGCGGAAGGATGTTTTCATTTATATTTATGAAGTAAATTAAGGAGGTAATCATATGTCAGAGGAAAAGATTGTAATTGTGGATGATGAGGAGCATATACAAGAACTTATAAAATTTAATTTAGAAAACAATGGATATGAGGTTATCTGTGCAAGTGATGGAAGTAAAGCACTTAATCTTATAAAAAATGAACTACCCCAATTAGTGTTGCTTGACGTGATGCTTCCAGGATTAGATGGATATGAGGTTTGTAAGGAAATGCGTAAGGATAGCTCTACATCCAATATTCCTATTATAATGATAACCGCTAAAGGAGAAGAGATTGATAAAATTTTAGGGTTAGAGTTAGGAGCAGATGATTATATTACAAAGCCATTTTCTATTAGAGAATTGATAGCCAGGACAAAGGCTGTACTTAGAAGAAGTAAAACTCAAGGCATCATAGATAGTATATATAAATTTGGCAATATAATAATAGATTTCGAAAAACATGAAATAATAAAAAGCGGGAAAAGAATAGATTTAACCTTAAGGGAATTTGAACTTTTTGAAGTATTAATAAAAAATAAAGGAAGAGTTATGCCCCGAGATTTTTTACTTGATAAGATATGGGGATATGATTATATAGGAGAAACAAGAACTGTAGATGTTCATATTAGGCATCTACGAAAAAAAGTTGAGGATGATGATAAAAATCCAAGATTTATTGAAACTATAAGAGGAATAGGATATAGGTTTAATCCAGGTGAATAATATGAATATGAGAAATAAACTTACTTTATCTATTCTAAGCAATGTAATATTGAGTTTAATCTTAATAACTCCTCTTTATATGATTATGATAAATTATCAACAGGAGGAGATTATAAAAAGAAACTTAAAGTCCAACAATGAATTAACTATTAGAATGATAGAATCAAAAAGCATTTTGGATATTGATAAGTATTTTAACAGCTTCAACAAATCTAGTATTAGAGTAACACTAATAGATAAAAATGGGCTAGTATTAAAAGATTCTGAGGGTTTATATGAGGACATGGATAATCATAATATAAGGAAAGAGATAGTAGATGCAAGAAAGCAAGGATATGGCTATAGTGTTAGGTATAGTAAGTCTTTACAAAGGACTATGATATACTATGCAACTTCTTTTAATAATGGATATATAGTACGTAGTTCTATGCCTATGGAAGTAGTTATGGGACTTGAAAGAAGGTATTTAAAATATTATTTAGTTATACTAGGGATAGTGTTTTTTGTTTCTTTTTTGTTTTCATCTAAGTTATCCTATGTTATTGTAAAGCCTTTAAAAGAACTGGAGTTTATAACATTCAGAATTGCAAAAGGTGAATATGATAGAAGAGTTAATATAGTATCTCAAGATGAGATAGGACAGTTGGCAAAAACCTTTAACCATATGGCAGATCAGCTTCAATATACATTAAAAGACTCTTTAGAAAAACAGAATAAATTGGAATCTATACTAAAGAGTATGGACAGCGGAGTTATAGCTGTAGATAAAGAATATAAAGTAATTATGATAAATCCTTATGCTCAAAAGATATTTGGAATAAAAGAAGACATTATAGGAAAAAATTTAATGAACTTTATAAAAGATTATGAATTAGGAGAAATATTCAAAAATAGTGAAGATAATAAGGAAATACAAATATCATGGCCAGAGAAAAAAATTTTAAAGATAAAGACTGCTGATATAATAAGTAATAAAAGGCGTATAGGAATAGTTGCTGTAGTCCAAGATATTACAGATATTAAAAGATTAGAGAATATGAGAAGTCAATTTGTGGCTAATGTATCTCATGAACTAAAAACTCCTTTAACTTCTATAAAAGGCTTTGCAGAAACACTAAAATATGTAGAAGATAAGGATACAAGGGAAAAATTTTTATCTATAATTAATGATGAAACAGACAGATTAACAAGATTAATAAGTGATATTTTAATTCTATCAGACCTTGAACAGCATAAAGAATTTAAGGTAAAAGAAGACATTGATGTCACAGAGGCTATAATTAATGTATATAATCTTATGAAAAACACAGCAGATAAAAAGGGTGTAAAATTGCAAACTGAATGCAATGAAAATATAACAATAATAGGGGATAAAGATAAGTTTAAGCAAATGCTAATAAATCTTATAGATAATGCCATAAAATACTCTGAAAGGGGTGATTTTGTATTAATTAAATGTAAGAATGGAAAAAATGTATGTGTTATTACTATAGAAGATACTGGGGTAGGGATTCCTAAAGAACATATTCCTAGATTATTTGAAAGGTTCTATAGAGTAGACAAGGCAAGATCAAGATCAAGAGGAGGAACTGGCTTGGGTCTTGCTATTGTAAAACATATAGTTTTAAGCTTTAAGGGTGAAATATTTGTAGAAAGTGAAATTGGAAAAGGAACAAAATTTATTGTTAAGATACCACTAAAATAGATAGTATAGGCTATCTATTTTTATTTTAATTAAAATCATTACATACTGAATTATGTAATAGGAAAAGATAGTATAAAGATATTATGTTAAATTTAATTAACAATAGTATAATACTAGGTTAACTTTCGGCATGTAACATATAAATTGTAGAAGCTAATTAGAATTCAAAGTTAAAAACTTGAATGGAGGGTTTTTATAATGAAAAAGAAATCATTAAAAATGATAGTTGCGGCATTAGCGATCGCAGTTGTTGGAGGTATGCTTGCAGGTTGTGGAAACAATACTGCAAATAATAGAGCTGATAACAGTGGAGATGGCACAAAGGTAGAAGAAGTAAGCGGTTCAATTACAGTTGTAGGCTCAACAGCACTTCAACCATTAGCAAAAGCTGGTGCAGATATGTTTATGCAAAAGAATAGTAAAGTTCAAATAAATGTTCAAGGTGGAGGAAGTGGAACTGGACTTTCTCAAGTAGCATCAGGTGCAGTTCAAATAGGCAACTCAGATGTAACCGCAGAATCAAAAATTAAGGATGCAAATTTAGTAAAACAATTAGTGGATCATAAAGTTGCTGCTATTGGGTTTGCAATGGTAGTAAACAAAGAGACAAAGGTAGATTCTCTAACAAAGCAACAAGTCCAAGATATATTTACAGGTAAAATTACTAATTGGAAGCAAGTTGGCGGAGATGACGTTAAAATCAAAGTAATAAATAGAGGAAAATCTTCTGGAACAAGAGCTGCATTTGTAGGCACTATAATGGGTGGAAAAACAGAAGCAGAAGGATTGGGAACAACTCTGGATTCAAGTGGAGCAGTACAACAAGCGATTCAAGCTACAAATGGATCTATATCCTATTTAGCATTATCATACTTTATAAGTGATGAAGCAAAGCAGGGAATAAAATTATTAAAAATAGAAGGTGTTGACCCTACTTACGAAAATATAGCCGCAGGCAAATATCCTTTCTGGTCTTATGAACATATGTACACTAAAGGTGAGCCTACTGGAGCAACTAAAGCTTATCTTGATTATATGACTTCGGATGAAGTTAAGTCTGTAATAAAGAGCAAGGGATATCTTCCAGCCGATGAAATAAAGGCTCAAAAGTAAATCAATAAGGTAACTAAGACTAGTTGTATAGTTATGCACAACTGGTCTTAGTTTTCTTCAAAAATTAGAAGGATATGGAGTAGATACAATGAGTAAGAGAGGTAATTTAGATAAACTCAAAAATGAATATTTAGGAAGAAGCTTTTCTATAGTATGTGGATATTTAATTGTAGTTTTAACAATAGCTATAATTGTATTTATAGCGTCTAAGGGACTAGCTATATTTATAAAAGAGGGGTATCCGCTAAGCAAGTTTTTATTTAGTACTCAATGGAAACCAGATGCTGAGACGCCGGAATTTGGGGCATTGATATTTATTTTGGGTTCAACGTTGGTATCTATAGGAGCTGTGATAATAAGTGCTCCTATAGGTATAGCATTAGCTATATTTATGAATTTAATTTCTCCTAAATTAGGCTCTAAAGTGCTTCAACCAGCTATGGAGTTATTTGTTGGTATTCCTTCTGTTATATATGGGTGGATTGGCATAACCATGTTAATTCCTTTATTAAAAGGCAGCTTTGGAGGGGTAGGTTTCAGCTTGATAGCAGGAACTTTAGTTCTAAGCATAATGATATTACCAACTATTACAAGTATATCTTCTGATGCAATAAGAACTATACCAAGACAATTTATAGAAGCATCCTATGGGCTAGGAGCTACAAGATGGCAAACTATAGTTAAAGTTGTAGTTCCAGCAGCTAAAAATGGAATTTTAACTGGTGTAGTTTTAGGAATAGCTAGAGCTTTTGGAGAAGCATTAGCAGTTCAAATGGTTATAGGTAATTCAATAAAGCTGCCCGGAGGACTATATGATACTACTTCTACATTAACCAGCGTAATAACTATGGATATGGCTAATACTATCTTTGGAAGTACGTGGAATAATGCCTTGTGGTCCTTAGCCCTAGTGCTTTTGGTAATTTCCTTTATTATTATACTAATATTAAGAGCTATAGGAAAAAGAGGTGAATTATAGTGAATGCTAAGAAGAAAGATACAATCGCTACGGTGATATTATATATAATTTCAGCACTAGTAGTATTACTTTTAGTTTGGTTAATTGGTTATATATTATATCGTGGAAGACACTGGATAGATCCGAGGTTTTTATTTGGAAAACCATCCATTGAAGCTGGTGGTGGAATAGGACTTCATCTATTTAACTCTTTTTATATGCTTATAATATCCTTGATAATAACAGTTCCTCTTGGAATAGGAGCAGGCATATATCTAGCAGAGTATGCACGTCCGGGAAAATTTTTAAATATTATGCGATTGTGCATTGAAACTATGGCATCCCTTCCTTCTATAGTAGTAGGCTTATTCGGACTTTTAGTTTTTGTTAATATGACGGGATGGGGATATTCTATAATAGCTGGAGCCCTTGCTATTACAATATTAAATCTTCCGTCTATGACAAGAGTGAGTGAGAATGCTATTACAGCTTCGTCTAAAAAAGTGAAAGAAGCAAGCTTAGGATTAGGGGCTACTCAATGGCAAACTATTAAAAAAGTAATTTTACCTTCTGCTATTCCTCAGATTTTAACAGGTATAATTTTGGCTGCTGGAAGAATATTTGGTGAAGCTGCTGCCTTATTATACACGGCAGGTATGAGTGCACCTTTGGTGAAAGTTAGTGACGGTTCAGCTTTTAATTTATTTAGACCAGCAGAGACTCTTTCGGTTTATATTTGGCAGCTAAATTCAGAAGGAGTGGTTCCAGATGCTGAAAGAATAGCAAATGGAGCATCTGCAGTTTTAATTGTAATGATTCTTTTATTTAATATTCTAGCAAGGATAATAGGTAAAAAAATATACGAAAGGTATGCGGGAACTAAGTAAGGGGGAAAATATATGAATAATATTATAGAAGTAAACAAGCTAAATCTGTTCTATGACACTAAGCAAGCTTTAAAAGACATTAGCCTTAATATACAAAAAAATGCTGTAACTGCACTTATAGGACCTTCAGGATGTGGCAAGTCAACATTTTTAAGATGCTTAAATAGAATGAATGATTTGATTGAAGGGGTAAAAATGGAAGGTGAAATAGTTTATGAGGGAAACAATGTATTAGATCCTAATTACGATGTAATTGAACTTAGAAAAAAGGTTGGTATGGTTTTCCAAAGCCCTAATCCATTCCCTATGAGCATATATGATAATGTAGCCTACGGACCAAGAATTCATGGAATTAAAAATAAAAGCAGATTAGATGAAATAGTTGAAAAAAGTCTAAAAGGAGCTGCTATATGGGATGAAGTAAAGGATAGATTAAAAAAGAGTGGTTTAGGACTTTCTGGAGGACAACAGCAAAGACTGTGCATTGCGAGAACTCTTGCTGTAGAACCGGAAGTTATACTGATGGATGAACCTACATCTGCATTAGACCCTATATCTACTTTGAAAATTGAAGAAATGATGGATACTTTAAAACAAAAATACACTGTAGTTATTGTAACTCATAATATGCAGCAAGCAGGAAGAATATCAGATAATACTGCTTTCTTCTATAATGGAATAATAGTAGAGCATGGTAAAACAGAAGATATTTTCTACAAACCTAAGGATAAAAGAACAGAAGATTATATTACAGGAAGATTTGGATGATGCTTTATAAAAAGATGAAGAGGTGAGATTATGGCTCTAAGAAAAGCTTTTGAAATGGAACTAAGTGAATTGCATAATGATTTATTAAGAATGGGGAGCATTGTTGAAAAACAAATACATCTTTGCATTAAATCTTTAGCAGAAAAGGATGAAGAATTAGCTGATGAAGTTATAAAAAATGATGACATTGTAGATGACTTAATGAGAGAAATAGAAAACAAAAGTATTAAGCTTATAGCTAGACAACAGCCTATAGCAACGGATTTAAGGTTCATTTTTACATGTATTAATATAGTAACAGATTTAGAGAGAATGGCAGATCATGCTGTTGATATTGCTAAAATAACAAAAATATTAAAAAACCAAGAGTATATTAAAGAATTAGTAGATATACCAAAAATGTCTGAAATAGTGAGCGCTATGATAAAAGATGGGCTAGATGCTTATGTAGAAAGAAATTTAGATAAAGCATATGAAGTGTCTAAACGGGATGATGATGTGGATGAATTATATAAAAAAGTATTTGGAGAAATGATAGAGCTTATGGGAAAGAATAATACTAAGATTGAACAAGCAACTCAATTTATGTTTATTTGTAAGTTTTTGGAGAGAATAGCAGACCACGTAACAAACATATGTGAATGGACAATTTATATAATTACAGGGAAGCAAGTGGATTTAAATGAATAAAACAGCTATTTGGCTGTTTTATTTGTATTAGTGCGCCCAGCATGGGCGACAGCTTGGTGGTGAAAGTCCACTATGGGGGTTGATAGCACCAACCATTAGCTTACGGCAAGGGTGTCCTCCGTGAGGAGGAATCTGAAGGAAGCCTGCGGCAAAACTCTGGTCTGAGGAATACGAACCACATATAAGGCTTGCTTAAATCGGGTGAGTTTGCTAAACAAAACAAAGCCCAATGCTATCCGAAGGTTTAGGAAGTAAATGTGGCAGATAGATGTAGTGAAAGCGGTCGCTCTTACCTGGGGAGGTCTCATGGACGTAGGACAATGAATTTAAGTCATACGGTTGAAATAAGATTTGCCATGAGAAGTCAGCAGAGGTCATAGTATCAAAACAGTTATGAAGGTTTTGAGAAGGACTGAACAATAGGAGGTCTTAGAAACTTGAAGAATTCGATGGAAATACGAAAATTGTAGAAAACTTCATACACAGAAGGCTGGTCATGTGAGGTAGGATTGGAACTCCAAGGTAGCATGAGAGCGCATAGTATTTCTGCGGCATTTGATAGAAGAAAAGACGATGGAAAGCTATACGCTGATAACTTGCTAGAGAGGATACTCTATAGGGATAAAATGAATGTAGCCTATAAAAGAGTTAAATCTAATAAGGGTAGCCACGGAGTGGATGGTATGAAGGTGGATGAACTTCTATCTTACCTAAAGCAACATGGTAAAACCCTTATAGCAAGTATATTGGAAGGGACTTATCGTCCCAAACCCGTCAGGCGAGTGGAAATTCACAAACTTGATGGAGGTATAAGGCTACTTGGAATACCTACAGTAGTTGATAGAATGGTACAACAAGCAATTGCCCAAGTGCTAACGCCAATATTCGAGAAAACATTCAGCGACAGTAGCTACGGTTTTAGACCAGGCAGAGATGCTAAAGAAGCCGTAACAAAAGCTAAAGAATATATGTAGCAAGGATATAAATGGGTAGTGGATATAGATCTAGCTAAATGTTTTGATACCGTAAACCATGATAAACTTATGGCATTAGTTACTAGAGAAATTAAGGATAAAAGGGTATTGAAATTGATAAGGTTATTTCTACAAAGTGGAGTTATGATAAACGGAGTAGTTGTTGAAACTGATGAGGGTTGTCCTCAAGGTGGACCACTGAGTCCGTTACTTAGTAATATCATGCTCACAGAACTCGACAGAGAGCTTGAGAAGAGAGGACATAAATTTTGTCGCTATGCTGATGATAATAATATCTTTGTCAAAAGCAAGAAAGCAGGAGAAAGAGTTATGCATAGTATAACTAACTTTCTTGAAAATAAACTCAAACTTAAAGTTAATAGAGATAAAAGTGCAGTTGATAGACCCTGGAAAAGAAAATTTCTAGGGTTTACCTTCTATCAATGGTATGGAAGGATAGGAATAAGAGTACATCAGAAATCCATAAACAGGTTTAAGAATAAGCTCAGAGAAATAACCTCAAGAAGCAATGCCTGGGATATGGAATATAGAATGAAAAGACTTCGTCAAGTTATAACAGGGTGGCTCAACTACTTTGGAATAGCTGATATATCCAAACTAACAAAGGAACTAGACGAATGGACTAGGCGAAGAATTAGAATGTGCTTTTGGAAACAATGGAAAAGAATCAAGACTAAGCATGATAATCTAAGAAAGCATGGTGTTAAGAATAATAAAGCGTGGGAGTATGCAAACACAAGAAAAAGCTACTGGCGAATAGCCAATAGCCCTATACTTGCAACTACACTTACAAATGCCTATCTTGAACAGTTAGGATATACAAGTATCTATAAAAGGTATAAGCAAATACATTAATTTCTATTGAACCGCTGTATACCAAACGGTACGTACAGTGGTGTGAGAGGTCGGTGAATGAAATAATCATTCACCTCCTACTCGATTAATGATGTTTCAATTAAGCTTGTCAAATCTTGACGTAATAATCACATTAATGATAAGATATTTTAATGAAATAGCAAATGGTAAAAAATATATGGAGGGAAAAATGCTAAATGAAATTTCAAAGGTAGTAAGTGGAAGCATTGCTGAAGAAGTAGGAATAGAGGTAGGCGATAAGTTACTAAGCATTAATAATAATAAGGTAAAAGATATTATAGATTATAAGTATTTAATAGTAGATGAATATGTAGTTTTAGAAGTGGAAAAGAGAAAAGAAGAAGAAATTTGGGAAATAGAAATAGAAAAAGATTATGGAGAAGATATAGGCATAGAATTCAAGGATCCTATGATGGATAGGCCTAGAAGTTGTCATAATAAGTGTGTATTCTGTTTTATAGACCAACTTCCAAAAGGCATGAGAGATACGCTTTATTTTAAAGATGATGATTCCAGATTATCCTTTTTACAAGGAAATTTTATAACAATGACTAATATGAGCGATGAAGATATAAATAGGATTATAAAGTATAGAATTAGTCCTGTAAATGTATCTGTTCATACTACAAGCCCTGAATTAAGGCGAAGGATGATGAAGAACAAATTCGCTGGGAATATATATGAAAGGCTTAAGAAATTAGCAGATGCTAAGATAAAAATGAATAGTCAAATAGTCCTTTGTCCAGGATATAATGATGGTGAAGAACTTAAGAAAACCATAGAAGATCTATATAAATTATATCCTTATATAAACAATGTAGCAGTAGTACCTGTTGGAGTAACAAAGTTCAGGAAGCAAAATAATTTAGTAGATCTAAAATTATTTGATAAAGAAAGTGCTGCTGAACAGATAGCTATGATTGGAAAACTTCAAGAAAAGTATATAAAAGAAGTTGGAGAGCCCTTTGTAAGACTATCTGATGAATTTTATGTATTATCCGGAGCAGAAATTCCAAGTGATAAGTTCTACAGTGGATTTGAACAACTAGAAGATGGAGTTGGTATGATAAGATCTTTTAGAGATAATATAGATAGAAGTTTAAAAGATTTGAAAAAAAATATTAAAGGTAAGTATACATTAATAACAGGTACTCTTGCTTATGATGAAATTTTAGCTGCTGCTAAAAAGATAATGAGTGTCAATGAAAATATAACTATAGATGTAAAAAAAATAATAAATAATTTCTTCGGAGATACTATAACTGTAGCTGGTCTTTTAACTGGAAGAGATATACTAGAGCAGTTATCTAAGGAGGAAGCCCATAAATATGTTGTAATGGCAAATAATATGTTTAGAAAAGGATATGAGCTAGGTGATAGTAAAGAACTTGTTATGCTCGATGATATAACAGTGAAGCAGCTAGAAACCGAATTAAATTCAAAGATTTTAGTTTGCGATTACACAGGAGAAGATTTGATAGATATAATAAATAAAAATAGTATGGAGGAATAAATAATGGCTAAACCGATAGTTGCTATAGTTGGTAGACCTAATGTAGGAAAATCAACTTTATTTAATAAACTGGCAGGAAAGAGAATTGCAATAGTAGAAGATACACCAGGAGTTACAAGGGATAGAATATATGCGGATGCAGAGTGGCTAGATAAGAATTTTACTATAATCGATACAGGTGGAATAGAGCCAGAAAGCGAAGATGTTATTATTTCTCAAATGAGAAGGCAAGCACAAATAGCAATAGAAATGGCTGATGTTGTAATCTTTGTTGTAGATGGAAAACAAGGTTTAACTGATAGCGATAATGAAGTGGCTCAGATGTTGAGAAAAGCACAAAAAACTGTAATTTTAGCTGTAAATAAGATAGATAGAAAACAACTAGAAGAGAATATTTATGAATTTTATAATTTAGGTTTGGGAGATCCTGTAGCTATTTCAGCATCACAGGCCTTAGGACTTGGAGACTTATTAGACGAGGTTGTTGCAAAATTTCCTAAGTATGATGAAAATGAAGAAAATAATGAATACATAAGAATAGCTATAGTTGGTAGGCCTAATGCAGGTAAATCTTCACTTATAAATAGATTATTAGGAGAAGAAAAGCATATAGTTAGTGACATTCCAGGAACCACTAGAGATGCTGTAGATAGCTATTTAGAAAGTGAAGAAGGCAAATTTATTTTAGTAGATACTGCAGGACTTAGAAGAAAAAGTAAGATTAAGGAGCAGATTGAAAGATATAGTGCTGTAAGAACTTTAGCCGCTATTGAAAATTCAGATATATGCATATTAATGATTGATGCAGAGCAAGGTATAGCAGAACAAGATGAGAAAATAATAGGATATGCACATGAATTGAATAAGGCTATAATGATAATCGTAAATAAGTGGGATTTAATAGAAAAAGACGATAAAACTATGAATAAATTTAAAAATGACTTAAGAGAAAAATTAGGATTTTTACCTTATGCACAATATTTATTTATATCTGCTAAAACTGGTCAGAGAGTAAATAAAGTTTTAAGTATGGCAAAAGAGTGCTATAATAATTATTCAAAGCGTATTAAAACAGGAATATTAAATGATGTAATAAGTAAAGCTGTTATGATGAAAGAACCTCCAGTTGTAGGCACAAATAGATTGAAGATTTATTACGTAACTCAAGTAGGAATAAAACCGCCTACATTCGTATTTTTTGTAAACAATCCAGCATTGCTGCATTTTTCATATGAAAGATATTTAGAAAATCAGTTGAGACAAAGTTTTGACTTTGAAGGTACTGGCATTAAATTAGAATTTAGAGAAAGGAAAGAATAGTATGAGTGATATAGCTTTTATAGGAGGGGGAAGCTTTGGAACAGCTTTAAGCATAATGCTATCAAAGCACGGATATAAAGTTAATATTTGGGATAGAAATGAAAATATTGTTCATGATATAAATGTAAAGAGAGAGAATATAAAGTATCTTCCCAGCGTAACTATACCAGTAAATGTAACAGCTTTTTTAGAATTAAGAAAAGCTGTGGAAGGAAATAAGGTTATAGTGTTATCCGTCCCATCTCATGCTATACGAGAAGTAAGTAAAAATATAAAAGACTATATTGATAAAGATGCAATAATAGTAAGTATAGCAAAGGGAATAGAAGAAAACTCTCTTAAAAGGCTTTCAGAGGTTATAGAAGAGGAGCTTCCTAATAATCCTGTAGTAGTTTTGTCAGGACCAAGCCATGCAGAAGAGGTAGCTTTAGATATACCTACAACAGTTGTAGTAGCATCTAAACATATAGAACATGCAAAGAAAATCCAAGATATGTTCATGACCAATAAATTCAGAGTATATACTAACGATGATATTATAGGAGTAGAAATAGGGGGAGCTGTAAAAAATATAATAGCACTTGCTGCAGGAGTTTCTGATGGAGCAGGATATGGAGATAATACAAAAGCAGCATTAATGACAAGAGGCATGAGCGAAATCGTAAGAATAGGCACTAAGCTAGGAGCTAAAAAAGAAACTTTTTTTGGACTATCCGGTATAGGAGATTTGATTGTAACATGCACTAGCATGCACAGCAGAAATAGAAGAGCTGGAATCCTAATAGGCAAAGGTATCAAGGTTGAGGATGCCTGCGAAGAAATAGGTATGGTAGTTGAAGGAGTTAAATCTTGTAGTGCCTTTTATAAGCTTAAGGAGCAGCTAGATGTTTCAATGCCTATTACAGACACTTTGTATAAGGTTCTTTTTGAAAACAAAGATCCTAAGTATGGAGTATACGAATTAATGGCTAGAGATAAGAAGGATGAAGTTTATTAAGTTTTATTATAAAAAACATAATTTTAAAAATCAGTTCATAAAAAATGAATTGATTTTTATTTTTTTTGTAATATTTTCTATGTGCAATAATATATATGTACTGTTAAAGTTAAGTAAGTAGTGGGAGGGTAAGGTTTTGGAAAATTTCAACATATACAAAGATATTGCAGATAGAACACAAGGGGACATATATGTTGGTGTAGTAGGGCCTGTAAGAACCGGAAAATCTACATTTATAAAAAGATTTATGGAGCTTATGGTAATCCCAAATATAGAAAATACTTATAAAAAGCAGAGAGCTCAGGATGAACTTCCTCAAAGTGCATCAGGAAAGTCAATCCATACTACAGAACCTAAGTTTGTTCCTAATGAGGCTATAGAAATTGATTTAAGTGGAGGAACCAAGTTTAAAGTACGAATGGTAGACTGCGTAGGATATATCGTTAAGTCTGCCTTAGGATATAATGAGGGAGATCAGCCTAAAATGGTGACTACACCATGGTATGACTATGAGATTCCTTTTGAAGAGGCGGCTGAAATTGGGACAAAAAAGGTTATCAATGAACATTCTACTATAGGACTTTTAGTAACTACTGATGGGAGCATAACTGGCATAGATAGAGCTGATTATATTGAGGCAGAAGAAAGAGTAGTAAATGAATTAAAGGCTATTAATAAGCCGTTTATAATGATTTTAAATTCAAGAAATTCCGATGCTGAGGAAACTTTACAATTGGGCAGAGAAATGCAAGAAAAATATGATGTCCCAGTACAGGTAATGGATGTAGCTAACATGAAAGAAAGTGATGTAACAAATGTGTTTGAGAGAGTATTAAAGGAATTCCCTATAAAAGAAATAAACATAGATATGCCTGAATGGATAGAAAAGTTAGAAATAACTCATTGGCTTAAAGATAATTTTATATCATTAGTGAAAAATATGTGCAAAAATATTTATAAAGTTAGGGATATTAAGAAGTTTACAGAAGAACTCAAAGACATAGACTTCCTTGAAAACTCTAAATTAAATGAGATAAATATGGGAGAGGGGACTGCTAGAATAGAATTACATCCAAAGCAAGAATTATTCTACAAAGTATTAAGTGAAGTGTGTGAAAGAAGTATTAGTGGAGAAAATGAACTTTTAAGCATAATGAGAGAATTAAGTGAAGCTAAAACGGAATATGATAAGATAGCAGATGCTTTAAGAGATGTTAAAGAAAGAGGATATGGTCTTGTATCTCCACAGCTAAGTGAAATGAGACTTGAAGAACCTGAAATTGTAAGACAAGGTACTAGATATGGGGTTAAACTTAAGGCGAGTGCTCCATCTCTTCACTTGATTAGGGCTGATATACAAGCAGAAATATCTCCAATAATGGGTACAGAAAGGGAAAGTGAGGAATTAGTTAAATCACTTCTTGAACAATTTGAAAGTGACCCTTCAAGGATTTGGGAGAGCAATATGTTTGGAAAGTCTCTGGAAGTATTAGTTAAAGACGGATTGCAAAATAAGTTATATAAGATGCCTGAAGATGTTCAGATTAAAATACGAAAAACTCTAGAAAAAATAATCAATGAAGGCAATGGTGGTTTGATTTGTATTATTTTATAACAATTATAAGTGCCGATATATAGTATTATGCTATATATCGGCTATTTTTATGAAAAAATTAGCATATATATTTATTCGCTTGGTAATATTTATCTCTTTCGTGTAAATAAGAAAATTGATGAATTTAA
Source organism: Clostridium sp. (assembly GCF_047777555.1). Classification (GTDB taxonomy): domain Bacteria; phylum Bacillota; class Clostridia; order Clostridiales; family Clostridiaceae; genus Clostridium_H. Next base: position 513,466 of record NZ_JBKEEV010000001.1, on the reverse strand, counting down.
TAATTTGCTATATACAAAACTATATTTCAGAAATATAAATTTTAATTAAGGAAAGGGTGTATTTATGCCTAAGGTTGCAGTTATTTTTAATGGAGGGACTATATCTATGAAAATGGATCCAAGGATACATGCAGCAGTCCCTAAATTGAGTGGAGAAGAGATTATGGCTATGGTAACGGGAATTGAAAGATATGCTGAAATAGAATGCCTCACGTTTTCAAATTTACCTGGTCCACATATAACACCAGAAAAGATGATGGAGCTTTCTAAATATGTTCAAGAAGTTTTAAAAAGAGATGATATAGATGGAGTGGTAATTACTCATGGAACTGATACTCTTGAAGAAACAGCTTATTTTTTAGATTTAACAATAAAAAATGAAAAACCTATAATAGTTACAGGAGCTATGAGAAATAGCTCAGAGTTAGGATATGATGGACCTGCAAATTTATCTGCTTCTATTTGCACTGCTATATCAAAAGGCGCCAGAGGAAGAGGAGTACTGGTTTGTTTGAATAATGAACTTAACTGTGCTAGCGAGGTTACAAAAACTCACTCTATGAAACTTAACACTTTTCAAAGTCTTGAATTTGGTTCTATTGGAATTGTAGATAATAATGAAGTTTTATTTTATAGAAATGTATTAGAGAAAACACATATTTTCACAGACAAAATTGAAATTAAAGTTGATCTAATAAAATGTGCTGCAGGTATGGATTCTAAGATTATAGATTTTCTTGTTGAAACCGGTTCTAAGGGAATAGTAATTGAAGCTCTAGGAAGAGGAAATGTTCCTCCTAAAATGATATCGGGAATAAGAAATGCTATAGAAAAGGGAGTTATTGTTGTAATTGTATCAAGATGTTTTAGAGGAAGGGTTTTAGATACTTATGGATATGAAGGCGGAGGAAAAATGTTAAAAGATATGGGAGCAATATTTGGAGATTCTCTACCGGGACAAAAGGCAAAAATAAAATTAATGCTTGCTTTAGGAAAGACTAATGATAAATTAGAGATTAAAAGAATATTTGAAGGACATAATTATAAAATTGCGAATTATAATAAAAATATATACAAATAATATTCGATACGTGTTGACATATATTCTAAAGTATGATAATATTATTTTGAAAACAGAATATTAATATCCACTAACTCATATAAGCTTAGAAATAAGGTCTAGGCGTTTCTACCAAATACCGTAAATATTTGACTATGAGTAGTCTGAGTGTATATATAAATAATAAGTCACTTAAGATTACTCATATCTAAGTGGCTTATTTATATTACATTTTAGGAGGAAGAATATATGGAAAACTTTTTTAAGCTAAAAGAAAACAATACAGATATAAGAAGGGAAGTTATTGCAGGAATAACGACCTTTTTAGCTATGGCTTATATAATAGCCGTAAATCCGGATATTTTATCTGTTGCAGGTATGCCTAAAGGAGCAGTGCTTACTGCAACATGTTTATCAGCAGGATTAACCACAATAGGTATGGGATTATATGCAAACCTACCTTTTGCTTTAGCATCAGGAATGGGACTTAACGCTTTCTTTACTTTTAGTGTAGTTAAACAGATGGGAGTTGATTGGAGAGTAGCTCTTACTGCCGTGTTTGTTGAAGGCGTTATATTTATTATCTTATCAGTAACTAATGTGAGGGAAGCTGTAGTAAACGGAATACCTAATACTTTGAAGTTAGCTGTAACAGCAGGTATTGGCTTATTTATAGCCTTTATAGGATTTGTGAATTCAGGTATAGTAATTCAGGACCCTGATACTCTAGTTAAAATGGGTAATTTTACTACTCCACCAGTTGTAATATCAGTTATTGGGATAATAGTAATAGTAATTTTGTCTAAAAAGAATATTAAAGGAGCTTTGCTTTGGGGAATAGTTATAAGTACACTTGTAGCTTGGGGCTATGCTTTGACTAATCCTAAAATAGCTGCAGAAGCTTATAAAATATATCTGCCAAATGGAATTTTTAAATTTGAATCATTAAATTCCATAGCTTTTAAATTAGATTTCTCTTATATAACTAATCCTGATAAAATGTGGTCATTTATTACTATAATTCTTACTTTCTTATTTGTAGACTTCTTTGATACAGTAGGAACCTTAGTAGGAGTAGCTACAAAAGTTGGAATGGTGGACGAAAAAGGAAGAGTAAAGAATGCAGGAAAGGCATTGCTTGTAGATGCCATTGGGACAACCTTTGGAGCTTTAGTAGGAACATCAACAGTAACAACATATGTGGAAAGTTCTGCAGGAGTTGCAGAAGGAGGAAGAACAGGATTAGCATCTGTTGTAACAGGAATATTATTCTTAGTAGCTATGTTCCTATCGCCTTTATTTATAGCTATACCTGCCTGTGCTACTGGGCCAGCGCTTATTGTAGTAGGATTTTTCATGATGGAGAATGTAGTTAAAATTGATTTTTCTGATTTTACAGAAGGAGTTCCTGCATTTTTGACAATAGCTTTAATGCCTTTAACATACAGTATTGGAGATGGACTAACTATAGGAATCTTATCTTATGCAGTATTGAATTTTATTAATAATATGTTTATAAGGGATGAAGCTAAGAAAAAAAAGGTGTCTATAGTAGTATACGTACTTGTTATATTGTTTACTATAAAATTGATAATGACAGGTCTTAATTAAAAGTTTATGTTTTAAGAAATTGTTGTTTCTATATAATTTTAAATAAGTTTATTCTATTTAACAAAACCTCGCTAAAATGCGGGGTTTTCTTCTTTGTTTGATATCTAGTCGAACCTAAGACTCTCATTACACTCTGCAAAGCTATTTACACCCAATATAAGATTTAAGATAACAGTTTTTATATATTAAAAATAAGTAACATTGAGATAAAGCTAGGAATAATATAAACTAAAAAATTATATTATGGGGGAAATATAATGAAAATAAATAACAGACTTTGCAACATTAGAGAATATCATTTTAAGGAAATTGATGACATTAAGAATAAAATGATAGCTGAAGGTAAGGAAATAATAGATCTTGGAATAGGTGATCCTGATATAGGTGTTCACAAAGATATAATAAAAGGATTAGTAGATAGCTTACAATATAATGATTTTAACAGATATCCTCCTTATGACGGTATAAATGAATTAAAAAGGGCAATTATAAAGTACTATAGAGAAGTTTTTCAAGTTTATTTAGATATGGATGAAGTGATTGTATTAATAGGATCTAAAGAAGGAATTAGCAATATAATACCAGCAGTATGTGACATAGGAGATTATGTTATTATACCAAATCCGAGATATCCAGTTTATGAAATGTGCTCATATCTTTGGGGATGTAAGCCTTATAAAGTTCCATTAAAAGAAAAGAATAACTATCTTATGGATTTATCAAATATACCTGATGAAGTAAGAAAAAAAAGTAAACTCATGATAATAAATTATCCGAATAACCCAACAGGAGCTACTGCTGACAATAAATTTTATAGTGAGGTATTAGAATATTGTATTCAAAATGATATTGTATTATGCAACGATAGTGCTTATAATGAAATAATTAGAGAAGATAAGGAGCCTATTAGTTTATTACAAACTGATTTGAGAAAAAAATCAATTGAATTTGGAACTTTCTCAAAAACTTTTAATATGACGGGATTTAGGATTGGTTATGCAGTAGGAAATAGAGAAGTTTTAAAGGCTCTTTTGAATGTAAAAAGCAATTTGGATTCTAGTCAGTTTAAGGCAATTCAATATGCAGCTGTAAGTGCACTAAATATCAGTAGGGATTATATAAATTATATTAGAAAAATATATGATGATAGAAGGAATATAGCAGAGGAGATTTTAACGAAAAAAGGAATAAGCTTCTATAGAGGTGATGGTACATTCTATATTTGGTGTAAAGTGCCTAGAAGTTATACCACGGACGAATTATGTCAAGAATTTTTATCTTCATATGGAATTATTGTTACTCCAGGATATGCTTTTGGAGACTTAGGTCATGGATATTTCAGAATTGCACTTACAAAAGATAAAGATATTGTATATAAATCATTAAATAGATTAAGAGTATACAATTAATCTATTTTAATATAATAAAAAATGTGTTATCATGATTTTTATATGCTGAATTGAAATTGAGCTTGAAATTTCAATCCTTATTTATGTATAATTAGTATAAACTTATAATGTACTGCGGAAGGATGATAAAAATGGTAAGAAGTATGACAGGCTTTGGGAGGGGAATGACCAGAGAAGGAATAAATCGCAGTTTTACTATTGAGATAAAAAGCGTAAATCATAGATATTTTGATTTGAATGTTAAGCTACCAAGAAATCTGTTGTCATTAGAGAACAAGATTAGAGAAACTATTAAATCAAAAGTTAATAGAGGTAAAGTAGATGTTTTTATCAATCAAAATATTTATGAAAATGATGATGTAGAAGTATATTTTAATGAAAAACTAGGAGATAGTTATTTTGCTTGCTTGAAAAAAATAAAAGACAGATATGAAGTTATAGATGATATATCTGTATCCTTAATTGCAAAATTTCCAGATGTAATTACTGCTGAAAAGAAAGAAGAAAACTTAGAAGAAATTTGGAGCAACTTACAAGAGCCTTTAAATGAGGCTATAGATTCATTGATAAAAATGAGAGAAAATGAAGGAACAAAACTAAGAGAAGATATTATTGCTAAATGTACTGTTATTGGAGCATTAGTATCTCAAATTGAAGAAAAATCTCCTTTAGTAGTTGAAGATTATAGAAACAAACTTAATAACAGGATAGCAGAACTTTTAAATACTTCAGAAGTTGATGAAACTAGAATAGCAATGGAAGTGGCTTTGTTTGCAGATAAAGCAGCCATAGATGAAGAAATAGTAAGGTTAAAAAGCCATATTGCTCAATTAAAGCAAACTTTAGATAAAGATGAGCCTATTGGTAGAAAACTTGATTTTATAGTTCAAGAAATGAATAGAGAAACCAATACTATATCTTCGAAGGCTAATGATTTAGGAATTCTAAATTTAACTATAAATATAAAAAACTATATAGAAAAAATTAGAGAACAAATACAAAATATAGAATAGAAATCAGGAGGACTAGCATGAGTATTAAATTAATAAATATAGGATTTGGAAACATTGTTTCTGCTAATAGATTAGTAGCTATTGTAAGTCCAGAATCTGCCCCTATAAAAAGAATTATACAAGAAGCGAGGGATAGAGGAATGTTAATTGATGCTACATATGGAAGAAGAACGAGAGCTGTAATAATTACTGATAGTGATCATGTTATATTGTCAGCTGTTCAGCCAGAAACCGTAGCACATAGGCTATCTGCTAAAGGTGAAGTAAGTATTGATGAGGTCGATGAACAATGAGTGATACTAAAAATAATGAGTTTAAAAAATGTGGGAAGGGCCTTTTACTTGTTATATCAGGACCATCTGGGGCAGGAAAAGGAACCATTTGTAGGGAATTGTTAAACAAAAATAGTCTTTGGCTATCAGTTTCAGCTACAACAAGAGCGCCAAGGAATGGAGAAATAGATGGAGTTAATTATTACTTTTTAGACAGAGATGAATTTATAGATAAGATTAATAAGGGTGACTTTTTAGAATATGCAGAAGTCTATGGCAATTATTATGGTACTCCAAAATCAAAGGTTATAGAAAAACTTGAAGAAGGAAAAGATGTTATACTAGAGATAGATATTCAAGGTGCGCTAAAGGTTAAAGAGGCGTATCCTGAAGGCGTATTTGTTTTTATTCTTCCTCCTTCTATGGAAGAGCTGAAGAATAGAATAATTAAAAGGGGAAGTGAAACTCCAGAATCATTGATGACAAGGTTCAAGGCTGCATATAAAGAAATCAATTATGTATCAAAATATAATTATGCAATTATTAATGATAAAGTTGATGAAGCTGTTAAAAAGATAGAAAGTATAATTACAGCTGAAAAATGTAGCGTTGAAAGGATACAACAAAATATTTTTTCTAAGGAGGGACTTATGCATGAACAATTATATGATTAATCCATCAATTGTGGACTTATTAGATAAAGTTGATAACAGATATTCCTTAGTTATTGTAACAGCTAAAAGAGCTAGGCAAATAATAGATGGTGATGAGGCTTTAGTAAATATACAAGATACAATTAAACCTCTTACAGTAGCTATTAATGAAGTGAATGAAGGAAAAGTCTCTTATGAATCAGTAATGAAAGGAATAAAATAACATGGAAAATAGAAAGACTGTAGTAGTTGGTGTAACAGGAGGAATAGCTGCTTATAAAGCTTTAGATGTAATTAGCAGATTAAAAAAGGCAAATTTAGATGTGAATGTTATAATGACTGAACACTCTACAAAATTTGTTAGTCCTCTTTCATTTCAATCTTTAAGTCAGAATATGGTTATAACTGATATGTTTGCTGAGCCAAAAGCTTGGGAGATTCAACATATATCTTTAGCCAAAAAAGCAGATTTAATGCTTATAGTTCCTGCTACAGCAAACATTATAGGGAAAGTTGCAAATGGTATTGCAGATGATATGCTATCGACTACTATAATGGCTACAAAGGCGCCTGTAGTTTTTGCTCCAGCTGCAAATACTAATATGTTCATGAATCCAATAGTTCAAAATAATATAAAAAAATTAAGGGAATATGGATATAAGTTCATTGATCCAGATGAAGGAAGACTTGCTTGTGGTGATACAGGAGCAGGAAAACTAGCAGATACAAAGTTAATAAGTGATATAGTTATCAGTATGCTTTATGATATTAAAGATTTAAAGGGCAAAAAGGTTCTAGTAACAGCAGGACCAACTATTGCACCTATTGATCCTGTAAGGTATCTTACTAATAGGTCTACAGGAAAGATGGGTTATGCCATTGCTGAAGAAGCAAGAGATAGGGGGGGAGATGTTACTTTAGTATCTGGACCGTGTAATTTTGAGAAACCTTTTGGAATCAATGTAATAAATGTAAACACTAATGAAGAAATGCTTAAGGCTGTTGAAGAGAAATTTCAAGCAGCTGATATAGTTATAAAGGCTGCTGCAGTAGCTGACTATAAACCTAAAAACTATTCACATGAAAAAATAAAAAAAGGCAATAATGATTTAACATTGGAACTAACAAGAGATAATGATATACTTAAAAAATTAGGTTCTATGAAGAAAAATCAGATTTTAGTAGGTTTTGCAGCAGAGAGTAATAATGTAGTTGATAATGCAGTTGCTAAATTACATAATAAAAATCTAGACTTTATTATAGCTAATGATATAACTTGCAGCGATACTGGCTTTGCATCAGAAGATAATAGAGTTACTATATTGAGTAAAGATGGAGAAAGTATATCTCTTCCTAAAATGAGCAAAAGAATGGTAGCAAGGGAATTATTTAATTTGATTAATAAAAAGCGCTAATGCGCTTTTTTCTTGTAATTATGAAAATTACGTTAATACATAAAGGGTGAATTTTGTGAATCGATATGCAGGAATTATAGTAAATAACGAATCTGTTCAAGTTGATAAAATTTTTACCTATAAAATACCTGAAAATTTAATGAATAAATTGAAGGTTGGACATAGAGTAAAAGTTCCCTTTGGAAGATCAAATAGGAATATTGATGGATTTGTATTAGAATTATGTGAAAATTGTAAAGATGTTAAAGGTATTAAGTCTATAATAGATATATGCGATGACTTTACTGTGTTAAGAAAAGAAGATATAAAACTTATAGGTATTATGAGAGAAAAATATTTATGTACATATTTAGAATGTATAAAAGTAATTATACCTACAGGGATAACTAAGGGCATTAAAAATAAGATAAAAGAAGTTATATGCCTTGGAGAGAATCTTTATGGTAAGTTTAGTAAAGAACCTTATATTACAATATATAAAATAGTTGAAAAAAATAATGGAATATATTCTAAAACAGAAATTAGTAATAAGTTTACTGTATCTTTGTCTTCTATAAACACAATGATAAAACATGGATTTCTTCGTAAAAGTCAAGAGATAATTGAAAGATTTGATAATAGAAATTATTCTAATTATGAAGAAAAAAAATTAAATAAAGAACAGGAGATAGTGGTAAACTCCATCCTAGATTCTAAAAAGAATATATTTTTAATTCATGGAGTTACTGGAAGTGGAAAAACTGAAGTTTACATGAATATGGTACAGCATATGATTAATCAAAATAAAGAATGTATCATATTAGTTCCTGAAATATCTTTAACGCCTCAGATGGTAGAAAGATTTAAAGGAAGATTTGGAAATGACATTGCAGTTTTTCACAGTAGACTTTCTGATGGTGAGAGATATGATGAATGGCTTAGAATAAAAAATAAAAAGGTAAAGGTTGCTATAGGTGCACGATCTGCTATATTCTTACCCTTTGATAATTTAGGGATGATAATAATAGATGAGGAGCATGAATCAAGTTATAAGTCTGACAGTGATCCTAAATATAATGCCAGAGAAATTGGAGAACTTAAGTGCAATATTGAAAATTGTAAGTTAGTATTAGGTTCGGCTACTCCATCTATTGAAACCTATTATAGATGTATGAATGGGGAAATAGAATTATTGACTTTAGAAAAAAGAGCAGATGGTGCAAAGTTGCCGTTTATGAAAATAGTTGATATGAGGGAAGAACTGCTAAAAAATAATAAATCCATATTTAGTAGAGACTTATATAATGGCATAAATAATGCTTTAAGCAATAAAGAACAAATAATATTATTTTTGAATAGAAGAGGATTTTCAACATTTATATCTTGTAGAAAGTGCGGATATGTATTTCAATGTGATAATTGTGATATATCTTTAACTTACCACAGCAGCGGAAATTATTTGAGCTGTCATTATTGTGGACGAAGGTATCCAATAAAAAGAGTTTGCCCAAAATGTGGAAGCAGATATGTAAAACATTTTGGGATTGGAACAGAGAAAATTGAAGAAGAAATAAAGTCCAATTTTCCAGATGCAAAAGTATTAAGAATGGATTTTGATACAACAAGAAAAAAAAATTCGTATGAATATATATATAATGCCTTTAAAGATGGAGAAGCTGATATATTAGTTGGAACTCAAATGATAACTAAGGGATTGGACTTTAAAAATGTTACTTTGGTTGGGGTTATAGCAGCAGATTTGTCTCTGAACTTGCCAGACTTTAGAGCTGGAGAAAAAACTTTTCAACTTATAACTCAAGTCGCAGGCAGAGCAGGGAGAGGTAAGAAAGCAGGAAGCGTTATAGTGCAAACTTATAATCCAGATAATTATAGCATAAAGTATTCATCTTTAAATGATTATAAAAACTTTTTTAAAGAAGAGATTGGTATAAGATATAATATGAATTATCCTCCATTTTCAAAAATATTATCTATTAATATTAGCAGTAAAAATGAAGATCTGTTAATAAAAAATATACAAAAAGTTGGTATAATATTAAAGAATAAATTGGAAAACAATAATAAAATAAGTATATTAGGACCATCTCCTTGTATATTATCTAAAATAAAAGAGTATTATAGATGGCAAATATTAGTAAAAGGAGAAGTGGATATAGACTTAGCTAATAATATTAAAAATATAGTTTACACAAACTTGCAAAATAGTTATAGTGATATAAGGATAAGTTTAGATATTAATCCAAATAATTTATTATAAAAGATTAGAAAACATTAATTTAAAAAAAGGAGAGGTATAAATGGCATTAAGAAATATAAGAGTTGAGGGAGACGAAATTTTAAGAAAAAAATCCAGAAAGGTTGATGATATAAACAGCAGAATTTTGACATTAATAGAGGATATGAAAGAAACTATGTATGCTGCAGACGGAGTAGGTCTTGCTGCTCCTCAAGTAGGTATTTTAAAGAGAATAGTTGTAATAGATGTAGGAGATGGTCCAATAGTACTAATTAATCCAGAAATCATAAAAAAAGAGGGATGTCAAGTAGATTTTGAAGGTTGTTTAAGTATACCAGGAGAGCAAGGTAAAGTTGAAAGACCTTTTAGAGTTACAGCAAGAGCCTTGAATGAGAATGGAGAAGAAATAGAGATAGTTGGAGAAGAACTTTTAGCAAGAGCTATTTGTCATGAAGTTGATCATTTAGATGGTGTATTGTTTATAGACAAAGTAATAAAAGAAGAAGAGGAGGAATAGGCTTATGAAGATAGTATTTATGGGAACCCCAGAATTTTCTGTTCCTTCACTTCAGGCTATTATTGATAACTTTGAAGTAGAGGCTGTGTTTACTCAACCAGACAAACCTAAGGGAAGAGGCAAGAAAATTTCTATGTCACCTGTAAAAGAATTGGCATTAAAACATGGCATAAAGGTTTACCAACCAGAAAGGCTGAAAAGAGAACCGCAAATTATAGAAGAGCTAAGGAATATGAAACCTGACTTTATAGTAGTAGTTGCTTATGGGCAAATTTTACCTAAGGAAGTTATAGATATACCAAAGTATGCATGTATTAATCTTCATGCTTCTCTTCTTCCTAAGTATAGAGGAGCTGCTCCTATTAATTGGGCCATTATAAAAGGAGAAAAAAAGAGTGGAAATACTACTATGCTAATGGATGTGGGACTAGATACGGGTGATATGCTGTTAAAACAGGAGGTTACAATAACTGAAGATATGACCGCTGGTGAACTTCATGATATTTTAATGAAAGATGGAGCTGAACTTTTAGTTGAAACCGTAAAAGGAGTATATAAGGGAGAGATAAAGCCTGAGAAACAAAATGACTCTGAAACTTGCTATGCATCTATGTTGAATAAAGAAATGGCTGGGATAGATTGGAAATTATCTTCAAGAGAAATTCACAATCTAATAAGAGGATTAAATCCTTGGCCTATAGCGTACACTAATTATGGAAACCAGATTATGAAGATATATAAATCTAGCGTTTTAGATAAAGAAAGTGAAAAAGCTCCAGGAACAATACTTTCTGTTTCCGATAAAGGAATAGAAGTAGCTTGTGGAGAAGGTGTATTATTAGTAAAAGAAATTCAATTTCCAGGTAAAAAGGTATTAAAAGTTGAACAATATATAAAAGGAAATAAAATTGAAGAAGGTACTATTCTAAATTAGATTTTATATATAATTATATTAGGGAGGGATATGAATGTTTTTTTATGACTGGACATATATTATTCTTATTCCAGCTCTGATAGTATCAGCATGGGCTCAGATGAAAGTCACTTCTACGTTTAACAAATATTCTAGAGTGGGAAGTATAAATGGGTATACAGGTGCTCAGGTTGCAAGAATGCTATTAGACGCGGAAGGCCTTTATGATGTTCCTGTGGAACAAATTTCTGGAAGACTAACTGATCATTATGATCCAAGAAGCAGGACGATGAGGCTGTCAAAAGATGTATACTATGGTACTTCTGTAGCATCTATAGGAGTAGCGGCTCATGAAACTGGTCATGCAATTCAGCACCAAAGGCATTATGCTCCTCTTCAAATAAGAAACTCTATAGTTCCAGTGGTTAATTTTAGTTCTAATGCTTCATGGCTAATTTTCTTACTTGGATTTTTTATGGGATTAAGATACTTGGTTAATATAGGAATACTCTTATTTGGAGCTGTAGTAATTTTTCAATTAGTTACTTTGCCAGTAGAGTTCAATGCGTCAAATAGAGCTTTAAGTATATTGAAACAAAGGAATATATTATATGGAGATGAAGTAAGAGGAGCAAAAAGTGTACTATCAGCTGCCGCAATGACATATGTGGCTGCCGCTCTTACAGCTATATTGCAGTTAGTAAGACTTATAGCTTTAAGTAGAGATGAATAACTAGGATTGGAGTAAATCTATGGAGAAAAGTAGAAAAGTATGTGTCGATATAGTAGAACAGGTATTAACCCAAAATGCTTATTCAAACATAGTTTTAAGAAACAATTTAAACAAATTTAAATTTGAAGATAAAGATAAATCTTTAATAACTGAAATTGTATATGGAACTATTAAATATAAATATACTATTGATGCTATATTAGAACATTATCTAAAAAAAGGAACAAAAGGCATAGATACCTACGTATTAAATATACTAAGAACAGCTATTTATCAAATTAGATTTTTAGATAAAATACCTAATTTTGCAGCGGTAAATGAAGCTGTTGAAATAGCCAAAAAATATAAGTCTGTAGGAGCATCTAAACTTGTGAATGGAGTTTTAAGAAATTATCTTAGAAATTTAGATAAGTGTTATTATAATAAGGAAAATGTAGTTGAGGCATTATGCTTTAACTACTCTTTTGATAAATGGTTAGTGAATATGTTTATTAATCAGTATGGAATTACAACAACTGAAAAGATTTTAAAAGGATTAAATGAAAAATCAGCAGTTACTGTAAGAGTAAATAATTTAAAGACCACATATGATGAAGCTTTTTCGAGTCTTGAAAAGTATGGTTATAATGTGGATGAAGGCTATGTATCCCCAGAAGCTATTATAATAAATAAAGGAAAAAGTATAGAAGAGAATCCTTTATTCAAAGATGGAAAAATAACTGTTCAAGATGAAAGTGCTATGCTAGTAGCCCCATCTTTAGGAGTTAAAGAAGGATTTGTGGTTCTAGATTTGTGCAGTGCACCAGGAGGAAAAACTACTCATATTTCTGAGCTAATGAATGATAATGGAATTGTAAGAGCTTTTGATATTCATGAAAATAAACTTTCACTAGTAAAAGCCAATGCAAAAAGACTAGGAATAAATAATATAACCTGTTATCAAATGGATGCATCTATATTTAATAAAGATCTAGAGAATATGGCTGATGCAGTTTTAATCGATGTACCTTGTTCAGGACTAGGCATAATAAGAAAAAAGCCTGAGATAAAATATACTAAACAGATAAATGGAGTTAAAGATATAATAAGAGTGCAAAGGAAAATAATGAAGAATGCATCAAAGTATGTAAAGGTTGGAGGAACTTTGGTATACTCAACTTGTACAATAAACAAAAAAGAAAACGAGAATAATATAAATTGGTTTCTAAAAGAGTTTCCTCAATACTCATTAGAAAAATTATATTATGGAGAGAGAGAAAACATTATATATAATGATAACGGATCTGTAACTATCTTACCTAACAAATATATGGATGGATTTTTTATTACTAAACTTAAAAGAATTCGGTAGGTGCAAATAACATGAAAAATATTTTAGATTTTAGTTTACAAGATTTAAAGTTATGGATGGAAGAAAACAATGAGGGAAAGTTTAGAGCAAAACAGATATTTGAATGGATATATAAAAAGGGAATATTTGATTTTGATAATATGACTAATATATCAAAAGACATGAAGAATAGATTAAAAAACAATTTTTATATAGGAGTTCCACAAACGGTAGATAAGTATATATCTAATATTGATGGAACTCAAAAATTTCTTTTTAAATATAGGGATGGAAATATTATTGAATCTGTTATTATGAAGTATAAACATGGAAACACTATATGTGTATCCACTCAAGTAGGGTGTAGAATGGGATGTAAGTTTTGTGCGTCTACTATAGGAGGAATAGTAAGAAATTTGACTCATGGAGAAATAGCAGGACAGATATTAAAAGCACAGTCAGAGATCGATGAAAGAATATCTAATGTGGTATTAATGGGAAGTGGGGAACCTCTAGATAATTATGATAATGTAATAAAGTTTATTAAACTTATAAACTCTGAGGAAAGTCTAAATATAGGCCAAAGGCATATTACATTATCAACTTGTGGAATAGTTCCTAAAATAAAAGAACTTGCAGATATGGAACTACAAATAACTTTAGCAATATCTTTGCATGCTCCAAGTGATGACATAAGAAAAACCATGATGCCAATAGCAAATAAATACTCTTTAAATGAAGTAATAGATGCTTGTAGGTATTATTCTGCTAAGACTAACAGAAGAATAACATTTGAATATGCTCTTGTAAAAGGAGTTAATGATAAAAAAGAGCATGCTAAAGAATTGTGTAGTTTATTAAAGGGACTTTTATGCCATGTGAATTTAATACCTATAAATGAAATAAAAGAAAATGACTATAAAAAATCAAATATGAAAGATATAGATACATTCAAAGATATTTTGACAAGATGTGGAATTGAAACTACAATAAGAAGAGAAATGGGTTCAGATATTAATGCAGCTTGTGGTCAATTAAGAAAAAACTATATTGAAAGTAATTAAGTTATTTATAGTATGCGATGGAGGGTATATTTTTATGGGTGGTAATAAATTTTGTTCTGATAAATATCGGGTAGGATATCTATCGGATCGGGGAAATATAAGAGATATAAATGAAGATTACATTGATTACTACGAAAATGACAAAATTAGACTTTATGTTGTGGCAGATGGTATGGGAGGACACAATGCAGGAGATGTAGCAAGTAAAACTGCAGTGGAGTCTTGTATAGAATATATAAAAAATCATGATAAAATAAATGACAAGGAAGCTTTATTAAAGTCAGCAATTAGCTATGCTAATGAAAAAATATATAGCAAGTCTAAAGAAAACAGCGGATTAAATGGCATGGGGACAACCATTACAGCATGCTTAATAGATGAAGAAGAAGCGATTATTGCTAATGTAGGTGACAGCAGCTGTTACGCTATATATACTGATACTATAAAGAAGATTACAAAAGATCATTCTTTAGTACAGGAACTAGTAGATGAGGGAAGTATTACAGAGCAGGAAGCTTTAACTCATCCTAATAAAAATATAATTACAAGAGCTCTAGGTACCAAAGAGAATGTAGAGGTAGACATTTTTAGAATAAAGACAGATAAGATTTTAAAGTTTTTACTGTGTACAGATGGGCTATCAAATGAGGTTAGCACAAAAGAAATGTTTGATATAGCAATAAAAAATAATAATGAGGAAGCATGCAGGCTTTTAGTGGATTTGTGTAAAAATAAAGGTGGAAGAGATAATATTTCAGTTATTGTATTTGGAGGAGAGTGCAAAAATGACGGGGACCATTCTAGGTAATAGATATGAATTATTGGAGAAGATTGGAGAGGGTGGCATGGCAGAAGTATATAAGGCCAAATGTCATCTATTAAATAGATTTGTGGCAATAAAAATATTAAAGTCTCAGTATTCAGATAATATTGAGTTTGTTAATAAGTTTGAGCAAGAAGCTGCAGCTGCTGCAAGTTTATCTCATAGTAATATTGTTAGTATTTATGATGTAGGTTCTCAAGATGGTATTAATTATATCGTTATGGAGTATATAGATGGGAAAACTTTGAAACAAATCATCAACGAACAAAAAGTTCTAAAATATAATGATGCAATTATTATTGCTATTCAAATTGCTAAAGCTTTAGAATGCGCCCATAACAATAATATTATACATAGGGATGTAAAACCACATAATATATTGGTAACAAAAGAAGGCGTGGTAAAAGTAACTGATTTTGGTATTGCAAAAGCTACATCCTCAGTAACTATAACAAACTCTGATAGGATAATAGGATCAGCTCATTATTTTTCACCAGAGCAAGCCAAAGGAAATTTTGTAGATTGTAGAACAGATATATATTCTTTGGGTATTATACTGTATGAAATGGTTACGGGAAAGCTTCCTTATGATGGAGATAGTCCAGTATCTGTTGCCTTAAAGCATATACAAGAACAAGTTATACCTCCTATTGAAGTGAATCCTAATATTCCTGAAAGTTTAAATAAAATAATACTTAAAGCAATAGAAAAAGAGCAGTATAGAAGATATCAAAGTGCTCATGAGATATTAATGGATTTACAAAAAATCAAACAAAATCCAGATGTTGATATTATTATGAATAATTTCGAAAATGAATATACTAAAATTATGAAGCCTATAACTGGATATGACGAAGTTAAAGGAAAAGATGTAGATGAACATCAATATGGATATAAGCATGATAAAGATAATATAAATGATATAAATGATATAGAGGATATGGATGATATCGAGGATGATGAAGTTAAAAATAATCATAGAAACAAAAATAAAATAAAAAATAAAAAGATGGTAACTAGCCTAATTGCATTAGGGGTTATTATAATTGGGTTTATATCAGCCTTTATGATTTTAAATAAAGAGTTCGGTGGACATAAAACAGGAAAGGCTGTAGTACCTAATATAATCGGATTAAGTAAAGAGAAGGCACAAAGTTTAGTTGAAGAGCAAGGATTAAAATTTGTAACTACAACTCAAAGCAGTGATAAGCCTGCAGGAGTTGTAATTGAATGTTATCCATATCCAGGTACAGAAATGGATTTAAGTGAAAAAGATGAGGTTAGAGCAATAATAAGTTCTGGCCCAAAAGTAGCTACTATACCAAGTCTTATAGAAATAGAATTAGAAGCTGCAAAAGAGTATTTAAAAACATATAATTTAAAGCTTGGAAAAGTATCTTATGCATATAGTGATACTATTGATGAAGGAAAAGTTTGCGACCAATATCCTAAGCCTGAAACTGTAATAGGTGAAAATACAACTGTTGACTTAGTTGTAAGTAAAGGACCAAATAAGAAGATTACAGTTGTGCCAAATTTAGTGAATAAAAACTTAGATGAAGCTCAACAACTATTAGGAGATGCAAATTTGAAATTAGGGAATATTACCAAAATCGATACATCAGATGAGTCTTTGGATGGTATAGTGACAGTTCAAAGCATTAAGTCAGGTAAAGAGGTGCCAGAAGGTACGGCAGTGGATATAAGCTATTATGTATATGGTGATAAAGCTATGACAATAGTACCAAGTTTTGTTGATAAGACTGTAAGGCAAGCAAGAAATTTAGCTGCTGAAAATAACTTAATAATAAAGGTTAAAGGTGGAGATGACTTTATAATAACATCACAAGATAAGGCACCAGGCAGGGAAGTACAGGAAGGAACAGTAATAATTCTAACAAGTGAGCCAAATCCATAATGAGCATTCATAGGAGGAAACATGGAAGGAACAATTATTAAAGGTATAGGCGGATTCTATTATGTAAAAACAGATAACGGTGTATATGAGTGTAAAGCTAGAGGAAAGTTTAGAAATAAAGGATTAACTCCAATGGTAGGAGATTCTGTGATAATTACTGTTAAAAATAACAATGGAGCCATCGAAGAGATAAAAGAAAGAAAAAATGAGCTTATAAGACCAGCGGTGGCTAATATATCTCAAGCTTTTATAGTATTTGCACTTAAAAATCCTGATATAAATCTAGAGCTTTTAAATAAGTTCTTGCTGCAATGTGAGGTAAAAAATATAAAGTCTGTAGTTTGTTTTAACAAGATTGATTTAACAAATAATTATAAAGAACATGAAGCTGTTAAAATGATAAACAGTGCTGGATATGAATATATATTTCTAAATGCTAAGAACAAAACAGGATTAGATAAACTAAAAGAAAAGCTAAAAGATAACGTTACTGTTTTTTGTGGTCCTTCAGGAGTAGGAAAATCTACTATACTAAACGGTATAATGGGCAGAGAGATAATGGAGACTGGAAATATCAGCGACAAATTGAAAAGAGGCAAACATACAACTAGACATAGTGAACTAGTAGAAGCGTATGGAGGATTTGTAGTTGATACACCGGGATTTTCCACATTAGAATTAGAGTTTGATAATAAGGAAGAGATTCAAGAGTATTTCCCTGAGTTTTCTAGCTATAAGCAAGGGTGTAAATTTAACAGATGCTTGCACTATAAAGAACCACAATGTGAAGTAAAAAATGCAGTGGATGAAGGAAAAATCAATTTAAGTAGATATACATTTTACTTAAAGACGTTAGAAGAAGTTACTAAAGGAGGAAGAAATAAATGGTAAAGATATCACCGTCTATATTATCAGCAAATTTTGCAATGTTGGGGGAAGAAGTAAAAAGTTTAGAAAAATACGGAGCGGATTTAATACACATAGATGTTATGGATGGTATGTTTGTTCCTAATATATCTTTTGGTATGCCTGTAATAAAAAGTATAAGGCAAATTACTAATTTGCCTTTTGATGTACATTTAATGATTGAAGAACCAGCAAGATATGTAGAAAACTTTGTAAAAGCAGGAGCAGACATAATAACAATACATTATGAAGCTGATAAACACTTAGATAGAACTATAAACTATATAAAAAGCTTTGGTATTAAAGCAGGTATAGCACTTAATCCCGCTACTCCAGTAAGCAATATAAAACACATAATAAGCGAAGTTGATATGGTATTAATAATGTCTGTTAATCCAGGGTTTGGAGGACAAAAATATATAGAATACTGTGGAGAAAAAATAAAAGAGGTTAAAAATTTATCAGAGATATATAATAAAGATCTTTTAATAGAAGTTGATGGTGGAATTGGGATAGAAAATATTAAAAAAGTAGTAGAATGTGGTGCAAATGTAATTGTTGCTGGCTCTGCCGTATTTAAGAACGGTGATATAGAAAAAAATATAAAAGACTTAAAAGAAGGTTTTTAATATGAAAGTAGTTATAATATCAGGTGGGAGAGCGCCTTCATATGAGATTATTAAGCAGGAACTAAAAGATGGTTCTTGCTTAATATGTGCTGATAGTGGTGCAAATTGTTTATATGAATATAATATCTATCCTAACATTATAGTAGGAGATTTAGATTCTATAAATCATGATGCTTTAAACTTTTTTATGGAAAAAAACATCAATATAATACAATACCCTAGAGAGAAAGATTTTACAGATACAGAGGCCGCTGTAGATAAGGCTATTGAATTAGGAGCTAAAGAGATAACCATATTAGGGGCAACTGGAAGCAGGATAGATCATATATTAGGTAATGTAGGTATACTATTAAAATGCTTGAAATTAGGAGTTAACTCAACTATAAAAGATGAAAATAATATAATAAGATTAATTGATAAACCTATAAAATTAAAGGGAAATATAGGAGATACGTTTTCATTGATTCCATATTGTGAAACTATAGAAGCTTTAAGTATATATGGTGCTAAATATCCATTACGCAATTATAAGCTGAAGCTTGGAAGTTCACTTGGAATATCTAATGAATTTTTAAAAGAAGAAATATCCATAGAATTTAACAATGGCATTTTAATAGTTATATGTTCAAAAGATTAGTAGAAAGCTTGAATTTATATATGCTCTTGGTAACAGATAAAAAGTATTAAGAATATAATGACTATGAAACGATATAGTTGACAGCTATTAATAAGGAGGTCGCTATGAAAATAATAGCAATAAAAGTACCTAGGGTAATATCAAAAATTATAAGGATTTTTAAAAAGGGCTAGAAAGAAGCTAAAAATAAAAAATGCAATTGATTTTCAATTGCATTTTTTAAATCTTATATAGCACGTTGAACTTTTCCAGAACGAAGACATCTAGTACAAACATTTATTTTTTTAGGTGCTCCACTAACTATAGCTTTAATACTTTTTATATTTGGAGCCCATTTTCTCTTTGATTGACGATGAGAATGGCTGTATTGAACACCAGATATAACGCCTTTTCCACATATTTCACATCTTTTTGCCATCTAATAACACCTCCTAAAATTGAAGATAATAATTCCATACAATAGAACGTATTATATTTTAGCATAATGATATTGTATTGGCAAGTAAAATATAATGTTAATAGTAAGAATTAGCATTTATATCATTAATTTTCTTGATTATATTTCTTATATATTATAAAATAAATATTATGTATAGTTATTAAGGAGGAATAAATATGCTAGCAATTACCAATGAATGTGGTAGTATAAATTACTCTGAGGAAGTATTGGCCAACATAGTTGGAGTTTCAACTATGGAATGCTATGGAGTAGTAGGAATGGCTTCTAGAAATGCTAAGGATGGACTTTGGGAATTAATTAGGGGAGAAAGTTTAAGTAGAGGAGTTAAAATTAATAGTAAACATAATAAATTAAATATAGAATTATATATCATAGTTCAATATGGTACTAAGATTTCTGTTATAGCAAATAATGTAATACAAAAAATAAAATATAATGTAGAAAACTATACAGAACTAAAAGTAGCTAGTATAACAGTAAATGTTCAAGGTGTAAGAATCTAAGGAGGTACTTAAATTGGAATGTTTTAAAATAGATGGGCATGATATGCGTAATATGGTCATTACTGCATCGAACAATCTTCAAGAAAAGAAAGAATTTATAAATTCTTTAAATGTATTTCCTGTTCCAGATGGAGATACAGGCACAAACATGTCTATGACTTTTAAAAGTGCAGTATCAGAAATAGAAAATGCTAAGGAAAAATCTATTTCTGAAGTAGCTAAACGTATAGCAAGAGGTGCCCTTATGGGAGCTAGAGGAAACTCAGGAGTAATTCTTTCCCAAATTTTTAGAGGAATAGCTAAAGGTCTAGAAGGAAAAGATGAAGTTGATGCTATAGATTTTGCAAAAAGCATAGCTGAAGGCTCAAAGTCTGCATATAAAGCAGTTATGCGCCCAACTGAGGGAACTATATTAACTATAATAAGAGCTGCTGCTGAAAGTGCAGTGAATTCAAATGAAACTGATATTATAAAACTGCTAGAAAAAGTATGTAAGCATAGTGAAAATATTCTTAATAAAACTCCAGACATGCTTCCTGCTTTAAAAGAGGCTAAAGTAGTTGATGCAGGTGGTATGGGGCTATTAATCATACTACAAGGAATGTATAAAGCTTTGAATGAACATATAGAAGCAAAAGTTGAAAATATAGAGAACTCTGGAGAAAAAATTAGTAAATCAGCACAATCTAGTATCAATGTTAAGAATATTAAATATGGGTACTGCACAGAATTCTTTATTTTAACTAAGAATGCTCAAGATAAGGTTCAAGATTTAAAAAAGTTATTCGATCCTATGGGAGATTCAATGATAGTTGTAGGAGTAGAAGATATTATAAAGGTTCATATTCATACAAATGATCCAGGATGGATATTATCTCAAGCTGTAAAATTAGGAGAGATATCTAAAATCAAAATAGATAATATGAGGGAGCAGCACAGACAAATCCTTGAATTAGAATATGCACCAACTCAAATTGGAGAAGAAAATAACATAAAAGAAGAAAGCAAACCAGAAAAAGAATATGCTTTTGTATCTGTATCAATGGGAGAAGGTTTGAAAAGAATTTTTGAGGATTTGGGAGTAGATTCCATAATTGAGGGCGGTCAAACTATGAATCCTAGCACTCAGGATATTTTAGAATGTATAAATTCACTAAATGCTAAAAATATATTTGTATTACCAAATAATAAAAATATAATTATGGCTGCAGAACAAGCAGCTGAACTTTCAGAAAGGAATGTTATAGTAATACCGACAAAGACAATTCCACAAGGAATAACAGCTGTCACTCTATTCAATGGAGATAACAGTGTTGAACAAAATATAGAGGTTATGAAGGAAGCAATATCAAGTGTTGTTTCAGGGTCTGTAACATACGCTGTAAGAGATACAGAGATGGAAGGTAAGGTTATAAAAGAAGGAAATATATTAGGTCTAAAAGAAGGTAAAATAAGTGAGGTAGGAAAAGACATTTATGAGGTTTGCGACAAATTGCTTTCTAATATGGTTAATGAAGATACAGAGCTTATTACATTATTTTATGGAAAAGATTGTGATGAAGATAAGGTTGAAGAATTTATAAACAGGTTAGAAGACGAATATCCAGACATAGATATACAATTTTATAGTGGTAACCAACCTTTATACTATTTCATTGTATCTGTTGAATAAAAAAAGCCTTAGGGCTTTTTTTATTACAGGATTTTAGGAGAGAGATGTATGTACATTGATGATGATATAAGCATTTTGAAAGGTGTAGGCCCAAAAACTAAAGAAACTTTAAACAAATGTGGAATATATACAATATTAGATTTTGTATTATATTTTCCTAGAGATTATGAGAAAATTACATATTGTGATGATATTGAAGAAGCCGTAGAAAATAAAAAAATCGTGATAAGAGCTGCAGTAATTAAAATCAACAAAGATGTTAAAATAAAAAAAAATATGATAATTTCTACTGCAGTTTTTAGAAGTAATAAATCAGCTTTTGAGTGCAAGTGGTTTAATCAAGTTTATATGAAAAGCAAATTTAAACTTAAAGAAGAGTATTTTTTATCTGGTAATGTTGAACTATACAAAAATAAAAAAATTTTAGTAAATCCAGTTATAGTTGACCCTAAAAACATTAATCTTTCAATAAGACCTAGATATTCTCTAAAAGGAAGCCTTACTAATAATTTTTTTGTAAAGACTATATCAAGTATATTAAACAGCATAGAAATAAAAGAAAATCTTCCTAGTCAAATTATAAAAAAGTATAATTTGTGTTCTTTAGATGAAGCAATTAGAAATATACATAATCCCCAAAAGGAAGAACTTCTAAAAAAAGCCATAACAAGATTAAAGTTTCAAGAACTTTTTACATATTCTTTAAAATTGCTTATGATAAAGGAGTATACAAATGGTAACGGAATAAGTTTTTCTATAGTTCCAGAGCTAAAATTATTAAAAGAGAAGCTGCCTTTTACTTTAACTTCTGCTCAGAGTAGAGTAATTAGAGAGATTCTTATAGATGAAAAAAAAGATAAGCCTATGAACAGATTAGTTCAAGGAGATGTTGGAAGTGGCAAAACTATAATAGCATTAATAGCTCTTTTTAATGTAGTTAAGAACGGATATCAAGGAGTTCTTATGGCTCCTACAGAAATATTAGCTAATCAACATTATGAGGAAGCAAAAAAGATATTTAAAGATTTTAATCTAAATATTGAATTATTATGTGGAAGTACTACTGACAAAAATAAAAAAGTGATAAAGGAAGATTTAAAATTAGGAAATATTGATATAATAATAGGGACACATGCATTATTAGAAGATGATGTGGAGTTTAGTAACTTGGGCATGGTTGTTACGGATGAACAACATAGATTTGGGGTAAGGCAAAGGACTACTTTATATAATAAGAATAATAATAATAATAATATAGATGTACTTGTTATGTCAGCAACTCCAATACCTCGAACTTTAGCGCTGTCAATATACGGGGATTTAGATGTATCAACTATAGATGAATTACCTCCAGGTAGAAAGAAAGTAGATACTTTTTATATAAATAAAAGTCAGAAAAAAAGAGTCTATAGTTTTGCTCTAAGTGAAATACAGAAAGGGGCTCAAGTATATATAGTATGTCCACTAGTCGAGGAAAATGAAAAAATAAAAATTGCATCTGTAGAGAAACTATATGAAGAGCTAAAGAAAAGCTATTTTAAGGATATAAATATAGAAATACTTCATGGTAAAATGACAACTAAGTTAAAAGATGAGATTATGGAAAAATTTAAGAATGGAGATATAAAGGTTTTAATCTCTACTACTGTTATAGAAGTCGGGATAAATGTTCCTAATGCAACGATCATGATAATTGAAAATGCAGAGAGGTTTGGACTTTCCCAGCTTCATCAGTTAAGAGGAAGGGTAGGAAGAGGAAGTAAGAAATCATATTGTATTTTAATAAGTGATTTAAAGGGTGAAATTTCAAAAAAGAGGATGGAAATTATGACCAGCAGCAACGATGGGTTTTTTATAGCAGAACAAGATTTAAAGTTACGTGGAACTGGAGAAATTTTTGGATTAAATCAACATGGGGATGATGGTTTAATTATAGCTAACCTTATAGAAGACTCTAATTTACTTAGATATGCAAATTATGAAGCAAAAATATTAATTAATAGTAATAAAAAAGAAGACATATTTATAAAAAATCAAATTTTAAAGAGACTTAAAAATACTTCTAGATATATTTGTTTCAATTAATTTGTAAAATAATTAAAATATTTTGGTGTAATAAGTTGATATATGCTAAAATATGAAATAAGATGGGATGTATCCATTTATAAGGGAGGATAAAAATGAGAATCATTGCGGGAATAGCTAAAGGTAAAAAACTTTTACCACCAGATGGTATGCAGACAAGACCAACTTTAGATAGAGTTAAAGAAAACATATTTAATATAATACAAAATAGAATTGAAGACGCAGTTGTTATAGACGTATTTGCAGGAACAGGAAGTCTAGGGTTAGAGGCTGTAAGCAGAGGAGCAAAGGAATGTTACCTAGTTGATAAACATCCTACCACATTTAAAAACTTAAAAGAAAATGTGAAAAATTTGAGGTTTGAAGATAAATGTGTTTGTTTAAATAAAGATTCATATATGGCGCTAAAAGATTTAGGCAAAAAGAAAAAAATATTTGATTTGATATTTATAGATCCACCCTATGCTAAGGAAATGATTCCTCCAGCAATAAAAATAGTACATGAAGAATCGCTTTTGCATAAAGATGGTTTAATAGTTACTAAGATAGACTCCTCTGAAAAAATATATGAAGGTGACGAAAAAATTAAAATAGTAGATCATAGAAAATATGGAAACACAACTGTTTGTTTTTATAAATATAAGGAGGAGTAAAATGAAAATAGCAGTATACCCAGGAAGTTTTGACCCAGTTACTAAAGGACATTTGGATATAATAGAAAGAGCTGCTAAAATATTTGACGAAGTAATTGTAGCAGTATTGATAAACCCAGATAAAAAAGGACTTTTTACTATAGAAGAAAGAGTAGAATTAATAAGAAGAGTCACTAAAAATATAAAAAACGTAAAGGTTGAAAGTTTTTATGGGCTTCTTGTGAATTATATGAAAGAAAAAAATGCTCAAGTTATAATAAAAGGATTAAGAGCAGTTTCTGATTTTGAATATGAATTTCAAATGGCACTTATGAATAAAAAATTAGATCCATCCATAGAAACCTGTTTTATGATGACTAATGCTAAATATTCATATCTAAGTTCATCCTCTATAAAGCAAGTAGTGATGTTTGGAGGATGTATAGAAGATCTGGTTCCAGATGAAATAGTGAGCGATATTGTGAACAAAATTAATAAAAAGTAGGATGATGAACAATATGGAGATTATAAAATTATTAGAGTATCTTCAAGAAATAATAGAAACATCGCATAGTTTGCCTATTGTTGGGAAAGTAGTGGTAAATAGAAAAGAAATTATAGATATTATTGAA
Source organism: Clostridium sp. (assembly GCF_047777555.1). Taxonomy (GTDB): domain Bacteria; phylum Bacillota; class Clostridia; order Clostridiales; family Clostridiaceae; genus Clostridium_H. The sequence goes on along the minus strand of NZ_JBKEEV010000001.1, from coordinate 488,343 downwards.
CAAATTATAAATTATTTGCCGGATGAATTTAAAAAAGCTCAATGGATATGTAATGAAAAAGAAAGAATTCTAAAGGATGCTCATGATCAGGCTGAACAAATAAAGATAGAAAGCTATGAAATGTTGAAAAAGGAAATAGAAAAACATAGCATAACAAAAGAAGCAGAAATTAGAGCAGAAGAAATAATTACTTCAGCTAAAAAGGATTCTAAAATTATAAGAATAGGCGCAAGAGAGTATGCAGATGAAATATTGTGTGAATTAGAAAAAGAAATAAGTATAAAAAGTGAACAAATGCTTCTAAGTATTAAGCAGGGAACAGAGGAGTATATAAAAAACTTAGAAGCTAGTACTTCATCTATAACTAATACCATAAGAGAAAATATTAAAGAGTTAAGGGATACGGTGAAATAGATTAATTAGCTTTGCTATAAGAATAGGAAGTAATAAAAGTATAATTTGGATAGTAAATATAGCAATTAGATTAAGATTATTATATGTAAAATTACCTAAAGCAGAAGTTGATATTGATAGTTTAAATATATTCAAATTATATAATAGAAAAGCTAATATGCTGCATATGATACCCTGTATAAGTTTTCTTTTAATATATTTTTTAGCAGAAATACTAGTTTTATATGTAACAGAAAAAGTTTGAGAAATTATGGACAAACCACTGAAACCTAGTAGAAAACTTATAATAATAATTTTATATATGCTGCCTATATTTAATTTTGAAATTAGGCTGCATCCATTTGTCATTTCTAATAATCCGAGAAAAAAACTTTGAAATACTTCTTTTTTATAATTAAAAATTAAAGAAAGTTTTTGAAAAACAATATCGAATAGGATATTGTTTTTTATTATTGCTGTTAAAACTGAAAAGAAAATAATAAATCCTCCTATGGAAAATGAAGTTTTAAAGGCATTATCTACACTATTTTTCAGAATATCTCCTAAGGAATTTGGATAATGCATAGAAGCATGATTGTAAAATCCTTTTTTTCCTTTATAAACACGATATAAAGAGTTACCAGGAGGTATAATTATAGCCATTATAATACAAGATAAGTAACAAGATATTAAAAGTAGAAATCCTATAGACGAACTATTAAGCATAGATGTTCCTACAGCACCAAGAATAAAGAGAGGGCTAGGATTAGATGCTATATTAATAAGCCTTTCACAAGTTTGAAAATCTATAATTCCTTTTTCGTACAAATCTGAAGCATATTTAGCACCTAAAGGATATCCACATAAGATACTTATAATTATAACTACAGAACAACTTTTTGGAAGTCTAAGAGGCTTACATAATATATTACCAAAAAGTTTAGAATAAATATTAATACCATCATAAGATAACATAATGTTAATTAGCACTAAGAATGGAAATATAGATACAAATACTGAAGTAATAAATAATTTGCTTCCTTCTAAGGCTGAATTTAAACATATTTTAGGATTAAATACAATACCTAGTATAAAAACTGTACAAATAGAAGTTGCTATAAAGTTTTTAGTTAAACTGACCTCTTTACTTTTAATAAGGTTAAATATAAAAAAGGCTATTAGAAATAAAATTAGTGATAAACAAAAAATTATAATCATATATATCCCCTCGAAATTATTAATTAGCTTTCAGAAATTTAATACTAAAAGCTAATATAATTATATTTTAGGGCAGGTCATTAATATTACTTTAAAATAATCGAATAGGTGAAATTGTAAAATCACTATTAAAAGATACAGACTTATTAAGAATACTATAGGCTTTAGTTCCCTGTATATCTACTTCAAGCATATCATTCAAATTTTTAGGAAGTTTAGTATATATAGGGATAGAGGTAACTTTCTTAATTTCTCTCAATATTTCTCTACCACGATTATTAAATCCAAGAATTCTTGCGTATTGAGCTGGTAATTTTCTTAATTCAGCGGTATTATATTCTTCTAAGCCTATAAAATATTGACACAGTATTCGGCTTATACGGCTATATGTATATCTTTTGCTTTTTACGGCATTAATTAATTCTTCATATGAACTAGATGAAGATAGAGCTGAATATAACTTATTATGAATTCCCTCTGAAACATCTGGTAGATTTTCAAGATTATTTTTTGAGGTAAGAGCTTTATATTTAATATATTTAAAAATAGATTCTTCAAATACTAAGTTTTTATTATTGTAATGTGTATATAATATATTGTAGGAAGATGAAGGTAAGGTATTCATAAGAAGTTCAATGTTTCTTTTATTTTTAAGATGATTGCGTATTGATGTAGCACTTGAAAATTGTTTTTCTAAATTTAGGCTATTATAAGATGAGCCAACTCTTGTAATAGTATATGGAACTATAGGACTACCTAATTTTATTAAACTTTTGCAATATTCTATAGCTAGTATATTATTAGGGTGTTTTAAAGTTTCTATTATATCTAAATCTTTTTTGAAAATGTGAGATAGAGCTTTACTTCTAGCAGCAGGGTAAGAAAGTCCTTTGTTCAAATAAGATTTTAAATAGTCTTTAAAAATTTCGGGTTCTTCATATAATGCTGAGGCTATTTTATATATTGATTTGATATTTCCGCTTTCGCTGCCAAAACACAGATTATTTACAACTCCTAAACTGTTAAGTAGACTTACTGCACCAAATGCAAAAAATTCTGCTGAAGATAAACTGTATATAAGAGGAAGTTCTATAACTAAGTCTACACCACAGTTTAACGCAGTTTTTGCTCTATCCCATTTAGAAATAATAGAAGGAATTCCTCTTTGAGTAAAATTGCCGCTCATTACGCAAATGATTCCATCACAATTTGTTAATTTTTTACAAGATTCTATGTGATATAAATGTCCCATATGTAGTGGATTATACTCTGTTATGATTGCTGTTAAATTCATTTAATCACCTCTTAATATTTTTAGACATTCATATTAAAATTATATACGAATTAATGTAAAATGCTACAAAATAAAACAAAAATAATAAACAATTATAAAAAAACTTTATTTTTTATTGAAAATCATATCAAAATCGGTGTATATTATTATGTAGGGTATATTATATAGCTTAAATATATTTGTTTATAAAAACGAAAGGAGAAATTATAAATGGGATTTATAGAAAAAATGTGGGATTTAGCAAAACAAGATTTAAAGACAATTGTTCTTCCAGAAGGAGAAGAAGATAGGAATCTTGTTGCTGCTGGAAAAATAAATGATAATTCTCTTGCAAAAATAATTTTAGTAGGAAATGAAGAAAAAATAAGAAAAAGAGCAAAAGAATTAAACTCAAATATTGAAGGAGTAAAGATAGTTGACCCAGAGACATCTGATAGAACATTAGTCTATGCCAAAGAATTATATGAATTAAGAAAAAATAAGGGAATGACAGAAGAAAAGGCATTAAAAATAGTTAAGGATCCTTTATATTTTGGAACTGTTATGGTCAAAGTAGGGGATGCAGATGGTATGGTGTCAGGTGCTATACATACAACAGGGGACTTATTAAGACCAGGATTACAAATTGTAAAAACAGCACCAAATATATCAATAGTATCTGGTACATTTGTAATGCAAGTTCCTAATTCTGAATATGGCGAAGGCGGATTGCTTTTATTTGCTGATTGTGCAGTAAATCCTAATCCAAGTGCTGAGCAATTAGCTTCAATAGCTATTTCAACAGCAGAATCAGCTAAAAAGTTATGTGGAATAGAGCCTAGAGTTGCTATGCTTTCATTCTCAACTATGGGAAGTGCGGATCACGAACTTGTTGATAAAGTAAGAAAAGCAACTGAGATTGCAAAAGCAGAGAGACCAGATTTAGCAATAGATGGAGAATTACAATTAGATGCTGCTTTAGTTAAAGAAGTAGCAGATTTAAAAGCTCCAAATAGTCCAGTAGCAGGAAAAGCAAATGTATTGGTATTCCCAGATTTACAAGCTGGAAATATAGGATATAAGTTAGTACAAAGATTTGCAGGAGCTCATGCTACAGGTCCTATTTGCCAAGGATTTGCAAAACCTATAAATGATTTATCAAGAGGATGCAGTTCAGAAGATATAGTAAACGTTGTAGCAATAACGGCCGTTCAAGCTCAATAATATAAATGCGTAAATAATTAATTTTTGATCTATAAGACATAGATAAGTTAAAATATAATAAGAGAATTTTAATTAGGAGGAAGATTCATGAAGATACTAGTAATAAACTGTGGAAGCTCATCTTTAAAATATCAACTTATTGATATGACTACTGAAGAACCTTTAGCACAAGGTTTAGTAGAAAGAATAGGTATAGAAGGATCTGTTTTGACTCATAAAGTTAATGGAAACAAATATGTTATTGAGGAGCCAATGAAGGATCATAAAAAGGCAATTGAATTAGTACTTAATGCTCTAATCAATAAAGAACATGGTGTAATAAGCGATATGTCTGAAATATTTGCTGTAGGGCACAGAGTTGTTCACGGTGGAGAAAAATATGCACAATCTGTTCTTATAGATGAAGATGTTATGAAAGCTTTAGATGACTTTGTAAAACTTGCACCGCTACACAATCCACCAAATATAATAGGAATCAATGCATGCAAAGAATTAATGCCAAATACTCCTATGGTTGCAGTATTTGATACAGCATTTCATCAGACATTACCTGAGCATGCTTATATGTATTCATTGCCATATGAATTATATAAGAGTCATGGTGTAAGAAAGTATGGATTCCACGGAACATCTCATAAATATGTATCTAGAGTTGCTGCTGAGATATTAGAAAAGGATATTGAAGATTTAAGAATTATAACTTGCCATTTAGGAAATGGAGCTAGTTTAGCTGCTGTTAAAGATGGAAAGTGCATAGATACAACTATGGGATTCACACCACTTGCTGGTTTAACAATGGGAACAAGATGTGGTGACATAGACCCAGCAATAGTTACTTTCTTAATGAAAGAATTAAATCTTTCAATAGATGAAGTTGATAGCTTAATGAATAAGAAATCTGGAGTTCTAGGAATATCAGGAGTAAGCAGTGATTTCAGAGATATTGAAGCTGCTGCAGCTGAAGGAAACGAAAGAGCAAAATTGGCTTTAGATATATTTAAATATAAAGTTGTTCAATATATCGGAGCATATACTGCCATAATGGGTGGAGTTGATGCTATAGTATTTACAGCTGGACTTGGAGAAAATGGAATAGAAGTTAGAGAAGAAATAGCAAATGCTCTAGGTTTCTTAGATGCTAAAATAGACAAAGAAAAGAATAATATAAGAGGAAAAGCTTCAATAATAAGTGCAGATGATTCTAAGGTTAAACTATTAGTTATACCAACAAATGAAGAGTTAATGATAGCTAAAGACACTAAAGAAATAGTTGAAAAACAAGCATAAAATAGCAAAGCTATAATAAAATACTTGACTTTTTATTAGCATGTTTATATAATAGGTTGTGGCTAATGAATTCTACGATATCGTAGATATTTGTTAGCCCATTTATAATAATTGAGGTGTATATATGCTACTAGATATTTCTGATTTAACAGGTAAGAGAAATACAAGAAAAGAAATCGATATATCTTTTGAAGGCGATAATATTACATTTGAAAATGAAAAGGTTGTTTTTGTAGAACCTGTTAATATAAAGGGAACTTTTACATTAATAGGTGATATAATAAATTTTGATGGAACAATGAGTACTACATTAAATCTTGTATGTTCCAGATGTCTCGAGAATTTTGACAAGTCCATACAAGTTGAAATTCATGAGAAGTTTTCTAAATTTAATCATGGTAAAGATGATGATATTATCATTATAAATAATGATAAGGTAGATTTTTCGCCAGTCATTGAAACTAACATCATTTTGTCACTACCAATGAAAAAACTTTGCAGCGAAGAATGCAAGGGGCTATGTCCGGTATGTGGCACAAACTTAAATCATTCTAAATGCAATTGTAAAGAGGATGATGTTGATCCAAGACTTGCAAAGTTGAGAGACTTTTTCTCAAATAACTAAGGAGGTGAAAATAGATGGCACATCCAAAAAGAAAAACATCAAAAGCTAGAAGAGATTCAAGAAGAGCTCAAACTTTTAAGTTAAGCTTACCTGGAATTGTTGAATGTCCACAATGTCATGAAATGAAGCTTGCTCATAGAGTATGTAAAGAATGTGGATATTATGATGGTAAAGAAATAGTTTCAAATGAAAAATAGTAAAAAGAAAGTCATATGACTTTCTTTTTTTGAATTTAAAATAATAAATTTAATCTCATTATTACATATTTAAAAGAGAGGGAAAGAATATGAAGATAGCTGTAGATGGAATGGGAGGAGATTATTCACCTAATGCAGTCATAGAAGGGTGTGTAGAGGCTGTTAAAGAGTATAAAAATATAGATATAATAGTTACAGGTCCCAAAGATTTGATAAGCCAAGAATTATCTAAGTATGAATATAATAAGCAAAAAATAACTATGCTAGATGCTAGAGAGATAATCAGCAATAATGAACATCCTGTAATGGCTATAAGACGTAAAAAAAATTCTAGTATATATAAAGCTCTAGAATTAGTTAAAAATAAAGAAGCTGATGCTGTTATATCGGCAGGAAGTACAGGAGCATTTTTAGCAGGAGCAACTTTAGTTATAGGAAGAATAAAAGGAATAAATAGACCGGCTTTAGCTCCTATAATGCCAGGCAAAAATGGTCCTTTTATGATAATTGATTGTGGTGCTAATGCTGAATGTAAACCTGCTAACTTAGTTCAATTTGCGCAAATGGGTGAGGTTTATTTTAAAAATATTTTAAATATAAAAGAACCTACTATAGGGTTAATTAATATTGGCAGTGAAGAAGAAAAAGGAAATGAGCTTACAAAAGAAGCACACAAATTATTAAAGGAATGTGATTTCAATTTTGTGGGAAATGTAGAGCCAAGAGAAATTCCTGAAGGGAAAGTTAATGTTCTAGTATGCGACGGGTTTGTTGGAAATACAGTGTTAAAGATGTATGAGGGAGTGGCTGGAACAATATTTACTAAACTTAAGGAAGAGATAATGTCATCCTTTAGAACTAAATTAGGTGGAGTGTTGCTTAAACCCGTATTTGCGAAGTTTAAAAAGGATTTTGATTACAAGGAATACGGAGGAGCAGCTTTTCTTGGTGTAGATGGTATATGTATAAAGGCTCATGGAAGTTCAGATAGCAAGGCTTTTAAAAACGCTATAAAACAGGCTATAATATTTTATGATAACAAAGTGATTGAAAAGATAAAGGTACATATTGAAGAAAAAATGGTATAAGGAAGTTGGAAAAATAGTATTATGTTATTGACGATGTATAAGTTATGTAATATTATCATATTGTAGAATTTGTATTGGAGGTGAAAGTGGTGGTTTTTGAAAGGGTAAAAAAAATTATAGCAGACCAACTTGGTCTTGATGAGAATACAATAACTATGGATTCATTATTTGTAGATGATTTAGGAGCAGATTCACTAGATGTAGTTGAACTTATAATGGCTTTAGAAGAGGAGTTTGATATAGAAATTCCAGATGAAGATGCAGAAAAGGCAACTAAAGTTGGAGATGTAGTGGAGTATATAAGTTCTCATATAGAGGAATAATATTTGATAAAAGTCCCGTTACTACGGGACTTTAAATTTATATAATTATAGGAGATGTTTTGATGAAAGAATCTAGAAAAGTTATCCTTAATGAACTAGAAAATAGACTTAATGTTAAGTTTAATAATATAGAATTACTAGATACTGCTTTAACTCATAGTTCTTTTGTAAACGAAAATAAGAGCATTATATCAAATGAAAGATTAGAATTTCTCGGAGATTCTATTCTTCAGTTATGTATATCAGAGTTGCTTTATAATAAGTACAAGGATAAACCAGAGGGATTTTTGACAAAAAAAAGAGCATTAATTGTTTGTGGTAATTCACTACACCATGTGGCTATGAAATGGAAGATAGGTGAATATATAAATATGAGTAAAGGTGAAGAAATGACTGGAGGAAGAACTAGGGTCTCAATACTTTCAGATTGTGTAGAAGCTATAATTGCATCTATATATTTAGATCAAGGATACGAGAATGCAAAGAGATTTATTATAGATAATTTTCAGGAATTAATTGATAAAGCAGATAACGATGAAATAATATTAGATTATAAAACAAAATTACAAGAAACTATTCAAAAATTTGGAGAATATAATATAGAATATAATCTATCTAGATTTGAAGGTCCGCCTCACAGAAGGAAATTCTTTACTGAAGTTATAGTACCACCTCTAGTAAAGGGGGTAGGCGAGGGATATACTAAGAAAGAAGCTGAGCAAAATGCTGCAAAAGAAGCATTAGAAAATTTAGGTGAGACACATGAGTAAGTTACATTATATTATTCCTATTTTTGTACCCCATGAAGGATGTCCTCATGATTGCGTATTTTGTAATCAAAACAGTATAACTGGAGTAACTACTAATAAGGTTAATTCAGAAACTGTAAAAAATATTATAGAAGAATACTTAAGCACTATAAAGAGGGAAAATTCCATTGTAGAAGTATCATTTTATGGCGGAACATTTACAGCTATAGATATGAATAAGCAAAAGGAATTATTAAGTGTAGCAAAACAATATAAAGACAAAGGCGCTATTGACTTTATTCATTTATCTACTAGGCCAGATTATATAAATCATGAAATACTTAAGAATCTAAAGGAATATTCAACAGATATAATTGAATTAGGAGTTCAGTCTATGGATGATGAGGTCCTAAAGAAATCTGGAAGAGGACATACTTCTAATGATGTAGTTAAAGCTTCTCAGCTTATAAAAGAATATGGATTTACATTAGGACATCAAATTATGCTGGGATTACCAGGAGATACATTTCAAAAGGATATAGATACAGCAAAAAAAATTATAGAATTAGAGCCTAATATAGCTAGAATTTATCCGTCCCTCGTTGTAAAAAATACTCCAATGGAAAAAATGTATAAACATAATATATATAGTCCATATACTTTAGAAGAGGCTATGAGCATAAGTAAAATAATATATGCCATGTTTATAGCTAATGATATAAATGTAATAAGAATTGGATTGCAGCCTACTGAAGAAATTAATTATGGTAAAGAATTAATCGCTGGTCCTTTTCATCCAGCTTTTAGAGAATTGGTTGAAGGAAGTATATATAATGATATTATATATGAACAAATAAGAGATTATAAGAATAAAGAAATTTTTATAGTTATCAATAATAAAGATATATCTAAACTATATGCATATAAAAAGAAATTTTTTAACGACATAAAGTCTCAAAATAAAATAAATAAATTAAAAGTTCTACAAGATAATTCTTTGGAAAGAAATAATTTGCTGTTGAAAATTGATGAAAAATGTAAAAAGATATGTATAAAAGAATATTTAAAGAATAAGTATAAAGAAGGAAAATTAAATGTTTTATAGAATATATTCCCTATGAAAGATGTAGTAATATGTAATAATAATTTTTGTAGGGAGGATTTAAAATGGAAGTATTAAAAGTATCAGCTCAGTCTCAACCAAAATCAGTAGCAGGAGCACTTGCAGCAGTTTTAAGAGAATGTGGAAGCGTTGAAGTTCAAGCTGTAGGAGCAGGAGCAGTAAATCAAGCAGTTAAGGCATTAGCGATTACAAGAGGTTTTGTAGCACCTAATGGTATCGATTTAGTAGTTATTCCTGCATTTTCTCAGATATCAATTGATGGAGAAGAAAGAACAGCTATAAAGTTTATAGTGGAACCTAGATAAACAAAATTAAACCGTGGAGAACACGGTTTTTTTATTTTGTTTATTTATTCATATGAGAATTGATATTTTCAATGATATACTTTAAAATTATAAAGTGCTATCATAAATTTAAATAGATTATATAGATTTCATGTTTTTTTATTTAGATAGGATAAGCTTTATCATACATATAGGAAATGATTCTTCATTAACGTTTAAATTAGGAGAGGTACACATGTTTTTAAAATCAATAGAGATAAGGGGATTCAAATCTTTTGCAGACAAAACAGAGTTAGTTCTAAAAGATGGAATTACAGTCATTGTAGGACCAAATGGAAGTGGTAAGAGCAATATATTAGATGCTGTTAAATGGGTTCTAGGAGAACAAAGCATAAAAAATCTAAGGGGAGGAAAAATGCAAGATGTAATTTTTGCTGGAACAGAATTTAGGAAACCTGTTGGATTAGCTCAAGTAACTCTTGTATTAGATAATAGTGATTCACAATTACCTATAGAATATACAGATGTAACCATAATGAGAAGACTTTTTAGATCTGGAGAAAGTGAGTACTATATAAATAATACTAGATGTAGGCTTAGAGACATTCAAGAATTGTTTATGGATACGGGGATAGGAAAAGAAGGATATTCTATAATAGGACAAGGTAAAATAGAGGCTGTTTTAAGTGGAAGAGCAGAAGAAAGAAGAAGTCTTTTAGAGGAAGCAGCTGGAATTGTAAAATTTAAAACAAGAAAAGAAGAAGCTGAAAAAAGACTTTCTAATACAGAACAGAATCTTCAGAGAATAAATGATATTTTTAGTACATATGAGGAAAGATTAGAACCTCTAGAAAAAGAAAGTGAGAAAGCTAAAACGTTTTTAGAAATATCAGAGAAATTGAAAGCTAAAGAAGTAACTTTAATTTTAAATAATATTGATACTATAGAAAATAAAATTCATGGATTAAAAGCTGAATTGAGTGATAATGAACTTAAATTGAAAGAGCTATATATAGAGCGTAATATGTATAAAGAAACTTTACAGGCATTAAATGCAGAATTAGAGAAATTTGAATTAGAAAATAATGAGGAAAGAAAAGAGTATTATAACAGAAAAACTGAGAGTCAAAGATTATTATCAGAAATCGATTTGCTAAATGAAAGAGTAGAAAATTTACAAAATTCTGCTGATAAGTCTTTAAAGAACTTAAATTATATTAAAGAAAAAGCTGAATTAGCCAATAAACAAAAGCTTGATGAAGAATCAAAAAATAAACAGTTATTAGAAGTTCAAAGTAATTTAGCTAAAGATATTAAAGAACTAGAATCATTAATTATGGAAAAAGAGATTTGTATAGAGAAGGCTAATAATTCGTTAAAGCAAACAAAGTCTTATGAGATAGAATTAGTAAGTGAAATCACACAGAATGAAAATGAAATAACCATATTAAAAAATGATATATCCATGTTAGAGAGTAAACTCGAAGAACTTCAAGCTTCAAAGGAAGCATATATAAATTCAATTAAAATAAATCATACAACTAAAGAAGTACTTAAAAATGAAATAGTGGAATTAGACAAAAAAATTAATGAATATGAAGGAAAAATAAAAGAATATAAAAAACAGATGTCATTAGAAAATAGGAAGTTAGCAAGTAATGAAAATAAATTTAAAGAAGTTTCTACGAAACATAGCAAAGCTGAAGCTAATTGCAATGCACTAATCAATTTAGAGAAACAGCATGAAGGGTATAATAGGGCCGTAAAGACAGTAATGCAGCACATTGATCAAGGGAAAATAGGTGAAAATACAGAAAATGTATGCATACTAGGAGAAGTAATACAAGTAGACAAGAAATTTGAAGTAGCTATTGAAGTCACTCTGGGTGCGGCCATATCTAACATTATAACTAAAGATGAAGTAATAGCAAAACAATTAATTTCCTATCTAAAAAATAATAACTTAGGAAGAGCAACATTTTTACCATTGACTATAGTAAAGGGAAAAAAAATAAGCCTGCCAGATAAAATTAAAAATTTGGATGGATATGTAGGTATAGCTAGTGAACTTGTAAGTTTTAATAAAAAATATACAAATGCAATAGAGTATACATTAGGAAGAACCATTATAGCAAAAGACATGGATAGTGCACTAAATATAGCTAAGAAAGTAGACTATAGTATTAAAATTGTAACTTTAAGCGGTGAAATTATAAATCCTGGAGGAGCTTTAACAGGAGGAAGCTTATATAATAAAGGTTCTAATATTATAGGAAGAAAAAGAGAAATACAAGAATTAAAAAATATATTAGTAAGCTATGATAATGAAATCAAAAATATAAATCAAGATATAAATGAAAATAAAAGGAAGATTAAAGAATTAGATGATGATTGTCTAAACTTAAGAGATAAAATTCACTATGAAAATATAGAAAAAACTAAAATAAAAGGGAAGATTAGTGCTATAGATAATGAAACAGAAAAGTTAAAAAGAGATTTAAATATAACTAGCAATGAAATTCATATGATTAGAGAAGGTTTGAATAGTAACTTTAATGACCTAAGCTCTAAAGAACAAAAGGTTATAGAAATAAAAAAATTAGAAAAACAAAACTTATCCAAAATTGATGAGTTAGAAAAATTTTTAGAAAGAGAAAAAAGCAAAATTAACAATGCTAATGAGGAAATTACTTCTTTAAGAATAAAGAAGGCTCAAATTGATGAGAATATTTTAAGTAGCAGTAAAGAGTTAGAACGTTTCGAGAATGAAGTAAAAGAGTTGGAAGTGCAAATGAGCTCCATAAAAAATGAAATAAATGACTCTAATAATAAGATTCTTTCCTCAAAACACAAAATAGAAGAGGATGCAAGTAAAATAAAGAGTATAGCCTCTGCCATATTAAAACTGGAGGAAAAATTTAAGGAAAGTGATATAAAAAGAGCAAAAATTAAAGAGGATATAAAAAAATATACGGATAACATAGAGAAGATTGCTATTATATATGATAAAAATGAAAGGGCTAAGAACAATATACAAATTTCTCTTGCCCGATATGAGACAGAAAAAGAATCTATGTACACAAAGTTAAATGAAGAAATGGAATTGACTTATGCTGAAGCATTGGAAATTAGATTACAGGATGAAAATATGGAACAATGTAAAAAAGATATTCTTTTATATAAAGAAGAGATATCAAAACTAGGAGTAGTAAATTTGGCGGCTATTGAGGAATATAAAGAGTTAATGCAAAAGTATAAATTTATGAGTGCTCAAAAAGAAGATTTAATAAATGCAAAAGAAGAATTATTAGATGTAGTTAAGGAAATGACAAATAAAATGAAAACTGTATTTCATGAAAACTTTAATAAATTGAGGAAAAACTTTAATGAAACCTTTAGGGAATTGTTTAAAGGAGGGAGTGCTGACCTGATATTAGAAGATGGAGATGAATTAAGTGCTAATATAGAAATAAATGTTCAACCGCCAGGTAAAAAGCTGCAAAATATAAATTTAATGTCAGGAGGAGAAAAAGGATTAGCTGCTATAGCTCTTTTATTTGCTATTCTAAAGATGAAACCTACTCCATTTTGTATACTAGATGAAATTGAAGCAGCATTAGATGATTATAATGTAGCAAGATATGTTGAATTTCTTAAAAAATTCTCCAATAATACTCAATTTGTAATTATTACTCATAGGAAAGGTAGTATGGAAGCAGGGGATGTTTTATATGGAGTTACTATGGAAGAAAAGGGAGTATCTAAAATAGTATCTGTGGATTTAAGTAAATAATATAAATAGGAAAGAGGAGATAATATGTTAGGAAATCTATTTGATAAGCTAAAGAACGGATTAACAAAAACTAAAAATAATTTTACTGAAAAAGTAGCGGAGGTTTTAAATTTAGCTATAAAGATAGATGAGGAGTTATATGAAGAGCTAGAAGAAATATTAATAACTGCAGATATAGGTGTTGATACATCTATGGAGATTATTGAGAAAGTAAAAGAAAAAGTGAAAGAAAAAAAAGTAAAAGATCCAAAAGAAGTTTATACTTGCCTTAAAGAAGTCCTAATTGAGATTTTAGGAGAGGAAGAGAATGCAATAAATATTGAAAACACTCCAAAAGTGTTTTTAGTAATTGGTGTTAATGGGGCAGGAAAAACTACATCCATAGGTAAGATTTCATATAAGTTAAAAAACAAGGGATATAAGGTTATTATGGCCGCAGCTGATACTTTTAGAGCCGCAGCTATTGATCAATTAGAGGTTTGGAGTGATAGGGCAGGAGTAGATATAATAAGACATCAAGAAGGAGCAGATCCTGGAGCTGTAGTATTTGATGCAATACAGGCTTCGAAGGCAAGAAAAGCAGATGTTCTAATATGTGATACTGCAGGAAGACTTCATAATAAGAAAAATTTAATGAATGAATTAGAAAAAATTAATAGAATAATTGATAGAGAATATAGTGAAGCATCAAAGGAAACCTTGCTTGTATTAGATGCTACAACAGGACAAAACGCTCTTCAACAAGCTAAACAATTTACGGAGGTATGTCCTATAAATGGAATTATATTAACTAAGTTAGATGGCACTGCAAAAGGTGGAGTAATAATATCAATAAAACACCAATTAAATATTCCTGTTAAGCTTATAGGAGTAGGAGAAGGAGTAGAGGATTTACAGGAATTTAATACAAAAGATTTTGTAGAAGCATTATTTTAAAAAGTGTTAAGTAAAAATACTTGACACCTATAAAAAACTTTGATATTATATCTTTTGTCGATAGTTGGTGATTATATGGAAGACAGAATAAGAATATCAATACTTATGGATTATTATAAAGAACTTTTAACTGATAAACAAAAAGACATAATGGAGCTTTATTATAATCAAGATTTGTCTTTATCAGAAATATCAGAACTTACAGATACAAGTAGACAGGCGATACACGATTTAATAAAAAGATGTAATAAACTGTTAATGGATTATGAGTGTAAACTGAAGCTTGTAGAAAAAAGTACTAAATTAAGGAAGATTAAAGCGATAATTGTTGAAAAAATCAATAGACTTGAAGAGCAAAGCGATAACGATACGTTTAAAAGTTGTCTACAGGAAATAAAGAATACTATAGTTGAAAATATTTAGGAGGATTAAGATGGCATTTGAAGGATTAGCGTCAAAACTTCAAGATACCTTAAAAAAGTTAAAAGGTAAAGGTAAGCTATCCGAAAAAGATATAAAAGAAGCTATGAGAGAAGTTAAGTTGGCTTTGCTTGAAGCTGATGTTAACTATAAAATAGTTAGAAACTTTATAAAGAGCACAGGAGAAAAGTGCCTTGGTAAGGAAGTAATGGAAAGTTTAACTCCAGGTCAACAGGTTATTAAGATAGTTAACGATGAACTGAAGGAATTAATGGGAAATACAGAAAGTAGAATAGAATTTTCTCCAAAAGGACTAACTGTTATTATGTTGGTAGGACTTCAAGGCGCTGGTAAAACTACTATGGGAGGTAAACTGGCTCTTGAGCTAAGAAAAAAGAATAAAAAACCTTTATTAGTCGCATGTGATGTTTATAGACCAGCTGCTATAAAACAGCTTCAAGTAGTAGGAAAACAGATAGATGTACCTGTTTTTTCTATGGGAGACAAAGTGAACCCTGTAGATATAGCAAAAGCTTCTATAGAGCATGCTAAAAATAATGATTTAAATGTAGTCATTATAGATACAGCTGGAAGACTTCATATAGATGAAGAACTAATGGCTGAACTAAAAAATATAAAAAGTGCTGTAGAGCCAAATGAAATATTATTAGTTGTAGATTCAATGACTGGTCAAGATGCTGTTAACGTTGCAGAAAGTTTTAATGATATATTGGATATAACAGGAGTTGTACTTACAAAGTTAGACGGTGATACTAGAGGTGGAGCGGCTTTATCCATAAAGGCTATTACAGGAAAGCCCATTAAATTTGTAGGATTAGGCGAAAAAATGAATGACCTCGAAGTATTCCATCCGGATAGAATGGCATCTAGAATATTGGGCATGGGTGATATATTATCTCTAATAGAAAAAGCTCAAGAAGCTATCGATGAAGATAAGGCAAAAGAGCTAGGAGATAAAATGTTGAATCTAGAGTTTAATCTAGAGGATTTTAAGGAATCCATGGCTCAGCTAAAAAAAATGGGGCCTATGGCAAAATTACTTGAGATGGTTCCAGGAGTAAATACAAAACAATTAGAAGGCATTGACTTAAATCAAAGTGAAAAAGAATTAAAAAAAATAGAAGCAATAATTGATTCTATGACTGCAAAAGAAAGGAAAGACCCTACTTTAGTTAGTAATTCACCTTCAAGAAAAAGAAGAATTGCTAAGGGTTCTGGAACTACCGTACAACAAGTAAATAAGTTACTTAAAGATTTTCAAATGATGAAAAAAATGATGAAGCAGATGAAAAACCAGCAGAAATCATTTAAAAAAGGAATGTTTGGAAAAATTCCATTCATGAAATAGATATATTCTTTTTAAGGAGGTGAAATTAATGGCAGTAAAAATAAGATTAAGAAGAATGGGAGCAAAAAAAGCTCCATTTTATAGAGTCGTTGTTGCTGATTCAAGATCTCCAAGAGATGGAAGATTTATTGAAGAAATAGGTTATTACAACCCAGTATCAGAGCCGAAGACTATAAAAATAGACGAAGAAAAAGCTGTTCAGTGGATAAAGAATGGTGCTCAACCAACAGATGTTGTAAAGAGACTTTTCACACAAGCTGGAATAACTGAAAAGCTTTCTAAGTAATAACCAGGGGGTGTGGTAGATGAAAAATTTACTAGAAGTAATAGCTAAAGCTTTAGTTGATAACCCAGATATGGTTAGTGTAAATGAAATTGTTGGTGAACAATCAATAATTCTTGAATTAAAAGTTGCCCCAGAAGATATGGGAAAGGTAATTGGAAAACAGGGTAGAATAGCAAAGTCTATTAGAACTGTAATCAAAGCAGCAGCTGTAAAAGAAGATAAAAGGGTTGTTGTAGAAATTATCTAATTGTATATAACTAGTTTGATTTAAAAGAGTTAGGAAATTCCTGACTCTTTTTTAAAATATTTTGGAGGGAGTATAAGATATTATGGAACAGTTTTTAACTGTAGGGAAAATAATAAATACTCACGGAATAAAGGGAGAAATTAAAGTATTGCCTGCAACTGATGATGTTAGAAGATTTGAAAACTTGAAAGAGGCATATATTGATAATAATTTAATTCAAATTGAAGGCTATAAATTTCAACCAGGAAAAGTCATTTTAAAAATAGAAGGTATAAATTCTATAGATGAGGCTAAAAAGCTTAAAAATAAGTATATAAAGATACAAAGAGAACAGGCAGTGAAACTTCCTGAAGATGCTTATTACGAAGCTGATATTATAGGATGTATTGTATATGATGAAAATGGAGAAGAACTTGGAACAATAGATGAAATTATTTATACAGGAAGTAACGAAGTATACTGGATTAAAGGAAATAAAGAATTATTAATACCAGCTATCAAAGATATAATAGTTAAAGTTGATATAGAAAATAAAAAAATAATAATTAGGCCTGTGGATGTATGGCAATGAGAATAGATATTTTAACATTATTCCCTGAAATGTTCCAAGTTTTTGACTACAGCATTATAGGAAGAGCTATAAAGAACAATATAATTAAGATAAATACTCACAATATAAGAGAATACTCTACTAATAAACATAAGAAGGTTGACGATTATCCTTATGGAGGTGGTGCAGGAATGGTTATGACACCACAGCCTATAGTTGATGCTGTCAAAAGCATAAAAAAATTGAATAAAGGAAAGGTAATATTTTTAGGACCGAGAGGTAAAACTTTTAATCAAGAAATGGCAAAAAAGTTTTCCCAAGAGGATGAAATCATTTTTTTATGTGGTCATTATGAAGGTATAGATGAAAGAATTTACAAATATATAGATGAAGAAATATCATTAGGAGACTTTGTATTGACTGGAGGAGAAATGGCTTGCATACCAATTGTAGATAGTATTTGTAGACTTATTCCAGGTGTTTTGGCTTCAAGTGAAAGTTTTATGGAAGAATCATTTTATAATGGAGTATTAGAATATCCACAGTATACTAGGCCAGAGTGTTTTGAAGGAGAAAAGGTACCAGAAGTATTATTATCAGGGCACCATGAAAATATAAGAAAATGGAGAAGAAAACAGTCTCTTATTATAACAAAAAAATTAAGGCCGGATTTATTTAATAAAATATCTTTATCTAAAGAAGATAAAAAGCTAATTGATGAAGAGTTATAGATATGTAGATATTATATAAATATTTAATAATTTATTGTCAAATTATTAAATAAAATATTGATATATGTTTTTGCTTATGGTAGAATATACTTTGTGCTAGTACGGGCGGTCCTCTATCTAGTATCTATATAAGATATGAACGTCAAAAAATATTGAAGGAGGGAATGCACATGTTAGATATTATAAAATCAATTGAAGCTGAACAAATGAAAAAAGATTTACCACAATTTAACGTAGGAGATACTGTAAGAGTTGATGTAAGAATTAAGGAAGGTAATAAGGAAAGAATTCAAGCATTTGAAGGAACAGTAATTAAGAAACAAAATGGCGGAATAAGAGAAACATTTACTGTAAGAAGAGTTGCTTATGGTACTGGCGTTGAAAGAACATTCCCAATTAATTCTCCATTAGTTGAGGGAATAAAAGTGGTAAGAAGAGGTAAGGCTAGAAGAGCTAAACTTTACTACTTAAGAGATAGAGTAGGTAAAGCTGCAAAAGTTAAAGAAATAATTAGATAAAAAATGGGACTAAACAGTCCCTTTTTTTATATTCTGAATATAATAACATACATAAAATGATATTAAAAAGAGGAGGAATGAGAATCTTGCCAATAAATTGGTTTCCTGGCCATATGGCTAAAACAAGAAAAGAAATAAAAGAAAACTTAAAATTTGTAGATGTTGTTATAGAAATTAGGGATGCTAGAATTGTAAGATCTAGTTCTAATCCTGATATTGATGATATATGCAGAAATAAACCTAGGATCATTTTATTAAACAAAAGCGATCTTGCAGAAGATAATATAACTAAGCAATGGATAAATAAGTTGTCTACGGACTTAGTAAAAGTTACAAGTGTTAATAGTATTAATGGTAAGGGATTAGGTAATATAAAACCTATTATAAATAGTTTGTTAAAAGAAAAACATGACAAACTAAGAGAAAAAGGACTAACCAATATAACTACACGTGCTATGGTAGTTGGCATACCTAATGTAGGAAAATCTTCGTTTATAAACAGAATGGCAAATAATAATAGAGCTAAAGTTGGAGATAAGCCAGGAGTAACACGAAGCAAGCAGTGGATTAAAACTAATATTGGAATAGAACTTTTAGATACACCAGGAGTTCTATGGCCAAAATTTGAGGATGAAGAAGTTGGATTAAATTTGGCTTTTACAGGAGCTATAAAAGATGAAATAATGGATATTGAAACATTAGCATTTAAGCTTATAGAAAGACTTCAGAAGGATTATCCTGACAGATTAAAACAAAGATATAAGTTGGAATTTTTAAGTGAGGACACTCTTGAGAATATGAATAACATAGGAAGGAAAAGAGGGGCAGTCATATCAGGTGGTAATATAGATTATAATAGGGTATCAGTTATGATTTTAGATGAATTTAGAGGAGGTAAGTTAGGAGCTATTTCTTTAGAAAGGCCGTGATGTGAGTGATTAATATTGATAAGTTACAAATAGATAAAATGAAATCTGAAGAAGTAAAAAAATATGTTTCTTATATTTTAAAAGAAGAGAATGGAGATTTGAATTATATAGAACTAGTAAACAATCTAAAAAATGACAGCAGAAAAACTATTCAAAAGCTAGGAGATATCGTTTATAAAAACTTTGAAAATAGGAAAAATGAAATTCTGAGAGTAAAAAATATGTATGATTTTGATAGAAGTTTTGGAGTACAAGGATATGTTGCTGGAGCTGACGAGGTCGGTAGAGGACCTTTAGCTGGGCCTATAGTTGCTTCTTCAGTTATATTAAATTTAAATTATGAAAATGATAAGGATTTAATACTGAAAATTAATGATTCAAAGAAATTATCACCTGATACTAGAAAAGAACTTTCTTATATAATTAAAGAAAAAGCTGTTAGTTACTGTATTTCAGAATTAGATAATTTAGAGATAGACAATAAAGGAATTGCATGGTGTAATAATGAAGTTTTAAAAAGAGCAACAATGAACTTAAAAGTACAACCGACCTTAGTTTTATCAGATGGATATAGTATAAAAAACTGTAATATAAAAAATGAATTTATAATAAAAGGCGACGCTAAAAGTGCCTCTATAGCTTGTGCGTCTATAATAGCAAAAGTTTATAGAGATGATTTAATGAAGGAATATGCGGCTTTGTATCCTGAGTATGGGTTCGAAAAAAATGCGGGATATGGCACAAAAACTCATATAGAAGCTATAAGAAAATTTGGATATACACCTATACATAGAAAGAGTTTTCTAAAAAATATACTTAGTATGGTTTAAAAATAAAATCACTATGATAAGATAAAACAAGTATCATAGTGATTTTATTGAACTCAAAAGGCATTTTCTATTAAGTTTAAACAATAAGAGTCATTCAAATTATTAAAAAACACTTCTATTACATCAAATCTAAAATCCAAATTTTTTAAATTATTTACCATTATGTAGAATTCAGCTGCAGCCTTTATTCTTTTTATTTTTCTATATGTTATAGCTTCAAAAGGAAAACCATATGAGGAAGTATATCTGCTTTTGACTTCTGTAAAACATATTCGATTATCGCTCTCAAGCATACTTATTATATCAATCTCACCAAGTTTACATTTAAAATTTCTATTTAGAATTTTATATCCTAAGTTTGATAAATACTTTACAGATAAATCTTCGCCGTAATCACCTATATTTTTGTTATAGCATTTCATAAAATCACACTCCAAAATAAGTTATCTTTAGATTTTATCCATTAATTATATTTATAATTCATTTATTTTGAAATATTTAATTTACATAATAATTATTATGTAAATTAAATTAAAAATGTAAACCAAAAATTTTAGTATTAATAATTATATAAACATTAAATATGTCAATAATCTCATAAGAGGTGATTATATGGCAATAAAAATTAATTCAGCTACTTTTATAGGTGTTAATGGTACAGTAATTGATGTAGAAATTGATATTACAAATGGATTTCCTTCATTTAATATAGTAGGATTACCAGATACTTCTGTGAAAGAGTCTAAAGAAAGAGTAAGATCAGCTATAATAAATTCTGGATTTGATTTTCCATTAAAAAGAATAACTGTGAACTTAGCACCTGCAGACTTAAAGAAAGAAGGGTCTCTATTAGATTTACCTATAGCTTTAGCCATATTAGTAGCTACTAATCAAGTATCTGATAAAAATATAGAAAAGTTTCTATTTATGGGAGAATTATCGCTGTTAGGAGAACTAAAAAGAATTAAAGGTGCTCTGCCAATCGTAATTGATGCTGTAAATAAAAACATCTTAAAGTTTGTAATTCCGTTAGAGAATGCAGAAGAATGTGGAGTTGTTAAAGATGCGCAAATATATCCATTTGAAAACTTAAAGCAGGTAGCGGAATTTTTAACATATGGTGATTTAATGCCTTATAAATGTCAAAATGTAATTACATCTACTAACTACAATTATGATTTTAGTGATGTATTAGGTCAAGAAAGTTGTAAAAGAGCTATAGAAGTAGCGGCTGCTGGAGGACACAATATTATAATGTATGGTCCACCAGGATGTGGTAAGACTATGATAGCAAAAAGAATACCTACAATACTTCCTAAGTTGAGTTATGAAGAAGCTTTAGAGGTAACAAAAATATATAGCATATCCAATAAAATAGATAAATTGGATGGACTCATAAAAGATAGACCTTTTAGGAGCCCTCATCATACCTCATCTCAAATTTCGCTAGTAGGAGGAGGAAATAAGCTTATTCCAGGGGAAATTTCCTTGGCTCATAATGGTGTTTTGTTTTTAGATGAAATATTAGAATTTAATAAAAGGGCTTTAGAGGCTTTAAGACAGCCACTTGAAGATAAGTTTGTAAATATATCAAGGGCTAATGGCAGTGTCAAGTATCCTGCTAATTTTATGCTTGTTGGAGCCATGAACCCTTGTCCGTGTGGATTTTATGGTAGTAGAATAAAGAGCTGTACATGCAGCGATCATGACATAAAAAGATATATAAATAAACTTTCAAAACCATTATTAGATAGAATAGATATGTTTATTGGAGTTAATCCTGTTTCTTACAGAGATTTAAACTGTAAAAGAGTTAGTGAGACGTCTAAGTGCATTAGAGAAAGGATTGAAGCAGCGAGAAAAATCCAAAAAGATAGATTTAACAACGAAGCGATATATTGTAATGCTCAAATGAACGACAAGTTACTGAAAAGATACTGCAAACTTGATATGCAAGCAGAATCAATAATTGAAAAGATTTATGAAAAATTTAAGATAAGTGCTAGAGGCTATAGTAGAATATTGAAAGTATCAAGGACTATAGCAGATTTAAAAAATAGAAATAATATTTCTAAAGAAGATGTAATAGAAGCTTTACAATACAGAAAATTTCTAGATAAAAATATTGTATAGACTATAAGGAGAGAGAATATGAACGATTATGAGATTTGGTATGCCTTATCAAAATTATCTTATATCACTAAAAATAAGTTGCTAAATAGTTTTAAAAACGTGGAAAATATATGGTATTATAGTATGAACGATGAACAAAATGACTGTATGAGTAATGAAACTAAAATTATATTAAGAAAAGCCTGGGATATAGAAAAGATTAATCATATAAAAAATATCATAATAAATGGGGGTATAGGAACAGTTACAATAACAGATGATCTATATCCTAAAAGATTAAAGAAATATGATGATTCACCATATATGCTGTTTTTTAAAGGAGATATAAAAAGTTTAAATAAAAAGCATAATGTAGCTGTAGTAGGTTCCAGAAAATGTACTAGTTATGGTATAAATGTTACTAATATAATAGCTCAGCATATGTGCCAAAACGATATAAATATAATTAGTGGAATGGCTAAAGGAATAGACACTGCAGCACATAAAAAATGTGTAGAAAACAATTCTTATACTTGTGCTGTTTTGGGCAGTGGGATCGATATTATTTATCCTAGAGAAAATTTAAATTTAGCTAAAGATATAGTTAATAACGGATGTATCATATCTCAATTTATTCCAGGAACTAGCCCTTATCCTTATAATTTTCCTATAAGAAATAAGGTTATAAGTGGTTTAAGTGATGTTGTAATTGTAGTAGAAGCTGGAGAAAAGAGTGGATCCTTAATTACAGCTGGATCAGCACTAGATCAAGGTAAAGATGTTATGGCAGTTCCAGGAGATATTTTTGCAAATCAAAGCAAGGGAACAAATAAATTAATAAAAGATGGTGCATATGTTTTAACATGCGTGGAAGATATCTATGATATTTTAAAAATAGACAAAGTAAATTCTATTGTAGATGATAATAAAAAAATGAATCCAAGTGAGAAAATAGTGTATGATAGTATAAAAAGTTCTCCAATACATTTTGATGAGGTTTTAAGAATAACTAAGATTGACATAAAACAATTATATGAGGTATTATTTGAATTGCAGCTAAAAGATGAAATAATGTGTTTGAGTGGAAACTACTATGTAAGGAATAATAAAAAAATTTAAAGCTAATATAATAGTGTTAAAGTCTTTAAAGTCGTTTATTATAAAGAACCTAAATTAACGGAGGGGATAGTATGGGTCAGAAATTAGTTATAGTAGAGTCTCCAGCAAAGGCTAAAACTATAGGAAAATATTTAGGAAAGAATTATATTGTAAAAGCTTCCATGGGACATATTAGAGATTTGCCAAAAAGTCAATTAGGAGTGGATATAGATAATAATTATAACCCTAAATACATAACAATAAGAGGCAAAGGAGAACTGCTAAATACATTAAAAAAAGAAGCTAAAAAAAGCGAAAAGGTGTTTCTTGCAACAGACCCTGATAGAGAAGGAGAAGCTATATCATGGCATCTTGCCACAGCTTTAAAAATAAGTGAAAATGATAAATGCAGAATCGAATTTAATGAGATAACTAAAAATGCTATAAAAGCTGCTATAAAGAAGCCAAGGCAAATTAATTTAAACTTAGTAGATGCACAGCAGGCTAGAAGAGTTTTAGATAGATTAGTAGGATATCAGATTAGTCCAATATTGTGGAGAAAAGTCAAATGGGGTTTAAGTGCTGGAAGGGTACAGTCTGTGGCTCTAAAGATGATATGTGATAGAGAAGATGAAATTAAAAGATTTGAGCCTAAGGAATACTGGACTATTGAATGTGAATTAAAAAGTGAAGAATCTAAAAAAACGTGTATTGTTAAGTTATACTCTAAAGATGGCAAAAAATTAGAAATAGCTAATAAAGAAGAAAGTATAAAAATCATAGAAGAACTTGATAAAGGTCAATATGTGGTAAAAAGTATAAAGAAGTCATTAAAAAATAGAAAGCCTTTACCACCTTTCACAACAAGTACTTTCCAACAGGATTCTTATAAGAAGTTGAATTTTTCTACGAAAAGATCTATGTCTATAGCACAGCAATTATATGAAGGTATAGATATAGAAGGACTTGGAACAATAGGGTTGATAACTTATATGAGAACAGACTCTGTTCGTATATCTGAAGAAGCACAAAAAAGTGGAAAAGAATTTATTTTAAATAATTTTGGTGAACAGTATGTTCCTAAAACAACTAGAAGTTACAAAGGCAAGAAAAATATACAAGATGCTCATGAAGCTATCAGACCAACTTATATAGAATTAGATCCTGAAAAAATTAAAAATAGTTTAAAACCAGAGCAATATAAAATATATAGCCTAATATGGAAAAGATTTATTGCTAGTCAAATGGCAGATTGCATAATGAATACTATGTCTATAAATGTTGAAAATGGACCATATATGTTAAAGGCTACTGGCTCTAATATTAAATTTGATGGATTTATGAAAGTTTATAAATATGAAGTAGATGAAGAAGACGAAAACATAAAATTCCCAGAATTAAAAGAAAGAGAAATACTTATAAAAAGTAATATAGAAGGTAAACAACATTTTACTCAACCGCCATCTAGATTTTCTGAGGCAACCTTAGTAAAGACCCTAGAGGAAAATGGAATAGGTAGGCCTAGTACCTATGCTCCTATTGTTTCTACTTTAATAGATAGAAAGTACGTTGAAAGAGAAAAGAAAACTTTAGTGCCTACAGAACTTGGATTTATTGTAAATAATATTATGAGTGAATATTTTAAACAAATAGTAGATGTTGAATTTACAGCGGAAATGGAAAATAAGTTGGACAGCATAGAAGAAGGACAAGAGAACTGGAAACAGGTTGTAGATGAATTTTACATGCCATTGAGAAAGTGTATAGAAATAGCAGAAAAAGAGATTGCTAAAATTACAATAGAGGATAAGGTTACAGATATAAAATGTGATAAGTGCGGAAGAAATATGGTAATAAAACAAGGAAGATTTGGTGATTTTCTAGCTTGTCCTGGCTATCCAGAATGTAAAAATACTAAACCAATAATAGAAGAATTGGATGTGCCTTGTCCTCTGTGTAATAGTAAAATTGTATTAAGAAAAAGCAGAAAAGGTAAAAAATTCTATGGATGTAGTAATTATCCAGAGTGTAAATTTGTAAGTTGGTTTGAACCAGTTGATAAAAAATGTCCATCATGTGGAAGTTTTATGGTGAAAAGGCAAAACAAGTCTCAAGGTGAGTATATTGAATGCTCAAACAAAGAGTGCAAATTCAAAATAAAAGAGTAAAATTATATTATTTTGGAATACTAAATTTAATAAAAAATGATAAGTTTAGTGCAAACGTAAAATAAAATTCATGTCGAATTTAATAAAGATAATGTTGAAATCTATTTTGTACTATGCTATTATATTTTAAGTAGTTGCAACAATTCTAAATATTTAAAAAATAATAAAAATTTGCTTTGCAACTAAAAATGTATCAAAAAGGAGAGGTACAAATGGCTTCAGAATTATTGAACAAGATACGAAGGCTTAATAAAATACTGCAAAAAACAGGAGCTGAACCAGTTGTATTCGATGATATTTGTGCTTCGCTTAGCGAAGTCTTAGAATGCAATGTTTATATAATAAGTAGAAAAGGTAAAATATTAGGATATGAATTCTTTAAAGATGCAGAATGCCAGAGTGTTAAAGAAAAAGTATTAAACGAAAAAAAGTTTCCTGAAAATTTTAACTCTAAATTATTAAGTATTCATGAGACTATAGCTAACATAGAGAATGAAGGAAAATCTTCCTTTGATGAAACTAAACCAGCAGAAATGGAAGGAAAACTTTCTACTATTGTTCCTATTGTTGGCAATAGAGAACGACTAGGAACTTTATTTCTTACAAGATTTGAAAAAAGTTTTACCGATGAAGATTTAGTTTTAGCCGAATACAGTTCAACTATAGTAGGATTAGAAATATTAAGATCTAAAAGCGACAAACTTGAAGAAGAAGCGAGAAAGAAAGCAGTAGTACAACTTGCCATAGGAACATTATCCTATTCAGAGCTAGAGGCTGTAGAACATGTATTTAATGAATTAGATGGCAATGAGGGATTATTAGTTGCTTCTAAAATAGCTGATAAAGTTGGAATCACTAGATCGGTAATAGTAAACGCATTAAGAAAATTTGAAAGTGCAGGTGTAATCGAATCTAGATCTTTAGGAATGAAAGGCACTCATATTAAAATATTAAATGACAAGCTGTTAGATGAATTAAAAAAGATAAAATAGGAAAATATATAAAATAAAGGATAGAGATAACTCTATTCTTTATTTTATACTATGCTTATTTTTTAATAAAATAAAACTTTTTTTATATTTTTTTGTTGAACGCTATTATTTCATGTGATATACTACATAAGGATGAAAAACACACATTGCTTATTTTATGGAATGGTGCCTGTTATATAAGGTTTTCCATAATAGAGCAATGGAGGTAAAAACCAAACAGGAGGTAATATTAATGTCAGTAATTTCAATGAAACAATTATTAGAAGCAGGTGTTCACTTTGGACATCAAACAAGAAGATGGAACCCTAAAATGGCTCCATATATATTCACAGAAAGAAATGGTATATATATAATTGACTTGCAAAAAACTGTGAAAAAAGTTGAGGAAGCTTATGAATTTATTAAAAATGTTGTTGCAGATGGAAAGGAAGTTCTATTTGTAGGAACTAAAAAGCAAGCTCAAGAAGCTATACAAGAAGAAAGTGTAAGAGCTGGAATGTATTTCGTTAATAGCAGATGGTTAGGCGGAATGCTTACAAATTTCAATACTATAAAGACAAGAATAAACAAATTAGAAGAATTAGAAAGAATGGAAGAAGATGGAACATTTGAAGTTCTTCCTAAAAAAGAAGTTATAAAATTAAGAAATGAAAAAGAAAAATTAGAAAGAAATCTTGGTGGAATTAAGAATATGGATTCAAATAACATAGGTGCTATGTTTGTAGTTGATCCAAGAAAAGAAAAAAATGCTATAGCAGAAGCTAAAATTCTTGGAATTCCAGTTGTAGCAATAGTTGATACAAACTGTGATCCAGATGAGGTTGATTATGTAATACCTGGAAATGACGATGCTATAAGAGCTGTAAGACTAATAACTGCTAAATTAGCAGATGCTATAATTGAAGGAAAACAAGGTGAACAATTAGCTGAATAATTTAAATTAAACTTGTTAGGAGTGATATACATGATTACTGCAGGAATGGTTAAGGAATTAAGAGAAAGAACTGGCGCAGGAATGATGGACTGTAAAAAGGCTTTAACAGCATCTAATGGTGATATGGAAAAAGCTATAGAGTTCTTAAGAGAAAAAGGTTTGGCTGCAGCAGCTAAAAAGGCAGGAAGAGTAGCTGCAGAAGGATTAGTTGTAACTTATGTAACAGATGATAATAAAACAGCTGTTGTTTTAGAAGTTAACTGTGAAACAGATTTTGTTGCTGTTAATGATCAATTTATTAACTTTACAAATTCCATTGCAAAACAAATAGCTTCTTCAAATGTAACAACTGTAGATCAATTGCTTGAAGAAAAGTTTATAAACGATTCTAATATAACAGTTAAAGAAGCTTTGACTGCTTTAATAGCAAAAATAGGCGAAAATATGAATATAAGAAGATTTGAAAAGTTAACAGTACAAAATGGAGTTATTAGCAGCTATATCCACGGAGATGGAAAAATAGGTGTATTAGTTAAACTTAATTGTGAAAAAGAGGACTCTTCTTTACTTCAACTTGGAAAAGATTTGGCAATGCAAGTTGCAGCAGCAAATCCATTATTTTTAGATGAAAATAGTGTTGATCAAGAAGCACTTGATAAGGAAAGAGAAATTTATAGAGTTCAAGCATTAAATGAAGGAAAACCAGAAAAAATAGTTGAGAAAATGGTTGAAGGCAGAATAAAAAAATATCTTAAAGAAGTATGTTTAGTTGACCAAGTTTGGGTAAAAAATTCAGACTATACAATAAAGAAATTACTTGAAGAGAAGTCTAAACAAATAGGTTCTCCTATATCAATTGACTCATTCGTTAGATATGAAAGAGGAGAAGGTATAGAAAAGAAAGAAGAAAACTTTGCAGAAGAAGTACAAAAACAGATCGGTAAATAATAATAAATAAAAGTTAATAAAGAGAGAACACGTAGTGTTCTCTTTTTTTAAAATTATAACGAATATTGTAATATAAAAAACTGTAATTTTTGGAATTTTGGAGGTATAATATTATTATGAGTCCATCTAAATATAAAAGAATAATGCTTAAACTTTCAGGAGAAGCTTTAAGCGGAGAAAAAGGATTTGGAATTGATTTTAATGTAACAAAAAGAATCGCTGAGGAAATAAAAGAACTTGTAGACATGGGAATAGAGGTCGGTGCTGTAGTAGGCGGTGGCAATATTTGGCGTGGTAGAAATGGAGAAGAAATGGATAGGACTACTGCTGATTATATGGGAATGTTAGCTACATGCATAAATGCTCTTGCGTTGCAAGATTCTTTAGAAAATATAGGAGTTAATACAAGGGTTCAAACTGCTATTGAGATGCGTGAGATTGCTGAACCTTTTATAAGAAGAAGAGCTATGAGACATTTAGAAAAAAAGAGGGTTGTTATATTTGCAGCAGGAACAGGAAACCCATATTTTTCTACGGATACGACAGCTGCACTAAGAGCAGCTGAAATTGAAGCAGATGCTATTTTACTTGCCAAAAAGGTAGATGGGGTTTATGATAAAGATCCTAATAGATTTGATGATGCTAAAAAATTTGATAAACTTACATATATAGAAGTTTTAGAAAAGGGCTTACAGGTAATGGATTCTACAGCTACTTCTCTATGTATGGACAATGATATCCCTATCATAGTTTTTGGACTTGATGAACCAAATAATATTAAAAAAGTAGCCTTAGGTGAAAAAATTGGTACTATAGTATCAAAATAATAAAGGGAGGTAATATAATGACAAAAGATATCATAAATAAATCCCAAGAAAAGATGGAAAAGACTCTTGCAGTTTTAAAAAAGGAACTTGCGTCTATGAAGGCAGGAAAGGCTAACCCATCTATGCTTGACAGGATTACTGTAGAATACTATGGTTCTCAAACTCCTATTAATCAATTATCTAATATATCTTCTCCAGAGCCTAGAGTATTAATGATCCAACCTTGGGATAAAAACTCTATTAAAAGTATTGAAAAAGCTATACTTCAATCAGACTTAGGGTTAAATCCTTCAAATGATGGCTCAGTTATTAGACTTATCATTCCAGAACTTACTGAGGAGACAAGGAAGCAAATCGTTAAAAAGGTAAAAAAAGCAGGAGAAGATGCTAAAATTGCTATAAGATCTATAAGAAGAGAAGCTAATGATAAAATCAAAAATTTAAAAAAAGAAAATCAGATTACAGAAGATGAGGCTATAGATGCTGAAGATTCTATTCAAAAAACTACTGACAAATATGTAAAAAAAATTGATGATGTTGTTGATATGAAAGAAAAAGAAATAATGGCGGTTTAAGTTATATAAAAAACATAGAAGTTTTAAAATACCTGCGAAAACGCAGGTATTTTAAAACTTTTATAAATAATTTGAATGGAGTAGTTAGTATGATAAACTTTTTAAATTTCAATAATAAGAGAAAAGACTTTTCTAATATAGACATTGATTTGAAGCGTATTCCAAAGCATATTGCTATAATAATGGATGGAAATGGTAGATGGGCAAAAGAAAGAAAAATGCCTCGAACGCTAGGACATAAGGCTGGAGTTGAAACTATAAGAGATATAGTTAAAGAATGTAGTAATCTAGGGATAAAATATCTCACTTTATACGCATTTTCAACAGAAAATTGGAAACGACCTAAGGATGAAGTTAATGCACTTATGAAACTTCTAATTGAATACTTGAAGAGCGAAATTGCAGAATTAGATGAACAAAATGTTGTTGTAATGCATATAGGAGATATATCTAAGCTTCCTCTAATTTGCCAAGATGAGTTAAATAAAGCATATCAGAGAACTAAACATAATAGTGGATTAGTTTTGAATCTTGCCCTTAACTATGGTGGAAGAAATGAATTAGTACATGCAATAAAAGGAATAGCACAAGATATAAAAAATAATAATTTAAAAATAGAATCAATAAATGAAGAACTAATATCCAATTATTTATATACTAAAGCACTTCCTGATCCAGATATAATAATAAGAACAGCTGGAGAGCAACGATTAAGCAATTTTTTATTATGGCAGTGTGCATATTCAGAATTTTGGTATACTGATGTAAAGTGGCCTGATTTTAAAAAAGAAGATCTAAGAAAAGCTATATATGATTATCAAAATAGAGATAGACGCTTTGGCGGGTTAAAATAGGAGTGAACAGATATGGATAAACGATATTTAGGTGCATTAATCTTATCACCATTGATTGTAGTATTATTTTTAGGTGGCATATACCTTAAGTTTCTTGTAATGATCCTGTCTTTATTTGGAATGTATGAATTTTTTAGTATTGCTAAAAAAGATAATATAAGACCATTAAGTATTATTGCATATATTTTATGCATAATTTACTATATCTTTTTTATAGACAATAATATAAATTATAGTATGATATTTTCTGCTGTAATTATATCTATATTCATGATGCTTTGCATACCTGTTATTAATGAAAAATATAATTTTATAGACATTTCTATCACAATTTTAGGTTATATATATATATCGATTTTTTTTAGTTTCATAGTACTTATAAATGGAAAAGACTATGGAGAATATTTAGTTTGGCTTGTTTTTATATCTTCTTGGATGTGTGATACAATGGCGTATTATGTTGGTAAATATTTTGGGAAAAATAAATTATGTCCCAAAGTTAGCCCTAAAAAAACAATTGAAGGTTCTATAGGAGGATTGATTGGAAGTACTCTTTCATGCGGCATATATGGAGTTATTCTGAATAAAATTGGGGTCAATATACCTATTTTTAATTTTTTTCTAATAGGACTATTCAGCGGACTATTTTGTCAATTTGGAGATTTAGCGGCTTCATCCATAAAAAGATATGTAAATGTTAAAGATTATAGTAATTTAATTCCAGGCCATGGTGGCATATTGGATAGATTTGATAGCATACTTTTTTCATCAGTTATAGTATATTATTATATATCAATCGTAATAGGAATCTAGTTATAATTATATAATATCAAACTATTATAATTAGGGTGCTGTTTTATACTTATTAACTATAATAATTTAAAAGCGTTTTGTATTATATATTAATGAATGAAGTAATAATATTTTCTGTTTAGAATAGGAGTTTATATATATGAAAAATGTAAGTATTTTAGGTGCTACTGGTTCAGTAGGTACTCAAACTTTAAGTGTAATTAAAGAACAAAGTCATAAATTTAAATTAATTGCTTTTTCTTCCAATAAAAACTATGAAAAAACTATTGAAATAATAAAGAAATTTAATCCTAAATATGTTGCAATTAATGACAAAAATACATTCGAAAAAACCAAAGAATATTGTAATATAAACAATATTAAAATTAATGTATTATATGGAATGAAAGGATTAACAGAAATATGCACATTAGATGAAGTTGATATAGTAGTTACATCCATAGTTGGTATGATAGGTCTTGTACCAACATTAGAGGCTATAAAGGCAGGTAAAGATATAGCATTAGCTAATAAAGAAACCTTGGTTTACAGGCGGAGAATTAGTTATGAAAGCGGCTAAGGCCTATGGAGTTAATATACTTCCAGTAGATTCTGAACATTCTGCCATATTTCAATGCCTTCAAGGAAATAAATTTAATTCTATAAATAGAATTTTACTTACCGCTTCTGGAGGTCCATTTAGAGGAAAAACTAAAGAAGATTTAGTTGCTATAACACCAGAACAAGCAATAAAACATCCAAAGTGGAATATGGGGAAAAAAATTTCTATAGATTCTTCAACACTAATTAACAAAGGATTAGAGGTTATAGAAGCTCATTGGTTATTTAGTATAGATTATAATTGTATACAAGTTGTAATACATCCAGAAAGTATAATTCACTCTATGGTAGAATATAAAGATGGAAGCGTTATGGCTCAGTTAGCTAGCACAGATATGAGACTTCCTATTCAATATGCTCTTAATTATCCCAATAGAGAAGAGA
The DNA here is from genome assembly GCF_047777555.1 of Clostridium sp. GTDB lineage: Bacteria > Bacillota > Clostridia > Clostridiales > Clostridiaceae > Clostridium_H. The sequence continues at coordinate 455,645 of NZ_JBKEEV010000001.1, read as the reverse complement.
GAATTGTAGATAGATTAGACTTTTATAAAATTAAAAATCTGACATTTGATGAACCAGATTTGAAAAACTTTAAGGGGCTAAAGATATCTTATGAAGCTGGAAAAGCTGGAGGTATAATGCCAACAATTTTAAATTCTGCTAATGAAGCAGCAGTAGATTTGTTTTTGAATAGAAAGATAAGTTATTTGCAGATAATAGATTTGATTGAAGAGTGTATGAATAAATTTGAGAATAAAAAGATTTTAGATTTACAAGATATTTTGGATGCAGAAAATAAAGTAAGAACTTTTATAAATAATAAATATAAAATTTAAGAGGAGGGGAATGTTTTTTTGCAGATTATATTGAATATTTTAGTAGTTATTTTGGCCTTTAGTATTTTAATAATAATTCATGAATTAGGCCATTTTGCTTTAGCGAAGTTCAATGGAGTAAAAGTAGAAGAGTTTGCTATAGGTATGGGACCAAAGGTGTTTGGAATTCAGGGAAAAGAGACATTATATTCTATAAGAGCAGTTCCTATAGGTGGATATGTAAAAATGTTGGGTGAAGAAGAAGAAAGTTTAGATGAAAGAGCTTTTACTAATAAATCACCTCTTAGAAGATTAAGCATAGTAGCTGCTGGGCCTATAATGAATTTACTTTTAGCTATAGTCTTATTTTCATTTGTGAGTTATTTGAAGGGATTTTTAGTTCCAATAGTAAGTGATGTAATCCCTCAAAGTCCAGCTATGAAAGCTGGAATAAAGAGCGGAGACAAGATAACTAAGGTTAATAATCACAGTATCTCTACTTGGGAAGACTTTGTGACACAGATTAACATTGCAAAAGGAAATACTATAAATATAACACTAATAAGAAATTCTGAAGAAAAATCTTTTAAAAATAAAACCTGTAAAGAATAATAAAGATAATAGCTATATGGTAGGAATTTATTCTACCGCAGTAGAAAAGCCATCTATATATCAATCTATAAGTTATGGATTTAAAGAAACAATTTCTACTATAAAACAGACATTTCAATCCATAGGAATGATTTTTACAGGCAAAGCATCGAAAAATGATGTAGGTGGACCTGTAACGATAATAAGGGTTACATGGGCTGTATCAAAAGCGGGATTGATAAACTTAATTGTATTTTGTGCATTTATCAGTATTCAACTAGGTATCTTTAATCTCCTACCATTTCCTGCATTAGATGGATTCTGGATATTTGTGTCTATATATCAACTCATAACTAGAAAGGAAATAGATAAAGACAAAATAGGTTTAATAAATACTATCGGGTTTGCATTATTACTTCTACTTATGATTTTAGTAACAATAAAAGATGTACTGTATCCAATCAAACTATAAAATATAGGTGATGATTTTATGAATAGAAAAAAAACTAGAAAAATAAAAGTTGGAAACATATATATTGGAGGAGATTCTCCTATAAGTGTTCAAAGTATGAACAATACAGATACTCGTGATATTACTTCAACTATAAAACAAATAAATGAATTAGAAAGCGCTGGATGTGATATAACAAGATGTGCAGTACCAGATATGGAAGCTGCTGAAGCTCTAAAAAAAATAGTAGAAAATGTAAATATCCCTGTTGTAGCTGATATACATTTTGACTATAGATTAGCGCTTAAAGCAATAGATAATGGAATATCAGCTTTAAGAATAAATCCAGGTAATATAGGAAATATTGATAAAATTAAATTAGTAGCTGAAGCTGCAAAAAGTAAAGGAATTCCAATTAGAATAGGTGTAAACTCTGGTTCCCTAGAAAAAGATTTATTAAATAAGTATGGGAAAGTATGTCCGGAAGCATTAGTGGAAAGTGCTTTAAAACATGTTAATATTTTAGAAAGTATTAATTTTAATGATATAGTTATATCATTAAAATCCTCTAATGTAATGCAAATGATAGAAAGCTATAGAATGATTTCTTCAAAAGTAGACTATCCATTACATATTGGAGTTACAGAGTCAGGAACGATATGGAGAGGAACGATTAAATCTAGTGTTGGAATAGGTACGCTTTTAGCAGAGGGTATAGGGGATACCATAAGAGTATCACTTACAGGAAATCCTGTTGAGGAAGTAAAAGTTGGTAAACAAATACTGAAGGCTTTAGGGTATAAAAATGATGGTATAGAATTTATTTCTTGTCCTACATGCGGGAGAACAAATATTGATTTGATAAAGTTAGCAAGCGAGGTAGAAGAAAAATTATCTTCTTGTAATAAGAACTTAAAAATTGCCATAATGGGCTGCGTAGTTAATGGACCTGGCGAAGCAAGAGAAGCTGATATAGGAATAGCTGGAGGCAATGGGGAAGGATTAATTTTTAAAAAGGGAAAGGTTTTAAAGAAGGTTAAAGAAGAAAGATTGATAGAAGAATTAATGAATGAAATAAAAAATATGTAAACTGTAAGTATAAAGTTTTATTATTTGGTAACATTATAAAATGATTTAGCTTTATCCCTTGAAATAGAATTTTTAGTGTGTTAAAATGAAATAGAAATAGTTAGCAGATAAATTTTAGCATATGAGTGGGATAAAAACCCACTCTTTATATTTGTAAAAACGCAACAAGATTGTTGCGTTTTTCATTAATATTTGTTTATTTATTAGTAAATGAGGAAAACTAAGATTAAGGAGGGTTGAAGATGAAAAATGATGCATTGATAAATAAATTAAATTATCTAATTAAACCAATTGTATTAGGATTAAATTATGAGTTGTATTATATAGAATATATAAAAGAAAATAACGAAAATTATCTTAGAGTATATATAGATAATGAAAAAGGAATATCATTAGAAGATTGTGAAATTGTTAGTAGGGAAATCAGTGATATGCTAGATAATGAAGATCCCATTGAAGATAGTTATTATCTAGAGGTATCTTCTCCTGGTATTGAAAGAGTACTGTATAATGATGAACATCTACATAAATATGTTAATTATGATGTATTAATAAAGCTATCAAAACCACATGAAGGTAAAAAACTTTTTGAAGGAAAATTGATAGATTTTAGTAAAGATATAATTACAATTGAAGTTGAAAATTTAGAAATTAATATTCCAAGAGAAAAGATTAAAAAGGTTACTTTAAAAGGGGAGTTTTAGGAGGAGTGAAAGATGAATGGCGAATTTATTGAAGCCTTAAGAGAGATTGTGAAGGAAAAAGGAATTAGCGAAGATTTGCTGTTTGAAACTGTTGAGGATGCTTTAGTATCTGCATATAAAAAAAACTATGCTAAGGTAGGAGGCAATGCGCAAAATGTAAAAGTAACCATAGACAGAGATAATGGTGAAATACATGTATATACTCCTAAAGAAGTTAGTGAAGAAGTTTTAACTGTAAATGAAATTTCGTTAGAAGAAGCAAGAAAAATAGATCCAAGATATGAATTAGGAGATGTTGTAGACATTGAAGTTACTCCTAAAAGTTTTGGAAGAATAGCAGCTCAAACAGCTAAACAAGTTGTAATTCAAAGAATAAAAGAAGCAGAAAGAAAAGTTATTTACAATGAATTTATTGCTAAAGAATATGATATAATTACAGGTACTGTTATAAGAAAAGATAAGGGTAATGTATTTGTAGACTTAGAAAAAATAGAAGCAGTTTTAGGTCCTAATGAACAGATGCCAGGTGAAGAATATAATTTTAATGATAGACTAAAGTTATATATAGTTGAAGTAAAAAATACTACTAAAGGACCTCAAGTGGTAGTTTCAAGAACTCATCCAGGCTTAGTAAAAAGGTTATTTGAATTAGAAGTTCCGGAAATTTACACAGGAGTCGTTGAAATTAAAAGTATTTCAAGGGAAGCTGGTTCAAGGACTAAAATTGCAGTTTATTCTAATGACGAGAGCATTGATGCTACTGGCGCATGTGTTGGTCCAAAGGGTATGAGAGTTCAAAATATAGTTAATGAGCTAAAAAATGAGAAGATAGATATAATTAAGTGGGATAAACTTCCTGAAAAGTATATTGCCAATGCTCTTAGTCCTGCTAAAGTGTTAGATGTTGAAATCGATGAAGATAATAAATCAGCAAAAATAGTAGTTGAAGACAATCAACTTTCTTTAGCTATAGGTAAAGAGGGACAGAATGTTAGATTAGCTGCAAAGCTAACTGGTTGGAGAATAGATATTAAAAGTAAATCTCAAGTTTCAAAGTAATTTTCTTGAGAAAGGCGGTAGAGGTTATTTATGAAGACAAAAAAGGTACCTCAGAGAATGTGTACTGGTTGTTCATCTATGAAGCCTAAAAAGGAACTTATACGAATTGTAAAGAATAAAGATGAAGAAATCTTTGTGGATTTAACAGGTAAGAAACCTGGAAGAGGAGCTTATATATGTAGGGATCTTAAATGTTTAGAACAAGCTTTTAAAACAAAGCGATTAGAACGAAATCTTGGCGTAAAGATAAGCGAAGATGTTTATAACAAGCTAAAAAGTGAAATTTTAGGAGAGAACTAACGGAAGTTACAAATTAATCAATATAAAGATAGGCTCCATATAAAATAAAAATTAAATACTAATTGGGGGTGAATGTTTTGGCTAAAACGAGAGTTTACGAATTAGCAAAGGAATTAGATATAACTAGTAGAGAATTGATAGATATCCTTTCAAGTGAGTTCGATATAAAAGTCAAAAATCACATGAGTGTCTTGGATGAAGAAGATGCAGAATTAATTAAGGAAATTTTCGGTGAGAATGAAAGCAGCGGAAAAGAAAATATTTCTATAGCAAAAAGTATAATAGATGAATATGAGGAAGAGTTAGATAATTCAGTTAAGGTAAAAAACAAAAAAGAAAAATTCTAAAAAAGACAGTATAAAAAGTAAGACAAATGGAAAAGAAAATGATAATGAATCTACTTTAGCAGAAGAAGTAGTTATAGAAATTGAGGACACTATTACTGTTAAGGAATTATCAGATAAATTAAAGAAACCTATTACAGAAGTTATAAAACAACTCATGTTTATGGGAGTAATGGCTGCTATAAATCAGGAATTAGACTTTAATACTGCTGAAAAATTAGCAGAAAAAATTTGATGCGTTAGTTATAAAAAAAGAAGAGCCTTTACCAGTTGATAAGGATGATGAAGATAATGACGAAGATATTAATGAAGAAAATTATGAAAAAAGGCCACCTGTTGTAACAGTAATGGGCCATGTAGACCATGGTAAAACCTCTATACTTGATGCTATAAAAAAATCAAAGATTACAGAAACAGAGGCCGGTGGAATTACACAACATATTGGTGCTTATACTGTAGAAGTCAATAATGAAAAAATAACATTTTTAGATACTCCTGGACATGAAGCTTTTACTACTATGAGAGCAAGAGGAGCGCAAATTACTGATATAGTAATTCTTGTAGTTGCTGCAGATGATGGAGTAATGCCTCAAACTGTTGAAGCAATTAATCACTGTAAAGCAGCAAATGTGCCTATAATAGTAGCTATTAATAAAATTGATAAAGTAGGTGCAAATATTGATAGGGTTAAACAAGAACTAACTGAATATAATCTTATCCCAGAAGATTGGGGAGGAGATATAGTAACTGTTCCTGTTTCAGCCCATACAAAAGAAGGGCTTGATTCATTACTTGAAATGATTCTTCTAACAGCTGAAATGGAAGAATTGACAGCTGATTCAAATAGAAAAGCTAAAGGTACAGTAATAGAGGCAAAACTTGATAAAGGGAGAGGTCCAGTAGCATCTCTATTAGTTCAAAATGGTACTCTTAAAGTAGGAGATTCAATATTAGTTGGAACTACATATGGCAGAATAAGAGCTATGTTTGATGATAAAGGACATAATATATCATCAGCAGGCCCATCAATACCAGTAGAGATACTTGGTCTTTCAGAAGTGCCAGATGCTGGAGATAGATTTAATGTAGTTAAGGATGAAAAAACAGCTAGAAATATGGCTGAAGCTAGAAAAGAAAAATTAAGACAAGAACGAATGAAATCAAGCAATAAAGTTTCGCTTGAAGATTTATATAGTCAAATTCAAGAAGGTAAAGTTAAAGAACTTGATGTAATAGTTAAAGCAGATGTTCAAGGATCTGTTGAAGCGGTTACTCAATCACTTGAAAAATTATCAACAGAATCTGTTAAAGTAAGAGTTATTCACGGTGCAGTTGGGGCTATTAGTGAGACAGATGTAACATTAGCATCAGCTTCAAATGCGGTTATAATAGGTTTTAATGTTAGACCATCTAATAATGCAACTTCATTAGCAGAAAAAGAAGGAGTTAATATCAGAACATATAGAATTATATATGATGCCCTAGAGGATATAAAATCAGCCATGTTAGGTTTGCTAGAGCCAGAATATAAGGAAGTAATCTTAGGAAATGCTGAAGTTAGAGCTGTATATAAAATATCAAGTGTTGGAACTATAGCTGGCTGCTATGTGTTAAATGGGAAAATAGCAAGAAATAGCAAAGCAAGAGTAATACGAGATGGTATTGTAATATTCGAGTCAGAAATTTCATCTTTAAAGAGATTTAAGGATGATGCAAAAGAAGTAGCAGCTGGATATGAGTGTGGATTATCAATAGAAAAGTTTAATGATCTTAAAGAAGGAGATATGATTGAGGTTTTCGTTATGGAAGAAGTAAAGCCTAAGAGTCTATAATTTGTATACTTTAGAGGAGAGAGTTATATGGCGAAATATAGATTAGGTAGGATAAATGAAGAGATAAAAAAGGAAATTAGCAATATAATTCAATACGATATAAATGATCCTAGGCTTACTGCAATGGTAAGTGTAACAAGAGTGGAAGTTACAAATGACTTAAGATATGCAAAAGCCTTTATAAGTATTTTTGGTACAGATGAAGAGAAAAAGAAAGCATTGAGGCCCTAAAAAATTCAGTCGGTTTTATTAGACGAGAAGTAGGGCATAGAGTTAAATTGCGATATACACCTGAAATAATAATTGAAGTAGATAAAAGCATAGAACATGGTATGCATATTAATGAGATTCTAAGTGATTTAAAGGAGCAAGACAAACATGATACCAAGTAATATTATAGAAAAAATAAAGGAAAGTAAAAAAGTAGGTATCACATGCCATATATCTCCTGATGGAGACTCATTAGGAAGTTCCCTTGCATTAATGCAGGGACTTCTTAATATGGGCAAAAACGCATATATAATTTCAAAAGAAGAAGTACCAGAAACTTTTTATTATTTACCTTATTGTGATAGAATAAGCAAAGACTTGAGCTATGTTCTAGAAGATACAGATACTGTTATTGTACTAGACTGCGGTAACTTTGAAAGAATAAATGCTGATATTGATTTAAATAACAGGGGATATACTTTAATTAATATTGATCATCATATATCTAATGACAATTATGGCGATTTAAATTATATAGATATAAAGGCAGCTGCAGTAGCTGAAATTATTTATGAATTATTAGATACTTTAAATGTAAATATAGATAAAGACATCGCCACATGCCTTTATACATCAATACTTACAGATACAGGGTCTTTTAGACATTCTAATACAACAAAGCTAACTCATAAAATAGCTGGAGAGTTGATAGATAAAAAAATAGATTTCTCTGAAATTCATAGAAAAATATTCGAGAATATAAGCTTTGAAAGGCTTAGACTTCAAGGAAAAGTTATTGAAAAAATGCAGCTAGAATTAAGTAGAAGACTATGCATAATGGAAGTCACAAAAGAAATGATAGAAGAATTTAATATTGATAAATCTGATACATCAGATTTAGTTAATTTAGGAACTCAGATAGATACTGTAGAAGTTGCAATTTTACTTAAAGAATGTGATTGTATAACCAAAGTTAGTTTGAGATCTAAGAAAAAAGTAGACGTAAGAAAAATTGCGGAAATGTTTAATGGAGGAGGACATGTTAGAGCTGCTGGATTTTCAACTAATATATCTTTAGAAGAAATTAAATCTATATTAATTAAACAAATAGAAAAAGAGTTGATATAATGGATGGAGTACTAAATATTTATAAGCCAGTTGGAATGACCTCTTTTGATGTTGTAAAGGCTGTAAGAAAATTAACGAAAATAAAGAAGGTTGGTCATACTGGAACATTAGATCCATTGGCTAGTGGAGTTTTACCAATTTGTATAGGAAAAGCTACAAAAATTGTTAATTATATCATGAATGATTTTAAAATATATGAGTGTAAATTAAAATTAGGTATTACAACAGATACTTATGATAGAGAGGGTAAAATTATAACAACAGACGAAGTTACTATATCTGAAGAAGATATAATATCATCTATAAATTCTTTCAAAGGGAACATACTTCAAGTTCCACCTATGTATTCTGCTATTAAAGTAAATGGAAAAAAGTTATATGAACTTGCTCGAAATGGTATAGAAATACAAAGAAATGCAAGACCAATAACAATATATGATATTGATATTTTAGGTATAAGTATACCTTATGTTTCTTTTAGAGTTAAATGCTCTAAAGGAACGTATATAAGAAGCTTATGCTATGATATAGGTAAGAAACTTGGTTGCGGTGCTGCAATGTGGAGTTTAGAAAGAATACAAAGTGGAAAATTCAATAAAGAAAATGCATTATTTCTAGAAGATTTGAAAGAGACGAATTTGAATGAACATATAATTCCTATAGATATGGTTTTAAATAACTATGATAAAGTAAAAGTAAATTCAAATGTTGAGAAATTATTGCGTAATGGAGTTAGAGTTGGCGATAGAAGACTCTTAAATTCTATACAATTAAACAAATTGTATAGAATTTACACTTATGATGAAAAATTTTTAGGTATTGGATTAAGAAATTCTGACGGATTAAAATTAGAAATATTGTTACTTTAGGAGAAAACAAGATGATAGTATATGAAGATAACTTTAATATTAAGTTGGACAATAAAACGTATATAGCGCTAGGAAGCTTTGATGGGCTTCATATAGGACATATGAATCTTATAAACAAGACTATAGAATTAGCCAGAGCTAATAATGCTAAAAGTATGGTATTTACTTTTAAAAATCATCCTTTAACAATTATTAACGAAGAAATAGCTCCTAAGTTAATTATAAATAATAAAGCTAAAACGGAACTTTTAAAAGATGCTGGCATAGATATTCTAAATTATGTGGAATTTAATGAAGAGTTTATGAAAATTGCTCCAGAAAAATTTATACAAAATATAATTGAGTCTTATAATGCAAAAGGACTTATTGTAGGTTTTAACTATAGGTTTGGATATAAAAACTTAGGAGATATAGAATTGCTAAAGGATTTAAGTAATTCCTTAGGATTTGAATTAAATGTTATAGCTCCAATAAAAGTTAATGATGAAATAGTTAGTAGTTCAAGAATAAGACATCTTATTTCAGAAGGAGATATAATTAAAGCAAACCGATTTTTAAATAGACCTTTTTTCTTAGAAGGAAAGGTAGTAAGCGGTAAACAACTAGGGAAGAAAATAGGCTTTCCAACAATAAATTTAGACTATAATAAAAATCTTGTATTACCACGTGGTGGAGTATACTATACGATTGTAGAATATAGCGGAAAAAAATATAAAGGTATAACTAATATAGGATATAATCCTACAGTAAAAGATAAAAAATTAAGTATAGAAACTCATATTATTGATTTTAACAAAGATATATATAATGAATTTGTAAAAATATATTTTTATAAAAGAATACGAGATGAGAAGAAATTTGAATCTGTAGAAATTTTATCAAAACAATTAGAAAAAGATAAAAATTATGCTGAAAAGCAGAATATTGAATTTAAAATAGACTAAATATAAAAAATAATTTACTTTTTACCAGTTATATGCTATAATATTTTTCGAACCTTATCCTATGAATATTGACTGGCCGGCGGTATTCATGGAATAATGGGGATTATAAATGCGGAGGTGTTTTTATGGAAAAGGCTAGAAAGTTAGAAATAATTAATAAATATGCAACACACGAAGGAGATACTGGTTCTCCAGAGGTTCAAGTTGCTTTATTAACAGAAAGAATCAATCATTTAAATGACCATTTAAAGGAACATAAGAAAGATTATCATTCAAGAAGAGGTCTTTTAATGATGGTTGGTAAAAGAAGAGGTCTTTTAAATTACTTAAAGGAGCAAGACATCGAAAGATATCGTTCTTTAATAAAAAAATTAGAATTAAGAAAATAGTTTTAGAGCGGGCTAGTTCCGCTCTATTATTTTAGGGATAATCTACATATGCTTTATTAAATTAATATAAATAGGCAATAATACTAATGTATGTGGATATTGAAGGGAGGTACATTATGAATCAAGTTTTTGAAACAACAATAGCTGGAAGAAAGCTAAGAGGTGAATTTGGCAAACTAGGAATGTTGTCGGATTGCGCTTTAAAAATAAGTTACGGTGATACTGTAGTACTTGTAAATGCTAATGCTTCAGATGCTCCTAGGGAGGGAGTAGACTTTTTTCCGTTAAGCATAGAATATCAAGAAAGATTGTATGCTGTTGGTAAAATACCTGGTGGGTTTATTAAGAGAGAAGGAAGACCTTCTGATAAGGCCATATTAAATGCTAGGGCTATTGATAGACCACTAAGACCTTTATTTCCAAAAGGATATAGAAATGATGTTCAGATTGTTTGTACAGTTTTATCTGTTGAGCAAGATAATTTACCCAATATATTAGCTATGAATGGAGCTTCGCTAGCATTATGTTTATCAAGCATACCATTTACAAAACCTGTTGGTACAGTATCGGTAGGATTAATAAATAATGAATTTGTTATAAATCCTACATCTAAGCAAAGAGATGAAAGTATTTTAGATTTAACAGTTTGTGCTACTCAAGAAAGAGTTATGATGATAGAAGCTGGTGGTGAAGAAATACCCGAAGATGTAATGTATGATGCAATAATGTTTGGATTTGAAGAGTGTAAAAAAATAGCTCGTTTCCAAGAAGAAGTTATGAAACAGTATGGAAAACCTAAAGCAGAGTTTATACCTTATGAGATTAACAAGAATATCGAAAAAGAGGTTAGAGATTTTTCCTTTGATATGATAAAAGAAGCTATGTATAATACAGATAAGGATTTAAGAAATAAAGCAATGGATGAAGTCAAGGAAAAGATCGATGAACAATTTAAAGAGAAGTATCCAGATAATTTACTTGATTTAGGTGAAGCAGTATATAATATGCAAAAAGAAATAGTAAGAAATATGATTTTAAATGAAAAGAGAAGACCAGATGGTAGAGATTTTAAGGAAATCAGACCGCTTTCATCTGAAGTTTCTATTTTGCCAAGAACTCATGGAAGTGGGTTGTTTACAAGAGGACTAACTCAAGTATTAACTGTAGCAACTTTAGGATCTATAAGTGAAGTGCAAATATTAGACGGTATAGAAGAAGAAACTTCAAAAAGATATATGCATCATTATAACTTTCCATCATATAGTGTAGGAGAAGTTAAACCTTTAAGAGGTCCAAATAGAAGAGAAATTGGTCATGGTGCTCTAGCTGAAAAAGCACTTGAGCCTTTAATACCGAGTGAACAGGAATTTCCTTATGCTATTAGGTTAGTTTCTGAGGTATTAAGTTCTAATGGTTCCACATCTCAAGCAAGTGTATGTGGCAGCACTCTTGCTTTATTAGATGCAGGTGTTCCTATAAAAAGACCAGCAGCTGGTATAGCAATGGGATTAGTTACAAGTAAAGATTTACAACAAGAAGAAATTTTAACAGATATACAAGGATTAGAAGATTTCTTTGGAGATATGGATTTTAAGGTAGCAGGTACAGAAAAGGGAATTACTGCTATACAAGTTGATACAAAAATAGAAGGATTATCTAATAATTGTATAAAAACTGCGTTGGCAGATGCTAGAGAAGCAAGATTGTCTATACTAGAAGTTATGAAAAAGTGTATAGACGGCCCAAGAAAAGAAGTATCTGTATATGCTCCAAAAGTATTTACAATGAATATAAATCCTGCTAGGATTAAGGATGTAATAGGAGCTGGCGGAAAAACAATAAACAAAATAATTGATGAGACTGGAGTCAAGATTGATATTAAGGATGATGGAGCAGTATTCGTAACAGCTGAAAGCTATGAATCAGGAAATAAGGCACTACAAATGATAGACGGCTATACAAGGGAGATAAAAGAAGGCGAAATATATCTAGGAAAGGTCACTAAAATATCTAATTTTGGTGCATTTGTAGAGATATTACCTGGCAAAGAAGGATTAGTACACATATCTAAGCTTGATGTTAAGCGTGTAAATAAAGTAGAAGATATTGTTTCGGTAGGAGATGAAATACTAGTTAAAGTTACGGAAATTGATTCTATGGGAAGAGTAAATCTCTCAAGAAAGGATGCAATCAAAGACTCAGAAGAAAAACAAGATAAAAGTACTGATGAATAGAGTAGAAGGGCAGAGATGCCTTTTTATTTTGCTGAATAAAGCAAAATATATTAAGAATATATCCTTAATACATATCATAGATATACTTATGATATGTATTAAGGAGGAATAATTATGGATGATAGAGTAAAGTTATATAGTGATATTGAAAAATATGAAATAATTAATATTAGCAATGGTGAAAAATATAATTATCTTTATAATAACGATATTATAATTGATGAAGAGGGAAATCTAAAGTTACTCGTAATTAATAATCACAAATCCCACTTTAGCCTTTTTAAGAATAATGATTTATTAGAATTGCCATGGGAATATGTAAATAAAATTGGAACAAAAACAATAATTGTTGACGTAGAAGAATCTCAATTTAAAAAAAGCTATAAATAATCTATTTTGGAGGCTAAATATGAAAATTTTGGTTCAAAAGTTTGGCGGTACTTCAGTATCTACTCGTGAAAAAAGAAGGTTAGCGATTAATAAAATACTTAAAGCTAAAAGTGAAGGTTATTCTCCTGTTGTTGTCGTATCTGCTATGGGAAGAATAGGCGATCCTTATGCAACAGATTCGTTACTATCGCTTTTAACAGAAGAGTTTAAAACCAGTAACCATTTAGCTGCGGATCTTATAATGAGTTGTGGAGAAATTATAAGTACCGTAGTAATGTGCAATGAGCTATATTTAGAAAATATAAGTGCTATTCCATTAACTGGTGGACAGGCTGGAATAAAAACTGATGATAATTTTAACAATGCTAGTATAAAAGAAGTTGACACAAGTCGATTGCTTAAGTTACTAGAAGAAAACAAAATACCAGTAGTGGCTGGCTTTCAAGGCATAAGTGAAGACGGGTTTATGACAACTCTAGGAAGAGGAGGCAGTGATGTTACTGCTGCTCTTTTAGGAGTAGCACTAAATGCAGAAGAAATTGAAATATATACCGATGTAGATGGTATCATGACAGCAGATCCTAGAATAGTTGAAGATGCATCGCTTATAGAAGAGATAAGTTATAATGAAGTATTTCAGTTTGCAGATCAAGGTGCAAAAGTAATTCATCCTAGAGCAGTGGAAATTGCAATGAAGGGAAATATACCTTTGGTAATTAAAAATACTATGAGTGATTGTAGTGGTACGATTATTGATAATACAGGCGCATTGAATAATACGAATGTAATTACTGGAATTACCCATATGGATAATAGAGTTCAGATAAAAATAGAGTTAGAAGAGAATTTAAATAATGAAAATTATCATGATTTATTCCCAGTACTTGCAGATAATCTAATAAGCATAGATTTAATAAATGTATTCCCAAATCAAAAAATTTTTACAATAGATAAAAAAGACATTGTTAGATTTAAAGATATAATGAATATGCTTAATTTAAAATATTCTTATATAGATAATTGCAGTAAGATTGCTATAATAGGTTCTAGAATGCGTGGAATTCCAGGTATAATGGCAAAAATATTGAAATCTCTTATAAAAAATAAAATAGATGTACTGCAAACTGCAGATTCCCACACAACAATTTGGTGTTTAGTTGAGTCTAAATATGCTGAACTAGCCATCAATGCTTTACACAAGGAATTTAATTTAGACAATAAATAGTATGTATAGTCATTACCTCTTAAGTAAAAACTATACTTGAAAATAGGAGGTATGATTATGACTGAAAAAAACACTAATAAAGAAAATCAAAAGGATAAGCTTGATTCCATAAAAGAATTAGGAATTCCAAATGCTAATGAAATTGCTCAGAGGTTTCAGATACTGCCAATAATAGGCCAAATAGAAGGCCATTCTGTGTTACCTCCGCAATCTAAAGCTACTAAATATGAACATGTGATTCCACAACTAGTGGCTATAGAAACTAATAAATCAGTAGAAGGTGTATTAATTATTTTAAATACTGTAGGTGGAGATGTTGAAGCTGGTCTTGCTATTGCTGAGATGATAAATAGTTTAAGTAAGCCTACTGTATCTCTAGTTATAGGAGGAGGGCATTCTATTGGTGTACCTCTTGCTACATCTGCTGATTATTCCTTTATATCTCCTTCTGCAACCATGATAATTCATCCAATTAGAATGAATGGGTTAGTATTAGGTGTCCCTCAAACCTTTGAGTATTTTAATAAAATGCAAGAACGTATTATAGAGTTTATCACTCGTACTTCAGAAATAGAAAAAGATACTTTAAGAAAATTAATGCTGCAAACAGACGAATTATTAAATGATATGGGCACAATTTTAATTGGAAAGCAAGCAGTTGATTATAAGTTAATTAATGAGGTTGGAGGATTAAGTAACGCCATAAAAAAATTAGAGGAATTGATTGATAGTAAAAAGCAAAGAAACTAGCTAAGGGTTTTTCTCTAGCTAGTTTTGTTTTATAATATAAAAGGATAATTCCGCAAAGTGTAGAATTTAGAAACAGAGGTGATAATATGGTTAAGAAAAATACCTATAGCAAATCAAATATATCTAATGATATAAAAGGTGTTATATTTATTACTATAGGTATATTGATGCTACTAAGTGTGTTTGCAACAAATTCTTCTGGATTAATGGGAAAAACAATAAAAAAATTTCTTTTTTCTCTTTTTGGATTAGGAGCATATTTTTTCCCTTTATTGTTAGTTTTCGTAGGAATAAGTTTTATAATTAAAAAAGGTAAGATTATTTTTAATAAAAGATTTTATGGAATAATGACTCTGTTGATAAATTCACTTATGTTTATACAAATGATATATATTAAGCAATATTATACTGAAGGTAATTGGATTTCAGGTATACATAAAATATATAGTAAGACAGGCCATTTTCATGGGGGAATACTTAGCTATTTGATTGATATTCCATTGTATAAACTATTTGGAGACATAGGATCATATATAATATTTATAGCTATATATATTATATCTGGAATTTTAATAATGCAAATATCTATAAATGAGCTTTTTCATGTACTTAAACTTGATAAATTTTTAATTGAAAAAGTTAAAGGAAAAAGTATTATTAAGAATAAAGAAAATCAAGCTAAAGATCAAGGTAAAGATGAAGAACAATCATCTTTAATAAAAGACTTAAATAACAAAGTGAAAATTATTAACTTTTTGAAATCAGTACATAATATAGAAGAATTTAAAAACCAATGAGGAATCCGATAAAGAAATTAAAATTTTAGAACCTAAAATAGTTGATACTGGCCTTAAGACTAATATAGTTAAAAAATCTAATAATTCTGAAAACAGATAAGGAAGTTTACGAACAAATCAACAAACAATTAAACAATGAATTAAATCAAAAATGTAATAATTATAATAGAGAATATGTTTTTCCGCCTCTTCAACTATTAAACCATAATCCTAGCGATAACCATAATAAAAATAGTAAAAAGGAATTAATAAATAGTGCAACAAAATTAGAGGAAACCTTAGCTAGTTTTGGAGTAAATGCTAAGGTAATACAGGTTACTAAAGGGCCATCAGTTACTAGGTTTGAATTGCAACCTAGCTCTGGCGTAAAAGTAAGTAAAATAACTCATCTATCCGATGATATAGCTTTAAGTTTAGCTGCTTCTTCTGTTAGAATCGAAGCTCCTATTCCAGGTAAGAGTGCTGTTGGAATAGAGGTCCCTAATAAAATAGTATCCTCTGTATATTTAAGAGAGGTAATAGATTCAGATGAATTTAAGAACTTTAATAAAAATATAGCTTTTGCTGTGGGAAAAGATATAGGTGGAAATTGTGTTGTTTCAGACTTATCTAAAATGCCCCATTTATTAATCGCTGGTGCAACAGGTTCTGGTAAAAGTGTATGTATTAATACTTTAATAATAAGCTTATTATATAAATACTCTTCAGAGGATGTCAAACTTTTGTTAGTTGATCCAAAGGTAGTTGAACTAAATGTATATAATGGTATTCCTCATTTGCTAATACCTGTAGTTACTAATCCTAAAAAAGCTGCTGGAGCATTAAATTGGGCTGTTACAGAAATGACAAGAAGATATAATTTATTTGCAGAAAACAATGTTAGAAATATAGAAGGATTTAATGAACTTTTTAATAAGGGAAAAATAGAAGAAAAACTGCCGTGGATTGTAATCATAATTGATGAATTGGCAGATTTAATGATGGTATCTCCAGGAGAGGTGGAGGAATATATTGCTAGATTGGCACAAATGGCACGAGCTGCTGGAATGCATTTAGTTATAGCAACTCAACGTCCTTCAGTAGATGTTATAACTGGAGTTATTAAAGCAAATATACCTTCTAGAATATCATTTGCTGTATCTAGCCAAATAGATTCTAGAACCATAATAGATTCTGCTGGTGCTGAAAAGCTGCTTGGTAAAGGAGATATGCTATTTTATCCTGTTGGAGAATCAAAACCGATTAGAATACAAGGTGCCTTTATTTCAGAAGAAGAAGTCGAAAAGGTGGTAAACTTTATAAAGTCTCAAAAAAAACGAGGTAAAGTATGAAGAAAGCATTATTAATGAAATAAATGCTGATATCAATAAGAAAGAAAATGAAGGTGATGAGCTCATAGATGAAGCAATACAAATTGTTATAGAAACAGGTCAAGCATCTACATCTCTTTTACAAAGAAAGCTTAGAATTGGGTATAACAGAGCAGCAAGGTTAATAGATGAAATGGAAACAAGGGGTGTAATATCCGGAAGAAATGGAAGCAAGCCTAGACAGGTATTAGTTGATACTATAACAAAAAGTGATAATTAGAAAATAATATTTAAATTACTACTTGTTAAATTCGTTCAATAGCTTTAAAATAAATTTTATGATAAAAATAATGTTTGTATATTAAGGAGGAAATTTAGTGACTAAATATAAAGTTGGACTTATAAGTTTAGGATGTGATAAGAATAGAATAGATTCAGAACTTTTATTAGGAAAATTGAGCGAAAACAATGAAATAATAAATGACCCTAATAAAGCTGATATATTGATAGTAAATACTTGTGGATTTATAGAAAGTGCAAAACAAGAATCTATAGATGCAATTATCGAGATGGCTGATTATAAAAAGAAGAACTGTAAGATGCTTATTGCAACTGGATGTCTTACTCAAAGATATTCAGAAGAACTTCACAAGTTAATACCAGAAATTGATATTATGCTTGGAGTTAATGAATATGCAAATATACAGAAATATATAGATAATTTTTTTAATGCTAGTAAAAATAAAATTTGTGTATGTGATTATAGTGATGTATCTATAAACGAGGGTAAGAGAATTTTAACTACTGAAAGTCATACTGCTTATATAAGAATTTCTGAGGGTTGTGATAATCTTTGTACTTATTGTATTATTCCTAAAATAAGAGGAAAGTATAGAAGTAGAAGTATAGAAAGTATAGTTAGGGAAGCAAATGAATTAGTTTCAATGGGAGTTAAAGAAATAATTCTCGTTGGACAGGACACTTCTGTGTATGGTATAGATCTATATAAAGAAAATAAGCTGCATGAATTAATAAGGGCTATTTCAAAAATAGAAAATTTAGAATGGATTAGAGTATTATACACTTATCCTGAAGAAATAACTGATAAATTTATAGATGAAATAGCTAACAATAATAAAGTATGTAAATACCTAGATATTCCTATACAACATATAAGTAATTCTGTTCTAAAAAGAATGAATAGGAAAAGTAGTAAAGAACTTATTACAAATAATATAAAGAAAATGAGAAGCTTAATAAATGGATTAGTTCTTAGAACATCTCTTATAGTTGGCTTCCCTGGAGAAACTGAAGAAGAGTTTAATGAATTAAGAGAATTTGTAAAAGATATCAAATTCGATAATTTAGGGGTTTTTAAATACTCTCAAGAGGAAGATACCCCTGCAGCTAAAATGGATGATCAAGTTAGTGAAGAAATAAAGGATAGTAGATTAGAAGAAATAATGATGATTCAACAAGGCATATCTAAGGAAAAAAATAAGCATAAAATTGGCAAGACATATAAAGTAATTGTAGAAGGAAAAGGAAATGATGATTATTGGTTTGGAAGAAATTATGAAATGGCTCCTGAAATAGATGGTGCAATTTTCTTTAAATGTGATAAAATATTAAGTATAGGAGAGTTTATTGACGTATTAATAACCGATGCCTTAGAATATGATTTAATAGGAGTTGTTTGTCATGAATCTTGCGAATAAACTTACGATAATTCGAACTATTTTGGTACCCATTTTCTTAATTTTTATGGCTTTAAATAAGAGTTCCTCTATTCTTATAGCTATATTTATTTTTATAATTGCAGCTTTAACAGATAAACTAGATGGGTATATAGCTAGAAGTAGAAATGAGATAACAAACTTCGGAAAGTTTATGGATCCATTAGCTGATAAATTACTTGTAACCTCAGCCCTAGTATCGTTAGTTGAATATAATATTATTCCTACTTGGGTATCAATGATAATCATTGGTAGGGAGTTTGCTGTTACAGGTTTAAGGGCAGTTGCTGCATCTGAAGGAATAGTTATAGCAGCTAGTTGGTGGGGAAAAATAAAAACAGTAATTCAAATAATTGCTATAATTTTTGGATTAGTATCTTTAGTACATAATGCAATATATGTAAGGTATATTACATATATAAGTGTAACTCTTGCTGTTATTATAACCGTAATTTCAGGAGTTGATTACTTTGTAAAAAATAAAAAAGCAATTAGTACTAATCGTTGATTAATTTAAAATAAAAAGGTTATAATTATAATAAAAGTTCCTATAAATACATAAATAGGAACTTTTATTATACCCACTTGACCTACTTATAGATATAATGTATAATTTAAGTAGGAACATACGTTCGAAATTGAAAGGAGTGTGACCCTGGTAGGGGATGAATAATATGAATAATGAAAAAATGAAGGCTTTACAAGCCGCTATAAGTCAAATTGAAAAGCAATTCGGAAAAGGTTCAGTAATGAAGCTTGGTGAAGATCATGTTCTTAATATAGAGGCAATATCTACTGGAAGTTTGTCTTTAGATATAGCTTTGGGAATAGGAGGAGTACCAAGAGGCAGAATAATCGAAATATATGGACCTGAATCTTCTGGTAAGACTACTGTAGCTTTACATATTATAGCTGAAGCTCAAAAAGCTGGTGGAACTGCAGCATTTATAGATGCGGAACATGCACTAGATCCAATATATGCAAAAGCATTAGGAGTAGATATAGATAATTTAATAGTATCTCAACCAGATACGGGAGAACAGGCTTTAGAAATATGCGAAGCTTTAGTGAGATCTGGAGCTATAGATGTAATTGTAGTAGACTCTGTTGCAGCTTTAGTTCCAAAAGCAGAAATAGAAGGAGAAATGGGAGACTCACATGTTGGGCTTCAAGCAAGACTTATGTCTCAAGCCCTTAGAAAGCTAACTGGTTCTATAAATAAGTCAAAGTGTGCTACGATCTTTATAAATCAATTAAGAGAAAAAGTTGGAGTGATGTTTGGAAACCCAGAAACTACACCAGGAGGTAGAGCATTAAAATTTTATGCATCTGTAAGGCTAGATGTTAGAAAAATAGATACAATTAAGCAAGGAGATGAATTTTTAGGCAGCAGAACCAGAGTAAAGGTAGTAAAGAATAAAGTGGCTCCTCCTTTTAAGCAAGCAGAATTTGATATAATGTATGGTAGTGGGATATCATATGAAGGTAATGTACTTGATGTAGGGGTAGATAATGGGATAGTTGAAAAAAGTGGAGCATGGTTTTCTTACAAGGATATAAGATTAGGTCAAGGAAGGGAAAATGCTAAACAGTTTTTGAGAGAAAATGTTAATATTTTATTTGAAATAGAAAATCAAATAAGAAATAAGCAGGGATTACCACAAAGAATGAATAATGTTGTTCCTGAAAATGTTGATACTGAGAATAAAGGTTCGACTAAATAGTATTTGATAAAATTTATTTTACTAAAAGTAGCATTTCTTTATATAATAGTTTAACTATAAAGAAATGCTATTTTTATGCCATAATGGTCTGCGAGTTTCGCATTCCTTCTTATAAGTGTAAGAAATAACAATTCAAGTAAAAGTGAAATTTTCTCTGTAATTTAGATGCGAAACCTATGGCATTTTTTTTACAAACTTGACACGAATTTAAAAATAATATAAAATGAATACAAATACTGGTTTAACATGTATAAATGATTTATATATAAACAAACATAACACCTTTTCTAAACTTCGATGACGCTTAATTTTTTATTCTAATTGGATAAAGTCAGGAGGTGTTGTTTTGGGATTATACGTTTTAATAGTTATTGCAGTGCTGATTTCTGTATTTGTGATAATATATGTTAGAAAAAATATATCACAAGCTAAAATTGTAGAAGCTGAAATTAAAGCAAAACGAATTATTGAAGATTCTGAAAAAGAAGCTGAATCAATAAAAAAAGAAGCAATTTTAGAAGCAAAAGAAGAAGTGCATAAACTAAGAAATGATTTTGAAAAGGAATCAAGGGAAAGACGTAACGAAATTCAGAGATTGGAAAGAAGAATTATCCAAAGAGAAGAATTATTGGATAAGAAGAGTGACGCTATTGAAAAGAAAGAAGATGCTCTTAATAGGAAACAGCAGGAAATTGCAGAAAAGGAATCTAGTGTAGATAAGCTATATGAAGCGCAAAGAGAAGAACTTGAAAGACTCTCTAATTTATCATCCGAAGAAGCTCGTCAATTATTGCTGGAAGAAACTAAAAAAGAAATCAAACATGATTTAGCGGTTATGATTAAAGACATGGAAAGCAAAGCTAAAGAAGAAGCAGATAAAAAAGCAAAAGAAATAATTTCAACGGCAATTCAAAGATGCGCTGCTGATCATGTAGCTGAAAGTACTGTACATGTGGTTTCCTTGCCTAACGATGAAATGAAAGGTAGAATTATAGGTAGAGAGGGAAGAAATATAAGGGCTTTAGAGACTTTAACTGGAGTTGATCTTATAATCGATGATACTCCTGAAGCTGTAATTTTATCAGGATTCGACCCAATTAGAAGGCAGGTAGCTAGAATTGCACTTGAGAAACTCATAATTGATGGAAGAATTCATCCTGCAAGAATTGAAGAAATGGTAGAGAAAGCTAAAAAAGAAGTAGAAAATGAAATAAAAGAGGAAGGCGAACAAGCTACTTTTGAGACAGGAATACATGGTCTTCATCAAGAGTTAATTAAGCTATTAGGAAGATTAAAGTATCGTACTAGTTATGGTCAAAATGTCCTAAAGCATTCTATTGAGGTTGCTTATTTGGCTGGACTTATGGCTTCAGAACTTGGCATAGATCCTACCTTAGCTAAGCGAGCAGGTTTACTTCACGACATAGGAAAGGCAGTTGATCATGAAGTAGAAGGTCCTCACGCGTTAATAGGTGCAGAAATGGCTAAAAAATATCATGAATCACATATCGTTGTAAATGCTATAGCAGCACATCATGGTGATGTTGAGTATGATTCGATTGAAGCTATACTTGTTCAGGCAGCAGATGCTATATCAGCAGCTAGGCCTGGAGCAAGAAGAGAAACCTTAGAAGCGTACATTAAAAGATTAGAAAAACTTGAAGAAATAGCTAATTCATATGAAGGTGTAGAAAAGTCTTATGCTATACAAGCAGGAAGAGAAATTAGGATTATGGTTAAACCAGAGGAAATTGATGATTATGGTTGCATAGAAATGGCAAGAAATATTGTTAAAAGAATAGAAAATGAATTGGAATATCCAGGTCAAATTAAAGTTAATATTATAAGAGAAACTAGATCAATTGATTATGCACGATAAATTTATAAAATAAAAAACTCTTTATTTTGCAATTTTATAATAGCAAAATAAAGGGTTTTTATCTTTTTTGTAGAAATATTGAATATATATTTATAAAATAATGATCGCATTATGGGAGGTTAATTATGGAAATACTAAAAGTATCAGCTAAATCTAATCCAAATTCTGTGGCTGGCGCGCTAGCTGGCGTATTACGAGAAGTTGGTTCAGCAGAAATTCAAGCAATTGGTGCAGGGGCATTGAATCAAGCAGTTAAAGCTATTGCTATTGCACGTGGCTTTGTTGCTCCAAGTGGAATAGATCTAATTTGTATTCCAGCATTTACTGACGTACAAATAGATGATGAAACTAGAACGGCTATAAAATTAATTGTTCAACCTAGATAATAAACTTTATCTTTAAAGGATATTATTGTGGTTAAATTTATAAATTATTATTTATCATCTATTATTTAATATTTAAGATAAACTAATTATGTTATAATATATATTACATATAGTAAAAAGATGGAGGAAAATATTGTAATGATAGTATCAGAAAAAGCAAAAAACATATCTCCCTCATTAACACTAGCTATAACAGCTAAAGCAAAACAAATGGCTAAAGAGGGAATTGATATAATCAGTTTTGGAGCAGGAGAGCCTGACTTTGATACGCCAGTAAATATTAAGGAAGCAGCTAAAAAAGCTATAGATCTAGGCTTAACTAGATACACTCCTGCCTCTGGCATAATTGAATTAAAGCAGGCCATTATCGAAAAATTTAAAAAGGATAATAACTTGTTATACACAATTGATCAAGTAATAGTTTCTACCGGTGCAAAACAATGTTTATCAAATGTATTTCAAGCAGTTTTAAATTATGGTGACGAAGTTCTTATCCCTATTCCATATTGGGTAAGTTATCCGGAACTAGTAAAGCTTTCTGGAGGAGTCCCAATTTTTGTGGAATGTCAAGAAAAAGATAATTTTAAGTGCACAGTTGAAGCTTTGGAAAAAAAGGTAAGTAGTAAGACTAAATGTATTGTAATAAATAGCCCTAATAACCCTACAGGAGCTGTTTATTCCAAAGAAGAATTATCGGCTATAGCTGATTTTGCAAAAAGCCATGATTTATTAATAATATCTGATGAAATATATGAAAAATTGATATATGGAGATAATATTCACATAAGTATTTCAAGTTTAAATGAAGATGCTTATAAAAGAACTATTGTAATTAATGGTGTTTCTAAATCTTATGCTATGACAGGTTGGAGAATAGGATATGTAGCTGGGGATGAACATATAATTAAGCTAATGTCAAGTATTCAAAGTCATACTACTTCTAATCCTACATCCATAGCTCAATATGCTGCGTTAGAAGCTTTAACTGGTCCTCAAGAAGACTTGTATAATATGGTGAAAGAATTTGAAAAAAGAAAAAACTATATGATTAATAGAATTAACTCAATTAATAATGTATCCTGCATAAATGCTGAAGGAGCGTTTTATATTATGCTCAATGTATGCAAGTACTATGGTAGAAAAATTAATGGTAAAGTAATTAGTAACTCTATGGAATTTGCAGAATGCTTATTATCTGAGGAAAAGGTAGCTGTTATTCCTGGAATAGCTTTTGGTTTGGATAACTATGTACGACTTTCATATGCTATTTCTATGAAAGAAATTGAAATAGGCTTAAGTAGAATTGAAAATTTTATATATAAACTTCTAATTTAGATATAAAATTCTAATTTAAAAGTTGAGAAATATTAATATAATGATATAATATAATAGTATTAATTAAAAATTTAAATAGAGGTGATATTTATGGTAAAAAAAGAAGCAATAGTTAAAAGTTCAACAGGTTTACATGCACGCCCTGCTACTTTACTAGTAAAAAAGGCATCTTCATTTAAATCAGAAATATATTTAGAATATAATGATAAAAAAGCTAATGTAAAAAGCTTAATAGGAGTTTTATCATTAGGAGTTACTAAAGATTCTAAAGTCATAATTACAGCATCTGGCGATGATGAAACATTAGCTGCTGAAGAAATGGCAAAACTAATTGAATCTCTTGAATAATAAATAAAAGGCTACTACTAGCCTTTTATTTATTTTTATCTACACTTACTTTTTTAATAAATAATAGGGCATTAATTCCAGATAACCCTATTACTATATAGATTATTCGTTGAAGTAAAGGTATAGCACCAAAGATAAACTTTACAAGATTAAAGTTAAATAAACCTATAAGCCCCCAGTTAATAGCACCGATTATAATTACAAGCAAGGAAATTTTGTCTATTAAACTTAACTTATACATACATATGTACCTCCTGTTAAATGAAATTATGTACTTATTAGTAGATTATATTAGGTTTGGTAATAAAATAGAACCTTATTATACTTGATTATACTTGCAAAATTACGAACAAATATATTTAATTTTACATATAATATATGATATAATATGAATAAATCATTCGTTGATTTTAATAATATTTGTTGCGGAGGTTTTTTTGTATGAAAAGAGATAGTTATAATTCTCCATTAAACAGTAGATACGCTTCTCCTGAAATGTCCTACTTGTTTTCCGATAATATGAAATATAAAACCTGGAGAAAACTTTGGGTAGCTTTAGCTGAAAGCGAAAAAGAATTAGGTTTAAATATTTCTCAGGAACAAATAGAAGAGTTGAAATCAAATATAGAAAATATAAACTATGAGGATGCAGAAAAAAAAGAAAAAGAAATAAGACATGATGTAATGAGTCATGTGTATGCTTATGGATTACAATGTCCTAATGCTAAAGGTATAATACATTTAGGAGCAACAAGCTGCTTTGTAGGAGATAATACGGATTTAATAATTATGAGAGAAGCTCTTGTGCTCATACGAAATAAAATTATTAAGATAATAGAAAACTTAGCCAACTTTGCTATAAAGTATAAGAGTCTTCCTACATTAGGTTTTACTCATCTACAACCAGCCCAGTTAACTACTGTAGGTAAAAGAACTACGCTTTGGATACAAGATTTAATTTTAGATCTAGAGAATCTAGAATTTGTTATAAGTAAATTAAAATTAAGAGGTGTTAAAGGGACTACTGGAACTCAAGCAAGTTTCATGAAATTATTTAACAATAATGAATCTTTAGTAAAGGAACTTGATTCTCTAGTAGCTCATAAAATGGGATTTGACTCAACTTATGGAGTCACAGGTCAAACTTATCCTAGAAAAGTAGATTCAATTATATTAAATACACTTTCTGAAATAGCTCAAAGTGCTTATAAGTTTAGCAACGATTTAAGAATTCTGCAGAGTATGAAAGAAATGGAAGAACCGTTTGAAGAAAAACAGGTGGGTTCATCTGCTATGGCTTATAAAAGGAATCCTATGAGATCTGAAAGAATTAGTGCATTAAGTAGATTTGTAATTATAAATTCTTTAAATCCAGCCATAACTGCAGCGACACAATGGTTCGAGAGGACTTTGGATGATTCGGCTAATAAAAGATTAGCTATTTCTGAATGTTTTTTAGCATTAGATGGAGTCTTAAATTTATATATTAATGTATCAAAAGGCATGGTTGTTTATGAGAAAGTAATTCAATCCCATATAAATAAAGAGTTACCTTTTATGGCTACAGAAAATATATTAATGGAGGCCGTAAAAAGAGGAGGGGATAGACAAGAACTTCATGAAAAAATAAGAATCCTATCTATGCAAGCAGCTAAAATGGTTAAAGAAGAAGGTCTTGACAATGATTTAATAGAAAGAATAGTAAATGATAATTCTTTTTATATGAGCGAAGAAGAAATACGTTCTATAATAACTCCTGAAAATTTTATAGGAAGGGCTGCTAATCAAGTTGAAGAATTTATAACTAATACAGTAACTCCAGTTATTAAAAAATATAAAGATCAAATAGATATTAATGTAACAATAAATGTGTAAGTTTTATCTAAATAAATCCATATATAAAATGTATGGATTTATTTAATTTTTAAATTTTAAAAAATTAAATAACTATAAAGGGTCTAATTGAATTAACTTTGAAATTATTTTTTTAGATATATTTCATATGCTTTAGATAGATTTTAAATTAAAACTAGTAAGTATTACAAGTAGTATTAGTTTTATTGTATAATATAGTAAAATCTAATTTCAGGATTGCCTTATTAACTTCGCTAAATATACATTTAGCGAAGTTAGGAGGGCAAAAAAGGAGGGCATAATGAATTATAATTTATCAAATGTATTCGATCCAACATTACCAGAATGTTTAAATGAATTTTTAAACTATCTTAGCACTATTAAAGGAAAATCTAAAAACACAATTAATGGATATAAATATGATCTCTCCATGTTTTTTAGATTTGTAAAGCTTTATAGAGGCTATATTAAAGATGACATAGATTTTGAAGAAATCCCTATAGATGATATAGACGAAAAATTAATAAAAAAAATTAAATTATCAGATCTTTACGCCTTTATATCTTTTACAGAAAACTATAGAAATAATGGTAACTATGCTCGTGCTCGCAAAGTCGCTTCTTTAAAATCTTTTTTTAAATACTTATATAGCAAGGCAAAAATAATTGAAGAGAATCCAGCCTTAGAGCTAGAAACTCCAAAAATAAATAAAAGAAATCCTATATACTTATCTTTAGATGAGAGCAAGCTTTTATTGTCATGTATAGATGGAGAAAATAAAGAAAGAGATTATTGTATAATCACCCTATTTCTTAATTGCGGGTTAAGACTTTCTGAACTGTGTAGTATAGATATTTCAAAAATAAAAACAGACACTCTGACTATTATAGGTAAAGGTAACAAAGAAAGAACTGTATATTTGAATACTGCTTGCTTAAAAGCTTTACATACTTATCTTCCCATTCGCTTAACAAAAAATAATAAGTTAGATGAAAAAGATAAAGACGCTCTATTTATAAGTAGAAATAATAGAAGAATAAACAAAAGAAGTGTTGAATTGTTAGTTAAAAAGTATATTTCCAAAGCGGGTCTTGATTATCAAAAGTATTCTCCTCACAAATTAAGGCATACTGCTGCCACTCTCATGTATAAATACGGAAATGTAGATATTCGTAGTCTTCAAAAGATACTTGGTCATGAAAATGTATCTACAACTCAAATATATACTCATGTAGATGATGAGACTTTAAGACAAGCTGTCAGTTCGAACCCTTTAAGTGAAGAGTGAATAAAAAACGAAAAAGTTTCTTTTTAAAGAATATTTCTTAAAAAGAAATTTTTTCGTTTTTATTATTTTTTAGCTTTTTTATTTACTACTATTAATCCTGGAAAAACCTCTTTTATTACTCCATCATTATTATCTATATTATCTAATAAATCATTTAAACCATCTACGTCATCTATGTATTCTACACTAATATCAGAATCCTTTAAATCTTTATTTAACAGTGCTAAACTATCTATATCTTCTATTTCTTCTTCCTCGCATGCATCATATTCATTTATTACATCATCAACTTCAGATATATCATCTACTATTTCATCAATATTTATAGCTTTAACGTCATACCCTTCTAGTTGTAAACACTTACCGCAGTTGTTACACAATTTATTTGAATCTAAATCACATATATTACACTCTCCACAATTGTTACATACTTTGCCAGACTCAAACACACAAGTTTTAAACATTTGTATCACCTCTCCTATCTATTGTATTATATCAGATGATTTTAGCACAATCAATAATAATAGAACATTTGTTTGATATTATCCAAAATTTATGTTATAATTTAGAATATGAAATAAGGAGTGTTTTGAATGGATGAAATAAGAAAAGATAAGCAAACTGAAATATATGAATTTATTAAAAAGCAAATACTCGAGAAAGGTTATCCTCCTTCAGTTAGAGAAATATGTAAAGGTGTAGGATTGAGTTCAACATCAACTGTACATGGTCATCTTGCAAGATTAGAAAAAAAAGGTCTCATTAGAAGAGATTCTACAAAGCCAAGAGCCATAGAAATACTGAAAGAACCCATGATAAAAAAAGAAATAGTAAACATACCTATAATAGGAAAAGTACCTGCTGGTACACCTATATTGGCCGTAGAAAATATTGAAGATACCTTTCCTATCTCCCTAAATTTTATGCCAAGTAACAAAGAATTATTTATGCTTTCTATTACGGGAGAAAGTATGATTGAAGCTGGAATTTTGGATGGAGACTTAGCTATTATAGAAAAAACTGACTATGCAGAAAATGGTGATATAGTAGTTGCTCTAATCGATAATGAAGCTACACTTAAAAGGTTTTTTAAAGAAAAAAGTTTTATCAGACTCCAACCTGAAAATAAATCAATGTCTCCAATAATCGTAGAAAACTGTAAGATTATTGGAAAATTAGTCGGACTATTTAGGAGATATTAAAATAACTGCAAGTAGATACGCTATAATTAAATGTTATCTACTTGCAGTTATTTTACGCTATAATTCTGCTTAAAGCTATGAGAATACCTATCTTAGCATGGTCAAAGGTAAGTCCTCCTTGAAGATATGCTATATAAGGTTCCCTAATTGGTGCATCTGCTGATAGTTCAATTGATGAGCCTTGTATAAAAGCTCCTGCTGCCATTATAATTTGGTCTGTATAACCTGGCATATCCCATGGTTCACATTCTACAAAAGAATCTACAGGTGAACCAGCTTGAATTCCTTTGCAGAATTGAATTAGCTTTTCTTTGTCATTAAACTTTATAGCTTGAATTATATCACTTCGCTTATCATTAAATTTAGGAAGCACATCAAAACCTGCAAGTTCCATTAACCTTGAGCAAAATATAGCACCTTTTAATGCTTCTATAGTTACATGAGGAGCAAAAAATAATCCCTGATACATAGAACGTACAACACCAAAAGTAGATCCGCACTCTCCTCCTATTCCAGGAACTGTTAATCTATATGAAGCTTTTTCTACATATTCTTTTTTACCAGCTATGTAACCACCTGTAGGAGCTATACCGCCTCCTATATTTTTAATTAATGATCCAGCTATTAGATCAGCTCCAACATCCGTAGGTTCTAAAGTATCTATAAATTCACCATAACAATTATCCACAAAGCAAATTATATCATTTCTAATTTGTTTTACACAGTTTATAATTTTTCGTATATCTTCTATTGTTAAAGCGTTTCTCCATCCATAACCTGTTGATCTCTGAATATGAACTAATTTTATACTTTTATCTGATAATAAAGCTTCTTCTATACTTTTAAAATCAGGTTTGCCTTCATTGATTAAATTTAATTGCTTATACTTTACTCCAAATTCTTTTAAAGAACCCATTCCATCTTTTCCATCTATTCCTATTATGCCATGAAGAGTATCATAAGGATCACCGCAAACTGATAGCATTGTATCATTAGGTCTTAAATTGCCAAATAGGGCTGTCCCTAACGCATGAGTTCCATTTACAAAGTGAGGCCTTACAAGAGCACTTTCACAATTAAAAACTCTTGCATAAACCTTATCCAATGAATCTCTACCTATGTCTCCATATCCATAACCGCTAGAATTAGTAAAATGGGATTCGCTAATTCTCTCTTCCTGTAATGCATTTAATACTTTTGCTTGATTAAATTCTCTTATATCATCTAAAATATTAAATTCAACTTTTACATCATTTATAGCATGTTCATATAAGTCTAATACTTTGTTATTTATGCCATACTTGCTAATTAAAAACTCTTTCATCTGTTTAATCATATGTAAACCCTCACTTTTATAGTATGATAAACTACAGTTAGTAGCCAATAAATATATTAGCACACATGAAAAAAATAGGCAAATATATGCCTATTTTAAACATTATCTTCTTGATTGAATAATATTGGCTTTGCGGGTGCTATTGTAGAAACCGCGTGTTTATATACCATCATTTGTTTACCATCATTATCTAAAATTATCGTAAAATTATCAAATCCTTTAACATTGCCTTTAAGTTGGAATCCGTTAGTTAAATATATAATAACGGATATTTTATTTTTTCTAGCATTATTTAAAAACACATCCTGTAAGTTATTAATTGGCTTACTCATTGATATTACCTCCAACAATATTTTATTAAAATAAAGGAATTTTTCAGATTTATGCTATACTTGAAGTAAATTTTTTAATTATATCCATAACTATCTCCATATCACTATGATAGTTATCCTTATCTATCCAAATTGCTCTTTTATCTTTTCTAAACCAAGTCAACTGTCTTTTTGCATAGTTTCTACTGTTCTTTTTTATGGCTTCTATGCTTTCTTCTAATGTCATTTCACCATCAAGATAACAAAGAATCTCTTTATATCCTATTCCTTTCATTGATTGCATATTAGGAACACATCCCATATCTTTAAGATTCTTTACCTCTTCTATTAGGCCTTCATCAATCATCATGTCTACTCTTTTATTAATTCTTTCATATAACTTATTTCTATTCATAGTTAAGACAAAATAATGTACATTATACGGAATATTGTATATATCCTGCTCCATATTATACTGAGAAATTGTTTTTCCTGTAAGTTTATAAACTTCTAATGCTCTGATTACTCTTTTTAGATCATTAGGATAAAGCCTTTTATAAGATTCTTCATCGACTTCTTTAAGTAAATTATGAACATACTCTTTTCCTTTTTCTTCTGCAAGAAGTTTCAAATATTCTCTATAGTTTTCATCTTTATATGTGTTTGCGAAATCATAGTTAAATATTAATGAATTAATATAAAAACCAGTTCCTCCAACTACCATAGGAAGCTTGCGTTTTTCATAAATTCGATTTATAGCATCTGTAGCTTTCTTTTTAAATTCTGCAACACTGAATTCTTGCTGAGGATCAAGAAAATCTATTAAATGATGTTGTATTCCTTGTTTTTCAGTTTCTTTAATTTTAGCTGAACCTATATTCATATATTTATAAATTTGCATGGAATCTGCAGATATTATTTCTCCATTTAACCTTTTAGCTAACTCTATAGAAATTGCAGTTTTTCCAACAGCTGTAGGTCCTGCCAGAATAAATAAATCCTTGTTCATTCAATCTCTCCTTCAATTAATATGCCGCTATTTTCTATTGTATTCTTTTAAACTTTTTTTCTATATCGGTTAATGATATTCTCACAATAGTAGGTCTACCATGAGGACAATTAAATGGTTCTTTTATGTATCTTAATTCTTCAATTAACGCATTCATTTCTCTACCTGTCAATGGATGATTTGCTTTGATAGCAGCTTTACATGCAAGAGAAGCGATTATATTATAATTTACTTCTGTAGCCTTTCCTGATCCCATATTTTTTACATTATCTAAAATTTCTAAAAAGAATTCTTCTACACTTGCTTTCCCAAGAAGCATAGGAGCCTCTCTTATACTTATTGTGTTATCTCCGAAATCTTCGATCAAGAATCCACTTTTATTAAATATTTCCATGTTTTCTGCATAGTATACATAATCATCACTACTTAGTTCCACAATTATGGGAGTAATTAAAATCTGTGATATAACCTCTCTATTTTCAATTTGGTTTTTAAATTTTTCAAATAAAATTTTTTCATGAGCAGCATGTTGGTCTATAATATAAAAATTATTAGACTCTTGAGCTAAAATGTATGTGTTATTAAATTGGCCTATTATATTTAAATATGGAAATTTCGGCTCACCTATTTTAAGGCTTTTATTATTTTTAGATTTATCAATAACCTTGTATTTATCTTCTAATACCTTATCGTCTTCTTTAGAAATATTTTTATATTTTACATCATTACTAATATTTGATTTTTCAAAAAATAGATTATTAAGTTCAACCTCTTCCCTTTTTGAAGGATAGGATGTAAAAATATCTTTTCCTTTCAAATCCATAGGAAGCTGCACAATGGAATTATCCTCTTCACTACTTATTGAAACAGGATTATCATTAATCTTAAAGGAGTTTTTCATAAATTTAGCAAGTGCTTCATGGACTCCTTCAAATACCAGCTTATATATCAATCTTTCTTCTTGAAATTTTATTTCTGCCTTGGCGGGATGAACATTAACATCCACCATTTCAGGATAGATTTCTAAAAACAAAACAAAGAATGGAAACTTATTGATTGTCAAAAAAGACTTAAATGCACTTTCTACGGCTGAAGTAATTAAAGCGCTCTTTATATATCTTTTATTTACAAAAATGCTTTGATTATTCCTACTTCCTCTGCTTATTTCAGAATTACCTATATACCCATATATAGATGCAATATCTGAATGTTTCTCAAAACTAATTATATTATTATATATGTTTTTGCCATAAACTGATCTTATAGTATCTTTAACATCCTTCGAAGGAAATGTTATAAGAGACTTTTTCTCGTTGATATAGTATTTAAATGATACATCATAGTTTGCTAATGCTAACCTATTTACGATATTAGATATTAGACTTGTTTCTCTTTGTTTACTCTTTAAAAACTTTTGCCTAGCAGGAACATTAAAAAATAAATTAGATACTTCAATAGTAGTTCCAATACTACATCCAACATCTTTTATATATTCAACATTTCCACCAGATATATAAATTTCTCTTCCAGATTCACTATATTTACTTCTACTTTTCAAGTTTACTTTAGAAACTGCAGAAATACTTGGTAAAGCTTCACCTCTAAAACCGAATGTATTAATAGAGTATAAATCATCTATTTTTAAGATCTTACTAGTTCCATGTGGAAGAAAAGCTTTTTCTATATCATCATAATGAATGCCGATTCCATCATCTGATATTTTTATCTTTTGGTCATCATTATCATTATTAACTTCTATGATTATATTTTTTGCTTCTGCATCAATACTATTTTCAATCAATTCTTTTACTACTGAAGCCGGTCTTTCTACAACTTCTCCTGCAGCTATTTTATTAGAAATATCCTTATCAAGCACATTAATTCTCTTCAGATATGTCACCTCCTGTTAATTAAAATAGGGACTTTGCTTTGGTAATTATTTGATATAACTTATTGAAACCTTCCATAGGTGTCATATTTAAAATGTCTATAGATAAAATTTCTTTTAATAAATTATCTTTCTCTATATCTATGAATTCAACTTGCTTTGTATTGTTTTTTATATTATTTACGCTGCCCTCTTTAGAGTTAGAAACACATACTTCTTTTAATATTGAATTCTCTGTATTTGTTTCGCTATAATTGCTTTCTTTATTTTCTTTTCTTTCTAAATTGGATAATATGGATTTAGCTCTTGAAATAACTTCTTCAGGAATACCAGCAAGCTTTGCCACTTCAATTCCATAGGATTCGTCTGCTCCACCCTCACTAATTTTTCGAAGAAAAACTATATCATTATTAAGTTTTTTTACTGCTATAGAGTAATTTTTTACTCCTCTAATTTTCCCTTCTAATGATATAAGTTCATGATAATGAGTTGCAAATAACGTTTTACTTTTTAATCTACTATTAGTACAAATATACTCTATAACTGACCATGCTATACTAAGTCCATCATAAGTACTAGTGCCACGTCCTACTTCATCTAATAAGATAAGACTTCTGCTTGTAGCATTATTTAATATATTTGCAACTTCCCACATCTCAACCATAAACGTACTTTTACCTCGTGCTAAATCATCAGATGCTCCTATTCTCGTAAATATTTTATCACAAATAGCAATTGAAGCCTTTTTTGCTGGGACAAAACTTCCTATTTGAGCAAGTATATTTATTAAAGCAACTTGTCGCATATATGTAGATTTTCCAGCCATGTTAGGGCCTGTTATTAACATTAATTGCTGGTTCTCATTGTCTATATAGGTATCATTAGCTACAAAAGTATTATGAGGGATCATTTTTTCTACTACAGGATGTCTGCCTTCTTCTATATACAAAGCTCCTTTTTCTAAAATATCAGGTCGACAGTAATTATTTTCAAGTGCAACTATGGCAAGAGAACACAAACAATCTATTTCAGAGATCATTTTGGCACTTTTTTTCATTCTATTAATATGTTTTTCTATTGTTTCTCTTACTGCAACAAATACATTATATTCTAATTCAATTAATTTGTCTTGAGCCCCTAATATTTTATCTTCTACTTCCTTTAATTCTGGGGTAATATATCTTTCGCAATTAGCTAAGGTTTGTTTTCTTATATATCTGTTTTCTGGCACTAAGTTTAAATTGGATTTCGTTATTTCTATATAATAACCGAATACCTTGTTATATCCTACTTTTAAAGACTTAATTCCAGTTGCGTTTCTTTCTTGTTCTTCAAGAGATGCTATCCACTGTTTGCCATGGGATTTTGCATCTCTTAATTCATCAATAGTTTTATTATATCCATTTCTTATTATTCCGCCTTCCTTTAAGGATAAAGCTGGATTTTCTAATATAGCACTATCTAAAAGAGCATAAACATCTTCAAGACAATCTAAATCATTATATATTCCTTTTAATATAAAACTTTTACTATTTGATAATATACTTTTTATATACGGCAACTTTTGAATAGAATTTTTTAAAGACAATAATTCTTTTGCATTTACATTTTTAGAAGAAATCTTACCTACCAGTCTTTCAATGTCATAGACATCCTTTAAATAATTTTTTAATTCATCGTATAAATGCTGGTTAGACATTATCTCACCTACTGAATCTAATCTGTGTTCTATTTGCTCCTTATTAACTAGAGGTTGTTCTAACCATCTTCTAAGAAGCCTTGCACCCATAGCAGTAACAGTCTTATCAATAACCCATAGCAGCGAGCCTTTTTTAGACTTATCTCTTAAAGTTTCAGTAAGTTCTAGATTTCTTCTAGAGTTAATATCTATAACTAGATAATCAACTAAATTATAATACTCTATATTATTTATATGAAGTAAAGCTATTTTTTGAGTTTCTATTATATAGCTTAACAAGCCATTGCACCCATTAATAACAATATCTTCATAATTATTAGGGTCAAAGTCAGGAAATTGTTTTTTTAAATTTTCTATGGAATTAGTTTTAAAATAGTCATTTGTTTTTATAGTTAGTGTAAGTTGAAAACGTTCATTTATAGAATTTATTAAGTTATCTTCCGCACTATCTGCAATTATAATTTCACTTGGCATAAACTTTGATATTTCATCTAAAATTATAGAAACATTATAATTGCTATATGTGCATTCAAAATCCCCAGTTGATATGTCGGCAAAAGCCATAGAAACTAATTCGTTTTCTACGTATAAACTCATAATATAATTATTCTTTGTCTCTTCTAGAAATGCAGAATCAGAATATGTACCAGGAGTTATTATTTTTATAACATCCCTTTTTACAATTCCTTTAGCTTCAGAAGGGTTTTCTAATTGTTCACATATAGCTACTTTATATCCCTTATTTACAAGTCGACTTATATACGAATTAGCCGCATGATATGGTATGCCGCACATAGGAGCTCTTTTTTCTAAACCACAATCCCTACCTGTTAAAACTAATTCAAGTTCCCTTGCTGCAATTTCTGCATCTTGAAAAAACATTTCATAGAAGTCTCCTAACCTAAAAAATAAGATACAGTCTTTATTTTTTTGTTTAACCTCTAAATATTGTTGCATCATCGGAGTAAGAGCCATATATATTCCCTCCTTGTAATAACATAAATAGTATAGAAAGCTCTTTTTAGAGAGCTTCTATACTATTTCACCTATTAATGAAAATGATTGTGCCTTAGTAATTTTAACTTTAACCAATGTTCCAATAATATCGTCGTTACCTTCAAAATTTACAAGTTTGTTAGTTCTTGTTCGACCCATAAGTTTAGTTTCATCATTCTTACTAGGGCCTTCTACTAAAACTTCTACAATTTTACCTTCATATTCTTTATTCTTTTTAGCAAGAATATCATTAACCACCTTAACTAATCTATTAAATCTTTCATGTTTTACATCTTCTGGAATTTGCTCTTCATGAGTTGCTGCTGGAGTCCCTTCTCTTTGAGAGTATATAAAAGTAAATACAGAGTCAAATTCTATCTCTTTAACAATACTTAATGTATCTTCAAAATCTTCTTCTGTTTCTCCCGGGAATCCAACAATAATATCAGTACTAATAGCTATATCAGGCATAGCTTTCCTTAATTTCTTAACTAATTCTAAATATTGCTCTCTTGTATATTTTCTATTCATTTTTTCCAAAATTCTACTTGAACCAGATTGTAGTGCAAAATGACCATGTTCACATACTTTTTCACATTCTGCCATAGCACTTATTAACTTATCTGAAACATCTTTTGGATGAGAAGTCATAAATCTTATTCTTTCAAGTCCTTCTACTTTATTAACTCTTTTTAAAAGCTCTGCAAAATCAATTTCTGGTTCTAGCCCTTTCCCATATGAATTTACATTTTGGCCTAATAAGGTGATTTCCTTATATCCTTTAGATACTAAATCTTTTATTTCATCAATAATATTTTCAGGTTTTCTGCTTCTTTCTCTTCCTCTTACATAAGGAACTATACAATAAGAGCAAAAATTATTGCATCCATACATAATTGTTACAAAAGCCTTGACAGCACTAAGTCTATCCACTGGCAATCCTTCAACAATGCCTTTTTCCTTATTCCACACTTCAATAATAGAGTTTCCTTCTGTTTTTACTCTCTCAATATATTCAGGAAGCTTATAAGAATTGTAACTACCAGCAATAATATCTATGTATGGGAATTTTTTCATAACCTTGTCTGGCATACCTTTCTGCTGCATCATGCATCCAGTAACTACTATTATAAGATTTGGCTTTTTTCTTTTTAAGGCTTTTAAAGAACCTAAATGTCCATATACCTTTTGCTCTGCATTTTCTCTAACACAGCATGTATTAAATATGATTATATCCGCTTCATCTTTTATATTTGTTCTTTTATATCCTGTTCCTTTTAAGAGTCCTGATATCTTTTCAGAATCCTCTTCATTCATTTGGCAACCCCAAGTATCTATATAATATTTTTGATTTAAATTAGCCATGTAATTAATCCTTTCCTTTCTATAAGCTTTGCTTTAGTTTACAACTTAATAGTATACATCTATTAATTATATATAATTTAGGTTTATTTTTAAAGACTTTTATATTCTTTTTGAAATTTTAAAAATAATTATATAAAAGCTAATTTATGCAAATAATACTGTCGAGGAGGGATTTTATGTATGATATAAAAGAAAAAAAGCAATTTAATGAAAGCAGCTTTAATTCTCAAATGAATTGCATTTATGATAGAAGTTACTTCACTAAATTTCAATCTGAGAACATAATAAATCTTAAATCTAGCTATATCCCCAAAGAAAATTTATTTGAAATGAAATAATCTTAAAACTAAAAAGAGATATCTCTTTTTAGTTTTAAGATTATTTTTTGTTATTTAATATCCATTGAGATCTCTCTTTATCATTTATAAATCCCACACTTTCATACAATTTAATAGCTAATTTATTTTCAGAATCTACATTTATTTTAACTAACTTTTTCCCCTTTTTATATAATATATTTAAAATATACTTTAGTAGCATCTTTCCATAACCTTTGTTGCGATAATCTTCTATTACTCCAAAATTTACTACATAAGGGTAATTATCTTTCATAATAATTTGTCCATATCCTATATAAATATTATTTACCTTCATAAGTATTGCTCCGTCCTCACAATAATAATCTTGCATTTCATCATAGTAAATATCTTCAACCTTTAACGGAATTCTATTATCGCTATTAAATATATTATTTTGTATAATACACCTTAACTTTTCATCTCTTCCTCGAATAACCTTATGAAATTTTACATGGCTTAATGATTCGATTTGAAATATAGAGTCTAAGACTATCTTCATTTCAAACAATGCTTTAACTTTATTAAATCCTAATCTCATGAGTATATCATAATTTATATCATTCTTCTCACAAGTGTAAGATATAATAGAATTTGCTCTTATAGAATTTAGTAATAATCTATAATATTTAAAAACATCTGAATCCTCTGCTATATACATAGAATTAATAAAACAATTGGAGTCTCCTTTAGTTTCTGTCCATAGGTATCCTATATATCTATGGTCGTCTTTTAATAACCTTACTCGTCTTTTGATTAATATTCGTTGAAATTGATTTAAATTATGATATTCATGAAAAAAGTCTTTATTAAGTTTATTAAAATTAGTCCTATATCTGTTAAGGAGTCTAAAATCATTAATATTATTTTTGTTAAGCATACAAAATTTATACATTAGTTCAACCTTCTTTAGAAAAAATTATCAAAGTATACAATGTATAGACAAATAAATATTACAAAAATAAGCCCACAAGAAAATATTTAGGTTTTCTTTTGGACTTATTTTTATATTTATTCAGCTTCTTTTATGCTCAAGCTAATTTTCTTTTCTTCCTTATTTACATTTATTATCTTAGCTTTAACTTGTTCTCCTATTTTTAACACATCTTGTGGCTTATTGATCCTCTTGTAGCTTATTTCAGAAATATGAACTAATCCATCTACACCAGGTTCTAATTCTATAAAAGCACCAAAATCAGCAAAACGAACAACTTTTCCTAAAACCATATTACCTATAGGATACTTTTCTTCTATATCATTCCATGGGTTAGGTATTAGTTTCTTTATGCTCAAAGACAATTTTCTATTTTCTTTATCTGCTTCTAATATATATACTTTTATTTTCTGACCTACTTTTAGCACATCTCCTGGCTTATCAATCCTTCCCCAAGAAATTTCAGAAACGTGTAGCAAACCATCTATACCATCTATATCTACAAAAGCTCCAAAATTAGTTATTCTCTTTATTTCTCCATCTACAATTTGATCCTTATGAAGCTTTTCCCATGTCTTATTTTCTCTTTCTAGCTGTTGTTTTATTAGTATCTCTCTTCTAGAAGCAACTATTTTAGTTCCTCTTCTTTGAATCTTATATTCTATTATATTTACATCTAATTCTTTTCCTATATAGGATTCTAAATCGTCAACATGATGAAGTTCTATATGAGAAGCTGGAATAAACACTCTTATTCCTTTATATCTTCCTATAACGCCTCCATTAACTACCTCTTTAATTAATAATTTTATAACTTCTTTATTTTCAAAAGCATATTTTAATTCCTCATATGCTTTTTCCCTTTCAATTTCAATCATTGATAATACTACATATCCATCATCATTTCTAAGACTTACTACCTTAGCTTTTACTGTATCTCCTACATTAAAAATATCTTTAATGCTCACATTCTCATCTCTTGTAACCTCTTTTAAAGGAATAATTCCATCTTTTTTATAACCAATATTAACAAATGCCTCTTTATCATTTAATGAAATGATTTTTCCTTCTATCACATCTCCAACAGCAATTTGAACATCATTTTGCTCCATAAAAGCTAATTGCTCATTAAATTCTAACTCTTTACCTTCACTCATTTTTAATATAGCCTCCTTTATAATCCAATCAGGTGTTGAAGCTCCTGCTGTAACACCTATATTCTTACTGTTTTTAATTACTTCATTAGATATTTCACTTGAATTTTCTACATGTATAGTATTTTTACAATTTTCCTTGCAAATCTCATATAATTTTGCTGTATTTGAACTATGACGTCCACCTATGATTATCATAGTATCTACTTGACTTGATAACTCACGAGCAGCCCTTTGTCTTATTTGAGTAGCGTTGCATATTGTATTAAATGCGATAAATTCTTTGCATTGCTTTGCTATAATATTTATTACTTTTTCCCAATTTTCTTGCTTTTCAGTAGTTTGTGATACTACACACACTTTTGAAGGAAGTTCTGTAATATTAGAACCATCTTTTGATACTATGGCTTTATCATCACAGCAGCCATTTATCCCAATTACTTCTGGATGAGTATAGTCTCCAACTATAACTACGCTATACCCTGATTTATAGTACTTTTCTACTTTTTGTTGTATATGTGCCACATATGGGCATGTAGCATCTGCTATTATTAATTTCTTTTTCTTTAATATTTCAACTATTCTAGGAGATATTCCATGAGATCTTATTATTATAACGTCTCCTTCTTTTAAAGAATATAATTCATCTATCTCTATAGAATGTATATCTTTTGATTTCAAGAATTCAACCACATCGTTATTGTGGATTAGGGGACCTAAAGTATATATTGGTCTATCATATTCTTCTCTATATTTTAAGGCTGTATCAACTGCTCTTTTAACTCCAAAGCAAAAACCAGCTTTATCTGCTAATGTTATTTTTTTCACTTTATCACTACCTTACTTGTTTATGTTATTCAAATTGTTACTTATATAGCTCGATATCATATTAACAACATCGTCAATAGTCATTGATGTTGTATCAATTTCTATTGCATCTTTAGCTTTAACTAACGGATTTATCTCTCTATGTGAATCTATATAATCCCTCTTTTTTATCTCTTCTAATATTTTATCATAGTTAACATTTATATTTTTTTCTGATAATTCATTATACCTTCTTCGAGCTCTTTCTTCAGGAGAAGCGGTTAGATAGAATTTGAAAGGTGCATCCTTTAATACAACCGTTCCAATATCCCTACCATCCATTATAACATTGTATTTTTCAGACATTTTTCTTTGTAAATGTACTAACTTTTCTCTCACTTCTAACACTGCTGCATAATTTGAAACATTATCACTTATATTAGGAAGGGTTAATTTATCATTAATGTTTTCTCCATTTAATATTAATTCATTATTTTGAAATTCCATATCTAAATCATTCATTAATTTACATAAACCATCAACGTCTTCATATGAAATATTATGCTCTAGAGCTACTAATGTGATAGCTCTATACATTGAACCAGTATTTATGTACATAAGATTAAATTTATCTGCAACCATTTTTGCTATAGTACTTTTTCCTGCTCCTGCGGGACCATCAATTGCTACACTTATTCTCAAATTAATACCGCCTTTCTTAAACAGAACCTCTTAATTTATATTCTAGGAAAAATATAAAAATCCTTCAAAATAAATTAATATTTAATCTATACCAACGCTTATACCAGCTAAATAACCTGTAGATAAAGCTATTTGAATATTAAAACCGCCTGTATATCCATCTACATCTATCATTTCTCCAGCAAAATATAAGTTATCAATTATCTTAGATTTCATTGTAGAAGGATCGATTTCCTTTACATCTATCCCACCTGATGTAATTATAGCCTCCGATATAGGTCTTAATCCTTTAATCTTTAGCTCAAAGTTTTGAAGAAGATAAACGAGTCTTTTCCTTTCTTCCTTGGTTATGGAATTTACTTTTTTACTTTCATCTATTCCACTTAACTGTACTACAGTATTTATAATTTTACTAGGAAGTAAATCATTAAGAGCATTTTTAAAATCTTTATTTAAGTTTTTAGCAAAATCTCTTTGTATCCTTTTATCTAATTCCTCAGAAGATAAAGCTGGTTTTAAATTAATTATCGCTCTTAAATTAGGTTTTAAGTTAACAACTCTACTTCCACTAAGAACTACAGGTCCAGATATTCCAAAGTGTGTAAAGATCATCTCACCAAATTCTTCATATAGTATTTTACCTTTATCATCTTTAATAATAAATTTTATATTTTTCAAGGATAACCCT
Organism: Clostridium sp.; assembly: GCF_047777555.1. GTDB lineage: Bacteria > Bacillota > Clostridia > Clostridiales > Clostridiaceae > Clostridium_H. The sequence continues at coordinate 413,739 of NZ_JBKEEV010000001.1, read as the reverse complement.
TGAAGATCTTTTACCCATTTTTCTTCTACTTCTATAGGAACTAAGGATGGCTTAGGATTTATTATATTATGTCCAAGTTCTTTGGCAAATAGTAATCCTTCACCTGTAGAACCTGTTTTAGGATAAGATAATCCACCTGTAGCAAATATAAAATAATCTGCTGGTAGTTTTTTCCCATCTTTAAGAATTACTTTTGTTATTTTTTTGCCATTACATTCAATTCTATCCACTTTAGAATTAAACATTATATTCACATTTTTCTTATGTAATTCATTTTCAAAAGCCTTTATAATGTCAGATGATTTATCTGACTCCGGGAATACTCGATCACCCCGTTCCACTTTTAGTTTTACTCCTAGTTTATTAAAAAAGTTCATTGTATCTTGATTTGTAAAAGAATATAAACTGCTATACATAAAATTAGAGTTTACTGGAATATTCTCAAAGAACTCGCTTATATCTTTTGCATTTGTTACATTGCATCTTCCTTTTCCAGTAATAAATAATTTTTTACCTAATTTTTCATTCTTTTCAAGTAATATAACCTTATATTTATCAGCAGCAGAAATCGCTGCCATCATGCCTGCGGGTCCGCCACCTATGACTATAACTGTTTTCATTCGTCCACCTCATTAATTTTAGTAACCAGAATTATAAACTATTCATAAACTTATCACTATTATAATCTAATACAATGAAACATTTTATTCAAGTATATAAAATTTCATTAAACACGCTAATTATAAATAAAAAAATAAAAGTAAGAAACTATGTACAATTCCTTACTTTCATAATATAACTATTCATCTTTTTTATAAGAGTATACTTGATATTCTTCCCAAATATTTTCCAGCTCTTTAAATAGACTTGAAATATGTTCCTTTTCACGCAATCCAACTGCAACTATTAAAGCGTTAATTACACTAAGCGGAGCAACTAGCGAATCAACAAAAGATGCCATATTACTCTGAGCTATTAATGTATATTCAGCTCTAGTTGCCAGTGGAGATAGAAGACTATCTGTTATAGCAACAACTTTTGTTCCCTTACTTTGAGCAAATTCTAAGACTTCAACAGTTCTTGCTGCATATCGCGGGAATCCGATTCCAATAACCAAATCTTCTTCTGTTATATTTATCATTTGATCAAAAATATCACTAATACCATGCTTTACTACCTTTACATTATCTAAAATCATATTTAAATAAAATCCAAGAAATTCTGCTAATACTGTAGAACTTCTCAATCCAATAATATATATCCTTCTAGAATTAAAAATACTGTTTACTACTTCTTCAAAATCTTTATGATTAATTTTTTCTAAAGTAGCCCTTATATTTTCCATATCTGCTTTTAATACACCTTTTAAGGCGTTTTCTTGATTAATCAAACTATTTGATATTTCGATTCTCTGTACTGTTGTTAATTTGTTTTTTATTAAATCATGTAAAGATTTTTGTAATTTAGGGTATCCACTAAAACCTAGCTCATTTGCAAATCTAACTACAGTAGATTCACTTACACCTACACTATTTCCAAGTTTCGCTGCAGTCATAAAAGCCGCTTTATCATAATGCTTTAATATGTATTCAGCAATAAGCTTCTGTCCTTTGCTTAACCTTGGAAATTTCATTTGTATTGTTTTCATCAAATCCTGATTGTTGTCGTCCATGTATATTCAATCCCTTCTTATATTGCAACAAAGTGAAATTTTTATTTCATTTTAACACCAATTAAATTATTTATCAATATATAATGCATATTTATTAAAACTTCATCCTATGTTATAAATTTTTTAAGTAATTCACTTCATCTTCATGCAAGTATCTCCACTCTCCCTTTCTTAAGTTTCCTAGAGATATCTTGCCAACAGCTACTCTTTTTAGAGTGATGACTGGATGACCTATAGCTTCACACATACGTCTTATTTGTCTATTCTTTCCTTCGTGAATTATTATTTCTACCTGACAATTAGAATTTATCTTTTTTAAAATTTTAAATTCGGCTTTAGCTGTAATATATCCACCTATATCAATTCCATTACAAAACTTGTTTATTTCATTTTCAGAAGGTACTCCTCTTATACTAGCTATATATACTTTATTGATCTGCTGACGAGGATGAATTACTCGATTATATATATCTCCATCATTTGTAAGTAACAACAACCCTGATGTATTATAATCTAATCTCCCTATAGGAAAAATTCTTTCATCAACTTTTACTATATCTAATATGGTTTTTCTTCCCCTTTCATCTTTTACAGTAGAGACATATCCTTCAGGCTTGTTCAAAGCAATATAAACTTTTCTTTCTTCTAAACTAATAAGTTTTGAATCTATGTAAACATTATCTATTAGAGGATCAATTTTATAGCCTAATTCTGTAATGACTTTTTCATTAACTTTTACTCTTCCATTTTTAATTATTTCTTCACATTTTCTTCTTGAGGCTACTCCACAAGCAGCCATATACTTTTGCAGTCTTTCTTTCAAGATTTACCACCTTCAATGTTTTATTATTTATCATTCTTTTCCAAGTGACATTATACTTGAACTTAATATAATTTTCCACCCATAATTCGTTTTATAATATCCATCTTTTTATAACCTAACTTATATCTTCTTATTTCCTTTGATAATATTTTTATTTGAAAAGGATTAATTTCTAGGATTTTTGATATCTCATCTAAGGTATAAAAGTCATTTTTTAATATATTCATAATTTTATTCTGAAGCATTCTTTTATACTTCAAATCAATTTCTCTATTTTTATGAGGGCCATCTAAACCTCGATGATGATAATGGCATAAAAACACATAGTTCATTGGAATATCTAAGCCGCCTTGACTTTTATAAACTATGTGATGTTTTTCACCTTGTTCTCCGCATATAACACATTGGCTCATACTACTCTCTCCAATCTTTGCTTATGAATAATGGATAAATATATTATATACTATATTAATGAAACTGATTGTTTTTTATATTCTATAATGATATATTAGAGGAAAAATATTACCTTAAGGAAAGGGAGAAGTTTATATGGCAAACTACGACATAATAGCTACTGCTGCATTTGGATTAGAATCAATTGTTGCAAAAGAGTTAAAAAGATTAGGATACAGTAATTTAAAAGTTGAAAATGGGAAGATCACTTATAATGGTGATGAAGAATGTATATGTAAATCTAATCTTTGGTTAAGGTGTGCAGATAGAGTATACATAAAATTATCTGAATTTAAAGCAACCACATTTGAGGAGTTATTTCAAGGAGTGAAACATATTGATTGGGCAGACTATCTTCCAGAAGATGCAAACTTTATAGTAAACGCTAAATCCGTTAAATCTAAACTTTTTAGCTTATCAGACATACAGTCAATAACCAAGAAAGCAATAGTAGAAAAATTAAAAGAATCCTATTCTATAGAGTGGTTTAGCGAAAGTGGTAGTAAGTATCCTATATTAATATCTATATTAAATGATACTGCTACTGTGCTTTTAGATACAAGTGGAGATGCTCTTCATAAAAGAGGATATAGAGAAATTGGAAGTGCAGCTCCTTTGAAAGAAACTTTAGCTGCAGCTTTAGTACTTTTAAGTAATTGGAGATATGATAGAAACTTTGTGGATCCTTTTTGTGGTTCAGGGACCATTCCTATTGAAGCAGCTTTAATTGCTAAAAATATAGCTCCTGGTCTTAATAGAAATTTTGCATGTGAAGATTGGGATTTTATTATTTCCAGTTTAACTTGGAAAAAGGCAAGAAAAGAAGCTTATGAAGCTATAATGTATGATAAAGAATTTAACATATTTGGATATGACATTGATGATAAGGTAATCTCTATAGCTAGAAAAAATGCAGAAAAAGCTGGTGTAGATGATTGCATTCATTTTCAGGCACAAGAAGTTACAGCACTTAGCTCTAAAAAACATTATGGAACTATAGTATGTAATCCTCCTTATGGAGAAAGATTAAGTGATAAGAGAGAGGTTGAGCTTTTATATTCAGATATGGGGAAAACCTTTAGGAAGTTAGATACCTGGTCATATTTCATAATTACTTCTTATGACCAATTTGAGAAATTCTTTGGTAAAAAATCTGATAAGAATCGAAAATTATATAATGGAAGGATTCAATGCTATTATTACCAATATATTGGACCTAAACCTCCTAAAAAAACAAGGGATTAAACGTGCCCTTGTCTTTTTATATATTTTATTTTTTGATGTACATACTTTCTTGTCTTCCTACAAGTATAGATAGTAATATTGGTATGGAAATAATGCTCAATATATAAGAAGTAACCATTTCTAGCAAAACTAATATACATAAAAATACTCCTTTTGGAATCATATCTCCATAACCTACAGTAAAAAAAGTAACTCCACTAAAATATATACAATCAACAAAACTTTTTTTCCTTCCATCATCCATGAAATTACCATTTAAATCAGAAATAATATTAGGTGGAAGATTGTTAATTATGTAATAAAGAAATCCATAAGCAAAAATCACTATAGAAATTGATATAGTTATACTAGCAATGAAGAAAAGGAATCTGTTATTATACATTAATTTTTGCCACTTTATTTGAGTATTTTCTAATGAATTTATTTCTTTCCATATATAATACATGTTATGCAACATCAACATAAGCAATAGAGAAATAAATAATATGCTAAAAATAATTGGCTTTTTGAGATAGACAACTTCTTCATTTTTAGGAATATGTATAGCTATATATAATTCTGCCAATACACTAATGGTCCCTATCATCAAAAATATAAGATTTATAAGAAACTTTTCTATAATATTTTTCTGATTGTATATAATAATCATTATGAATATAGAAATAACTATATAAGTTATTATTCCTAAGAGCATATTGACTATGGCTATTCCCCCTAAATTTTTTATTTTTATATAAGTACTATATGCGTGTAATTAGTTTAATAATTACATATAATTATTTTAAATTTTGAGAAATGTTTGGTTACAATTTAAAAAAGTACACATAATAATTATTATGTATACTTTTTTATTCTATTTGATGCTAATTAGCATTTAATCCAGCTTGATTTAGCAAGTTCCATGGCTTATTATAATTAGGCTGGAAGAAGAAGTCTATAAATGCTAATTCATCTATTGTTATTTTTCTTTGAATACATACAGATATAGTATTTATAGCTTGAGTTAAATCTACCTTGGATATTATCTGAGCCCCTAGAATTATTCTTGAATCCTCTGAATAAACTATCTTTAATTTTACATTATCATGAGTAGGCATAAATTCAGGGCGATAACTATCTTCAACTGTTACTTCTTTAACTTTTATATCCTTAAGTTTAGCTGAATATTCTGTTAAGCCTGTTGAAGCAATATTATAATCATATATCTTAATTCCAGAAGTACCTTGAGTTCCGATATACTTTGTAGTTGGTTTAATTAAGTTCCTAGCAACTAATGTTCCCATACGAACTGCATTAGTTGCTAAAGGAATATATTCATATGTTCCTGTAGGGTTATATAATACAGCGCAATTATCTCCAGCTGCGAATACATCCTTATTACTAGTTCGCATATATTCATCTATTATAATTGCTCCGTTATCTAGCATATCAATTTTACCTTTAAGTATATCTGTATTAGGTTTAAATCCAATACATAGTATAACTAAATCAGCTTCATATTCGTTCTTATTTGTAATTACTCTCGAAACTGGACCTATGTCAATATCTTGGACACAAAAAGTTGAACAAATTATGCAGAATTTTTAGCTAAGTCCTCACACTTTTGAGGAGTTATATATCCTATGCTACTATGTATCCTTTTTCTGTTATACCAGGATTCTATATATTCAAAGATTGCTAATCTTGCAGTATCATAATCAAAGTATTTAACTATATGAACTTCCTCTTTTTTCAATGAAGCATGGAAAGATTCAATACAAGCATTATCATACGGGCATCCTTTGGAGCTAAATGAATGTGTAATAATCTTTGTTGCAGCTATGTATTCCTTAAAAGCATTGCTTGTATATTGACACCCTAAATCACTATGGAGGATTAAGGGTTTAGTAGGTTTTTGTAGCTCTATAGCATTTTTAACAGCTCGTAGAGCTAATGAAGTATCGATAGATCTAGACATGGCGTAGCCAATTATTTTCCTACTATATAAGTCCATTACTGAAGCTAAATAGCACCAGCCATCTTTAACAGTATGAATGTAAGTTATGTCAGTTACCCATTTTTCATTGATAGTATTAGCTTGGAAATCTCTTTTTAAAACGTTTTCTTGTTCTTCTATCTTCCTTTTAGATGATGTGGGTCTATATTTTTTTATAGTTATAGATTTTATCCCTAATTTTTTTCATTAATCGCTGCGTCCTCTTTAAACTAATATTTATTCCCTCAGCTTTCAAGGATTCGTTTATTTTGGGTGCTCCATATCGATTCTTGCTTGCCTTATGGATATCTATAATCTTGTTACATATGATTTCATTCTCAAGCTCACGCTTGCTTGGTTTCTTATTTAAATATTTATAATAAGAACTACGCGATACTTTCAGAACCTTACACATAAGCTTAATATCATGATACTTCTTGTTGTTAGTAATGAATTCAAATATACTAGTTACTTCCTTGCGAATATGCCCATAGCTTTTTTTAGTATTTCAATTTCCTCTTCAAGTTTTGCATTTTTCTTTAATAAATTTTTATATTCTTCTGTATAACTAAATCAGTTGATTTTGATAGGGCATTCATATTCGTTCTTATTTGTAATTACTCTTGCCATTATAAACACTTCCTTTTCTTATTAATATTTTAAAGAAACCTTTTTATTTTTTCCTTCAAATTTTTTAACTGTTTCTCCTAAGGCTAATTTTATTGAATGTTCCCTAAAAACATCTTCAGCCATATCAGTAAATTCTTTATCTAAATATTTACTTAAAATTCTATCTTGAGCATCTATAAGTGTTACATTTTTACCATTCATCTCAAAAGCCTCTGCTAACTCAACTCCAATATATCCTGCACCTACTACTATTATGTTTTTTGCATTCTTGGCTTTTTCAATTATTGTATTAGAATGGTAAAAGTTTTTGGATAAAAGAATATTTTCTAAATCAATTCCTTCAATTTTAGGCATTATTGGCCATGATCCTGTTGTAATTATTAACTTATCAAAGTTATCCTTAAAAATATTATTATCTTTTAAATTCTTTACTTTAATTTCTTTATTATTTATGTCTATATCTAATACTTCATGCATCATTTTAGTTTCTACACCTAATTCTTCTAATTTGTCTGGTGAACAATAAAATAAACCTTGACGGTCTTTTACTACACCTGCTACATATAGAGCAATTCCACAAGATAAAAATGATATATTATCATTTTTTTCATAAACAGTTATTTCAGCATCTGGATATAAATTTGCAGTATTTAATATAGCTGCTGTTCCAGCATGCGTACAACCTATAACAACTATTTTCATAAATTCTTCCCCTTTCTCATTGTTTTTTATATAATAAGTATTTATATGTTAGTATTTTGCAATAAAATTAAATATATGTTGATAACTATTAAAATAAAATATTAAAATAGTAAAAAAGCTAGATTTTTTCTTTCCTTGAGCCATTTTATTTTAATATTCAACATCTTATACCTTTGAAAATTGAATAAAAAGGTAAAGAAAAAAGAACTTGATATGCACCAAGCTCTTATAATATTTTTTCCACTATTTTATTATATACTTCTTTGATATTAGTACCTTTTATAAACTTTAAATCATAGTTCTTTGCCTTAGTATTTAGTATTAATTCATCTGTAAAAGCAAATACTTTTTCATTTTTTACTAATCCAATGCCATTTATTTTATTGTACGGAATAGTAACTATTGTGGTTTTTGGTTCTTTAAAACTTAAATCCTTATCAACAAAAATTAATCTCTTATTTGTGAAACATAAGAAATCAAATAATAATGGATAAATTTCTTCTATAGATTCACCCTGAAGCAAAAACTCTGAAACTTGCTCTCCATAACCTTCTCTTGAATCCACTTTTGGCTTATCTTCCTTGCCACTAAATAATCCCATTTAGTTCATCTCCTTATATAATATAATATAATTAATTACATTATATGACAGTTTAAAAATTTTATACAACGTAGCAGTTAACTTTTGCGATATATTTCAACAGCTAATAGTTAATTCTCTAATTTTTCTATATCTTGTGTCTTTTAAACCTTTTTGGCAAATCACCAGATATTTCTTCTAATCTTCTAATAGTTTGAGTACCAATATTCCTTTTTTAGCTTCTTCTAATGTCTGCTTATTAATTTCTAGCTCTCCTTCAAGGTTTTTTATTTTTTATGATAGCTTATCAACTTCTTTCTTTTGTTTTTCAATATCCTTCTGTTTTCAGCCATAATTTTATCTATGATTGTATCTTCTAAGCCTAATTCTTTTAAAAAATTCTCTTTTCATTTTTCATTTTTCCAATACATTACGTTTTTTACGAATTTAACTTTTTCGATATTGATACTTGTTTCTTTTACGTCTTACAACTTTTAAAAAGATAAAATAAAAAAGCCTTATTTCTAAGACTTAAATAATTGCTAATATTAATTTGGAATATAAAAAAGCACCTACCATTTTTACTTAATAAGTGCTAATTAATCATTTCTATGATTAGGACAATCTAAACATATCTTTTTTAATTTACCTATCTCTTTTTCATCCTTTGACAAATATGTTTTTGGAGCTAGTCCCTCTGAAGCCATGGAAAGTTCATAGCATTCATATTCTTCTACTTGTTTTTTCTTTAATGGGCACTCAATTAATGTCATGCTTTTTTAACACCTCCAATATTGCTTTTGCATTTTCATCAAACTCTTTCTTTCTAAATGAGGTTTTTATTTGGTTGTTTTCAACATCAACAAATGCAGCTCCATCGCTCTAATCTCTGAATTGAATCTACCATTTTCTTTAATTTTTCTTTAAACTCTATAGCTCCTTGGAAGTCATTATCGTAAAAAATAATTTTTTCTGCATTTATTATCGAAAGAAATTTTCGTTTCTCCATATTCCATAATCATTATTAATGGTTTTCTAATTGCATGTCTAAATGCCAGTTCATACATCACATTTGGATTCAATTCCGTTAAATTAGCTATTACTAAATCAGCATTATATATTGCTTCTATTACTTGACTATTTATTGATCCTGGCGTAGTTATTTTATGCGTAACTTCGATTTTATAGATATCTTGTATTATAGGTATAATACATTCATCTATTATTCCATCGATATGTCTTCTTATGCCAGTATTTTCATCACCTATAGTTGTTATTATAAAGCATCTCAACTTTATTATCTATCTTACTAATTAGTGTTTTTTTACTAATTAGTGTTTTTTTACTAATTATTTCCTCTTGTAATTTGTTAATCAGCTTTTCATTTTTTAAAACTTCATTTTCTACAGAATTATTAAAAATATTTGTGCTTTATAATTTCTCTTCATATTTTTAATCTTGCTCATGCAATTTAATTCTGCCATCCATTAGATCATTTAGCTTGTCTATCTAATTCATACCAATTGCCCCTTTCTTTAACTCTCATCCAAATTTCTTAGCGTAACAACACTTCTAAGTTATACATATATTGTTAATGCATAGAAATATTTTGGAGGAATTATAGTGGAACATTCTCATAGTTACTCAGGCACAACAACATACAACCATGGTCACATTCATCATTATGGCGGTGTTACATCCAAAGCACCAAGCAGAGTACCTCATACTCATTCCATGAAAGGCGAAACAACCTATAACCACGAGCACGAGCATGATTATGAAACCAAAACAGGTCCAGCAATAATGCTACCTAATGGACTTCATTATCACTACTTTGAAACTAGAGTAAAACTTGAAAACGGTCATATTCACTATATAGCTGGTTACACCAGTGCTGATTAATTAATTTCAATTGATTGTCTAAGGAGAATAGGACGCTGCAACTCTACTCTCTTTAGACATTTTTCATTTATATTGTTCCATTACTTTTTGCTTCTAATAACTTCTTTAACATCTTGTAAAACTTCTTTTATACCTCTATTTGCATCTATTACATAATCACAAAGAACTATTTTAAATACTTCTTTATCATGTTCAATTCTTTTTAGACTTTCATTTCCGCGAGCCTTTACTATTCGTTTATACCTAGTGCTTTCATCAGCTTTTAAGTATATTACCACTACTTCGGCATCTTTTACTTTTTGTCTCAAATCTTTTATTCCAAATACATCTACAATGTAAATTGAAGTTCCTTTGCCCCTATACTGCTCTTTTGTAGCCCAGTAATATTCATTGTCAAAGCAAGTATGAGCTATTATATGACTTTCAAATAATTCTTTAGCCATTGTATTGTTATAAAAGTTCATATCTACAAATATGTGTCCTTTTTCCTTCAAATACTTCTACATTGTCATTACTATCACAACTACTAATATTAGTTAAATCATTATTTAGTAGCATGCGATTTTCCTAAGCTATCTCTTTTTAACTATATATTCTTTATGAATTAGCAAAAGTTTTAGAGACTACTAAAACTGCAAAGATTTATTTGCTAGTTCTAAAAAATTTAAATAAGCAGCAAAAAACTCCTATACTCGTATGTATGGCTGGACACCCATTATTTTTGAAATAAACATAAAAAAGCTGTTGACAAAATATGTTTATCAACAGCCTGAACTCAATTTATATCCAAATTGAGCTTTTTTATTATTTTTATACTAATTTTTTTGTAAATATATTTTCCAATCCAAGTTTTTTAATTCTATCTTTAATTTCATTTTTATCAATTGTATACAATCCTAACTTTTTCATTCTATCAAAATATATTGAACCTGCAAAAGTGAATCTGCTCTTTCTATCCTTGTCCTCCAAGAATCTCTTATTTGAGAAATCTATAATATCACCAATAACAGTTTCATTCGGTAAGCTTAGTAACTCCTTACCTGCTGCATATCTGGCAGCATTATGCCCAGCAAGAGAACCTGTACATATTGCTTCCGTATGTCCTACAAATAAACCTGCCTTTTCTCCTCCACAGAATAAATTATCTACACCCTTTACTTTCATAGTATTATCTCTAGGAGTAATTGCCAAATATCTTATTGAATTCCCTTTGCCGCCAGCATACGGATCTATATATTTTACATGTTCTAATCCTTTAATTTTTCTTAACTTTTCCAATGGATAATAAGATGTCATTAACTTTACATGTCCTGTGTCTAATAATACTACATTCTCAGCAAATTCTTTTAAAGCATATTGTTGGCAAACTTTTATTTTTAGTTTATCTAAATTAACATCTTCTTCAGGAACCTTTAATACTACTACTCCTTTTTCCTCCAATTCATCAACTATTTCTTTATCTATACTTTCTTTGCATAGTTTACAAGAACCACTAAATGCTCCGTATACCTCATCTGCTCTTTCTCCTCTTAAATCCTCAATTCCAGCTCTTTGGCTTATGCTTATTCTTGGGCCAAATGAAGGACATCTTAAAACGCACATAGAACATCCATTTCCATATCTTAGACAATTGCCCATAGGTCCTGTTGTTCCTGTTGTTTCTATGAACACATCTCCTTCCTCATAGCTTCCATCACTTGTGTATATGCCTATAATTTTATTATTTTCTTTTTTTACATTTACAACTCTAGATATAAGCTTTAATTCTATATTCATATCTTTTAGATACTTTCTAACTTCTGCTTCTATTCTATTAACATCATATAGCCATGCATGCTCATGTCCTGGAAAATTTATATTCTTATGTCTACTATTTTTATCTGTTATATTTATTAAATCACCAGCTCCAAGTGCTATTAATTCTTCGCTAGCCGTGTATCTCCCATTATTTCTCATTATTCCGCCAACATTCCCAAGTCCTAATATCATATCAGTTTTTTCGTATAATACCACTTGAGCTCCAGCTTTTTTAGCAGTTATAGCCGCTGCACATCCTGCCCAGCCTCCGCCTATTATAATAACCTTCATATTAGTCTCCTCCCTTCAAAAATGTACTTAGGGTCAACTTGTAATTTACATAGCCTTTTAACTATATGCCCTTTAAATCTTGCCGTACACGCTCCACATACTCCTTCACCACAGCACATCTTTGCATTATTACAGCAAGAATAATTGAAGTCATCTCCTAAATACTCCATAATTTTATATATAAGAATATCAGCTCCAGAACAATGTATTAAATTAATATCATATTCATTCACCATATTTTGTAATATTTTCTTTAAATCATTTGTCAGCTCTCCGCAATCAAAAGTAGAGCATTCTATAACTTTTACATTATATAATTTAATATAATCTTCTACAAAGTTCTCATTATACTCAGCCTTGTCTAAAATCAATGTAACGTTATTTTCATTAGCACAGAGTTTTTTCATAATCGGTATCATTGGTGCTAGTCCTATAGCTCTTGCTATAATTATGGAATTTCCCTTTTTTGCATTCAGTATATGCCGCACTCCTAAAACACCATTCCAATAAGGACCCTTTACTAAAATATCTTGATTCTTATTTAATTCATCTATTTTCTTAGTTTTGGATGCAACAACTTCTATGGCTACTGTTATTGTATTATTGAGAGTATCTATGTCCATAATTGAAATTGGAGCATTAAAGTATTCTTCGCAGGAAGGATTTCTCAAAAACACGAAACTTCCAGGACACACTAAAGATTGGCTTAAATCATATGGAACTTTAATAGTAAGTATTATCAATTTATTATCAATTTTTTTCTTATCAACTATGTTGCATAGATAATGCTTTCTTCCATTTTTAGCTTTATTTCCATTCCATATATATTCCTGATATATACAAGTCCCTTTCCAGTTTATACAGTCGCAGAAAGTCTTACTATTAAGTTCCGAACATAGAATACAGTCCCCTGTTTCGGCCAAATTGCAAGGACAATATTCAGTTCCAGCATCTATACAATCAATGATCTCATATTCCATCCTAATGCCTCCTATTAACAACTATACTAATAAAATATTTTACTTGCTATCCTTTTGTTACACTATTATCTATAAAATTAAGCAGAACGGAAAATCTTCTTCCATTTATTGAGAATATAATAAAAACGCATAGAAAAAAATATAAGCCTTAATTCTACTAAGACTTATATTTTGTAGTGGTGCCGCCTATTTATAATAAAACTTCAATAGACTTAAGTTCATCTATTCGTATTTCTTTATTTAGCGCCTTTATGTTAACTTTTTCAATTTTTTTAGATGCCATAAAATATTTTATAAGCTTTAAATAATTAATACTTTCAATAGCTTTTTTAGCCTCTTCTTCATTTAGTACTTCTTTTCTATTATCCTTATAATTTAATGTTATTATCATTAAATTACCCCCACTCAATATAGTACACTATAATTTATATTATTTTATTGAGTAAAAAATACATCTAACTTACATTTTTCTAGATAATATTAACATATAAAATAAAAAAGAAGCCTTAGCTTCTTTTTAAAAAATTTTTTATAATTTCCTTAATATTTTTATGTTTTTTAGTGTCCATATTATCTTTACTCATCAATACAGTAGTTTTTATTAAACTTCCATTTTTATAAATACATAGTCTTCCAAGTGGAGTTTCAGAATCAATCTTTCGTGGTATCTTGGTTGGCTTTATGACCTTTGTTTCCAAATTTTCTTCTATTGCTACTGGAATTATCACATCTTCACTTGAAATTAACTTTATGTTTTTATTTCCATCATAAACTATATTGTCTATTATTTCTCCTTTAGCTGCAATTTGTTGAAATTTAAAATTTTGTTTAATATAATCATAAATTTTTCTTGTTTCGTCCCATCGTTTATTACTATTAAGGACTACTATAATTATATCATCCTTTTCATCATGTATAGATGAAACTAAGCACTTCCCTGCACCACCTGTATATCCTGTTTTAACTCCATTTGCATTTGGAATTTGATATAGTAGCTTATTAATATTATGATAACTTCTTGTAAATCCATATTCATTTGCATCTACGTCTTTAGAGCTTACGATTTTGTTGAAAATTTTATTTTCCTTAGCTTTTGATGTAATTAAAGCTAAGTCATATGCAGTTGAATAATGGTACTGACTATCCAGTCCATGAGGAGATTCAAAATGCGTATTAATGGCACCTATCTGCAATGCATATTCGTTCATTAATTTTAAAAATTCATTCACACTTCCGCTTATTCCTTCAGCAATGGCTATTGCAGCATCATTACCGGATCTTAACATAAGGCCATAAAGTAATTCTCTTAAGGTTATAACTTCTCCTTTTTTATATCCCACCTGAGACCCATGAATATTAGCTGCTTTCTCTGATATTTCTATTTTCATATCTAAATCTCCATATTTCAGTGCTACCAAAGAAGTCATAATTTTTGTGGTACTAGCTATTGGTATTAACATGTTAGAATTTTTTTCATAAAGCACAGTTTTAGACTTGCTGCTCATAGCTATTGCACTTCTAGCATCAACATATAAACTTTTAGATTTAGCTTCTGCTTTGTAGGGGAAAATTATATTAAATAGTATAAGTAGACATATTGTTAAACATAGTTTAGTTTTGCCTTTCATATTTAGCCACCTCCATTTACATTTATTTTTTTCATATTTTATATTAATAAATCAAGAAACTTTTTCCGGTTTACATTTTTTATTTAAATTTACATAATAAAAAATATGTAAACTAAAAAGACATTTTTTAGTTTTATAAAAAACTTATATTATCAGTAAATACTGGTAATAATAATAACTATTAAGAAACTTGGAGGAATACTTGTGATTTGGTTACTTATTGTATGCTTGGTTCTTTTTATTCCATTTCCTATATATATAACTTTTGAATATAAGGATAATAATATTATTGTTTATTTATACAAACTTAAAATATATGATTTCAAAAAATTTCATAAAAAGTCAACAGATATTAATAATGATTTTCATCCTAAAAGTTTTTATATAAATATCATTAAAAAATTGCACAATAAATTTTTTAATAATATTATATTTAAACCTTCCCTAAATTTGTATATAGATTTATGCTATGGCGTAGAAGATGCCTTTATAACAGCACTTTTATATGGAATACTTCAAAGCATATCTAGTATCGTATATAATTTAATATCTCACATATTTAGAATAAAAAAGTTTAAATCAAATGTTAAACCAATTTTCAATAAAGTAATTTTAAGCTTTACAATAAAAAGTATAATTTTTATAAGTTTAGTTAAAATTATCTATATAGCTATAACGGTACTTATATATGCAAAGAAAGAAAGTAAACTTTATTTAAATCCTAAGGAGGTAAGCTGAATGGAATCACATCCTATTGAAAGTTTAATGAAAAGTACACTTGAAAATTTAAAAGATATGATAGATATCAATACTGTTGTAGGCGATCCTATAAAATCTGCTGATGGAACTACTATAATTCCTATCTCTAGAGTATCATTGGGATTCGTATCTGGAGGAAGCGAATTCTACTCAATAAAAACAAAAGAAGACCATGAAAATTACCCTTTTGGTGGAGGATCTGGTTCAGGGGTTTCTGTAAAACCTGTAGCATTTTTAATTATAAAGGATGATTTAATAAGATTGCTTCCTGTCGATCAAAATAACATAAATATTTTTGATAGAGTACTAGATCAAATACCTCAGTTTATTGATATGTTTAAAAAGACAACCAAAGCTGATAAGGAATGTAAAGACACTGAAGAGGAAGAATAGTAATATCATTCTTCCTCTTCAGCATCCTGAATGAACTCATCTAATGAGGGCATTTGCTCCAAATCTTGTAATCCAAAGTATCTTAAGAATTCATCTGTTGTTCCATACATTATTGGTCTTCCCAAAACATGCTTTCTTCCAGATTCTTTTATCAAATTTCTCTCTAGCAGTGTTTGAATTGCTTTATCGCTTTTAACACCCCTAATTTCATCAATTTCTACCCTCGTAATAGGCTGTCTATATACTATTATCGCTAAAGTTTCTAAGGCAGCTCTTGATAAGGATTGTCTACTATTAGTTTTTAATAACTTTTGTATAAAATCACTATTTTCTGACTTAGTAACAAGAGTATATTCATCATTCATATTGATTAATAATATTCCTCTTTCTTCCTTCTCGTATTCTTCTCTTAATTCTTGTAATAATTTATATGTATATTCTATATCACACTCTAATATATAAGCTATTTCCTTAATATTCATAGCCTCTCCACTTACAAATAATATTGATTCTATTATTGAAAAGTATCTTTTTTTCATAGATACCTCATTCATCTCTAATTGATCTCCACCTTTAATCTTCATTGCCTTTTATCTCCTCTATATATATTTCTTTAAAGTTATATTCCTGTACTACTGATACCATTCTTAATTTTATTAATTCTAATAATGCTAAAAATGATACAATTATTTCAATCTTACTATCACATTCATCTATAACTTTTGAAAAAATTATTCTTTTTTCTTTATAAATTCTTTTGCTCAATTCTTCAATCTTATCTTCAACTTTAAATCTATCTATAGGAATTTCCCTTTCTACCGTATTTCCTATATTCATTTTATTATTATAAATAGTCATTAAATTATTATATATATTAAATAATTTAAGTATAGTAATACCTTGCAATAATTCTTCGGCATTATAATTTGCTTTCTTATCTTCAATAATCTCAGGCTTTTTGGAAAACATAATCTTAGAAGTTTTTTCTTTTTCTCTAAGCCAACCTGCAACTTGCTTAAACTTTTTATATTCTATAAGTTTATCCATTAAATGTTTTCTAGGATCTTCTTCTTCCATGTCTTCACTATCTACATTCTCCTTAGGAAGAAGCATTTTTGACTTTATTTCTAAAAGAGTGGCTGCTATGACAATAAATTCAGAAGTTACTTCAAGATCCATCTCTTTCATATTATTAATATAATCTAGGTATTGAGTCGTAATATCATATATTCTTATATCATATATATCCATTTTATTCTTTTTTATTAAATGTAATAATAAGTCAAAAGGTCCTTCAAAATTTTCAATTTTTATGTTTATTGACATTTAAGTATCTCTCCTAGTTTTGTATGTAAATATTGTTTCTCATTAAGTATACCAGTATTCAATTTTAAAGATAACAAGCGTTCAAGTATTTCTTTATATTGCTCACTTTTTTTCACTCCTAAATTTATTAAATCCTTACCAGTTACATTTAATGATATATTCTTCATGTTTTTTATATAGTTAAGTATTAAATATTTATATGACTTATTAAAACTTATTAATTTTATATCAATATCGCTCATCCTGCTTAATACATTATAAATATTGAAATTGCTGACATCACTATGGAGTAATTTATCTAATTTATAGGTTAGATTTTCAAAATCTCTAAAAGCAGATTTTAACTCTTTTTTTAATACTGAATTATTAATAAGTAGTTGCCTATGATTTACACTCTTCATAGAAATAAATAGATTTATTACTCTGTCATCTATAGATATATGATTATAAATCTTTTTCACTCTGTTAAATAAATTAAGGTCTATTTCAAATATTCCTAGTTCATTATACATTAATATATTTTTTATCCAGTTTGTTTCGCTGCATGTCATTAAAATTTCCCTTACAATTCTATCTGAACTTATAGTATTAAAAACCTGCGCCTCTATACATTTTCCTATTTCATATATATCATTTATATAAAAGTTATACCTATTAGCATATTTTATAGCTCGAAATATACGAGTTGGATCTTCACTATAGCTATTTACATGCACTTTCTTAACTATTCTACTTCTTAAATCTGCTATGCCATTATAAGGGTCTATGATTTTATCATTTGTTATATCGTATCCTATAGCATTTATAGTAAAGTCTCTTCTATACAAATCGTCATAAATATTTGATGGTATTATATTAGGCAAAGCTCCTGGAAACTCATATTCTTCCTTTCTACATCTTATTAAATCCACTATAACTCCATTTTTAAATGTTATGGTGCTGGTTTGAAATTTTTCATAATACTTATATTCTTTTATAGAATCAATTCCCTTTATAATACTAATAGGATTGCATTCTATACATATATCTATATCCTTTGGTTTCTTATTCAGCAAAAAATCTCTTACTACTCCACCCACTAAATAAGCTTTTGTGTTATATTTTAGACACTCTTTTTTTATTAAATTTATTATAGTTAGTTCATTATAGTTAAAATGAGATAATATATTCATAAGTTTTACCTCTATCTTTATAATATAAATTTATATTATAATACTACAAACAAAAAGTCCACATTCCTTAACGCTGTGGACTTTTTAATATCTATATTGCATTATCAAATAAGTTCATAAGATTGTATTTTACACTATCTAGCACGTTGTAAGTTTTAACATCCCTATCGCTATAAACTGGCACCTTATTATAAAGTTTGCCATTTACGTATACTTCACAATATCCTATAACTTCGTATTTCTTATATTCTTTTTTATTAGCGTTTAATACGACTTTAGTTTCTATTTTATTATCTATTCCTCTCTCTAATACTAATACTAAATCTTCTTTAGCTTTAGCAAAAAAGAACTTATTGCCTTTCTTATTTAAATTTACTTTTTGTATATCACTATCTTTAGCTAAAACCTTCTTAGATTCAAATTTAGAAAATCCATAATTCATTAGCATACTTGCATCACGATTTCTTATTTTATAAGTAGGAGCACCCATTATCACAGCTAACATCCTAATGTTGTTTCTTGTAGCCGTAGCCGATATACAATACTTTGCTTCACTTGTAAATCCAGTTTTCAATCCGTCACATCCCTTGTAAAATCTTACTAGCTTATTATGATTTACAAGTTCAATAGGTTGTTTTCTACCTTCTGATATGGTTTCTATATATGTTCCCGTATATTTTAGTATATTATCATGCTTTAATAATTCACGAGACATTGTTGCTATGTCATAAGCGCTGCTTAAGTGCCCCTCTGTAGAAAGTCCATGACAATTTTTAAAAGTTGTATCATTCATACCTAACTCTTTAGCTCTATTATTCATCATGTTTACAAAAGCAGCTTCACTTCCAGCTATATATTCTGCTAATGCCACTGCTGCGTCGTTTCCCGAAGCTATGGCAACGCCTTTTATTAATTCTTCCACTGTTCTAACTTCTCCTGTATCTAAAAGCATACTACTGCTGCCATTACCCCCAGCTTTTTTAGCATTTTCACTTACTATAACTTTGTCAGACATTTTTATTTTCCCAGAATCTACAGCTTCCATAGTTAAAAGCATAGTCATTATTTTTGTTACAGATGCTGGTGCAAATTTTTCGTGTATGTTCTTTTCAAATATAATTTTACCAGTAGATGGTTCCATTAGAAGCCCTGATCTTGCTTCTATATCAAGCCCTCCTTCTCCTTCTCCTTCTACTTCTATTGCTTTTGTATTTATGGTAAAAATATGACTAATGAAAGATATTAATAAAATTATACATATTAATAATTTGTTCTTAATCTTCATAATTATCCCCTTTCTAGTTACCTATAGATTTATAATTTTAGTTTTACCAATTTAAATAAGATTATCACAGTATTTATTATTTGAAATAAAAAAGCACATCTTAAGCATTTAAGCTCTAGGATGTGCTTTTTTATAAACATCAGCTATTTTATTTTGTTTATATACACTAGCATAAATTTGAGTAGTAGCCATAGTATTATGACCTAAAAGTTCTTGGACTATTTTTATATCAGCACCATTTTGAAGAAGATGTACTGCAAAAGAATGTCTTAGAGTGTATGAGTTAATTTTCTTATTGATCTTAGCTTTTTTTGCATAAGCTCTTACTATCTTCCAAAAACCTTGTCTAGTCATTTTCCCACCTCTTATATTAGAAAACAGCAATTCTGAATTATCCGTATAGAGTTTGTCCCTAATTTTTATATAATTCTTTATGCACTCTACTGCATAATTCCCTATTGGTATAATTCGCTCTTTGTTGCTGTTTTTTTTGCATCTAATATAAGATAATTTTAAATTTACATCAAATACAGTTAAATTTAGTAATTCTGATACTTTAATACCTGTAGCATACATAAGTTCTAGCATTGCTTTATCTCGTATGCCCTTATAATCGGTACAATTGGGAGTAGCTAAAAACCTATCTACTTCATCTACAGTAAGAATTTCAGGAAAAATTCTTTTATTTTTAGGTATCTGATAATTAAAAAATGGAGTTTCGTTGATCTTTCCTATGTTTACTAAATGCTTATAAAAGCTTCGTATTGCTACTAAATTTCTTATAATTGAGCTGTTAGCTTTACCCTGCCTTTTTAATACTTGCACATAAGACATTATAGCTAAAGTGTCTATCTTCAAAACATCATCATTTCTATCATTTAAAAATGATAGAAACTTAGAAACATCTCTTCTATATGCATCAATAGTATTGCTGCTCAATTTGTTTTTTTTCATTTTTTCAATAAATTCTGTCAAGTAAATATTATTATTCATATTATATCTCCAGCTTATATAATGATTAGTAACTGTATCATAATTTAAAGAATGTATTAACCATATAAGTATATTTATATAATATAATCTCATATACACTTAAAACATTAAACACAAAGGTAATATCTCTATATCTATTAAACTCAATAATAAATTTACATAATATGAAATCAATTATTTTAGGAATAAGTATTCCAAGCGTAAAAATTATAAGATAGCACTTTAATAGCAGCACAAGAAATCTATAGGCTAGTATATATTTATTAGCATTCATATTATAAAATTTACTCCACTATATGCTATAAATTTTAATATGTTTGGAGATATATATCCTTCAATAATAAAACCTACAAACATAAACACAGTTATAAAAATGAATAATGTAGAGTATGCTGCTATCTGGGTTAAATTTCCGCCCTTATTTATGGTTTTGGCAGAAATATTTTTTAAAAGCATTAAAGAAAACTCTATTGCAAGTACTGATGAAACAATAATGCATGGTATATAAACAATGTTTTGAGGAAAAACAATAAGTAAGTCTATTAGAATTCCTTTGCTACCTAACCCATTTATGAATAGACTAGATGTGAAACCTATGGTAAATCCCTTAAATAAATCAATAATTAATATTATAGGTGTTCCCAATATAGTAAGCCCTAAAAACCATATGGCTAAAATAATAATCATATTATTTTTAATAGCCTCAATAAAAACATATCTTCTACTTACTTGAGCTCCATTAATTGTTTCACAAAGATTTCTAAAATAAGTTATAAGGTTAGATTTTTCTACGCTGCCCATATATTTAACAGAATACATTCCAATTACTATACCTATACATAAAAACAGTACAGTAATTAAATATAAGATTAAATTTTCACTTATATGATTTATTAACTTATATGAAGTCTTATTGTCTTTCACTCTATACTCCTCCTTTTGTTAATCATCTTTTTTATGTTTATGATTACAAAAGAAGTTATATGCATAAATAGTTTTTTAGATAAGATTTATATACTAGCTAACTTTATTTTTTAACCTTAATTTATCTGCAACCATAGCTATAAATTCACTATTTGTTGGCTTACCTTTTCCATTATGTATCGTATATCCAAATATTCTATTTATAGTTTCAACTTGTCCTCGTGACCATGCAACCTCTATAGCATGTCTTATAGCTCTTTCTACTCGGCTTGCAGTAGTATTATATTTCTTAGCTATTGATGGATATAGTTCTTTTGTAACAGCTGACAAAAGTTCAACATCATTAACAACCATACTAATAGCTTCTCTAAGATACATATATCCTTTTATATGCGCTGGTACACCTATTTCATGTATTATATTTGTTATTTCAGATTCTAAGTCTAGTGGTTCATTCCTTCTAACATTTATCTCCTCTGTTTCTATTAAAGAGACTGTCTTTCTAGTTTGTTCTCCCGATATTGTGTTATTAAACATTTGTCTAATTCTCTTAGTAAACACATCCATATCGAACGGCTTTACCACATAGTAATCTGCACCAAGAGTAATTGCTCTTTGAGTAATCTTATCTTGTCCCACTGCTGATAATACAATTATTCTTGGCAAAGGATCAATATTCATAGCATTTAGCCTTTCTAAAACTCCTAGTCCATCTAAATGCGGCATAATTATGTCAAGAACAACTAAGTCAGGTCTTTTTTCTTGAATTAACTTTAAAGCTTCAATACCATCTTTTGCAACCCCTGTTACAACAATATCCCTTTGATTTAGTAAATAATCATTAAGAATATTACAAAATTCTTTATTATCATCTGCGATTACTACACTTATTTTATTATTTTCCATATATATCTCTCCTCCACAATTTCATTCCATTTGCTAACAAATTATTTATTCGACAAAAGAATAATATTTCCTTCTTATTTAGAAATTTTTTCTAAAATTAGGATAAAATAATAAAATAAAAGATAGCTCGTGCTATCTCTTATTTTACTATTATATATAATTAATTACTAGATTATTTTGCTAAAATATCAGCATCTTTAAGCATCCATTCTATATATATTCCATACCCTACATCTGGTCGGTTAATTAAAACATGGGTAACTGCTCCAACTAGCTTATTATCTTGAATTATCGGACTTCCACTCATACCTTGAACAATACCGCCGGTTTTCTTTAAAAGTTCTTCATCTGTTACCTTTATTACCATACTCTTTGGACCTGGATTATCTTGAGACAATAATTTTTCAATTTTAATATCATATAATTTAGGCTCTGATCCATCTATTGTGGTTAATATTTTAGCTGGGCCTTCTTTTATTTCATTTCTTAGCGCAATTTTTATAGGTTTATTACATTTACTAGAAATTAATTTCTCATTTCCATTACCATATATTCCACATAAAGTATTTTTATTTACGTTTCCTAAGTTTTCTTCTTCATTTATAAATATGCCTCTAAGCTCTCCTGGGCTTCCCTTTTCTCCTTTTCTTATGGAAATAATAGAAGATTCAACAATTTCTCCTTTATTAATTTTTAATATTGTACCAGTATCAACATCTGTTATAGGATGACCAAGTGCAGCAAATTTTTTACTTTTACTGTCATAGAATGTTAATGTTCCTACCCCAGAAGTGGAATCTCTTACCCATAAACCAATTTTATATACATTATCTGTTTTATCCTTTACAGGTTTCACTTTCTTTTCTAAAATATTACTATTTCTTTCTACCATAATATTTAACTCTCTATTTTTATTTGAATTTATTTCTTCAATAAGCTCTTCAGAACTATTTATAGATACTCCATTAACTTTTGTTATTATATCCCCTACCTGTATACCACTCTCTGCTGAAGGGCTCATTATTTTCCCTTTTATGCCTTCTACATCTGAAAGAGCTACGACTAAAACGCCTTTAGTATTTAATTTTACTCCTACTGGCGTTCCACCAGGATATACATAAACTTCCGGCACGGATCTTACAGAAACTGACTTAATTGGAACTATACCTAATAAGCTTACATTTACTACTTCATCTCCAACTTTTGATTTTTCAATATTAAAATCGGTTTTATTTAACTTTATAATATAATTGGATTTTAATTCCTGACCTTCTCTTAAAAAAATTGTGCTTGGTATACTTTGAGTTTTAAAATATAAAAGCATAACTAAAATCATTATAGGAATCAAACTCCAGCATATTATGCATTTTTTTTTGTTTTTCATTTTTATACCTCCTGCATAACATACTTTATTCAAGTTTAATTTGCCCTTTTAGATTTTAATTATGCTAATGTATACTTGTATACAGAGTAATACTTTAATAAAGAAACAAATATATGAAATTAATTTAAAAAAAACGAAAAAATAATTCATAATCATATACTGATTATGAATTATTTTTATGTAGAACCAATTCCTTTTTTCGATTATAGGCAAGATTAACCATTTCTTTAGAATTTTTTAATGTAAGTTCGGTAATTTCTGAACCTCCTATCATTCTTGCTATTTCATATTCTTTTTGTAAGCTATCTATTTCTTTTATACTAGTAAAAGTCTTTTCATTTACTACATCCTTAGAAACTAAAAAATGAGCATCTGACATACTTGCAATTTGAGGTAGATGAGTCACACAAAATACTTGATGTGCATTAGAAATCAAATACATCTTCTCAGCAACTCTTTGAGCTATTCTTCCACTAATTCCAGTATCTATTTCATCAAATATAACGGATGGAATTTCATCTTTATCTACAAAAACAGTCTTTAGGCTTAACATTACTCTAGATAGTTCTCCTCCTGAAACTACCTTATCTAAAGCTTTTAAAGGTTCTCCTGGATTAGTTGATATCAAAAACTGAACTTTATCACATCCATTATTATAGAATTCATCTTGGAAATCAATTTTAATTCTCAATATGCTCTTTTCAAGCCCGACATAGTCTAATTCTTTTTTTATTCTTTTTTCTAATACTTTACCAATATCTACTCGTATATTATGTATTTCTTTTCCGCAGCACGCTAATTCTTGAATAGTTTCAATTCGTTCTTTTTTCAATTCTTCAATAATTTTTTCACTATTTATTATGTCATCATATTGCTTTTCTATTTTTTTCTTATATTCTATAATATCTTCTATAGTATTTCCATATTTTCTTTTTAGGGAGTCTATTTGAAATATTCTGCTGTTCACAAATTCTAGTTCATTTTTATCATAAGTTATAGATTCCTGCATATTTCTAATTTCGGATATGGTTTGTTCTATATTAAAATAAGTCTCTTCAACAGAATTTGTTATAGTCTTCAATTTATCCATATGTTTATCAATAGTTTTAAGTTCACGAATAACTCTACTTAAGCAATCATAAACGGATATAAAAGTATCATTACTATTATATAAAATATTGTAGCTATTTAATAATGCATTATTTATTTTTTCAGCATTATTTAATATAGCATATCTTTCCTCTAATTCTTTATCTTCACCTATTCTTAGTTTAGCATTATTTATTTCTTCTATTTGATATTTAAGAAAGTCACTTAACTTTTCCTTTTCTCCATCTTGTGATCTTAATTGTTTTATTTTTTTATCTATATCTAATAATTTCTTATATTTTTCACCATACTGCTTCAAAATATTATTTAACTTATCATCACCAAATTTATCTAAATAATTTATATGAGTAACAGAATCTAATAATTCTTGGTTTTCATGTTGTCCATGAATATTTATAAGAGTATTAGCTATCTTTTTTATGTTAGATAGTAATATTGATTTGCCGTTAACTTTAACTATGCTTTTACCTGACTTAAAAGTTTCCCTACTTATAATCAATAAGTCATTGTATTCGATTTCCATTTCATTCATAATTTTTTTTGTATTACTGTTCACAATATCAAAAATAGCCTCTACAAAAGTTCTGTTCTCACCTGTTCTTATTAGACTTTTATTAAATTTATCTCCAAGAACATAATTTATTGCATCTATTAATATAGATTTACCTGCACCTGTTTCTCCAGTTAAAACATTAAAGCCTTTTTCAAAATTTATAGTTAAATCTTCGATTAGTGCAAAATTTTTAATATTTAATTGAAGAAGCATATCACCCCTCCTACTCCTAAGCAAGCATTCTTCTTAGCTTTTTTACTATATCTTGAGCCTTATCTTCACTTGTAGCTAAAATAAATATAGTATTGTCTCCTGCTATAGTTCCGGCAATTCCTTGAAAGTTCATAGAGTCTATAGCTTCCGCAGCTGCTGAACCTGAACCAGATAAAGTTTTTACAACTACAAAATTTTGAACATTTTCAACACTAATCACTGTATTAGCAAATATTTTCACTAATTTATCAGACAAAAATCCATCGCTTTGAGATATAGTAGCATATTTATATTTACCGTCTTTTGATAAAACTTTAATAAGCTTTAATTCCTTTATATCTCTTGATACCGTTGCCTGTGTTACATCCATACCGCTCTTTTTTAATTCTTCAGCTAATTCCTCTTGTGTCTCTATGTCTTTCGTATTTATAATCTCTAAAATTCTGGCGTGACGTTGAATTTTCATTTTTCATCTCCCTAATTCATAAATTAATTAAAAAATTTTCTTTCTTAAGACTTCAAAATAATTATATCCATTTATTCTAATCAACTTACACTTAAAGTTATATTTTTTTACTCTTATCTTCCTGGACTTTTCTAAATCTATAGATTCCTGTCCATCTATAGTTAAAAAGACTTGTTCATTTTTACTATTTACTATAATGCTTATTTCACTACTACTTTCTAATATAATGCTTCTCGTCTGCATAGAATGAGGACATATAGGAATCAACGATATGACATCTAATGTAGGATACACTATAGGTCCTCCTGCCGATAAAGCATATGCCGTTGAGCCTGTTGGTGTAGAAATTATTACACCATCTGAATTAAAAGAAGTATAAAATTTATCATCTATATATATTTCATAATTTAATATTCTAGATAAAGTTCCTTTTGAAACAACTATATCATTCAGAGAATTATATGTTTTTATGTTTCCTTTATTGCTAATCTCACATTGAAGCATCATTCTGTCTTCAACAGTGTAGTTTCCATTACCTATATTTTCAATAGCCTTTTCAATTTCTAAAATTTCAACTGCTGTCAAGAATCCTAAATGCCCCATATTTATTCCTAAAATAGGAACTTCAAACTTAGCTATACTTCTAGCTGTTCTTAGAATAGTCCCATCTCCACCTAAAACAATTATCATATCTAATTCTCTAGATTTAATTTTATCAAGATCAATAGAATCTCTATATATTTTAATTTCAGCATCTTTAATAAACTGAGTTATTTTATTTATTATGTGATCTATTATCTTTGCATCAATAAATTTACTACTATTTATATTTAAACCTATATTTTTCATTGTTCCTCCAATTACAAGTTTTCATGTGAAGAATCGACGACAAGGTCTACCATTCTAAAGTCAAAGTCTGTTTTGTAATTCTGATTTTTTGTAAAGTATACTAGGTATTCTATATTTCCTTCCGGTCCTTTAATCGGGGAATGTTCAAGACCTAATATCTTTTGATTGTTTTCTAAAAGAAGTCTTAATATATCATTAATGACCTCTTTATGAGTGCTTGCTTCTCTCACTACCCCTTTTTTACCTATTTTATCTCTTCCTGCTTCGAACTGCGGCTTAATTAACGCAACTATTTCTCCTTTATCTGTTAATAGGTTAAGAATAGGTGGAACTATCTTTTTTAAAGATATAAATGACACATCTATACTAGCAAAATCAGGATAATCATTAATATCCTTAGTTGTTAGATATCTTGCATTTGTTCTTTCCATACAAATAACTCTAGGATCCGTCCTTAATTTCCATGCAAATTGGCCATATCCTACATCTATGGAAAAAACTTTTTTTGCTCCATTTTGAAGCATACAATCAGTAAACCCTCCAGTAGATGCTCCTATATCCATGCAAACCTTACCATTTAAATCTATATTAAAACTTTTAATTGCCTTCTCTAATTTTAGTCCGCCTCTGCTTACATAAGGCATTACGTTTCCTTTAAATTCTATATGTGAGCTTTCTTTAATTTTTTGTCCGCATTTATCTACTCTTTGGCCATCTACAAATATATCTCCAGCCATTATACTAGCCCTAGCTTTTTCTCTTGACTGAAAAAAACCTCTTTCTACCAAAATTACATCCAGTCTTTTGCTTTTTGCTGCTTCCATATCATGACTCCTTTAAAATTTATAACTTATACGATTTTTAATATATTTTTAATAACTCCATCTGAATCCAGATAATTCAACTTATATAGAACATCAACATTTCCATGAGGTATAAACTTATCTTCAAATCCTAAATTTAATACTTTGATTTCACTATTTTTTTCTATTGTATTTATGTATTCTAATGTTAAACTTCCTAAGCCTCCATGAATCACATTATCTTCTAGAGTTACTATTTTATATCCTTTTGTAACCAGTTCTAAAATCAACTTCTTATCAATAGGCTTAACAAAACAAGCATTTATAACAGTTAAATCAATTCCCATAGTTTTCATTTTATCTGCAGCTTCAACAGCTGTTGCAACCATTTTCCCAGTAGCTATTACAGCTATATCTCCTTCTGACCTTAAAACTTCCCATTTCCCTTTAGCATATTCCTTTTGTATTGGTAGATTTATTTTATCTCCTCCCCTAGGATACCTAATGGCTACAGGAAAATCTTGTTTTAAAGCCCATCTCATTATGTACTCAATTTCTCCAATAGATTTTGGACTAACAATTGTCATATTTGGCATATGCGATAAATAAGATAAATCAAAAAGTCCTTGATGAGTTTCTCCATCATTTCCAACTATACCTGCTCTATCTATGGCAAAAATAACAGGAAGATTTTGATGACATACATCATGAAGTACTTGATCATAGGCTCTTTGAAGGAAAGTAGAATATACTGCAAAAATAGGTCTGAAACCTGCTTGAGCCATTCCAGCAGCAAATGTTACAGCATGTTGTTCAGCAATTCCAACATCAAAAAATCTATCTGGAAACTTTTGACTAAAATCTTTCAATCCTGTTCCATCTCTCATGGCAGCAGTAATACCTACTATCTTTTCATTTTCAGAAGCTAATTTAACTATAGCATTCCCAAATGCTTTAGAATAAGTTTTTCCACTTATTTTAGATACTTTTCCTGTTTCTAAGTTAAAAGCCGATATTCCATGAAACTCATCAGGACTTTCTTCTGCAAATTTGTATCCCTTACCTTTCTGAGTAACAACATGTATTAACACTGGTCCCTTTATTTCTTTAGCTAAAGACATAACCCTAGTTAGTTCTTTAATATTATGTCCATCTATAGGTCCTAAGTATTTAATACCCATATCTTCGAAAAACATACCCGGTACTAATATTTGCTTTATCCCAGACTTTATCTTTCTTATGGAATCAGCTAAACCATTCCCGATGCTGGTTTTTCTTAAAGTATCATTGAAATCTTCTTTAAACTTATTATACTTAGGATCAATTCTTATTCTACTTAAATAAGTGGATAATCCTCCTACATTTTTACCAATAGACATTTGGTTATCATTTAATATAATAATCAAATCTGTCTTTCTATCTCCAACATCATTGAGAGCTTCTAAAGCCATGCCGCCAGTTAAAGCACCATCACCTATTACAGAGATAACGTGATACTTTTTTTTGCTTAAATCTCTAGCTCTAGCCATGCCAAGTGATGCAGAAATAGATGTACTGCTATGCCCTGTCTCAAAAATATCATATTTACTTTCACACCTTTTAGGAAATCCGCTTATACCTCCAAACTGTCTCAGTTTATCAAACTTGTCTTTTCTTCCTGTTAATATTTTATGTACATAAGTTTGATGTCCCACGTCCCATATTACTTTATCTTCATCTAGATTAAATACTTTATATAGGCTTAATGTTAACTCTACAACTCCTAAGTTAGAAGCTAAGTGTCCTCCTGTTTTAGATACATTATCAATCAAAAAATTTCTTATATCCTGAGCTAATCTTTCCAGCTGTTTAAATGACATTTTTCTCAAATCATGTATATTGCTATAGGAATCAAGTATATTTTTCATATTATCATCTTTCCTTTGTATTCACATATACTGCTACTGCCTAATTTTACACTGAAATTATATCACACATACTAAAACATTTCAAAGTTCCCTATAATACTACATTACATTCTGCTGTCTTTAAATATTTTAAGTTCTTAATTAATATTCTCTTTCTAAGAGAAATAAAGTTATATTCTTTAGGTTTTCGGTGTTTCCGTAAATCCTATCTAACAAACTTAGTGATTCATCGGTTAATGATTTGCACATTTCTTCACATTTTTTCAATCCAAATTTTGAAACAAAATTAGTTTTATTATTATTTTTATCGCTATTTATATTCTTACCTAATGTTTTTGTGTTTCCTATTACATCTAATATGTCATCCTTTATTTGGAATGCTAAACCTAACTTTTCTCCAAAAATGCTTAAAGTTCTTATATCTTCTTCCTTTGCACCACCTAAAATAGCACCTGCTACTATTGCAGCTTTAATCAGCTTACCTGTTTTATGCTCATGCATATAAAATAGCTGTTCATCGCTTATCTCTTTGCCCTCACTAATAATGTCTACTACCTGTCCGCCTATCATTCCTTCAACCCCAGCAGATTTAGAAATAATAGAGCAAGCTTCTAATTCTTTTTTTCCTCCTTTTAAACAAAGTTCAAACATTATGTTCATCGCCTCATTTAAAAGGCCATCTCCTGCCAATACTGCTATAGCTTCACCATAAACTTTATGATTTGTAGGCTTTCCACGTCTTAAATCATCGTTATCCATACAAGGTAAATCATCATGTATTAATGAATATGTATGAATCATTTCTAAAGCACAAGCAATTGGCATAAAACATTCATAATCATCTTTATAAATATTAGCTGTACACAGCATTAGTATAGGTCTTATTCTTTTTCCTCCCACTTTAATACTATACTCCATAGCTTCATATATTAATCTATTATAACTTCCTTTTCCTTCAAAATACTTTTCTAGCCAATCATTTATTTCAATTTTTAACCTACTAATATCCATATTATTCATCGCCCTCTATAAAATTTATTTCTCCTCTTTCAGTTAAAACCTTTATTTTACCTTCAGCTTCATTTAACAACTTATATATTCTATTACAAATATTAATCCCATCTTCATAATTTTTCATAGAACTCTCCAAAGATAGCTCACCATCTTCCATTTGCTTAATAATAGACTCTAACTTATTCACTAGATCTTCATAAGACTCTTTCCTCTTTCCCATTATTAAACCTCCAAAGCTTTTAAACACAATCATTCTATTTTTTCAACATTATTTAAACTAACTTTAGCTTTACCTTTTTTTAGAATTACATTTATTACTTTATTATTAGATAACTGATCTACATCAGTTATTAATTTATTATTTTCATCTTCAATCACAGAAAATCCTTTATTTAATATATTCAATGGATTATGTGCTTGAATTAAAGAATTTAGTTTTGCCAAATGTCTTTTTTCATGCTCCAATTTTGATTTCATTATGTACAGCAACTTATCTCTCATACCATCCAATCTGATATACTCATTTGCGATATATTTTATAGGATTATTAATCTTCAAATTGTTAATAAGAATATTTAAGTTATCATATTTGGAGCTTATAGTATTTTTCATAGTCTTAAATATTTTATCTTCATATGCTTCTATTTTTTTGTCAAATTCATTTAAACTAAATACAGCTATCTCAGCAGCTGCAGATGGAGTTGGTGCTCTCATATCGCTGACAAAATCGCTTATTGTAAAATCTGTTTCATGTCCAACAGCGCTTATAATCGGCTTATTGCAATTATATATAGCATAAGCTAAATTCTCATCATTAAAAGCCCACAGTTCTTCTAAAGAGCCTCCTCCTCTTGCTAGTATAATTAAATCCAAATCATCTCTATTGTCAAAATACTTTATTCCTTCTATTAATTGATGGCTTGCTTTATCACCTTGGACAAGTGATGGATAGATTATAAGTTCTACAGTAGGATTTCTTCTTCTTGTTACATTTATTATATCTCGTATAGCAGCTCCTGTAGGAGATGTAATTATACCTATTTTTCTTGCATATGGCGGTATATCTTTCTTATGTTCATCATCAAATATTCCTTTCTTATACAACTTTTTTTTCAATTTTTCAAATTCTAAAAATAAGTCTCCTATACCTTCCTTTTCTAATTCTTCGCAATAAAACTGATATAATCCATCCTTTGAATATACAGAAACTCTACCTTTTAATATAACATTATCTCCATCTTTAGGCATTGAAATAATATTTTCAGCATAGCTTTTAAACATAATACAATTTATCTTACTATATTCATCTTTTAGAGAAAAATATATATGTCCACTGTTGTGTATTTTAAAATTAGATATTTCCCCCTTAACATAAGAGTTCCTTAATATAAAATCATTATCCATTATTTTTTTTATGTAATTATTTAATTGAGAAACACTTAATGTCTTTATATGCATATTAATTTAATCCCTCACATAAATTTTTTATAAGCATAGTTGTTGTCATAGATCCAACTCCCCCTGGTACTGGTGTTACAAAACTTGCTTTTTCTAAAACTTCATCAAAACACACATCTCCAACAAGCGTTCCTTCTATAACTGTAGTACCCACATCAATCACAATAGCTCCTGCTTTTATATGCTCTTTTGTAATAAATCTAGGTTTTCCAATAGCTACTATTAAAATATCTGCATTACAGCAAATTTCCTTCAAATTATTTGTTTTAGAATGACAAATAGTAACTGTAGCATTCTCATTTAGAAGCAATTGTGATACTGGTTTTCCAACAATATTGCTTCGTCCAATAATTACAGCATGCTTTCCCTCTATTTCCACGCCCGTACTTTTTATTAATTCTATTATTCCTTTAGGAGTGCACGGGATAAAGCATTTTTCTCCTTTATATAGCTTGCCTAAACTTAAAGTACTAAGAGCATCTATATCCTTTTCATAGGATATGAAAGATGTTATTTTAGCTTCATCTAAATGTTTCGGAAGAGGAAGTTGTAGAATTATTCCATCTATTTTGTCATCTTTATTTAAATTCTCTATAACTTTTATCAACCTTTCTTCCTCAACATCTTTTTCTAAATAAACACTTTTTACTTTTATACCTAGCTTAGCACATAGTTTATTTTGACTATTCATGTAGTAAGCTGAAGCATCATCCCTGCCTACTAAAATATTAGCTAGACAAGGAATTTTTTCTCCATTGGTATTTTTAAATTTAATAATTTGTTTGATCTCTTCCTGAATTTTTTTAGAAAGCTCTTTTCCATCCAGTTTAATTCCCATTACTCACACCCCAAATCATAATTTATTCCTGTACCATGCTTCCAAGAACTCCATTTATAAATGAAGGTGAGTTATCAGTGGAATATTTTTTAGCAAGTTCTATGCCTTCATTTACAGCAACTTTATTTGGTATATCTTCATTAAACACAATTTCATAAGTAGAAATTCTAAGTATTGAAAGATCTATTTTTGATAACCTGTTTAGCTTCCAATTTTTTAAATTACTTTCTATTTTTCTATCTATGAGTTCAAGATTTTCATTTATCCCTTTTATAATACTTTCCACATAACTAAAATCCACATCATGCAAATCCATCTCTGTATTTTCTTTAAAGTTGTTTAATATTTCCTCGTACGATTCCTTATTAATGCTCATTTCAAATAATAATTTCATAGCTATTTCTCTTGTTTTTCTTCTATTCATATTTTCCTCCTATAATTCATGTAGTTAATATAAAAATAAAGCATATTTTAATTATTATCAACTTATTTATTCTTATGCATATTTAAACATGGAAACACCCTCTGATTTCAGAGGGTGTAAAATTAATCTTCATTTTCTTTAATCTTTTCTTCCGCTTTAGGAAGCACCACATTTTGAACATAAACATTAACTGCTGTTACATTTAATCCTGTCATAAGTTCTACTGACTTTTTAACATTTTCTTGAACCTTTTTAGCTACATCACCAATCTTAATACCATATTTAACCACCACATACAGATCTATAGCAGCACTGTCTTCTCCTACATTTACTTTAATCCCCTTAGAGACATTTTTCTTTCCACTAAGAATTTGAGTTATGCCTCCAACTAATGTAGTACTCATTCCTTCAATTCCATCTATTTCTGAAGCAGCTAGACCTGCAATAACTTCTACTACTTCGTCTGATATCTTTACGATACCTGCTTCCATTTCCTTGTTTAAATTTTCGTCCATTTATGTACCCCCTTGTTTTGATTACTTCAAAACAAATTATTCTTAAGATTATTATATCAAACATAGCATGTTTTTACAAATATAATTATTCTTTTAATTGAATTTCTACATCTCGTATTTGAGTAACATCCATAACTACATCTTGGATCTGTTTCTGTTGACTTTCACTTAGCTTTTTAGATGATTTTACAATCACTGTAACTTTATTATCTTGAACATAGCATAATACATCTTCATAGCCTTTGCTCTTTAAAATAGTTTCTATCTGTGATTGATTAGTAGTTGCTAAAGCTAAATTAGTATACTTTTTAGATAACTCAGCTCTATCTTCTTTTGATGTATGTTCATCATCTATTAATGCTTTTAGATTTTGTAATGCCTGAGCTGCATCATTATCTCTTATAATTTGAGATTCCTCAAAATAATTTGAACTACTTGTATTTTTGCTTGAATCATTAAGTGAAATAGCGTCCTTTCCGTTTGTTATGTCGTTTCCTGCTACATAATCTAAATCTGCATTTAACTTTGTAGCTAGTACACCAGCACATACAATAAGTGCTAATAGAACAACAATAATGACTCCTTGTTTCTTATTCATTTAAATACCTCCTAATTATGATTATTTTTATTTTATCTTTCTTAAAAATTTATATGCTTTTGACCTTAAATATATGTTACTTTTTCATAGAGTACACGTTTACTTGATTTTCTTTTAATCCAAATAAATTTACAACGGCTTTGTGAATTTGGAGCTTTATTAAATTATTTTCTGCTCCTTCAGCTACTACACAAACTCCTGTAACCTCAGGCTTATACTTCTTCACTACAAAAGGCTTTGTTCCATTATCAGTATTCATCATAACAATAGTTCTTCCATCGTTTTTCTGTGTTATTTTTCTTGTTCCTCCGTCTGTATCTTTTTCTTCAGTTAAACTAGTAGAATCGTTTATATTTATTGCTGGTATCTGCTCTTCACCCCCTTTAAAGTAAATCATTACCTTTACCTTTCCTACCCCTTGAATATTTTCCAGTGTGTCCTTCAATTTTCTTTCCACTTCTGCCTCTTCCTTAGCAATTACTTCATCTTGCTCCTTACTTGCCGCAGTTGATGCATTTTCTTCTATATTTTTCACATTTTCAGAGCTGCTATTAGATGCAGCAACACTTTCGTCCTTAAAAGTATTGCTGAGTACAGCTAATAAGACTCCTATTAAAAGTAATATAAATAAATTAGTAATGTAATTTTTCTCGCTCTTTTCCTTTGCTTTACTTTTTAATTTGTCTGGATTGAATATCTTTTTTAAATCCATAAGTTCACCCTCTCTTTTTACTTAAATTTTAACTACAATTTATAAACTTTAATTTTTTCTTTAGGTATGCTAATGATTTCGCTGAGATATTCCACAATGCTGTGGCTTTTTTTATCATCAATCGTTTCTTGACCATTTACTTCTTTACTATTTCCTATATTCACCTTTTCTATCTTCTTTACTTTTCCCTCACTAACTCCAACTTTTATTTCATTTATTATAAATTCTTCTTTTTTGTCGTCGTATTTAACTTCTACACCTACTTTATAATTATCTTTAGGATATTTTTCTTTTAATTTCTGAGTACACATGTTTTCCAAATTACTTGCAAAAACTTCTGTTGTATTATCAATACTACTGTTCTTATATTTTTCATAATTTTTCTCGTATTTTTTATTATCAAAATATTCAGATGCTGCGTCTATGTAATTATCTATATTAAAATCATTATTAAATATTTTTATTATAGGATTGATCAATACAGTTATTAAAATTAATCCTAAAACAAACTTAGTATACTTTTTCATAGAGTTACTTGGGAGTATCATTTCTACTGCTGTTATAAAAAATATAGCAGTACAAACATTCATAACCCATCCTTTAAGAGCATCTATCATATCTTTCCTCCTTTATCCTCCTAAAATACTTCTGCCTGCAGATGCAATTATTGATATAATTATAAAAAACATTACTGAAACGCTGATGAGGCATGAATTTATAAGTATAAGAGAATCTCCTGCTGAAGCTATGCACTTAACTAGTCTACTATCGCTGATAGGTTCTATAAGTGCTGCGGTCAATTTATATATAAATGCCATAACTACAATTTTAATTACCGGAAATATTAGTATTACTATTAAAATAATTAATCCTATACTACTTAATGCATTTTTTAAAAGTAAAGAATACCCCGCTACAGTAGAAATTGCATCTGAAAGGCTTTTACCAACTATTGGTATAAAGCTATCTACAGCAAACTTTGCAGTTTTTTCTGCTACAGCATCTATTGTAGCTGTAGCCATACTTCTTATAGTCACAGTTCCTATAAAAATAGTCATTATAATCCCTTGTATCCAAAGAGCAGATTTATTTAATAGTTTTGATAGATTATCTACTTTATACTCTTGAGATATATTGTTTACAAATTGTATTACAAAAGATAACCCAATAATAGGTATTATTAAATTTATAAATATTCTAGCGCTTATATTTATAACTCCAATTATTATAGGATCCATAACAGCTGCTTGTGAAAATCCTCCAACAGAGGCTAATAACATTAGTAAAACCGGCATTAAGGCTGCCATAAAGTCAGTCATATCTTTTATTGCTTCTCTTGCGGTAGATACACCTATATAGAATGTTCTAGATATCAATATTATAAGCAGTGCATAACATGCAAAATATGCTATATTTGATAGATTGCCATTACTAAATGCATTCTCAAGATTATTTATAAGAGCACAAATAATGCATATTATTATTATCATATACATAAGTTTCCCGCATGCTATTACTTCTCTAAATCCATAACTTAGCAATGCTTTAAAAATTTTTTTAGTAGAAAGCTTACCATCTCCACTTTTCATGTAATCCTCAACATATGTTTTTATATCTACGTCATTTAAAATTTCATATTTTGTTTTCATATTTGTCATATAATTATATAATTGTTCAACCTGCTGAATCTCCTCTTGTTTCATCATCGGTGCTGGTTCAGAGGCTTGTACATTAAGAGGAATTAACAAAAACAGTAACAATATAAATATTAATCTTTTCATAATTTTACTCCTATGTCTTTTTCACATAATTTTCATTATAGATTGTAATACTGCCATTAAGATAGGAATTGCCAATACTAAAATCAATATTTTTCCAGCAAACTCTACCTTAGATGCTAATGCATTTTCTCCTGCATCCTTACATATTTCACTACAAAAGGACGCCAAATATGCAATTCCAAGTATTTTAAATACTATATTTAGATATACAAAATCTATATTTGCCTTTAATGCGAGCTGTTGAAGTAATTGTAATACGGAAGTAATCTTATCAAGCATAAATAGAAAAATTAGTATTCCTGCTGCTATACTAATGTGTATAGCTAGATCGTTTCTTCTATTTTTAAATACCAACACTACAAATAGTGTAACAAATGTAAATGCAACTACCTTTACTATCTCCATACATTCCTCCTAAAACTGGAACATAGTTCTTACTGTACTAAATAACTTATTTATAAGATTTATTACCATCATCAGCACAATGATTATTCCAGCTAGATTTGCTATTATGGCATAATCCTTTTTTCCAGTAGTCTCTAAAATTTTATCAAGAATAATAATTAATATACTAACAGCAGCTATTTTGAAAATTAAACTCACATCTAACATTCCTATACCCCCTCATATAATCATAATTGTAAGTATAGCCCCGAAGGAAAATCCGAGATATCTATACATTTTTACATTTTTATTCATTTCAATTTCTGCATCATGAATTTGCTTTTTTATATTTTCCAAGGTCAATGCTAATATACTTTTTTGTCCCTCTATATCTGATTCTCCTAAAGATTTTGATAGATTTAGCATTATATCAATATCATTTTGTTTCAAATTTAACTTGTCTCTATTTTGCTTGAACATTCTTTTAAATCCTTCATTTACGCTATCTACCTCGTTGCTATATAGTAAGTTAGAAATTTCTAAGAATATGCCTCCTATTGGCTTATTGCATTTATGCCCTATATCTTGAAAAGCTTCTGGAAGAGATTCGTTTGCATAAATTATCTTGCTCCTAAGTTCTAATAATGCTTGTTCAATTTCTTTTAACTGAAAAACCCGTTTTTTTAAACTTTCACCATATAAAAAACCTATAAACGAAGAACATAATAAAATCAAAGTGCATCCAACTATCTTTAAATACAGCATACTATCTCCTCCATAGTTTTTCTTTTTTGCTAAAATCATATATATACTCGATTGTACCTACACCACCCAAACCGCTCAGTACTATAGCTCTTTGAAACACTTGATTTTCTAATATTTCTTTAAAGACTGGTCTTTTATATAAATCTTCCACTCCTGCACCATGTATAGTTGTAATTAGATTTACTCCAGAATTCATAGCCATTAACACACTTTCCATATCTTTATATGTTCCTATCTCATCACAGACAATAACATCAGGAGCCATACTTC
This sequence comes from Clostridium sp., assembly GCF_047777555.1. GTDB lineage: Bacteria > Bacillota > Clostridia > Clostridiales > Clostridiaceae > Clostridium_H. Next base: position 375,259 of record NZ_JBKEEV010000001.1, on the reverse strand, counting down.
TTATAGCCATCATAATCCCTTCACTTTTTAGGCAATTATCAAGAATATCTGTCCTTAAACCTACATCCATTTGTGGTACTCCGTCATAACATCCTCCTATCTCACTTCTTTCATCTATTATGCAAACCTTTTTACCAACAAAGCTCAAATTTGCTATTTTCATTCCACTTGATATACTTTTACTTATATCTCTTAATAGAGTAGTTTTTCCACATTTAGGAGGAGATATCAGTATAGTATTTAGAACTCTATTATCTTCAATTATGTATGGCATTACTTGTTTTGAGCATCCTATAACCTCTCTGCATATTCTTATGTTTAGAGAAGCTATGTTTTTTATAGTCCTAATTTTATTGTTATCAATAACACATGAGCCACATAGCCCAACCCTATGACCGCCTTTTATAGTAATATACCCTTGCTTTATCTCTTCTTCAAAAGCATAAATTGAGTAATTACTAATTCTTTGTACAATTGTTTTTAATTCTTCTTTTGTAACTATATAATTGGTTACAATTTCCTTGTTGTCAGCATAAATTAATATAGGTTTATTTATTTTTATTCTTATCTCCTGAAGTTTTTCCAGTTCTTTTATCTTTTCAATAATGTTTTTTATAGATTGAGGTAAAATATAAAATATATCTTTAGTGTTCATAATTTTCATCCTCCTTTCTTATTAAATTTTTATTTATATGGTTCTATAATTATTCCATTTAATAAAAAAATTAAAACACAAATATATTTAAGTTTCTTCGACTATTTTCAATATAAATTTCTGTAATAAAAAAAGCATATATGTTCGCAATATTTCATTTGCAAACATATATGCTTAATTATTAAATATTTTTTTATTATTTTAAATATATGGAATTATGGCAATTAGGGCATTTTAATTCATCTTCTTCATTTAAAAATTCCTTTTCAACAGCTAAAATTTCATGACATTTGTTACATTCTATATCTACATAATCATAGCTATTAAACTCTTCTTCTTCATCTTCAAATCCATATATTTCTTCTTCTATATTGCCTAAATTTTCATCAAGGACAGTTACATATTCGTTAATTTCATTTATACTATCCTCTGTTTTATCTATTTTCTTAGCAATATCCATTAGAATATCACTTATATCAGATAAGATCTTATACTCTTTAAAATTGCCCTTAGATTCTATATCTTTAATTTCCTCTTTTAAAGAAGATAATCTTGATATAAGAGAACTCATTTTACCACTCCCTTAGAGTAGTTATACTCTCTCCATATATTCTCCAGTTCTAGTATCCACTCTTATTGTCTCTCCTTCATTTACAAATAGTGGAACTTGAACTATTGCTCCAGTTTCTAATTTTGCTGGTTTCATTACATTTGATGTAGTGTTTCCTCTAACTCCTGGTTCACATTCAACAATTTGCAATTCTACAAAGTTAGGAGCTTCAACAGAGAAAGCCTCTCCTTTATAAAATTTAATTATTGCAAACATGTTCTCTTTTAAATACTTAATGGCTTCTTCTACTTGACTATAGTTTAAAGGAATTTGGTCAAAAGTTTCTTGATCCATAAAATAATAAAGTTCTCCATCACTATATAAGTATTGCATTTCTTTTCTTTCAATAACTGCTTCTTGGAATTTAGCAGTTGGGTTAAAAGTTGTTTCTGTAACCGCACCTGTTTTAACATTCTTAAGTTTTGTTCTTACGAATGCAGCTCCCTTACCTGGCTTAACGTGTAAAAAATCAACTACATTATAAACTTGTCCATCTAGTTCAAAAGTAGTTCCTTTTCTTAAATCTCCAGCTGAAATCATTATGTATCCCTCCACTAATTAATTATAAATTTTATTATAACTCTAAAACATATATTAACACCAATTCTACATCATTTAAAATATATAAGGACATCTATTACTCTATATTATACTTTATATCATATTATAAAACATGACTTATATATTTTAAATATGAATTAATTGCTTTTAGAGTTTTTTCTTGTATCAAACTAAATATATAAACATATGCTTTATCAAGAAATAAAACAGTATTTACACACTTAATTTTTTCAGCTCCTGATTGTAACCAATGATATTTTATCAAAACTTGCGAATATTTGCAAATAGATTTATTTTATGCATAAATTTTTATTATTTTAATAACCATCTATGAAATTTATACTTAGTTCTCCAATATAAGTTTCATTGTTCTCCCTCTTTAGTTTTATGGAACTTACACTGTAAAAATTATCTTTGTTCTTTATATCTTCAATAAAAATTTCTAATAGATATAGCGTTCCTTTAAATTTCAAATTTATATTAACTATATTACTATCCATATTGTTGACTATTCTTTCAATTTTTATGTATTCTCTCTTTTCTATATCTTTAATTATATTAGAGTATTGTATATTGCTGACTTTTTTCTTTGTAGTGTCTGTATAAGAAAAGCTCTCTAGCTTTTCCTTTTGAAAAGAAATTCGTTGGACTACAATAAAATTTAAAGCAATAATTATTATAATTCCAATTAGTGCTATAAGTAATATAGAACCTTTTTTGTAATCTCTATTCATCATCTTTTACCTCTAACTCTATTTTAGTTACAATCTTATTTTCATTTATATTTTGTATATCTATACTTTTAATTCTATAGCTCTTCCCTTTTTCTATACTCTCTATCATTTTTCTAGCAGCTTTTATATTATTAAAACTATTTTCCACACAAATCTCTTCTCCACTTATTTCTAGTGAATCAAAAACTATTTTATCCTGTACATATTTTTTTAAACTATTAAAAGCATTTATGGTATCATATTTCATAACCTGAGTCTCATTTATTTTATCCTCATTCTTTAAAGTCTTATTGCTTTTTAAATCATTCATATTTCTCAATCTTTTGAATTCTTTTTCGTATTTAAAAAGTCTAGCGCTTCCAACCACGATTATAAAACACATTATACACATGTAAATTCTGAACTTAATCCTTTTTTTCTTTTCTATTTTGTTTCTATACCACAATGGTAAAAAATTATGATCCTGCATACCTATTTCCTCGTTATAGTAAAATATTCTATCATTTTATTACTACTTAAACTTCCCAAATCTACATATTTATATTTCATTAGATTGTTAATATAATCTATAAACTCTTTATCATTAAAATTAGCACTATATATCTTCGATACTTTTCCATTATATTGATCTAGCTTATGTAAAACATAATCTAAGCCATCTACTATTAAGTCATAATTACAGTCTACTTCATTTATTATTCTATTAGCTATCATTCTTTTTTTCATTACCCCTAAAATATATAAACTATTATTAAATCTAAATAAGAATACATAATCTTTTTCTTCTATTCTCTTTTCAAAATAATTTAAAAAGCAAAATTGTATTAAATTTATTTTTTTTACTCTATTATCATTAATACATTTTTCTAAACAGCTCAATTTATCACAATATATACAAAAAACCAAAACTTCTAATTCATTATTTTCTTCATTTAAAATAGTGTAAGTATAAAATATATTTTCTGACTTTTTCCCATACATAAAAATTAATTCATTTTTAATAATAGAGTTTAGACTATGCTTGTTTTTTATATTTGGTAACTTTAAATACTTAATATATATTTCCTCACCTTCTATAATTATATATACATTTCTATTCTTAAAATTAACATTAATCTTTTCCTCATTAAGCATAGATTCATAATCTATTTTTTTATTTTTCAAAAATTTATTATTAAATTCTAAAGTTTTAATATATTCTTTAGATATAGTTAATAGCATATTTCTTCCCATAGTATTACTATCTCCTTATTTAATTTTAAATTTTAGCTATACTACATACTGTTTCTTCTTTATCATTTTTAGTGAGTATACATCTATAAAACTCTTTTTTACTTAATCCATCTCTAGTATGTAAAGATAAAATTATTTCTTTGGATTGTGAGTCATATTCCACAAAAGAATCCTCATAATGCAATCTATTTTTATCTAATTCTAATAATTTATTATGTATATTTTCATCATCCCAAGTTTTTATATTATCCTTAAGATACTTGTTTAAACTAGCTAACAAATGCACCCTATATTCTTCATAAGGATCAGATTTAAGCTCACTTTCAATAGTGCTTATAATATACCTTTTTTCCATAATTCGAAGCTTATACTCATACAATAGCATTCCAATAACAACGCTACTGATTATTAGTGTGCTTATCATAATATATCCTCTTTTTTTCCTATTCCGAAACATCTTTCATAATTTTCTCCCTCTAATGTATTTATAGAAATAAATATGAGATTTTCTTTTAATGTGATTTTGAATGCAGCTACATCTTCTATAATAGTGTCAGTAACTTTACTTGTATTTTTTACCTTATTATAAGTTATAACAATTTTAAATTTGCCATTATACTTTTTAAGAGCTTTTATTATATTCTCATCACCGTTAAGTTTTTTTATGATTATAGTGTCTTCATTCACTTTAACAGATTTGTTATCTAATGCATAAACCTCACCCTCTATAAATCTTAGGGCTTCTCTGCAATAACTCTCTTCTCTATCGGCTTTTATAAATTTTTTGTATTTTATTGCTTGTGTTGATAACATATTTATCTCTATAAGCAATATAGTTATCCCAATTCCCATTGCTACTATAACTTCTATTATAGTAAACCCTTTTTTCATTATTAGTAATCCCCTTTATAAAAAGAAGTGCTTATATTATTAGTTTCATCAACTAATCTAAATATAAGATTTAAGTTAAGTTTTATAACATTATTAGGCTCTCCATGAACTTTTATTTCTAAATATGGTAATTTGTTAGGTTTTTCAAAAGTAATTATTTCTGAAAATTCTTTGTTTTTAAGAACATCTAAATTTATATTTTCATTATTTATGTATAACTTTTTAGTAGCACAACTCTCATCGTTTAAATTTTCTCCTTCATAAGCTATATTTTTTATATCTTCATAAGTTTTATTAAAAATCAATGTGTTTTTTAAACCTTCTAGAAACTCTGCATATTTATTTATCTCTAAATTATATTTTTTTAAATTTATATTTCTCATCTCCATACTAAAAATAAAACTCAGTACTAAAGAAAGTAGAATTATACTAAAAACTGCTTCTAATAAAATATAACCTTTATTCGTTTTTAATCTGCACATATCTTGTTCCTACCCTTATTGTTATCCTATGAAGTTCTCCCTGCTTATCTTGATAATTTATAGTACACGATGTTAAAACTTCTCCCAAGTTATTTATATTTATCCTTTTATAAAAGCTTTCTGTATTTTTAAACTTAAATTCCAATGGAATTTCATATTCTTCTATTTTTTTATTTCCACAGAAAAATTTAACCTTATTTTCTTCAGAAAATAATAGATATCCACTTTTATTCTTATTTTTACAATATAGCGCAGAATTTTTTATCATATGTAGTATATAGTTATTACACAAATCTACACTAGTACTATTGGTCCAACTATCATAAAATTTAAAATAATTAGTAATGCAAACTCCTATTGCCATAGCTAATATGCTTAAAGCAATAATTAGTTCAATCATAGTTATTCCTTTGTGTGTCTTTACCTTATAACTTCCATTTTGTAATGTCTGCACTCTATTCCTCCTGAGCTAACGCCTGTATGCTATCCGTTGGAGGATATATCTGATTATGCGCATTGTCTTGAATCTTAAATCCAGTACTAGTTGTATTAAATTCCAAATAGTATTGCTTTTTATCTACTTCATATTTAACGCTCATTACATTTTTAGAACTTTCATCAAATTCTATATTATCTATTCCTAGCAATTCTTCCGTTGTTTTGGCAATCCCTTGCTGGCTAAAACTTTCATTTCCTTCAATATAACTGTCCATTACTGCTAAGTAAATTTGCCTTCCAGTATCCACTACTTTTAATCTTTGAGCTTTAGCTCTATATCCATTGAATTTAGGTATTAAAAAACTGGCCATAACTAATATTATTGACATAACTATTATAAGCTCAATTAAAGTAAATCCCTTTTTTTTATTTTTAGATAGCTTCCTATTTTTCAAACTTATTCCTCCTTACAATCATATACTTAGTATATAGATTCAATTGAATCTAGTGTATTCATTACTGGAATTAAAATTTTCATAATAACACAAACGACTATTCCACCTACTATTAGTATAGTAATTGGCTCAACAAGCTTAGAAATTTTATGTATTGTTTCATCTATATCAAATTTATGAATTGCTGCTGCATTCTCTATCATATCTTCCAAATTTCCCGTCTCTTCTCCTATAGATATCATTGATATAAACATATTATCAAACAAACTTTCTTCTTCTAAAGCCTTGGATAAACTCATTCCTTCTCTTATATCAGAAATGACTTTAGATAATTTGCTTTTAATCTGATCATTATCTACACTATCCTTAATAATTTCAAAAGCAGAAATAATTGGTATTCCGCTATTTATCAAAATATTTAAACTTCTAGCAATGTTAATTTCCCATATGCTTAAAAAAACTTTACTTATTATAGGGACTTCAAACTTAAAGTGATTTATTACTTTAGTTAAATTCATCTTTTTATATAAAATCAATAATAAAATACATGCAATTATAAAAGATATCTTAAATGTATTGAATGTAATTACTTTATTCATATTCATTATACTCATCATGCTTTCTGCATCTATAGATAAGTCACTAGTTTTAGAAATATCGCTTATAAAATTAGGTAATATTTTTAAAGTAAGAAATAACACAATTATTATTGTACTAATAAGAACCGATAGCGGATATACTAATGAAGTTTTTATCTTCTTTTGAATGTTGTATTGTTCAATATAATATTCCGACAGACTAGAGAGTATATTATCTAGATTACCACTATATTCACCTATTTTTATCATTTGAATCATGAATTCAGGATAAATTTGAGGAAAATTACTTAAACTAGAGTGAATTTCTTTGCCATTTTCTACATCGCATTTTATGCTGTATAAACTATCCCTAATTGAAGAATTTAATCTTTGAGTACAGAGAATATCCAATCCTTTTGATAAATTTATTCCAGATTTTAATATCTCTGAAAACTGCTTGCAAAATATAGCTATATCTTTAAAAGTAACTTTACTAAACAAAACTTTACTTTTACTTAATCTATAATTTAATAAAAATAGATTTTTTTCATGAATTATATGGAACAGTTCTCTCTCATCTTTTAATGCATATTTACCTCTAACAATTTTTCCTTTCATATCTAAAGCTTTGTATTTATATGTTTTCATAACAAATCCTCATCATTTCATCAACTGTTGTAATTCCATTCATAACCAGCTCCATGCACTTATTTTTTAATGTTGACATCCCGTTCTTTGTACTAAATTCGCTTATTTCAAGAGAAGAAGATTTTTTTCTTATCAATTCTCTATGATTATTAGTGATATGCATAATTTCGAATATGGCACTTCTTCCCTTATACCCTGTTCCATTGCAGTATTTACATCCTGCACCCTTAAAAATCTTCACATTATTATCTAATGATAAAATTTTCTTCTCCTTATCTGTAGGACTATATTCTATTTTGCAGTTTTCACATATATTTCTTAAAAGTCTTTGTGCAATTACTGCAACCAGTGAATCGGCTATTAAATAATTAGGCACATTCATATCAGCAAGTCTTACTATTGCACTAGCAGCATCATTAGTATGGAGAGTAGATAATACTAGATGGCCTGTTATAGCCGCTTTTATAGCAATTTTAGCTGTTTCTTCATCTCTTATTTCTCCAACCATGATTATATCTGGATCTTGCCTTAGTATACTTCTAAGTCCTGTTGAAAAAGTAAGTCCAGCCTTGCTATTTACGTTCATTTGATTAATTCCTTGTATTTCATACTCTACTGGATCTTCAATAGTAATTATATTTTTTTCTTTAGAATTTAGATGATTCAACATAGCACACAAAGTAGTGGTCTTACCGCTTCCAGTTGGACCAGTCACTAGTATGATGCCGTTTGGATTTCTCAAAATGTTTTTTATTTCTTCTCTTTGTGTTACATCATTTAATAAATTTTCTATATATATTCCTTTACTTAGTTTATATAGGATTCTTATTGCTATTTTTTCTCCATATAAAATTGGAATTGATGATACCCTTAAATCAAATTCTTGATTATTAAATGTATATCCCATTTTGCCATCCTGTGGAAGCAGCTTTTGTGATATATCCATACCTGATTTTATCTTTATCCTAGTACATATTAATGAGTATATTTCCTTTGGAATTATCATTTCTTCTTTTAATAACCCATCAATTCTAAATCTCACTATAGAGTCATTTTCTCTTGGTTCTATATGTATATCACTCGCTCTTTCTTTTATAGCCTCACTAATTATTGAATCAGTTAGTTTAACTATAGATGTTTTTTCAACTATTTCATCATCAACTTTTTTCTTTATCAGATAACTATGATTCTGTGATTCATAATTCTCATAATAATTTTCTATTGCACAGAGTATTTTGCTTTTTTTCTCTATGTAAGGAATAACCTGCTTATTAGTAATAAACCTTATATCATCGATTGCAGAATCATTTAATGGATTGTACATAGCGACATATAAATCATTTCCTTCTATATCAAATGGAATAACACAATATTTTTTTACTATTTCCTTTGGTAAAATTTTTATAACTTTAGTTGGAATGGAAGCTTTATCTAGGTTTGCATTTTTTATATCAAATTCTTTACCAATGATTTCATAAAACATATTTTCATCAATAAATCCATTAGATATAAGTATTTCATCCATTGCTTTTCCAGTAGTATTTTGAATATTTATTATGTTTTCATAATCTAGTTTTGTTATGATATTATTTTTTATAAGAACTTTTACCAGTCTATTCATCATATTTATCACCATAACTAAATTTATTTAATTATCAAATCATTTACATATTCTTTCCAACATAAAACTTTTTAATCAATTTTTCCAAAAAATAAAAATCCCATTAATTAAATAGGATTTTTATCATTTCATATTAAACTTATACTAAACTGTTTCTCCCTCAAAAACTGTAACTGCTGGTCCAGTCATAAGTACTTCTTTATCTAACAGCTTGATTAAAAGTTCTCCACCCGGCACCATTACTTTTACTTCATCATCTATATATCCCAATAACTTAGCAGCTACTACAGATGCGCAACTTCCTGTTCCACAAGCTAAAGTTGGACCTGCACCTCTCTCCCAAGTCTTTACCTTGATAACATTTCTGCTAACTATCTCACAAAAGTTTACATTAGTACCTTCACAAAACATGTTATGTTTTTCTATATACTTTCCTTCTTCAACATTTATATCATCTAAGTTACAAAAAATAACTGTATGAGGTACTCCCATTAGCATAGAAGTTATAGTATATTCCTTACCATTTGCAACTATATTTTTATTTATAATTTCTTCTTCTGATTCAGCTGGTATTAATTTAGGGTTTAACGAATAAGTCCCCATATCAATAGTTACTTCAGAAACCTCTTCATTTTTAACTGTTAAATCAGCTATTTTAACACCGTTTCCTGTTTCAATTTTAATTTTGTCTTTGCATATAATTTTTTTATCAAATACATATTTTGCAAAACATCTTATGCCATTACCGCACATAGCTGCATATGACCCATCAGCATTTATAATTTTCATCTCTATATCTGCTATACTACTTTTTCTGACAAAAAGTATCCCATCAGCTCCAATTCCAAATCTTCTATTACATAACTTTTGCGCTATATCGCTCTCCTTTCCTTTCAAATTTCTATTTAAATCTTCAATAACTATAAAATCATTTCCTGTTCCGTGCATCTTAGTAAATTTCAATTAAATCCCTCCAATTAAAAAGCACATACTTTTGGCCAATGTATTTTCTCTATTACTTATTCAATTATTGATTATTGTCTATGTAAATACTATACTATAAAGAGTAACTACTTGTGAAGTGTTTAAACTTCTTGCCTTGCAGCTATGTAGTTGTAACTTAAGAAAGGATGATAATATGGCATTAGATGGAATATTCTTATTTAGCTTAGTAGAAGAATTGAAAAATGTTATTATAGGAGGAAAAATTGATAAAATAAATCAACCTGAAAAGGATGAAATAATTTTAAACATACGTAAGGGGAGAATAAATCACAAATTGCTTATAAGTTCTAGTTCTACCTACCCTAGGATACATTTAACTAAGTTAAATAAACCTAATCCTATGAAAGCTCCTATGTTTTGTATGGTCCTTAGAAAGTATCTTACCAATGCTAAAATACTAGATATAAGCCAAATAGACAGTGATAGAATTGTAATTATTCGTTTCGAAAGCACAGATGAATTAGGATTTAATAGTGTATATTTCCTTATCACTGAGATTATGGGAAGACATAGTAATATAACATTAGTTAGAGAACGCGATAATATGGTCATGGATAGTATAAAACATATTACTTCTGATATAAATACCTATAGAAGCATATTTCCAGGAGTTAAATATATCTATCCTCCAAAGTCCAATAAGCTCAACCCTTTCAATTTTACTTATAATGATGTTTATGCTTATATAAAGGATAACAATATAAATTTTAATAAATACATGTTTTCTAGTCTCTTTACCGGTATAAGCAAAACTTTATCTACAGAAATATGTTTCAATTTAACATTAAATAATATACCTTTAGAGGCAAGTTTTCTAAATAAAATATTAGATTATACTAAAATTATAATTAATAAAATCTTAACTAAAGATTTTAAATACACCTTATACAAGAGCAGCGAAAGAAATTTTATAGATTTTTATTGCATAGAACTTAGCAGTTTAAATGAATATATAAAGGTTTCATATTCATCGCCATCCAATTTAATAGAAGATTTTTATTTTACTAAAGACAAGTTAGACAGATTAAAATCTAAAAGTTCGGATCTTCAAAAGGTTATAATTAACAATATAAATAGATGTACTAAAAAGAGTAAAATATTGAACAATACATTAAAACAATGTAAAGATAAAGAAAACTATAGACTATTTGGTGAACTTTTAACTGCAAATATATATGCATTAAAAAAAGGCATGAAAGAAATCGAAGTTGACAACTATTACAGCGAAAACTATGATAAAGTAAAAATATACTTAGATGAAAACAAAACTCCTTCAGAAAATATTCAATCTTATTATAAAAAATATAATAAGTTAAAAAAATCAGAAGAATCTGCCTATGAACAACTTAAACAAAATGATGATGAATTAGAATACCTACAATCCGTTTTAACAAATATACAAAATGTAGATAATTATGCTGAAATTGAAGAAATAAAAAAGGAACTAATAGAAACTGGCTACATTAAATTTAAAAAATCATATAAGTCCAGCAAAACAAAGATGTCAAAGCCTATGCATTTTGTTTCTACAGATGGATTTCATATTTATGTAGGAAAAAACAATATTCAAAACGATTATCTTACATTAAAATTTGCACATAAAAACGATATTTGGCTCCATACTAAAAATATTCCTGGATCTCATGTTATTATAAAAAGTGTAGATACTATACCGGAAAATACCCTAAAGGAAGCTGCAAACTTAGCAGCATATTACAGTAAGTCTCAGAATTCTTCCAATGTTCCCGTAGATTATACACAAGTAAGAAATGTGAAAAAACCTAGTGGAGCAAAGCCTGGAATGGTTATATATTATACTAACCAAACTATATATGTAACACCTGAAATACCTAATCTAAAGCAAATAATAGATTAAATATAAATAAAAAGTGGCTATTGCAATATGCATAAAAGTCCTGTATAAAATCAAAAGCCATGCATAAATAGGGAAATATATTTCCTTATATGCATGGCTTTTATTTATGATAGTTTATAAATATTCGTTTTGCAACAGCCACTTTTGCAGCAATTATGTCTCAAATATTTTAACAGAATCTTCATTATCAATTTCTGAAACCATTACAGAAATTATCTCTTTCCTTGAAGTTGGAACATTTTTACCAACATAATCGGCTCTTATAGGAAGTTCCCTATGTCCTCTATCTACAAGCACTGCCAGCTGAATATTAGCAGGCCTTCCACATTTAATAACAGCTTCCATAGCAGCTCTTGCTGTTCTTCCTGTATAGAGCACATCATCAACTAAAACAACCCTTTTATCTTTAACTCCCATATCCAAGCAGCTTTTATTAAGTATTGGTTGTTCCCCAATCTCTGTTAAATCATCTCTATATAGAGTTATATCTACAGAACCTACTTCAACCTTTGCGTTTTCAAACTCTTCTATAAGTTTACTTATTCTTTTTGCTATAGGAACTCCCCTTCTTTCTATTCCTACAAGCAATAAATTCTCTACACCCTTATTTTTTTCAATTATTTCATGTGCTATTCTTGTGAGAGTTCTTTTCATTGCTTTTTCATCCAAAAGAACCGACTTAAACTCCATATTTGCTCCTCCCCATCTTTTATATTAAGTAATTTTAGTAATTCATAATAAACCATAATTTATTAAGAAAGCTTTCTCAATACTTCCTTAAAATAATCTGGTAAATCTGATTCAAATTCAATATATTTTCCTGATGAAGGATGTATAAACCCTAATTTTTTAGCATGAAGCATCTGACCATTTAAACTAAATTTCGACTTTTTAAATCCATATATAGGATCTCCTACTAGAGGATGTCCTATATATGACATATGTACTCTTATTTGATGAGTTCTCCCTGTTTCCAAAATACATTTTACTAAAGTATTTTTCTCATATCTTTCTATGACCTTATAATGAGTTACAGCCTTTTTTCCTCCTTCAACTACTCCCATCTTTAATCTATCTTTAGGATTTCTTCCTATTGGTTTATCAATAATCCCTTCATCATTTTTTAGTCTACCTTCTAATAAAGCTATATACTCTCTTTTCATTGTATGTTCTTTCAATTGTTCTGCTAATCTTTTATGAGCCTTATCATTTTTAGCTACTACTAATATTCCAGAAGTATCCTTATCTATTCTATGAACAATCCCTGGTCTTGCAACACCATTTATACCTGATAAATCCTTACAATGGTATAATAGAGCATTTACAAGTGTTCCACTATAATTACCTGGCGCAGGGTGAACGACCATTCCTTGTGGCTTATTTACTACTATAACATCTTCATCCTCATACAATATATTTAGAGGTATATTTTCAGGTTCTACTATTAGCTCCTGAGTTTCAGGAATATTTATAGTAATAATATCATTTAGTCTCAACTTATAATTGCTTTTTTTTATTTTATCATTTACCTTTACATTTTCTTCTTCTATAAGTTTTTGTATGTATGATCTTGATTTATCTTCATAGTTTTTTGATAAAAAAACATCTAGTCTAAAATTAACATGTTCATCATCTACAATTAGTCGTTCTATGTCCATTACTTACCTTCCCTTAATATTGAAATTGCTAATGCTACAGTTCCCACAACTACTAATATATCTGCTATATTAAAAGTAGGAAAATAATATATATCTTTATAATGTAACATTATAAAGTCTACTACATATTTATATATAATTCTATCATATAGATTTCCTAAAGCTCCTCCTATTATAAGAGCTAAACTAATTCTAGTCAGTTTATGAATTTCCTTCTTATATTTTATTAAATAATATATTATTGCCAAAATTACTATTAAAGTTACTATTGATAGTAATAAAGTCTTTCCTTGAAATATTCCGAAAGCAGCTCCTCTGTTTTCTAAATATTGAATAGAAAAAAAGTCTTTTATAATTACTATATCATTTCCAAATTTTATAGTCTTTAAGGCCCATACTTTAGTAATTCTGTCCATTAATATTCCAATTATAATAATTGCAATCTCCAAAATATCCCCCCCATAGTAAACTATAACTTACAGCTTATACATAAAGTTTTATTACAATATTAATAATTTTACAATATCAAGTATAAGCTGTAAAAATATTTATTTCATATAATAGTAAGTTGTTTAATCTGGTAATTGTCTTTTATATTGTTCATTGCTTATCTTTTCTACATCTTCCACATATCCTATTTCATCATCATCTTCACCATAATGTCCATAATCATATACATTTTCCATTCTGTTAAATTTATCAACGCTTTGATAGCTATCCTCAGTGTCAAATCCAATTGCATCTGAGCCATCATTATGTCCATATCCAAAAGGTTCTTCTATTACTTCCTCTTCTGGTGGTCTATTATGATTTTCTGGAGGCATAGATTCGTATTGAGCCTTTTTACAATTAATGCAGTACTGAGTATAAGGAATAAATTCTAATCTTTCTTCTGAAATTTCTCTTCCACAAGCTTTACATTTTCCATATGTGCCCATATCTATCTCTTTTAAAGCATCATTTATAGAGTTTAATATTTCAATTTCATTTTTATGAAGAGCGGCACCTTTAGCTTTATCATAAAATTGTTGCCCAGTATCTGCCGGATGGTTGTCATAAAGAGATAATTCTGATGATAATTCATTATCAGACTTTATGTTTTCAAACTCCTCTATTTTTTCTATAAGATTAAGCACTCTTGACTTTTCATCTAATAATCGTTTTTTTAACTGTTCCATTTTAGCCTTATCCATATAATAACAGCCCCTTTAAAATAATAATCAGAATCTGTTATTTATTTTTTTCAAAGAAATTTATTTTATTACACTAGGCTAAAATCTATATTAATTTTTTTTACATTTTCAATTATATTCTTTAGTGTTTCCATAGAAATAGTCTGTGAAGAATCTGACATTGCTTCATTAGGTACTATATGACTTTCAATTTCTAGTCCATCTGCGCCAGCAGCTATAGCTGCCATAGACATTCTTGGAACCAGTTCTCTTATTCCTGTACCATGACTCGGATCTACAATTATAGGCAATTTGTACTTTTCTTTTATTACAGCAACTGCATTTAAATCTAGTGTATTTCTTGTATAGTTTTCGAAGGTACGTATACCTCTTTCGCATAACACTACATTATAATTACCTTCTGCCATAATGTATTCTGCTGCATAAAGCCATTCCTCTATGGTTGAACTCATACCTCTTTTAAGAAGAATAGGAGTTTTTGTTTTTCCAACTTCTTTCAGCAAACTATAGTTATACATGTTTCTAGAACCAATCTGAATCATATCTATATAATCTACAGCTTTCTCCACATCTCTAGTATCCATTATCTCACTAACCACGGGTAATCCTATTTCTTTTCCAACTTTTTTTAATATTTTAAGTCCTTCATCTTTCAGTCCTTGAAAACTGTAGGGAGATGTCCTAGGTTTAAATGCCCCTCCCCTTATTATATCTACTCCTAAGGACTTTAATTTCTTGCCAATAGAAAGCATGATATCATAATCTTCCACTGCACAGGGTCCAGAAATTATAACCTTTTTCTTTCCTCCAATGACTACATCTTTTATCTGTACTCTAGATGAGTTTTCATCTGTTTTTTCAACAAGTAATTTATCCATTTATTATCACCTACATAGCTTGCAACATACCTTTTAATATATTAGTAGAATTTTTTACACCAATTGGAACAAACCTTTCATAATCTATATGAGCTCCATTATTAGCATTATCCGAAATAGATCTTATTATTACAAAAGGAATTGAATTTAAATAACATACTTGGGCTATACTTGCACCTTCCATCTCACATGCAATAGCATTAAATTTTTCATTTAACCATCTAATTTTCTCAACACTTGCTATAAACTGATCACCTGAGGCTATCCTTCCAATAAAGCTTTTATGTTCTGTAGAATTTTCACAAACCTTCTTCGCTAATCTAACTAAATCCAAATCAGCTTTAAAATCGTAAGTTCCCAATCTAGGTATCTGTCCAAGCTCATCTCCAAATACTGATGTATCCACATCATGTTGAATCAAGCTATCACCTATAACTACATCTCCAGGCATTATTTCTTTACCTATGCCTCCAGCAACTCCCACGTTAATAATTCTATCTACTTTGTAATCATCTATCAAAATTTGAGCACAAACTGCTGCATTCACCTTGCCTATGCCGCTTCTTACTACAACAACATCTTTTTCCCAAAGTTTTCCCAAATTGAATTCCATACTTGCCTTTTTATCCTTCTTTATAAGTTCAATATTTTTTAATAATATTTCAATTTCTTCATCCATAGCACCAATAATTCCAATAATCATAATATCTCTCCTTCTTTAAATATGTATATATGCTTATAATAGAATACAGTAATACTTTTTTATTGTCAATGATGCCCTTTTTAACTAAAAATAAAAAGCCTCAATATGAGACTTTTAGTTGTCTTTTACAAAAAAACTTTTTATAGAATCTAAATCATCATCAACTTGCTCGTTTTCCTCTAAAGACTCATTTTCTATTTCTTTAGGCTTAACAATATCCGAAACCTCAACCGCACTTCCGACATTATAATTTTTCATAAATTCTTTTTCCAAGCTATTGAATGTATCTAATTGTGCATTCATAAATCCCTTAAATTGAGCTCTAAATTTTAAAAACTCTTGCTTCATAGCTTCGTAATTATCCTGTATCTTTATAACATCATTGTGAGCCTTATCTATTATTTTTTGAGCTGATTCATTTGCTTGTCTAATTAGCAATTCAGATTCATTTTGAGCAGCAGTTCTAGCTTGCTCTGCAGCGGTTTGAGCTAATAATAAAGTTTTCTGAATATTTTCCTCTATCTGGGCATAGTGCTTTAATCTTTCTTCTAGTATTTCTATTTTTTCTTTAAGAGATGAATTTTCTTTATAGATAATCTCATAATCTTCAGAAATTTTGTCTAAGAATTCATCTACTTCATCACAATCATAGCCTCTAAGAGACTTCTTAAACTCCTTGTTATTAATATCCATTGATGTAATTACCATGTCATCCACCCCATACTTATACGTATTTTTTTATAACTAGCTTTTCTCTACCCTTTTGGGTTTTACCAGTGATCTCATGAATTTCAAATTTTCCGTATCCTCTAGCAGTTATAATAGCGCCAACATCTACATTTACATCTTTTTCTACAATCTTTTCATAATCGAGTAAAATTAACCCCTTTTTAATCATATCTGCAGAAATATTTCTAGATACACCACATATTCCCGCAACCACAGAATCAATTCTCATAGATGTAACCACTATATTCCTTTTTTCGAATTTATATTCAGGAACTTTAGTACTTTCTACATCTATAGTTTCAATTTCACAAGGACTTTTACCTATTCTGACCAAGTTTTCCTTTATAAATTTTGAAATATCGCTGCATACAGGGACATAGCAATCTTGGTCTTCCAATATTAAATCTCCAAATTTTTCTCTTTTTATACCTTGACTCATTAAAGCACCTAAAAAATCACCGTGTTTTAATTGAACAAAATTAGACTTATTCTTTATTTTTAACAACTCCACTGGATAATCATATATAGTATCAATTTCATCTTTTGACATTATACAGATAAGCCTTCTATCACTTTCATCAAAAACACCATAAGTACTAATTTTGCAGTTTAATTCCACGCCAATCTTAATTAAACTCTTCCAAATAACAGGTGGATAGAATTCATTTGTATATACGGGTCTTCCTATTTTTTCATGAAGAAAGATTTTATCATATATATTTGATAAAATCACCTTATCTTCATAGTTTATTTTTCTTAAAAATTCTTTCTTATTCATCTTAAAAAATTCCTAATACTGTGTTTACTATAGATTCGATTATCCATAATATAAACAATCCCATTATAGGAGATAAATCAACTGGAAGTCCTGGCATTAACCTATCCTGTATTTTCCTACCTGGAGACAAAAAAGGTTCTGTAAAGATATGTATCAGCCTTGTAAAAGAATTCTCTCTCATATATACCCATGACAAAATTACATCAATCATTATTAGTAATTCTATTAGGGAAAATAACAAACTAAAAGCCTTTTGTAACAATATCATTTTGTCCTCCAATATTACTTAGTCCAACTTAGTATCCCTTTACTTGATAATTCATTTTTTAATTCATTAGAAATTTCCACATTAGATGGAGAAATAATGTATACTCCCTTTTCAACTTCTTCTAATGAACCACCTAATGCATAACTAGCTCCTCCCATAAAATCTAATAACCTCTGAGCTATTTTTCCTTCAAGTTTGGTCATATTTACTACTATTATTTTTCTATTTTTTAAATTATCACATATTTCTATTGCCTCATCATAATCAGTAGGCTTAACTATTAGTATCTTTGCACTGGCTGTAGTATGAATACTTACAACTTTACCATTTTTAGATTTTCTTGAAGCAGCTGTATTAAATACATTTTCTATCTGTTCTTCTTCTTGTTCTATATTTTCATTTTCTACTTCTTCTATTTCTTCTGCTTCTTCTTCTAAACCTAAAAAATCCATAACTTTGTTAATCATTTTACCTGCCATTTTGCACCCTCCTAAATATTATTATATATTCTTTTACCAAATATTCCTTCACCAATCCTAATAATATTGGCACCTTCTTCAATAGCTATTCTATAGTCTCCAGTCATACCCATTGAAAGATATTCCATTGTTATATTATTATAACTCTTTTTTGACAGTAAATCATATATTTTTTTCATATCATTAAAGTACTTTCTGCATTTTTCCTCACTTTCCTTCGGAAGCACAGTCATGAGACCTTTTATTTTAACATTATTACACTTTTCACAAGCTTCAATAAGATCTTCCAATTCCTCTAATAAAATCCCAGTCTTATTAGGATCTTTTCCTATGTTTATCTGAATTAGAGCATTAGCTATCTTTCCTTTTTCAGAATATCTTTTTTCTATTTCTTCTAATAATTTAATGCTGTCTAAAGAATGTATTAGATAAACCTTACCTACAATATACTTTACTTTGTTTCTTTGTAAATGACCAATTAAATGCCATCTGACATCCTTGTGGAACTTTTCTTCTTTTTCTATAAGTTCTTGTACTTTATTTTCACCATAGTCTCTTATACCAGCTTTATAAGCTTCTTCCATTTCATCTAAGCTTCTAGTCTTTGAAACAGCAACTAAGGTAATACTTTCTGGAATCTCATTAATAATATTATTAATTTTTTCCTCTATGGACACTTTCACCGTCTCCTTACAAGTTATTTTTCTTTTAATTCCCTCATAAAACTATAATCATAGCTTTTATCGCTAGCTAAAATTTTTATTTTATCATATTTACTAATATCAACTTTAATTCCTCTAATTTTTAGAAAAGATATATACCCACCATCTGCTATCATATAGCTATATAGCTTATCTTTATTTCCTATTGCTTTTATGTTAAAAGGTCCAGGAACCTTGACTCCATCTAATTCAACAAAAACTCCCCAACATAATATGCTAGATCTATCAGTTATTCTCTGTCCATTGAGAGAAATAGCTTCTGCTCCTGCAACCTTTAGTTCATTTATTACATTCACAATATCAGCATCATGTACTATCCTAGCTGAATAATCAGTT
The DNA here is from genome assembly GCF_047777555.1 of Clostridium sp. Taxonomy (GTDB): domain Bacteria; phylum Bacillota; class Clostridia; order Clostridiales; family Clostridiaceae; genus Clostridium_H. Next base: position 355,728 of record NZ_JBKEEV010000001.1, on the reverse strand, counting down.
GGATCTACTACACTTTCTTGAAATTCATCACTAGCATCGCTTAAGTTTATTACTATTCCTTCTCCTTCAACATCTACATTTCCTAGTATAATATCATTATTATATATTTCTTTGTTTACTTCCTCTAATACATCGTCCTTATTATTTTTATTTTCTTTATACGCTTGAAGTTTTTCATAATAATCATAATATTTCTCAGTTAAATTTTTAATGTCACTAGTGAGCTTTCTGTTATAATCATATGCTTCTTGATATTCTGCTGGTGTTAGAAATACCTTATTATTAATTTCACTAAAGTTCATATTAGATGCTATCAGTATTCCTATAAATATTGAAGCTATAAAAATAAATATATTAGCTTCATTAGTCTTCATTTAATCACCTCATTGATGTGGCTTTGCCCTTTCTAAGAGTAACCTTCTTACTGAAGAGAAATTATTAAATATTCTTTCTCCAAATACTATTATAGCTGCCAAATATATTGGCATGCCTAGCTTATCTCCTAAGTAGGTAAGGGCAACAGCTAAAACGGCATTACCAAAAAAACCAGAAATAAATATATCTGCTCTAAACTTTTTATCTATAGATGCCTTAATAGCTCCAAAAACTGAATCTAAGCATGCAAAAATCGCAACAGAAATATACGGCGAAAACTTCAAAGGAATACTTACATCCCAGAACATTCCTATTATAGTACCTAATATAAGTCCAATTAATATAATCATAAAAACACCTCTATTTATCTTCTATAGGTTTAGCATATTCTAACTTTAAACTCTTATCATACTTGTTAATCTGTACTTTATCTACTACTTCATACTTTACCTCATATCCATCAAAGCCTGTATTTAGCACTTCTGGAAACTCTAAGGCCTGCTTTAACTTTGCTTTATTACCTATGGCTTTAATAGTAATCCTTCTATACGGAGAAATTCTTTCATCATTTATTGTAATATAGTTACCAGCGTTTCTTATGCCAGTCCTGGATGTAATTCTTATATCATTTATAGATATAGCTTCTGCATCCGCTGCATTTAATTCATTTACGATCCTAATTAAATCTGTATCTATGATAGTTGGCCCTTCCATAGTTCCTCCGAAAAACTCATTTTGAGGGGTTAAGTATATTATAGCACCTTCTCCTTCTACAGTGACACTTCCAGTAAGTATTCTGGTATCTTCTAACTTTTTCACTATTTCTTTTGTTAACTCATCATTGTTGGAAGCAGCATCTTCGTAGCTTTTAATCTGAGTCTGAAGTTCATTTACTTTATCCTCTAAGCTTTGCTTTTGCTTTTTTAACTGTTCCATTTCTACAGTAATCTGTGCCACATTTCTTTTATCATCAGCTTCCTTTTGTTGTTTCATTATTGACTTTAACTGATACGTTATCATAAATCCTAAAAGTACGCATACAATACCTACAGATATTTGCGAACGTAACTTATTCATATAAGGTCCTCCTAGCTTTCTACTAAAAATACTGGGTCTCCTTTATAACTTACATCAATATACCCTTTTTTATTTGCTAATTTGTTATACATTAAAATATTTATAGCCATGTTATATTTTTTTTCCATGTTATCGCTTGTCCCTAATTTAATTACCATATCACCATAACATATTTTTATATCCGTTAAATCCTTTAAATCCACTATAGATGGTTCTGGTATACCTTCATTCAAATTTTTAATAAGCTTAGTTATTTCAGTTATAATCTCTATTTTTCTAGTATCCTGTACTTTGATTACTTCTCCAACCTTGTAATTATCTTTATCAAATCCATCAAGTCTAATAAGCTTCATTCCATTTATTATTTCTTTTTCTTCTAATATAACTCCATTACTATCTACTACAAGATATTTTTCACCTCTTTTAATATAAAACACTGCTGTTCTTTCTTCTACATGAATTTTAATCTTATTAGGCAACTGTCTTCTTATCTTTACATCCAATATATACGAGTTTTTCATTATATTAGTCTTACTACGCTTTAGATTTATATAGAAAATATTTTTTCCTATTTCAATGTTTGATAACTTTATAATCTCATTAGAAGTTATATTTCTATTATTTTCTACCTCTATAGTATTAATATTAAAATATGGCAATTTCAAACATAATATAATACTTATAGATATGAGCAGGATACTTAAAAGTATATATCTCTTTATTTTTTTTCTTTTCCTTCTTTTTTGAATCAGCTCATTTTCTCCATATTTATTTTGAAAGTTGTTTTTTGATATTAAGCTACTTTTCATAATTGAATCCTTTCAAAGCTTTTAAAATTTCTATCTCTATAATACCACATAATATATTAAGATTAAACTTGTTTAATACTTTTTTTAATTAAATTAATATATTTGTAATTATAATACAAAAAAGCATCGCTCCTGTGAACAATGCTTTTTTATTTAAGTTTTAATTAGTCTGCCTAGATATGTTAAGAAGCACTCCCATGGCAATTAAATTAAATACTAGAGAAGATCCTCCGTAGCTTATAAAAGGTAATGGTACCCCTGTAACAGGCATTGATCCAGTTACAACTGCTATGTTTATTATAGCTTGAACGGCAATTACTCCTGTTATTCCTATAGCCAATAAAGTACCAAATATATCTTTAGCTCTCACAGCTGTTCTAATTCCTCTCCAAATAAATACTAAGAATAAGCAAATAATGATAATACATCCTATTAATCCTAGTTCCTCACCAATAATTGAGAATATAAAATCATTGTGAGGTTCTGGTATGTAGTAGCACTTTTGTCTTGACTTTCCAATACCCATTCCTAATATTCCCCCTGATCCCAAGGCTAAAAGAGATTGAATTAATTGATATCCATCTCCCTTTGGATCTTTCCATGGATCTAGGAAACTTAGAAGCCTCTTCATTCTGTATGACTCAGTTACTGTAAAAGTTATTCCTGCCGCAAATACAAATGAAAACAGCATAGCCATATGCTTTATCCTGCAGCCTGATGCAAATAATACAATCATTGTAACAATCATTATAACTGATGCAATACTAAGATTTTTTTCCATCAGTACTATACCTGCAAAGAAACCTGATACCAACAAATACGGCAAAATACCATATCTGAATGTTTTTATCTTTTCACCCTTTTGCTCTATGCTTTTAGCCAAATATAGTACAACTACATATTTAGCAATTTCTGATGGCTGAATAGAAGCACCTCCTGGAAGGTATATCCACCTTCTAGCTCCATGATTATCAGGAAAAGCAAATACAGCAAAAAGTAAAATTATTGTTACTATCATAAGAAACTTTGTATCTTTCTTTAGTTTGTGATAATCTCTTTTTTCAGCAATAATCATAAAAGTACTGCCTATAATTGCCCATAATCCCTGCTTTTTTAGAAAATACATATCATCATAATTATAAGCTTTACTGTGCAGTGAAGCATATGAGCTAGCACTATATACCATGATTATGCCTATTGCCACTAAAATTAATATAGTTGTAAATAATACAAAATCAACCTGACCCATTTTATTTTTGGGTTTTTCCATAACATATCCTCCTATTTAGATTGATTATAGAGTTAACCTATTCATTTGCATTAAGGACAAAAAGCCAATCAAGCACAATATTACTGTTACTATAGAAAATACTGAAACAACTTTCGTTTCATGCCACCCACTCAGTTCAAAATGATGGTGTAATGGACTCATCTTAAAAACTCTCTTTCCAAATAACTTAAAAGATGTAACTTGAATTATTACAGACAATGTTTCTGCTAAATAAATACCACCAACAATTATAACTATTAAAGGAAGTTTCAGTATCATAGCCACTACTGCTACTGCTCCTCCTAATGCTAATGAACCAGTATCTCCCATAAAGATTTGTGCTGGATGAGCGTTATATCTCAAGAATCCTAAAAGTCCTCCGCCTATTGCAGCGCAGAATATAGAAAGTGTATAATAGCCTGTAGCATAGCTTACCACAGCAAAAAAAGTTATAACAAGCAAAGTAATACTTGTAGCTAAACCATCCAATCCATCTGTCAAATTTACAGCATTAGTAGTTGCTGCGAAGTACAATATTATAAATGGTACATAAAAAATTCCCAAATTCCATGTCTTGTGTATAAAAGGAACTATTATACTGCTGCCTATCTTAGGATCATTATATGCATAAAAAGCGATTATCGATGATACGATAAGGAGTAATAACATTTTTTGATACGCCTTTAATCCTTCATTTTTTTTATGTATTATTTTTAATAAATCATCGACTAACCCTATTATTCCGAAAGACACAAAAGCAAATATTGCAAGTAAAGTTTCAAAACCTGGTTTCTTTAATACAATAAACACTGTTATTATACTAGAAAGAATGAATATAATTCCGCCCATGGTAGGTGTTCCAGACTTTTTTTTATGACTTTGAGGTCCTTCATCTCTTATATTTTGACCAAATTTCAGTTTATGCAATAGAGGTATTAGTATAGGTCCTTGAAGTATAGATATAATAAATGCTACTAATACTGAATAAATCATCAAACTCATAATTCTATCTCCTTTAGCAGTTTTTAGCTTTAAGCTTGTTTACTATAGTTTCAAATTTCATGCTTCTTGAAGCTTTTATCAATATACAATCTTTCTCTTTGATATTTTCTTCTAAAAATTCACAAGCATCATCTACATTGTTGAACTCCTTAAATTTACCATCATCATTGAATCCTTCTTTATATGCCTTATTAAATTCTCCTATAGTAACAAGTAAATCTATTCCTTTATCCTTGGCATATTTAGCAACTTCTTTATGAAACTTATAAGACTCATCTCCTAGCTCTTTCATAGTTCCAAGTACTGCTATCTTTCTACCAACCTTCATAGTGCTCATTACATCAAGAGCAGCTTTCATAGAATCAGGACTTGCGTTATAACTATCATCAATTATAGTAAATTTATTTCCTTTTATTATGTCTAATCTCATTGACGTAGCGCTCAAATTTTTGATTCCTTCTTTTAATTTGCCGTATTCTATATTCATAATTCTACCAGCTGCAATTGCTAGTAAGGAATTTAGTACATTATGATTACCTGGAACCGGTATATTAAACCTCTCCTTCTCTATTCCATCATCTACAGTAAATTCAACGTGTTCTTCATCCGTGAATATATCAATCGCCTTAAAGTCTCCTTCTTTAAACCCAACTTTCACTATTTTATACTCTTTTGAAGAAATAGTTGATAATAGATCATTTTCTCCATTTACTATTAGTACATTATCTTTAGTGAAAAAGTCTGTAATTTCCATTTTTGCTTTTAGGATATTTTCTCTAGTTTTTAAATTTTCAATATGCGATATTCCTATGTTAGTCATTATAGCAATATCTGGTCTTGCAGTTTTTGCTAATCTGTGTATTTCTCCTAGGTTGCTCATGCCCATTTCTAAAACTGCTATATCATAGCTGTTATCTAGTTCAAATATCATCAAAGGAAGGCCTATTTCATTATTAAAGTTACCTTTTGTTTTAAAAACCTTGAACTTAGAACCTAAAGCTGCCGCGGTTAGATCTTTAGTAGATGTTTTTCCTGTTGATCCTGTTATTCCTATTACCTTTACTTTTAACTTACTTCTGTAATACTCCGCTAAGTCTAGCAAAGCTTTTTTTGTATCTTCTACTAATATAATAGAAGTACTTTTGCTTAGATCTTTACTTTTAAATTTTATTTCATCAACTATGCAAAGATTAGCACCTTTCTCACTAGCTTCTTTTATATAATCATTTCCATTAAAATTCTGACCTTTTAGAGCTATAAATATACTATCTTTGCATATTTTTCTTGTATCTGTACTCAAATTATTATATTTATTATCGCCAGCATTTATGTATACTTTTCCATTTATTGCTTCAACAATTTCTTCAAAACTTAGTGATTCCACTTAAAACAACTCCTTTATAATATCTCTTATTACTTCTCTTTCATCAAAATGTATAACTTTATCCTTTAGTATCTGATAGTCCTCATGACCTTTACCAGCAACAACTATAACATCACCTTTTTCAGCTATCTCCATGGCTTTTTTTATAGCTTCTTTCCTATTTTCAATTAAAATGTAATTGTCCTTCTCTATTCCATTTACAATATCTTTTAATATAAGCATAGGGTCTTCAGTTCTTGGATTATCAGATGTAATTATAGCTATATCCGATAGCTCTGAACCTATTCTACCCATTATAGGTCTTTTGGTCTTATCTCTATCTCCTCCGCATCCAAATACGCTTATTAATCTTCCTTTTGTAAACTCTCTTGCTGTTTTTAATATATTTTCTAATCCATCTGGAGTATGAGCGTAATCAATAATAACATCAAATCCTAAATTGTAATCTTTTGTTGCTATTTCACATCTTCCAGGAACAACTACCTTTTCAAGCCCTTCTTTTATTTTTTCTAATGAAATTCCTTCTTTAATACATGCTCCAGCGCTACATAAAGCATTATAGACATTATATCTTCCTGGAATACTTAACTGAATATGTATATAATCATTCTTATAATATAAGTCAAACTCTGCTCCTCTTGAATGATTCATAATATTTTTTGCAATTAAATCTCCGCTCTCAAGGGAATAAGTTAGTATATCACTAGCTTGTGGTATGTCCTTAAGCATCCTTCTTCCATACATATCATCTACATTAATTATAGAACTTTTTGCATTTTTAAATAACTTAAGCTTAGCTTTGTAATAATTTTCAAAGGTCTTATGAAAATCTAAGTGGTCCTGAGTTAAGTTAGTAAATATAGCCTGGGAGAAATTTAATCCATAGACTCTATTTAAACTTAAGGAATGAGAAGATACTTCCATTACACAATAGTCTACACCCTTTTCCTTCATTTTGTTAAACAATTCATGAAGTTCTAAGGATTCAGGTGTAGTCCTTTCCGATTTAATTTTTTCGTTTCCAATATAATTTGCTATGGTTCCTATAAGACCTACATTATATCCAGCATGCTCTAAAATCGATTTAATCATATACGTAGAAGTCGTTTTACCATTTGTTCCTGTGATTCCTATTAATTTTATTGTCTCTGCTGCATTTTTATAGAAATTATTTGATATTACAGCAAGCGCTTCTCTTGTATCCTTAACTTTTATTACAGTACAATTCAAACTATCTTCTAAGTCCTTGCTGCAAACTATAGCTGCCGCACCATTTTTAACAGCGCTATTTACATATTTATGTCCATCAACATTAAATCCCTCAATGCAAACAAATAAATCTTCTTTTTTGACTTTTCTCGAATCATATTGAACTTCACTTATGTTTAAATCTATGTTTCCTTGAACAACACTGTACTCTAATCCTCGTAATATTTCTGAAAGCTTCATATTAATAATCACCTCTTAATTAACAAATTAATGTGATTAGCATGGTTATGCTAATCACATATTATCTTTAAGTTAAAACTTTTTAAATTTCTCTTTTTTAATCTCCAAACTCATTAAGAGTTAAAACTATTGTAGCAGTGCCTTTATTTACTTTGTTTCCTGCTGCTATGCTCTGCTCAGATACTACTCCTTCTCCAATAATTTTAGCCTCAATTCCAAGGCTTTTAAGAAGTTCTATAGCTTTATCCTTATCATATCCTTTAAGATTTGGTACCACTACTTCCTTATTATAGTTTTGTGAGTCCCCGCTGTAAAGTACTATTTTGCCGCCTTCGCTTACGGCATAACCTGGTTTAGGCGTCATATCTACTATATATTCACCATCACCAGTTATTTCATAACTTAGTTTAGCATCTTTTAAAATCTTTGTAGCCTCTTCTTTTTTTAGTCCTCTTACTTCAGGAACAGTTACATTTCTAACCATAATTTTATCAGCATCGCTGCTATTTAGAGCCATATAATTAAATATATCAGTAAATACTTGTTTTGCAACTGGTGCAGCAATCTGTCCAGCATAGTATTTAGATGGATCTGGTTCATCAATAGATATAAACACAGTAATTTTAGGATCATCAGCTGGTGCCATGCCTCCAAAAGATGCAATATATTTACCTGCAGCATACTTACCATTTACAACCTTTTGTGCTGTCCCTGTCTTACCAGCTATTTTATATCCATCTACAAAAGCATTTTGTCCTCCACCTTCTGATACTACCTTTTCTAAATATCCTCTTAATTTAGCCATTACATCTTCATCTTCAATTTTTTTCTTTTCCTGTTCTATATTATCAAAATTCACATCAACTATTCTTTTATTATTTTCATCATAATGAACTATTTCTTTTACTACATGAGGTTTTATTAAGTATCCCCCGTTAGCTATTGCATTTAAAGCTCTCATATACTGTATAGCTGTTAATGTATTTGTCTGACCAAAAGATATGGTAGCTAAATCTGTTTCACTTATATTTTCAGTTTTCTTAACTATTCCTTTCGCTTCTCCTGGAAGATCTATACCGGTTTTTTCGCCTAATCCAAAGAGTTGTATATGTTTATTTAGCTTTTCTGCTCCTAACTTTCTTCCTAAATCCATAAATCCTACATTACATGAATTTTTGAGTATATCAGCAAATGTTTCTGTTCCATGACCAGTTCTTTTCCAACAGTGAATTGTTCTTTTCCCAATGGTTGTACCGCCTCCGCAGGTAACTTCATAACTGTCCTCATCTACTACTTTTTCTTCTAAAGCAGCAGCTGCTGTTATAACCTTAAAAATAGAACCTGGTTCAAAGGTATCACTGACAGCCCTATTTCTCCAATTCTTTTGAAGTTCTTCATATGTCTTCCCTTCCTCCCAAGGAGAATTAGGATTATAATCTGGTTTATTAGCCATAGCAAGCACTTCTCCATTCTTAGGATTCATCACCATAACAGTAACCGCTTTAGCCTTGTTATCAATTAAAGCTTGATCTGCAGCTTTCTCAGCAAAGTGCTGTATCATTTCGTCTATAGTAAGTACTACATCTTTCCCAGGTACAGGCTTTGTGTATTCTGAAATTGTATAAGGAAGATCTTGACTTTTGTTATCTGTCTCTGCAATTTTTACTCCTGGAATCCCTGCTAAGTATTTATTATAGGTTAATTCTACGCCTGTTAAGCCCTCTCCATCTGATCTTGTATGTCCTAATACATGGGCTAGGAAATTCCCATTAGGATAATACCTTTTTGTATCAGGTGATACTATAACTCCTCTCAATTTTTGTCCTTTAATTTCAATGTTTCTGACCTTATCCGCCTCTTCTTTTTCAATTCTTCTTTTTAAAGTAGCTGAACCAAGAGGTAATCCGCTTGGCAGAGTCTTTTTTAGAGTTTTAAGTACTTCTTCCTTGTCCATATTAAGAGCTGTAGCTAATGCTGATGCTATTTCTTCATCATCGATTTCATATTTTGCCTTTGTTTGTCTTAGAGTATTCATATCTAAGTCAACTCTATATACGTTAGCGCTTACTGCTAACTCTTGACCATTTCTATCCAAAATTTTTCCTCTTCTTGCCTCGATTTTAACTTCACTTGTCCATTGATCTGTAGCAATATTTTTATACTTTGGAGACTTTACCATCATAATATACCCTAATCTAATTGTCAGTCCAAAAAACAAAAGCAAAAGCATGCCAAAAACTACCAGCATCCTTCGCTTTACTATAACTTTGTCTCTATATTCCTTTTTAGCCACACTTTTTACCTCCGTTAATATAAAATCTTCTTTAATCTCTCAACTATCCCCTCATTTTCTTTAACCTCTTCTTCTGAAAAATTTTTAAAGTTATTTTTTTCCAAGTTTATGTATACAATATTAGATTCAGTCTTAGGTAACATATTCAAGTTTTTCACTGCATTATTTTCTATTTCTTTAATATTGCTATACTTTAGTAATCCAATTTTTAAGTTTTCGTTTTCTGAATTGACTGTAGAAATCTCACTTTTTACATCCAATATATCTTTTTCGATATTGTATATTATAGAGTACCTGTATATTACAGTAATGCCAATAATAAAACAGAATATAATGTTCCTTAAAATCTTTGCTTTCTTGTTTACTGACTTTTGCTTATTAATTTTAATGTGCTCCTTTTTTAGCTTTTCTAAGTCTCTTTGTTTATCATAGTCAATTTGTCTAGAAGGCATTTTTTGGGGTGCTAAAGCATTGTTACCATTTATATTATTTCTATCATTTATTATCAATTTATTCCCTCCATCCTAGTTTTAGAACTATATTTTTTGTGCCACTCTCAGTTTTGAACTCCTACTTCTTGGATTTGAATCTTTTTCTTCTTCTGAAGGTTCAATTGGTTTTTTAGTAATTATATCTATAACAGGCTTTTTACCACATACACATACAGGAAATTCCTTTGGACAAGTGCATGGATTTTGAAGTTCTTTAAATTTAGTCTTTATTATTCTATCTTCTAAAGAATGAAAAGTTATTATAGCAATTCTTCCGCCTGAGTTTAGATTTTTTATACTATCCTCCACAGCTTTATTCAATATTTCAAGCTCTTTATTCACTTCTATCCTTATAGCTTGAAAAGTTTTTTTAGCTGGATGGCCTCCCTGCTGAAATTTAATTGGTATAGATCTTTTTATAACATCTACCAGCTCTAAGGTGGTTTCAATAGGTTTAATATTTCTTGAGCTGACTATATTCCTAGCTATTTTTTTTGCGAATTTTTCTTCTCCATAGTCCCTTATAATTCCAAAAAGCTCCTCTTCACTATATTCGTTTACTATTTCATAAGCTGAAATACTTTTCTCAGTGTTCATTCTCATATCAAGAGGAGCATCTTTCATATAGCTAAATCCTCTTTCAGCAGTATCTAGTTGATAAGAAGAAACTCCTAAATCCATTAGAACCCCATCTACGCCATCTATATTAAGTTCTTTTAAAATACAGTCTATATTGTAAAAGTTATCATGTACATAGGTTACGTTGCTGTATCCTTTTAATCTTTCTTTAGCAGCTTTTATAGCATTTGTGTCTTGATCTATTCCAATAAGTCTTCCTTCTGGAGATAGCCTCTTAAGTATTTCACTTGAATGTCCTGCTCCTCCTAGAGTACAATCTACATATATTCCATTTTCTTTTATATTCAAAGCTTCTATAACTTCGTTTAATAATACTGATACATGCTTAAATTCCATATTATTCTCCTTTTCTATATTCCAAGTTCGCTCATCTTTTCTGCTATTTCATTAAAGTCAATATTTGAGGAATTATATTCTTCCCATTTTTCTTTTCCCCATATTTCAATTCTGGTCATTACCCCAATACTTACTATTTCCTTATTTATTTGAGCATATTCTAAAAGATTTTGAGGTATTAATGCTCTTCCTTGCTTGTCTAAAGTCACTTCATTAGCTCCAGAAAAGAAAAACCTTACAAATGCTCTAGCATCTTTACTGGTTAGTGGGAGTTTTTTCAGTTTTTGTTCTAGTATCTTCCACTCATCCATAGGATAGATATATAAACATCCATCAAGTCCTTTAGTCAATACAAATCTATCACCTAAATCTTCTCTAAACTTAGAAGGAATTATCATTCTATTTTTACTATCTAAAGAATGTGTATATTCTCCTATGAACATTTTCCACCCCTAATAATCATTTTCTCTCCACTTTGCTCCACTTTTAACCACTAAGTGTTATTATTCTATACGCATTAGAAATTTCCTTCTTTAAAATTAGTTTTTTAATACAATTTTAATATTCCATTAAACTAATTATAAAAGTGCCTTTCTTGCAATGAAATCCAATCTAGAGTATAATTTACTAGAATATTATAATAAATGATAAGAAAGGAATGTACATAGATGAAATTAGGAATTGTTGGTCTACCTAATGTTGGAAAAAGCACTTTATTTAATGCCATAACTAAAGCTGGAGCAGAATCTGCAAACTATCCATTTTGTACTATCGAACCTAATGTGGGAGTAGTAACTGTTCCAGATAAAAGATTAGACGTGCTTGAAAAAATATATAATCCAAAAAAGAAAATATATGCTACTATAGAGTTTTATGATATTGCAGGACTTGTAAAAGGTGCTAGTAAGGGTGAGGGACTTGGAAATAAATTTTTATCCCATATTAGAGAAGTAGAAGCTATAGTACATGTTGTAAGATGTTTTCAAGATGACAACATAGTCCATGTTGAAGGTTCCATTGATCCTATACGTGACATAGAGACAATAAATCTTGAGCTCATATTAGCAGACCTTGAAGTCCTTGAAAGAAGGATTGAAAAAGGAGTTAAGGCTGTTCGAGGTGGAATTAAAGATGCAAAGTTTGAACTTGAAGTAATGGAGAGAATTAAAGCTCATCTTGAATCTAATAAACCAGTTAGAACAATGGAATTTACTGATGAGGAAAATGCTATTGTAAAGGGGTTATTTTTAATTACTTCAAAACCTATACTATATGTTGCTAATATATCTGAAGATGATCTTGTGTCTGGAAACTCTGAAAATGACTTTGTAAAAACAGTTAAAGAGTATGCAAAAGAAGAAAATTCTGAGGTAATAACTATATGCGCAAAAATAGAAGAAGAATTGTCATCTCTTGAAGATGATGAAAGGGATGAATTGCTATCTGAGTATGGTCTTACAGAGCCAGGACTTAACAAACTCATACGTTCAAGCTATTCTCTTTTAGGTCTTATGAGCTTTTTAACAGCTGGTAAAGATGAAGTTAGAGCTTGGACTATAAAAAAAGGAACCAAAGCTCCTAAGGCTGCTGGTAAAATTCATACAGATATTGAAAGAGGATTTATACGAGCAGAAATTATATCCTATGATAAACTTATAGAATGTGGGTCTGAAGCTGCTGCTAAAGAGAAAGGTTTTTACAGATTAGAAGGTAAGGACTATATTATGCAAGACGGAGATATTGTAAACTTCAGGTTCAACGTATAAAAAGTTTAAAGTGTAAAGTAAAAAGTATGCAATATTTTTTAATAAAAACTACATAAATATATGCTGTACTTTTAGTACTTTACACTTTACACTTAAAACTTTAAACTAAAAATTTAATTTTTTAACTTGCGGCATTTTGCCTTTCTCTATTGGTTGTTTCTTTCTTTTCTTACGTATTTCTTAAGTTCCTTTTTTATACTATCCATTACTTCATCATAGTCTCCCATTAAAATATTTATAGCATCTTTTACTGTATTCATGGTATATATGTGAAACTTTCCATCCTTTACAGCCTTCTCTACTTCATCATTTAAAATCAAATCCATTTTGTTAGAATGTGGAATCAATGCTCCTTTGCCTTCAATTGAATCTATAACCTTACATACTTTAAAAAAGCCTTCAATTTTTTCATTAACTCCACCTATTGCTTGAACATCTCCAAATTGGTTTATAGATCCCGTAACTGCAATGTTCTGTTTTATTGGTATATTGCTCAAAGCTGAAATCATACTGATTAGTTCAGCTACAGAAGCGCTGTCCCCCTCTATTTTTCCATATATCTGTTCAAAACTTAAATGAAAATTAACTGGTAACTTATCATATCTTCCAAATATATTACTAATGTATCCCTTTAAAATGTTGACCGCCTTACTATGAATGCTTCCACTTAAATCGCTTTGCTTCTGTACATCTATTATCTCTCCTTCTCCTCTATAACAAGAGCAGGTTATCCTTATAGGCTTTCCAAAGCTTAAATATCCTGTGCTAACTACAGAGAGACCATTTATCTGTCCTACTCGCTTATCTTTTACACTTAAAAGTATTTTTTCTTCTTCATAGTACTCTCTTATTTCTTTTTCTATTAAATCTTCTTTATATATTATTTTAATTATATCATCTTTAGTAATAATTTCTCTTCCTTCTCTTTCAACTTTATTACTACATATGGTAATAATTTTCTTTATTTCATCATTATCTATATAAAATTTATTTCTATTCTCAGCCTTTCGAGATAAATATTTAGCAATTTCCTTTATAGCCCCTTTATCTAGTGTCTTTAGTTTTCCATCATCACATAACTTATTAAGATTGCTTATCAATGAAAACTTTGTATCATTATTAATATTAACTATAGGATTATATTGAGCTTTAATTTTGAATATCTTTCTAAAATCTTCATCATAGGTAAATAAAATATCATAGGTTTCATAATCTCCAATTATAATTATCTTTTGTTTTAATTTAATAGGTTCTGGATCTAGACTGCTTAAAGATATTAGTTCTGCATATCCTCTATTGTAATTAAAATTAAGCTTTCCACTCATAATAGTCTTTTTTAAATTATAATAGGCTGTTGGATTAGATAAAAGACTGTTAGCTCTGATTATAAGGCATCCTTCATTAGCTTTAAGAATACTTCCGCTTTTAATTAAAGATAAATCTGTAACATAAGTTCCATTTTGATTTTTGTATTCTATGCTTCCTAACAAATTTATTACATTAGGATCTTCTTCAAATATAACTCTTGGTTTATCATACTTGCTGTTATCAACAAGTATATTAACATCGTATCTCATAATTATCTCATTTATTTTATCTTCATCATCTTCATATATCATTGAATAATTATCACATGTATCATTTTCTATTTCTTCACACATTTCATCTAGGAATTTTACTACTTCTTCATCTTTATGAAACTCTTTTCTGTACTTTTCTTTTGTTTCATTAGATTGTTCTTTTAAAAAATCATTCATTATTTTTTTTATCTTTTTTACTTCTACTATTTCTATATCTTTTAATGAATCTAATATTTCTGTAGATTTTATTTTAAGATTATTAACCTTCTTTAATATTTCTTCTTTACTTTTTGGTTCAAGAGCATCATATTCTTTTTCAGTCATAACCTCTCCATTACTTATTGGAATAAATGTAAAACCTCTATTTGTTGATCTTAAATCAAATCCTTGATTATGAGCATTATTCATAAGTTCAGTTATTAGTTCACTCCTCTTTTTTTGTATATTTTCAATTATCTCTTCTTTGTCTTTATTTGTGGAACCGTTATAAAATTCATATATGGATTTAAAATAAAAACTTTGAATTTCTTCCATAGTCTTTTTAAATAAGTATCCCTTCCCATCAGATATATATAAGGGATAAGGTTTTTCTGCATCTTCTTTTATCACATAGCATATATCTTTAGGTTTATCTCTATTTTTAAAAATTTCTTCTATATATTCTTTAAGATTTTTTAATTTTACTTTAGAAAAATCATCTATTAAATAAACATTATATCCTTCATCTTCTATCTCTAGAGCTGTCTTAATATTTTCATAAACCTCCCAATTATATTCAGGTAAATCAAGTTTATCTTTTCTTAAATCAATATCTCTAAAATCAAAATTATATATAACATCATGGGATGATAACTCCATAATTCTATCCCTCCCTTTCATCACACTTATTATATTAATATTCTATATTCATCAATTTAGGAACAAAATTAATATAAATATTTATGAATTATTACATTCCTATATATTTAGAGAATTTTGTATGTATTTGCTCATATTTGGTTAAGCTATAATTAATTGTTTTAAAAAAAATAATACTATGATATAATAAAACCTAGTTATAATGGTGTTTAATTTAAATTCATTCATAGAAATCATTTGTAAAGGAGTTATTTATATGAGTTTTAAAGAAAAATTAACTGAAAGTTACACTAAAAATTACTTAAGAAAATATGGTGATAGAATCACTCAAGCTCAAGGTAAGGTTATGTCAATAAAAATACAAGAAAAATCCATACTAGGGATTTTCCATAAATTAGCTGTATCTATATTAATTAAACCTGATAGAAGTAAAAATATAATCAAATGTTATTATAAAACAAATAGGTGGTTTAAAAAGCCAGAATTCATGACAATAGCTCAAGGTCATTCTTTAATAATTCAAGGACTGAAAGGTAAAAAAGGTAAAAGCGACAGAGAAACCATTAAAATTCTCAATATATTGAATATGACTACTAAAGGTCAATTAGTTCCTGTTGAAGGAGATGCTATTAAAAAAATCCAGCAAGCTCAAAAAATAAAATATAGATAAAAACGTTGGCTTTCGTCAACGTTTTTATCTTTTTCTCATAAATAAATATAGACTGTTTATAAATGAAATAGTTCCTGAGTAAAATAAGATTATAGCCCATTGTCCTAAATTTAAAGCCACTGTATGAAATATGTTTCTCAAAAATGGCACATATATTATAGCCAAAAGCATACAAACTGATACTAAAACAGCTCCTACAAGGTATATATTTGTAAATAACTTAATTTCAAAAATAGAGTGTTTTTCAGATCTGCATTCAAATACATGAATTAGCTGTGACATTATTAATGTTCCTAATGCTAAAGTTCTACAAGCATTTAAGTTCATACCATAGTATTTTCCTGTTAGAAAAGCTAATACTGTACATACTCCTATTAAACTTCCTCTTATCAAAATTTTTTCTTTTAATCCCCTTGCAAACACACTTTCATCTTTTTCTCTTGGTCTTTGAAGCATTATATCCTTATCAGGGGGATCCACTCCAAGAGCTATAGCTGGAAGTCCATCAGTAGCTAAATTTACAAGTAATATTTGTATTGGAAGAAGAGGTGTTTCTAAATAGAATAAGGATGATAAAAACATTGTAAGAACTTCTCCCAGATTGCAGGATAGCAAATATCTTATAAATTTTCTTATATTATCATATATAATTCGTCCCTCTTCCACCGCTGAAACTATAGTAGCAAAATTATCATCCAATAATATCATAGATGAAGCTTCTTTCGTAACATCCGTTCCTGATATACCCATAGATATACCTATATCCGCTTCCTTTACAGCTGGAGCATCATTTACTCCATCACCAGTCATGGCTACTATGTTATTTTTATTTTTAAATGCCTTTACAATTCTCAATTTATGTTTAGGACTGACCCTTGCAAATACAAAGAGTCTATTTATTCTATCATATAGCTCTTTTTCAGATAATTTGTCTAATTCTTCTCCTGTAATTACTTCTTCTTCTCTTCTACATATGCCTAATTCCTTTGCAATAGCATAAGCAGTATTCTTATGATCTCCTGTAATCATAATCGGTCTTATTCCAGCCATTTTACACTTTAATACAGCATCCTTTGCCTCTCTCCTTGGAGGATCTTTCATGCCTGCTACCCCTATAAATATTAAATTATTTTCTAAATTATTGCCTTTAGATATATCTGAATCCTTATAGGCAGCAGCTATACATCTTAAAGCATTGTAAGACATTTCTTCAACTTGCTTTATCACTCTATCTTTATACTCCCCTTTAAAAGGAACTACTTCATTATTTATTAAAATATAACTACATCTTTCTATTACTCTCTCAGGAGCCCCTTTAACATAACATCTCTTTTTTCTTCCTTCTTCTATTATTACAGACATCATTTTTCTATTAGAGTCAAAAGGTATATCATAAATTCTCTTTCCCTTGCTTAAAAATTCTTTTATATCACTACTTCTATTAAAAAAAGCTTTTATTAATGCTGTTTCTGTTGGATCACCAAATAGTGATTTTTCAAAATCTTTTTGATTAAAATCGTACCCGCAGTCATTACAATATACGAAAGCCTTTTTTAGAATTTCGAAGTTTGTCTCATTTTTTTCTTTAACATCATAGAGCTTATTATTATAATATATTTTTTCTACAGTCATATTATTTTGTGTAAGAGTTCCGGTCTTATCGCTGCATATTATTGATGTACATCCTAAAGTTTCTACAGCAGGAAGTTTTCTTACAAGAGCATTTCTTTTTAGCATTCTAGAAACCCCTAAAGCTAGAGCCACTGTAACTATGGCAGCCATTCCCTCTGGGATCGCAGCAACTGCCAAACTTACCCCGAGCAAAAACATTTGATACTTATCCTGTCCTCTAGCAATCCCAAGTAAAGTCACTAAAGCACATATAGCTATACATATTACAACCATTACTTTACCTAAGGAAGCTAATTTTTTCTTTAAAGGAGACTTTTCAGTTTCTATACTGTCCAGCATATTGGCTATCTTACCCATTTCGGTTTGCATTCCAGTTTTAAGTACTCGTGCTGTCCCTTTTCCCCTAAGTATTATAGTACCCATATAAACACTATTATTTTTATTATCTAAGCTCTTTTCTACTCCTACAGATTCTCCAGTAAGCAAGGACTCGTCTGCAAGAATATTATTTCCCTCGAGAAGTATGCAGTCTGCTGGCACTCTATCTCCACTTTCTAGAATTACTAAATCTCCCGGAACCAAAAATTCTGCATTGATTACTATTATTTCACCATTTCTAATTATTTTTGCTGTAGGCGCTGCAAGACTTTTTAATGCTTCTAAGGATTTCTCAGTTCTAAATTCCTGAATAAAACCTAAAATAGCATTCATAACAACTATAATGATTATAGTTATAGCATCTGCTTTCTCTCCTATAAGAGCTGATAATATAGTAGCTACTAGTAATACCCAAATTATGAAATCATTAAATTGTTCTAAAAATATCTTTATAGGTGAAATTTTCTTTTTTTTCTTTAGTGTATTTAGTCCATATTCCTTTAATCTTTTTTCGGCTTCTTCATTTGTAAGACCTCTCATCATATTTTTTTCACTAACCATGTTCTTCCCCCTATCATTTTAAGCCACCATTTAATTATCCAATTCTTTGCACCCCTAGAATAATATATGAATATTACCTAGCAACTTATGAAAAAAAATATATTTTTTTAAAAAATTATAAAATATACTGGTTTTATGGTAAAATAGTAAAGTAACTTTTTATTATTATGTAGGAGGAACATTAGATGAAAGATGTAGTTTACATTACAGGACATAAAAACCCAGATACAGATTCAATATGTTCTGCTCTTGCTTATGCGGAATTTAAGAATAAATCTGCTGGTTTAAATGCAATACCTATTAGGATAGGTGATGTGAGCAGAGAAACTCAATTTGTATTAGATTACTTTGGAGTAAAAAAACCTCGTTTTGTTGAAAGTTTAAAAGCTCAAGTTAAAGATTTGAATATGGATAAAGTCGCACCTGTATATCCAGAAACTTCTTTAAAAACTGCATGGACTTTAATGAAAAAAAACGATGTAAAAACTTTACCCGTAGTAGATAACGATGATACCTTTATAGGAATTGTCAGTCTTTCAAACTTGACTACAGCCTATATGGATATATGGGATAATTATATTTTGGCTAAGAGCAATACCCCTTTTGAAAATATAGTTGATACTCTATCTGGTAAAGCAATATATGAGCATAAGGATTTAGAAAAATACGCAGGAAAGATTTTAGTTGCCGCTATGGGACCTAATAGCTTGAAAAAGATTATGGAGCCAGGTGATATAATTATATGCGGAAATAGAGAAGACAACCAGGAAACTATAATAGATGGTAAAGCTTCTCTTATGATAGTTACAGGTAATCATGATATAAGACCTGAAGTAATAGATAAAGCTAGGAATAAAGGCTGTTCTATTATAACTACTCCTTATGATTCATTTACAGCAGCTAGAATGATAATTCAAAGTATCCCTGTAAGATACGTTATGACTACAGAGGGAATTATTCATTTCAAAAATACAGACTATGTTGAAGACGTAAAAAATGTTATGGCTAAGACTAGATTTAGAAATTATCCTGTTCTTGATAATGATAATAAGGTGCTTGGTACTATTTCAAGATATCATTTAATATCTCAAGTTAACAAGAAAGTAATTTTAGTAGACCATAATGAAATATCTCAATCCGTAGAAGGGCTTGAGGATGCTGAAATAATAGAGGTTATAGATCATCATAGAATTGCTGATTTACAAACAGGCAATCCTATATACTTTAGAAATGAACCTGTGGGATGTACAGCTTCTATAGTAGCTTCTATATTCTTTGAAAATGGAATCAGACCTTCAAAACAAGCAGCTGGTCTTCTAGCAAGCGCTATAATATCTGATACCCTTTTATTTAAATCACCAACTGCTACTAACTTTGACAAGATCATGCTGAATAGACTTGCAAAAATAGCCGATATTGATGTTGAAGAATATGCTAAAGAAATGTTTAAAGCTGGAACATCCTTTGCTGGTAGAAGTGTGGATGAGATTTTCAATACAGACTTTAAAGCATTTACTCTCCTAGATAATAAAATAGGAGTGGCTCAAGTAAGCACTATGGATCTTGAAGGCTTTAATCCACTAAAGGATGAAATGTTAGCCTACATGGAACAAAAATGCGATACTGAAAAATTTGATCTTCTTGTGTTACTTTTAACTGATATAATTCAAAATGGTTCAGAGGTAATAGCTGTAGGAGATAAAACTGAGTATGTAACCAAAGCATTTAATGTTACTTTAAAGGATAATTCTGTTTATGTTCCAAATTTATTATCAAGAAAGAAACAAGTAATTCCACCTCTTACAGCAGCCATAGAAGCTGACAAGTAAAAATTAGGGTTTATAAAACAAAATTTGTTTTATAAACCCTTTAATATTGTATATGATCTAAAATCTAGTGTGAGTTTAAAAATAGTAAATAGAAAAATCCTATAAAGTTTATCATGCATACTGTATATGCAACCCCTATATAATCTTTAATGTCAACATATTCTATACTTTTTTTATATCTCCCATAGCTTTTAATATAATCTTTTTCATTCTTGCCTTCAAAATAATAGTAAAAGTTTACAGATTCTATGTAGGCGGCTAAAATATTAACATTTAAAAGAGGTTCACTAAATATATTAGATAAGTAATCTCCTTTAAAATCTACTTTAAAATCTTTATGTCTTATAAAATATACAATATATAAAAAGCCCTGCATTAACATAGAAGGAATTATAGTAAGTACTTTCCAGATCCTTATAAGTATTTTGTTATCCTTATTAAAACTTAAATTGTAAATAATCATGTATAAAATTGCAGCATAGTTACCTAATAGAACTATATAGAATAAAGGTGCAGTAAATCCGCAAACAATCGCTCTTGTTATTTTTGATATAGTGTTATAAAAGTCGGCTTTTTCCTTTAAAGATAAATTCTCTCTTTCAGAATTACTTATATCTAATACTAAAAACGCAGTTATACCATTATATATTTGACCTTTGAAATTTGTTTCTATCGATAAGCATATGAATATTCCAAATATAAGGTACAAACTCTGAAGAAGATTTGTATTTTTTATAATGCCTCTTAACTTTAAGTCTATGTTTCTAAAAAATGCTTGTCTATTAAATCTCCATAATAAAATACTTAGCAAACATCCAAATAGATATCCTATCCCAAATTACTCACTCCTTTAAATTTTAAATAAAAAAATCCCTCCTAAACATATGTCCACTATAATCATATGTAGGAAGGTGAATGAATAATTCTATTTTTATGAATTTATTGATTAAATTTTTACCTACTTCTTAAATTATTTGACATTTGCCACATTTCATCTGCTGTCTTAAGAGCGGATGAATTTAATTGAAATGCTCTTTGAGTTATAATCATATCAGCCATTTCTTTTCCTAAATCTACATTTGAGTTTTCAACAAATCCTTGGAGTACATTTGCATCTTCACTTTCTATAACTCTAGCTTGTTGTTCTAATCCCATTTCCATCAACTGTTACTTCAGGAACATACAAATTATTTCCTATGCTTTTCATAGAATTGCTTCCTATAGTTTTATATATAGGTATTCTAAGACCATTATATCTGTCACTTATAAGATTTCCTTTATTATCTACTATAAAGTCCTTCTCCACAAAATTTCCATTTTGGTTATTCACGTTTATACCATTTTGATTTAATATAACAAGTCTATTTCCATTACTGTCAACAATGGTGCCATTTTTATCAATCTTAAATGTTCCTGCTCTTGTATAAGCTTCATTTCCATTAGGATCAATTACTTTAAACATGCCAACTCCATCTATTGCTAAGTCTGTATTCTTATCTGTTTGTAATAGACTTCCCTGCGAATTATCCATTTGCACCTCAGAAACCCTAACACCAGTTCCAGTAAAAACAGCATTTTCTTGTTTATTTCCGTCTACTGGATATCCTCTTCTTTTCAATGTTTCTTGCATTAAGTTACTAAAATTAACCTCTTTCCTCTTATATCCTGCAGTATTAATATTAGCTATATTGTTTGAAATAACATCCATCTTTTCCATTTGCGCTGACATACCGCTTCTGGAATTCCATATACTTCTTATCATAAATTAGTGCCTCCTATATGAAGTTTAACCAACTTTTCCGACCTCATTAACAGTTTTTCCCAAGGTTTCATCTAAGGATTGAACAACCTTCTGATTGCTTTCAAATGTTCTCAAAGTCATCATCATATCTGCCATCTCACTCATAACATCTACATTAGATTTTTCTAAAGATCCTTGAACCACCTTTTTATCTGTAAGTTGAACAGGATTTTCTCCTCTATATAGATTGTCTTCAACCTTATTTAGTGTTCCGTATAGTCTTCAAAATCTACTACTTCTAACTGATAAGCAGGATTATTATTTAGACTTATATCACCATTTTCACTGCATTTAATGCTTGCTAGCATCACCATTTACTATAACATTAATAGGTTCTAATGCTCCCGAGTTAACATTTCTACCTAATACCATATCTCCCATGTCATTTACTAAGTATCCGGTACTATTTATATGAAAATGTCCATCTCTTGTATAGTAATTTTGAGTTTCTATACCATTATTTCTAGCTACTGTGAAAAAGCCTCTTCCTTCTATTGCAAAATCAGTGGTTTTATCAGTAGCCTCAATTGTACCTTGATTAAAGTTTATATAAGTCTCATCTATTTTGCTCCCCATAGATAAACTTCCTATAACATTTCTAACATTCTGTCCATTTACAACCTTGTCATAATTTTGCATTAATACATCATCAAATTTTTTAGCTATTAAATTATCTTTTTTATATCCAACAGTATTTACATTTGCTAGATTATTACTTATAACATCCTGTTTTGCTTCCTGCGTAACAAGACCTGAAACCGCAGTATATATTCCTCTAATCATTTTTTCACCTCATTGTTTTCTGAATTATAGCTAGATGTTTCTTCTATAACTTTATGTTCACTTTTATATTCCATTCCATATTCTCTTGCTTTCATTTCAATTTCATATTTGGATAAATTCGCTCTTATTTTCACATTCATCATAAGTAAAGTTGAAATAATAATTCCTATACCTATTCCTATAAGAACTCTTCTATCACTTAAAAAATCTATTATATTTTTTATTTTAAGTATAGCTCTTTTATTAATAGTATTTCCCCCTTACCTATTTTTAGCTTATCTGCTATTTCCTCAGTGCTAAATCCCTCATCTATAAGTTTTTCAATTTCATTTATCTTTACATTGTTATTTTTTTCTTCTTTATCATCACTAACTTCGTCATCACTAATTTCTTTATTCATATTGTTAATTTTACTAAAATCAATATCAACAACATCAACTATGTTATCGTTATAATCTACTATATCTTTATAATTTTTTTTATGTATAATATCTAATTCTACTTTTTTGTCGCTTTCATCATGGCCTATATTTTTATTATCGTATATGCCTTTATTATTCTCTATACTTTTTTCCAAGCTAACTACTTGAGTTTGAACTTCTAACAAGGTTTCTGCAAACTCTTTGCGAAGCTTGCCTATTTCTACTTCTATATCTTTCATATCTGTTTCTGCTGTATTAAGAATTCCTTGAAAAGAATTTTTTTCTTTCTTTATAGCTCTTAAATTTAAAACTATCAAAGCTAGTCCAATTATAATCAGAGTTACAGCTGTCCCCATATCTCACTCAACCCCTTACTTAAACTTCGTATTTAAGCTTACTCATCATCTTTCTGAGATGAATTATAGCCCTGCTGTGGAGTTGGCACACCCTAGATTCTGAAACTCCCAGTACTTTTCCAATCTCTTTTAATGTCATTCCTTCATAATAATACAAAGATAATACAGTCTTATCCTTTTCATTTAACATCTCTAAAGCCTTTGTTAAATATTCAATTTTTTCCTGTTCCTCTAAAGCGTTTTCAGGATTAGGACTCTTTTCGTCTTCAATGGTTCCCATTAAAGACATATCATCATCTTCCGAAAAAATTAAGTCTTCAAGAGATACAACTGATATATAATTTATAAAATTCTCTATCTCCCCTACTTCTCCTATGGTTATACCAAGTTCTTCTGCTATCTCTATATTGCTTGGATCCTTTAAATTTTTCTTTTGAAGCAGCTCTATTGCAGCATTATATCTATTTAATTTATCCATAGCACCTTTTGAAATAGGACTATTTTTCCTAATCTCATCTATCATAGAGCCTCTTATTCGTATTGAAGCATAAGTTGAAAACTTCATGCCCTTACTCTCATCAAACTTATTTAAAGCATCCATAAGTCCTACCATACCATAACTAAGCAAGTCCTCAAACTCTATGTACTTGCTCTTTCCTATAATTACTCTAGAAGCAATATATTTTACTAATGGAATATATCTTTTTACTATTTGCTCTCTTACATCTATACTGCTAGCTATGGACATATTTACTCCTCCCTTAACCCCTTTTTCATGTGTTCTCTCATAACCTGAAATACAAACCTTATTATCTTTTCCTGCTCCATAGTCTTCAAGTCTATAAAATTTATGCCATAAACCATCTCTCCTAATTCATCTGTTGAGGTCCTTTTCACCTCTCCTTTTACAATAATATGCCCCCTACTTATAGGTATAATTAAAGCTAATACATCATCTTTTTGAGCTGCTATATCTGTTTTAAGCCTAACTCCTCCTCCACTTAAATCTAATATAGTTCCTTTTTGAAATCTTACATTACACAGCTCTTTTTTACTTAATTCCAAATTTCTATTTACTAAAGCACATTTTGTTTCATAAACCAAAGGTACACGAACAAACTTTCTCCTTTGAATTTTTTCAAACTTATTAGGCATACTTATCCAAATCAATGGTATATTAGATTTATCTCTTTTAACAACTATGGAGGAAAACTTATATATACTCCCATCGTCATAATATAAAACTTCAATTTTTTCATCTTTTCTTAAGGGTAAGTATTGAAAATCTTTTATTGGAATGCTTATAGCTATATATTCATCTTTAATATCTTGAATATCGCAGATAAATACTCCTTCCTCAGATATTATTTCTACTCTGTTATTCACTTTAAATTTTAGTTCAACCATTTATGTCCCTCCTTATGAAAAGATAGCAAATATTTTTTTAAACAATCCTTGTATTCCCTCACCCTTTTGCCCTATATTTTCTCCGCATAGCTTTAATGCTATATTTCTAATATCTAAAGCTGCATCACATTCAGGGAAATTCACTGCAAGAGGTTTTTGCTTCCTTACAGACTGTATAAGTTTTCTATCTTCTGATATACTGCCAAGATGCTCTACTCTCATACTCAAAAATTTATTTACTACACTGCTAAACCTATTAAAAATTAATTCGCCTTCCTTAGCATCTATTACCCTATTCACTACGATCTTTGCTGTATTCCTAAGGTTAAAATGATTAACAACTTTAATAAGGCTATAGGCATCTGTCAAAGCTGTAGGTTCTGGAGTTGTAACTATAATAAGCTCTTCACAACATTTTATAAATCCAAGAACAGTTCTATTTATTCCAGCTCCTGTATCCATTAATATAAAATCGAATCCTTTTAAAGCACTTAACTTGTTAAGGAACTCACTTCTTCTTTTCTCATCTATCTCATCTACTTTATTAATGCCTGTACCTCCTGGTAGAAGCTTCACTCCAAAAGGTCCTTCTATTATAACATCCTCTATTTTCTTATTTTTAAATATTACATCATATACATTATACTTGGGTAAAAAGCCCATTAGAACATCATCATTACCCATTCCCACATCAGCATCAAAGATTAAAACAGATTTTCCCATCTTTTGAAGGGTAATGCCTAAATTCACAACAAAATTACTCTTACCTACTCCCCCTTTTCCAGAAGTCACTGTAATAATCTTTGCTTCATCTCCAGTTCTTTCAATATCTATACTTTTTTCTTTCACCAATTGCCTAAGTCTTTGAGCCTGGTCTAACATATAAGATCCTCTCCTAGTATAAGTTTACTGATCTCCTCCACAGTTAATCTTTTAAAATCATCTGGAACATTTTGTCCAGTAGTCACAAAGCTTAAAGGTTTTTCTGCACTATCTAAAATATTGAGTATGGAGCCATAGGTAGTTGTTTCATCCAGTTTAGTTATTATAACGCTATTGAAATTAAGAACCTTGTACCCTTCTAAAATAGCATCTATATCCTTATTTTTTGTAGTACTGCTTATAACCATATGTATATTTTTAGAGTTAGCCTTTTGAACAAAAGAATTAAGTTCTGCAATTTGCATAGCATTTTTGCTGCTTCTTCCTGTAGTGTCTATCAAAATCACTTCACAGTCTTTCATACTTTCTAATGCACTTTCCATTTCTTTTACAGAAAATACAGCTTCAAAAGGTATACGCATTATGTCAGCATAAGTACTCAGCTGTTCTACTGCTCCAATCCTATATGTATCCACAGTTATGAGTCCAACCTTTTTCTTTTCTATGAGAGCAAGTCTTCCTGCAATCTTTGCTATAGTAGTAGTTTTACCAACTCCCGTAGGACCAACAAATACTACTGTTCCCTCCATATTTGAATTAGATATATTTATCATATCTTGGATTGCAGTTTTGACTCTTTCCTCTTCCCCAATACTTTCATCCATATCTTTAACCTTTGCCAATATCTTTTTTATTACCTTTTCATTTAAGTCGTTTTTTTCTAAAGTCTCATATAGTTTGCTTTTATTCACACATGTCCCAGCAGCCGCAGTTTCGCTTATCTTAGCTATCATCTCTTTCATCTGCTGCATTTCTGCTAAAATCTCATCCTTGGAAAAACACTTCTCATCATGAACTTCATATTTAGGGGTTGGACTCTTTTTATCCATAGCCTTTTTTATGGCATCTATACTATTTTTCATGTCTTCATCTATGTCGCTTTTTTTACTATCAGTAGCTGCTGTAACTTCTAAAACCTTTGATGAGAACAGACCTCTTAATCCAGGCTTTCTTATCTTTCTTTGACTTATTATTATTGCATCTTTACCTAATTCATACCTTATCCTACTCATAGCTTCATTCATGCTGGTAACAACATACTTCTTAACTATCATTAGCAAGTCACAACTCCTTCAGTTCTAATTTCTACATCATTTGGTATTTCATTTAAGGATATTATACTTAAATTAGGAAATACCATTTCAGTAAGTTTCCTAAAAGCTGGTCTTATCTTAGGTGAAACTAAAATTACAGGTTGATTCTCATAAAAATGCACAGTATCCATAACATTTTTTATAGATTCAAATATTTTCCCTGTAGTTTCTGGATCAACTGCCGGAAATGAACCCTGCATAGATTTTTGAATATTGTTTCCTATTAGCTCTTCTAGTTCTGGCGAAAGTACAGCTACCGTAATTGCTCCATTTTCGTCAACTAAAGGATTGCAAATATTTCTTGCAAGTGCAAACCTTACATATTCCGTAAGCACTTCTATATCCTTTGTATTTCTTGAATTATCAGCCAAAGACTCCAATATTGTTACCATATCTTTTATTGGCACTTTTTCTCTTAAAAGATTCTGAAGAACCTTCTGCACCTCTCCTATAGTCATTAGGTCTGGAATAAGCTCTTCCACAACAGTATTGTATTTTTCTTTTACTGTATCCAATATTAATTTTGTTTCCTGTCTTCCGAGCAATTCATAAGAATGAGCTTTTATAGTCTCTGTTAAGTGAGTAACCATAACAGTTGTAGGATCTACTACTGTTAATCCCTTAATCTCTGCTTCTTCCCTTTGATCATTATTTATCCATAATGCAGGTAAATTGAAAGTTGGCTCAATGGTCTTAATTCCCTGAAGCTCTATATTTTCTCCAGTAGGATCCATGCAAAGAAGCATGTTTGGCATAAGTTCACCTTTTACTATAACAGTACCTCTTATTTTTATTACATACTCATTGGTCTTTAATTGCAAATTATCTCTTATTCTTATAGGTTGAACTATAATTCCCATTTCAATAGCACATTGACGTCGTACGGAAGCAATTCTCTGTAAAAGATCTCCTCCCGAGGCCTCGTCTGCAAGTGGAATTAAACCATACCCTATTTCTATTTCCATTGGTTCAACAGAAATTAGGCTTGTTACGTTCTCAGGTTCTCTTCTCTCTGTTTCAATAAGTTCTTCTTCTTCTGTCTGAATTTGTTGAATAACTTGCTCCTTTTCATCCTTATATAAAAAGTAGGCGCTTAATCCTGTGGCAGCTGCCAATATAAAGAAAGCCATTTTAGGAAGTCCAGGTATAAACCCTAAAAATAAAAGCACTGCAGAAGCAACAGCTAGCACCTTAGGAAAGCCTGTTAACTGTTTTACCAATAAGTTACCAAAATTCTCGCTTGCAGAAGAACGAGTTACCAATATACCTGAAGCAGTGGATATCAAAAGAGCAGGTATCTGGGATACAAGGCCATCACCTACAGTAAGTTTTATATAAGTTGTAGCAGCATCACTAGCAGACATTCCCTTCATAATAACTCCAATTATAATTCCTGCAACAATATTTATAATGGTAATAATAATTCCTGCTATGGCATCTCCTTTTACGAATTTTGAAGCACCATCCATTGCTCCATAAAAATTTGCCTCTTCTTGAATCTTTTCACGCCTCTGCCTTGCTTCAACTTCTGATATAAGTCCTGCATTTAAATCCGCATCTATACTCATCTGCTTCCCAGGCATAGCGTCCAATGTAAATCTTGCAGATACTTCAGATACTCTGCCTGCACCATTAGTAATTACAACAAATTGAATAACTACTATAATTAAAAATATAATTATTCCAACTACATAATTATCTCCAGTAACAAAGTTACCAAAGGTCTCAATTATTTTTCCTGCATATCCATCTTTTAATATAAGCCTTGTAGAAGATATATTAAGTCCTAATCTAAACAAGGTGGTTATTAAAAGAAGAGTTGGAAATACTGAAAATTGCAGTACCTCTGTTGTAAACATAGTTAATAACAAAGTAATTGTAGCAATAGTTATATTAAAAGCTATAAAAACATCTAAAAGCGTAGTTGGCATAGGTATAATTATCATCATAACTATTCCCATAACCCCAAAGGCTACTGCCATATCCAAATAATTTTTTGCATTGAGTTTTAGTTTTCTACCACTTTCCAAAACATTCACCCTCTATTTTCTTCTTCTCAGTTTATATACTAGTGCTAAAATTTCAGCTACAGCTTGATACATTTCTGAAGGAATTTCCCTTTCTAATTCTACTTCGTTAAATATTAATCTTGCTAAAGGCTTATTCTCTATAATTGGTACACCACTTTCTTTTGCAATTTCCTTAATTTTTATTGCCACATACCCACTTCCCTTTGCAACAAGAACAGGTGCGTTACTCTTTCCTTCTTCATACTTTAAAGCCACTGCAATATGGGTAGGGTTTGTAATTACAACAGAAGCATCTGGAACATTTTGCATCATTCTTCTTGCAGCCATTTCTCTTTGCTTCTGTTTTATCTTTCCTTTTACCTGAGGATCTCCTTCCATCTGCTTAAATTCTTCTTTTACTTCCTGTTTTGTCATTCTCATATCTCTTTTAAATTGAAACTTTTGATAAACAAAATCTAATATTGCTATAGCTGCCATAACTAAAGTTATTCTAAATAGCACATTAGAAGCCAGCTTTAAAAAGGTGGTTATAATTATTGGGAATTTTAAACTTCCCATAGTTAAAACCTTCCTAAAATTGCTTTTTAAAAATCCATAGCCTACGAATCCTACTATTAAAATTACAGCAATGTCTTTAATAAGCTCAATTACAGTTCTAATAGAAAACATCTTTTTAAATCCACTTATAGGATTTATCTTAGAAAACTGAGGCTTCAATGGTTCTGTTGTATTTATATATCCTGTTTGAAGGAAACTTGCTGCTATTCCCATAATCATAATAGGTAATGCTACAGGGAAAAAAACCAAAGCAAATCTTAACATAATAGTAAAAATAATTGATTGTAAGGTATCTGCATTTAGCTCCAGATTTAAATATCCAGTAAAAAATTCTATAATATCTTCTTTAAAAGAATTTACAATATACTCCCCTAAAGTTGTTAAAATAATAGTCGAAGTTAATAAGGTAATAGCAGTTCCAATCTCCTTACTTCTTGGAACTTGACCTTTTTTCTTTGCTTCACTCATTTTATGAGGGGTAGCTTCTTCTGTTTTATCATCTGATGCAAAGATTATAACTAAAGGTATTAACTTATAAAGCTGCCTTATAGCACTTGGTATATCATCAAAAGCATTAATAAACATATTATAAAACACTGGAAGACATAAGCATAAAACAGTTAAACCTAGCAAAATCTTTACTGGAAGACCTAAAATCATTATATTTAACTGTGGAACAGTCTTGGCCATAAGCCCCATAGTTAAATCTGCTAATATAATAATCAATACTATAGGTATTGCTATTCTCAAACCCAATTCAAAATATTTAATAAAAACTTCTATAATAAACATAGGGCTTTTTTGAGATAAAATAAATTTTCCTAGAGGTATAATTTTAAGACTCTCTACTAATACCTTAATA
Source organism: Clostridium sp. (assembly GCF_047777555.1). Classification (GTDB taxonomy): domain Bacteria; phylum Bacillota; class Clostridia; order Clostridiales; family Clostridiaceae; genus Clostridium_H. The sequence goes on along the minus strand of NZ_JBKEEV010000001.1, from coordinate 325,074 downwards.
AGCATATGATGTCCATCTACTATTAGAAAAGCAATTAAACTAAACCAATAAAGAATTCTCTCTATCAAGGTTACATTGCCTTCAGAGCTTGGATCAAACATAGACATCATCGAAAATCCAACTTGCATATCCATTAAGGACCCTGCTATCCTTATGCAATAAAAGCATAAGCTTGTAATAAATCCAAAGGTAAGCCCTGTGCTTATTTCACTTAAGCAATATATTATTAATTGAAAACTGCTATTTATACTGTTTAAGTATGAATAATCAATTATCGGCAATAATATAAAAGCTATAATTCCACTAAACATAATCTTCAATATTTGAGGTGTTCCTTTAGGGAAAAATACAGGAACGACTGTCATAAATGAAGACATTCTAAGGAAAATTAATAAAAAAGCTGTAAAAAAGGTTAGATTAATCAAAGTTCCCCCCACCTAATTAGTCAAATTGGCTATAATCTCAAATATTCTCTCGGCAAACCCTACAATTGTTTGATTTATAAACTTAGCTGTAATAAGTCCTACTATTGCTACACCAATAAGTTTAGGAACAAAAGTCAAAGTTTGCTCCTGTATTTGAGTAGTTGCTTGAAATATACTTATGACAAGTCCTATTACTATGGATACAATTAAAATAGGTGCCGCTGCTAAAATTCCTGTTGAAATTGCATCTTTTAATATACCCATTACCATATCTTCGCTCATTCATATCACCTCACGAAAATCCTAAAACTAACGACTTGGTTAGAAGATACCATCCGTCTACCATTACAAACAACAATATTTTAAAAGGTAGTGATATCATAACTGGCGGCAGCATAAACATTCCCATAGACATCAAAATACTTGCCACAACAATATCTATTATTAAAAAAGGTATATAAATCAAAAATCCAATAGTAAACGCTGTTTTGAGTTCACTTATTATAAAAGCAGGAATTACTGCCTTAAGTGGAGCATTGTCTTTAGTTATTTTAGATTTATCAGTCTTAGAAATATCCAGAAATAGTTCTAAATCCTTTTCCCTCGTTTCCTTCAACATAAATTTACGTATTGGTTGTGATGCCTTTTGTAAGGCTTGTTGCTGATTTATCTTATTTTCTAAAAATGGCTTGACTGCCTCACTATTAATAGTACTGTAAGTTGGATACATTATAAATATCGTTAGAAAAAGGGCAAGTCCAACTAATACTTGATTTGGAGGAGATTGCTGAGTTCCTAAAGCATTCCTTGTAAATCCTAAAACTACAATTATTCTAGTAAAACTAGTCATCATTACTAAGAATGAAGGTAAAACTGAAAGTACAGTAAGAACCATAAGCAGTTTTATATTATCTACATAATCCTTTGGAGAGCTTGCATTATCTATCGAAATATCAATTTTAGGAACTGATAATGTTTCTGGAGCCGCATATGCCTTTACTCCTGCTAAAAATATAATTACAAATATAATTAAACCCATTAATACGACTTTATTTTTTTTCATTTATTATCTTCCTTTTTTACAATAAGTTTAGAAACTGCTTCTTTAAAGTTACCATATTGCTGAATTTTATTATCTTTTTCAATTTCGCTAAGTTCTGAATCACTAAGTTCCATTAATATTTCGACCCTTCCCTGAGCCGAGGAAATTACATAGCCCCTTTCACCTATTTTGACAACTAAGAGACTGTTATCCTTCGTCAATGGTAATCTATCCAATATTCTCATATGTTTACCACTTTGCATTTCTTCAAGCTTAGCTCCTCCATATTTAAAGAACAAATATATTAGAAATATTATGAAGGGTAAAAATACTATTACCTTAACGAACATTATTATAGTTTCTTTGGTTTCCATATTAAACATCCCTACTATTGAACAATTATTTCATAGAAATATACATCCAAAATCTGTCCTTTTGTTAAAAGAGGATTAATCTTATTCTTAATTTCCTCTTTCATCTTTTCAACTCCAGCCTCTGAGAAATCTTCTGGCTTTTTTGATCTTAACACAGTATTAACAGCATCTCTTAAAATAGCTTTATTATTTTCTAACTCTGCTTGTAACTCCTTATTTTCTTTAACATCAGCATATCCTACATATATCTGTGTTTTTAGATATCTTGAAGTCCCATCTGATTTTAGATTTACTAGAAATTCATCTAAAGAAAATGTCTTTTGAGTTATACCTGTACCAACAGGCTTAACATAAACTTGTGTATTTGTTTTATCTTTAGAAGATATATAATATCCTGCAAAAATTCCACCGCCTAAGAGGACTGCTGATAATAACACTATTATAACTATCTTTAAAACCTTTCTTTTTGAACTTGTTTTCTTTTCTTCATCTGCCATATTACTTATTCTCCTTTTCGTTTGCTACAATTAATATATTAACTCTTCTATTTTTTGCTTTATTCGCATAGGTGGTATTTGGAACTATAGGTTGATGTTCCCCATACCCTGCTGCTTGGAATCTTTTAGGATTCATTCCCTTGCTTTCAACAAAATACTTTAATACATTAACAGCTCTTTGAGTAGATAATTCCCAATTGCTTTCAAACTGATAATTGTGAATAGGTACATTGTCCGTATGTCCCTCTACAATGATTTCATTTGGAATAGATGCTATAAGTTTAGAAATTTTATCTAGAACTTTTTTACTAGGCTCTTTTAAATCTGCTTTTCCAGTATCAAACAATACATTATCTTTCAATTCAATTATGATTCCCTTAGAATCTCTTTTTATTTCAGCTACATCTTCAAGACCATTTGATTTTACAAAGCTTTTAACCTTATCATACATTCCTTTGCTTTCTCCTCCTTGTTGAGGAGCTAAATCTTCGGTATACCCTACAATAGGAGCTTCTCCATTATTATAAAGTTCTAAAATGCTATCGCCAGATTCCCCAGTAAAAACAGATTGCATAGAATTAATCATCTTTTGAAACTTTGTAGCATCTATATTTGAGTAAGAGTATAATAAAACGAAAAAAGTTAAAACCAACGTAATTGTATCTGCATAAGTAGCTAGCCATGTCTCTGTATTGATTTCGTCGCCTTCTCTTTTTTTTCGTTTAGACATCTGCTCCCACCTCACTAGCTGCTTGCACTTCATAATATTTTTTCTTATCCAAAGGATTTAAATAAGATACTAGCTTTTCTTCTACAATCCTTGGATTAACTCCTGACTGTATTGCAAGTACGCCTTCTAACATCATTTCTCTTGCAGTAGTCTCTCTACCGCTCTTGTAATTCAAATTTGATGCCATAGGATTCATTACCAAATTGGCAATAAGAGAACCATAATATGTTGTTATAAGTGCTTTTCCCATACCTGGTCCAAGAGATGATGGATCATTAAGATTTGCAAGCATTTGAATTAATCCTATAAGAGTACCAAGCATACCAAAGGCTGGCGCATAAGCAGCCCAGGATCTCAGCATATCTGAACCGTCCTTATGTCTTTTTTCCATCTCGCTTATTTCTAGTTCTAAAATTTCCCTTATGGTTTCAGGTTCAATTCCATCTACTACCATCTGAAGACCTTTCTTTAAAAATTCATCTTCTATATTATCGATATCATCTTCAAGAGATAATAATCCCTCACGTCTAGCTTTTTTAGACAGCTCTCCAAATTCACTAATTATAGATAATGCATCCATACTGCTATCTTTAAAGGATTGTATTAGCACTTTAACCATTCTTTTAAACTCATTTAAAGGATAATTGATTAGTAAGGCGCTAAAAGATCCTCCTACGGTAATTGCTATTGATGGTAAGTCATAAAACATTTTAAATGTTCCTCCACCGCTTAGCATACCGTAAACCATAAGTCCACTACCTGCTAGTAGTCCTACAAGAGTTAACATATCTTGTCTTTTCATCGTAAATTGCCTCCTATAAACCCAATGTGAAAATCTTTCTCTTGTATTCTATAACTCTATTTATAATTTCTTGTGGTGTCTCAAGTACAATGTATTTTTTGCCATTAGTAAGGGTTATTATAGTCTCTGGAACCTGTTCTATCTTTTCAATATGGTCTGAATTTAAATACATTTGTTTATTATTTAAGCCTGTTACATTTATCATAACAACCCCCCACTTTTAAATTGACAATTGGAAATTGACAATGATTTAAAGAAATTCCGCAAGAATTTCTATATCAATTGTCAATTATCCATTATTCATTGTCAATTTGTTCTAATTATTATCTTTTAAGATTAATAATATCCTGTAAAATTTCATCTCCTGTACTAATTGTTTTTCCAGCTGCTTGGAAAGCTCTTGTGGTTACTATCATGTCTGTGAATTGTTCTGCAAGATCAACATTTGACATTTCAAGACACCCACTAATAATATCTCCATAAGCATCACTATTGTCTAATTCTTCTGCACCTACTCCACTTCTCACTATTGCATCTCCTGAGTTTGCTGTATTTTTATAAAGATTATTACCTAGTTTTTCAAGTCCAGCTGGATTAGTGAAAGACGCCATAGCAATTTGTCCAAGAGCTGTAACGCTTCCATCCTCTAACACAGCTTTTATAATTCCATCTTTTTCAATTGAAAAACTGGTTACTCTTAAAGTAGTATCGTCCTCTGCATTATATACAGTATCTGGTATCGTAAGAGGTACAAGTGATTCACCAGCCACAAACCCTTCATCGTTAGGATTAACAAAATTTACAGCAGGTCGTCCTTTTTCGTCAATTAGACTGTAATCTATACTAGGATCACTACCACCACTTGAAACAGCATATCCTAATACTCTGTATCCATCTGATGTTAATAAATTTCCCTTAGTATCTCTAACAAGTGCTCCGTCCCTTGTATAGCTTATATCCATGCCATTGGTTTCCGAAATTATATGTTCTTCCCCTTCTTCTTCTCCTCCAATTGTTACCGCTGTATCATTGTCCTCTGGAAATGCTCCTTTACCAACTATAAGATACCCTTCACCATCTATTGCAACATCTAAGTTTCTACTAGTAGGCTGCAACATACCTTGAGTTACTAATGTATCTATTCCTGCAACTTGAACTCCAATACCTACTTGTTTTGGATTTACACCACCTTGGTTTCTTCCTGGTGCTGTAGCATCTGAAACACTTTGACTTAGCATATCTTGAAACCTTACTCTAGAACCTTTAAAAGCAGTAGTTCCTACGTTAGCAATATTATTACCTGTTACGTCAAGCTTTGTTTGATTAACTTTCATTCCACTTATTCCTGCATACATAGATCTTAACATTTTAATTCCCTCCAACCTCTTTAATTGCCAATTGAGCATTGTCTATTGTCAATTTATTATTTTTTATCACTTCTTGCGAATGAGCTCACTCTGATTCCATCATTCATCAGAGTTTGGCTTCCTTTCGGTCCAGCCTCTATAACAACACTACACTATCTATATTTGTAAACACATTTCCTTTTGATTCATCTTTATCAACTGCTGTTATTATAGTTCTGTTTTTTATACTTGCGACTAATGCCACATTCTTATAAAAAATCAAAGAATCTTTTGCTCCTTTTTCACTTGCCATGTTAATTCCTATATTAATGTTATTCATATCTTCTTCGGTAAACCTTATGTTCCTGTCTTCAAGCCTTTTTGCAGCATGATTTGATATTGTAAAATTAGAACTTTTATTTATTTGGCTATTTAGATATTTCTTCAAATGTACTTAGAATATGCTTGTACTTCTGAACTTTGTTCACTTCTAGTGTTATGAGGAAAATTACCAACGGGATATAACTTGCCATTTATTACTCTATAACCCATAGATATCACCTAAAATCATCTATTCTTTTACCTTTACTACATCATTATAATAAAATTCTTTTTCTTCCCCACTGTCTTCAAGTCTAACCTTTAATTTAATGCCATCTGATGTTTTAAAAGTTTCAATTACAGTTCCTGAATAATTTTCTGTAGTATCACCTGATTTTACACTTAACTCAACCTGCTTATTGATTAAATTAGATGCTAGCATAAAATTCATGCTGTTGCTTGCATATGCTATGTTATCAATTAAATATGAAAGCATTTGTGACTTATCATCTGGAACATCCAAAACTTCAGACACATCTTTAAAAGAGAACTCTTTTTCTTCATATCCTATTAATTTGTCTCCTTCATACTTTCCTACTTGTACAGTTAGATTAATTTCATCTCCATCTCTAGATACATTAACTATAGGTCCACCGTATTGCCTTCCATTTTCATCATAGGCATTTAAAGCCACAGTCTTTCCTACGAGATTGCTTACAGAATTAAAACTCATAGTATTATTTAAGTTTGCCATTTGTTCAAGACTTGAAAATTGAGCTAACTGGGACACATAGGCTGTGGAGTCTTTTGTATTCATAGGATCTTGGTTAGTTAATTCTGCAGTTAAAATTTTCAAAAATGCATTCTTATCCATCTCTTGACCTTTTTTTACTATTCTAGTACCTCGTTCTGTTGCACCTTGTAATGATGAAACTGAATCTATCATAAGTTTCCCCCCCTTATACAAAGACATTTACACCATTTTCTTCATCTAATAATGAAGAATCTTCAATTGTGCTGTCGTCATCTACGGCTATAACTCTTCCTGGATTTTTGTTGCTGCTAAACTGTCTGTCCCTTCCGCTGCTGTTTTCTCTACTAAAAAATGTAGTATCTCCATTATAAATATCAACAGTAAAGTTTTGTATTTTTATTTGTTGACTTTCTAACTTTTCATTCAAATCTTGAAGATTTGAGCTTAGCAAGTTGTATGCATCCTTATTAGAAGCAGTAATATTAGCTTTTATAAGCCCATTCTCCATAGTAATCTTAATAGTGACTTCTCCAAGTTCTTTTGGCATTATCTTTACTGTCATCTGTTTTATATTATTTAGTTCCATATACTTTACAGACTTGATTATGTCGTTAACTAAAGTATCTCTATTAATTACAATATTCTCTGCTCTGTTTATGGACACAGTATCAGCAGATTTTGTAATATGACTCATAAGATTCATTACCTTATCAAACTTATAATCTGTGTCTTTTTCATTCCCAGATGCTAAATTTTTTAATAGTTTATCCTCTCTATTTTCTAAAGAAGATAGGCTGTTTTCTTTGTTATTATCTTGATTTAGATTTTTCTGATCTTGAGAAAATTTAGATAGGGATGATGCAGTTTTTTCAAGTAACTTTCCCTTAACCTTGCCCATGGCTTCTTCATAAGTTCTAATTGAAGAATTTTCGCTATTTAATAACGGCTTTTCTTTAATCAATTCTTTTTGTACACTCTCTAAAGATTTTCCAATTGCCTCTTGTATATCAATTTTTACATCATCAACTTTTAATTCTTCCTTATTGAGCATATTCTGCTCTACAGCATTATTTAATGCACTCTTAATAGAATTTTTTATATCTTGGGAAAGCTTTTCTATTGCTGATTCATCATTTACAAAATCCAACTCAGCATAAGCATCGGTTAAATTGCTGCTGTTAATATCAAATAAGTTTTCAGAATTATTTGTTAAGACTTTAGTATTTAGTTCCTTACTTATATTTTTTTCAACAAGCCCTTCAAAAAATTTAGCAGTTATAGCACTTGAAATTTTATCTATTAGACTTGAACTTTCTTTACTATTATCTGGACTTAAAATTTCTTTATCATTATCTAAATCGTTTATGCTCTCCTTAGATTTACTCATCAGTGTTTGAAGTGCATTCATTAAAAGATTTTCAGTATTTTCACTGTTCAAAAATACTTCGTCAGTATTATCAGATAAAGATTCAGCATCAATATTAGTATCAGTATTAATGCCAACATTAATATTAGTGTCAATATTAGTATCAGTATCAATATTAATACCAACATCACTAAGCATTTCCTTTATCTTTTCATCACTAAAAACTTTATTTAATATCTGCACTATTTCATTAGTACTTAAATTAAAAATCTGATCTATAGATACATATGATTTATCTATATCTTCATTTAAATCTTTATCTAGCCCTTCATCTAAATCCTCTTTTATATTTTTATCTGTAGAAGTTTTTTTCAAGCTGCTAAACTTAGACTTTAAATTCAGCTTATCCAGCATATTTTTAAAATCTGTATATTCAGTTTTATTTTTATTACTATTTGTGACATTCTTTTTCGTAATGTTAGCAACAGCATTATTAATCAGCAAATTAGCACTTATATTCATACCTGAATTGCTCATAACTTCACCCCCTTTCTTATTATTTAGCTTTTGAATTTCTTATATATCCATAAAGAGCAAATTCATCATTAGCATTCTGTTCTATTAGATTTTGCTCTTTAATATAAGCTTGTTTTTGTTTATCTTTTAAAATTTCTACAGTTTTTCTTTCAATTTGCCTACTTTTTAGCAATTCTCTTTTCGTCTCTAAAACTTCCACTTTTTTTTCAAGTTCCTCACTAGTTTCAACTATATTGAATTCTAGTACATTGCAATAGCTTTGCCTTATCTTTCTCTCAACGGCACTGCAATTCAAATCAAACTTAGAATATTTATCATAGCTTTCTTGCAAAGTCTCTAATTTTTTTTCCACTAAATTTTTTTCATCTTGAGCAGCCTTAAATTCTCTTTTGCTCTCTTCTTCTTTCGCATATCTAATATCAAGAATCTTTTGAAGCCTAAATTTGAAACCAGACATACTAATTCCTCTATTCTTATCTAAGTTTTAATCTATTTAAACATGTTTTTAAGTCTATCTATACTTTCATTAAAATCACTATGTTCATTTATACCTTGTCTTAAATAATTAGTTATTTCATCATAATACTGTATTGACAGGTCTACCTTTTTATTGCTTCCTTTAACATAAGCTCCTATATTGATTAAGTCTTCTGAGTTCTTATATGTAGCTAGAAGATCCCTTGCAAAAGATGCTGCATTTTTATGATCTTCTTCAGCTATTTCGGACATAAGTCTGCTTACACTGCTTAAGATATCTATAGCTGGATAGTGATTTTTAGCTGCTAAGGTTCTTGATAGAACTATGTGTCCATCTAGTATACCTCTTACCGCATCTGCAATGGGTTCATTAAAGTCATCTCCATCAACCAAAACCGTATAAAAGGCTGTTATAGAACCTTTATCAGACATTCCAGATCTCTCCATAAGCCTTGGAAGCATAGCAAACACTGAAGGAGTATAACCTTTTGTTGCTGGAGGCTCTCCTATAGCAAGACCTACCTCTCTTTGAGCCATAGCAAATCTGGTTACAGAGTCCATCATTAATATGACCTTTTTTCCTTTGTCTCTAAAATATTCAGCTATAGCTGTAGCTGTAAAAGCTCCTTTTAGCCTTACTAAAGCAGGCTGATCAGAGGTAGCACACACTATAATAGACTTTTTAAGTCCTTCTTCACCCAAATCTTTTTCTATAAAATCTAAAACTTCTCTTCCTCTTTCTCCAATTAGAGATATTACATTTACATCTGCTTTAGCTTCCCTTGCTATCATTCCTAAGGTTGTACTTTTGCCAACTCCGCTGCCGGCAAATATACCTATTCTTTGTCCTTCTCCACAGGTTAAAAATCCATCTATAGCTCTTACTCCTGTTGCAATGGCTTCCTTTATTCTTCTTCTTTTAAGAGGATCTGGCGGAGCAGTATCCAAGGGATAATCCTCACCTGTTTTTAGCTTTTCTCCATTAAGAGGTCTTCCAAGTCCATCAAGAACCTTTCCAAATAATTCTTCAGAACATTTCGCGCTTAAAGGCTTTCTTGATGGAACAACTTTACACCCTGGTGCAATACCATTTAACTCTCCTAAAGGCATCAAAATAACGTTGTCCTCTTTAAATCCAACAACTTCACAAGGTATAAGGTTATTTTTTTCATTATATACATTACAAACTTCTCCAACAAATGCCTTTATACCTTCAACCTCTATGGTAAGTCCAATTACCTGTTTAACTATACCTTCTATGTATTTAAAGTCGCACTCTTGGATTTTTTTTTGTATGCCTGAAAAATCTATTGATATGTCCACCAGTCTCTCCCCCATATTTCGTCAATACCCAATCGCTATTTTTGGTTCTTTCTCTTCTAGCTTGTTTCTATGATTTCCTTAACCTTTTTAATTGCCTCTGTTACGCTTACTACAATTTTGCCATTTTCCCTTTGAATTTCTGCATTTCCTTCTTCTAAATTATCATCTGGTACTACGAAGACTTCTCCTCTAAATACGCTTCGATTTTTCCATACCTCTAATTTTTCTTTTAAATCTTCTATGTAAATACTGTTACACCTTACTATTATTGTTTTAGATTTTACAATTGCTTCCACAGCATCTAAAACCATACTTGTTATTCCATCTTTATCTTTAATCTCTCTTTTCAATATACCTTCAGTAATTGATATTATTAATCTTTTTATCTCTTCTTGCTTTTCCTTCATGTATCTTATGTATTCCTGCTTTGCGGAATATAAAATTTTATCAGCATTTTTTTTTAGGACTTCACATTCCTTCTCTGTTCTATCTTTTACTTCTTCGTAATAAGTGTTTGCTTTTGCAATTCCCTCTTCACGCCCAGAAATCTCTCCTTCACTATAACCTTTTTCATAAGCCTCTTGTCCAATTCTCTGAGCATCACTATAAGCAGAAGCTAAAATTTCATCACTTTGCCTTCTTGCATTTTCTAGCATTGTCCTTGCTAAAACTTCATAGCTTTCTATAAAATCCTTAGCATTCTTTTCTCCTAATTCTTTATTTTTTTCAATTACATATTCTGTATTTATCTCTTTTTTTCCTTTTTCTATAATGCTCTGGTTTTTTATAACCTTATAGGATGATAGCATCTTCTCCACCTCTCGATAGGATTATCTCACCTGCATCTTCAAGTCTTCTTATGATGCTAACAATCTTCTGCTGAGCTTTTTCAACATCCATAAGCCTTACAGGTCCCAAGAATTCTATATCTTCTTTCAAAGAAGCTGCAGCCCTCTTAGATTGATTTCTAAATATACAATTAGCAACTTCTTCCGAACATCCTTTTAATGCAAGAGCAAGATCTTTTGATTCTACTTCTCTTAATACTCTCTGTATTGAAACATCGTCTAAAGTAATAATGTCATCAAATACAAACATAGATTGTTTGATTTTTTCTGCTAGATCTGGGTCTTCTCTCTCTAAGCCCTCTGTAATATTCTTTTCAGTAGTTCTATCAACTTGATTTAATATATCAACAAGAGTGTCTACTCCGCCAATAGTCGTCATATCTGTTCTTACTACAGAGGATAACTTACTGTTTAGTACCTTTTCTATCTCCTTTATAACCATAGGCGACGTATTATCCATAGACGCTATCCTAAAAGCTACTTCTGTTTGTATATCCTCTGGTAACTCTCCTATAATCTGTCCAGCTTTATCTGGCTGAAGATAGCATAGTATCAGCGCTATAGTCTGAGGATGTTCATTAGATATTACATTTAAAAGTTGATGAGCATCTGCTTTTCTTGCAATTGCAAAAGGTCTATATTGCTGAGTAGCTTCACTTACTTTTTCTAAAATTTCCTCTGCCCTTTGACTTCCAAGAGCTTTTCCAAGGAGGGTTTTGGCATATTCAAAACCTCCTTCTAATATGTAGTCCTTTGCTTTATTCATTTCTACAAATTCACGTAATATTTCAGCTCTTTGTTCTTGTTTTACCGATGTAATATTTGCTATTTCATAAGTTATTTTTTGTATTTCCGAATCCGTCATTCTTTTAATAATACCCGAAGCAACTTCTGGACCTAGGGTTATAAATAGAATGGCTGCTTTTTGAACTCCTGTCAGTTTGTTTTCTTTTGCCATTCTTGTCATCACCTCTCATCCTCTGTCATCCATGATTTAATAATTTCTGCAACCTGCTCTGGCTTCTCAGTTGCATATCTTTTAATCTCCTTTTCAATATGTGTTTTCTCATTCTCTTCTTCAAAGTTCATTGGAGGAAGTGGTTCTTTTGGAGTAATATTATCATCTATAAGCATATCTATTCCTTGTGTCTCTTCTTCCATCTTTGCCTTTCTAGCTTTTCTTAAAGATATTAGGATTATTAGAAGCAATACTATTGCTGCAGCTCCTCCCCCAATACACTTATACATAAGAGACTTTTTCTTAGCTTTCTCTTCAGCAGCTAATCTTGCCGCTTCTTCCTGAGCCATAGCATCAGCATCATTATTAAATTTCATTCCTTCTATACTTATAATATCTCCTCTACTCTGATCATAAGATATAGCAGCAGAAACTAAACTATTTATTTTTGACTTTTCCATATCGGTTAGATTTTCGTCATTAACAGTTACAGAGGCTGAAACCCTTTTTACCTTTCCTGGAGCTGCTACAACTTTCTCCTCTATTTTACCTACTTCATAATTTTTAGTCTGCTTTTCCTGACTTGATTCTACAGTGTTCCCATTAGCATCAGTATATGTATTAGAAAGATTGTTATCTACAGGACCAGAACTAGTATTACCACCAGCTGTAGTATTTGTGCTCTTTTCAGTTTGTTCACTTCTAACAACATTATTAGGATCATATACAGTTGAAGTCTTTTGAGAGGCATCAAAATCAGCATCTACATCCACAGTTGCCTTAACTCCACTACCATATTTAGGTGATAACAACGTAAGTATCTTCTTTTCATACTCTTTTTCTAGATTCTTTTCATATTGCTGCTGTTTACTTGTTGCAGATTCAATATCAGTATTTTCATCGTCCAATAATTCTTCACTAAGATCGGAAGTTTTTCCGTTAATTACCCCAATAACTTTTACATTTTCCTTCTTTAAATTTTTCACACTTCCAGTCAAGAGAGAAACTATAGCTTGAACCTGATCTTTCGTTATATTTTTACCTTGTTCAACTTCTAATCTTACAGACGCTTGAGCAGGTTCTGCTTCCTTTAGAAAATTGCTGTCTTCTTGCATAACTAAAAATACAGTAGCTTGTTTAACTTCTGGAAAAGATTTAATAGTTTTAGCAAGCTCACCTTCAAGGGCCATCTTATACTTTAAATTTCTCTCCTTATCGGTCATACCAAAAGCACTAGTATCTTCTAAAAGTTCATATCCCTTACTGCCATCTGTAAGCTGAGGTGCTAGTTCAAGTCTAAGTTCAGAAACATTTTCTTCTGGAACCTTTATTGTATTGTTGTCCACTACGTATTCGATTTTCTTTTCATTTAGTTTACTAAGCACAATTTGTGCATCATTGGGATCTATATCACTATATAAAACCGCATATTTAGTCGTATTTAAATATATGATTATGTATATAAGGGCTGAAATTAAACCTAAAAAAAGGATACCAAAGGCTATTTTCTTTCCTTTACTCAGCTCTTTAAACTTCCCAACAAGTTTATTAAAACTTTCCTTTATTCTGTTCATTTATCTAGCACTCCTAACTACACCTGCATTCTATTTATCTCCTGATAAGCCTCCAACAATTTATTTCTTACCTGTACTGCTAGTTGAAGAGAAAGTTTAGCTTCTTCCGTCTTTATCATAACTTCATGTACATCAACATCTTCGCCTTTTATAAATTCTTCTGTTGTTTTCTCTGCTTCTAGCTGTTTCTCATTTACTTCTTCAAGTTTATTCTTTAATGTTTCTACAAAGCTTGAAGTAACAGTTTCTCCTGCATCTTCTGTATTTCCATTATTAACTTCTTGAAATCCAAGATTTGAATAAATTTTAGTATTTGGTATAAAATCATTGATTTTCATATACATTTCCCCTATCTACCTATTTCTAATGCTTTCACAAACATACTTTTTTCTGAATTTATAGCAGTTACATTAGCTTCATAAGCACGAGTAGCCGCTATCATATCTGCCATTTCATTTAAAATATTTACATTAGGCATTAAAACATAGCCTTCTTCATCTGCATCAGGATGGGTTGGATCATACACCCTTCTCAACTCAGAATTATCTTCTATAATGCCTACTGCTTTTACTCCGTTAAGCTTATTTTCATATGTATTTGTATTCTTATTTAATTCCTGTTTCAAATTTTCCTCAAAAACTGCAACTTTTCTTCTATAAGGTTGTCCATTTTCTCCCCTTGTAGTAGAAACATTGGCAATATTTGATGCTATAGTGTCCATTCTCAATCTTTCTGCCGAAAGACCACTAGAACTTATTCTAATAGAACTAAAAGCGCTCATACTACTTTCCTCCATTTATGACAAATCTTTTAAGAGACAATCTAGAATTTAGCTCTGTAATTAAAGCATTATACTTTAAATTATTAGCAGCTAAATTTGTCATTTCATTATCTATATCTACATTGTTTCCATCCATTCTCATACTATTTGATTCATCTCGTTTAACACTAATTTCGCCGTATTCTTCATCATAACTTATATGTCTTTTATCAGTAGTTTTAAGATCTACATCACTTTTAGCATCTTGAAGAGTTTCTTCAAATGTAACGTAATGCCTTTTATATCCTTTAGTATTAACATTTGCTATGTTGTTAGCTATTACCTGTCCCCTAGCAACAGATGCATCAAGGGATTTTTTTATCAAGTCGTAAGTCTTTTCACTTTCTGATAAGCCCACCATTTTCATTGCACCATCTCCCTTTTTTCTATTTACGTATTATTCAACATAATATATGTAAATTCTTTTTAATACTACCTCATATGTTATTTATATCATAAGTTTGCCATATCTTCCACAACTTTTTTCTATATATACTACCATATATGTTACCAATTAATACTTTATTATTAAATTTAATACTTTATTAATATTTATTATACAATATTTTTCTATTATTTTAAAGAACTTTTAATTATTTTTTTATATAGATTTAAATTGTAATTAAAACTCTCTTTTTTAATCACAACTATAAATATCATTTAAACTTAGACGATAAAAATATAATAAATAAAAAATATATAAGGAGGTATATAATTGCAAAAATTAAAAAAAATATCTTTTGCATTTCTTTTTCTTACAGCCTTTACTCTATTATTTGATCTCAAGGCTTATGGAGTCACTGAAAGAAAAGTGAAGCTTGCTGCTGGAGAAAATCATTCTCTAATTTTAAATTCAAACGGTACTATTTACTCTTGGGGTTCAAACAACTTTGGTCAACTTGGCAATTCTACAGAAATAGATAGTTTGAAACCTATGACTGTTGAAGATACCTTTGGAGATGAAGATATTATTTCAATTGCAGCTGGTGCTTTCCATAGTATAGCTTTAAGCGACGATGGAAATCTGTGGACATGGGGTTGGAACATGTATGGTCAGCTGGGAGATGGAAGCCAAAAAAATAGAAATACTCCTAGAAAAATTCATTCTATATCAAAAGTAAAGGCTGTTTCAGCCGGTTATTCCCACACCATAGCACTTAAAGATGATGGTACAGTTTGGGCATGGGGACAAAACGATTCAGGACAGCTTGGAAACAATTCAACTAAAAATTCCGACTCTCCAGTGCAAGTTTATGGATTAAAAAATATTGTAGCAATTTCTGCAAATAGTAAGCATAATTTAGCCTTAGATTCAGATGGTACCATATGGTTCTGGGGCGAAAATTGGGGTGGCCAGCTTGGTGAATTGTTTTCCAGCATCAAGATACCTAGGGCATTAACCCTTCCAAAAGATAATGATGGAAATAATCTGGTTCCAGCTTATATATCTGCAGGAAAATATCATTGCATAGCACTAATGTTTGATGGTTCTGTATGGACCTGGGGATTTAATCCTTTTAATGATTTAGATAGCTCAACTTCAAATCCGGTAAAAGTAGAAGGATTGGATAATGTAATAAGAATATCTGCTGGAAATGATCATAACTTAGCACTAAAAAGAGATGGCAGTCTTTGGGCTTGGGGATTAAATGGATCAGGACAACTTGGAAATGGTACTAAGAGAGGACAGCAGCACTCCTAAATTAGTAGCCATATCTAACAATATAGATAGTATATGTGCTGGAAACTCATTTAATTTAGCCTTAGATAAAAACGGAAATTTCTTTTCTTGGGGATTAAATAAATATGGCCAGCTTGGAGATGAAACCACGGAAAATCGTACAACGCCAGTTTTATTAGACTTAACTGCTGTAAAAGGTATTTCACTAAATGAAAAGAAAATAACTGTATCCGTAGGTTCCTCTTATAGACTCTTCGCCACTATAACTCCTCGCAACGCTTCAAATACGGATGTAGTTTGGAGTTCTTCTAAGAGTTATATAGCAAGCGTGGATGATACCGGAAAGGTAACTGCACATTCTCCTGGAACTGCAACAATTACAGTTAAAACTTTAGACGGAGGATATACAAGCTCCTGTGAAGTAACTGTTCCTGTTCCTGTTAGCGGCATTAGTCTTAGTAAAAGTTCAATCACTCTTATATTGAATAAAACTAATTTTGATACAGATACTATACATGCTACCATATATCCTTCTAATGCAGATAACAAGGAGATCATATGGTCATCTAGTAATCCTAATGTAGTTAGTGTGGACTCAAAAGGAGTAGTAAGAGCTGTTTCTCCTGGAAAAGCTGTTATAACTGCAAAAACCAAAGATGGTAATTATAAAGATACAGTAGATGTAACAGTTACAGACGAGGGGCTGTCAGAATGGAAAACAATTAAAATGTTATATCCAGTGGATATAAATAAAAATTGGAAAATTAATTTCAGCCTTCCTCTTTATTATAAAACTGTAACAAAAGAAAATATATATATTAAAGATGAATATGGTAACAAAATAGATACAGAATTATACTTTGTAGATGAATCCAATAATATTTCTAGTATAAATTCTGATATAACTGCCAGCTCTGTTCTAATAATTCCTAAGAGCACATATGTAAAAGGCAGAACTTACTATTTATATATAGATAATGATTTACAATCTAAAAAGAATAAAACTTTCTTAAAACAAAGAATGAAGATAGAATTTAAAGTAAAAGAAAACTAGCTAGAGAATTTTCTAGCCAGCTTTCTTTTACTTTTAGTTATTTTACAAGATTATATGGTTGAGAAGTAAGGGTAAAATACACCTATTCTATCAAGCTCACTTAATGGTATTTGTTCTATAATCTGCTGCAGTGAAGTAGGATCCTTCATCAAATCATAAAATGATATTGTTGTACCAAATATAGGTGATATTTCCGGAACATAATCACTCTTAAATTCAGCACCAGGTGCTCCTTGAAGCTTAAAAGATCTTCTTTCAAGTATTTTACCATAGGAATCATATGCATATACCTCTATTGTAGATATGTCTGCATTTAATCCAGCAAAAGCCACAGAGAACTTATCATTAGCACCTCTATAAACCTTAGGCCTTATTCCTCTATTGGTTACAATCTTCATATAATATACATCCTCATCAGCTTCAATATCTATATTTGTTAAGTTAGGAGCAACCTGCTCGTCTGGTACTAAACCATTTCTATAATGTATAGTTTCAAGCTGTTTTATATAAACTTTAGGAACCTTCACTGCTATATTGTGAGTGCTGTAGTCCCTAAATATTCCGTTGTTTAAATCCTGAGCTGAAGACTGTAAAAAGGCATTGTTAAAACCATCTACAGTTTTAAATATTATTTTTATTTCTTCATTTTCAGAATGTTCTCCTCCATATATATCCTTAATGGCTCCTGATCCTATAGTTACAGTATATTTTGTATTAAAGTTTAACATTCTATCAGGATGATCTGTATCAAAAGTAATTAGTAAATCCATTCCATTTTCACTTACTTCAACATTATATCTTAAATCTGAATGATATGGACTTCTATCTATACTTATTTTGCTTAATATGTCAGCTGCCGCTTCTATCCTATCGTCAAAAGATAGTACAAGAGCTTGGTTTACTCCAACACCGATTTTATTTACTCCAATTAAATCCGGAATTTGATATATAGGATTTGTGTTTGCCATATAAAAAGGCGAGCTCTCAAAGTTTACATTATCATTACCAGGATTAAAAAATGCATTTACTACTGTAGGCCTTTTTTCAGTATAAAAAGCTACACTAGAAAGTCCTGGCTGCGAAGTAACATTAAAAATCCCTGGAACACCTGAATTATCTCTCATTATTTCATTTCCATCTACTATAAGAACATACTGCTGATTTTCTCTTAAAGGTCTATAATAAATGGTTAAAGTCTTATTTTCTATTTCGCATTCATCTATAAAATCTTCCCTTGTTGACATTTCTAAAAGACGTATGCCTTCCCCTTCATTAACCAATTTTGCATCAGAATCAAAATCATAATATTTTAACTCTCCTTCTCTATTTGATGTAACTCCTCTTACAACAGATAGAGGATCATTCTTATCTATATGTTCTCCTGAATCTCCTATTTCGAATTCAGTAACTTTAGGAAATGGATCTGTATTAAACCTAATTCCATTTAAATTATCAAACTCGTAATAGTTGTCCACCTATCTCCACCATACGATATAAACTGAATATTGATGATTTATATTAAGATTTGAAGCTGATATACTGGCAGCAAGAGTTCCTGTTATTTTTTTTGAACCTTTAGAAACATAACTTTTAGTAGCAGTTATATTCTTGCGGATTTAAAATAACTTCCTCTTCTACACTGATCTTGTGATTTACCATTTAATTCTGCCAATTCTGGATATTTTATAGTATCTTTACTATCCGTTTCTAACTTCGCAACAACATCTTCAAGTGTTCCATATTTCCCATTACCATTATCCCATACTAGATAATGTACATTTCCATTAAATTGATTAGCTGTATCTGAATCTTCAGTAACATCCATAGTAAATGATGTAGATGTTATACTCGTAAATTTATACTTTAATTTATCAACCCTAGTGTCTGTTGCAGCAAAAGCTTTATTCATAAAAACTGTACTTGACAAAATCAAAGCAAATGCCAGGAAAAAAATAGTTTTTGGTATGAATGAATATTTATTTTTCAATCTTTGTCCCTCCCTTATTCATTTGAAGTATCTAGCTTGTAAGTTTTTCTTGCAATCTCATTATTAAATTTATCATAGGATACAATAGTAATCTCAGAGCCTGGTATTAATCTTGGAGTTGCTAAAGTAAATCTAGTTTCTGTTGAGAAAGTAGGTTCCCCATCACTTCCATAGTTTACAGGTGGATCATAATGCATTGGTATAGTAGTTTTTACCAATTTGTTTTTTGAATTATAAACAGAAGCTTCTATATTAACTGCATATACTTCTGGATCAGCTTCAACTACAATGGAATGTAAGTCTAGTATACCTACATAATTAACCTCTATCTTCTGTATTGGATCTACATTCTCATCAGTATCTGACAATTCTTCCACAACAATAATTTGAGTTTCTATAGATATGTCAAGGTTTTTTAAAGTTCCTTTTACATCCTTTGTGCCTAAAGTTTTTGTATTTACAGAATCCCAAATTACTTCTTCCATTTTAACAGAACCATCTTTATAAGTTACCGCTATACTAGAAGGTAATTCTGGTGTTTCATTAATTAGCACTTTTATTGGATTAACAGTTTCAATAGAATCAATTTGTTTATCATCATTAGTTCCCTGTCCTACAACAATAACTTCCATAGTAACTGATATACCACTAGTTCCTACTTTGCCACTTACAACCTTTTTCCCTAATGTACTTGTATCAACATCTTCCCAATCTACATTTTCTTTTCCAGTTGAATTATCTTTATATATAACTGTAACTTTAGATGGTAAATCAGGAGTTTTTCCTTTTTGTACAGTAACTGGACTTGGTTTTGTTACTGACTTAATATCTGTATCTACTACAGATATCTTAAACTCTCTTTGATAGGTATATTTCTCACCATCTGTAACCTTTATTGTAAAAGTACTAGTACCTTCTTTAGTTGGTGTACCAGTAATTTCTCCTGTACTAGAGTTTAATTTCATTCCAGTAGGAAGACTTCCTTTTACTTTTGTCCATTTATATGGTTCTGTTCCTCTTATTGCTTTTAGCTTAACACTATAAAGTGAATTTAATGCTGCAGATGGCAGTTCTTTATCTTCTATAGCTAAAAGATCTGTTCTCGCTCCTGTAAGATATTCCATCCATAAATCAACATCATTGTCTGTAAGTTCTCCATCTAGGTCTATATCTAAATCTTCTATATCACTAGATCTTGTAATTTTATCTACCCCTTTAAGATGTCGCATTATTTTTAATGGAGCTAATTCATCCTTTTCAACAGTATCATCTGCATAAGCAAGCTTGTTTCCTCCAAGGAAAAGTAAAGCTGAACAAAGCATAAAAGTCATAATTTTTTTATATTTCATTTATTCTTAATACCTCCTTCCTTTTATAATCCTATTTTATTTCAAAATCTACCTTTGCAGGAAACCTTAATTGTTTTCCTCCTTGTGATAAAATCTGCTCAGTTACAGTCAGAGTATATTTGCCTTTTATATATTCTAATTTAGGTGAAACCACAACAGTCTTATTACCATTTTCAAAAGAAAAGTCTACAGCAATAGCTTTACCTTTACTATCAATCACTGTAATACTTTGATTGTTTATAGTATCTTTGTCTACAGGAAGACTAAAATTAATTTTAAAATCTTTCTTAACATTGTTTACAGTTACAGGATTTTTAGTTCCTCCTTTAAATACACCAATTCTCCCGTCAACTTTTCTTGAAGAAATTTCATTATAACTATCATCATACATACTTAGATAGCTAATTTTAATAGGTGCTGCCTGTACAGCCTGAAGAGTTCTAAATTTTATTGTAAATAATACACCATTCTCTGAAATTCCTTCTTCAGTTGCCCAAGCGATTTTTATCTTTCCGTTTTTTGCATCTTTCAAATTTTCAACGAGTTTAGCAGAACTTAATAATTCACCTTTTCCCACGTCTTTTGCTTTGATAAAGGCAGGGTCATATTCAAGTTCCATAATTCCTGATGCCATATTAGAAGGGTTACTAACATATACGTTAATAGTAACATATTTTCCCTTACTCTCTTCATATACAGAATTAAGCATTACAACGGTATGATTCGCTTCTGTCGCTTCTACATTCATAAATGTAAATACGTTGAAGCACATCAGTAGAGCAATTATAAATCCTAAAGTCTTATGTTTCTTCATAATATCTCTGCACACTACCTTTCTTATAATTTAATTGTTAAATATCCCTCCTTTAGATTTTTTATCATTAGATAAAAAAATTAACCTATAAAATTTTTATCGTTTTACATGATAAAAACTTTATAGGTATGTATCCCTTTTAACTCTTAGTTTTGCATTTATACTATTTTAAGTTTTAAAACAAAAATAGCCTTACGTAAAAGAAATACTCTACGTGAGGCTTAAGAATTTTTACTTTGCTTTTACATTTTCTAGTATTCTTAAAATCTCTTGTGGAAACTTATTTGATTGAACCATCATAGCATTTCCTGCTTCTATTAATATGTTGTCTCTTGAAAAGTTCATAATTTCTTCTGCTACATCAGCATCCCTTATCTGACTTTCTGCTCCAACTATGGTATCATGAATTTCTCCTGTTTTATCATATGTACTTTCAAACCTATTTAATAGGGCACCATATTTACTTCTTTTAGAAATAACTGTATCCAGGATCTTATCTATTTTATCAAGATTGTCATCAATAGTATTTGTAGTTACATCTATGATATCTAGTCCAATCTTATCTGGACTTAAATCAGAAATAGAAATTTCCACACTTTCACCTACATTTGCTCCTATTGGCATCTTTAGTATTTTATTACCTTTTAAAAGTTCTACACCATTAAATTGTGTATTTTTTATAATATCCCCTATACCTTGTTTTAGATTATTTATTTCTTCTTGAATTACTTTTTTATCTTCTATTGTAGCTGAATCATTTCCTGCTTGAACTGTAAGCTCTCTTATTCTTTGGAGCATAGAAGTAATATTATCTAAGGCTCCATCGGCAGTCTGAAGCATACTAACTCCATCTTGAGCGTTCCTTTGAGCCATTTGAAGCCCTCTTATTTGAATTCTCATTTTCTCGCTGCTTGCAATAGCATTAGGATTTTCCTTTGCACTATTGATTTTATAACCTGAGGATATTCTGCTTAAGGCTGCACTTTGCCTCGACATTACTTTAATTTGTTCCTTATAGATATTAAGAGAATTTAGATTATGCATTAATCTCATGTTATCAACTCCGTAATATAATAATATAATGTTTATTATCGAATGTTTTTAGCTTTTCTTTACATATACTCATTAGTTTTTAAGATTACTTCAAACCTGTCTACAGCTTCCTGTATGGATATTCTATCATTTTTCAATTCTTGATATAAAATATAAAGGCTAGCATTTAAATCCTCGTTTATTGTTTTCATTTCAACCATTTTATCATATATTTGATCCAATAGCCTTTCTTTTATATCCTTATTATTTAGAATATCTACATTTATAAACTCTATAAGGCTTTCAATACTACTTCTTATATTATCATCATAACAAGAAAACTTTATTTTAATTAATTCATTAATTAAGTTGTTCATGTTTTTAAGAGATACTTCAATTTTCTTTTCTGCCACTGAACCTTCCCCCTATGCTTAATACTTAATTCATTTATCTTTTAAGCAATTCCCTTGGAATATGACAATAACCATTTGGATTTTTATCTAAATATTTTTGATGATATTCCTCAGCATCATAGAAGTTTTTTAAATGTTCTATTTCTGTTACAATAGGACTATCATACTTTTCTTGTTCCATATCTTTTGATTTTAATATTATTTTCAGATCATCTTCATCTAAGTAATATATTCCTGTTCTGTATTGTGTTCCAATATCATGTCCTTGTCTATCTTTTATTGTTGGGTCTACTACTTTCCAGTAGGCATCAAGTATTTTCTCTAAAGTAACTATATTCTCATCATATTCTATGTAACACGCTTCTGCAAAGCCAGTTTTGTTTTTACATACCTCTTCATAGGTAGGATTTTCAGTATTTCCATTAGCATATCCAACCTTAGTGTTCACAACTCCTTCTATTGTATTAAAATAAGCTTCTACCCCCCAAAAACATCCACCGGCTAAAACTATTTTCTTCATACTGTTGCCTCCGATTCTTATATTTTGCTACTCTTTGTTTTCAATAATAGGCTTTATCTTATATGGCTATTAAATATTCTTTACATATATTTATCGTAAATTCGCGAAAAGAATTAAACCCCAATAAGCTATAAAAAATTCAGCAATCCTAGTTTCGACTGCTGATATAATTTCATAGTAGTCTAAAGCTTCTTCTTTAAAACCAAAGCATTCAAATATTATATAATGGCAAAAAAGTTTTAAATTATTTCTTTAATAAAACTCTATAATTAAGAACTTTATCTGTGAATTTTATTGTTATACTTAAAAAATAATTCTGCACAACTAGGTTACTTATTCGATATAAGATCAAATCAAAAGCTGATAAAAGAAACTAAGGTAAGCATATTTATGGCTAGTTTCTAGACTTTTCCACAACACATAATAAAGAAGAAAAAATTGAGAGAAGTTTTACTAATCCAAAAGAACCTAATAAACCTTAATATTACTGAATGCGTAGTATTAAAAAAGTTTTCGAAAAGCGCATGCTTACAACTTCAATCAATAATAAGAAAAATATAGTACCATGGTCATATTGTATAAAATTATTTAGGCTATAAATACCATCATGCAAATTTTACATATGGTTTTTGAACAATCTAAGTTCTACATTTTTTGCTCTGCTTATAAACTTTATTTATGGTCTTACATCTAGGTGTTGTCCTCTATTTGAATCTAAAGCTACATTTGTAACGTTTCATTTATAAGTAGTGCCTCTTCATCTATTCATAGCAAGTTTCATCAGCTGCCAATACTTGCTGCATATTTAACCTTTGATTCGTACAATTGTTACCTATACTTAATCCTGTCTAATTCTAGCACCAGATTTATCATTATGCAATTATTCAAACTATAGTAACGCTATGATCTATAAAAGATCATATTTAGATTATCAGTATTTTGACGTGCTGATACCAACATACATTGATTGCTGTCTCACTAATGCAATATCCATCCATAACTGACTGTCATATCAGCCGTTGCCATGTTTATATCGATTCAATTTTAGAAAAAAAAGAAGTTAAATTCAACTTAGAATCTAATCCCAAACCCATTGTAGAGCTATCAAATAAGATCAAATGATAAAAGTTTTCAAAATTATCATTTATATCTTTGAACAGAAACTTTCTCATTCTAATGCATTTACATCAGAATTATACTTAGTTCTTCTCCAAAAATATAACTTCACTTTAAATACTTCTTTAGAATTCGTACCAACTTGTAGATTAACAGTTAGTATATTCCACTCCAGCATCTATTTATCTTATCTGCAAAAGCATCTAATTGAGTACCAAAATCTCCGTTTATATCCAAATAATTTCTACCAATTATATTAGATGGTCTTTTAAGCTGAGTATTTTTTTCATACATATCACTTACAACTGAGAGTTTAATTCCTTTACTTTTTAAAATTTACATGTAAATTTGTTTTTATATCTCCCTAATTCACCTTATACAGTTTTTAAAAAGGACCTCCCTCCTGAACATTTATCTTAGCTTGCTGCAATCCTTTAATTTGTGCCTTCGTTTTTTCGGATATTATGAGCATTACAGAATTATCTCCATTTATATTTAGATAGCCATGTTAAAATCTTTTCCGTAGATTTTTATGTATTTACGTTATTATTTTTTCCATTATACGAATTAATAGGAGATAATTTATGGTTAGTAATTATTTTTCTTTCTCATTTTTATCAGATTTTGTAAATACAATTAAAATATTGAGTTTTTATATTAATTTATTGATAAATTTTTAATATTACATGAAATAAAACTTTTGTTCTTTTGAAAATTTTATAAAAAAGAACCACATGTTTTAACCATGTAGTTCTTTTTCAGCATAATTCTCATAACAATAATATATATAGATAAGTTTTTATATGATATTCAACCTTTTATATATTGCCTAATTCATTCTATCTAGCTTAAATTAATAAATATAGATGTGTTAAATCTTTAACTTATCAAGTAATATTTTAAATATTTTACATTATGATTATTTACTGCATACAAAAATTAATTTACAAAAGACTTATTGTAACTTTTTACATCTTTTAATCTTTATTTTCTTTTTTTAATTATTTTAGCAGGAACGCCAACTGCTACTGAATATTCTGAAATACTCCTATTAACAACTGCATTAGCTCCAATTTTAGAACCTTTACCAATTTATACCCCAGGCAATATTACTGCACCTATTCCTATGTTACAATCATTACCTATTTTTATCGGTAAAAATTCTAATTCTGAAAATAAAATAGGCATATCTATTCCCAACTCTTTGTGTCTTGATGCATGTATTTTTACACAAGGACCAATACCAACATTTTCACCTATAGTAACTCCGCCTGCTCCATGTATAAAACATTGTTGCCCTATCCAAGTATTAGAACCAATTGTTAATTTTGAATTATAATATCCCTTCAAAATTGTATCATGTCCTATATAAACATTATCCCCTATTTCTATATTTTCAGGATGAAATATTCTTACTCCATCTTCAATGACTACATTCTCGCCACAAGCCTTCAATTTACTTTTATCAGGAATACCACTTCCTTCACTTCTCCATAACTTATACCCCACCTCAAGCACTCCTTTAAAACATATTTAAAATCGAATCTAAATACATTTTAATACCTTTTTCGATATTAATCTTCATGCTATAATTTAACAGGTCACAGATTTTTTTATTGCTACCCATAAGGTTTTTTACTTCGCTTTCTGTATGTACTAATTTTAAATTATTTATACCTATAGATAGAGCAATTTTTCTACAAAGTTCCTCTACAGAAAAGTATTCATTTCCGCATACATTAAATACCCCTCTACAGTTAGACTCAATAATGCCTTTTATTATTTCTACAACATCATTTATGTGTATAGGATTAATTATAGGAAGGCCGTTTTTATTTAGAATAATTTTATTACCTTGTAAAATATTATTTATCAAGGAGCTGATTAATCTTCCATTTTGTCCATTGCCATATGGAAAAAACATTCTTAATATTACTATAGATATTTTGTTTTCATACAATCTACAAAGTTCTTCTGATAAATATTTGCTCATACTATATATATCTTGAGGATAACAGTTATTTTCTTCAGTTAATATTTTTTCACTATAACCATATACTCCACCACTAGATATATAAATAAATCTTTTTATATTATTTTTAACAGATAACTCTAAAAGCTCCAGTGTAGATTTTAGGTTAACATCTATATACTCAGACTTTGGAATATTTTTATTTCCTACTATAGATGCACAATGAATT
Organism: Clostridium sp.; assembly: GCF_047777555.1. Classification (GTDB taxonomy): domain Bacteria; phylum Bacillota; class Clostridia; order Clostridiales; family Clostridiaceae; genus Clostridium_H. Next base: position 298,713 of record NZ_JBKEEV010000001.1, on the reverse strand, counting down.
ATTGCATCTACTTGTGGAATATTAAAATTATATAACGGATCTTTTAAATTCCATTTTATATTTTCACATTTTTCATTTTTGTTTCTTCCTATATTAATGCACTCATAGGTACTGCCCAAAAGTTCAATTAGATTACTTCCAATAAAGCCTGTACCTCCTGTTATCAAAAGCCTTTTTTCCATATGTTTAAAGTTTCCTTCCTTTACCATTTGATTGCTTTTCTAATTCTCTAATAAAATCATATTTCAATTTATAATATAGCACATCTTTTTATAACCTTCATATCTAATCTAACTTTATAAAATACAGAGAAACTTATTAGCATAATTATATTTGGTTACTTGGTCTATATCACTTGTTACATATTTCATATTTAAATCTATCCTTTAGTACTTTCATTCTAAACTCTACATACTTATTAGATCTCAATATTTCTTCAAAAGACTACTGATCATTAATATTTCCCATTGTATATTCCTCATTAGTACAACAATAACAACATGTATACACATTACCTTTAAAATCTATTACTGAAGGAATGTTTCCCCAATATGCCACTACAAATTTTTTCTTGTTCAGCATTATCTTTATAAAACATTAATTTATTCTCATTATGCAATTTTGTAGTATCATATCTTGTTAACTCTTGTTGTTCAGGTATCCAATTTTGTGGATCTTCATCTATTTCATCTCTAAATATTACAGTTTGTAATATATACTCATCGGCACCACATTGTGTTAACATATTACAAATTAAATTTAATTCTTGTACAAGATATTTAAATAAAACTGCCTTAGCATTTGTTTTTTAATATTAAACATTTTTACTGTTGCTATTTTAACAATATTAGCTATGACTTTATCCAAATTACCATTTTTTCTGTATCTCGAATAAGATTCTTGATTCTAATAATGGTTCTCCTAAATTATGCATAATAAATGATTTTATGTTTTTAATTGATATAACTGTATGTAAAATTTAATTTATATTGGTTCAATTTCTTCCATCACTGTACATAATCTTGACTTGCAATAAGATTTTCAATAATTTTCTCCATTCATTCCAATTTCCATACTTCATATCTTTTTTCTATGTTCATCACAATAAACACTATATACATTTTGTTATATATTAAAAGATTTTCTTCTGTACCACTCAATAGTTTTTTCTAATCCCAATGCTAAATCATATTTAGGTTCATAACCTAGCAATCTTTGAGCTTTTTCTATGCTTGGAATTCTAAGCTCTACATCTATATAATTTTTAGGAACATATACAATTTCTGACTTTGAGTCTGCTATTCTTTTTATAAGATGTGCAAGCATTGAAATAGTAATAGTGCCTCTTGGATTTCCTATATTAAAAGAATTTCCTATAGCTTCCTCTTTAGTAAGACACAACATTATTCCGTCAACAAAATCATCTATATAACACCAAGAACGTATTTGATCGCCATCTCCATGTACTTGCATTTGTTCATTTTTTATAGCTCTAAGCACAAATTGATGTATAGCACCCTCACCTACTTGACCAGGTCCATATATATTAAAAGGTCTAATTGAAACAGATGGTATCCCATATTCTTTATGGTAACTATGTGTTAAATGTTCTCCAGCTAATTTACTTACAGAATAAGTCCATCTTGCTTCACCTACTGGAGCCAAATTTGTAGTGTGTTGTTCATCTACTTTATATGCATAAGATCCAAATACTTCTGATGTTGAAAAATCTATAAATCTATCTAAATTTAAATCCTTTACCGCTTCTAATATATTGTATGTACCAATCATGTTCACCTTCATGGTAGTCACAGGATTTTTGATAACTGTATCTATTCCAGCTACCGCCGCTAAGTGAATTACAATATTAGGCCTGAATCCATCTATGACTGATTTCAGATAATTAAAATCTAATATATTACCTTGAACTAATTTAACATTAGTTTTGTCTAATAAATTTGTATTTTTAATAGAATTCCTGTTTAAGTTATCATAAATTAAAATTTCATTATTTTCATACAATAAATTACATATTCTTGTACCAATAAATCCTGCTCCACCAGTCAAAAGTACTTTTTTATTTTTAATCATTTTTTCCTCCTTAATTATGCCTTAAATAGATTTATATAAATCTAGCAGCTGTTTAGATATTACATTCATATCGTGATATTTTTCTACATACTTTCTTCCTTTATTACCAATTTCGCTTAACATATCTCTATTATTAATAACGTATTCTAATTTTTCTTTAATGTTATCTGGGTTTGCTGATATTATTGGTAATTCTTTAGGATATGTGTCCTTTAAATGATCACTTATGAAACAAACTACTGGTTTTCCCATTGCCATGGATTCTATTGCAAACAAACCATGTGAACCACATAATATTTGATCTATTATTATATCCGCTTTTTGATAAATCTTTTTTGCTTCTTCATGAGGCATACCTTGAATAAGCTTGAAATCAAAATCATATTTTTGTTTTAATTCTTCAATAGCACTTAAAATATATTTTGTTCCTTTAATTTCTGGTGATGATGGAGCATGAACAATAAATAACTTGTTATTTTTATAATTCTTAATTTTATACTTTTCTAAGTCTATGGCTTGTCTTATCAAATGGACATTACAATAGAAATCTTTCACATAATTGTATAACTCATAGTCACTTACTACGCAATGAGATATATGCTTTGAAATAAATTCTAATTTTCTTTTAATGCTATCTTCATCCATATTTTTAACTTTTACATATGGATTAAATTGTATAGCTTTAGAATACATTCTCACATCCGATCCCCAATGATGCATTAAAACTTTTTTACCTAGCTCATTGAGTAAAGATAAGTCAGAATAATCTAAAGTTAAGCTAGTTCCAAAATGAAAATGAAACACATCATTTTCTGAAATTACTTTAGCTGCTAATTTTTTAGTCTCTATATTAGCTTCATTTACATTATTAAAAGAACTAATATCTAAAGTATAATCAGATTTATATCCTAAATAATTAGGATAGTAATTTAATGTTTTAGCATCAATTCTTATTCTCTTTAAACCTGATGTTAGCGTACACATCTGATTAGCGATCTCCATAGTTCCATGAATAACCTTTAAATTGTTATTATCAATAGCCTTTAAATCGCATATAATATCATTAACTTTTACATTGCTATTTGGGTTGAATAATTTTGCAGTACTAAAGCACTCTAATGATTTTTTATTTTTTTTAGTAATATCCATTAAATAACTCAAGTTGTATAATAAGTCTTGGTTAAATGGTTCTTTTTTTAAGCCACTTTTTAATATATTTTCAGCTTCTGAATATTTTTCTTCCATAATAGCTATAACAGCTTTTATTGAATAAATTTCTATATCATTATGAACTATATCTTCGTATTGTTTAATTAACTCTTTAGCTTCTTCTAAATTTCCACTACTTATTAAAGTGTTAATATTTGATTTAACTTGAGTTTTATATTCATCAAATTGTGATTTTTGTTTTTCTTCGATTATGTCTTTTTCACTAAATAACAAATCATTTTTATAAATATCAATATATTTAGCCATTGCTTCATAAGTATTTAAAGCTTCTAGTAAGTGATTTACTATAGCTTTTTTATTATCATTTAATAAATCTTGATTAACCAAATACATAATCAAAAAGAATCTATCTTCCATATTGCTTACGCTTTTATAAATTAAAGATGCTTTTTCTATTCTATATAGTTCAGATATAAACTTAATTCCACATTTTATATATTTATCAAAAATATTTTTATATTTATCATTTATTGTGCTATTATCTCTAGCATTTATTAAAAGTAAAACAGACATTAATACTATATTTACTCTTAATACATTTATATCTGCTGCTGATACTACTTCTTCCTCTAATTGTGAAACATATTCTTCAAAAGCATTTATAAATCTTTTATCTTTTTCAATTAAATATTGAAGTATTTTTCTTACATTTAATGTTTCAACTTTTGTTAATATATTAATAAGAAATGGAATATCTTCTTTAAAATTATTAAGTACTTCTGCATAAAACAGAGGTTCTTTATCTAAGTCTAAATTTTGCAATATTAATTTTATTAAGTTTGATTTTATATTTACATCATCGGTTAATCTCAATTGATTTAACAATCCATATATATCTGTATCAGAACTAAACCGTTTGTAAATTTCAACTCTATTATTATATTCTACTTCATCTAACTTGCTCTCTAAAGTTACTAAAAATGTATCTTTTTCTTTTTTATTTGTTAAAGAAATATATAAATCATAAAGTTCATCATGTTTCTTTAACTTTATTAATATATTTATACCTGAATAAATTTTTTGATTTACAAGTGTAATATGTTTATAATTTTTGTAAGCCTCCAGATATTTTTCCTCATTTAGATAATGCTGAAATATTTCAAAATATCCATTTGAGATAGAATTTTTATCCATATGATACATAATAATTGTTAAATCTTTAGCTATTTCTAACTTATCATATTTTTTAACTAAATCAATATATTTATTAAAATATTTAAAGGATTCTTTTTTATTTCCTAACTGCTTTTCTGATACTGCAATAATATAATACATATCTACATATTCAGATTGTACACTTATAACTTCTTTAGCAACTTTTATTGATTCACTTAACTCCCCATTTGTATATGCTATTCTAGCATGTGAGCCAAGTATATAGGTATATATATTTTCTTTAATTAAATTTTTATTTTTTAATATATTATACGCTTTTCTAAATTCCTTTAACGATTCATTATGGTCTCCATGCATATCATAACTTACACCCAATTGATATAAGTAATATAGATTTTCTGGATCTTTTTTCAATTCATATTTAAGCAATTCAACGGTTCTTTTATACTTTTTTTCCATCAATTCTTTATCAGTACTAATATATCCAAAATGCGTCAAAGCAATATCCACACTCAAATTAGGGCCTTTAAAAATTGGTTGATTATGAACTGCTCCTTCATATCTAAATTCTCCGTCATTTCTGAATAATCTTGGAGAAAGTATTAAATTATATCTATCCTCATCTTTATAATCATATAAATTCTTTACTTGTACTAAAACTGTATTAAAGTTATTTAGCTCATTTGAATTTAGGAGAGTTATCATTTTATCAATATCGTCTAATCTTTCATCCGCATCTATAATAAAAATCCATTCCCCTTTAGCATAAGAAATTGACTTATTTCTCATTTCTGAAAAATTTTTATTCCACTTATGAAAATAAACTTTATCCGTATACTCTTTAGCTATTAATACTGTATTGTCTTGTGATCCTGTATCTACTATAATGAGTTCTGCTAATCCTGTATTAATTATAGGTTTTAAATTTTCAAGACATCTTCTTATGTTCTTTTCTTCATCCTTAACCATCATACATATACTAAGTTTCATAACTATACCTCACAAAATTATATTATTATTTATATTATCGTAAATTTTAATAGAAACTTAAATAGATGACTATACACATACTTATCATTTATACTTTTTTATTAATCTATTTACTTAACTAATAAAAATAGTCAGAGATTTTCTCCGACTATTTTTATTAACAAAATTTAATTTTTTAATTATCTTAATAACTGAAGAACTCCTTGTGGTTGTTGATTTGCTTGAGCAAGCATAGCTTGAGCAGCTTGTTGAAGAATATTATTCTTAGAATAATTCATCATTTCTTTTGCCATATCAACATCTCTTATTCTAGATTCTGCTGCTTGTAGGTTTTCTGATGATGTATTTAAATTATTTATAGTATGTTCAAGTCTGTTTTGATATGCTCCTAATTTTGCTCTTTCTGTAGATACCTTATTAATTGCAGCATTAATAATAGTTATTGCTTTTGATATAGCTGTTGCACTAGTTGTATTATCAATTATAACACTTCCTGTTGCTACACCTAATGATGCTGCTGTCATATTTCCAATATCTAGTTGTATAATTTGATCTTTATTAGCTCCAACCTGGAATACTATAGTAGCAGCTTCAGTATTAGTGTTTAATAATTTCTTAGTGTTGAACTCAGTTTGGTCAGCTATTCTATCAATTTCAGCTTGTAACTGAGCAATTTCCTTACCAATTTGATCTCTATCTTCTCCAACATTTGTGTCATTTGCACCTTGAACTGCAAGCTCTCTCATTCTTTGAAGAATTGAGTGAGTTTCATTTAAAGCACCTTCAGCTGTTTGAATTAAGGAAATACCATCTTGAGAGTTTCTTGAAGCTTGGTCAAGACCTCTGATTTGTCCTCTCATCTTTTCTGAAATAGCTAATCCTGCAGCGTCATCTCCAGCTCTGTTTATTCTTAAACCTGAACTTAATTTTTCCATTGCTTTTGCTGCTGAATTAACGTTTGATGTCATGTTTCTGTGAGCATTCATAGCATTTAAATTGTGGTTGATAATCATAATAAAATTCCTCCTTGAATTTTTATTTACGGGAATCCTTTCCCGTTTTATTTTGTTTACACTTACTATATCGTCTAAATTTTATATTACTTTATATATTTTATTAAAATTTTTAAATTTTTTTATTAAAAAAAACGGAACCTATTGAATATATTTTATTATAGCTTTTATTGGCATTGTTACGAATAACAAGTTTATTCATATTATTTATCAAACTAGCTCTTTTTTCTTTTATAAGTTCTAGTAATTTTTGCTCAATCATTAATATATCCAATTCTTTACATACTTCTATAAACTCTTCTTTTGAATAGTCTAGTTTATCCATTGTGTTAATTATATTTTGCCTATTAGACATTAACTGTTCTAATGCATCATAGTTTTCTTTTTCTACGCTGCTAATTATATCTAATGTTATGTTCTTATACTCTTTTAAGCCATCCTTTAGTTCCATATTACTACCACTCATTTACAATTATTTTAACTCATTCCTAATTGGCTATATAGCCAATTTGCTTGAGAATTTAATTGATTCATAGCTGTTTCTAGGCTAGCAAACATTTTATAATAATTTTCCTGCTTTGTATAATACTTATTTTGTAGCTCTTGTATGGCTTCTTCCTTTGCTTGTATATTTTTATATAAAGTATTACTTGTTGCCCATCTAGTATTTGTATAACCTGCCTTTTGGATTAAACTACCGCTACTTCCTACATACGTATCTAATAAATCATCTATCTTCTGAAGTATTCCTTTTTTATTTTTATCAGTAGAACTTTGAGTAAATAATTTTTGTACCTGGTCTCCTCTTGTTTCTAAAGCTGTCTTTAATTTATCTTCATCTATCTTTAGTTTTCCATCTGTAGCTTGATATGTTGATATACCAATGTCTGTTATACTAATTCCAGCTCCTTCTACTGCGGAATAAAATATTTCTCTCATTCCATTCAAAATACTTGTTAACTGCAAATCTCCTCTTAATATGCCTTGCTTAGCTTTTTCATTCCACTTTTCTATATCATCATCTTCCATTTCTTCTTCCTGAGCTTTTGTAAGAGGTTCATAATTATAATTTTTCTTTTCTGTCAACTTTCCATTTATTTTATCTACTAATTTATTATACTTTTCAACAAACTTTTTAAATCTTTCCACAGTCTCAGTAGCATCAGCTTTTACTGTTATAGTAGTTTCCTTTAATCCATCTTCAGGATTTATTGGGTTAGTGTCGATGACTTCTGATATGGCTATTAAATTATATTGAATATTGTCAATTGTAAAACTATTAGAGCTCCTTTCTACTAGTGTAAAGTCACTCTCTCCTGGTGATTTTATATAAACTTTAGCATTCTGTCCATATACTGCTCCTGTTGTAATACCTAATTCGTTAGCAGCTGTACCTGTAATACTTAATTTTGCATCTGCACCCGTATCACGAGTTTGTATTGTTAACTTTCCTGTAAGTTCACTATAATTTACTGTTATATAATTTCCTAATACGTCAGAACTGTTATCATCAGCTTTTGCATTCCTAAAATTATTTATTAAATCGCTTAATGTTTCAGTTTTAGCTCCATTTTCGTCTTCAGTTTTATTTACATCAATTTTAAAAGTTTTACCTTTTACTTCTATTGTTATTTCTGAAGCTTCTATACCTAAATCTGAAAGCTTTGTAGCAGTTGTAGCATTAATATCTTTTCCATTTGGATCTTTTATGGTAAAAGCATTACTCTGCATTTTAGCAGCTTCTGCTACTTGATCTACTTTAACTTTATAAACTCCAGTTATTGCTCCTGCATATGTTGTAGCTGTAAGAACATTCTCATCTCCACTTGTAGCTTTGGTTCCAGAGTAAGATGCACTTTTCATCATATTAGTATCATTAGAAGCAGATATACTCAAGTAGTCGTCTTGAAACTCTTTTAAATCCTTTATTATATCTACATAAGCTTCTTGCTGCCATTCTAATTTTTGCTTCTCTTTATATGTCTTATCTATTTTTGACTGTTCAGTAGATAGCATAGACTTTACCATAGAATCCGTATCCATACCAGTAGCAAGACCTGTTATTCTATTACTGCTGCTAGTACTACTTACACTGCTTATACTACTCATTTAATCACCCCAAACTTATATTTTTTTATTGAGAATTGAAAACCTTATACTTATGGTTCTTATTCTTCATTATTAACTACTTTTTATCTCATTCCTTTTGAAGCCTTATACGCATCATTCCAAGTATCCCTCACGTCCTCAATTAAAGGAATAACTTCATTCATTATTTCAACACTCTTTTTTATATTAGCATCAGTCAGTCTTCTTACTATAAAATCATATATGCTCATTAGCTGATTTCCCCAATTCCCAGCTTGTTTAACATCAAGGGTTGCCATCAATTCATAAAATATATCTTGAGCCTTTACTATGTTTGCATGTGCTTTAGGGATATCTTTATCAATTATTGCTTGTCTACCTATTTTAGCAAACTTCACAGCTCCATCTACGAGCATTAATAATAGCTGCTCTTTTGAAGCATAGTTTATACTATTATTTTTATACGTATTATATGCATTACTTGCGTACATTGAAAAACCTCCCATTGCATAGGTTGTTATATTGTTAAGTCATAGTTTTTATCGTTATATTTTGGGAAAACTTTAGCATGCAGTACTCACCTGCATGCGGTTATCGTTTGGTATCTAGAAACCTTCCTTGAATTGAATTTGTTTCTGCCTTTGATGCATCTATATCTATTTTTTTTATTTTAACTGCATCTACGGATATTTTCTTTTTTTTAGTTTGCTTAGCTAATTCTTTTTTAAAACTTTTGGTGTTTTGCTGCTGTTTTTCTTTTTTGTCCCTATTAACCTTTGATGAGTCTTTACTTCCATGAACCTTTCCCTCTCTTGTAGCATCATTAACTATCCTATAAGTCTCAGGTTCTATTTTGTTTAATTTATACTCCAATAGAAACACCCCACCTTTTTTAAGATACTAGAAAGCTAGTCCACAGAACATAATACCTTATTTTTATCAAGCTTTTTCATCCACTATAATTCCAGCAATTTTGTACATTTCTGCTACCATATCTAAAATCTTTTTCGGAGGTATTTCTTTTATTACTTCTTTAGTGTCATTGTTTATTATTTTAATAATAAATTCATTCTTTAATTTATCATGTCTTTCATATTCTATATGAGTTTCTTCCCCTTGGAGAAACTTATTTAATTTATCTACAGCTCTTTTTATATGATCTTCTTTTATATTCTTTTCATTTCCATGATTCATATCCTTTGAGGATTTTTGGTTTTCTGTTATCGGTAAATCTATTTGTTGATTAATCACTTCAGACTTATTTATGAAATTTTCATTACTGGATATTGTGCTTGTATTTATCTGTCCTCCTTGACTTAATACATTAACACTCATTTCCCTCACTCCTTTGAGAATACAATTTAATAACCTATAATTTCATAATGTACACTGAAACCTATCTTTTCTTTAGTGATTTTAGCATAGACGTATCCATATTAACTGCATTCTTATTCTCTTCTTCTATTTCTTTATATAGCTCTTTTCTTAAAATTGCTACATTTTTAGGTGCATTTATGCCTATTTTTACAGAGCCATTTTCTATGCTGACTATGTTTATTTCTATATCCTCGCCTATAAGCAGTGATTCTCCTTCTTTTCTTTTAACAACTAACATTAGAGCTCCTCCTTGAATAATGGGTGTTTTATTAAGTATTTCTCATTATTCAATATTATTTGTTCCCCTAATTTTTCTTTTATATTTATAATGATTGGAGCGCGTAGATTTATAGTTATGTTTTCAGGCTTAGAGCTTAATGTAACTGTATTTATAACTAAAACATCTTCAGCTTTTTCTATTTTCAGCCTTTCAATAGTTTCATTACTTAACTTAAATTCATATTCACTCATAACATTGAATGGAGAAGTTACTATAAGACCTATGTTACTATCTTCAATAGAATGTAGTATGCTAAAAACCTCATTGTCCTTTACGGGAAAAATTATAAACTTAGTTAAATTGTCAAACCCAGGAATACCCTTTTTGAAAAATATTACATCCTTTTCACTATATTCTTGTATGCCGTGATACTTTGTTTGTAATTTCAATGTTTAACACCCCGTTCTTTTAAAATTGGCAATGAACAATAAATGTGTTTTTTATTATAGAAATTGTTAATTGTGCATTGTCAATTATCAATTTGTTTCATTAAAGATAGTCTATAAGCGATGGCTGCAGTACTTTAGCGCTGGTTTGAAGAGAAGCTAAATAAACTGTTTGCATAGTTGCGTATTCCATAGTCTTTTCTGTTATATCTATATCTTCTGTCTCTGATAATATCTCCGTCATATTAAAGTTTGCGTCTGTATTTTTTTCTTTAGCACTGTCCATTCTATTTTGTTTTGCACCAACCTCTGAACGAATCTTAAGTAAATTGCTTATTACATCGTCCATGTTTTTCAAGTCTTCACTTGTTAATTTATCTACAGAATTTTCATCTCCTAAGTGATTTACTATATCAGTAAGTATCTGTCGAAGATCCAAAACCTCTCCATCGCTGTTGGTAAATTCTAATATATCACTAGCTGATACACTATAATCCATGGTAACCCCTTGAGAAATTTGAACCTTTAACTTAGATGCTATCATTTCATATTGAATGTTTCCAATTGGTTTATCATATACTTCATCACTTATATCTGCTACCAATGTAGAATCATCCTCTGGCTTAAGAAGCTTTATTTCATTGGTTTCAAGAGAAGTCAGTTTAATATAAGATTTTGCTCCTTCTTTCACTAATTCTGCCTTCATTTTTCCCTTTAAGTTCTCATTTTCGTTAATACCATTATTAATACTTTTTACTATCTTTTCTTGATCTGTTAATGGTTTAGCTGGCGGCTCTGGATCCTCTATTGTAGAAGTATCTATTGTAACTTCTAAAGGTGTGTCTCCACCATTAACCTGAAACACAAGTTTCTTTCCTTGCCAGTTGTCTATATTTGTATATTGAATCAATGTTTTAGTAGGTAACTCATTCCCATTTTTATTGTAGTATACTAGCTTTGTATTTCCACTTTCAACAATAGTGGTTGGTTTAACTGTTACATTACTAGCTTCATTTGGTATTCCATCAATTATTATATTATCTCCTGTGTTATTTATAAATCTAATAGAATTTTCAGCATAAACAGGCATTGCTTTTACATCTTCTATGCCAGCCCCTTTTAGTTGTTTGTTGATTTCATTAGATAAATCACTTAATGTAAATTTAGACATGTCTATGCCGCTCAAATCTATAGAGCCATCACCAGTGCCAAGTGGCTTATTATCCTTGTCAACAAAGCTTATCTTCTTTTTCCAATCCTCAATTTTATTTACTACTGTCTTGTAATCGTCTTTATAAATAAGCTCTCCTGTTACATCTACAGGCTTAGTCGTTCCTCTTGTGCCGCCAAATATATAGGCTCCATCAAAATTTGTATTTAATATCTGAGCTATTTCTCCTATTTTCTCATTTATTTCATCTTTTATAGCTGCTCTTTCGCTTGAACTATATCCAGCATTTCCAGCAGACACCAAAAGCTCTCTAACTCTTTGAAAAACATCTCCAACTTGACCTAAGGCTGTATCTGTTGTATTTAACCAGTTTATTGTATCTGTTATATTACTGTTATACTGCTTATTAGCATTAATATCTGTATATAACTGCATAGCACGGGCAACTTTGAATGGATCATCAGAAGGTCTTCTGATTTCCTTCCCTGATGTCATCTGCTCCTGCAGCTTTTTCATATTCTCAAGATTTGTCCTCATGTCGGACAGAAAAGTGTTAGATAACATTTTATTTGTAACGCGCACTTTATAACCTCCTCAAATTAATTGACAATGCACAATGGACAATTCCATAAATTTATAGTCCATTTTCAATTATCTTTTAAGTCCGTTTACCACCACATCTAAAAGTTCATCAACTGTTGTTATGATTTTTGCGTTGGCTTGGTAGGCATGTTGATATTGGATTAAGTTTGCCATTTCTTCGTCTAGTGAGACCCCTGAAATAGAATCCCTTCTCTCTTGAAAGCTTGATAGAAGTGTTTCTTGATTTTTTACAACTCTCATTGCCTCTTGCTCTTGAATTCCTAATTTATCTATGGTGTCTTTAAAATAGTTATCTATCTTCATTCCTTTTATGTCGCTTTTTATAGTACTTAATCCCAAATCAATATTAAATTCAAGTTCTTTTATAAAGTCACTTCTGCTAGTTTCATTTCCAATGTTTTGTATCTGCAATAAAGTACCTCTAAGCTGTGCTATGGCTAAAGCTCTATTACCATCCTTCTCCCCATCTATACTGTTTAAGTCTGCAGTAGCAAACTTATCATCGTTTGTTCTAGTCTTTATCTGCATTACATCATCCATAAGCTGCTTGTTAATGGATATGTTTCCTGCAGTTATTTCACTCTCATGATCTAAAGCTGAAGATAGATTATCTATTTCTCCATTATATAATACCCTCTTACCAGCAGCAGTAGTTTCGTAAACAGTAGTTTCCGAATTTACAAAGAAAGGAGTATAGTCCTTATCTACTTTACCGTCACTTCCATCATTAGGAACACCACTGTGAATAGCATTAACAGAAAAAGCTATGGCCTTTGCCAACTTGTTTAACTGTTCTATATAATCGTCCACATCCTTCTGAACAGACATGTACCCTTTTAACTCTCCCCTAAACTTATCATCTTTTAACTCAAAGAGGGCTAGATCCTTTATATCTACAGAAGCTCCATCTTCAATGGCCTCTCCATTTTTGTTGAGAGCTAATCCATCCTCAATATCATTGTTATCATCCTTTTGAGACCATAGTATTCTACATTGATCCAACTGTTTAAACTTATCTACGCTATCAATTCCAGTTACAGTAATAGTTGCTGTCTTATCTTTATCACCATTTTTATAATAAGTAATTGTATAGCTGGATACTCCACTATCATAATTTTCAGGTTCTATACTTTTTATATAAGAAAATCTCCTTACTGCATCGTTTGGATTTTTTCTAACTAATAAGGAATCCTCTCTATCAGTCTGTCCACTTTCATCTGTAGGTCTAAGATTTATTGAATAAAAATCATCTTGTTCTACATTTATATTAAACCTTTCACTTAGTTCATCTAAGAGAAGATCTCTACTATCCAGCAAATCGTTAGGCTCCATTCCAGAAACCTTTACGCTGATTATTTGTTGATTTAATTTATCTATTTTTTCTAAAATAGCATTCATATCAAAGACAGATTGCCCTATAGATTCTTGAGCATTTTTTTTGATCTCAATTAATTGATTATAAGTATGATTTAGCTCATCTGCTAAAGCTGAGGCTTGAGTTACAAGAACTGTTCTTGTATTGGAACTTTCAGGCTGTTTTGATACCTGCTCCCAAGCATCGAAAAACTCACCTATTAAATTAGAAATTCCAGTATCAGATGGCTCGTTAAATACGCCCTCTACCTCACTTAAATATTTATCCCTTGCTTCATATTGTCCTAAGGTACTCTTTTCATTTCTAACTTGAAAATCCATAAAGGTATCTCTTACTCTTTGAATTATTGCTACATCTACCCCAGTTCCAACCTGACCTGGTCCTGATGCAGAATTCATGCTTGGCATACAATAAGGTCTTGTAGTTTCCATTATGGCTCTTTGTCTTGAATATCCTTCTGTATTAGCATTAGCTATATTATGTGATGTTGTATTTATGGCCTGCTGCTGTGAAAACAATCCGCTTTTTCCTATATTAAAAGTTGCAAATAAACCAGACATTTTAACACCCCTTTTTTAGTAACTATTTACTATCTTCTCATTTTTCCATATCCATTGTAGGTCTTTGCTTGGCGATCAGGATTTAGTATTAAGAGCATTCTATTGGTAAAGCTAAGACCTTGTTTTATTAAAAGCTCATTGGTATCCTTTTGAAGTTGTATTTCATTTAATAATCCTCTAATTTTTCTAAAATTATTTTCCAATTCTTTATCGTTCATTTCCTCAATTAATTCACCAAAAGTTTTATTTTCTAATAACCCCTTTGTTATATCTCTCCTTCTAAGTTCCAAACTCGCTACTTGTTGATTACATTTTTGTATCTTCTCCACTATTGCTTCCATATTGAAAACATCGTTTTTTACTATATATAAGTGCTGCTCTTCTAATAGATTAAGCAAAACTCCAAAAACCTTTAATTGAAGCAGCATTAATTCTTTAAGCTGTAACTTAATTTCATTGTTAGTCATAGTGTCACCTCACTTTTTACCGGTTACTATTTTTCATTGCTTCTATCATTTTTTTTGCTACAAGTCTGGCATCTACCTTATAAGTTCCTTTTGAAATTTCATCTCTTATTTTTTCCAGCTTTGCATTAGGCATTGAGATTATACCTTCTTCTGCAAAAGAGCTTAGAGTTTTTCCAAGGCTTGATATTTCCAAAGTATCCTTTTTAGCTATCTCTTTGGTTTTTTCAATCTGTTTTTTATTTATTTCATACATATTTATAACTTTATTCACTGATGCTCTCGTAACCTTCATTTTTCTCTCCTCTATTCCATATTGATCTTAATTTATTATCGACTTGTATTTGTATAAGTTTATAGCAATATTATAAAAAGTCAAGAAGCATGCAAGAATTAATTCATATTTGTGCAAAAAATAAGGGTGCTGAATTAAGCTTTCTTTAATTCAGCACTCTTGTTTCTATCTTAAACTTTCCACTAAACTTCCAAACCTTCTCCTCTTGCGCCTTGGCGCCTCCACTTCTACACTACACTTTATGTGCTTCTCCACTACCCTTGTCTATCCTTTTAAAGATTTAAGTCTTTCTTCATTGCTTACTATATTTACAATCCTAACACCAAAATTCTCGTCAACAACAACAACTTCTCCATAAGCAACCTTTTTGCCATTAACATATATTTCTACTGGTTCCTCAGCAAGCTTATCAAGTTCTATTAAAGATCCTGTACCAAGAGCTAGAACTTCCTTTATGGTCTTTTTGGTTTTACCAAGAACCACTGAAATTTCAAGAGGTACATCCAGTATTAAATCTATATTTTTAGGTGCTGAATTTACAGCTACTTCTTCAAGCGGCTGGAAATTTGCACGCTGAATGTTTACAGGCTGCTGAGGAGTAGTATACTGAGGCTGATAATAGGTTTCTGCTGGCTTAGGCTCCACAATAGATTGTGATGATTCATTTGCAGCTTGATGAGCCATATATTCCTTCTTTTGTGCCTGTGATGGAATTTCATCCTTTTTTAAATCTGTTTTTGGCTCATCTTCTTGTCCCATCATTATAGATACAATTTTTTTAGTAGTTTCCATAGGAAGAATTTGCATAATATTGCTGTCAACTAAATCTCCAATTGTAAGTCTAAATGAAACCTTAACTATCTCCTCATCATCGCCTATGCTTTCTGACAGCGGTATATTAGGAGAACCTGTCCATATTTTAGAAACTGGAGGAGAAATATTTACTTCCCTTGCAAACATAGTTGCCATGGAAGTGGCTGCAGAGCCTATCATTTGATTCATAGCCTCAGAAACAGCACTCTCCTCAATTTCTGTAAGTTCTTGTTTTGGCTCTATCTTTCCGTCTCCACCCATCATTAGGTTGGCAATCACTGCCGCATCTGGAATTTTCATTACTAATAAATTTCCGCCTACAATACCACTTGTGAATTTTACTTCTAGAGCTATATTAGGAATCTCAAAAGTATTTCTTAATTCTTTTAAAGTGGTCACTGTTACTTCTGGTGTGGTTATATTAACTGGATTATTTAATATTGTAGAGAGGGCTGTCGATGCTGAACCCATAGATATATTTCCTATTTCTCCTAGTAAATCTATTTCTACATCCGAGATAGAACAGTGTTTAGCAGATTCTTCTTTTTTAGTTTCTGATATGTTTTCTGAAGCGGAGTCTTCAGAAGATGGATTATCAGATGGATAAGTTTCGCCCCCATTTAGCAGAGCATCTATTTCATCCTGAGAAAGGAATCCATTATCGCTACTCATAGTTTTCCACATCCTTATCAATAATATCTAATATTTGAACACCTCTGTTCTTGCCTATAGTTCCTGGTTTCGCCCACATATATGGCTGATTTCCAACTACCATCTTAACAGGATCTGAAGTTTTACTATCTAGGGTTATTACATCCCCTATAGAAAGACTTAAGAAATCCCCAACTGTAATATTAGTACTTCCAAGTATTGATATAAGAGGTAATTCAATAATATCTATTCTCTTTCTAAGTTTTTGTTTTGATTCCTCTAATATTTCTATATCGCTTTCTCTAAACCAGTATTGAACCACAAGCTTATCTAACACCTTCTCTATGCTCAAGTAAGGTATACAAATATTAATAAATGTATTATTTCCACCCATCTCTGCTGAAAAAGTGATTAATGCAACTGGCTCACTAGGAGCTAGCGTCTGATTTAATGCTGGATTTGTTTCCAAGCCTTCAATTTCTGGTTCAACATCTAGCACATCTTCCCATGCAAGTTTAAGGTTAGATATTAGCCCTTTATTTACTTGCTTTATGATATTCTTATCTATATCAGTGAATTCCCTTAACTTATATTGACCTACACCTGGTCCCCCAAGAAGTACATCTATAATCTGATAAACAAACTGTGGATTTGTTTCAAACAATATAGACCCACTAAGAGGAGGCATTTTGAATATAGTCAATATTGTAGGATTAGGGACTGAATGAATAAATTCCTCATAAGTTATCTGCTGGACAGTCTCTATTTTAATTTTGACATTAGTTCTAACTTGTGCTGTTAAATAATTTGAAATTATCCTAGCAAAATTATCATGAATTAGCTCCAATGTTCTTATATGATCCTTTGAAAACTTCTGAGGACTTCTAAAATCATAGGGTTTAACTTTCTGTTTTTCTTCTTCCTTTTCCAGTTCCTCAGGATTCAATTCACCAGAGTCCAGGGCAGATAAAAGGGCATCTATTTCACCTTGTGTTAAAATGTCTGCCATGTTTGTCCCTCATTTCTATACTAATTTGCAAAAAGCTTATCTATATCTATAAGGGTTACTACTCTATCCTTAAAATTAATAACACCTTTTATATAGGGCTTCTTATAATCCTCAATCTTTTCTATAATGTTCTCCTCTATCTCTAGTACTTCATCTACTTGGTCAACAGTTATTCCAACTTGCTCTTCCTCCATCTTTAATATAATTATATTGCTTTGTCCTTCATCTTGCTTTTTAGGAATATTTAGCAATAGATTTATATCTAAAAGGGAGATAACATTTCCTCTTAAATTTATTAATCCTTTTATATGACTTGGTGCCTTTGGAACCTTTGTTATTTCCATCATATCATTTATTCCTTGAATCTTTGATGTTTCAACAGCGAACTGTTCATCTTCAAGCTTAAATATAACAACTTGCATATTTATTCCCCCTATTAGCCTATAGCTTTTCTAATAGCCTCAAGTACCCTATCTGCTTGGAATGGCTTTACTATAAAATCTCTTGCTCCAGATCTTATAGCATCCATTACCATGGTTTGTTGTCCCATTGCACTGCACATGATTATTTTAGCTGAAGGATCAAAAGCCTTTATAGCCTTTACTGCCTCTATGCCATCCATATCTGGCATTGTTATATCCATTGTAACTACATCTGGCCTTTCCGATTTATATAATTCTACAGCCTTAATACCATTGCTAGCCTCTCCAACTACCTCATACCCATTTTTTTCTAATATATCCTTTATCATCATTCTCATAAAAGCAGCATCATCAACAATTAATACTCTAGCCATGTGTTCATAACCTCCATTAATTTACTCCTAATGTATTTAATATTTTCTCCAATGAACCAGGCATTGGAATATAGTAAAAATGTCCACTAATTTCTTCATCTTTATTCTGCAAAAATCTAGTTTCTAAATCAAGAACTTGATCATCAAATTGCCCTGATTCAATAAAAGTTGTAGATAATATAGCTCCTAACATATCATAAGTAACAGCTGGTACTGAAGGAGTTATTACTAAGTTAGTAAATTTAGCTATAGAATTCATATATGAAGAAGCTATTATATTACCTATTTCACAGAGGACTGAATTGCCCATCTCTGTTTGCTGATCTGATTCTTCTCCAATTAAAGTTTTTATAATTTCATCCGCAGTATCTTTTTCAAGGACAAATAATATATTGCCAGGTGTATCACCAAGAACTCTCACAATGATGCCTATAACAACCCTTTCGGCTCCTTCTCCTGAAAAAACTTCATCAAAAGGTAAAATATTAACTGCAGGCACTGTCATATCAATTTTTTTATTTAACAGCTGAGACATAGCTGTTGCTGCATTACCAGCTCCAATATTTCCTACTTCTTTTAGTGCATCTAACTGCATAGGCGTCATATCTAGGTAACTCATTCAAACTCCTCCTTATATCAGTGCAGCAACGTCCAATATTAAAGTTACAAGTCCATCTCCGTAAATAGTTGCACCTATATATTCTTTTAAATTCTTGAGTGTCTTTCCTAAAGGTTTTATTACTGTTTCGCGTTGTCCTAGCAAGCCATCTACTAGAAGTCCTACGGTCTTTTCTCCTACCTGTACAATCACAATATAATTCTTTGAACTATCTGATTTTTCAAGGCCTAACTTTTCATATACTCTTATTAATGGTATAACATTATCATTATATATTATAACTTCCCTATTGTCAGTTTTCATAACTTTATTTTCATTATAGTCTATAACTCTATCTATATATCCTAAAGATATAGCCATAGTCTCTCCTCCTACCTTAACTAGTAAGGCCTGAATAATTTGTAAAGTTAAAGGAAGTCTTATTATAAATGCTGACCCTTTTCCTTCTTCGCTTATAACATCAACTGTACCTCCAAGAGAACTTATTTTTGTTTTAACTACATCCATGCCAACTCCTCTGCCGGATATATCTGTTACTACTTCGTTGGTACTAAATCCTTGAGCAAAGATTAGATTTTTTATATCACTTTCACTCATACCTTCAGTATTTATTCCCATTTTATGAGCTTTTTCGCGAACCTTGTCTACGTTTATTCCAGCACCATCGTCTTCTACCTTGATGATAGCTTTAGTTCCTTCTTGGTAAGCAATAAGCTTAATAGTTCCTGTAGGATTTTTGCCTTTTGAAATTCTTTCTTCTCGGCTCTCTATACCGTGATCTGCTGCATTTCTTATTAAATGAATTAAAGGTTCTCCTATTTCATCTATAACAGTCCTATCAAGTTCTGTATCTTGTCCCTTAATTATAAAATCGATATCTTTATTTAATTCTACAGATAAATCTCTTACCATTCTTGGAAATCTATTGAATACTGTTTCAAGAGGCAGCATTCTTATCTTCATAACAAGGTCTTGCAAATCAGAAGTAGTTCTCGCTACTTGCTCTAAAGTTTCATTCAATTCTGTAGATCTATAGTTTGTGCTTATTTGCTCTAATCTTGTTCTGTGAATAACAAGTTCTGAAACCATATTCATGAACTTATCTAATCTTTCTAAGTCAACTCTTACAGATTGGTGAACTTTCTTGTGCTTTTTATTGTCTGTATTTTTATCTGCTTCTTTTGGTTTTATACTATTTTTAGGAATTGCATTTTGCGCTTTATCTTGTTTTTGTACAGTGGTTTTCTGTGGCGTATCTTCCACATTATTACTATCTGTATTCTTAGATATCTGTACATCTTTAACTTCCACTTCTGCAACTTCTGAAATATTTACTAAAAGTTCTTTAATATCTGTCTTATCTTTATTAGTTAAATAAAGCAGCTGTATCTCAAAGTCAAAGTTTTCATTTTCTAAATCATCAGCTGAAGGGACACATTTAATAATTTCTCCAAATTCCTCTAGGCTTTTAAATATTAAGAATGCTCTTGCTGATTTTAATAAGGTATTTTCATCTAAAACCACCTTAATTTCATAGGCATTAAATCCCTTATCTGCTGCCTGCTTTATAACATTCACATCATACTCATTTATTTTTGATTCCAATTCGCTTTCGGTTTTTACTTCTTCCTTAGCATTAACTACCTCTTCTTTCTCTTCATTGCCTTGCACAATAGCCTCTAAACTGCTCATTATATCCTCTATAGGAGTAACTTCTTCTAATCCTTCTGATATATTATTTACCATTTGTTCTAAAGTATCAAGGCATTTAAACAAAACTGTTACTACCTGCTGTGTTACATTTAATTTACCTTCTCTAAACTGAGAAAGTACATCTTCCATTTTGTGAGTTAACTCAGCCATTTCGTTAAATCCCATAGTAGCTGCCATTCCTTTTATTGTATGAGCAACTCTAAAAATTTCATTTAATTTATCTATATTATCTGGTTCCTGCTCTAATTGTAATAATGAATCATTTAAAGTCTGAAGATTGTCAATTGACTCTTCAAGAAACATTGATAGGTATTGCGAAGTATCCATTGTTTCCCCTCCTTATAGTTTCTTGTATATAAATGTAGAAGCTTTTTCAAATCCATAATCTTTATAATTATATATGCTCTCAGTAGCACCTACAAATAGCAAACCGCCTTTTTTTAATGAAGAACTGAATTTTTTATAAATTTCGTTTTTAACATCTTGATTGAAATAAATTACTACATTTCTGCATACTATTAAATCAAAGCCTTTCTCATAGTTGTCCAATATTAAATCATGTTTTTTAAATGTAACCATATTTTTTATTTTAGGAGCTATAATAAACTTATCTTCTTTTTTAGTAAAGTATTTTTTTACATATTCAGGTTTTACATTTTTTATTTCTCCAGCTGTAAACTCACCTTTTTTAGCTCTTTCTAGAATACTTGTATCTATATCTGTAGCTAAAATGCTGTGATTTCCTCTTGTTTTCAAATTATCTAATATTATTGCTATGGAGTAGGGTTCTGCCCCTATAGAACATGCCGCGCTCCATATCTTTAAATTCTTTTCTCTTAATATTAGATCATTTTCTATCTTATTTTCTAAATCATTAAAAATTTCTGGATTCCTAAAAAATTCTGTTACATTTATGGTTATAAAATCTAAAAATTTCTGCCTTTGGTTCTCATCTTTTTTCAAGAGAGTTATATATTCTTCTACAGAATTCACACCAACTCTCGACATAAGACTTAATATTCTCCTATGAAGCTGATTAGACTTATATGCGGATAAATCAATATTAAATTCTCTAAATACCCATTTCTTAAAATCTTCTAAATCCATAGACTACCCTCCTAAAGCTCCTTTCGTATTCTTTACTATAGCCTCTGCAATCTCATCAATAGGAAGGACTTCATCCACCTTACCTGTTTCAAAGGCAACTTTTGGCATACCATATATGGTACAAGTAGATTTATCCTCTGATATTGTGATTCCTCCTTTATTTTTTACCTCTATGGTACCTTGAGCTCCATCTTTTCCCATGCCCGTTAAAACTATGCTTAAAAGGTTAGGGCCATAAACTTTAGCTGCAGATATAAATAACTTATCTACTGCTGGTCTAACTCCCCATATAGGAGGTTCTGTTGTTAAGTGAATTTTTTTGTCTAACCCTATTTCCATATGAAAACCACCTGGTGCCACATACACCACATTTTTTTCTATAGATTCTCCTTGAGTTGCTTCAACAACCTTTATCTTGCTATTAGAATTTAATCTTTCTGCAAAAGCTTTAGTAAAACCTACTGGCATGTGCTGAACCACAAAAATTGGAACTTCTAAATTCTCAGGTAATTCAGTTATTACCTTATAAAGAGCCTTAGGACCTCCTGTAGATGCTCCTATGACAACTGCATTTATCTTTTGATTCTTTCTTTCTATTTTATAAGATAAATCTTTTCTTTTAACATGGATTTTAGATTTTAAAATACTTTTATCCTCGTGACTTTTCTTATTATAAGCAAGTCTTATTTTATTTATTAGCTCTTCTCCTACTTTTTCTATATCTAAAGATATAGCTCCTGATGGCTTGGCCACAAAATCGAAGGCTCCATTTTCGAGACAATCCATAGTAAGCGCCGTCCCATTTTTAGATATACTGCTAAGCATAATTACAGGAACAGCATAATTTTTTAATTTCATTTCCTTTAGGGTAGTTATGCCATCCATCTTTGGCATCTCCACATCTAAAGTTATTACATCTGGAAGATACTTACTTAGCTTTAAAAGCAAATCTTCTCCATTCCTTGCTGTGCCTATAACCTCAATATCCTGCTGAGAGTTTAATATATCTGACACAATTTTTCTCATTAAGGCTGAATCATCTACAACTATAACTCTAATTTTTTTCAAGATAATATCACTCCATTATATTTCTCTTATTCCGACTCCTACAGTTTTTATTTGAACGACACCATTTGTTGTATCAAAAATCATAGTTCTTCCTTTATTTCCTCCAATATCTTCACTTATGATTGGTATATTAAGTTCTTTTAAAACCTTTTTTACAGAAATACTATTTCTATTACCAATATCCATAATCATGCTCTTATCTGAGAAATTAAACATAGAAGCTCCTCCTGCAATTTTTGCTTTTAAATATCTTTTTGCAGCTCCTTGTTTTTGCATTCTTTCTAAGAGTATTGGAATTGCAAGGTCAGCAAATTTCATAGGATTAGTAATATTGTTAAACTGAGTGCTGTCAGGAAGCATAATATGAGCAAGACCTCCTATTTTACTGTTTGAATCATATATAGCTATGCCAATGCAAGAACCTAATCCTACAGTTATTAACTTTTTAGGAGAAACTGCAGTATTAAGGTCTGCAATCCCAACTCTTATTTCTTCGTTATTCATATGATACACCTTACTTTAAAATAGATTCTTTTTCTTCTTGAGTTAAGACTGTAGCTAAGTTTAAAAATATTATTATTTTACCATTTAATTTTATAAGTCCTTTTATATAACGCTTTGATATACCTGATACTATTTCTGGAGCTTCTTCTATATTATCTTCCTTTACATCAGAAACTTCTGAAACCACATCTACAATTATTCCTATTTTGCTGTCATCCTGTTTTGCTACAATAATTTTAGCTTCATCCTTGGTTTTATTATATGGAATATTGAACCTTTTTGCTAAACTCATTATAGGAAGTATACTTCCCTCATAATTAATTACACCTTCTATAAAGTCAGGTGAATCTGGAAGCTGAGTTGGAGTTTCATATCCTAGAATTCTTTCTACTTCCATAATATCTGTAGCATAGTATTCATTGTTTATGCTAAATATAAGTACCTTAGCATCTTTATCGTTCATTTTATCTATCCCCCTATAATCTATAATATAAACTTATCTACTACTATTTCTTTATCATCATCTAGATATGCATGAATATCTTTGCTTGCCACTTCCAAAGTATATTCTCTTTTTCCTATAATAAAAGTAGTATTTTGATAAGCAACATCAACCCATATATGTCCTTTTTCTTCTACAATAAGCTTTGTACATACTCCACCTTCACTGCCTACATTTTTACATCTTATTTCATCTTTAGCCTTTATAACTCCACCTCTTGCTAAACTTCCATAATCCTGAAATTCTATACTTCCATTAGCAGTTATCTGGGATACATATTCACCTTTACCTGTAATTATTATATTACCTGAGCTTGCTATTATTGAGTCTTGACAATAGCTTACTTTTACATTCACCGGTACATCCAATGAACCTTGCAATATATTTATATATTCATTTATCTTTTTTATTAAACTATTAAGTTCTAAAACATTTTTAATATTTAAAGGTGAAAGGCCTATTAGAGTTCCTTTTAATTTTTTTACTATACTTTTTTCTTCATTGTTAGCATTAACAGCTATTTCCCTTATAAAATCGTTACACAGTAGCGTTATATGCTTAAATTTATTTTCTACAAGAACCTTTATAATTTCTCCATCATGAACTTCTCTTCCTAAAAGGTTAAATTTTTTAATGTGGTCAACTGTATTTATTAAGCTATCGATACCTGCATTTAAACTTTCTAATACCTTTACCTTACTAAGCTTAACTATATCTTCTCCACCTGCATTAAGATTTGAATTTATTACATTGCCTAGAACTGTCATATCCTCTTTTGAATATAACTTTGCATGTTCCACATTTTTATTTACTATAAGGCTGTGACCGGCTCTTACTTCCATGCCCTCTTTTACATTTCCATATATTATAACATCACCTGTGAAATCTATATTGCCAGTTTTAATATCTACATCTTTGCTCACTTCATGAACCTTATGAACACTTATTATGTTTCCTTTTCTAGAAGGCTTGCCTTCTATTGATGCAACTATAGTATTCTCATCTTGAAACTCACAACCTTCTCCAGCTTCTATCTTTATCTTTTTAGCTTTCTTATGTCTTTTCACTCCTCCTTTTACGTCTATCCCATCTTTACCTTCTCTTCCATCTATTTTTACTGCTAAAACCTGTCCTTTTTTTACTGTACTAACATGGCCTATACTCTTATAATCTACTCTGCCTCTCTTATCTTCTACTAACTTTTTATCCTCGTCTTCATCAAATTTTAAATCTAATATATCATCTGTAGCATCCAGAGCCTCTTCCCCTTTTGCAATGAGAAGATTATTCACATTCTTAGGCTCAGTTAACCCTCCTAAAACGCTTTCTAATATACCAAACTTAACTCCAGCTAAATTTAGCTGTTCCTTTATTTCCTCTGCAGTATATATTTGGGGGAATATCTGTTCCTTCAGCTTTAATTGTGGAGTTAATTCATAAACTTCATCTGAATCCTTTACGGTGTAAATATTTTGTGGTATATAATTTATACTTATATATACTTCCATCTTATTTGGGCTTATACTTATATCTAGCTTTCTTTCAGCAGTATTCTCATCAAAAACTAATTCTATATTGCTACTTTCGAAAACTTCTACTTTATGTTCTATTTCTTCTCCATTAACTAAAATCTTAACTTCTTTACTTGGATTAATATAAGCTGGATTTCCACCCTCTTTAGGATTTTTAACTATAATTTTCCCGTCCTTTATACTTATACTTCCATTTATATTTTCCTTAGTTTCTTTTTCTTCTACTTCAACAGAAATGGTAACTCGCTTTTTAAAAATGCCCTGTCTTTCCTCTATTATTTCATAATTTAGGTTCTGCTTTTCTATTTTTAGCTCGGAAGCTGCTGATCTTAAACATTCATCTAAGGTTTTTGAGGTAAATACTCTTCTACTCAATTGATCAACTCCCTACATCTTTTATTATAAGAAAAGTATACCATATTTTTATTCATTATTTTAATTATTTTATCGTCCTTTTATTTATATACTTTATAATCAAATCCATAAAGTGAATATTAAAGAGCAATCTTAAAAATAGACAAAAAACAGAATGCGAACCAAAATTCCATAAAGAATTTTTAAATTCGCACTTTTAAATCTATCTGTTACTATTTATATATTCTTCAAGAATTCTGTCGTACTCTTTCATTATTTCAATTACAATTTTATTTTTAGCATCAAATTTTTTATTTTCTACCTGAGCAACAGGAAGTACCTTTGGAGATGTTCCAGATATAAATAAACCTTGAATGTTTTCTATATCCTTATAGTGTATTCTTTCCTCTATAACTTCATATCCTAAATTTCTACAAGCCTTTATTATATAATCTCTTGTTATCCCTGGAAGTACTTCACAAACTGGTGCAGTATATACACTGTTATTTTTTATCATAAATATATTGGACCTGCTGCCTTCTGTTATGTACCCATCTTTATTGACTAAAATTACTTCATATACTCCTGTTTCTTGTATTATTCTATCCGCAGCTTCTCTAAGATTAGTATTTATGACTTTTGCAGTTGGATTTTCTCTTTCTGCTTGATATAGAGATGTTTTAACTCCTTTTTCATACATTTCCTTAGAAGGATACTTTGCCTTTATAAAATAGCATAAGAAATTCCTTTCATTATTCTTATTATAGTTAAATATTATTTTAACATTTCCATTTTCTATATTGTTTATCTTTGAAAGCTCTTTAATGCTTTTTTCTATTTCTTCTTTTTTAAGCCATATTTCTAAATTTGTAGTCTCAGCAGATTTATATAATCTTTTTAAATGATCTTCCAAGAACAAAGGTACTCCTTTTATTATTCTTATTACTTCATATAATGACTTTCCTTCATATAAAAACTTTTCATCAAATTCATACTTTTCTTTTATATATCCATTTATAATAAACTTATCACTATAACATTCGCTCATATTTTATCCCTCTTATCTCCACTTTAAATTTTTTATATTATTATATTTTTTCTTAGAATTTATTAAATAAGCATTTCCAACTAACTTAAATAAAGGGAGGTCTGATAGAGAATCAGAGAACATATAAGAATTTTTAAAGTCTACCTGTATATTTTGTTTATCTAGCACTTCTTTAAGCCTTCTTACTTTCTCTTCTCCTTTATTGTTTTTACCTTCAAATACACTCTTGTATACTCCATTTTCCTTTCTAAGCTTTGTACCTATTATCATGTCAACTTCTTTTATATTATATAATTCATTTAAATATACCTCTGGGGATGCTGAAATTAAATAAATCTTACAACCCTCAGCTTTTAACTTTTTCATAGTATCTATAGCATCTTTATATAATATCTTGCTTAGCCTTTTTTCATAGAACTCTTTTACCAAAGACTTCATATCTTCCTCATGAATTCCTTCTAAGAATTTAATAAAGGCCTGCTTTGCACGTCCTGCATCATATATTTTAACAGCATAAAGAATTCCCGATATTATGGCTCTTGGCATATGTAATAATAGTTTAGGATCTTTTTTTAGCATAAACATATATAGTTCCATTAACGTCTCACGTTTAGTAAGAGTATAATCCACATCAAATATGGCTAGTCTCTCCAAAATATCACTCCCCATGTATGTAATTAAGACCCTCTTTATATCCTTATAAAATTAAAGGACTATCAGTAAATTATAAGTTTGAGATATATACTTATGAAAAAAGTCGATGCAGAGATGCAGCGACTTTTTTCTTTCTATTCTTCGTTTTCTAATAAGCTTTCATAGTATGCTGTAGCTTCCTTAAATTCATCATCATCTGGTACGACTAATTCTCCGTTTTCGCCTTCTCCAACAACTTTAAATAAATATACTGAACCATCCTCTGGGTTTTGTACAAGGGCATATTCATTATCTTTATATTCAAAGCCATCTACTACTTCACATGGAACCACATTACCATTTTCATCTTCTAATTCAACAATTAAGCTTTCATGATCGTGATCGCCGCAGCCGCATCCACATCCGCAGCTCTCATCTTCACATCCACAATCATGTAATTTTTCGTTATTCATATTATACCTCCTATAGTTAACATTTCTTATTTTTAATAATTATATAGCAATATTTTTATTGTACCCCTTATTTCGTAATATTAAAAGTATTTTTTTCATTTTTTAATAAAAAACAAAACACTTTATGGGTGATCAAAAAACAAAAGTGCTGAATTAAGCAAAGCTTAATTCAGCACTTCTCGATTTTCATTTAGAATTTTAAGCTTCTAAATTACTTCTCTTATCCAATGCTTTTCTTATTGATTAGCAAGTTTCTTGTAGCCTTCTAATCTTTCTAAAGCATCTTTCTTAGTCTTTTCGAATAATGCATCAGCAGCTTCTGGGAATTGTTTAGCAAGTGAAGCATATCTTACTTCTCCCATTAAGAATTCTTTGAAGTCTCCTGTTGGTTCTTTTGAATCTAGAATGAATGGGTTCTTTCCTTCTTCTTTTAATGCTGGGTTGTATCTGTATAGAGCCCAATATCCACAATCAACAGCTTTCTTAGCTTCATCTTGAACCTTAGCCATACCACATTTTAATCCATGGTTGATACATGGTGAGTATGCGATTATTAATGATGGTCCTGGATAAGCTTCAGCTTCAGCTATAGCTTTTAATGTTTGATTCTTATCAGCGCCCATTGATATTTGTGCTACATAAACATAACCATAGCTCATAGCCATCATACCAAGGTCTTTCTTCTTAGTTCTCTTACCAGATGCTGCGAATTTAGCAATAGCTGCTGCTGGAGTAGCTTTTGAAGATTGTCCACCTGTATTTGAGTAAACTTCTGTATCAAATACAAAAACATTTACATCTTCTCCAGATGCAAGAACGTGGTCTAATCCGCCGTATCCGATATCATAAGCCCAACCGTCTCCACCGAAGATCCAGTTTGATCTCTTAACTAAGAAATCTCTATCTTCATATATTTCATTTAATAATTCATTGTTTCCTTTTTCAGCTTCAAGTAAAGCTATTAGTTTATCAGCTCTTTCTCTTGAACCTTCTCCAACCTTCATGTTTTCTTTCCAATCTGCAAGAGCAGCCTTTAACTCTTCGCTTACTCCAGAGTTAATAGCTTCTTCAGCTTTCATAGCTAATCTTTCTCTTATTTGTGCAGCTCCAAGATACATTCCGAAACCATATTCAGCATTATCTTCAAATAATGAGTTAGCCCAAGCTGGTCCGTGTCCTCTGTGGTTCTTAGTGTATGGAGTTGATGGTGCTGATGCTCCCCAAATTGATGAACATCCTGTAGCGTTAGCTATAGTCATTCTATCTCCAAATAATTGAGTTACAAGCTTAGCGTATGAAGTTTCCATACATCCAGCACAAGATCCTGAGAACTCAAGTAAAGGTTTTTCAAATTGGCTTCCTTTTACAGTGAACTTGTTCATTGGGTTCTTCTTAGGAGATACATTCATAGCGTAATCCCAAGCTTCAGTCTTTTCTAGTTGGCTATCAAGTGGCTTCATTACAAGAGCTTTTTCTTTTGATGGACAGATGTTAGCACAGCTTCCGCATCCTGTACAATCAAGTGGTGATACAGCTATTGTAAATTTAAGTCCTTTAGCTCCTATAGCATCTTTAGCTTCGAATGAAGCTGGTGCTTTAGCTGCTTCTTCTTCAGTTGTAAGAATTGGTCTTATAGCAGCATGTGGACATACATATGCACATTGGTTACATTGAATACATTTATCCATTTGCCATTCAGGTACAGTTATTGCTATTCCTCTCTTTTCATAAGCAGCAGTTCCATGAGGGAATGTACCATCTTCCATTCCTATGAATGCACTTACAGGAAGTTTGTCTCCTTCTAGTCTATTCATTGGATTAACGATCTTGCTTATGAATTCTGGAACTTCAACAGCTGCAGCTGCTTCTTCTTCTGCCTGAGCCCATGAAGCTGGAACTTCTATCTTAACTAATGATTCAATACCTTTATCAATAGCAGCATTGTTCATATCAACAACTGCTTGACCCTTCTTACCATAAGAAGTTACAACAGCGTCTTTTAAGTATTTAACAGCATCTTCAACTGGAATAACATTTGAAAGCTTAAAGAATCCAGCTTGCATTATCATATTAATTCTTCCGCCAAGACCTATTTCTCTTGCGATCTTAACAGCATTTAATGTATAGAATTGAATATTATTTTCTGCTATAAATTTCTTATAAGAAGCAGGTAATTTTTCTTCTATTTCTTCTGGAGTCCAGATAGTATTTAATAGGAATGTACCGCCTTTTTTCAATCCGTCTAATACATTATATTTATTAACATAAGATTGGTTATGGCAAGCAACAAAATCAGCCTTATTTATTAAATATGGAGACTTGATTGGCTTCTTACCAAATCTTAAGTGAGAAACTGTTATACCACCAGATTTCTTAGAATCATAGAAGAAGTATCCTTGTGCATACATATCTGTATGGTCTCCTATGATCTTAATAGCACTCTTATTAGCTCCAACAGTACCATCTGATCCTAATCCCCAGAACTTACAAGCTTTAGTTCCTTCTGGTGTAGTATCTATATCTTCTCCATCTGGTAATGAAGTGTTTGTTACATCATCAATTATTCCAATTGTAAATCCATTCTTTGGAGCATCTAATTTTAAGTTCTCAAATATTGGAAGGATTTGTCCTGGAACTGGGTCTTTTGAACCTAATCCATATCTTCCTCCAACTATTACTGGTTGCCATTCTTTTCCATAGAATGCATTCTTAACATCTAAGTATAAAGGTTCACCAGTTGATCCTGGTTCTTTAGTTCTATCAAGAACAGCTATGCTCTTAACTGTCTTTGGTATATATTTAAAGAAGTGTTCAATTGAGAATGGTCTAAATAAGTGAACAGTTAATAAACCAACTTTTTCACCTTTTGCCATTAAGTAATCTATTGTTTCTTCTATAGTATCACATACAGAACCCATAGCTACAATCATTCTTTCAGCATCTGGTGCTCCATAGTAATTGAATAAATGATATTCTCTTCCTGTTAACTTAGTTATTTCTTGCATATATCCTTCAACAATTTCTGGAAGTGCATTATAGTAATTGTTTACAACTTCTCTTTCTTGGAAGTATATATCTGCGTTTTGAGCAGTACCACGAGTTACTGGATGATCTGGATTTAATCCATTTCTTCTGAAAGCTTTAACAGCATCCATATCAACTAATTTTGCTAAATCATCGTATTCTAATACTTCAATTTTTTGTATTTCATGTGAAGTTCTGAATCCATCGAAGAAGTTTACGAAAGGAACTCTTCCTTTTATTGCTGATAAGTGAGCAACTGCTCCTAAGTCCATAACTTGTTGAACTGAGCTTTCAGCTAACATTGCAAAACCTGTTTGTCTTGCAGCCATAACGTCTTGGTGGTCACCAAAGATGTTAAGTGAGTTTGCAGCTAAAGCTCTAGCTGATACGTGGAATACTCCTGGTAGAAGTTCTCCAGCAATCTTGTACATATTTGGAATCATTAATAAAAGACCTTGTGATGCAGTATATGTAGTAGTTAAAGCACCAGCTTGTAATGAACCATGAACAGCACCAGCTGCTCCAGCTTCAGATTGCATTTCCATAACCTTTACAGTTTGTCCAAAAATATTTTTTCTTCCTTGAGCTGCCCACTCATCAACGTGCTCAGCCATTGGAGATGAAGGAGTTATAGGGAAAATAGCTGCTACATCAGTAAATGCATAGGAAACGTGTGCTGCGGCAGTATTTCCATCCATTGTTTTCATCTTTACCATTTATATACCCTCTTTCTATAATAATGTTTAACTCACTATGATTTATGCTACTAAACATAATAAGTTAATTGACTGATTATATTACTTTCTTTTACCAAAGAAAGTTTTGATTTATTTAATATTTAAATACAACACTCAAACATATGGAAAAATCCATAATGGCTATGTATTTCTTCCATATGTTTTTGTGTCATGCGATATTAAATAAAATCTGTCTTATTTAAATATAAAATATTACTTCTTACAGTTAATATATTAACATATTATTATATATATTAATCTGTTACATATATTATATAAATCTGTTTCATTCTTTGTCAACCATTTCATATGGCATGTAAAGACTAAAATTCTATGAATTTCTAATGAATTCACAAAAATACTTACTTTTATAATAAATAAAGTCTATCTATCTCGAAATATCTATATTATTTTCTCATTTATATAAAGTTTATTTATTACGAAACTTTTTATCTATATAAAGGATATTTATAACAGATTTGCTTAACTCTATTTCTTATTTCATCTAAGTTTTTATCTCTATTATCTATTACATAATTGATTAAGTATGCAATTTCCTTCATTTCTTCTTCTTTAAACCCTCTAGTAGTTACAGCTGGTGTTCCTATTCTTATTCCACTAGTTATAAAAGGGCTCTTAGTTTCAAAAGGAATAGTATTCTTATTTACAGTAATGCCTACACTATCTAAGAGTTTTTCTGCATCCTTGCCAGTTATGTTCTTATTTGTTAAGTCTATTAAAAGCAAGTGATTATCTGTTCCACCTGAAACTATTCTAAAGTTATATTTTTTTAATTCTTCTTCTAAAGTTTTAGCATTTTTAACTACCTGATTTATGTATTCCTTATACTCTGGCTTTAGAGCCTCTCCAAAACATACCGCTTTAGCTGCGATTATATGCATTAATGGCCCTCCTTGTATTCCAGGGAAAATTGCCTTATCTAAATCCTTAGCATATTTTTCTTTGCAAAGAATTGCCCCCCCTCTTGGACCTCTTAAAGTTTTATGAGTTGTTGTAGTTACAAAATCCGCATAAGGAACTGGTGAAGGATGATAGCCTGCAGCTATAAGTCCTGCAATATGTGCCATATCTACCATAAAGTAAGCATCTATTTCATCGCATATGGACTTTATTCTTTCGAAATCTATTATCCTTGAATAAGCACTTGCTCCAGCTACTATCATTTTTGGTTTATGCTCAAGTGCCAAGTTTCTTAGTTCATCATAATCTATAAGTTCTGTTTCTTTATTTACTCCATAGGATATAAAGTTAAACAACCTACCTGAGAAATTCACGGGACTTCCATGAGTTAAATGTCCACCATGGCTTAAATTCATTCCAAGTATTGTGTCTCCTGGATTTAAAACAGAAAGATATACAGCCATATTAGCTTGAGATCCAGAATGAGGTTGAACATTAGCGTGCTCAGATTTAAATAACATCTTAAGCCTTTCTATAGCTAGTTTCTCCACCTTATCTACTTCTTCACAACCACCATAATATCTTTTATCTGGATACCCCTCTGCATACTTATTTGTAAGACATGAACCCATAGCCTCCATTACAGCCTTGCTGGTGAAATTCTCTGATGCAATGAGTTCAATATTATGGTTTTGACGACGACTTTCCATTTCTATAATTCCATATACGTCTTCATCTACTGCCTTTAAGTTATCAAAATTCATATCTATTCCTCCTTAGCTTTACCCTTCTCAATCTAAACTAAATTGTGCTTTCTAATATGCAACTATGCCTTTCCACCTATAGTCGCATCTATTTCTCAACTAAATTGCTGCACAATTTAGTTTTAGTTAGATTATACGTCTTTATTCCCATATTTTCAACAAAGCAAGTATCATTTTCTTTAGCTCCATTTATAAGAAATAATTAAATGAATGTAAAAGCATCAAAATATACTTAAGTGAAGTCTTGTGAAAAATTTATAAAAATTATGATATAATATCTTTGTGATTTTCATAGAAAGGATTAAAATTTATGAAGGAGACTGATAGAGTAATTCATCTAGCTGCAGAGGCTGGAAGGATAATTTTACAAAGCGGTGGTGAAACTTATAGAGTTGAGGAAACTATACTTAGAATTTGTTATGCATTTAACGTTAAGAAAGCAGATAGTTTTGTGACTCCTACTGGGATAATGATTTCTGTTACAGATAAAGATGGTGAAACCATTTCCCTTGTAAAAAGAATTAGCAGTAGAACTGTTAATCTAGAAAAAATTTCACAAGTGAATGATTTATCAAGGGCTTTAGGTAATAAATCCCTATCTTTGGATTACGTTGAACAGAGATTAGAAGAAATTGATAAAGCTCCTGGCTACAGCGATAAGATTTTAATATTAGCCTCAGCTCTTAGTGCTGGTTTTTTTACTCTTTTATTTGGTGGAAGCTTAAGAGACTTTTTTGTTTCATTATTAATTGGTGTAGTTGTTAAATTATTATCTTTAGCACTTAATAATATACGTATAAATGAATTTTTTATAAATTCTCTTGGTGGAGCAGTAGCTTCTCTAATCGCACTTATAAGTGTATACTTAGGAATTGGCCAAAACGAAGATAAAATTATAATTGGTTCCATAATGCTCCTTGTTCCTGGTCTTATAATTACTAATGCTATTAGAGATACAATAGCAGGAGATTTGGTTTCAGGTATATCAAGAGCTGTAGAGGCGACTTTTATAGCTATTGCTATTGCAATTGGCTCGGGTACTGTTATAAAGCTTTGGTTTACATATCTTGGAGGGTTGAATATATGATTTTGAATTCAATATATGCTCTATTATCCAGTTTAG
The DNA here is from genome assembly GCF_047777555.1 of Clostridium sp. GTDB lineage: Bacteria > Bacillota > Clostridia > Clostridiales > Clostridiaceae > Clostridium_H. The sequence continues at coordinate 264,283 of NZ_JBKEEV010000001.1, read as the reverse complement.
CTTTTGCATTTCTATTTAATATTAGAGGGAAAAACTTGATTTTTACCTCTTTTGGTGGAGCCATAGGTTGGTTCACCTATCTTTTATTCATTAATTATTCTTTTTCCAAAGTATTTGTTTTGTTCATAGCTTCTATATCCGTAAGCGTTTATTCAGAAATCATGGCAAGAGTTTTAAAATCTCCTGTCACTATATTTTTGATTTGTGGCATAATTCCTTTGGTACCAGGAGCTGGAATGTACTACACTATGTACGAAATCACCATGGGTAATGTTGATGCTTCCCTGTCTATTGGTTTAGAAACCATAAGCAGTGCTGGGGCCATTGCTGTTGCTACGGTTTTAGTAGCCTCAATTACCAAAGTTATAGTTATATTAAAAAGGGCACATAATGTCTAAACACATTATGTGCCTTACTACTTCATAAACATAGTCAAAGTTGCCACTAGCTCATCTATTTTTGCTTCGTAAGCACTATCTTTTTCATTTCCCATGCATTCCTTAGCATAATTTTGAAGTATTAATGCGCCTACCTTGTTTATAGCAGCTCTAACTGCTGCTACTTGAACTAATACATCTTTGCAACAGATATTGCTTTCCATCATTTTCTCTATGCCTTTTACCTGACCTTCTATTCTTCTAAGTCTTACCTGTATATCTTTCTTACTATTCTTCTCATTTGCCATGATATTATCCCTACCCTTTATTACAGGTTAGAAGTTGAAAGTTATAATATAAATCTAAATCACTATTATTAGATTCTAACTTATAACGTATAATATCTAATTTTTATTATTTAGCACTTAATTTCTAACCCGAACTTGTTATACCTATGCCCCGTATCTAATATTTAAACAAATTATATCATTATGTTTTCCCAATTTCAATAAAAAATTCCTGCTCTACCGTAAAGCAAGTAATAGTTGAACCTGTTCCCAAACAGGTGGGCATCTCCTTTTTGCATCCTGTCCTTTAAAATTAATATTAAAGTTTCATTCCACAAAAAGAGTTCGATTCCCTTATTAAAAAGTGTTGGGTCAATATATACTTGCATTACCAATATCGCAGGAATTTTTATTTCAATTATATTATACTACATTTTCTCTAAATTATAATATATTTTATCATAAGATTTAATTCTTTGACTGTAAATTTATTCCTAACTCCTTTAATTGCTTATCATCTACTACATTTGGAGCCTCAGTAAGAGGACAATAAGCATTTTGATTCTTAGGAAATGCTATAACATCCTTTATATTATCTGTTCCTGATAGGAACATAATCATTCTATCAAATCCATATGCTAATCCGCCATGTGGAGGTGGTCCAAATTTAAATGCACTTAGCAAGAAACCAAATCTTTCCCATGCGCTTTCCTTTGTAAATCCAAGGACATTAAACATTCTTTCTTGAAGAGCAGTGTCGTGTATTCTTATACTTCCTCCTCCAAGCTCTTCTCCATTTAATACTATATCATATGCCTTTGCTCTAACTCTTCCTGGATCTGTTTCTAGGTAAGGTATATCTTCCTCCATAGGCATTGTAAATGGATGGTGTTCAGCTTGGTATCTTCCTTCTTCTTCGTTATATGATAATAATGGGAATTCAGTAACCCATACAAATCTAAATTCTTTATTGTCTTTTAGTAGCTCTAATTTTTTAGCCATTTCCAATCTTAAGGCTCCAAGAGATTGAAGAACTACACTATCTTTATCTGCAACTATTAATATTAAATCTCCAGGAACAGCATTTAGTTTTGCAATTATTCCATTAATCTCTTCTTCTTTCAAGAACTTTGAAATAGGAGATTTAATTTCTCCTTCTTTATATGCAATCCAAGCAAGACCTTTTGCTTTAAATGTCTTTACAAATTCAGTAAGCTTATCTATTTGCTTTCTTCCCATGTCAGCACTGTTAGGTACTTTTATGGCTCTTACACTTCCGCCTAATTCTATTGCATCTTTAAATACCTTGAACTCAGCATTCTTAACTACATCAGTGATATTATTGATCTCCATACCGAATCTTAAATCTGGTTTATCAGAGCCATATTTATCCATAGCTTCTTTATATGTTATTCTTTGTATAGGAAGTTGTACATCTACATTTACAATTTCTTTAAAAACTCTCTGAATTAATCTTTCGTTTAGAGCAATAACATCTTCCATGTCTACAAAGGAAAGTTCCATATCAATCTGAGTAAATTCTGGTTGTCTATTAGCTCTTAAATCTTCATCTCTAAAGCATTTAGTTATCTGGAAGTATTTGTCATATCCTGATACCATTAATAATTGCTTGAACAATTGTGGTGATTGAGGTAGTGCATAAAACATACCTGGATAGTTTCTACTTGGAACAAGATAGTCTCTAGCTCCTTCTGGAGTACTCTTAGTAAGCATTGGAGTTTCTATTTCTAAGAATCCATTTTCATCCATAAAGTCTCTTACTACTTTAGCTGTTTTATGTCTTATTTTAAATATTCTCTGAATATCTGGTCTTCTAAGATCTAAAAATCTATATTTTAGCCTTATTGCTTCATCCGTATCAAGGTTTTCCTTTATGTATATAGGTGGAGTTTCTGATTCAGATAATATTTTTATACTTTCTCCTTTTAACTCAACCATTCCTGTAGGCATATTTTTATTAGGAGATTCTCTTCTAACAAGTTCTCCCTCTACAGCTATACAATATTCTGACTTGACTAAATCGGCCTTTTCAAAAGCTTCTTTATTTATTTTTTCACCAAACACAACTTGAAGAATTCCTTCTCTATCTCTAAGGTCTACAAAAACAAGTCCTCCTAAATTTCTCTTTCTCTGGACCCATCCCATAACTACATGTTTTTGTCCTATATGTGACTCTCTAAGTTCACCACACATTATGGTTCTCTTAAGGCCACCTAATGTTTCTCCCATTATTTTTTCCTCCCATTCTTATTAGTAACCATTAATAAGCTTAATTAAACTTCTTTTATAAGTTTTACTATTTCATCCAGGTTGTTTAGTGATACTTCAATCTGGCTTCCATCTTCCATTCTTTTAAGGTTTGCTTTACCTTCTGCTATTTCTGTATCTCCTATAATCATGCTGTAAGTTGCGGACACTTTATTTGCATATTTCATTTGAGCCTTAACAGATTTACCCATATGATCACAGTCTGCTTTTATACCTTTTTGTCTTAGAGCATTAGCTATTTTTAAGCTTTCTGTTTTTCCTTTTTCACCCATAGAACCTATATATACATCCATATAATTTGGTTCAGGGATTGATATATTGTTTTCTTCCAAGGTTAAAAGAAGTCTTTCAATTCCCATACCAAATCCTACTGCTGGTGTTGATTTTCCTCCTATTTGCTCAATAAGACCATTATATCTTCCACCGCCGCATACAGTTATATCATTATTGATTATTTCAAATACTGTTCTTGTATAATAATCAAGTCCTCTAACAATATAAGGATTAACTTTATATGTAATATTAAGAGCTTCTAAATAATTTTTTAAATTTTCAAAGTGCTCCTTGCAATCATCACAAACATAATCTAATATTATAGGAGCATCTTTTCCTATTTCTTTGCACTTTTCATTTTTGCAATCCAAAATTCTCATTGGATTTCTATCGTATCTGCTCTTGCATGTATCACAAAGTTCATCGTGTCTTTCATTGAAATAATCTTTTAAAGCTTTATTATACTTGCTTCTGCATTCTGGACAGCCTATGTTATTTATGTTTAACTCCAAATTATTTATGCCAAAATTTTTGAAGGCAGTCATAGCTAAATTTATAACTTCAGCATCCACAGAGGCTTCTGTAGAACCAAAAATCTCTACTCCAAACTGATGATGCTGTCTTAGTCTTCCCTTTTGAACATTCTCATATCTAAATACTGGAGTAAAATAATACATTTTTATAGGTAAAGCTTCATTAAAAAGTCCATGCTCAATAAAGGCTCTTGCAGCTGGAGCTGTTCCTTCTGCCTTTAATGTAACACTTCTATTTCCTTTATCTAAAAAAGTATACATTTCTTTTTGAACTACGTCTGTAGTTTCACCAACTCCTCTTTCAAAGAGCTCAGTATGCTCAAATATAGGAGTTCTAATTTCTCTGCATCCATATAGTTTTGCTATGTTACTTAGTTTTTCTTCTATGTACTGCCATTTATATGAATCCATAGGAAGTAAATCCTTTGTACCCTTTGGGGCTTGGATAGCCATATTTTCACTCTCCTTTTATTTCTTTCATGAATTAGTCATTACACTAAGTATAAATTATAAAACCAAAATGAAAAACTGTAAACTGTTTACTCATAAAGAGCTTCCAAAAATCTTATTTTTCCTTCTACTTTCTCTTTTATTCTGCTTGTATATTCTTTAACATCTTTTAAATTTCCAAACCTCTCTATTTTATTTGTTTCCAAAAAAACTGCTTTAGTTACAGCATCTGCTCCTAGTGCTATTATAGTTTGTTTATCTTCAATCATTTCTATGTTATATAATCCTTCTTTGTTAGGCTTACAATATCCTACATTCTCCATATTACCAACCATATTCTTTTGTCTATACATATAATAAGGTTTCATATGCATTCTTTCAGCCAATTCAGCAGTTTTCTCATACATTTGAATTAATTCATCTTGCTGTTTCATCTCTAACTTTTTATTAAGAATCTGCTCATGAAGTATGGAAGCCCTCTTTAGAGACATTCCATGTACAGTTAGGCTATCTGGATTCAGTTTTAGAATTTCCGAACAAGTTTTTTCTATATGTTTTAATCCCTCATTGGGCAATCCAACTATAATATCCATATTAACATTTTCAAAACCTAATTCTCTAGCTAAGTTAAACTTATCTATTACATCCTGAACAGTATGATTTCTCCCAATAGCTTTAAGAGTGTCATCATTCATAGTTTGAGGGTTAATGCTTATTCTGTCCACATTGAACTCTTTCATTGCCTTTAGTTTGCCTTCAGTTATACTGTCAGGTCTTCCGCATTCTACATTAAATTCCTTTACATATCTTCCTTTCACAAAGCTTTCATATATTTTACATAGAATGCTTCTAAATTCTTCATCACTTACAGCAGTTGGAGTGCCTCCTCCAAAGTAAACACACTCTATATTAAGTCCTTTAATTTCAATAAACTTTCTTATCTCTTCAATTTCATAGCTTAAAGCCTCAAGATAAGGAGTTACTAAATTTCTACAGCTTCTTATAGGGTTTGAAGTGAAAGAACAGTATAAGCATCTTGTGGGGCAAAATGGCATGCCAACATATACGCTTACGGTTTTAGGATCCTTGTTTACCTTTTCTTTTTCAACCTTTGCCACATCTATACAAAGCTTTGCCTTATCTTCTCTTACAAAACTTTTATTTTTAAAAGTCTTTATTATTTCATCTTCACTTAATCCTCTGTTCATCATATCAAGAGCTATTTTTGTAGGTCTTATTCCTATAAGTATTCCCCAAGGAAGTTCTTTCCCTGTTCTATCTTTTAAATACCTAAAAACCGATTCTCTAACCTGCTCTCTAATATTTACTCCATCATCTATTTTAAAGTTTCTAAACTCCTCATCCTTGCTCCTTATGGAAAGTTTATCTCTAATTATATCAACTTCATAATCATAATCATTATCTACAAAATCAATATTTATAAAGCTATAAAAGAGATTAAACATGTGATATACATCGTAGCGATAAGCTTCATCATTTAATTTTATCTTTATCATAATTCTTTATTTCACCCCTTTGGCAGTAACCAGCATCGAGTAACAGATTTAATTGTCAGTTTCTAAAGAAATGGGTTGTATTTTCTTTCAAATCCAATGCTGCTTTCGTCTTCGTGTCCTGGAAGAACAATTATATCATCACTGAGCGGCATAAGCTTAGTCTTTATGCTGTTTATTAGCTCTCTATAGTCTCCTCCTGGGAAATCTGTTCTCCCGATGGATCCATGAAATAAAGTATCTCCTGTAAATATTACATTGTTAACCAAAAAACACATTCCTCCTGGAGTATGCCCTGGGGTTTCAATACATGTAATTTCAAAATCTCCAAGCTTTAATACATCTCCATCTTTTATCTCCTTATCTTCCTCAGTTACATTCCAGAGAGAGCCAAAAACTTCTACTCTTCTATTCATAAGTTCTTTATCTTTTCCATTTATATAAACAGGAAGGTTATAATTCTTCTTTAATTCTTCAACGCCTCCAACATGGTCTATGTGCCCATGTGTCAATAGTATAAATTTTAGTTCTATTTTAGAGTCATCTATTTCCCTTATAAGTACATCTGCATCTCCACCTGGATCTATTACGCACCCAACTCTTGTATTTTCATCAAATAATATATAGCAATTTGCACCATAAATTCCTGCAGGAATTCTCTTTATCTTCATTCTACTAACCCCTTTTTAAGAATATTTTAAAAAGTTTTTTTACTATCTATCATCAGAGTAACAGGGCCATCATTTTTTATATCAACTTCCATCTCTGCTCCAAAAACACCTGTTTCAACTTTGCCCAGCTCTTGCTTACATAAATCTACAAAGTCTAAATAAAGCTTCTGAGCTTCTTCTCCTCCAAGGGCTTCCATAAAATTAGGTCTTCTTCCTTTTCTACAATCTCCATATAATGTAAACTGAGAAACAATCAGAAGTTCTCCTTCTACTTCTTTTAATGATTTATTGAGCTTTCCTTCTTCATCTTCAAATACTCTTAGATTTATAATTTTATCCTTCAAATATTTAGCATCTTCTATAGTATCATTTTTTGATATACCTAATAGTACGTTAAATCCTTTTTTTATTTCTCCAACAATCTTTCCATCTACCTTTACTCTAGAACACTTAACTCTTTGAACTACAGCCCTCATATTCTACACCTCATCTATGCATTTTATTTATAACTAAAATTAAAGTATATAGAACTAAATCCTAATTTTTAGTTCTATATACTGCAATTATTCCTTTTATTTTTCTCATTTTTCTCATAACTTCTTTTAGTTTTTCAATATCAGATATTTTTAGCTTAATAGTTATTATAGCTACATTAGCCTTAGAAGTTTTAGCATTCACTGCGTATAAAGCAATTTTTGTCTGTATAATAGCCTCCATTATTTCTGCTAAAATTCCATGTCTATCTTCCGCTCTAACTTCAATTTCCGTAATGTATTCTGACTTTCTTGATGTCTCATCTTCCCATTCTACTTCTATAATCCTACTTCCATCACTTAATATTAATGCCTTTACATTTTCACAATCCTGTCTGTGAACAGATACACCTCTGCCTTTGGTTATATATCCTGTTATAGCATCACCTGGAACAGGATTACAGCATTTTGCAAATCTAACCAGAACATTATCTATTCCCCTAACCTTAACTCCTGGTGAATTCGCTTTTCTTTTATTATTAGCTGAATGCTGCAGCTGTTCTTTTATCTCTTCTAAACTTTCTTCTTCTTTCTCTTGACTCTTTATAAAACCTATTAGTCTATTTATAACAGAAGATGCATTCAGCGCTCCTATAGCGGCTGCAACATATAAGTCATCTATTGTATTAAAATTATACTTCTTTAATACGTTATCTAATGCTTCTCCCTTTGCAACTTTGCCAAAGTTAATTCCTTGTCTTTTGCATTCCTTTTCTATAACTTCCTTACCTTTTTCTATATTTTCTAGTCTTTTTTCTTTTTTGAACCAAGCTTTTATCTTAGATTTTGCCTGATTACTCTTAGTTATATTTAACCAATCTATACTAGGTCCTTTAGGTAAGGATGATGTCAATACTTCTACTATTTCTCCTGTTTTTAATTTATAATTCAGTGGAACTATTTTACCATTTACCTTTGCCCCTATACATCTATGACCTATATCAGTATGTATTCTATAAGCAAAATCTATAGGAGTAGAATCATATGGCAAGTTTATAACTGCACCCTTTGGAGTAAACACAAAAACCTCATCTGAGAACATATCGATTTTAAAGTTTTCCATAAACTCTTCAGGATTAGAAGTTTCTCTTTGCCATTCTAACACTTCTCTAAGCCAAGCTAATTTAGCTTCAAAATCTTTATTTTCATTTTTAGTTGTACCCTCTTTATACTTCCAATGAGCTGCAATACCATATTCTGATGTATGATGCATTTCATAAGTCCTTATTTGTATTTCAAAAGGCTTTCCTTGGGGGCCTATTACTGTAGAATGAAGGGATTGGTACATATTGGGTTTAGGCATGGCTATATAATCTTTAAATCTTCCTGGAATTGGCTTATACATTGTATGAACCATGCCTAAAGCCGCATAGCAATCTTTTACATCATTAACAAGTATTCTAACTGCTGTCAAGTCAAAGATTTGATCAATAGTTTTATTTTTAACGACCATCTTTCTATATATGCTGTAAAAATGCTTAGGTCTTCCTTCTATTTCCGCCTTTATATCTGCAGAATCAAGCTTATCTTTTAGCTCTTTTATTATTTTACTTATATATTCTTCTCTTTCTCTTCTCTTTTCTGCAACTTTTCTTACCAAGTCATAGTATTCATTTGGATGTAGATATCTTAAAGATAAATCTTCAAGTTCCCATTTTATTTTAGATATACCTAATCTATGAGCTAAAGGTGCATAAATGTCTAAGGTTTCTTTTGCTTTTTCTTTTTGCTTTTCAACAGGCATATATTTTAAAGTTCTCATATTATGAAGCCTATCGGCTAGTTTTATTAATATGACCCTTATATCTTTAGTCATGGCAAATAGCATTTTTCTTACATTTTCCGCCTGCTGCTCTTCCTTTGTTTTATACTCTATTTTCCCAAGCTTAGTTACCCCTTCAACTAAATTAGCTATCTCAGGATTAAACTTATCTTCCAAATCTTTATATGTAAATTTAGTATCTTCTATTACGTCATGAAGCAAACTTGCTGCAATTGTATTTTCATCAAGACCCATTTCAGCTAAAATACAAGCCACCTCAACTGGATGTACAATATAAGGTTCTCCTGAAACTCTTTTTTGCGTCTTATGCGCACTTTCAGCATAATTATAGGCTTTAATAATTATTTCTTTATTTACATTATTACAATTTTTATCGATTACTTGTAATAAATCATCCAGCATACAAATTCTCTCCCAAAATCAAAAGCTGGTTTATATAACCAGCCGACATTTTTTTATAATAATTATATAATATCATGTAGAACTTTGCAATAAAAACCGCACACTAATGCAATTAGATATCATATTTTACTAAAGACATTACATCATAGTTTTTTAATCTTTCTCTTCCTTTTAAATCTGTTAACTCAATTATAAAGTCAACACTTACAACTTCTCCGCCAAGCTTCTCAATCAATTTTATTACAGATTCTATAGTACCTCCAGTAGCAAGTAAATCGTCTATTATTGCTACTCTTTGACCTGGCTTTATAGCATCTTTATGCATTTGTAGAGTGTCAGTACCATACTCTAAATCGTAATCAACGCTTATTGTTTCGCATGGAAGTTTACCTTTTTTTCTTACAGGTACAAATCCAGCACCTAAAGCATATGCAACTGGAGTACCAAATAAAAATCCTCTAGCTTCTGGTCCAACAATTATATCTATATTCTTATCTTTTAAGTAATTTACTATTTCATCTACAGAAGCCTTAAAAGCTTCTCCATTGCTTAATAATGTTGTTACATCCTTAAAACTTATTCCTTCCTTTGGAAATCCTTCAATTATTCTTATATTTTCTTTTAAATCCAATTTATATTCCCCCTATATCTATATACAGATACGCATTATATTTTTTTATTGATTTGTACTTATAAATTATATATTAAAGTCGCTCTCTTATTCAAGAGCAATTAATAATCCACACTAATATTTTAATAGTTTAATCACCCAATTTTCGACTTTCTAGTTTTATTCATATATTTTGCTATTTGCTCTGCTCTTTCTTTGTCTAAAGTTATAAAAAGTTCAACGGCTATTCTTGCATCATCCATTCTTCCTATTGCATTTATTTTAGGCATAATAATATTGCTTAGCGATAATAAGGCCTCATAGTCTATGTTATTTATATTATTAATTTTTCTTATAGCATTTATACCATAATTATTTGTATTAGACAAACATTTCATACCTTTTTTTAGCATGATAAGATTTTCTCCAACTAAAGATTTATGTGATGAAACTATACCTATGGCTACCAAATCTAAATATTTTTCTATACAATTCATATGATACTGCTTTGCTATAGCATAAGCCAGTTTATATACTACGCCTACTGCGTTTAAATCCTTAAAAGGATAAGGACACCCTGGCTGATTAGGATTAATGACTATTGTGTTAGGAATTAAACCCTTAGGATGATGGTAATCTGTAATAATAACATCTATTCCAAGTCTTCTGCATAATTCTACTTCATCAAATGAATTAATACCGCATCCTACTGTAATTATTAAATCTGCACCTAATAATTTCATGTGGTCCTCTATCACCTTGGGATTAAATATGTTTTCTTCTATAGTATCTGGTATGTAATATTCTACATTTGCATTTAAGTATTTCAAAATGAGCATAAGCAAAGAAACACTCGTAATTCCATCTACATCATATAAACCATAGACCACTATTCTTTCTCTATGGTTAACAGCTCTAGTAATTCTACTCAGTCCTTCTTCTAATCCCATTAACAAAAATGAATCATATAAATTTGTTAAATTTAATAAATCATTATGAGAATCATCATAAGAATAATATTTTTTCATATATACAATCCCCCAGAATTTATAGGAAGCAAATAATATTATAATTTAAATTCTTCATTATTACAAATACTTTTTTAAAAATCGACAATGCGTATATAAAAATAAAGCTAATTCTTTGCAGAATTAGCTTTATTTTGTAAAATTACTTTATTATGCTGCTGCCTTTTTTCCCTTTTTCCCTGCATTTTTTAAAAGAACCCATATAGGACTTGCTACGAATATAGAAGAATACGCTCCTGATACGATACCTATTATTAGAGGGAATGCAAATTCTCTAACCGATGGAACAAATATATAAACAGCCACTATTGTAACTAATGTAGTCAAACTTGTATTAATAGATCTTGACATAGTTTGAGTTACACTTGTATTAACAATTTCAGTTATATCTTTTCCCCTCATCTTTTTTCTATTTTCTCTTATTCTGTCAAATATTACTATGGTATCATTGATAGAATATCCTATTATAGTAAGCATTGCTGCTATAAAAGGAGAATTTACGGGTACTTGGAAAATAGCATATACACCTAGAGTTACTAATACATCATGAACTAGTGCTAAAATAGCTGCTATTCCAAATTTTATTTCAAATCTAAATCCTACGTATATAAGCATAGCTGCTGTTGCAACTAGCAGTGCATTTATTGTCTTTTTTTTCAACTCATTACCTACAGAAGGTCCAACGTTGCTTTGTGATAATAATGCTTTTTCTTCAAGTTTATATTTGCCTTTTAGCTCATTGAACATTTTACTTATACTATCGCTATTTAGACTATTACTTTTAATCTCTAATTGCGTCTCATTGGCTATATAAGTTGATGCTTGGGAATCATATTTTTTTATTATTTTATCAGCTTCTTCTTTTATCTGCTGATTAAAATTTTTACCCATCTCTATTGTAACTACAGTACCACCTTGAAAATCTATTCCGTAGTTTAAGCCTTTAACCCCTAATGCTATAATACCAAGAATTATTACAATGGCTGATATAGCAAACCATACTTTTGTTCTTTCTACAATCTTTAGCATGTTCCTTACCCCCTCTTAACGCCGAAATGAGAAGCATTATTTAAGATTCCCATTTCCATACCTAGTTTCATTAGTGTTTTTGTAACTGTAAGGGCAGTAAAAATACTTATTATTATACCTATCATAAGAGTAGTTGCAAAACCTTTTACAGCGCCTGAACCTAAATAATATAATACTACAGCTGCTATTATAGTTGTAATGTTAGAATCTAGTATTGAAGATAATGCTCTATTAAAACCTGCATCTACAGCCGTTTTAATACTTTTGCCTAACTTTAGTTCCTCTTTTATCCTTTCAAATATAAGTACATTAGCATCAACAGCCATACCTACAGTAAGTAAAAATCCTGCAATACCGGATAATGTTAATGTAACCCCAACTGCTGCAAAAGTTCCTAAAACTAATATAACATAAATAATTAAGGCAATACTAACCATAATACCTGGTCTTTTATAGTAAATAATCATAAATAATAGTATTAAACTTATTCCAATTGCCCCTGCTTTCATGCTTAAAGGAAGAGCATTAGAACCTAGAGTAGCTCCAACTGTTTTAAATTCAACAGCTTCTAGAGTTACTGGAAGAGCTCCTGACTTTATTATATTTGCTTGTCTTTTAGCTTCTTCTAAGGACTTACTTCCTGTTATAGTTGCTTTTCCATTTGTTATAACCGCTTGCACTGTAGGACTAGTAAGCAATTCTTCATCCATATATATTGATATAGGCTGATTAAGAAACTTTTTAGTAGCTTCTGCAAATTTTTTTGTTCCCTCAGATTTAAGCTCAAGTCCTATTGTTGGATTTCCCATATCATCTAAATATGCTGTTGCATTTTCAACATCGCTGCCTGTTAAAATAACTTTATTATCAGGTCCTTTAAATTCAAGTTTACCAGTCTTTCCTATGCTATCTAAAACTTTTTTAGAGTCAAACTCTCCAGGAATTTCAATTCTTATTTTGTTCTTTCCTTCTCTTTGAACTGAAGTTTCCTTTACTCCATCTGGGTTAACTCTCATAGATAACATCTCTATAGTTCTTTCTATAGTATCATTATCTACATTATCACCCTTAATTTCTTCTAGTACAGATATACCACCTTGCAAGTCTAATCCTCTATTTATAGCCTGACTAAATGGTTTTACTCTGTATCCAAAAATGTTTTTAATTCCTGCAAATCCGCTATAAGCCAATAAGCCAACAATACATACTAAAACTATAAAAATAAATGTGCTTTTAGTCTTTTGGGACTTATTGCTTCTTCCGTTTTTCATGTTTATCCCCCTTTGCACCATGTTCTATGCATAATTATAGTTTATTATATTACTTTTCAATGTTATAGTCAATAACAGGTAATTCTTGTACTATTTTTCCATTTTCTTAGCTTTTAGAGCAATAGCACACTCTATTCTCTTTTTCTGCATTTCACATCCTATTTCATAAGGCACATGTATATCTCCATTAAAATTATAGTTATTAGCTTGACATCCACCACTGCAGTAAAATTTTGCCCAACACTCTTTACAAGTTGGTTTGTTATATATGTGGGCAGCTTTAAATTCTTTTCCAATATTCCAATTTATTTTTTCATCTTCATCGAATATAGTTCCTATTTTAAAGTCTTCATTTCCTACAAATTGATGACATGGATATATATCTCCATCTGGCGTTACAGCTATATATTCATGTCCTGCTCCACATCCTGATATTCTCTTATAAACACAAGGGCCTCCTTGAAGATCTATATTAAAATGATAAAATTTAAATTCATTTCCTTCCTTTTGTCTTTGAAGCATATCTTTATATAATTTATCATAGTTTTCAAATATAGTAGGTAGATCTTCTTTTCTTAAAGATAGTGGGTGTTCATTTGGAAGGACTACTGGTTCCACTGATATTTCTTTAAAGCCTAAATCTGCAAAGTGCTTTATATCCTCATAAAAATCTGTGTTATCTCTTGTAAAAGTTCCTCTCACATAATAAGATTTAGATTTATCTCTTTTCTCTACCATTCTTTCTATTTTAGGAAGAATGTCTTCATAGGTTCCTTTACCGTCTACTCTTATTCTGGTATTATCATTTACTTTCTTTCTTCCATCAATGCTTAAAACTATATTTCCCATTTCTTTATCTATATAATCCATAATTTCTTCCGTTAAAAGAGTAGCATTAGTAGTCATAGTAAATCTTATTACTTTATTATGAATTTTTTCTTGCTCTCTTGCATAAGCTACAATTTCCTTTATTTGTTTTAAAGCTATTAATGGTTCTCCTCCAAATAAATCTACCTCTATGTTTCTTCTAGGTCCACTATGAGCAATAACAAAATCGATTGCTTTCTTACCAACTTCAGGAGACATAACCTTTCTTGCTCCATGATACTTGCCTTCATCTGCAAAGCAATATTTACACCTTAGATTACAATCATGAGTAATGTTAAGACATAAAGCTTTTATGAAGTCTTTAGAATCTTGGCTCTTTAAGGCTATCTCCTCATAACTGTCTTTTGAATATAAATATCCTTCTTTTTTAAGTTCAAGTATTTCTTCATAAACTTCATCTATATCCTCAGCAGAATACTTATCCCCAAATTCTTTGATAAGTTCTTCCTTTGACTTAAGTATATTATCATCTAACAAATCATAAACTAGTTCATCAACTATATGTACTGAACCTGTGTTAACGTCTAATATAAAAAATTCACCATCCTGAATAAATTTATGTATTAATGCCAATTTCCTTTTCCTCCTTATATAAGCGCAAAGCAGTAACTTTGCGTTACTGCTCATTTTTAAATATTAATTTTCACAAGCTAAGTTAGCAACTGTGCAAGATGTTTTACATGCTGATTGACATGAGTTAGCACATTCTTTGCATCCTGGTTTATTTAAACTTTCTTTTATGTTTTGTTTGTTTATTGTTTTAATATGTTTCATATAAATCCCTCCATCTTCACTATAAAATTGTACTGTAAGATTATATCATATATTTTTCATTAAATAAAGCAATTTTATATATTTATGCCTAGCATACCAGAAAGTGTACCTACAAAAAGAGCTAAAACTATCCTAAGTATTCCATAACTTGAAATGCTAAAGCCCCTTCCGTTAATTGCTGATACTAAAAAAACAACTAGCATGTATATAATTGCAACAGAAAGTCCAATCAGCCATCCTCTTTTTTGTATCTTTTTTACAGAGTATATAGAACCATACATTACACTAAAAGCTGTTATAGCTACAAAGTATACTGAATCTATTTTGGGATTGGATTTTACAAAGTACGTTACCACAGAATAGACAATTAACAGGGCTAAAGTAAGAAAGAATCCTCTAATTACTCCTTGCCCAATGCAGATTATATTGCCCTTTTCCTCCACCTAAAACACCTCCTATCTACTAATATCTATGTAGCCAGAAAGTGTTTTATACCTTGCTTTAGACTATTTTTTTTCCTCTACCATTTCATTTAAGACAGCCACAATACCATTCTTTTTTATTTTAAGCTTTACTCTATCAGGCCCTGATTCTATTATAGCAAAGTCATCTTCAAGTTTTACAATTTTGCCTATAATTCCTCCTCTTGTCATTATCTCATCATTTATTTTCATTCCTTCTAACATATCATTATATTTTTTTCTTCTTTTTCTTTCTGGGACTAATATAATTATGTAGAATAAACCTAACATAATTATAAATGGTAGTGCAGCGGCTATAAGATTACTTCCTTGTGACATAATTTCACCTCTTCTCTTCTTTAATATAAAATTTTCTCACTATGTGGTCTTAAGCTCTTCCTCCCCATTCTTCTAGTTTTTGTCCTTTAAAGTCTTCAAAATATCCTCCATCAATAGCATCTCTTATATCTTCCATCAACTTATTATAGAAATACAGATTATGAAGTACACAAAGACGCATAGCCAACATTTCTTTAGCCTTAAATAAATGTCTAATATAAGCTCTGGTGTAATGCTGACATGCTGGACAATCACATTCTTCATCAATAGGTCTGCTGTCAAGTTCAAATTTAGCGTTCATTAAATTTATTTTACCATATTTAGTAAACACATGTCCATGCCTTCCATTTCTAGCAGGCAATACACAGTCAAAAAAATCAACTCCTCTTGATACCCCTTCAAGAATGTTACTTGGAATTCCAACTCCCATTAAATATCTTGGTTTATCCTCTGGGAGATATGGATCTACAGCTTCTATAATTCTATACATTTCCTCATGGGTTTCTCCTACTGCAAGACCGCCAATAGCGTAACCATCCAAGTTCATCTTAGAAATCTCCTTAGCATGAGCTATTCTTATATCTTCATAAACTCCACCCTGATTTATTCCAAATAGCATCTGCTTTTTATTTATGGTGTCTGGTAGTGAGTTTAATCTATCCATCTCTATTTTACATCTCTCAAGCCATCTTGTGGTTCTTGCCACGGATTTCTCTACATAATCTCTTGGAGATGGGTTTTCTACGCATTCATCAAATGCCATTGCTATAGTAGAAGCTAAGTTACTTTGTATTTGCATACTTTCCTCTGGTCCCATGAATATCTTTCTTCCATCTATATGAGACCTAAAGGTTACTCCTCTTTCTTCTATTTCTCTAATCTTAGCCAAAGAAAATACTTGAAATCCGCCTGAATCTGTAAGTATTGGTCTATCCCAATTCATAAACTTATGAAGTCCGCCCAATTGTTTTATAATCTTATCTCCTGGTCTTAAGTGGAGGTGATATGTATTAGATAGCTCTACTTGACATCTAATATCCTTTAAATCCATGGTGGATACTGCACCTTTTATGGCAGCTAAAGTCCCTACATTCATAAATACAGGAGTTTGTATAACTCCATGAGGAGTTATAAATTCTCCACGTCTTGCTCTTTTTTCTTTCTTATGTAACTTAAACACTATATTTTCTCCCTTCGTGCTATTTTAAGAACATTGCGTCTCCAAAGCTAAAGAACCTATATCTTTCTTTTACCGCTTCTTCATATGCTTTCATAATAATTTCTCTACTTGAAAAAGCACTTACTAACATAATCAATGTAGACTCTGGCAAATGAAAATTCGTTATTAAAGCATCTACTATCTTAAATTTATATCCTGGATACATAAAAATACTAGTCCATCCAGATTGTTCTCTAACCCTTCCTTCTTCATTTGCTATAGTCTCTAAGGTTCTGCAGGATGTAGTTCCTACTGCAATTACTCTTCCGCCTTTTTCTTTTGTTTCATTTATAATTTCTGCTGTTTCTTTAGACATAGTATAATATTCTGAGTGCATATGATGCTCTTCTATAGTATCAACTTTAACTGGTCTAAAGGTACCAAGTCCAACATGCAGTGTTACGAAAGCTAACTTTATTCCTTTATCCTTTATCTTAGTTAAAAGTTCCTCCGTGAAATGCAGCCCTGCAGTTGGTGCAGCAGCAGAACCTACTTCCTTTGAATATACTGTTTGATATCTCTCTTTATCTTCTAGGGTTTCAGTTATATATGGAGGTAGAGGCATTTCACCCAGTCTATCTAAAACTTCTTCAAATATCCCTTCATATTCAAATTGAACTATTCTGCTTCCATCTTCTCCAATTTGTTTAACCTCTGCTTTAAGCTCTCCTCCACCAAAGACAAATCTTGCTCCAACTTTTGCTCTTTTTCCTGGCTTAACTAAAGTCTCCCATGTGTTAGCATCCATTCTTTTTAAAAGAAGAAATTCCATCTTTCCTCCAGTGCCTTCTTTTTCTCCTATAAGTCTTGCTGGAAGCACTCTTGTATTGTTAAGAACAAGACAGTCCCCTTCATTGAGATAATCTATTATATTTTTGAATATTTTATGTTCTATATTCCCACTATTTTTGTCAACCACCATTAATCTTGACTCATCCCTTTTTTCTAGTGGGTGCTGTGCTATCAATTCTTCTGGTAAATAAAAATCAAATTCTTTAACTTTCAAAGTTTTCACTCCTCTTATGTCAACTTAATTTGTTCTCCAAATTTTTTCCCTATATGCTTATAAGCTTTTTCAGTAGCCTTTCTTCCTCTAGGCATTCTCACTATAAAACCCTTTTGTAAAAGATAAGGCTCATATACATCTTGTATAGTATCCAGTTCTTCTCCTATAAAATAGGATAATGTTTCAATTCCTACAGGTCCACCATTAAAATTTTCTATTATTGCTTCTAATATTTTATTATCTATCTTGTCAAACCCTTCTTCATCAATTTCTAAAAGTTGTAAAGCTTCTTTTGCCAGTCCTAAATCAATTTTTCCATTTCCCTTTACTTCACAGTAGTCTCTAACTCTTTTTAAAATTCTATTAGCTATCCTAGGAGTTCCTCTAGATCTTCTAGCGATTTCGGAGGCTGCATCCTCCGTTATTGATATTCCTAATATTTTTGAAGACCTTATTATTATTTCTCTCAGCTCATCCTCTTCATAGAATTCCATAGCACTTAAAACTCCAAATCTATCTCTGAGAGGTGCTGTTAAAAGCCCTATTCTTGTTGTAGCTCCAATTAAAGTAAATTTAGGTAGATCTAATCTTATAGACTTCGCTGCTGCTCCTTTACCGATTACTATATCTAAAGCATTATCCTCCATAGCTGGATATAATATTTCCTCCACGGTTCTGTTAAGTCTATGGATTTCATCTATAAATAACACATCATAATCATTTAAAGTAGTTAGTATAGCTGCTAAGTCTCCTGCTCTTTCTATAGCTGGTCCTGATGTTACTTTTAAAGTTCCTCCCATCTCCCTTGCTATAATATTGGCTAAAGTAGTCTTACCAAGTCCAGGCGGGCCATATAAAAGAACATGATCTAAAGATTCTTTTCTCAACTTCGCCGCCTCTATAAAAATGCTCAGCATCTCCTTAACCTTTTTTTGACCTATATATTCTCTAAGGTTTTGAGGTCTTAAAGAGTACTCCATTTCCGTATCCTCTTTTTTATAAGAAGCGGATACAATTCTATTTTCCACGTATACTCCCCCCTAGTTCATTAGATACCTTAAGCTATTTTTAATTATCTCTTCTAAACTTCCACTTATATCTACAGTCTTAATAGCTTTTTCAGCTTCCTTTTGTGAAAATCCAAGAGAAAGTAAAGCTTCAATAGATTCATTATATTTCTTAGAAGTATTTTCGGATAATCCTGCAGCAACTTCTATGGAATCTTGCCCCTCACTTGTTATTGTTCCTATCTTATCCTTAAGCTCTAAGATTATCCTCTGAGCTGTCTTCTTTCCTATTCCAGGTGCCTTAATTAATGTATTATAGTCTTCAGATAAAATTGCTAATCTTAAATTATTTACATTACTAATTGAAAGAAGTGATAGTGCGGCTTTGCTTCCAACCCCATTAATGGTTAAGAGTAAATTAAACATTTCTCTTTCCTCTTCTGTTAAAAATCCATATAGACCTATAAAATCTTCCCTCACTATCTGCTCTATATATATTTTAACTTCTTCATTTATATTAGGCATCTTAGCCATAGTACTCCCTGAAGTGTATATTTTATACCCAATATTATTATTCTCTACAATTATGTAATCTTTATTTAACCCTATGTATACACCTTTAATATAATCAAACAAGACAAATACCTCCAGAAATTTCTTTATACAATATAATACTTTATCATTTTGAATATAAATTATCAACTCCAAGTGCCATCACATCATTAAATATTAAATATAATTTTTATAGCAAAAATAAGATATGAAATACCTTATTCAGGCATCTCATATCTTATGTCAAAGTCCTTTATACCATCATTTAATTTTTCAATACTATCGAACTGTATAGATGTATCTCCATTTATTATATTAGATATATCCTGCTCTCTTAAACTATATATCTTTGTTCCGGTACCTTCTTTGTTTATAATGTTTCCATTTTCATCAAATATACTTCCATTGTTGTCACTTTTAGCTATTACAATTTCATTATTTTCAGATAAAAGCACATATCTATTTGGCTTATACTTTATTGATTCCCTAATCAGTTCTACTTTTCCATTACTAATTTTCTTTAACTTATATCCATATTTTTTATACTTTTCTTCTAAATCTGCTCCCTTTTTACCTACTAGCCCTTCCTCTTCAGCAGTTTTACTTCTCTCTACAATAAATTTTCCATCTTTATTGCAACTAATTTCAAACAAAATCTCGTCATCTTTATTTACCTGCTTTTTCAAAGCCTCTTTATCATATATTTCTTTGCCATTTGTATCAACAGCTAACCCTTCATACTGATTCTTAGAAATATTTGATGAATTTTTTTTATCAGTTTTTACTATATAATAATATCCTACTGAAAAAGTAAGAACTAATAAAACAACAACTCCTAAAGAAAATAATTTCTTTTTTTCCATAATATCACTCCCTTGGTGAATATTATGGCCAAGAGTTGTAATGTTTATACATCTTATAAGAAAATTGCGATGCAATTTTCTTAAGTGCACCTAAATATGAAGTTTAAATAAACGTTAATGATTGTAAGCCTGATATTAGATTTGTCTGTATGCGTATTTAATTTTATAAAAATGCTTTTCTTTAATAAATGTGAATAATCTTTTTAATATTGAACTGGAGTATGAGATTTGCATTGTAGAAAGCGTTGAACAAGCGTTAGAAGCTCTTTGTTTATGGATTTAAAACACCGTAAGAACCTTCTATTGTCTGAACGGTAGTGAGTTTAGAAGGTTTAGGGGTTTTGAATCCAGAAATATTAGAGCTTCTTTGCGTAGTGAAGCTTTCCTAAATGCAAATCTCATACGAAGGTTCAATATTAAAGATTGTCACAATTTTATTAAGTTATTCTGTTTCAACTAGCTGAGGAATTATATATTTTTGAACAAATCCTTCTATGTCAACTTTTTCTTTTAACTTTGTTAGTGCCGATTCTGTTAATTCTCCTAAACAATTTACTAGTACATCTTGTTTTATATTTAATTTTTCTTTATTTTCTTTTTTATTATCTTCCATATAAACACTTCTTACCCCTGCCATTATTCCTGGGATGATGACCTCTTCTAGCATATTTTCTTCTATAAACTTTTCTTTTGCTTTATCAAAAACATTTTCACTTGTCTCACTTATTGATGCTCCTATTTTATTTACTTTTTCTACAAATCTCTTTTTTGCATGCTCTTTGTGTTCCTTATTTTCTTTACAATGTACATATTTTTTAGGAAGAGGATTTAAGTAGAGTATATAGTTATATTTTATTCCATGTTTCAACTCATCCGTAATAATATCAAATAACATATCTCTATATAAGATATATGGAAGCTGGTGTCTTATTTCTCTATAGGTTTCTACTGCTTTTAATTCTTTAAATAAAGCTTTTCTTATACCTTCAATATAGGACTTAGGTTTTTCAAATTTTTCGCAATTCTCCGCATCTATGTCTCTTCCAGTCAGGTCTCTGTAAATTCTTCTAAGCATAATGTTATGTTTTTTTTCATCATCCTTTATAGACTTAATTATTTCCTTTTGTTCTTTTGTAGGCGCCATATCCATAAGATAATCATAGAACATTTCATCTTCCTTTTCTCCTGATACAGCTCTTTTGATCAGCTTTAGAGCATCATTTAAAGCTTTCTTATAAAAATCTGTCACAGCATACTGTCCCATATTATTTTGCATATGATTTCTTATATATGCCATCAATGAATTACCTCCTATAGTTTATTACCATATATATTATGAAGTTACTTCTAAAGTTGTAACACTTAATATTTTCTTAATAAAAATTCTAATTTCTATCAGGTTACAAAACCAAAAGGTGGAATCAATGGTTCTTGAACTTGTCCTAATGCAGTTTCCTCAAACAATACTTTTGTTGATATAACCGCTCCTATTATACCTAAAGCGCTGCCTATAAATTTAAGCATATTCAATTCTTCTGGTATAGGGTTAGCCGAAATTCTATTTTGATTTACAGATATTATAGTTGATTGAGTTAAAATAATACCTGCAACTAATTTTATCAATGCGGCTTGTAAAATTGCTATTGTATCTGTTGTGGATACGACAATGGCATCTCCTATAAGCATTAACTGATTTCCGATACTTAACAATCTTTCAGCTTCCGCCAGTTCTGTTTTAGACATAGTGCTAAATCCATTTGATCTTGTGCTTTTTCTTTTTTCACTTCTATTAAAATTCCCCTCCACCTATACCACCTTCCTTACTATATATAATATTTTAAGCTGAATATAAATGTACTTGAAAATTAAGCACTTATTTAATTGTAAAATTCTTATTCTAATATAATAAAACCCCGTAAAAGAAATTAAATTTACTTTTACGGGGTTTATATTATTTAATTAGATAAATACTAATAACTTTTCACAACTTATATCCATTATAAAATAAAAAGCCAGCAAATGCTGACTTTTGAAATACAACTATGCGATAGCATAAAACCGTAGTTTTATTAGAATGCCACTGCGGATTACTATGCAGTGGGTTAACCTTTTCGAGTGTTTCTATCTCTATGGTCTAAACCCTTGAGAACCTCGAACTTCGGACGCTAAATCGCCCAAGCCTTTAATCTACTTTCTATCGCCAAAGCAGAAGGCTATCATTAACTATTTTAGAATGTAATTTAATTATTCTATGAAATACGTATAGTTTTCAATTTCCATATAGTTAAGTTAAAATTCATAACATATGTGTAACTCAATGGCAATAATATAGAGTTTATATTCTATATAGTTGTATTAACACCCTATTGCAAAACAAGATTAATCAAGCTTTTAAACACTATTCAAATCTTATTTTTGCAGTAAAGCTACAATAATGTTTTACATTTGTCAACGAACAACCTCCTAACTATTGAAAATACAGCATTTATTGATACTGCTACAATATTTTAGTTTACTGCAATTTATTAATCATGTTTTTTTATAATATTCACTTTCTTCTTTAGTTGTAATATATTTTGTACTCATAGCAATATTTCTACTAGCATTATAGTCTGCATTAGCTTTAAACCCGCAAGCCTTACAAATAAATTCATCTTGCTTTTCTCTTTGTCCTTCTTCATAATGACCACATCTGCTACAAGTTTGAGATGTATGATAAGGATCCACATAACATACTTTGATGCCTTCCCGTTCAGCTTTATACTCCAACATTTGTTGCAATTGATAATACGACCAATTTTGTAGCAATGTTCCTTTTACAGCTTCCTGCATAGATAATAGTTCCATATTTATTTGCCCAGCTTTGTTATCTAATGCAAACTTTACAATCTGACTAGATAAATAATGATTATAAGTTCTATTGTAATTCTTCTGCAGTTCTTGATATTGATTTAAAGCAGAAAGCTTTTTATTCCTTCCCCTGCCGCCTTTTGCAGACTTTAACTGGCGCTGTAATCTCTCGCGCCTTTTTTTAAACTGAATATTAATTCTCATAAAATCATCAAATGACCCAATTGCTCGTTTTATATAATGCACATCATTTAAGCTAACATAAGCTGGAATTTTAACACCAATATCTACACCAACAACTCTATTAGGAATAAACTCATTTTGCTTATTAATTGGAATATCAGTAGTTAGATTTAATATCAAGTTTTTTCCTTCTACCTCAATTGAACTTTCACTTACTTTATATTTTTCATTCACAACATTATGGAGAAAACTTCTAAGTTCTAAATCATTTTTGTTAAATTGATGCCCTAGAAGAACTTTAAATATAATCTTATTAACCCACTTTATCTTAATATCATCACCATCATAGAAAAAACTTAAATCACGACCACGTGTTAGCAATGGAAATGTTCTTTTGTAATTCCTTATTGCTCTTTCTCCTCTTGCTAATCCATTTTTTATATCTGATTTAAAATCCTTTTTACTTTCTTGATTACTAGTGATTTGGTATCTATACCCTTACCAAAATTTATACTTTCAAATATAGGATTACTATTAGTTAGTAATTTAACCGCTTCTTTGTAAGCTGATTTATCTTTATTATCAGCCAAATATGCAGTTCCAAGATAACTTACGGATTTGTTTAAAGCCAAATATTGATTGTATTGAGCGTCACGTATAAACTGATATTTACTATTTCTTACTTCCTTATCCTCTTCATCAATAACTATTTTTATCTTTCTAACAGTAATCATATATTTATCACCTCAATAATCACATTTTACCATATAATTAAAATAATTCAACTATCTTACTTCTGTGCTTGTAAAAGTATTTATTATAATAACATAAAAAATCACTTTCGATGATAGATATATAAATATCTATCATCGAAAGTGATTAAATTTAAGTATATCAACGGTTTTAATCTTTTAATTGTTACTCGTATGTCATTATACGAAAGACTTTAAAATTTAAGATTGCCATCAAACCCATTAACCTTCCCATTCCTCTGGGAACTCAGCGTTGTGGTAGACATCCTGAACATCGTCGTCTTCCTCAAGCATATCTAAAAGTTTTTGAACCTTTGGTGCTGTTTCCATATCAACTGATGTCATAACATCTGGTATCATTGTTATGTCTGCTTCTATAAAGTTATATCCTGCCTTTTCAAGTTCTTCACGAACTGAAGAGAAGTCTGCTGGATCTGTTGTGATTTCAAATACCTCTTCTTCAGCATTGAAATCTTCTGCACCTGCTTCTAATGCTTGCATCATTAATTCATCTTCATCAATTTCATCAGTTCTCTCGATTACCATTTGACCTTTTCTTTGGAACATATATGACACACATCCAGTTGCACCTAGATTTCCGCCATATTTATCAAAAATATGTCTTGCACTTGCAGCACTTCTATTTCTATTATCTGTTAAGAACTTAACCATAACTGCAACTCCACCTGGTGCATATCCTTCATAAATTATTTCTTCATAGCTTACACCATTAAGCTCTCCAGCACCTTTTTTAATTGCTCTTTCAACAGTATCATTAGGCATGTTTGCAGCCTTTGCTTTTGCAATAACGTCTCTTAACTTAGAATTTGTTTCTGGATTTGAGCCTCCATCTCTAGCTGCTAAAATAAGCTCTCTACCTATTTTAGTAAATATCTTACCTTTTTTAGCATCATTTTTACTTTTTTTAGCTTGTATGTTATGCCATTTAGAATGTCCTGACATAAAAATTCCCCCTAACCAGTTATATGTATTATTTTAATCAAAAGTGTGTTTATTATAATAAATCCAATATGTTAAACAGTCGCCTAATATTATATCACAAGTAGCAATTTCATTTCAAATTATTGTTCTATTATTCATATAGCCTATTTCCCAGCTTAAAATAGTACCTTTTGTCATCTTCTTTGAAATCTGCCTTTCCAGACGTACATTCTGTAATTGTATTTTTTATTTTCTCTACTTTATCAATCTCAGTTAGAATAGTTAAGTTTACCTTATCTGTATAGTCTGTATTTTCAATATGCCATAGGTTTTGAGCACATACATATTGAACTTTACCTAGTAAATCATAATCTAATTTTATGTTTAAAGGCAATCCTTCTACCTTTTCTACTATACCAGCCTTATCTATAGCTAATGCAGCTCCTCTTGAATATGCTCTTACTAGCCCTCCTGCCCCTAATAAAATTCCTCCAAAATATCTTGTTACTACAACAGCAATATCAGTAACTTCATTTTTCTTTATCACTTCTAATACAGGAATCCCAGCTGTTCCTTGTGGTTCCCCATCATCACTATATCTCTGAATCCCCATATTTTCTCCAACTATATACGCGTAAACATTGTGAGTTGCAGTTTTATGCTTATTTTTTATATTATTTATGAATTCTTTAGCCTCTTCCTCAGTATGTACTCTTTTAGCATGGCCTATAAAAATAGATTTTCTCTCTTCAAACTCTTCTATTGCTTCATCTTTTATCGTAAAGTATCCCATAAAATTCCCCCTTAAAAATTATGTATTCTGCTGCGGCAGTGAAGTGGATATGCTATCAAAATACTTTTCTGAAGCCGTTTTTAAATAGGACTTTTCAGTAGTATCTTTTATGTGTTCTATTTTAGGCTTTGCTTTTATACTTTTAATCTTTTCTAAAGCCTTAATAGCGTACATAACTACTTGAGAATTTTCATCATCTAAAGCCCTTATTAAAGCTATTTCACACTTATTGCTTCCTATTTTGCCCATAGCAGATACCGCCATTCTCCTTATGTTCACAAACTTATTCACAGATGCTTTAATTATAATATCTATGCTTTCTACGTCCTTTAACTCGCCTAATATCCAAACTGCAACTTCCTTATCTTTAGGATACATATCAGCATAGTTATGCCTAATAAATTGTATTAACTTTTTCTTATTTTCCTCATCTATAGAATTTAGAACTTCAAGTTTATCTCTTTTCCCCGCATGTTTTATAGCATCAAAGAACTCCTTAGTATTGTTGCTTTTTGCTAAAAATCTATATTTTATTTTTCCTTCTATTATATGATTTTGTACAGTTGTTCTATCCATATTTCTTATTCTGCATATAGTATCTATACTTTTTCCCTCTGAAAATAGAAAATATGTAATATCTTCATCACCATAGTCTTCTATTGCATTCCAATCAAATCTCATAAGCCCTTTTTTCATATTATTGCTCATCCTTTTATTGTAACAATTTATCTATTATTTTTATACCATTTTCAATTTCATCCTCATCAGTTACAGAAAATCCCAATCTAAAGTATTTTTCTCCTTCTATGCTGTTCTTATAAAATAAAACCCCAGGTGTTATTATTACTTTATTTCTTTTGCACTTATTAAATAGTTCGATGGAACTCATATGTATGTTATCTTTTATCTTTAAGTAAAAATTTAGTCCTCCTCCTGGGCTGTGAAAATCTACTTTTGCACTAAGTATATCATTTATGCACTTTTCCATAACTAAATATCTGTTTTTATATGCTTCATTTAGGAATCTTATATGTTTTCTCCAATATCCTTCATTTATATATAGGTCCAATGCTCTCTGCATTAAACTTGAAGTTGTAATATCTGTATTCACTTTAGAGTTCTGCATAACCTCACTAAATTTTATTGGAGGTAATAAATATCCAATTCTTATGCCTGGAAGAAAAATCTTTGAAAAACTCTTTATGTATATAACTCTATCATATATATCCAAGCTTTTAAAACTTCTATATTCTATATTATCATCATATATAAGCTCTGACAAATAGTCATCCTCTATAATATAAAAATCATATTCTTCAGCTAAATTTAAAATTTGTTTTTTCTTTTCTATGCTGTATGTGCTTCCTGTTGGATTTTGAAAATAGCTCATTACATAAAAGCACTTTACTTTGTTCTTTTTCAGTATTTTTTTTAATCTACTTATGTCTACTCCATCTTCAAGTATGTCTACTTCCAGGATATTCGCTCTTCTGCTTTTAAAAACATTCAATGCCCCACCGTATGTAGGTTTTTCTACTAATACATTATCGTTAATATTGATTATTGCCTTTGCTGCTATATCTATACCCTGTTGTGCTCCAGAAACTATAAGTATATTATCACTATTAAGCTTATTTTCCCAAAAATACTTGTTGATACTTTTTCTCAAGCCATCATAACCTAGAGAGTCTTGATAAGTAAATGCTTCAGCTCCATCTCTATCTAAAACCTTATTCAAAATTTTTTTAAAATTATCTACCGGGAAAAACTTGCTGCAAGTCGCCTCTCCAGTAAAGTCTATATAGCCTTTTAAAGTTCCTCTATTTATCTTTTTATATATATTTGAATACTCCTTTAGCAAATTTCTATTGTCTTCTTTTTCTTTTATATAGGTGCCGCTTCCTATCTTTCTAACAGCCACACCTTCATGCTCCAGTTTACTATATGCATTAACTATGGTAACAGTATTTACATTCAATGTCTTGGACAAATCTCTAATGGATGGAAGTTTTTCTCCTTCTGCAATTTCCTTAATATATACTAGTTTTTTTATATGATTTGCAATTTGAACGTACTTAGGCTCATCTTCATTAAATTTAATATAATATTTATCCATAAATTCATTCCTCTATTTTTAAAATAAATTTGGCATACCTTTTCTAGTTTTAGAAATGTGCATGCCAAATAGTTTTTATATAAAATATACCTTTTCCTTAAATAATAAATTATTAAGCTCATCCTTATGTTCTCTGCTCTCCTTTTTAATAATGCCTTTTTCCCATAATCTCATTAAAATCCCCTCAAAGTCAATATCATATCCTTTAAAAAAATTATCTTTTCTAATATCCTCTGAGCTTAAAAAACAATCTTTTTCTTTCATATAATCTATTAGTAGGCTTGCATACTTTTTCAAGTTTTTATCTATACTATCTTCAAAAAAAGTTAAAATGTTTTGTATAGCATCATAGCTTTCCTCTTTAGATGTGAAAAACAAATCGTCTATAAGCCTCTTTAAATCATCATTCAAATTCATAGCCATAGTCACAACATCTTTGCTTATCATATATCCAGAAGAATTTATATATACTTTCGAGAATTCTTCAATGCACCTTACTGCATAGCTGTAGGCCATGTAAATCTTATTATTATATAAATATTTTTTACATACTCCAATGCTTTTTATTAAATCTCCTAAATAAACCATATTCCATTTTTCCCTATCCACATCTGGATAATATCTTCCTAAATCATAATGAGCTGTAATCTCTTCATCCTTAGAAAATACTAATCTAGAAGATAGAAATACTCTATGAATAAATCCTCCAATCAGCTCTTCCTTATGCATCTCTAGTAAACTCTTTTTACTCATAAGCTTAATGTGTACTGGTATGCCTTTTTCTTCTGTATATATATTTCTTATATCTTTTATATCTTCTTTTGATATAACAAACAAATCTATGTCTGAGCCTTCCCAAAGATCTCCTGTTACAATACTTCCAAAAACCATAGCCGCAAGTATAGAATCATTAGATTTAAGTCTATCAACTACTGATTTAAAAGCTTTTTGATACTTCATAATAGTACTGAGCACTAAAATCTCCCCTTATTATTATTTTATTATAAACATAGGATAAGCTAAATATAACTTTCTTACATAATTACTTTTCTCACTAAAGTATCTTCCATAAAGTCACATTTACTGCATTTAAAAAGATGAAGACAGTAATCTCCAATATCATAGATAGGGTCATCTGCACTATAGTCATTAAAATACTCTTGTTTTCTTCCCTTATCTATCATCTCACTTCCACAATTTCTGCATTTATACTTTATATCGCTTATTTCATTGCACACCGGGCAAACCTTCTCCATAACAATTCCTCCATATTAATAATTTAGAATATTTTTATTTTTTCTAATATTATCCCTAAACCTTATGAATTTAGTAATAAAAATTGCAATCTTTTTTGTTATAAAAAGATTATAATTTTTATAGTGCATCGTATATCTAGATATTTTTAAATTGTGTGCTGCAATTTTATATATCTAATATGATTTAATGTATTGTTTGCATTTATTGTAAATCTCTTCATCTACCATAGCTATAATACGAGTTCCCATCTCTTCATATTCCTCTTCCAAAACTTTAGAACTTCTATGAAGTAATGCTGCTGCCGCGCTGTCGGCATAAGGAATTATATATTCCACTTTCCTTAATGGATTAGGAAGGATCTTTGATATACTATTAAGAAGTCCATCTAAATTAAGACCCTCTTTAGCAGAAATTTTAACTATGTTTATATTATTATATTCATCTTCTAAGGCTTTTATCTCTTCCTCTGATGCCCTATCAATTTTATTTAATACTAGTATAGTGGGTTTATCATCAGCCTTTAATTCTTTTAAGACTTCATTTACCGCATCTATTTGTTCCCTAGCTTTATCCGATGAGGAATCTACAACATGAAGAAGCAAATCTGAACTAACAACCTCTTCTAGTGTGGATTTAAACGCTTCTATTAAATCATGAGGCAGTTTTCTTATAAATCCTACTGTATCAGTTAAAGTTATAAGTCTATTATCGGGTAATACTAAGGCTCTGGTAGTTACATCTAAGGTTGCAAATAACATATCTGCTTCAAATACTTCATCCTTTTGCACTACATCCCTTGGACATGCTATTTGGCATAACTTATTTCTCAGTGTAGACTTTCCTGCATTGGTGTATCCAACTAAAGAAACTCTAGGTATGCTTTCTCTGCTCCTTTTATCCCTTTGTATTTCCCTATTTTTTTTAATTTTACCAAGTTCCTTATTAAGGTCATAAATTCTTTCTCTTATATGTCTCTTATCCGTTTCTAGTTTTTTCTCTCCTGGTCCTCTAGTCCCAATTCCTCCACCAGTTCTAGACAGTACTGTCCCCATACCTGTAAGCCTTGGAAGCCTATATTTTAATTGAGCAAGTTCAACTTGAATTTTTGCTTCCTTACTTCTTGCTCTGCTTGCAAATATTTCAAGAATTAAGGTAGTTCTGTCTATTACCTTTGATCCAATAGCATCCTCTAAATTTCTAATTTGTGCTGCAGATAATTCATCATCGAAGATTACTACATTAGCATTCCTTGCCTGCCTTTCCATAGCTACTTCATCTACTTTGCCTTCTCCTATATAAAAAGCTGTATCTATTTTATTTCTTCTTTGAAGCACCTTACCTACAGTAGTTACATTACATGCCTTTGCTAATTCCTCTAATTCCTCCAAACTTTCCTCATCTTCTACTCCAACCAAAATAGCTCTTTCACCTTTATCTTCATAGATTTCATTTTCAATTAAATTTTTCTCTATGTTTTCGATTATATTAAGAATATTAATTCTTAATGCCTCTTCAGTTTTTAATGGCTTTGTAACTTCAGCTATTAATCTATTATCTTTTATCCCGCAGAATCCTAAGGTTATTTCTTTGGCTTTTCCATTTTCTACTCCAATAGCAGCCATACAATCCAGTTTCAATTTCACCATAGCTGAAATATCTAAACTTGATAAAGTCGAATATCCATTAGGATGAGTATGCAGTATCCTTACTCCTGATAATTTTTTATTTTTCAAATCTACTACAGGCATTTCCACAGTAGAACTATCTCCTATAGCTACATATTTCACATTTCCCTTTCTATCTACTGCAACGCTTATCTCTTTATTTATATCTTCAGTGATGCTGCTTATAATTTCTATAATTTCAAGATTAGATATCATATCCCTATCTACTTTAAAATCATATAATAGATCAAGTTTTCGTAAAATTGTTTTCTTTATCCCTTCAGTGTTTCCATATATCATTTTTTCCCCTCTTTTCTAGAGTTTTTTCTTCATATATATAATATTCCCCTTGACAACTTTCATATTATTTTATACTATAAAACCAATGTTGTAAATACTGAGTGGAGAGGGTTCAAATGGAAAACGGAAAAAGAAATATACTAATAACTGAAGAACAGATTCAAAATAGAATTAAAGATCTAGGAGCTTTAATTTCAAAAGATTATGAAGGAAAAAATCTTTATGTACTTTCACTGCTTAGAGGTAGCTTTATATACACAGCTGACTTAGTTAGAAAAATAACTGTTCCTACTAAAATTGGTTTTATGACAACTTCAAGCTATGAACATAATGAAAGCTCTTCTGGTCATGTAAAAGTAGTAAATGATGTTCCAGATGATATTGCTGGATATGACGTGCTTGTAGTTGATGACATTGTGGATACAGGTATAACAATGAAATTTGTAGTAGAACATGTCAAAGCTTTAGGTGCAAGTAGTGTGAAAAGTTGTGTCCTATTAGATAAGCCAGATAGAAGAAAGGTTGAAATTGAGCCTGACTATTGTTGTTTTAAAATTCCTGATGTATTTGTAGTTGGATATGGTTTAAATTATGGCGATTATTTCAGAAATGTACCATATGTATTTAACTGGGAAGAATAAAAATTACTATGCATTGCATAGTAATTTTTATTTTTATTTTATTTTGTCAGAATAAGTTGTACCTTGTCGTATTTGCATACATAATTGTATTATCAAAAACATAAAAATAGTGTATAATTTCATTGTATACTATTTTTATATTTATGCTATTTAATTTGTGCTATTTAATATTTTATTTTCATAGCCTATCCATCAGTTTTTAAGGAGGAACATATATGATTGAAAATAAAAATAACACACCTTCTGCTAAATCCGGAAAAGAGCAAAAAAAAGAAAAAGAAAAATGGATTTAAAGTTTTTAAAATTATATTATTATCATTATTAGTTATATGTGTGTTGATTGGAGTGGCCGCTGGAGGACTCGCACTTGCAGTCATAAAAACTGCGCCTGATTTAGACATAAATGAAATTATTGCTGCTAGTGAAGCCTCTAAGATTTATGATGACAAAGGTAATTATGTGGACAGCATAATTACTCCTCACAAAAAAACAGTAATTAAGTATGAAGATATGCCTAAAAATCTTATTAATGCTTTTGTAAGCATTGAAGATGAACGTTTTTTTAAGCACAAAGGTATAGATTTAAAAAGAATTGCTGGTGTTACATTAACACATATTAAAAATACACTTCAGGGGAAATCTGCTCTTGAAGGCGGTGGAGGTTCCACTATTACACAACAGCTATTAAAAACTACGCTTTATGAATTCCAGAATGAAACCTTTGCACAAAAAATAAAAAGAAAAGTTCAAGAATGGTATTTAGCTCCTAAGCTTGAAAAAAAGGTAGGTAAAAAAGCTATATTAGAAGCTTATTTAAATACTATATTTTTAGGTGGTAGAGCCATAGGTGTTGAGGCCGCTGCTCAACAATATTTTGGAACTTCTGCTAAGAACTTAAATCTTATACAATGCGCCTTTATTGCTGGTTTAACTCAAAGTCCATCTGTATATTATCCATATTCTAAAACCTCAACAAAGGACCCTTCTAAATATATAAATAGAACAAAAACAGTTCTTAGCAAAATGAAAGAAAATGGCTATATTTCTGATAAGGAATATGAAGATGCCATAGCTGAATTAAATATAGAAAAGAGTTCAGTAACACAGGATAAAGATGTCCAAACTCTAGGAAAAACTGTACTTGGAAGAGCTACTTCTAAAGACGATAGATATAATTTTGAATGGTTCTCAAGAGCAGTTGTGAGTGATGTAAAAAAAGACTTAAAAGAAGTCTATAATTATACCGATGATGAAATTGAAAACTTATTAATGAATGGTAATTTAAAAATTTACAGCACAATGAATAAAGATCTTCAAACTAAAGCACAGCAGATTTTAGATGAAGATTCTAAGTTGAACAGTTTTTCTCGTACTGATAAAAACAATATAGTTCACCCTCAAGCTTCTTTAGTAATTACAGATTATCATACTGGTGAAGTCAAAGTAATAATAGGTGGTAGAGGAAAACAGCCTGCTATGTCTTATAATAAAGCATTAGACGCTAAGGTACCACCTGGTTCTAGTATAAAACCATTAACTGTTTATGCTCCTGCCATTGATACGAAACTTGCTACAGCTGCTACTGTAATAGAGGATTCACCTCTTTCACCGGAACTGGCAAACAAGTATGGCTCCAACGGAAAACCTTGGCAACCAAAGAACTCTAATGGAGTATATTCTGGGTACTTGAACATGAGAAACGCTATAAAGGATTCTGTGAATTTATATGCAATAAAATTGGAAGACATGATTGGCTTAGATACAGGTGTTAGATATGGAGAAAAATTTGGTATAAAATTTGATGATGCAGATAAACATAGTATAGCTGCTTTAGCTCTTGGCGAGCTAAGTTATGGTACAAATACTTTTACCATGGCTAATGCTTATGGAGTTTTTGGTAATAATGGTCTATATACAGAGCCTAGACTATATACACGAGTTGTAGATAGAACAGGTAATACTATACTGGAAACTAAAATTGAAACTCGAAAAGTAATATCTCCTCAAGCAGCTTATATAATGTATGACTTACTAAAAGAACCTGTAAGAGGTGGTACTGCTTATCGAGCTAATGACAGTTATACTAGTGATATACCACTAGCTGGAAAAACCGGTTCTTCTACTAATTTTAAGAATGTATGGTTTTCTGGACTTACTCCTTACTACTCAGGTTCTATATGGATAGAAAATAAATATCAACAGGCTATTTACAGCAGTCATGCAGCTTACTTATTTGGTAAAATAATGAACGAAGCAGTTAAAGACCTTCCTGTTAAGGATATTACTCCTCCTTCAGGTATAACAAGTTCAGCAGTAGATAGAGTATCTGGATTGCTCCCTTCTGAACTATCCTATAGAGATCCTAGAGGAAGTCAGGTTTATACTGAATTATTTATAAAAGGTACCGTTCCTACTACTGTAGATAATATTCACGTTGAGGCTCTAGTAAACAAATTTAATGGTAAATTAGCTACTCCTTTTACACCTTCAAGCTTAACTGAATCTAGAGTGTTTATAAGAAGAGATTATATTCCTAGTGTTCCATTAGCAGATCAACAATATGTACTGCCTAGGTCAGAAGATAATAGCACTCAATATTCTACAGATAAGCTAGAAAATGAAGTTCCTGATGATGATTTAATAGATGAAGATTTAGAGGATACAGATGATGAAGACGCAAAAAATATAGATGGTAGTACAGATAATGTTGAAAATAATTCAGATAATGAGAAAGATGATACCCCTGTAAACAATACTAATGATTTTATTTCAAAATTTAAAAACAAAATTAGTAATTAAATATTCAATAAATTAAGTGGAAACCAAAACTTTGGTTTCCACTTAATTTTATATTTTTGACTTAGGATTAAAAATTATTGCCATCAAATATCCAAAAAGAATTGCTGCACTTATTCCAGCTGCAGTACCTTTTATTCCTCCTGTAAAAGCTCCTAAAAATCCTTTTTCATCTACTTCCTTTATCACAGACTTTGCTAGGTTATATCCAAAACCAGGAAGAGGCACACTAGCTCCTGCTTTACCATATTTTATTATAGGATCATATATTTTTAATGCTCCAAGTATTACACCACTTGTAACAAATATCACTAGTATCCTTCCAGGACTTAGCTTTGTCTTATCCATCAGAATTTGTGCGATAACACAAATTATTCCTCCTACTAAAAAAGCCATAATATAATCATTCATATTATTTCCCTCCAAACTCTATGGATATTGCATGAGCAATACCTGGTATACTTTCACCTTGAAGTGATGTTGTAGGGCTCATTAATGCTCCTGTAGATACTAGCAATACTCTTTTAAAGTTCCCTTTTAACATATTCTTATATATATAACCACAGCTTACTACAGCAGAACAACCACATCCACTTCCTCCACACTGAACCTTCTGTCTTTCTTTATCAAATATTTCATCTCCGCAATCGATATAATTTTCACTCAAATCGTAACCATATTCTTTTATAAGTTCTATTGTAATTTTTTTACCTAACATTCCTAAATCACCAGTAGCAATTAAATCATAATCCTTAGGACTTCTACCTGTATCTAAAAAATGTTGTTTCAATGTATCTACTGCAGCTGGAGCCATGGCTGAACCCATATCATTGGCATCAGTTTGACCATAGTCTTTTATCTTTCCTAAAGTCACATAAGTAACATAAGGAAAGTTTCCGTTCTTCCCTAAAAGCATTGCCCCAGAACCAGTTACAGTCCATTGAGCTGTAGGTGTTCTCTGACTTCCCATTTCTAATGGAAACCTAAACTGTCTTTCTGCAGATGAAAAATGTGATGACGTTGCTGCAATTGTATAGTCAGCATAATCCGCATCTATTAATAAAGATGCAACAGCTAAAGACTCTGACATAGTAGAACATGCTCCATAAAGGCCCAAAAATGGTATGTCTATATCTCTAGCTGCAAAGTTTGATGCAGCGGTTTGATTTAATAAATCACCTGCCACTAAGTAATGAATATCCTGCTCTTTTAAACCTGCCTTCTTTATTGTTTCTTTTACTGCTTTGTACATTATGCTGCTTTCTGCCTTTTCGAAACTGTCCTCTCCATTTAAATCATCTTCCAATATAATATCAAAATAATCCTTTAAAGGCCCATCACCCTCTTTAGGACCTACAATACTTGTAGTAGCAATTATTTTAGGCTTATTATCTAACCTTATTGTTTGACTTCCTGCCCTTTTTGTCATATAAACACCCCACTTTTTTAAGTGTAAAATTAGTTTTAAATAAAAGAAATGCCTAAATCAAACTTAGGTTTAAAAAGTTTAGTGCTTAAACTTTGTCCTTTAATCATTAAAATAATGTCATAAAATAATAAATAATTCCAACTATAATTGACGAGCCGATGCCATATACTAGCACTGGACCTGCTATGGTAAACATTTTTGCTGCTACTCCAAAAACAAAACCTTCTTTTTTAAACTCCATAGCAGGAGCTACAATAGAGTTTGCAAATCCTGTTATTGGTACTACAGATCCTGCTCCTGCAAAATCTCCAATTTTATCATAGATACCAATTCCAGTCAATAATGCACCTAAAAAAATCATAGTAATAGATACAAAAGCTCCTGTTTCCTCAACGCCAAGACCGAGATTAGAATAAATTTCATTAAATACTTGACCTATATCACATATAAGTCCTCCTACAACAAAAGCTTTTATACAATCTTTTACTAAGTGTGATTTAGGCATCTCTTTATTTGTTATGTCTTTAAATCTTCTTATTAAATGTTCTTCTTTAACCTTCATATCTATACCTTCCTATTATAATTTTTGTTTATACTTATTTTTTGCAATAAAAAATTTTTTAAACAAAAATTTATATAAAAAAATAGGATACATCTTTTGTATCCTATCCACTGAGCTTTTCTTTCATAATTTTAAGCACTTTTTTTTCTATTCGTGAAACCTGTACTTGACTTATTCCTAACATTTTTGCTACTTTCACTTGAGTTATATCTTTAAAATATCTAAGTACTATAATTTGCCTTGACCTTGCATCCAATTTGTTTAAAGCTTCTTTTAAAGCTATTTTGTCCAAAGTCTCTGTACCTTCATTTTCACCTTGTTTTATTTTATCAATAAGGTAAACTGGTGAACCATCATCTTGATGTATAGTATCATATAAATATTTAGGTTCGTTAACAGCTTCTATAGAAAAGATAACTTCTTCCGAAGTCATGCCTGAAAACTTTGCCAATTCTTCTACAGTAGGTTCTCTATTTAATTGCTTTGTAAGTTTTTCCTTATCATAATGCAGTTTTCTTGCAGCGTATTTTACACTTCTACTAACCTTAATTAATCCATCATCTCTTAAAAAGCGCTTTATTTCTCCCATAATCATAGGTACTGCATAGGTTGAAAATTGTACATTGTAATTTTCATCAAAATTATTTACTGCTTTTACCAGGCCCATACATCCTATTTGAAATATATCATCGTATTCATATCCTCTGTTTAAAAATTTTTTGCTTATGGAAGAAACCAAAGGAAGATTATTTTCAATGAGCTTATCTAAAGCTTCTTTATCTCCAGACTTGGCCTTTTGTATCAAGTCCAAATTTTCCTCATATTTGTATATATTACTTTTAGCTATATCTTCACTCATAATTTATCCAAACCAAATTCAAGGTTTTTCCTCCTTCCTTTAAAGACCTTTAATTCAGAGATTTAAACTTTTTTTTCATAGTAATCCTAGTCCCACTTCCTTCACTCGATTCAACTTGTAAATCATCCATGAATGTTTCCATTACAGTAAATCCCATTCCGGATCTCTCCAAGTCTGGTCTTGAAGTGTATAAAGGCTGCATGGCAAGTTCTAAATCTTTTATTCCTATTCCTTTATCTTCTACTTTTATAGTGATTTCGCCGTCATTTATTTCTGATTCAATTGTAACTATTCCATTTTCATGTCCATAGCCATGGATTATTGCATTAGTAACAGCTTCTGATACTGCAGTTTTTACATCTGAAAGCTCCTCTATTGTAGGGTCTAATTGAGATATAAAAGCTGCTACTGCTACTCTGGCAAAGCTTTCATTTTCTGACTTGCTTAAAAACTCTATTTTCATTTTATTATGACTCATTATTTCTCCCCCCACTACATATTATCCAAAGCTCGTTCTACACTGTCGTATAAAGGAATAATCTTAAACATCCCTGATAGTTCAAATACTCTCTTAACAGAACCAGTTACCCTTGTTATATATACTTTGCCCTTTTTTGATGATAATTTTCTGTATCTTCCTATGACAACACCTATGCCTGAGCTGTCCATAAATGTTACTCCCGAAAAATCCATTATAAGCTTATTACATCCTTCCCTTTCTAGTCTATCATCTACTTTATTTCTTACTTCTTCTGCACTATGATGATCTAATTCTCCCATCATATGCACAATTAGCTTATCCCCTTTATTCTCAAAACTAAGATTCATTTTACCCCTCCCGTAATTATAAAAATAACTGTCTTTATAATTAATTCTATACTTTTTACTAATTTCCTTCATTATTATGAATATTTTTACGCTTATTTCTATTATTTCCATATTTTTATTAATTATACAAAAATAAAGATATTCGCAAGACTTTGCTAAATATCTTTATTTTGTATATTCTTCGATTATATTTATCTCTTCTTTACTCAAATTAAATATTGTATGTAAATCTTCTTCCTCTAAACATTCTTTTTCACCCATGGTAGGTATACAGAGCTTCATCAGATTATTTGGGTAATACTCGTATAAGTCATCTCCTAATTTTTTAGCAAAACTTTGAAAATAAAATTGATATACTCTGCTATTTAATAATGAAATCAAATATTTATAGGTAAATGGAACATTGTCACGCAATACTAAGGCATATACATCAGCACTAAAATAATTTCCTTTATCTAAGGCAAATCTATTACTGCTGGACTTATATGGAAATATTATCTTTTCTTCATCAAAAATTTCTCTTTTTCTTCCCCACTGAAGCTCATACCATTTGCGTACTCCTCTTTTACACTCTCTTCTTTCTACAAGCTTGTGCTTTAATCTTCCTATATGGTTCATGGCATTTTCATATTCTTGTGGATTTTCTATTAAATCAGAATAAATTAGATATGTATCCTGTTTGTCTACATTTCCTCTATTTATGCAGCTGCTTTTTATCCAAGGCTTTATAATATCTTTTTCTAAATCTTCTTCATCTATTGTTTTTTTATCTACTATAAAAGCTTTATCACATCCTGTAATAATCCCCTGATAACTTTCACATATATTATATAAGTTTGTAAAACTTCTTTCTTCTATTTTGGATATTATATCCCTTTCTTTTTTATCTCTTAATATCCATCCTTTATTGTTTAAAAGATTTTTATTTATATAAAACCTTCTATAATAATTCTCCTCATTCAAAAATAAAGACTTATAAAATTTATCCTTATTTTTTCTTCTGCTGTCTATAGGTTTTATTACTTCTATATTCTCTTCTCTCTCCTGCTCATTGATTAAAAATATGATAACAGGGTCTACACCGGCCTTTTTAAAAGGTCTTATCCCATAAAAATCAACTATCTTATATAAGGAACAAACTTCTTTTAATACCTTTCTAAGTTCTTCTCCACTTGGAGCTTCTATAAAATATCTTGAAGTTATAAAAGCCAATCTTCCCTTTCTATTAAGCCTATCTAAGGCCTCTTTAAAAAAGCAATAGGATATGTCTCCTTTATCCTTATAAATTTCTTTAAATTTTCTTTTTAATTTCTTACTATAGTCTTTATCTATAGACTTATGCCCTACATATGGTGGATTTCCTATTATAATATCATACTTATCTTCTATATCATCTATTAAAAAATCTGAATTTTTAAAATTGCTGCTATTATAGTGTCTGCTAATTGAAAACAGATCTATAGCCAAAATTTTAAGAGCTTTTTCATCTATATCAAGACCAAACAAATTATTATCAATAATATGCTTAGGTATATTCTCTTTTGTCAGTGCAATATTATTTTTTTTATTTATTTCCCCTAAATTATCCTCATATAGGTAATTTAATCTTTTATAGCATGCTAGTAAAATATCTCCGCACCCACAAGCTGGGTCTATGACCTTGATAAAAGGATTATTTATTAAATCTTCTTTTAATATTACTTCCTTTGCCATATAATCGGCTATTTCTTTTGGTGTGTACACAACTCCTTCAGATTTTCCTCTTTCCTTTTCTGTAAGCTTTATATACATAGTTGAAAAATTATCATTACATATATTAAAAAATTTTTTTTGCTTTTCTATGGCCATTATTTTGAATACATCGTCTATAGGCGCATTTATTATGTTGTATAGTTCATCTATTTCTTTTAAAAAAAGTTCAAGCATTTTCATCTCTCCAATTACAATAAGGCCTGTAATAAATTACAATTTAAACATTATTTGATTTTTGAATACACTATGTCTAGTATTTTTGATCTATAATCTGATGCTTCTTTTTTTATTTTTTCGCAGTTCTTTATTATGTCATCTTTATACTTTTCATCTTCAATTCCAGTTAAGTTTATATTTACGTTTAGAATGGAACTTTCAATAGCAGCATATAAAAGTGCAGCTCCTACCCCTGCATCAGATATTACATTACTACTTCCATACTCCGCTGCTATATATATATATTCATAAAGTTCTATACATGACTTTGCTAGACTAAAAGGAACCTCTAAAGCCTTTTTATATCCTTTCTGCATTTCTTCATTTCTTATTGATTTTTCTTCATCTGTATTTTTAGGGAGCTTAAAAGCCTCCATAAAGCTTCCAAAAGCCTCCTCATCTCTTTTCATAAATTGTAACAATATTTTATTATATTCCTCACATGCTTTTAGAGCATGTGTAATTTTGTTTTTTATTTCATCATCATAGCTTTCATATGCCTTTTTTCCTATGGTTAGGTTGAAAACCATAGATGCTAATGCACTTGATAAAGCTCCGCTTAAAGCTGCTGCGCTGCCTCCTCCTGGAGTAGGTTTACTTGAAGACAAATCATTAATGTAGCCTTCTATAGAAATACTTTTCTCCATATATTATCTCCTTTCCAACTGCACATAAATTTATTCTAAATATACATATTGTCTATGTCAAGAAAAAAGCCATGTCAGAGCGATTCTTCCATGGCATAAAAAGTATTATTCTCTTAATGATGTACTAAAACCTTCACATTCTGGTCCATATAAGATTCATTCCACTTGTTTGCATAAAGATAATCTCTTACATCCTTCTTAGGTTTATGAGGCTTTTCTTCCTCTTCTTCAGCACTTTCTCCTATTGGAGTTAAAGCTACTACTCTATAGTTATCAGGTATTTCTAAAGCTTCTTTTATTTTTTTCTCATCAAAGGATGCTATCCAGCATGTTCCATATCCTTCTTCTGTAGCTGCAAGTATCAAATGTTCCATTGCTATAGCACTGTCAACCAAGTATAAGTCTTTTTCTTCAACGAAACCAGAATCATTAGGATCTGCAACTATTACAATGGCAGCTGGAGCATTGGATACAGCCTCTGCTGTTTCATAAGACTTGTTTATTATAGCTCCTGCTATAATATCCTTTAAATTATCCTTATCTACAATAATAAATTTATACGGAGTTGAATTTTTCCATGATGGTGCCCTCATGGCTGCATCTATTATCTTTAATAACTTATCTCTATCTAATTCGCCAGTCTTAAACTTTTTTATACTTTTTCTCTTTTTAACTACATCGTAAAATTCCATCATATCACTCTCCTTCTACCTTATTGTTCCTAGTAGAAGGCTTTATTATACGAGTGGTGTAATGAATCTTATTATTGAGAAATCCTATTTAAATTATCATTTAAATATTTTATTATTTTGTCCCAGTCAAAATTTTCTTTACATAGTTTACAAGTATTTGAGGAATATTCTTCCATATGATTGCTAGTCATAAATTTTTCTAGCTGCAAAGATAAATCTTCTGTGTCATCTATGTTAACTACCGCTCCATTTCCATCTATTACAAGCTCTCTTGCAATTCCTACATCGGTGGATACAATAACATCTCCTAAAGCTGCTGCTTCAATAAAAGCTATACCAAAACTTTCAAACTTTGAAGTAAGAGAAAATATCTTAGCCTTTTCATATTCTTTAAACAACTCTTCTCTGCTGCTTATTTCCCCTGTAAACTCTACCAATTCTCTCATATTAGGATATTCTTTAAAGAATTTATTTATATATTCTTTAAATCCAACTTCTATAGGTCCAACTATCCTAAGTTTCCATCCTAAGTTTTGTATATTTTTTACCTTAGCAAATGCATTTAATAGCATCTGCGTATTTTTTTCTTCTGCACCTACTCTAGCCACACTAAGGATTATGTTTTTTTTCTTACTATAATCATAGTTTATATTTTTGCTAATTAAGTAGGTATAGTCAATTCCATTAGGTATATTGATAATTTTATGTTTTTGTCTTGGTAAAAGTTCTTTTAATTTTTCAAACAGCACTTTTTGTTCTGCACTTATTAAGTCTACTTTATCTAAGTATTTATTTAATAACATATATTGTACCTTATTTAAAGATTCTATTCTTTC
This sequence comes from Clostridium sp., assembly GCF_047777555.1. Taxonomy (GTDB): domain Bacteria; phylum Bacillota; class Clostridia; order Clostridiales; family Clostridiaceae; genus Clostridium_H. Next base: position 222,009 of record NZ_JBKEEV010000001.1, on the reverse strand, counting down.
TATTAGTTTGTGGCTGCAATCTAGTTTAAGATAAATCTTTCCTCTTGGATTTAGCCTTTTGAACCTAAAAGCATATAAAAGAGAATATAATGTTACATGAAATATTTGAAGAATATCAATATTTTTTGCTTCTCTATTTAAATATCTAAGTCCATCCAAACTATAGTTATTATACTTTCTCTCAATAAAATCTATTTTTAGTCCTTTAACTTCTTCATTTAAATATGTATATTTATCTAGATTATAACAAGCAATCTTTGAGTCATATCCAAAATTTTTATATAGTTTATAAGGGATCATTCCCATCTCTTTTACCAAGTTTACATTCTTAGTATTGGGATACAAAACGCAATATCTCATATATCCCACCCTCCTTATGCTGCTTAATGCATTAGTTATTTCCTTTTTATCAATTCTTTTATTTCATCCTTAGATATATATTTAAAACCTATCAATGATATAAAATATATAATGACTGCAGTGACTATATTTATTATTACATTAACATGAATATATTTAAATATAAGTATTTGACTGCCCATTACTATTATTGAAGGTGAAAGCTTTAAAAAGTACTTAAGATAAGGCACCTTTATAACCTTTTCAGCTTCCTTTTTCATTAAAGCAAAATTAATTATTTCAGATAAAACTGTGGTAATAGCTGCTGCATTAATTCCATAAGCAGGAATTAACATTAAATTAAGTACAGCATTTGTTACAGCTGAAATAGTAACCGTTTTTAAATATGATTTTTCTCTATTCCAAGCATTTAAGCTGTATCCATAGTTTTCCCTTAAAAATAATATAAAAGCATATATTAATAGTATAGAAAAGACCATATATCCTTCTTTAAATTCTTCACCAAAAAGCAGTACAATAATTTGCTGAGATAAAAGTATTCCTCCTATCAACATAGGATATGCTATCATTACTATTATCTTCCACAGGTTGTCAATAGTATCTTTTAACTCTCTTAATTTATTATTATGAAATAGCTCTATAAGTATAGGAAAAAATGGAGTAAATATTATAGCTATTAGATTAATTAAAAAGTATATAACTTTATAAGCTGAGGAATACAAACCTAGTTCCCCATCAGTTCTCATAAATCCTATTATAATTGAATCAATGTTTCCATTTATAAGAGATAATAATGCAGAAAGTAAAAATGGTAATGAATTTAATATAAGAAATTTTATTTTGTCTGCAGTTATTACAGGTTTATATTTTAGCTTTTTTATTTTATAAAATACATAAGCATGAAAAGCTGAAGCCGCTGTCATACCTATAACCATAAATGCAGGAATTAAATGTATTTGATTCTTATCCTTCAAAAATATTATTGTCAAAATAAAAGGAAGGGCTGACTTTAATACATTGTATATTGCATTATACTGCATTTCCTTTGTACCAAAATAAAACCAGTCAATATTAAAAGCCAAAGGAAAAAGGGTTAATCCGTATATAGTCATAAGTCCCTTAAAATCTGTTCCCTTATTAGTAAAGCTCCCTATTAATACCATAATTAAAAAACCTATTAAAGCACATACTAATCTGAGAAATATTATATTTCCAGCTAAGTTTTCCTTAGATACTTCACTTTTAGATACTTCTTTAATTCCTAGGGTTTGAAATCCAAACAAGGTAAACATGGTAAAATAAGTTAATATAGATTGTGCTAAACTTATCTGCCCGAATTTATCTACGCCTAGAATCCTTGCATAGTAAGCTATAACTAAAAAAGTTAGGAATTGTGATACTATGTTAGCCGCGCCTATGGATAAAAAGTTCTTAGCTATATTCTTTATCTCTTTCACCACCCTAAACTGATTTATGTATTTCACTAAATTTTTATATTTACTGTCTTATTTTCCTTCTTGTATTAATTTGTTGACCGAATAACTTTTACTAGGAATTTAGGTATAACCATCAATCTTTTAATTCTAAAAGGTTCCTTTACAACTCTGTAAAGCCATTCTAACCCTAAATTAATCATCCATTTCGGAGCCCTATTTACTTTCCCAGCAAAAACATCAAAACTTCCTCCTACTCCCATGAATACTCTACATGGAAGAACATTAAAATACTTTTGTATAAATCTTTCTTGCCTTGGACACCCCATTGCTACAAATAAAGCAAAAGGACTTTTTTCCTGTATATCTTGTATTAAATCACTGCAATTATCTAAATCAAAATAACCATTATGACTTCCTGCAATCTTTAATCTAGGATATTTTGATATTATATTTACAATGCATCCCTTTAAAATCTCTTCCTTTGCTCCTACCAAGTATATGCTTTTATTTTCTCTTTCGCATTTTTTAATTATCTCTTCCATTATCTCAATTCCTGGTATTTTCTCTTTTACTGGATTTTTTACTATCTTTGAAGCTATAACAGTACCTATACCATCAGGTATTATTACCGAATTTGGATGAGTATACAATTGAAATAAAGCATCATCTTTAAGCCCACTATATAAAATCTCTGGATTTCCAGAGATAATGTTAATCTTTTCAAAGTTCTGTATATAACTCATAAATTCCGATTTTGACTTATTAAAAACATTATACTTTAGTATCTTTGTAAACATGTTTCCACCTACTATTCCTAAAACAATACTTTTAGAATGCTCCTTCTCTTTTAAATACACTTAGTACTGTTTTAAATAATATCTTTATGTCATATAAAATAGAAAAGTTCTTAATATAGGTTAAATCATAATATATAGTTTTACCAAGCTCTATTTCTCCTCTTCCACTCACCTGAGCAAGGCCAGTGATTCCCGGCAAGACTAACAGCCTTTGTTTATATTCTTCTGGGTAGAATTTTACCACATCAGGAATTTCAGGTCTTGGTCCTACTAGACTCATATTTCCAATAAGAACATTAAACAGCTGTGGTATTTCATCTAAACTTGTCTTTCTAAGGAAATCTCCAACCTTCGTTATTCTATTATCGCTTTTGCTTTGAAATACAAAATTCTCAATGTTATTGCAATCAATAGCAAGCTCTCTTTTCTTCTCAGCATCTGGAACCATGGTTCTAAACTTATATATTTTAAAAGGAACATTGTCTTTACCAACTCTTATTTGTTTAAATATAACTGGACCTTTGGAATCTAACTTAATAGCTATAGCAATTATTATGTAAAATGGAATAAGAATAATAATTCCAATAAGAGATAAAACTATGTCCATAAGTCTTTTTACAGCAAACTGAAGTTTTTTTGCTTCTATATCCTTTTCTACATCTATTATTATATTCTTTGCATTCATTAAAATCCTCTCCCACTCTTATACTTAGAAATATTTTACGCCATAAAATATCTCTAATACGCGCTATTTTGACAGTTACTATTATATATAATTCTTTCAAAAATAGCTACTAAAATCCAAAAGTACATACTTATTTTTGGTACGAAAAATAAATTATCAGAAATATTCATTATAAAGAATACTATTACAGATACGAAGAATCCTCTATAGAACTCTTTATAGAATTTATCATTTATAACATTTATCATTTTTTTTATTCTAATTAAAATTGATAATAGCATTAATATAAAAATACTTATTCCTGGTATACCAAGTTCACTCTGTATTTTTAAATAAGAATTATGACTTGGAAATTCATTATATATACCATATTTTAATTGTGGATACTTTTTTATATAATCTCCATATAACACAGTGTAATTACCATTGCCAACACCTAAAATAGGATGATCTTTAATCATTTTTACAGCTATTTTCCACATCTTTATTCTTGGATCATCTAGTAATGAGCTAAAGTCTTTAATTCTATGTCTTACTTGAGGTATTATTAAAGAACTTCCTATTCCTAAAATCAACAATATTATACCTCTCCAATTATACATTATAATTATAAGTACCATACCTATTAAAACTCCAAGCCATGTATTACGTGACATACTTAGAATTATACTTGATAATATTATTAACGTTGCTCCTGCATATAATAACTTTTTAATTCTTACCTCTTCATAAATAGTTAAAGCTATAAGAGGGAATAGTGATAATGCTAGAAATGCTCCTAAGCTATTAGGATTATCCATAGTTGATGTTATTCTAAAATCTACAGATAAACCTTTCCCATAGTATATGAACTTCTTGTCAAGTCCAATCTTTGTGAAATATTGTAATATTCCAAAAGCACTAACCATAACACAAACACTAATATACAATTTTAACATATTATCTATAACCATTTTTGAATTCACTTCATATTTAATTATAAAATAGATTATTATGTATAAAGTAAATCTTATAGTTTCACTTATTGATAGCATCTTATCAACAGCGTAAACAGTAGATATTCCCATTATAACAGCCAATAGAACCATCTCTATACTCCAATAACTTGTAAAAAAGTCTATAAGTCCAGTTATAAACCTTTTTCTTGTATCACTATAGATAAGAATGCTGATTAAATATACAAGAATTATTGCAAACAAAACAATATCTCCATAAAATATAGTTCCATTTAACTTAAATTTTGTAGGAATTACTGCTTGGCATATTAAATATAAATACAGCAGACAGCATAAAAGTTTATTTTTCATGGTAAAACCATCACCTTCCTATATAAGGTAATTTCTCATTTTAAAATACAATATAAAATTAGCACATAGTGCTAATTTTATATTGTATTTATTTAATATTATTTATCGTAGACAAATTACTTATAAAGTATTTTATCTATCTCGATGTCCTTGTATTTTTATCTATCATCTTATTTGATTTTAGTAAATAAAATCCCAAGATACCATTTATAAAACCTAAGCCATAGCTTATATGTAATATTGGGAAAATCAAAGGTAAATACTTTAACAGCTTAACATCCTCTTTTCCTAATTTGAAAGAACAAAATAAATCGCAGGCTAAATATAATCCTAATTGTATAAGCCATAATATTAATATAGGCTTAAAAAATATACCAAGTATAATACCAAATATATTAGCAAGAACAAATGCCATAGGTACTAAATGCCTTATAGACGCAGTTTTACCATGTTTTTGCATAACTCTTACTTTCCAAAAACCATATTGATAGTATTGTCTCCATAGCTTTCTTAAGGAACCTCTACTATAATAAGTAGATTTTATTTTAGGAGAAAGTAATATCTTATATCCTCCTTTAATAACCCTATAATTTAATTCATCATCTTGATTTCTAACAAGTTCTTCATCAAAATAGCCTACTGAATCTAGAACATCCCTTTTATAAGCACCAAAAGCAACAGTGTCAACAAACATTTCTTCTTTAGCAAATCTAAAGAATGCATTTCCTACTCCAAAAGGTGAGCTCATTGCAAGGGCTATAGCTTTGCCAGTATCATTTTTACTGATAGTAGTAATCGGTCCACCTACACAGCCTGCTTCCTCATTTTCTAGAGCTTTTACATTATTTTCTATAAATTCTTTATCCGGACAAGCATGAGCTCCAAATATTATTATTACATCTGCCTTACTGCTTCTTATCCCTACATTCATACCTTTAGGTGCTGATAATCCTTTATTATCCAAAAGTTTTATATTATTATACTTTCTATTATAACTTTTTACTATGTCTCGAGTTTTATCAGTAGACAATCCATCGCATACGAGAACTTCAAAATACTCCTTTGGATAAGTTTGGTTTATAAAACCATCTAAACATTCACCAATATATTCTTCCTCATTTCTACAAGGAATTATAACAGAAACAGTCCTTTTTATATCGTTAGTACTCATTTTTTACCTTCCATCTTAATAATTTTATCTTAAATTTTTTTCTATTTCTTTATAAGTTGATATTAAATTCTCTTTTATTATATTCCAATTGTATTGTTTTTCAACCTGAGAATATCCTCTTTCGCCCATTTTTTTTGCCATTTCAATATTATTACCAAGCTTTATTATAGATTCAGCTATAGACTTTGGATCATCTGCTTTTGCAAGCACTCCGCATTGTGCCTTTTCAACAATATTTCTTATCATTGGATAATCTGCACCTATAACTGCAGTTTTGCTCATCATATATTCAAATAATTTTATAGGTTCTGCATTTACATATCTCCAATTATTAGGTTGAAGTAGCACAAAACCAGCTAGGGCTTTCTCTAAGTGCTTAAATACTTCTGTATGAGGAATTTTTCCTGTAAAGACTATATCCTTTTTACTTAAATTTGAATCTACATAATCTTTAATCTGTTTTTCGAAACTTTCCTCAGAAAAACCACCGATGAATACATATTTGTAATCCTCATTTATTAGATTTATTGCCTTTAAAATTTCTAATATTCCTCTATCTTTAGTAAGTCCACCTACATAAACAAACATAGGTTTCATATCATATTGTTTATGCACTTCTACTTTGTCTAGCACAGGATAATTAGGTAACAAAACTACATTATTATTATATTCTTTAAATTTACTTACTAATAAATCATTTACGGTTATTATGTAATCTGCTTGTTTTGCTAATCTCTTCTCATATAAATATACTGACTTTGTTACTAAACTCTTACCATATTTAAAATGTTCTGCAAATGCTTCTGGATGATATTCATGTGAATCATAAATCACTTTACAATTTAATGCTTTTTTTAGTTTAATACCAACTTGAAGAGAGTCTGGCTCATGAGCGTGATAGAGATCTGCATTTATACTCTTTGCTATAGAATACATATCATCCATCACTCGAAGCCTGTCTATTTGAGACTTTCTCTTTTTAAAACACTTTACCTTTATTCCTTCTTTAGTGATAAAGTCTTCTTCTCCTGGAGCTACCATATAGATTTCATTATATATCTTTTTTAGAGATAATATTTCTTTATAATATATCCTGCTGTCATAAACGTCATGTCCAGAAGTTATAATACATACTTTCATTAGTTTCACCTCTAAATATATACTTTTATATGTTAGGTTTTTTTAAATTTTCTTTGTTGTTTACTGCTTTAATAAATACGTAGGACATAATTATTGAAAAAGCCAACCCATGGTTTGATAAAGTAGTAAGCAATGCAGAATTAGTCAAAACAAACACTGCACTAAATGAAATTAAAATTATATATTCTTTATATTTTTTATTTAAGCTAAAGTATTCTATAAATAGGAATACTAAAGATAAAATTATAGAAAATACTAATATTCCTAAAAGGCCAAAATTAGCATAAGCATTTGCGATATAGTTTGCATTAGAAGACATATCTGGTAGTCTATATATATATCTAGATATTATAAATGATGGATCTAATTTATAAGGATCCTCAAAGAATACTCTAAATATACTATTAGCTAACTTAATTTTAGGATTTATACTAAAAAAATCATAATATGCATTACTAGTAGATGCAGGCACAAAGAATGTTCTTCTTATTACAATTGCCATTATAAATTTATTATTTATAATCAATGATGTGGCGATTACAAAATTCAAGAAAGTTGTAAAAAAATACATAAACTTATTTTTAAACAAAATAAATATAAATATAGTTAATGCTAATCCAAATAAATGACTTTTATTTCCTCCAATAGTGAATAGAAGGACTTGTATTATCACAGGAACTGCTATAAAAAAGTACTTTTTATGCTTTACGCACCATGCTATGCATGATGGTATTATAACTAGGGCTGACCATGAAATAATATAACTCATTTTTGCAGGAACCTTTGCTCTTGCTGCAAGTCTTATAGAATAAACTTCTTTCATGTGAAACAGATAATAAATTGAATTTCCATATAGTTTATATGCTAGTATATCCGCAATTATAAACAATCCAATAATGCCCAAAAATATTATATTGAAAAGTTTACTTGAGTTAAATATAGTATAAAACTTACTGTTTTTTATCTTTAAAAAATTAATCTTAGAGGAAACATACTCAAAACTTTTATGTTTTTTATGTACAAAAACATAGTAAAAAAGGTTTAATATTAAAAAGGATATAAATTGCATATAAAAATATGCTCTTGACGAATTTGACATCCAATAAAAAACTCCCATTGGAAGAAATACAAATATATGCAATACATAGCTAAAAGTTAAATATATACTCTCATTTATATCATAAATAACATAAAAAGAAGTGACTATCCCTATCAAAACTATACTTTCTATCAATTTTACTCCATTTGGGTGAAGTGGAAACCCAGTCTTATTGCTGAAGTTTTGTATAAAGTAAAAAAAATAGTAATAAGAATAGCTTAAGAGTGCAAATAATACTGATATATTTATAAAATATTTTTTTTTCATAAATACTATTTTCCTTCCTAAATTTAATTATCATTTCCCCAATATAGTAGTTCTTTAGATTTTAGATTCATACCTTTTATAGGGTTTAAATCCTTTATTTTATTGCGTGAAACATCTAAAAAAGTAAGTTTTTTAAGTTGACTTAGAACTTCTATATTTTCTATATGGTTACTATATAAATCTAGTTCCTGGAGATTTTTGAGACTACCTAATGGAGTTACATCTTTAATTCTATTTTTAGCTAAATCGATTTTCTTTAATTTTGACAGATTGCTTAAAGCACTTATATCTTCTATATTATTATTAAATAAGTTTATCTCCTCTAGCTTCTTCAGATTCCTAAGATTATCAATATTGCTTATTTTATTGTATGATAAATTTATCTTTTTTAAATTGACACAATACTGTATGCCTTCTAAATCTTCGATATTATTATGATTTAAATCCATTGAGGTTATCTTTTTTAGGTCTTTATCTAATATGTCTCTATCAAATACACCTAGAATACTCCTGATTTTATATTCAAAATTATCATCTTTAAATTTAACTGGTTTAGAGATTTCTTCTTCTGCAGAATCAATTTGTTCTTCTAATACATTATTGACATTCACATTTTTAACCAACAAATATGGCTTAGGAGATGATAAGATTATAGCTGTTCTTACTGTAAATACTGATATAAAGATTATTAAAAAAATGTTGTAAGCTTTTTTATATTTTCCGTTTTGAATATTAGCTATCAACTCGTCTATTATATGGCTCATATCAATTTTCTCTCCTAACTTAATTTTCTTTTAATTCTATTTACTAATCCGCGTTTTAAAACTTCATATTCTTCTACCTTAAATATATTTAACAGTATAGCATAAACTATAACTCCTAAGGCAACTGAAATCGATAATGCTAAAAGATCACCCCTAAAGCCTGCGAAATTATTTATGAAATACTCATTGGTAAAGTACACCACTATACCCATTAAAATAGATGCTAATGTTATTTTTAAAGTTGATATTTTCAAACTTCTTCCTTCAATATTTCCTATTCTTTTCTTTAAATTAAGAATTAACAAAACTGTACAAACTACTATAGAGCTTGTAGTAGCCAAAGTGAGTCCTTTTATTCCTAAATACTTTGTTAAAAATATGTTTAGAATTATATTAACTCCAACCCCAATTGCAGTATTTCGCATAGGTGTTTTTGTATCTTGCATAGAATAAAAAGCTCTATTATAGATATCTCTTATACCCAAAACACCTATCCCAATAGACAAAAATAAGAGTGCATCTGATGTCATATATACTGATTTATCATCAAAAACTCCATGTTTAAGCAAAACACTAATAACAGTAGTTCTTAATATCATAATTCCAACTGTAGATGGAATCATAATCATATTAATATTAGTTATTGATTTGCTCATATATTTTTTAAATTGAGTAAAATCATTCTTGTCAATGCTTTTAGATAAGGTTGGATACATTACCGTAACTATTGCAGCTGCAAATATATTATATACAATGGAATTAATTCTGTTAGCATATTGAAGCGCGGAAATACTGCCATCTGGAAGTCCTGATGCCATAACACGGTCTACAAAGGTATTAATTTGATTAATTCCCACTCCCATTATAACAGGTAAAATTAACATTAGCATTTCTTTTAATCTTGGATCCTTAAAATTAATTTTAAAACTATATTTATATCCATGTTTAATCAACCAAGGTATCTGTATTAAAATCTGTCCTCCATATCCTATAATGGTAACAATAGTCAACCCCATTATTGTATGATTTTTTCCTATAAGTAAATATATTATTATAGGTAAATCCATGGCAATTCCGACTGCAGATGGTGCAGCAAAATCATCTAAGGTTTGAAGTACTGCCATATATCCGCTATTTAAAGACATAAATAATATATTGATTATGCTTAATCTAGTTAATTTTACTGTAAGACTAAATTTTGATCCATCAAACTTAGGTGCAATGAATCTTACTAAATCCCCGGTAAATGTCCATCCTAACAGACATAAAACAATAGATATTAGCATAATTATATTGATAACTGAATTTGCAAAGCTGAACATATCCTTTTTTCCATTTTTTTCTAACCCTTCACTTAAAAAAGGTATGAATGTAGTTGAAATTGCCATACCAAATAATCCAAACAGTATAGTAGGTATAATTAACGCTGTCATATACGCATCTGACTCAATATTAGCGCCAAAAGCACTAGCAGTCATTGTATCTCTTAAAAAGCCTAATATTTTACTGATTATAGTTATAAACATAATTTGACCTGCTGCTCTAGCAAGCTTTACTTTACTCATGTATTCCTCCTAATTGTATCATTCACACTATAGATTTTAAGTGTTTATAATTTTATATATTGCTCTGACCTATAGGTATTGCTTATTATATGTAGATTAACTTTGTAAAAAGTAATTATTTATATTAGAAATCTTCTTGCCAATGTCATTTGTGTTTAATTCACTATTTTCGATATTAAAGAAGTCTTTTTTAAACTTATTAAATAAAATGCCACATTTTTCATTTTTTAAATAATTAATTAGTTCCAATGGTGTATTTACAAACTTAACTCCATACTTTTTTAAGACATTAACATGCTCCCAACCTGGAAACATAACAACTATAGTATCTATATTGCAGCAAATAGCCTCATAATGACATGTTGAAAAACTTGATAAATGAATTTCACTAAGTTTTAAGCATTCATATACATTTTTATCTGTAGCAAATTCAACTCTGCTATTATTTAATAAATTGCTATAATAATCTTTATACTGATTTATCTCATTTGGATGAAGCTTGACTAAAATCCTTGCATTTTTATCTTCTTCTAATAAATCCTTTATAAACCTTCTCCAGTATCTATAATTAACACTTCCTTGTGTAGTAATTAGATACTTATATTTCTTATTTATGCTGGTATTTTGAACCTCTATACTTTTTTCATTTAAATATGGATAACCATATTCTATTAGTTTTATTTTTAAATTAGAATTCATATCTTCCAATAGCCTTCTTGAATAGCTTCCGTATACGCATATATAGTCAGGTATAGGGTCCTTTTGTGGAGTTGCATCATTGAATAGATAACCTAAATGCTTATTACTTATAACTCCATGTTGAAATTCTACAACCTTTATACCTATACTTTTAGCTCCATATATAAAAGGCAAATGCAAATTACTATAAGCACATTCTACATATAACACTTTTGGCTTTATTTTTTCTAATACCGAATAGGCATATTTATAGCTCTTAATTAATGCAGCTGTATTTCTTAAAACTGTTTCTGTTATATTTACATGTAACTTATACTTTTCAAGAATATATTTCTCTACCTCATGAAAAAATTCTCTAATATACTGTATTTCTTCTTTTCTAAGGACAATATTATAGTAACTTTTATATAGGTATATATTTAAACAATAGTTAGTTAAATTATAGCATTTTTCAGTATAGAAATTCTTTGTGAACTGTTTACCACTAAAGGTATTTAATATAGAATAACTCGTTCCTTTTAAGTACTTTCCTATATAGTCAAATATAATATCGAATTCTTTACCGTCTTCAATTTCTCTTCTCATATTATTATTTGACAAGCATAAAATATCTGTCTCTTCATAATCATTAGTTCCCCATCTTAAACTCTTTATATATAGCAAAATCTTTTTGAGGTTATTCTTAATATTTGCTTTAATTTGCCTTTCACCCTTTTTAATTTTCTTAGAACCGTTCACAGAAGAATTTATAGAAGAACTTATTCTATAGTTAACCTCTTGCCTACAGAAATACCAAATTTTCAAGTCCCTAACTTTTATATTAAATAAGTTAAATTTCTTTTCTAAATCTAACATTATGTTTATTGGATCTTCTATTTTCAAAACTAATACTCCTTTTATCATAAAAGTATAAAATTATAATCTCATATTGCCTAATTCTAATTATACACTAAAGCTTAATATTAACTTATAACAGTTCTTTGACTATAAATTCTTTATTATAGAACATATATAATCTATATTTTCTTTAGTAAGTGACACAGAGCTTGGTAGATTTAATCCCTTAGCTGCTACTTCTTCTGTCACACTCATATCTCCATGTTTACAATCTTTATATGGAGGCATTTTATGTACAGCCATAAAGAATGGTCTAGACTCTACTCCTTTTTCTTTAAGCACATTTATGAGTTCATCTCTTGTTATTCCATAATCATCCTCAACTAATATAGAATATAACCAATAGGAATTTTCCGCCCATTCTTTTTCCGTTGGAAGGGTTATTCCTTTTACATCTTTTAGAAGTTCATTATAATATTTTGCATTTTCTCTTTTTATTTTTAAAAATTCTTCTACCTTCTCAAGTTGTGCAACTCCAAATGCTGCTAAAAGATTAGGCATTCTAAAATTATATCCTATCTCTGGATGGTAAAATCCCTTATTCTCTAGAATAATCTTAGTCTGAGTTGATAAAAATTTAGCTCTTTCTCCAAATTTTTTATCGTTAGTTACAAGCATTCCGCCAGCTCCAGTTGTTATAAGTTTATTCCCATTAAAACTAAAAGCTCCTATATGTCCAATGGTTCCTGACATTTTTCCATTATACTTAGAACCTAAAGCTTCAGTTGCATCTTCTATAACATATAGATTATACTTTTTTGCTATATCCATTATTTTATCCATATCTACAGGATGACCATAAATGTGTACAGGCATTATAGCCTTAGTTTTTGGAGTTATTAGTTCCTCTACTTTATCTGCATCCATAACAAAAGTATCTCTGCACACATCACAGAATACAGGTTCTGCTCCTACATATTTTATGGTATTCACAGGAGATATAAAAGTCATGGAAGGTACAATAACTTCATCTCCGGGTCCAATTCCTAAAGTTATAAGTGCTAATTGAATTGCTGCTGTACCATTCATTGTTACAACCGCTGAATTTGCCTTAACATATTCAGCAAATTTTTTTTCAAATAAATCTACATAGCTTCCAACAGAAGAAACCCAGTTTGTATCTATACATTCCTTAACATAATTCCACTCGTTTCCACCCATTTGGGGTATACATAAAGGTATCATAAAACTCACTCCCATTAGATTTTCTAAAGTAATAGAAATATTTTACGTAGTAAAATATTTCAAAGTGGAGGCGCTAAAGGCACAGTGCAGCAGTGGAGAGTGGAGGCGCCAAGGCACTAAGTTTAGTCGCTGCGCTTAGTTTAGAAAAGATCTAAGCTCTAAACTTTCTAAACTAAGCGCAGCGGCTAAACTTCCTACACTCTCCACTTTCTAAACTGCTTTTCTCTCCACTGGCGCTTCCACTTCTCCACTTAATAAAAATGCTGCGCATTTTTATTATATTACACATTATAAATATCTGTTTTAAAGTACTGCATATTATTTTTAATCCATTCAATTGTTTCCTTTAGTCCCTCATCAAGAGTATACCTAGGTACCCAGTTCGTCAACTGCTTAATTTTCGTATTATCAGCCCATAATCTATTAACTTCGCTCTTTTCTGGCCTTATTCTTTCTTCATCACAGACTATTTTAACATCTGCCCCTATAATATCTATTATTTTTTGGACTGTGTCTCCTATACTTATTTCATAATTTGAACCTGCATTTATAACTTCTCCTATAGTTTTATCGCTTTCTGCAACCTTTATAAAAGCTTCAGCTGTATCTTTGACATAGTTAAAATCTCTTGTTGGAGTTAAACTGCCTAATTTGATTTCTTTTTTCCCAGCAAGCACTTGAGAAATTATTGTTGGAATTACTGCTCTTGCAGATTGTCTAGGTCCATAAGTATTAAAAGGTCTTAATGTTACAATTGGTAAATTAAAAGATCTATAAAAACTTTCTGCCATCTTATCAGCACCTATTTTTGACGCAGAATAAGGTGATTGACCCTGCATTGGATGTTTTTCATCTATTGGAACATAAAGAGCAGTTCCATAAGTTTCACTAGTAGAAGTATGTACTATTCTTTCAATATTATCTTCTTCTCTACAAGCTTCTAATATATTTGTAGTTCCCTCTACATTAGTTCTTACATATGCCATTGGAGATAAGTATGAATAAGGTATTGCTATTAAAGCAGCTAAGTGCATTACAACTTGTTGCCCTTTAACCATTCTCTTAACATTGTCATATTCCCTTATATCTCCTGTTATAACATTTATACTATCCTTAACATTTTTATCAAAAGTATCAATCCATCCCCAATTATTAAAAGAATTATACTGTACAAGAGCTGTAACATTAGCACCTAACTCTACTAATCTTTCAGTTAAATGGCTTCCTATAAATCCTTCTGCTCCTGTGACCAAAACTTTTTTTCCTTTCCAAGCCATGCTTTTACACTCCTTATGTTAACTTAGTCTTATAGTATATTTAGAAAAATTTCTTTATATCTTCGTTTGCTTTTTTAAAGTCATCTATTTGTCCTATATCTGACCAATATTCCGTAATCTTATAAATCCCTGCTCTTCCATTGTTTTGTATAACATCTTCTATAAGATCTGTCATATTATACATTTGATTTTCTGGAATATATTTAGTAACACTTTCACTTAGTACATAAACTCCGCTATTTATATGGAAACTATATGTAGGCTTCTCCTCCAAAGAAGTTATAAGATTTTCTTTTATAACCATAACTCCATAAGGTACCTTTATCTCGTAGTTCCTTGCACCTACAGTAATATCAAAATTATTGGTTACGTGATGACTTAAAAGAGCATCAAAATCTATACTTGTAAGTATATCACCATTTATCACAATAAAAGGCTTAGTTAATTTATCCTTAGCAAGGGCAATAGAACCTGCAGTACCTAGTTTCTTGGTTTCTTTTACATATTCAATTTTCACATCAAACTCTTTTCCATCTCCAAAATAATCTTCTATGATGTTGCCCTTATAATTTAAGGAAATAATGAACTTCCTATATCCATACTCTTTAAATTGCTCTATTATATTTTCTAATATAGGTTTTTCTCCTAACTTTAGCATTGGCTTAGGCATATTTTCTGTAAGCGGTCTTAATCTAGTTCCAAGCCCACCAGCAAGAATAAATACATAATTATCTTTTTCATCGTAAGATAATATATCATCTAAAAAGTATAAATCTATAATTCGTCCATAATCATCTAAAACAGGCACCTGTCTTATTTTGTATTTTAACATCATTTCCTTTACTTTTTTCTTACTTACAAATTTATTAACATATTTATAATTTTCACTATATATTCCATAAATGCTATCATTTAAATTATAACCTTTTAGCAGAGCCCTTCTTATGTTTCCATCTGTTACGACTCCTTTGACTTTGGTATTTTCATCAACAACAAAGGCTCCACCTATTAAATTTCTGTCTATGGTTTGCATTGTCTCTTTAATAGTTTCATTTTCACTTATACAGTATTTATCTAATGAAAACTTCATCAAATCACCTACGTTTTATTATTTCTCCAGGAACTCCTACTACCGTTACATTGCTTTCTATATCATTTAAAATAACAGATCCTGCTCCTATAATTGTGTTATTTCCTATAGTTATTCCTTGAATAACTGAGCTTCCCATACCTATGTGACAATTATCTCCTATTTTAACTCCCCCTGCTATAGAGCTTCTTGGAGAAATATGAGTATTTCTTCCTATTATACAATCATGTTCTATTACACTTGATGTATTTATTATGCAATTTTCACCAATAACTGATCCTGGATTTACAACTGCTCCTGCCATAACACAGGTTCCATCTTTAATCTCTGCATATGGTGATACTATTGCTTTATTATGTATTAGTTTAGGAATATTAAATCCAATATTTTTTAATTTAAAATAAATTTTATCTCTAATGTCTATATTATTTAATGCTCCTATACATACAAAAGCATTTTTTACTCCGCTATCATATAGACTTTCTAATATACTGTCATCTCCTATAACAGGTATATCTAGAATTTTTTTCTCTGCCCCTCCTTTGTCCGTAACCCCTACAATTTCATATTTTTTCATGCTATTTAATATATCTATTATAACTCTGCAGTGACCTCCGCCGCCTATAAGTACAATCCTTTCCACTAAAACACCTTCTTTTAGTAGGTTATTCTCTTTTGAATAAGTTCTCTATTAATTTCTACTTTACTTAGAACATTGGCTATTCTTTCTCCTGCTCTTCCATCTCCGTATGGATTAATGCATTTTTTCAGCTTTTCTCTGTATTCCTCATCATATAATGCTATTTTAATACCTTTAAGTATTTCTTTCTTTTCATATCCTACATCTATTACATTTACAGCTCTAAGCCTACCTTCCTGTCTAGTACCTATATTTATAACAGGCAGTTTAAAGCTAGGAGCTTCTATTATACCTGAAGATGAGTTTCCGATCATAGCATCTGCCTCATTTAAAAGGCTCAGATATTCAACCTGACTTAAATTTTTAAACACCTTAAGGAAATCATACTTATTTCTATACTCTTCTATAACTTTAATTATTTCTCTTCCTCCATTATCGCTATTAGGATAAGAAATAACTGTTTGAACTCCTGTTTGTACAACAGCTTCTAAAGTCTGACGTACCTGCCACTCTACTAAGTCTCTCTCTGTAGTTACTGGATGCTGAGTCATTATGAAAATTTTATCATCTTTTAGATTAAATCTATTTAATACTTCTTCTCTAGACAAATACTTAGTATTTTTTATATAGTCAATTCCGGGTGCCCCTACTACATAAATGTTTTCTTCTCTTTCACCCATTTTTGCTATTCTTTCTTTACTGTCCTCTGTAGCTGGGAAATGTATGTGGGAAAGCTTAGTTATAGCATGTCTTATTGATTCATCTACAGTTCCAGTAACCTCTCCACCATGAATATGAGCCACTGGAATATTCATATGTATAGCTGCAAGAGCACCTGCTATCATCTCTCCTCTGTCTCCTAAAACTACCAATATGTCTGGTTTTATTCTTTCTAGGCTCTGAGTTAAACTTATAAGAGTTATACCTATAGATTTTGCCATAGAAGCTCCTGTATCTGAGGCTAGTATAGTGTCTAACTTGTCTTCAATATGAAATCCATCTTTTTCAATTTCCTTCACTGTCATACCAAACTCTGGACAAAGATGCATTCCACAAACTATTAAACTCAAATCTAAATCAGGATGATTTTCTATGGCTCTAAGTACTGAATAATATATTCCATAGTCTGCTCTAGTTCCTGTAATTACAGCAATTTTTCTTTTCAAAACTATTCAATCCTTCCACTAATCTTCTACTAAGGTTAAATTTATCTGTTCGTCTCTTTTTATATCTACCCTTGCTCGTTTTCCTAGAAGTTCTTTATAGTATTTTGGAGATAGACCGGTACCAGGTCTTTTATAATCCAAATCCTTAATGTCTATTATTTGTCCTCTTCTTATGTCTCTTGATGCTACTATACTTTTTCTAGCTGCCTTCATAGTATCCATTTCACTTTTAGTAAACATCTTTATTCCAGTACCCATAGAGATTTCAACTTTTCTAACTTCTTCTACCATTTTTTTTAGATCCAAAGGATCTAATGAAGCCTTATGATCTGGTCCTTCCATGTTCTTATCTAATGTAAAATGCTTTTCTATTATATCGGCTCCTAGAGCTGCAGCAGCTATGGGAATAGTTATACCATTGGTATGATCAGAATATCCTCCTACTACTTTAAAAGTATTTTTAATAGTATTCATGGCTTTTAAGTTTACTGAGTCTAAAGCTGCAGGATAATTAGATGTACAGTGAAGTACAGCTATATCTTCTAATCCTAAATTTCTTAAGGCCATAACAGCGTCTTCAATTTCTCCTAAAACTGCCATTCCAGAGGATAATATAATAGGCTTATTAAACTTAGCTATGTGTTCTAGCATAGGTATATTAGTCAAATCTCCAGAGCTTATCTTAAATGCTTCCATTCCTATAGAATTTAAAAAATCAGCGCTTTCAAAATCAAATGGAGTTGACATGAATATTATACCTTTCATGTCACAATACTCTTTTAGGTCAGCAAATTCATCATAAGATAATTCAAGCTTTTTTAGCATACTAAACTGACTGTCTTCTATTCCCATATTGTCCTTTTGATATCTTGCCATTGCTGCATATTTTGTAACTAATTTTTCACTTTTAAAAGTCTGAAATTTTATAGCATCTACACCTGCTTCAATAGCTTTATCCACCATTTTTTTCGCAAGATTTATATCTCCATTATGATTTACTCCGCCCTCTGCAATTATAAAGCAAGGTTTGCCACTACCTAAGACTTTTCCTTTTATCTTAATCATCCATATTCTCCTCTAATATATATTCTGCTATTTTTACATCCAATATATTATCAATATCCACAGACTTACATTTTTCCATAATATAAGGTATAGTGTGTTCATCTACAAAAGTTCTATCTTCTAATAACATATCTACTGTATTTATATATATAGCTCCATTAAATATATAAAACTGAGGAAGATCCTGCCTCCTTAGATTGTCTCCACCAAATTCTAAGATAGGCTTAAGTTTTCCACCTTCAATGGTCCTCATTAAAATTGGATTTTCATCTACCTTACAAAGGCTTACTAATGATCTTCCTTTCTTTTCTATTATGGTTTTTATAGCAGAATCAACATCCTTCTCTGTCCTAAGAGGGGATGTTGGTTGAAGAAGTATCACATAATCAAAAGTCTCATCATTATCTCTAAGATAATTTATAGCGTGAACAACTACATCTATAGATTTAGACTTATCATCAGATATTTCTTTTGGCCTTAAAAATGGAGCTTTTGCTCCATATTTTAAGGAAACCTCTTTTATTTCTCTATCATCTGTTGATACTAGTATATAATCTATATATTTTGATTTTTTCGCTGCTTCTATAGAATGTGCTATAAGCGGCTTTCCACAAAAGTTTATTATATTTTTATGTGGTATGCCCTTAGAACCACCTCTTGCAGGAATTACACCTAAAATCCGCTTATCTTTATACATGCTTATCAATACACCTCTTATTTTAGTAACCAGTATCAGATTATTTTTTAAAACTTGGTTTAAAGTATAAAGTTTTAAATTAAAAAAAGTGATAATCTTTCTGAGTTATTGATTTTTTAAAAGCTGATCTTCTGGAACGCTTCTAAATATTTTCGCTGGATTTCCTGCAACTATTACAGCTTTTTCTACATCTTTTGTTACAACGCTGCCTGCTGCTGCAAAGCCATCTTCATTTATGGTTTTTCCAGGAAGAACTACCACTCCTGCTCCTAGTCTGCCACCTTTTTTTATAGTCACACCTTTAAACTTGCCAAAACGTTCTTTAGAACGAGCAGCATAATTATCATTAGAAGTTACAACACATGGAGCAATGAATACATTATCCTCCACATTAGAGTAAGCTGTAAGATATACATTAGTTTGAATCTTACAATTAGATCCTACTTTACAGAAGTTTTCAATAGTAGCTCCTCTTCCAATTATAGTTGCACTTCCTATAGTTACATCCTCTCTTATAGTAGCTAAATCTGCAATAAGGGTTTTTTCTCCAATCTCACATCCACAATATATAATTGCTCCTGCCCCTATTAAGCATTCATTAGCTATGCTGCAAGGTTTATATTCTTTATCATCTTTAAATATGCTGTTTACAGATCTCATAGGAGTTTTTCCAATTACGCTGTTGTCGTCTATTCTTACATTGCTTCCAATTATGCTTCCTTCATGTATGACTACATTATGACCTATTATGCAGTTATCTCCTATTTGTACATTATCTTCTATAACTGCAAAGCATCCAATCTTTACATTACTTCCTAACTTCGCACTATCAGAAATATAATTCATAAGTTTATCCTCTCTTGTACTTATTTGATTAAGCTTTGACAAAGTAAATTCAAATATTTAATTTACACAATGTATTTATTTTTTTAAATAATATTTTTCCATATCTAAAGTTGAAAAATCATCCATAGGGAACTTCACTGGCATTCCTGTTAATCTTGACTTATATGCTGCAAGAATTATTGACATTGCCTTTTTACCTTCTTCTCCATTTATAAGCGGCTCACTATTACTATTTATAGCATCTATAATATTTTTAAATAAAGGAGTATGTCCTTTACCGTATACTGAATCTGGATCTTCTTCTTGAGCTTTTAATATCTCATCTTCATTATCCTTATTGTCTGCAAATCTCCAAGTCTCAATTCTATTTACAGCAAGACCTCCTATGCAAGCAGTTCCATTTTCTCCAAAAATACTTAAAGTTTCTTCTAGATTTTTAGGATATACGCAAGCAGTTCCTTCAATTATCCCTATCGCACCATTTTTGAATCTTATTAGTACTGCACCAAAATCTTCTGCTTCTATATCTCTTAAAAAAGTATCGCACTGTGCATATACAGTATCTATTTCTCCACCCATCATCCATTGAAGCAAATCTATATTATGGATACATTGATTCATTAAAGTACCACCATCTTGTCTCCAAGTACCTCTCCATGGTGCCTGTTCATAGTATCCCATATTTCTATTCCATAGTATTCTTGCAGTACCATTTACAAGTTTTCCAAATCTGTTTTCGTCTATAGCCTTTCTTAATTGTTGTATAGGCTTATTGAATCTATTTTGATGGCAGATTGATAATTTTACATTATTTTCTTTAGCAACCTTTATCATTTCGTCAGCATCTTTAATTGATAAAGCCATAGGCTTTTCAACCACTGCATGCTTTCCTTTTTTCATGCAATAAATAGCTATTTCTGGATGATATCCACTTTCTGTAGCTATTGTTACTACATCTATATCTTCTTTTTCTAACATTTCCTTGTAATCACTGTATGTATTTACTGTAAGATTTTCTCCCATCTTTTCTATATATTCATTTTTCTTATCAATGGCTTTATTTATATTTACATCACAAGTAGCCACCAAAACGGCTTCTTCTTTATTATTTACAAGTCCTTCAACGTGTTTATATGATATTCTTCCACATCCTATTATAGCAAACTTTAATTTTTTCATGCTTTATCACTCCTTAATTTTAATAAAGGATAAACCCTAAAGTCTTCATTTTAGGGTCTATCCTGTAAATTTTTATAATTTGTGTATTTTCTTTCTATTATTTTTAACTTCTTTTGAAGCATTTCTTGTATCATAGAATATTTTAGCTCTATCAACTATAGCTTGATAATCATAAGAGCTGTGGTCAGTTGTTATTATAACTATGTCTGCTTCATCAATTGCTTTCTCCCACTCTACAGATACATATTCCTTGCCATTATGCTTAAATGTTGGAACATATGGGTCGTTATACATTACTTCTGCTCCATTTTTTTCTAGATGTTCAATAACTTTTAATGCTGGAGATTCTCTCATATCGTCAATATCCTTTTTATAAGCAACTCCCATTAAAAGAACCTTAGAACCATTTAATGATTTCTTATCTTTATTTAAAAGCTTCATAGCATTTTCTACAACAAACTCAGGCATAAAATCATTGATTTCTCCAGCGGTTTCAATAAGTCTTGTATGATAATCAAATTCTCTAGCCTTGTATGTTAGATAGAAAGGATCTAGAGGTATGCAGTGTCCACCAAGACCTGGACCTGGATAAAATGCCATATATCCATATGGTTTTGTTTTTGCTGCATCTATAACTTCCCAAATATCTATACCCATTTTTTTGCATAGTATAGCCATTTCATTTACAAGTCCTATATTTATATGTCTAAAAGTATTCTCAAGTATTTTTTCCATTTCAGCTACAGCTGGTGATGAAACCTTGTGAATGTCACCTTCTAATACACTGCTGTATAGAGCTGCTGCAACTTCTGTACAGTCTGGAGTCACCCCTCCAACAACCTTTGGAGTATTCTTAGTTTTAAACTGCTTATTACCTGGATCAACTCTTTCTGGTGAGAAAGCTAAGAAGAAATCTTCTCCACATTTTAAACCTGATTCTTCTAAGATAGGTTTAACTATTTCTTCTGTAGTTCCTGGATAAGTTGTACTCTCTAAAACTACAAGCATTCCTCTATGGACATACTTTGCGACATCTTTAGTTGAATTTACAACATAAGATACATCTGGCTGTTTAAATTTATCAAGTGGAGTTGGAACAGCTATTGCTACTGCATCTACATCTTTTACAAAAGCAAAATCAGTAGTTGCCTTTAACTTACCTTCCTTTACTAGATTAGCTAGATCTTCATCTAATATATCTCCAATATAATTATGTCCTTCATTAACTAGTTGTACTTTTTTCTCCTGAACATCAAATCCTATTACATCATACCCTGCTTTAGCCTTTTCTACCGCAAGAGGTAATCCTACATATCCAAGTCCTACAACTCCTAGTTTTGCAGTTTTGTTTTTTAGTTTTAATAATAATTCTTCTTTTAATGTTGCCATTATAATTCCTCCTAATATTAAGGTTTTCTAAGTTTACTCTTTCAGTGTATCTATATAACTTTATTTATAGTCTTTTCCATACCTAACAGGTATATGCATAAACTATAATTCCTTAAGCCTACATATATTGCTTTCTTTTATACGTAGGAACTTTTTCTTGAAGAAGTTTAATTATATCTTCCTTTTCTTTATAAATAACCTCTTTAAACTCGTTTATAGACTTTTCTACATAATCTACATCAAATTCCATAGGCTTTTCTACAAATATCTTTTCATGTTCTGTAGATGTTAAAGCTACTTCATCCATTAAAAGCTCCTCATATAATTTTTCTCCCGGTCTTAGCCCAGTATATTGTATTTTTATATCCTCATCAGGCTTTAGTCCTGATAATCTTATTAAATCTCTTGCTAAGTCCACTATTTTAACTGGTTCACCCATATCAAGAACAAATATTTCTCCTCCTTTAGCCATAGCTCCTGCTTGAATTACAAGCTGTGCTGCTTCAGGAATAGTCATAAAAAATCTGTTTATCTCAGGATGAGTGACAGTTACTGGTCCTCCTTCTTTTATTTGCTTTTTGAAAAGAGGGATTACAGAACCATTGCTTCCGAGAACATTTCCAAATCTAACTGCTACATATTCTGTCTCACTTTCCTTGTCAAAAGCTTGAATGATTTTTTCACAAAATCTTTTTGTAGCTCCCATGACATTTGTAGGATTTACAGCCTTATCTGTACTTATTTGTACAAATCTCTTAACTTTATACATGTCACTGCATTTCACTACATTATAGGTTCCAATTATATTATTTTTTATGGCCTCTGCTGGATTACCCTCCATAAGAGGCACGTGTTTATGAGCTGCTGCATGAAATACTACATAAGGATTATATTTACTAAATATCTCTTTTAATCTATTAAAATCTCTAATAGATGCTATAACCACCTCTAAATCTAAATCTGGATATTTAGACTTTAGCTCCATTTCCAGCTCATATGCGTTGTTTTCATATATATCTAATATTATCAATTTTTTTGGATTGAATTTAACTATTTGCCTACAAAGTTCAGAACCGATAGAGCCTCCTCCACCTGTAACCAATACAACCTTATCATTTATATACTTATTTATATTTTCATTATTGAGTTTTATTGGAGCTCTTCCTAGCAAGTCGTTAATATCCACATCTCTTAGTTGACTTATATTTACATTTCCATTGATTATTTCATAAATCCCTGGAAGAGTTTTTAACTTACATCCTGTTTTTTTGCATATATTATATATCTCTTTTCTTTCTTGAAAACTAACAGAAGGAAGAGCTATAAATATTTCTTCTACTTTACTATCTTTACATATTCTAAGAATATCATCTCTTGTTCCTATTATTCTAATTCCATTTATAACCTGACCTATCTTTGACAAGTCATCGTCAATAAGTCCTATTATATCGTAATTTAAAGTTTTATGCTTTTTAATTTCTTTTATAAGCATAGAGCCAGCATCTCCTGCCCCTACTATTAAAACCCTAGACTTTTTATCACTATCATCTATACCATTGGTATTTCTTCCAACAATTCTGTATATAAATCTAGTTCCACCTAAAGATCCTATAGATAAAAGCCAAAAGATAATATGCACAGTAGCTGGAAACCTATAGTACATATTTTCTATTAATTTATAATTTACAAAATAGCTATATACTATAAAAATAACATTAGACAGAGACACTGAATATACAATAGAGATTAATTCGTCTACAGAAGCATACTTCCATATATAATCGTATAGATGAAATATTCTATTACAAAGCAAAGTTATTAAAATAACAGGGACAATAGACACTTTAAAAAATACTATATATTCTTTAGGTATATTAAAGTCAAATCTCAATAACAGAGCAAAGTATAAAAATATAGTCACTAGCATAATGTCATAAACTACGAACTTTTTATTGTCCTTCAAGTTACCACTTCCTTAACGCTCTTTATTTTATCTACCCTAAATCATTTTACATCATTTTTAAAATTATTCAATGTTTTTTATATAATATTTAGGTTATGTGTATTAAAAAAACATGTTTTACGCAAAAATATAATATTATGCGTAAGACATGTTTATTATATCATAAATAGAGCTTTAAAATATGTTAATTTTTATCTATTTCTATCTATTTCTTTATATAATTGTACAAATTTCAGATTATACTTTATTAACATAGTATATTTCCTAAATTCACTTCTTAAATCTTTCATTTTCAATATATTTATACATTTTTCAACATAATTTCTAGTTCTTTAACTATTTCATCTTCTTTATTTATTTTCTTTGCAATTTCAAGATGAAGTCTTGCCTGTTTATAATCTCCCATATTTATATAACACATTATTAAATTAGTGCATACCTCAATAGACTTAGTAGCTTCAAATACTTTCCTTAAATATTTTACTGCCGTTTCAAAATCTCCAAGAGAAGCATAATTAATTCCCATTTCATTAAAAACTTCAGGATAGGAACTATCTATTTCAATAGAACTTTGTAGATAATAAATAGCCTTTTCAAAATTCTCTAATATTCTATATGCAATAGCTATATAATAATAGATTTCCGAACTATCGCCTAACTGATCCAGCATAGGAAGCAGTATCTGAAGTGCCTCTTTTGGTTCTTCATACACAATCTTTTTAGCTCTATCATATTCATTTATTATCTTTAAGGATTCTTTAAACTCGATGATTTCCGCTGTTTCTTCTCCTCCTTTAGAAATATAATTATTTATAGAAAATAAAGCTCCATAATAGTCTCCTTTATCTCTCTCTAACATAGCTTCATATAAATATGGAAGTGCATAATCTTCTATAGATTTAGCCTTATGAATTATCTCTAATTCCTCTTCTATATACATATCGTTAGAGGCCCTTAAGTTATCTGAAAGTATTATTAACTTATCAAAAACTTCCTTGCTTTTATTGATTTGAAGAAATCCTTTTAGCATAATATAGGCTTCTTCATATTTTTTGCTTTTTACCTTCTCTGCTATCTTTCCCTTTATAAATTCCGAAGATTTTGGCACACTATTTATGAGCTTTTTATAAATATTATTAAATCTAAAATCTTCGTCAGCTCCTAATACATATATCATACCTTCAATAAAAAATCCTATTGGTATACTTTCTACGTTTTTTCCTTCCTTTACTTTATTTATTATATCCTCTGTTGCTATTGGTATATAAATTTCTTCATTTTCTTCAAATTTAGCATTAAATATAGCTTCAACTCTTTCTTTTTTCATTTCTAAGAATAATAGATTTGAGAGTTTATCCTTAAAGTGAGCTTTTGCATCCATCTTTTTTCACCAACCTCGTCTAGTTATGATATGTATTTTATCAGTACCATTATAATATTAAATAGCTTTATTTGCAAAAGGTCATAAAAATAGATTAACTGCGAAAAATATCGCAGTTAATTAAGCTTATGCATTACATGAGTTGTTAATTATCTCCATAACAGACTCCTTTAAATTGTTCATTTTTCCTTCAGCATCTGTTATGCTATTACCTTTAACCGACAAATATATTTTCATCTTTGGTTCTGTTCCTGAAGGTCTTACTACAAAAGATGAACCGTCTTCTAAAATAAACTTAAGAACGTTAGATTCTGGCAAATCTATAACATGTTCTGTTAGTGTTATTAAATCCTTTTCTATTCCTTTTTTGTAATCTAGCTTTCTTACTATTCTTATACCATTTAAATCTGACTTCATAGAATGTCTTAGGTGCTCTAGTATTTTTGATATCTTTTCTTGTCCATCCTTTCCTTCTAACTTTATGGATACTAATTCTTCTTTAAAGAAGCCGTACTTTTCATATAAATTCATAAGACCGTCATAAAGGCTCATTCCCTTTTGTTTATAATATAATGCCATTTCGCATATAAGCATTGATGCTATTACTGCATCCTTATCTCTTACGAAGGTTCCTGCTAAATATCCATAACTTTCTTCAAATCCAAATATGTAGGACTTATCTCCAGTCTTTTCGAATTCTTTTATCTTTTCACCTATATATTTAAATCCAGTCAATACATCCATGACTTCTACATTAAAAGATTTTGCAATCTCAGCTGCCATATCAGTAGTAACAATGGTCTTTATTAACACCCCGTTTTTAGGAAGGCTTCCTTTTTCTTTTAAAGAGGATAATATATACTCAGTTAATAGAGCTCCCATCATATTACCTGTTAAAACTCTATATTCTCCTTTATTATCCTTAACAACTGCTCCTATCCTATCACAGTCAGGATCTGTTCCAAATATAATATCTGGCTCAATCTCTTTTGCCATCTTTAATGCCAAATTAAATACCTTTGGTTCTTCTGGATTAGGGTACTCTGCTGTAGGAAAGTTCCCATTTGGCATTTCCTGTTCTTTTACAACAAAAACATTTTCATAACCTAATTCTTTTAACACTCTCCTAACAGGTATATTTCCGGTACCATGAAGAGGAGTGTATATTATCTTTAATTCCTTAGCTTTTTCCTTTATCAAGTCTTTTCTTATGCTTAAATTCTTTACCTTATCTATATATGTATTATCAACTTCATCTCCTATAATCCTTAAAAGACCACTTTTTTTAGCTTCGTCTATATCTATAGATTTAATTTTAGAAAAATCATCAATATTATTTATAAATGATAAAATTTCTTTAGCCGCCTTATCAGTTACTTGTCCTCCATCTTCTCCATATACCTTATATCCATTATATTGCTTTGGATTGTGAGATGCTGTTATAACAATCCCTGCCTTACTTTTTAAATAGCCTACTGTATAAGATAAAACTGGCGTAGGTCTCAAGGATTCGAACAAATTGACTTTTATTCCATTTGCACACAAGGTTAACGCCGCAGATTCTGCAAATTCTTTGGACATATTTCTAGAATCATAGGCAATACTTACAGATATATCCTCTCCACGGTACTTATTTAGTAAATATTCTGCTAACCCTTGAGTTGCTTTTCCTACAGTATAAACGTTCATTCTATTAGAACCTGCACCTATAATTCCTCTAAGTCCTCCAGTACCGAACTCTAAATCCTTATAAAATCTATCTTCTAATTCTTTTTCTTCATTTATATTTCTCAATTCTTCTTTGGTTTTTTCATTAATTATTTCTGAATCCAACCACATATTATACTTTTCTAAGTAATTCATTTTATACCTCCTTGTACCAACTACTAAAGTAATTATACAATAAAATAATAAATTGGCAATATATTTTTTACAAAAAAAGTAAAAGGACTGACTTAACCAGTCCTACAAAAGATTTATTTTTTTTCTACAGGCGGCTTTTTATCTGTAGTTGAATTAATACTACCATTTATATTATTATCACTGCCATCTCCGCTTGTACTAGCGCGACTTACTACAGCTAATACGGTATTAGGTTCTTCCATAAAGGATATTTCATTTGAAATTTCTAAATCTGATATTCTATATACGTCACCTATATGCATACTAGAAACATCTACATGAATAGATTTAGGGATTCTATTATATTTTCCCTGAACCTTTATGCTGCTTTTTTCTTTTTGAATTATACCTCCATCTTTCGACAAACCTTCTCCTAAAAAGACTAAAGGCACTTCAGTTTGAATAACATTATCTTCATTTAATTCTTGTAAATCAATATGAATTATCTTTTGTGTAACAGCATCCTTTTGTATCTCTTTTATTAAAGCGTTATAATTTTCATTATTGATTTTTAAATTAACTGCCCCATGTTCTCCTATTTTAGAAATCTTCTTGTTTAATTCTAATTCTCCTATTTCAAATAGCATATTCCTCGTTTTTGAACCGTAAAGCACTCCAGGAACTAATCCTTTTCTTCTGTCTCTTTTTGCAGAATGCAGTGAAGTTTTTGTCCTTTCTATACCTTTTAAGGTTTCCATTATTATCCCTCCTATCTTTTTCTATTATTAACAGAAGGAATAATATTATACATATTTCAGTAGAAATATTATAATTTAGTTTATTTTATTAATTGAAATCTTTTTTCAATATAGTCATTTTCACTTTCTTTTATATAGTTTAGATATTCTCTTTTATTCATATCGATTATTTTTTCATAATTATCAACAAATCTTTTATAATACTCCATAGTATATATTATTTTTGTATATGCTCTAACTCTCTTTCTATTAAAAAGATTAGAAGCTTTTCTTTTACCACAAAATTTTTTTATTATCTCATAGCTTTCTTTACCTTTTGATATAAGCTTAGCTTTCTCATATTTTATCAACAATCCTTCTTCATACATTGGATATAATTTTGATAAAATTTCTTCACTAAATTTTACGCCTTCTTTTTTATACTCATCAACTGCTAAATTTATTTCATCAACTTTATCGTTGTACTTTTTAATAATATCTTGAAGTTTATCAGTAATGTC
Organism: Clostridium sp.; assembly: GCF_047777555.1. Classification (GTDB taxonomy): domain Bacteria; phylum Bacillota; class Clostridia; order Clostridiales; family Clostridiaceae; genus Clostridium_H. Next base: position 192,844 of record NZ_JBKEEV010000001.1, on the reverse strand, counting down.
TCTAACCTGACCTGCTTCTTTTAATCCATCATGTTGAAGCACTTTCAGACTTTCACTCACATCTTTTAAGTCATTTATCTCTCTTTCTCTAACTTCATCACTTTTTAAAGCTTTCTTTATGCTTAGCTCACTTTCATCATTAAAAAATACATTTAAATAATAAGATAATTTAGAAAGCTCTCTTTGAAGTGTTTCATCTTCTACTACATTATCATCTTTATTTACATATAAAAATCTCGTCTCTATTTTTTTCAAAGTTTTTTTAACCATCAAAACTTGTCTATAGCTCTCTCCCTTACACAGAAATTCCTCTGATACGCTTACAGATTCTCCTCTTTCTAGATATTTTTCTACTTTTTTTAATATATTTTCCGATGCTGGTGTGTATATACTCATTTTTTCCTCCTACTCTAAAAGTACACTTTTAAAATAATGTGTAAAATTCATTGTTAGAATTCTACACATTTATATTATATCTAGTATATTATTCTCTTATCCACACTCTTAATATCTTTACAACCTGTAAGAACCATAGCTGACTTTAATTCTGCCTTTAAGCTTTCTACATAGGTCTTAACACCTTCCCTTTGTCCACCAAAAGAAGCTGTTACAAATGGTCTTCCTATTAAAACTGCATCTGCACCAAGACCTATCATTTTTAGTACATCTACACCACTTCTAATTCCTCCATCAGCTAATATTGTAATTTTACCTTTAACCCTTTCAGCTATTTCTGGAAGAACCTCGGCTACTCCTGGAGTTTGATCAAGAACTCTTCCTCCATGATTTGAAACTACTATAGCATCTACCCCTGCTTCCACTGCTAGTTCAGCTTCATCTGGAGTCATTATTCCCTTTAATATGAATGGAAGTTTTGTACTTTTTACTATTTCTCTTATTTCTTCTACAGTTTTTGGCATTACAGGTTTTCCATGAAGAGCTAGAGTAATTAATCCACAGGCATCTATATCCATTCCTACTGCAAAGGCTCCTGCTTCTTCAGCCATTTTTATTTTCTTGATTACGTTTGCATTTTCCCAAGGCTTAATGAATACTATTCCTTCTCCTCTAAACTTCCCTAGTTGTTCAAGATTTGTAATTAAGAATGAATCAACAGCAGTATCTCCTACCATAGGATATATTCCTGCATCTAAGCATCCACCTATTACCCAAGATATATATTCCTCTTCTGTAAACTTTCCGCCCATGTTTAAAGTAGTACCTGAAACTGGAGCCGCAAAAACAGGTATATCCATCTTTTTCCCAAAAATCTCAATTGAAGTATCAGGATCTTTAGCATCGTGTATAACCCTCATATTTAACTTGTAAGAATTTAAAGACTCATAATTTGCCTTAAACGCCTCACCAGTTCCTTTTCCTCCCATACCAGGCACTTCTCCTGCACAGGCAACTCCGTTGCATGAAGGGCATACTCTACAGCTTCCATTAAGATTAATCCTTGCGTTCTTTAAAACTTCCTTGTAATCCATATAAGCTACTTCCTTTCCGAGATAAATTTATTACCTAAACTTATATAAGTTTAGGTAATAGTATAAATTTTACTATATTATTATACTACAAAACTGAACAATAAAAATAGTCTATGCGAATTATTTTTCCAAAGTTTCTTCTGTAATAACCTCTATTCCATTTCTAAGAAATAGCTCTGCAGTAACACCATTTCCTTTTGTTAAAATTCCACTAAAGCTTCCATCATAAATTATACCGCAGCCGCAAGAAGGGCTTTTTGATTTTAAAATAGCCTTTTTAGCACCTACACTCTTTGCAATTTTTAAAGCTTCATAAGCCCCTTTTACAAACTTATCTGTAGAATCTTTTCCATCTCTGCTTATAACCTTTGCTTTGCTGTCTAATACATCAGCTCCAGTTCCTCTATAAATCTCATGAGGAACCCTTGGGGTGGTAAGCCCACCAAGCTGCTCTGGACATATTAATATAGCTTTTCCTTCCTTAAAAAGCTTAACAGCCTTTTCATTAAAATTATTTTTTCCGTTGTATTTACAATCAACTCCACAAAGACATGCACTGATCACTATCATTTTTTCTTTCCTTTCTATTTAAGCTCCACTACCGTAACTCCACTTCCGCCTTCTCCGTATTCTCCAAGTCTATAGCTCTTAACATGAGGATGTCTTTTCAACATATCGTTAATGGCCTTTCTCAAAATTCCTGAACCTTTACCATGAATTATAGTCACTTCTCCAAGGCCTCCTAAATAAGCATCATCTAAATATTTATCTGCTGTATATAAAGCTTCTTCAGAATCCATACCTCTTAAGTCCACAGAGGAAGATACCTGTCTTAAATTTAAATTCATTTCTTTCTTCTTATTCTTTTTCTTCTCATCCTTATTAGTGCCTGATGCTCTTAAATCCTTTATATTTACAGTTATTTTCATAATTCCAGCTTGAACTTGAACATCACCTTTATTGTCTGGCAATGTAAGAACTACAGCTTTAGTATTAAACTTGGTAAGGTAAACTTCCTGCCCTTCATATACTTTATCGAGTCCCTGTCCTTCATCTTCTCTTTTATACATAGCTTCTTCTACATTTTCTAGTTTCTCTTTTAATTTTTTTCTATTTTCCTCTAGTTTTTGGCGTACATCAGAAGAATAACCCATTCTTTCCAGTTCTCTAATATCCTTTAAAATTTTATCTGCTTCTTCTTTGGATTCTTTAACAATTCTTTTAGCTTCTCTTTGGGCTTCCAAGATAGCTTTTTCTCTTATATTTTGAAATTTGTCTAACTTTTCCTCGTACTTTTCCTTAAGCTTTATTGCTTCTTCTCTCGCATTTTCCGCTTCTCTTTGATACTTTTGTGCTTTTATGTTTTTATCCTGAAGAGATTGAATTAGATCTTCAAACTTAAGGGTTTCTTCTGATATACCCTTCCTTGCATCATCTATAATATAATCTGGAAGTCCAAGCCTTTTAGATATTTCAAAGGCATTGGATTTTCCTGGAACTCCGATTAAAAGTCTATAAGTTGGCCTTAATGTTTCTACATCAAACTCTACAGAAGCATTTTCTACCCCATCTGTTTTTAAAGCATAAGCTTTAAGCTCACTATAGTGTGTGGTAGCTATAAGTTTTGTTTCCCTTTTTCTCAAATTTTCTAATATAGAAACTGCAAGAGCTGCTCCTTCTGTTGGATCTGTTCCTGCCCCCAATTCGTCAAATAAAACTAAGGATTTTTCATCTGCATTATTTATGATTCTTACTATATTTGTCATATGGGAAGAGAATGTGGATAAACTCTGCTCTATACTTTGCTCATCTCCAATATCTGCAAAAATTTCTTTAAAGAAACTTATTTCAGAACCTTCACCTGCTGGAATCATAAGTCCGCTCATAGCCATTATATGAAGAAGACCAACAGTTTTTAAAGTAACGGTTTTTCCACCTGTATTAGGTCCAGTAATAACCAAAGAAGTTATACCTTCTCTTAAATAAATATCATTAGCAACTACTACTTTAGGGTCTATTAATGGGTGTTTTGCTCTAAAAATATTGAAATGTCCATTTTCATTGACTTTAGGGCAAATTCCATTTATACTTCCAGCATATTTTGCTTTTGCAAATATAAAATCTAGTTCCCAAAGTATGTTAGCATTATTTTTTACTATATCTATATTGTCGTAAACTTTTCCTGATAATTCTTGCAGTATCCTTTCTATTTCCGCCTTTTCCTTAAGTCTTAATTCTTTGATTTCGTTATTTAGATCAACTAGACTCATAGGTTCTATAAAAAGAGTAGCTCCTGAAGAACTCTGATCATGTACAAGTCCCGGAACAGCTCCTTTATATTCCACCTTCACAGGAAGTACATATCTTTCTCCTCTTATGGTATATATGCTCTCCTGGAGATACTGGGCATAATTCCTAACTAAAGAGTTTACCTTTGACTTTATAGATGAAGTCTTATCGTTTAAACTCCTTCTTATATTATATAAAGCTGCACTTGCCCTATCTGAAATCTCATCTTCTCCCAAAATAGCGTTATATATATCATCTTCTAGTTTTTTTATAGGAATTAATCCTTCACATATGTCTTCTATAACTCTAAAGGATTCCTCTTCTTCTTTATGACTTATATATGCTTTAAATCTTCTAGCACATCTTAAAAGATTAGCAATTCTTAAAAGCTGTACTGGAAGAAGAGAAAAACCTTTTTCAGCTTTTGTAATACCTTCTCTTACATCATACATTCCCTCAAAAGGAGGGTTCCCCTTTTTTATCAATAACTGAAAGGCTTCTTTTGTTTCCTCTAAATGTTCTCTGACTTCATAAGCACTGGAATAAGGCTCTAGCTTATTTATCAAATCCTTTGCTGCTGAAGTTGTAGTATGCTTTTTTAATTGTTCTTTTATCTTACCAAATTCTAAAACCTTTAAAGCTTTATCATTCATCTATTCTACTCCCCTTTTAAAATGACCTCTTGTGTAATCTCTAAAGTCTCCTTCAAATTTTCCTTTTTTAAAACTTTTAAGTATATTTATAGTATTTTCATAATCCTCATCTACAAAGTCCAGCCTAAATAAAGAAATATTCATATTTTTAATTTCATCTAAATTAGGTATTAAATTGATTGAAGAAGAATTATATATATGGCTTCTGCAGAACTTATCTGTGTTTATTACCATTTCTTCTCCCTTTCTGTCTTTCAACAGGAATCTGCCCTTCTCACATTCACCTTTGCATTCATTACTGCTATCCTTCCTTGCAAAAACACTCCCTATAGGACAATATTCACTAACCATAAGTTCTGGCTTTCCATATAAAAAGAAAACACAAGGCACAGCTGCTCTTTTTATAAATTCCTGTATTTCTTTTTTGTTTAACTCTAGGCTTATAGTAGCTGCATCTATCATCTTCTCGAAAAATTCTAAACTATAGCTATTAAAAATGTTTAATTTATAATCTCCAATTATTTCAGTTTTTCCTCTAAATCTATTTATTAGTCCTAAATTTGAAGTTATTATTCCCTTTATATTAGATAAGTTTTTTTCTATAACTTTACATACAATTTCAAACTCATCCTTTACAATGCTTGAGGTTTTTATATAAAGATTTTTACATTTTACTTCTTCTAATTTTATATCACAACTTCTCATAAAGAATTCTACTGCAATGTTTTCAACTTCACATTCCTCAGCTGCTTTAAGCTGCTCCCTTGTAGTAACTACAACTAAATTTCCTTCTATATTGCTTATATTTTCTTTATCGAATCTTATATTAAAATCTAAGCCTTTTTCAAAGCTTCTTTTTCCTACTTTTTTTAAATCCTCCATTATTTTTTCTATTAGTTCTCTACGAACTGCATTTATAGATGATACAGGTAAAAATCCCTCTTCAAATTCATCAAAGTCAATATTTACAATTTCAAAAGGCGTATCTCCTGTTTTTCTTAGATTTTTGCTTAATTTTTCTTTGTCCATAGGCTTATTCAAAGCCTTTTGTACTTCGTCCCCAATAACTTTGTATTTCTTATTATTACAACAAGTATTTAAAACTATAGGTTCTCCTACCTTAAATTTCACTTCTAATTCTATATCTGTTTTCCTTCCATATACATTTTCATAGGATTTAGCTAAAACACTGAGCATCTTAGTATCAGAAGTTTTATAAAGCATATCTCCTGCTTTATATTTAGTAGGCTTTAATTTAACAACATCTCCTCTATAGGCCTCTTCTACGTCTTTAGAATTTTTAACTATCTTAAAAACAGTAAAACCTTCATTACCAAATCTTACCCCATCCTGAAGCCTTATATCTTCTTCTAACCTAATAGTTAAATCTTTATTCACCTTTCCTAAAAAAACTCCTGTATTTTTAGGAAAATTATAAGACATCATATCACGTCCTATATTTCCAAACATATATGCCTTTGAAAATCCCTCTCTGTTAAACAGTTGAAGAAGTTTTTTCTTTTCATCTTTTATAGAAACATTATCTAAATGCCCATCATCAATTCCTAATTCTTTATAAGCTCCATCTATTGCTTTTCTATAAGATGATACTACTCCTGCTACATACTCTGATCTTTTCATTCTTCCTTCTATTTTCAAAGAACTTGTTCCACTTTCTATTATTTCTTTTACATTTTCTATGGTACAAACATCTTTTGGACTTAAGATATATCCTTTATGTGATTTTCCTGTTTTCTTATTGATTATATCATAAGGTAGTCTACATGGTTGAGCGCATCTTCCTCTGTTTCCACTTCTTCCACCAATCATACTGCTCATAAGACATTGCCCGGAATAACATATACATAAAGCTCCATGAACAAAAATTTCTGTTTCAATTCCTAAATCCTTAGATATATACTTTACTTCATCCAAAGATAATTCTCTTGAAAGAACAATTCTTGAAAAGCCTAATTTTTTTAACAAAATTGCTCCTTCTCCATTGTGTATAGTCATTTGAGTAGATGCATGGATCTCAAAATCTGGAAAGTTTCTTTTCACTAACTCAGCTATACCTGTATCTTGAATTATTAAAGCATCTACTCCTATCTCATATAAAAATTTTATATATTCTAAGGCTTCAACAATTTCACTCTCTTTTAATAAGATATTAACAGTAACATATATTTTAACATTATATAAATGACAGTATTCCACTGCCTTAATCATATTCTCTTCATCAAAGTTTGAAGCGTACGCTCTTGCTGAAAACTTAGTTCCTCCAAGATATACTGCATCTGCGCCATTCTGCACTGCAGCATAAAGACTCTCCATGCTGCCTGCTGGAGCCAATAGCTCAATTTTGCTCATATATTTACATCTCCTCGACCTTTTTTTACATCTAAATATACATTATAACAAAAAAACATCATCTTAAACAATGTCTATCTCTTAGCACTTATAAGCTCTATATATAGTATTAGCGTAAAATAGCCACTTTACAATATAAAGATGTCATGAGAAAAATATATGTATAAAAATTCTGTATTCACAATAAAATAAATAGATTTCTAAACTTAAGTCGATTTTTCAATTCGACTTAAGTTTAGAAATCTTTATGTTATACTACATTCTTATATATCATAATTTTAAGAAAGTACTGTCATTAGCATTTTATAATTATAAAAATATCTTTATACTATATTAAGATAGCTTAAACTTACTTGTTTCTTCATTAAGTTCCTTTACTACCTCATTTAATTTTTCTGCAAACCTAGCAACTTCATCTGTAGCTACAGTCATTTCTTCTGAAGATGCTGAAATTTCCTCTGAAGAAGATGTGGTGTCTTCAGCAATAGTAGTTACAGATTCTATCTTACCCATAACTATGTCTTTAGATTTTATTGTATTTTCCAATGATATATAAGTATCATCTACTAAAGGTTTTATGTTAGATACAGCTTCTAACATATTATTAAAAGATGTTATTGTATTTTCTACTGTATTAACCTGTTCCTCTATAAGACTGTTTACACTATCAGATGTAGTTATTACATCAGAAGTCTCATCACTAATGGTCTTAATCAATCTTTGTATTTCTTGTGTAGACTCTTTTGATTGTTCAGCAAGAATTCTTATTTCTTCTGCAACTACTCCAAATCCTCTTCCTGCTTCTCCAGCTCTTGATGCTTCTATAGCTGCATTTAATGCTAAAAGATTGGTCTGCTCTGATATACTATTTATAACATCAGCTATACTTCCAATTTGTGATACACTTAAATTTAAGCTGTTAGTTTTTTCATTTACAATTTTAAACGAATCTTTTATATTATCAATAGATTTTAAAAGAATATCTATTTGCTCTTTTCCTACAATAGCCTTTTCTTTTGTTTTATCTGAACTCTTTTTAACATTTAAAATTTTATTATTTATATTTTCAAGTTCCTTAGCTAAATTGGACATATTATCCACTGCTTCTGTTAAATCATTTGATTGTTGTGATGAACCTTGTGCTACATCTTGAATTGCACTTGCAACTTCATTAGATATTCCATTCATTTGTTCTGCATCACCAGCTAATTGTGCTGCCATATCACTTACTTTAGTTGCTTCATCTTTTATTACTCCAATTATTTGTCTTAAGCTATTTGTCATATGATTAAAACTTGATGCTAATAATCCTATTTCATCATTGTTTTTAATGTTTATTTCATTATTAAATTCACCATTCGCTATATTTTCAGAAACTACCACTAGCTGCTTAAGAGGATTTATTATATTTGCAGCTACTCTTACCATGATAAATGAAGCTACTACAAATGCTATTATACCTATACACACAATCATCCATACCATATTTGTAATAGTCTTTGAAACATTATCAATATCAAGTCCTATATCTATTACTCCTATGTTAGTATTATCTTTATAAATCGGGACTATTACGTTATGTACCTTTTTACCGTTTTCTAATAATAATTCCTGTGAATGAACTTTTTTATTTAATATACACTGCCTTATATTGTCATTATCAATAGTCTTTCCTATTGATTCCTTATTAGTGCTAGCTGTTATACTCAAATTTTTATCTAAAAAATTTGCATAAACTACACTTTTATCTTCTGTTAATTCTTGAAGTAAGGCTTGAATATCTAAGCTCTCACTTAGCTCTTGAATCTTATTTGAGAGTATTCCTATTTGCACCATTCCACCATCTTTTTTTCTTACATATCCATACTTATAATAATCATTAGTCTCTCTACTCTTTCTTATATTCTCCATAAATATGGACTTTTCACCCTTTAAGACTGAATATGAAATATGATTACTATCAAAAACTGCGCCTAGACTTGTAGGTAAATTAGAGTAAATTACTTTCCCCTGTGGATCTGTTACATTTATTTCATCTACCTCAAATTGTTTTGCTAATGCTGCTAAGTAATTATTATCCCATTTGCTACCATTAACCAAAAAGTTTCCTAAAGTCTTTATTCGAGTCTCTATAACTTCATTTAACGCGCTTACTGCGCTACTGCTCTTCTCAACTTGCTGAGTTATCTGATTAGCAAGATTAATTCCACTTTCATGTACTTGATTTGTTAATCTCACTTTAATTAAATTTATTGCAGCTACAGATATAAATGCCACTATTGCAAGTATCGTAATTAGTGGAACCACAAATATTTTAAATTTAATAGATCCTTGTTTTGATTGTAATTTGCGCTTCATTATGATCTCTCCTTTTGTAATATTATCTAATTATTATCGCAAACTCTTGATGGTTTAATATAGGTACGTTATCATAATATCACTTTTTTTAGTAAAATTGCAAATTTACTACACATAATTATTAAATTTGTCAGCAATAACATGACCTTATATCCTAAATTTTCCGATAATACATATAAATAGTGCATTTTCATACTTTATATTATTATGTAAACCTCCTTAATTTACTCAACTTTCTGCTTAAATCTTTATCTTAATCTTTGAAAGTTAATGTTACCTTATATATAAATAAAACATAAAATATTATAGTTATAAATTTAATGGAGGTACAACAATGTTTTATGATTATGGAATGCCATCTTATTACTCTTATGGTCATCCTAATCCTTACTATAATAATGTATACTTCAGAAACTCACAAGATAGCTCTATTCAAGAAAACTGGGCAGTTGCAATTATAAAAGGAGGACCTCTTGCACCTAATATTAACGGTACAGTTTACTTCAGGGAAGTTTCTAATGGAACAGAAGTTTACGCTTATGTAACTGGTCTTCCAGAATATAAACCAGGAAAAGGAGATAAGCCACCTGTAGGGCCTCACGGATTTCACATTCACGAGAATGGTTCTTGCGAAGTAGGTAATTCAAAAGATCCTTTTAAAGCGGCTGGCGGTCATTGGAATCCTACAAATCAGCCTCATGGAAACCATGCCGGAGATTTCCCAGTTTTATTTTCTAATAATGGAGTGGCTAGAATGAGCTTTTTTACTAATAAGTTTAAAGTAAATGATATAATAGGAAAATCCATTATCATACATGAAAATCCAGATGATTATAGAAGTCAGCCTTCAGGAAATGCTGGAAAAAGACTTGCATGCGGAGTAATAAGAGCAGTGTAGAACCAACAAGAGCAGTGAGAAGGTGGAAAAGTTTAGGCGCTGCGCTGAGTTTAGAAGAATAATTTAAAGCGAAGAAAGTAGAACAAAAAGTCAAAAAACGTGTTAAAAGGTTCTAGGAATGAAATAATTCAAGCTTAGTTATTTCATTCCCTAGAACCTTAGGCATTAAAGCTCTTTATTTAGAAGTTACATCCTAGTGATTAGTAACTATAGATTATCCACTAGTTATTTTAGAATTAATACTACAGGACAATGATCCGAGCCTGTAACTTCATTCAGAATTTCAGCATCTATGATGTCATCTTTCATATTGTCAGATACAAAGTGGTAATCAATCCTCCATCCTGCATTGTTTTTCCTTGCATTAAATCGATAACTCCACCAAGAATACTTAACTTCATCTGGGTGAAAGTACCTAAATGTGTCTATATATCCTCTCTTTATAATATTATCTATCCATTCTCTTTCAATAGGTAAGAAACCTGATGTCTTGCTGTTAGCTTTAGGGTTTTTTAAGTCTATTTCTTTATGGGCAGTATTATAATCTCCACATATTATAAGCTTTTTGCCCTTATCTTTTAGATTATCGCAGTATTTGAACAGAGCATCATAAAACTCTAATTTATAACTAAGTCTTTCTTCACTGCTTTGTCCATTAGGAAAGTATATATTAAATAACATAAAATTATCATATTCACATATTAATATTCTGCCTTCACTGTCGAACTTTTCTATGCCAATGCCATAAGAAACGGAAATAGGTTCTTCTTTTGTATATATTGCAACTCCACTATATCCTTTTCTCTCAGCACATGAAAAATAAGATTTGTAGCCTTCTATATTATTTAACTTATCATTTATCTGTTCCTTTTGAATTTTAGTCTCTTGTATGCATAAAATATCTGGCTGTTCTTCTTTAATCCAATCTATAAATCCCTTTTTTTCTATGGCTCTAAGTCCATTAACATTCCAAGAATAAATCCGCACATGTCTCTCCCCTTTATTTCAGCTTTTGTTAATTATATTGTATCCTTTTATAATATTTATTCAACCCTATATAAGATAGGTTATACACTAATGATTAGAAATTATCTTTTCATAACATTCGTAGAGCTTATTTATATAGTTTTCCCAAGAATAATTTTCTTTTACAAAATTTTTTAATTCTTTGCTTTTAGGTTTTCTAATTCCTTCTTCTACAGCCTTATATATGCTTTCTTCATCATATGGGTCACAGTACAAGGCCATATCTTTAAAATATTCTTTTGCGCTTCCTTCCATAGTTGACATGATATTACATCCACTAGCTGCTGCTTCCAGCGAAGAAAATCCTGGGGTTTCTACATAACTTGGAAGCGCATGAAGTTTGGCAAATCTATAAGCATTATAAATATTATAGCTGTCTATAAATCCTAGATACAAAACATTTTTATACTTTATACATTCTTTATAATATTCTTTATCTTTTATCCTTCCAATAAGAACTAGTTGTATTCCTAAATTGCTGCATACCTTTGCCAATGTAAGTTGATTCTTTTTAGGATGTATCTTTCCTACACATAAAACATAGGAATTTAAATTATATCTCTCCCTAATGCCATATAGAGGAACGTTTTCATCTTCTACCTCTACCCCATTATAAATGACCTCACACATCTTATTTATATTAAAGTCCTTCTTTATACTTTCACTTTCTATATGGCTATTTGTTATAATAATACTGCTTCCTTTAAGAATTTCCCTTCTATATACGTTGCTTCTTTCCCACAGTTTTAATTTTTCAATATTGTTTTTGTATTTTAAATACTTGTAAATTTCATATTTTATAATCATTGATTTTACTAACTTTTTTATTATTCAAAAAGGAAATTCACCCCAAAATGTCGAATATTTAAGTACCACCAAAAATACACAACAAAGAGGAGTGAATACTTATGTATATTCGACAAGAATGCCTATTTTCCTTTGAAGAAATAATAAAATTACAACCTAAAACTAGGCTTGAATTAATTCTAGCCCAACTAGATTTTTCAAATGTATTAAATGGTTTAGCCCAGCTACACGCTACGCGTGGCCCGAAAGGGCATAATGAGCTAGCACTATTGTATGCTTTAGTTGCTATGCAAGTTGAAAAAATTAAATATTTTAATAAGTTAGTCGATAGACTTAAGACTGATCCTATATTTAGGTATAATTGTGGTTTTAACATTTTAGAGAAAACACCTTCAGCATCAACCTTTAGTAGATTTTTAACTAAGCTATCCAAAATACCTTCATTGGAATATGACTTCGAGTGTTTAGTTAAAAAGGCCATTAGTATAGGAATTGTTGATGGTTCAAATGTAGCAATCGATTCTACTAAAATTGATTCTTTTGAAAAAGCTAGACCTAAATCCAAACTTAAGAATGATGCTGTTTCTCCAAACTGGGGAGCTAAGAACGATACTGATGGTAATAAAATACGTTGGTTCGGATTTAAGCTTCACATACTGGCAGATTGCAAGAGTGAACTACCCTTAAGCATATTGCTATCTCCCGCTAGTTATAGTGATGGAGATTTAGCTATTCCGCTGATAAAAAAGTTCATCACCAAGTACTCTGGAGTTTTGAGTCCTAAGCATTTTATTATGGATAAAGGTTATGATTTTCAAAAGATTTATGATTATGTTACTCACGATGTTAAAGCACAACCAATTATAGCTTACAATCCTAGGGCACAGTATGCTCCACCAGAAGGATTTAATGAGAAGTTTGAACCCATATGCTCAATGGGATATCCATTAACTTACTGGGGAAAAGATGGTGACTACCTTAAATTTAGATGTCCCCAAGCAACCGGTAAGGTTAATTGTCCATTTGGAACAAAGCATTGTAGCAATTCAAACTATGGATTTTGCCTAAAGGTAAACTATAAAGAGAATAATAGGTATTACTCTTATCCTCTTAGGAGCAGTGAAGATTGGCAAAAACTCTATAATCAACGCACCTCTATCGAGAGGTGTAACTCAAGATTGAAAGAGTACCTAAATGTTAATAATCTGCGTTCAGCAGGTATTAGAAAAGCAAAAGTTGTAGCTCTACTAAACTGTATGGCTTTAGTAGCAGGCACTATTGCTGTTAATCAGAAGTCTAACGACTTAAATTTAAAGCAAGCAGGATAAATTTATTAGTTTTAAAAGTTATCCACAGGTGCAATAGCACCTTAGCTTTGCTATTATCTTTTTCTGAACAAAATAGTTAATTATTAACAAAAAGTAATGATTTTTAAATATAATTGAGGAAGTTTAATTGTGCAATTTCCTCATATTTAATCTATGCCAAGTTAATTCATTAAATGTTAAGACTTTTAATAAATATAAAACCCTTGTGGAGTACAATGATTAAAGGTATAATAGTCATTATGAATTAGTAGTAAATGCAGTAAATGAAACAATTGATCAACTTATGATAATAATATAGTTAGTTGAAACATCCGATTTGATAGGAGGTCATGCAATGTTCCAAAACAAGAAATTTAAGTACCTTGTATATTATATTACTGGAGTTATGATATTATTGCTTATATTAAACTCAGTGCTTAGAAGTGCTAGAACTGAGCATATAAAATATAGTGAATTTGAAAAAATGGTTGAGCAAAAGACTATAGAAGAAGTTCAAATAAGTGATAATCAAATAATAATTGTTCCAAAGGATAAAAAAGGAGTTAATCAAAAAATAAAATATACTAGTAATATCGAAAAAACTAATATAAGACCTTTAATAGATAAATTAAAAGCCGCTGGCGTAAAATATGATGGACCTGTAAGCAATAATGATCCATTAAAGAATTTCTTTATTAACTGGATATTACCTATATTTATGTTTATGCTTATTGGAAGAATAATATTTGGTTCTGTGGAAAAAAGAATGGGCAGCGGAGTAATGTCCTTCGGAAAGAATAATGCTAAGATTTATGGAGAAAATGAAACAGGAGTAACATTTAATGATGTTGCAGGACAAGATGAAGCTAAGGAGTCATTAGTTGAAATTGTAGATTTTCTTCACAATCCAGATAAATATGTAGAGATAGGAGCAAAGCTTCCAAAGGGAGCACTTTTAGTAGGACCTCCAGGAACAGGTAAAACTTTGCTTGCAAAAGCAGTAGCAGGGGAAGCAAAGGTAGCATTTTTCTCTTTGTCTGGTTCGAGCTTTGTAGAGATGTTTGTAGGTATGGGAGCAGCTAGGGTTAGAGATTTATTTAAGCAGGCAGAGGAAAAAGCTCCATGTATAGTTTTTATAGATGAAATTGATGCTATAGGAAAGAGTAGAGATGGTGCTATAAGCGGTGGAGGAAATGATGAGAGAGAGCAAACCTTAAATCAGCTTTTAGCAGAAATGGATGGCTTTGACTCATCAAAAGGAGTTGTAATCCTTGCTGCAACAAATAGACCAGAGGTTTTAGACAAGGCTCTTTTAAGACCAGGTAGATTTGATAGAAGAGTAATTGTAGATACTCCAGATTTAAAGGGTAGAGAAGCCATATTAAAGGTTCACTCTAAAGAAGTGAAAATGTCTGATGATGTAAACTTGCATGCTATTGCAAAGTCCACACCAGGTGCAGTAGGAGCTGACCTTGCTAACATAGTAAATGAAGCTGCTCTTATTGCTGTTAAAAATGGCAGAAAGGCAGTAATTCAACATGATTTAGAGGAAGCAGTAGAAGTAATTATTGCTGGTAAAGAAAAGAAGGACAGAATAATGTCTGATAAAGAAAAGAGAATAGTAGCTTTCCATGAAGTAGGTCATGCTTTGGTTGCAGCTTTGCTAAAACATACAGATCCTGTACACAAGATAACTATAATTCCTAGAACTATGGGAGCATTAGGGTATACTATGCAGCTTCCAGAAGAAGAAAAATATTTGGTAAGCAAAGAAGAAATGATAGATCAAATAACTGTAATGCTTGGAGGAAGAGCCGCAGAGGAAGTAGAGTTTAATTCTATTTCTACAGGTGCTTCAAATGATATTGAAAAAGCAACCCAAACTGCTAGAAACATGGTTACAATATATGGAATGACAGATAGATTTGATATGATGGCCTTAGAATCAGTTTCAAGTAGATATCTTGATGGAAGACCTATTAGAAACTGCAGTGATAACACAGCAGCCCTTGCTGATGAAGAAACATTAAAGATTATAAAAGAGGCTCATGATAAGGCTATAAAAATATTAGAGGAAAATAAGGAATTATTAACAGCTATATCGGAAAGACTTATTGATAAAGAAACCCTTATGGGAGAAGAGTTTATGGATATGATTAACAATTTCGGTAAAGAAGAAACTGTTGAAGAACAGAATGAAGAAACTATTAAAGAAGAAATTGATGAAGAAGCTAAAGAAATTGTTGCTTTAGATGATGCTGAAGATAAGATAGAATAATTATTAAATATTAGCGGCTATAAGATAGTACAGTGTAAATTGCATTGTACTATTTTATAATATATCTAAAACTTATATAAAGGAATGATTTAAGTGGAAAATAAAGAATTAGAAATTGAAGTGAAAAAAGAAATTGAATTTGAAATGGAAAGACAAAGGGTAGAGGAAACTGTTGATTTAATAAAAAGAGAGATTAGAAATTACATAGATAAGAGAACAAGTTTAAGTGAATACTTAGTAGAAGCTAGAAAGAAAGCCTTGGAAGAATATAGAGATGATGAAGATAAGCTAATAGATTATTTTGACCATGAAAGGTTTGTAACAGAGGAAGCTTTTAAGACTATAGATAGAAAATTTAAGGAGTTGACGGTACTCCAATCATCTCCGTATTTTGGAAAAGTTGATTTTAAGGAGAAAGAATTTGATGAAGAAGATAAAATTTACATAGGTAGATTTGGACTTACTCCAGAGAATTCTTATGAACCAGTGGTGGTAGACTGGAGAGCACCAGTAGCAGCTTTGTTTTATGCTGGGAAACTAGGAGATGCATATTATGAAGCACCTGTTGGAAGAGTTCCAGTGGACATTAAAGAAAAGAGGCAATTTATAATAAAAAAAGAAAAGCTTGTTGGAATGTTCGATTCAGAGTTAGAGGTAAAGGATGAAATCCTTCAAATAGTTTTAAGCAAGAACGCTGGAGAGAAGCTAAAAGATATAGTAATGACAATACAGGCAGAGCAGGACAATATAATAAGGCAGCCTAAAGATAAGACAGTTGTAGTAGATGGAACTGCAGGAAGTGGTAAAACAACTATAGCTCTTCATAGAGTAGCTTATCTTTTATATAATTATAGAAAGGCTCTTCAAGATAAAGTTCTTATATTAGGACCTAATGATATATTTATGGAGTATATTTCAACAGTACTACCTAGCCTTGGAGAAATAGGAGTAAAACAACAGACCTTCACAGAGTTTGCTTTGGACATATTGGATTTGGATAATGTAATGAGCATTAGAGAGTATATGGAAAGAATAATAAATAAGGATGAAGAATTTATAAAAGATATGCTCTTTAAAATATCAGATGAGTTTATAAATGAACTGGATAAGTTTATAAGTCTTTTAAATAATCAATATTTTAAAATTCAAGATTTATACTTTGATGAGAAAATTATAGTACCAAAGGAAGCAATAGAGGAGCTTTTTGCATATTATAAGGATATGCCTTTATTTAGGAGAAGTGCTAAGATAAAAAGAATACTATTTTCTAAGATTAAAGATGTAAGAGATGAAAAGATAAGAGAAATAGAAAAGTGGTATAGGAATGCCATATCCGAATTAAATGCAGAACAGAGAAATTTGGAGGAAAGCAATATTATTTTTAAGAGAAAAATAAAGATACGTGAAGTTATACAGAAGGTAATGAAGGCTAAGCAATCATTAGAATGGCTTAACAATGAAAGCTGTATAGAACTTTATAATGGATTGAATAGAAATAAAGATTTAACTGCAGATGATTTAGCTCCAATTTTATATTTAAAAATAAAATTAGAAGGATTAAAGCTACATGATGAGATAAAGCATGTTGTAATAGATGAAGCTCAAGACTACAGCCTTCTTCAATTTAAGGTAATTAAAGAACTTACAAATTGCAAAGGATATACTATAGTTGGAGATAGAAATCAAAGGCTTATACCTTTCTTAGGGGAAGTTCCTATGATGAGACTTAAAGAGATCTTAGATAATGTAGAATATTTCCCATTGAATAAAAGTTATAGATCTACTAAAGAAATAATGGAATATGCAAATAAGTATTTAAAAGAGGACAAAATCCTACCTATAGTTAGAAGTGGAAAAGAGGTTGTAGAAAAGGATTTTTCTAGCTTAGATGCATTATGTGATGAGATAGATAAAACTATCCACAATCTAAGACAAGAAGGATTAGAAAGTATAGCTATAATATGCAGAAATATTGATATGACAAAAACAATAGCTTCAATTATTAATAAGAATACTAAAATAAAGATTATAGATAGGGAAGATATAGTATACAATAAAGGAGAAGTAATAATACCTTCATATTTTGCAAAAGGATTGGAGTTTGATGCTGTAATAGCAATAGGAGAAAAAAATAATAACATAACAGAAGATAAAGCAATGTATGTTATGTCAACGAGAGCACTCCATCAGCTTTATGTCTACAGAATATAATATAAGAAAAATGCTTGGCATTTTTCTTATATTCAAATCACCTATGGAATTTTCATTTATAAAAGCTTCACTTTTCCAAAAAAGTTCTAATATTTCTAGTATCTCACCAATGTACGTAAATTAAGCAAAGGAGCTAAACTTTGCAACTTGATGTTTAGAGCTTTAATCTTGAAATAAAAGTAAAAATAGTGTATAATTATACAGTTGCGGATGTGGCTGAATTAAATGAAATTTATATTTTAATATAGATTTGTTGATAAATATTAGTTTGAAATAATATTATAAAGGGGGAAATGTGTATGGACAAAACTAATGAATTGGGACAAGAAAAGATTTTAAAACTTTTGATAAAGTTTTTCATTCCTGCTATAGTTGGAACAATGGTTGGTGCATTATATAACATAGTAGATAGAATATATATAGGAAGAGGAGTTGGTTCCTTAGCACTAGCAGCATTAAGTGTTACTTTCCCAATTATGATTATAGCGCAAGGATTTGGTATGCTTATAGGAATGGGGACAGCAGTGCTTGTTTCTATAAATTTGGGGAAAAAAGATAAGCATAAAGCAGATAAGGTTCTTGGAAATGCTTTTATAATGTTAATACTCATATCTATATTTGTAAGTATATTATGCTTTATAATAAAAGGACCACTTCTTAGATCTTTTGGAGCCAGTGGAAATACAATAAAGTTTGCTAATGATTATCTAGAAATAATTTTATTTGGAACAGTATTTCAAAATACAGGTTTTGGGTTAAATAATACAATTCGTTCAGAGGGAAATCCTAAAATTGCTATGTGTACAATGCTTATTGGAGCAGGGCTTAATATAATATTAGACCCAGTTTTTATTTTTGTATTCCATATGGGAGTTAAAGGAGCTGCTTTAGCTACAATTATATCTCAGTTTGTAAGTGCAATATGGGTTATTTCTCATTTTACAGGAAAAAATAGTGTGGTAAAATTGAAAAAGGAAAATTTTAAAATAGAAAAAGAGATTGTTATAGGAATTGTTTCAATTGGTATGTCACCTTTTGCTATACAAATAGCTTCTAGTGCTATAAATATATTGTTAAATAAACAATTAATAAACTATGGTGGAGATTTAGCCATTGGAGCCATGGGAATAATAAATAGTGTTAGTATGGTTATTATAATGTCTATGATATCTGTAAACCAAGCAGCTCAGCCTATAATTGGATATAACTATGGAGCTAAGCAATATGACAGAATAAAGGAGACACTTAAATTAGCTATAATTGGTGGTGTTTTGATTGGAATTTTAGGATTTATATCTGTAGAAGTGTTCCCAGCAGCTATAATTGGAATATTTAATAGTAATGATAAGGAACTTCTAAAGATAGGTGTTAGTGGCATAAGAAGATTTTTATGCATGCTTCCATTAATAGGCTTTCAAATAGTTGGAGCTAACTATTTCCAAGCTATAGGAAGAGCTAAAGTATCTATGCTTTTATCTTTATCTAGACAGGTGCTAATATTAATACCTATGTTATTAATTTTGCCAACAATTTTTGGAATAAATGGGGTGTGGATATCTGGACCGGTTGCAGATACGATTTCTTCTATTATTACTGCAATATTCTTATATAGAGGAATTAAAAGTTTAGGAAAAGAAGAAAATCAACCAGTTAAAGAGGCAGAGGTAGTTATGTAAAAAGGAGTTCCCTATGGTGGAACTCCTTTTTACTATTTTAAAAATATTTTTTATTTAAGTTTCATAATTTATTAGATTTATATTCCTTTTCGTATTTTAAAAGTCTAGTTATAATTTCATTAAATTTATTATCAACCTTATCAAAATCCATATTTGGAATATAACATTTTTCAAGTTCATCGTGAAGAGCTTTGGCTTTAGAAATTATAGATAAGCCTTTATTTAATAATAAATAGAATGTATCTCTAGCTTCTGTAATTTCCTCAGAGGACTTGTCAAGAAGTCTTTTGTTTAAAAAGTCTTTCATATCAATTTGGCTGCCGACAAAATTTCTATTGTTTATTTCGTTAGAAGTAAGTAAGGCTATGCTTAAGTTAGGAATAAGCAAGTGCTCTATCCTCTCAGGAATTAGAGGATCGTGATATACTTCTACTGAAAGGTCTCTTTTTAAAGCTTCATCGCATATATAAGATAAAACACTGGTTTTCCCTGTACCTGGTTCTCCGTTTAAAACATAGACTCTCTTATAATTTTTATATATTGAATCTATATAGGTAACTATGCCATTTGGGGTAAAGGCTGTAGCGAACAAGTGCCTGTCTATTCCAGTATTAGATATAGGAATATCTCCAAAAATTTCGTTTTTAAGATCTTCTTTAAATAAATTTAATTTAGAATTATTTAGAGCTTCATTGTTGTAAAAACTCCAATCATCATGAATAGTTTTAGAAGCTCCTATATATCTGTAAGCTCTTTTGAAGGTTTTTCCTATTTGTTTATTGATTGACATTATAGAATTTCTATAATCACTCATACCTCTTTCGTTCCAACAATCACCGAAATTTAATATTTCATCTACTGCACCAGGGCTTATTGGATCCACAATATGTGGAGCTGTTGCGTCTATAAATGCAACATTTAATCCTTTAATAACAACCCCATCTAATGAATTATTGTCGGAAGAGCAGTGATGATATTCAACATCGTATCCTTTTTCATTAAAATATTGTCCAATTCTCTTCATAAATGAGGATTTTCCAGTACCTGGGCCACCTTTTATGCAGAATATTCTTCTAGCAGTTTCTTGAGGAAGGATATACCTATAAAAAGAATAGAAACCTTTTGATGTGTTGCTCCCAGGGAAAAAGTGTCTAAATTCACCTTTCATAAAATCACACTCCTATTTTCATATCCTTTATATTATATTTAGGAACTTAGAAATAGTTGCAAAATAATAGAAATATTTTACGATGTAAAATATTTCTATTTAGCAAGTAAAAGAACAATTAGATATTGAATTTTTCTATATTTTCTTCCAATGTAGTTGCAAGGACCGCTAGAGATTCTGCAAGGGTCACGACTTGGGCGAATGAAGCAGATTGCTCCTCTGTTGATGCACTTACTTCTTCGGCAGCTGAGGCTATGCTTTCTGACAGACTTAAGGTGCTAGATACTTTTTCTATAACATTATTTTTATGAGAGTTTATGCTGTCTAAAGAAGAAGTTACAGTATCAATATGAAGTTGTAAATTTTTTAAATCTTTTAATATGCTTTCAAAACTTGAACTTGTAACATCTACACTGCTGCCTGTTAAATCATTTAGGGATTTACTGTTTCTTATTCCCGCTATAATCAAATTTATATTATTATGCATATCGGTTAAAACTTCGTTTATTTGAGATGCAGATTCAGCAGATTCCTCCGCCAGTTTTCTTACCTCTTCGGCAACTACAGCAAAGCCACGTCCAGCCTCACCAGCTCGTGCAGCTTCAATACTAGCATTTAGAGCTAAAAGATTAGTTTGTTCTGTAATACTTTTAATACTGTCTGTTATTGTCATTATCTTTTGAGAACTCTTGTCTAAAATATCTACTTCCTCTAAAAGTTTATCAGTAGCCTCAGAATTGAGCTTATAGTTCTTTTTTAGATCATTTATACTGTTCATACCATATGATGCACTTTCACTAACTTTAAGTGAAGCTTCATTCATGATCTTGCTATTTTCAATAGAGTTGTTAACCTCTTTTTCAAGAGCAGAAATGGAGTTTGAACTATTTTTTAATTCAGAGGACTGTTCTAGTGTACTGACAGAAATACTTTGAACAGCTTGAGATATTTCATCTGAAGCTGCACTAGATTCTTCAGATAAAGTTACTAAATTTTCAGAGGATTTTTTAAGATTAATAGAAGAATCTTTAATATGCTTAAGAAGGTTTCCTATATCCTCTATCATAATATTTAATGAATTTGATACTGCCTTAACCTCTAAAATATCCTTTTTATTATATTGAATAGATTGAGAAAAGTCACCTTTACTGATGCGTTCAATCATGCTAATCAGTCTATTTATGGACTTTGAAATTTGTTCTCCAAATATATTTCCTATAATTAGAGCAATAATTAGGAATATCAAACTAGCAAATATTACAGAATTTCTTGCCTTAGACAGAATAGAATTTAATTCAACTTCTGGAATGAGTGAAATAATTTTATATCCTGTTAACTTATTTTCGGTAGTATATGAAATATAATTAGTTCCATCTATAGTTATTAAGGAATTAGTATTTATATTTTTTACTGCATCATTAATCCAAGGTTCTTCTTTAGAAGTTTTACCTAATAGGTTTTTATTGTTTATTGCTATAATCTTTCCAGAATCATCTATTACAGCAGCATTGCCATTTTCACCAAGTTTTATATTAGAAACTACATCAGCAAGATGAGAAAGAGATATATCTGTCCCAACGACCCCAACAACATTTCCATTTGAATCCTTTACTGTTTTAGAAATAGTTATGACATATCTTCCTTTTTCATTTGAATCTTCATAAGGAGAAGTTATGATAGTCTTTTCATTAGATGCCATAGCATCTTTAAACCAAATACGTGTCCTCGGGTCAAAGCCTTCAGGAAGTTTATCAACAGTAGCATATTGCTTGCCAAGGGTATTTCCAAAAAAAGCTGTTAAGACATCATCGTGGCTATCTCTAAAAGTATAGAGAAATTTCATCATAGGTGCTTCTATGGCTGGTGTTTGAGTTACATTCATCATGTATTCGTTTTCAGATAACATATCTACAGATTGCATATTATATTTTACAATATCTGTTATAATAGAAGATACATTATCAGACGAACTTTCCATTAGCTTATAAAAGTTTTCTCTAGATGTGTTCTTTTGCATGTAGTAGTTAAATAGTGAAATGAATACCATAGGTATTATTACTGATATGCATAAGAGTAAAGATAATCTGCCTTTCAATGTATTTTTTGCAAACATTAAGTAACTCCCCCTTAAAAATTATAAATATTACAATAAGTGGTCATTTCGCTTGTTGAAAAAATATACTAATTGTAAAATTATTGAATAATTTAGTGATAAATAACTAAATTATATCATTTCATAGGGGGATTGTGAAGAGAAATTGCAAGGCAATTTTCTAATTATGAGTATTTTTTATCAATTGTAATCATGGCGTTATATTTTGGATGGAGTTTTTTTAGTTCTTCGTTTAATCTAGTTTCTAGAATATGACCTTCCTTTTCAATATTAAAATCAGGAGAAACTACTATATCGAAGATTAAGTTTTTATAATCTCCTTCTCCGACAACTCTGAAATCATGGTAAGATTTAATTTCTGGGAAAAATTTTAAAATGTTGTCTAACTCCATTCTTGCAGATTCTACTTCTTTATCATCTGTATTTAAAGGATCCATATGAGCCACTAGAAACATACTGTGTTTTTTAGAGAGTTCTCTTTCCATGGTATCAATTATTTCGTGAATTTTTATAATAGATATATTACATGGAACCTCAACATGAAGAGAAGCCATTCTTCTACCAGGTCCATAGTTGTGAATTATTATATCATGAACACCAGTTATACAATCATATTTTAATACATCACTTTCTAATTCTCTTATAAATTCGGGATCTGGAGCTTCACCTAAAAGAGGATTTATAGTATCTTTTATTAAGGAGTAACCAGAGTATAGAATAAATAAAGATACTAAAATTCCTATATATCCATCTATGGGGATACTAATCCACTTAGAAAGTAGTAGAGATAAAGCTACAGTGCTTGAAGTTATAACGTCCCCTAGAGCGTCTAATGAAGAAGCCTGAAGGGCTGAAGAATTTATCTTATTTCCAATGTATTTATTAAATCTGCTGAGCCAAATCTTTGCTCCTATAGATACTAATATTAGTACAAAAGGGATAAGATCAAAATTTACCTTATTAGGATTTACAATTCTATTAAAAGAAGATTTAATAAATTCAAATCCTACAAGCATAACCATAAAAGCTACTAGCAATCCAGACAGATATTCTATTCTTCCATGTCCAAAAGGATGCTCTTCGTCAGCAGGCTTTGAAGCAAATTTAAATCCTGCTATAGTTATTAAAGATGATAGTGCATCAGATAGGTTGTTAAAGGCATCTGCAGTAACAGCAATACTCTTTGCAATAAGTCCTACAAATAGTTTTACTAAAAACAAGATTATATTGACTATTATTCCAACTACACCGCCTAGATAACCATAAGAGTCTCTAACCTTGCTATTGTTTATGTTTTCGTAGTCTTTTACGAATTTAGTTACTAAAAATCGAGATAACATATTATTTCCTCCATAATAATTAGAAATTTATAACAAAGATCATATCTTATTAATAATATCATGTTTATATCAAAAATTAAATTATATTACATTTTAATCATTTTAATTTATGTAAAATTTATAACCAATTAAAATATACTCTTGTCTTAGTATTAGCGCAGTAATAAGTTTTTACAACAAGTATATATATGTTGAAATCCAAGGCAAAATAAGGTAAAATATATAAATATATGATAAATTGCTTATATCATATTTAAAAGCTGAGTGGGAGGATAGGTATAATGAAGAGCAAAAAAATTATTTCTATGGTTTTAGCATCAGGAATATTAATGGGAGGAGCAGGAATTTCACCTGTAAGAGCCTTCGCAGCAACAAATGAGGATGCACAAGTTACTAGTGTAAATACACAAAAAGATTTAGATATAGAAGCATACAATATATTAAAAGAGCTTAAATTAAGTCCTACTGAGGCAAATATAAAAGCAGCTAGAAAGGCATTAGCTACTTTGAAAGATGGCACATATAGATCATATTATAGGTATCTTTTAAATGTATATACAGATAAAGGAACAGAAAAACCAGCAATTGATGAATTAATGGCTGCAAATGAACTAAACGCAGAAATCATCAGCGGAGAAACTGAAACGAATTTTGCAATGAATTTGGATGGAAAAAATCTATCTAAAGAAGAAGAAGAGCAGCTTGCTATAATGAAGTCAATTTTAGATATGAATATAAGTTCTAAAATGAAATTTGCAGGTGAAGAAAACACAAAAGGCAAGGTTTCAGGAAATCTTAATGCAAGTCTTATGGGACAAGAAATAAAAATGGACATTTGGGCAGATGTAGATGTTTCAAACAGCGTTCCTCAAATTAAATATATAATTCAATTTCCTGAAATATTAAAAGCCTCAAATCCAGCTCTTGCAAACAAGGATTATCTAGTTTTTGATCTTGCAGAGATGATGGAAGGCCCTGCCATGCAGCAAGCTGAAGCAGTGCCAGACATGAGCAAAATTATGGATAAAGCAACTAGGTTTAGTACAAAATTCACTAAGAGTTTTGAGGAGTTTATAAAAATTGCAGATGCTAAGTATGGTATAGTTGAAAGAAAAGACGCTGCAAAGATAGATGCTGATGGAAAGAAAGGAATAGTAAAAGCTTATTCAGTAAATATTGATAATGATGATTTAATAGGAATAATTGGAGACATGCTAAAAGATGAAGAGATGATGGGAACATTTAAAGCTTATTTAGATGAAATTATGGCACTTGATCCTAACGCTCCAAAACTTTCAAATGAAGAATTCTATGCAGCTTTAGAGCAAGCTTTACCAGCATTAAATCAGCTTGGCAATATGATGAACTTTGATATAACATTTGATATTGGAGTTAATAAAGAAGGATATGTTTCATATCAAAATGGAAATATTAAAACGACTATTAATCCAGCTGCTATAGCTTCAATGGCTGGTGAAGGAAATACGTTAGAAGAACAGATTAATCCAGATTCATCTTATACACTAACAATCAACTTAGATTCAAATACAATTAATATAAATGGAGATGTCAAGGTAGAAGATATGCCAAAGGTCACTGAAGAAAATTCAGTAAGCTATGCAGACCTTATGAATATGACATATGAGGAAGTAGTAACAGATTAGAAATAAATTGTGACAATCTTTAATATTGAACATTCCGTATGAGATTTGCATTTAGGAAAGCTTTACTACGCAAAGAAGTTCTAATATTTCTGGGTTTAAAACCCCTAAACCTTCTAAACTCACTACCGTTCAGACAATAGAAGGTTCTTACGGTGTTTTAAACCCAGAAATAAAGAACTTCTAACGCTTGTTCAACGCTTTCTACAATGCAAATCTCATACTCCGGTTCAATATTAAAAAGATTATTCACATTTATTAAAGAAAAGCGTTTTTATAAAATTAAATACACATACAGACAAATCTAATATCAGGCTTACAATCATTAGCGTTTATTTAAACTTCATATTTAGGTACACTTAAGAAAATTGCATCGCAATTTTCTTATAAAGTTTACTTGCCTCTGTGATAAAATACTCCAATTTTGTTATACTTAACATATAGGTATTTTAAATTTTACGGAGGTATAAACATGACAAAAGAATTAGAATTTGCAAAAAAGCTTATAGATTTCATATATGAAAGTCCAACAGCCTTTCATGCTGTAGAAAATCTTAAGAATACTCTAGAACAAAGTGGATTTAAACAATTAAAAGAAGAAGAAAAATGGAAGATTGAAAAAGGTAAAAAGTACTTTATGGTGAAAAACCATTCTGCTTTAATAGCTTTTGCTGTAGGAAAGGGAAAAATTCAAGAAAATGGATTTAGAATTATAGGAGCTCATACAGATTCACCAAGCTTCAGAGTTAAGCCTAATCCAGAAATGATATCAGAAAACAGCTATATAAAATTAAATACAGAGGTGTATGGTGGACCTATATTAAATACATGGCTTGATAGACCACTATCAGTGGCAGGAAGAGTAGTAATAAAGGGAAAGAATATATTAAATCCTGAAATAAGGCTTTTAAATATAAAGAAACCAATAATGATAATTCCAAACCTTGCTATACATATGAATAGAAAGATAAATGAGGGTATAGAATTAAATAAACAGGTAGATACTCTTCCAATATTAGGACTTATAAATGAGAAGTTTGAAAAGGACAATTATCTTGTTAAGGTAATAGCTGATGAGCTAAAGGTTGATTATAAGGATATTTTAGATTTTGACTTATTTTTATATGAATATGAAAAGGGTAGTATCATAGGAATAAATGATGAATTTATATCTTCTTCAAGGTTAGATGATTTAGAAGCAGTTCATGGGGGAGTTCATGCTTTGATTAATGCAGAGAACTCTGCAGCTACTAATGTATTGGTGTGCTTTGATAATGAAGAAGTAGGCAGTTCTACAAAACAGGGAGCTGACTCAGAGATGCTGTCAAATGTGCTAGAGAGAATAGTTCTATCTTTAGATGGAGATAGAGAGGATTTCTTTAGAGCATTAGCTAAATCCTTTATAATATCAGCTGATGCAGCGCATGCTGTTCATCCTAACAAGGGGGAAAAGAGTGATCCTACAAATAGACCATTTATAAATAAAGGTCCAGCTATTAAAATTGCTGCAAGTCAAAGTTATACCTCTGACAGTTATTCAACTTCAGTATTTGTGTCCTTATGTGAAAAGGCAGGAGTTCCTGTTCAGAAGTTTGTGAACCGTTCTGATGAGAGAGGAGGTTCTACCATAGGGCCAATATCTTCAACTCATATAAATATACCTTCTGTTGATATAGGAACTCCAATGCTTGCTATGCACTCTATAAGAGAACTTTGTGGAGTTATGGATCATTACTATGTAACAAGAGCATTTGAGAAATTTTATGAATTATAAATTTGAGTAAATTATATCATCACAAGTTAATAAATTTAGTTAAGTCATCATAATAATAAAGCAGCTAGAGCATAGCTGCTTAAAATTTTATAGTTTAAGCTATAATGCTTTATTATATTAAGGTCAATGGGGTGATGTTATGAATTTAGATGGTATTATTATTGGGTTAGCCTCTTTCGTAATAATTGGGGTTTTCCATCCTATTGTAATTAAAGGGGAATACTACTTTGGCAAAAAAATCTGGCCAGTATTTTTAATAGCTGGATTGATTCTTATTATTTTTTCTATGATTATTAATAATAGCCTGATTTCAATACTTATGGGGGTAACTGCATTCACATGTTTCTGGAGCATCCCTGAGCTATTTGAACAAGAAAAAAGGGTTGAAAAAGGATGGTTCCCAAAGAATCCAGCAAAGAAGAAATAAATGGTTTATATTGCTTTTAGTTAGAAGCTGACACAACAAAAGGACTGTTTCAAAACAAAAATTTGAGACAGTCCTTTATATATTAAATTCAGTTTAAATACTCTAATATATCCAACGTCTTTTATAGTTTTTCCAAAAGTACAAAAAGCTTGGACTCTTGTAAACTTACAAGATATCAGTGGAAAATCTATTGTAACCTTTGCACCATCAAAAGATTATTTCCCAGGATTTATGAACATTTGAACCCAGTATGGAGTTCCATCAGCTTTTTTAACCATTCCAACACCTATTTCAGTGAAATTAGCATTTAAAATGTTTGCTCTATGACCTGAAGAGTTCATCCATGCGTTCATTACGTCAGATGGGGTCCTTTGTCCGTAAGCGATATTTTCCCCTGCTGCCATATAAGAAATACCAAATTTCTTCATCATATCAAATGGTGAGCCATATGTTGGTGAATTGTGATCAAAGTAATTTTTATCTATCATATCTTGTGCTTTTGCTACTGCAACTTTTGATAATTCTGCATTAGCTTTAAGAGGAGCTAGTCCATTTTTACTTCTTTCTGCATTAACTAACTTTATTACTTCATTTGCTTCAGCACTTATAGTAGAAGCTTGTCCATCATTTTGCACTGGCTTAGCTGTTTCGGTAGTTGTAGTTTCTGCTGGTTTTGTAGGTGCTGTAGTGTTATTTAAAACTGGCTTTGATGTAGTATTTGTATTTACATTAGTAACAATTTTATAGTTCTTAAATTGAGGATATTTATTTAAAAAGTTTTTTAGCCAATTTTGTTGAATTGTTATTGAAGTAGTACAATTAGTTTGAGCTGCTATTGCTGTAGTTGGGATTATAGTTGGTAATGTTCCAGCTATAGCTAATGCTGCTATCATCATTTTAATGTTCTTTTTCATTAGTAAAACCTCCTAAGATTTAATTGAATAAAAAGGAAATTATATTAAATTGATATGAGGAAGGATTTAACACAATATCCTTTCAATTTTTGATGTTCTTGAAGAACTTACTTAAAATTATAGAGAGTAAATATGAACTCAATAATTCCATTGTGTAAAGTGTCTTAGAATATTCTAATAAGTTTCTTTAAAGATTTAATAAAGTTTGTTTACATTTTTGTATTAAAAACATAACAAATATGGCACTTTAAATTAATTCTAATTTTGAGTATAATATTTGAGGAAATAGTGAGGTGAAAATAAGAATATTACTCAGTAAATTTTAAATGGAGATAAGAAATGACAGATTATTATAAAGTATTAGGTATAGAAAAAAATGCATCAAAAGAAGAAATAAAGGAAGCTTATGAAAAGCAAGTAGAAAAAATAAAAAAAGAAGTGGTTAATGAAAAGCGACTTAATGAATTTTTGAAATTGTTTGATGAGGCATATGAAGCTTTAAATAGTTTAGAGGAAAATCAATCAATTGATAAAAATGATGCAACACTGATTATAAATCCACAAGAAGTGCAGGAAGAATTAGAGGCTAATAATAAAAATAACACATATACACACAGAAATAATTCAAAAAGCAGAGGAAGAAGTAATGGTGTAAAAGATGATAATTTAATCCAAAAAGGAGATTCAAAAAACAAAGATAACAGAAATAAATTGAATGATAATAAAAAGGAAAAGGGTAAAAAACGAAGAAAGGTTAAGAAGGGTTCCAAAGGCAGTACTAATAAAATATTTAATTTGATTATGTTGCCCTTTAAAATATTAGCTTTACCAATAATAGTTATATTATCAGTAATAATATTATTATGTCAGATTATAAATATAATTTCATGGATAGCAACTAAACTACTAATTGTTGGGGCTATATCTATAGGAGCTATACATCTGTATCAAGTTAAGAAATTAGGACAAACTATAAATTATAATATATTAATTTTAGCTGTTTCAGTGTTATTAGCATCATTCTTTTTACCTTATATCTTAAAATTTATATTGAAAGTTTTTAAAACAATAAATGATATATTAAAAGATTTTGTTTTTTAGATTATTAAATACTTTTAGAAGATAGCGGAAAATAAGGAGATGATTAAAGGTCATCTCCTTATTTTTTAAAGGACTTGTATTCTAAATGCTGTAGTTTGAGGAGGAATGCTAGCTGTCATAAAAGTGGCATAGGCTATTCTTACTGTCTGCCCAGGCTTTAAGTCTTCTAAGTTTATTATTTTACCTGTCCTAGAATTTGTGTTGAATCACTTATTGCAAATCTTATTTGGTCTGAGTCCAGTAAGGAGTGCCATTGCTGTTCTTTGCATACACCTATTTGAGTAAAGTTTGCGTTTAATATATTTGCTCTATGGCTGTCTGTGGAGTTTTTTGTCCCAGGCTTATAAATTCCAAAATTTTTCATCATAGTCTTTGGAGAGGTATGATCGAAATAAGTTTATTATTTTACCTGTCCTGCCTAGAATTTGTGTTGAATCACTTATTGCAAATCTTATTTGGTCTGAGTCCAGTAAGGAGTGCCATTGCTGTTCTTTGCAAAGCCTACACCTATTTGAGTAAAGTTTGCGTTTAATATATTTGCTCTATGGCCTGAAGAATTCATCCATCCATTAACTACTTCCTGTGGAGTTTTTTGTCCATAGGCAATGTTTTCACCTGCTGCAGTATATCTAATTCCAAAATTTTTCATCATAGTGAAAGGAGAACCATAGGTTGGAGAGGTATGATCGAAATATTTTTTATCAATCATATCTTGAGACTTAAATCTAGCAACTCTTGAAAGTTCCCAATTTTCACTTAGAGGTTTTAAGCCGTACTTTGATCTTTGCACATTAGTTAATCTTATTACTTCCTTCTCAAAAGCCTTTACATCATCAATAGTAGGAATAGTGATCTTTTGATTTGGATATATGAGATTAGGATTTTTTATACTAGGATTTGCAGCGATTAACTCACTTATGCCTACTTGATACTTAGTTGCGATTTTCCACATGCTATCTCCAGGTTTTACTGTGTAAACTACAGATTGAGCATAAGCACTGCTAGAAAAAATAGTAGTTCCAATTGCTAATGAAGACAAAAATATTTTAGACTTCTTAAATTTAGATTTAAACATAAAAATTTTTCCTTTCTAAAATAATTATATTTTCAGAATAACAATAGACAAGCATTAGAATCTATATGAAGTTGGAGGAAGGAAAGGAAGGATTTTGTGTATTCTGATATTCCTCAAGATGGTTGACAAAACTTAGTTTTTTGTGATATATTTGTATTGAAAACGAAACCATGAAGGTTTCTATAACAATAAATATTTAGAAATTTTAGAAATTAATTTAATAATTGATGATAATTAGACTCACGAAGGGGCTAAGTGTTTTACTGACCTTTATGAGTCATTTATTTTAGAAATTTATAGGTAATACTTACATGTACCATGGGTTACTTTAAGCAGTAGTTCAAGATATTATACTGTTTAATACAGGTGGAATTACTATTTAGTTAAATTTAAATGAAAGAATCTAAAGTGTAGATAAAAAGAAAATTCTTCCGCTTGATTTTTTGATATAATATATATTAACTTAATGGTTGGAGGGATAAAATGCGAATTGCAGTTGTAGATGGACAAGGTGGAGGAATTGGCAAAGCTATTGTTGAAAAGTTCAGAAAAGAATTTGAGGATACAATTGAAATTATTGCTCTAGGAACTAACTCTTTAGCAACCTCATTGATGCTGAAGGCTGGTGCTAATGAAGGAGCTACAGGAGAAAATGCTATTTGCTACAATGTTTCTAAGGTTGATTTAATTTTAGGACCAATAGGAATAGTTTGTGCAAATTCATTATTAGGTGAACTGACACCCAAGATGGCTAAAGCTATATCTGAGAGTCCAGCAAAAAAAGTACTTATTCCATTAAATAGATGTAATGTAATAGTTGCTGGAGTTGAAAGTAAACCACTTCCACATTACATCGATGATGCAATTCAAATAGTGAAGGTTCAGAGAGGTGAAGAACATGTGTGAAGCCAATGTATACTTTCTTGATAAGGACGGAAATGAAAAATTGTTATTAGAATCTGTAGATAAGATTGTTCCTACAGAGGAAGGATTGTTTTTAGAAAATATTTTTAGCCAAAGAAAGATAGTGAAAGCAAAAATAAAGGAAATGGAACTTGTAGAGCACCGCATTATAATCGAGAAAGTATAAAAGAGATAGAAAAGAGCCATAAATCAAAAATTAGTTTGAATTTCACAATAATATTTAATAAAATAAAAAATAAAACCATGAAGGTTTTAAATCCGATTTGCAAATTGGATTAATCTTCATGGTTTTTTTGGCTAAATAACACTTTTGATAAGTAATACTATTTACTGAGGGGGATAAACAATGAGAATTTTCAAGAAGTTGAGAAAAGTATTAGTAGCAACAATTGCAACAGCATTATTATTTACGGGGTGTGGTGCTGCATCTGAGGGAAGTAACACTAGTGGAGAGAAAAATAAGGATGAGTTAGTTATTTATGTAGGTCATGGAATGACAAGTGGAGGATATGACCCTACTATAGGATTTGGAATTACTGGTGGACTTAACATATTTCATAGCACATTGCTTAAATTTGATAAGAATATAAATTTGCAAAGTGATTTAGCAACTGATTATTCTATTAGTGATGATGGATTAAAATACACATTTAAGCTTCGTGAGGATGTTAAGTTTTCTGATGGACAACCTTTGACAGCAGAAGATGTAGTATTTACATATTTAACAGCAAAGAATAGTGGCTCAAGTGTAGATTTAACAATGCTTAAGAGTGCAGTTGCAAAGGATAAATATACAGTAGAATTTACTTTAAATAAAAAATATTCACCATTTACTTCTACTACTGCATTATTGGGAATAGTTCCAAAGCATGCATATAACAAAAATGATTATGGAGATAGTCCTATTGGATCTGGTCCATTCAAAGTGGCACAGCTAGACAAAGGACAGCAATTAATACTAGTGCCAAATGAATATTATTATGGTGAAAAATCGAAGTTTAAAAAAATTACAATTCTTGATTTGGATGAAGATGCTGCTCTTGCAAGTGCAAAATCAGGTCAACTTGATGTAGTTATGATAAATCCTGAATATGCAAAGGAAAAGGTAGAAGGAATGCATTTAGAAAGCCTGAAAACTGTTGATAATAGAGGCATCAATCTTCCTGTTATACCTGAAAAAACATTGAAGGATGGTACAATTATAGGAAATAATGTAACATGTGATTTTGCAATAAGAAAGGCCTTAAATATAGGTATAGACCGTAAAACTATAATACAAAATGCATTAAATGGTATAGGTGTTCCAGCTTATGGAGAAGTAGATGGGTTACCATGGTTTAATGAAGAAACCGTATTTGAGGATAATAGAGTGGATGAAGCTATTAAAATATTAGAAGAAGCAGGATGGGTAGACACAGATAATGATGGCATTCGTGAGAAAAATGGTGTAAAGGCTGAATTTACAATTACAGGACGTACTGATGACCTTCAGCGTTATAATCTTGCA
Source organism: Clostridium sp. (assembly GCF_047777555.1). Lineage (GTDB taxonomy): Bacteria > Bacillota > Clostridia > Clostridiales > Clostridiaceae > Clostridium_H. The sequence continues at coordinate 159,477 of NZ_JBKEEV010000001.1, read as the reverse complement.
GTCGCATTAAGTGAAGATGCTAAAAAACTAGGAATAAATATAAAACCTGAAGCAAAAGCATGGGATGAATGTAAGAAAATAGTGCGTAACGTTCCAACTGTATATGGAAGTGGAAGTTACAGCCCTATAGCACTTCATGATTCAAATTATTCAAAGCTAGATCCTGTAGGGCTTCTTAATATATCCAGCTATAAAAACGAAAAGGTTGACAGCTATATAGAAAAGGCTCTTGAGGCAACTACTACAGAAGAAGCTATAAAGAACTGGAAGCTAGCTCAGTGGGATGGGACAACTGGAATAAAGGGAGATTACCCATTTTTATGGATAGTAAATATTGATCATACTTACTTTATAAGGGACGGATTGGATTTAGGAGATCAGTTAATACATCCTCATGGACATGGTGTTCCGATAATTGCAAATTTAAATGAATGGAGCTGGAAGTAGAATAAACTTAGTTAAGATAGCCATGAGTTTATTTGTGGCTATCTTATTATAAGAAAGGAGAAAAAATGAGCAAAAATTTTTTAAAGTTTATATCTTCAAACCTTATTCGTATGCTGCTTCTCCTATTTGGAGTTAGTATTTTAACATTTATATTAGTTATATTATCTCCAATTGACCCTGTTGATTCCTATGTAGGAGCAGAATCCACCGTATCTCAAGAACAGAGGGAAAATATAGCCGAATACTGGGGCTTAAATAAATCACCTGTAGAAAGATATACTATATGGATAACCAATGTATTACATGGAGACATGGGAGAATCTCTTACTTATCGCCAGCCTGTAGCAAAAATAATAGGAGAGAGATTTAAAACATCTCTTGCACTTATGGCTTCAGCATGGGTACTATCGGGAATATTGGGATTTTTTCTTGGAATCATATCAGGTACAAACAAGGGAAGTATTCTGGATAAAATTATTAAGAACTTTTGCTTGATCATGTCATCAACACCAACCTTTTGGTTTGGGCTATTAATGTTGGTTATATTTTCAGTAAAATTAAAATGGTTTCCACTTGGACTTGCAGCTCCTCTTGGAAAGTTGGAAAAAGAGGTTACATTTGTGGATAGGATACATCACCTCATTTTACCGTCATTAACTTTGAGCATTACAGGAGTTGCAAACATAGCTCTTCATACACGACAGAAAATAATAGACGTGCTTAATAGTGATTACATGTTATTTGCACTTGCAAGAGGTGAGTCAAAGTGGACAGCTGTTAGAAGGCATGGAATAAGAAATATAGCTATACCTGCAGTTACATTACAATTTGCTTCCTTTAGTGAATTGTTTGGAGGAAGTGTTCTAGCAGAACAGGTATTTTCATATCCTGGCCTTGGGAATGCTGCAACCACAGCAGGATTGAAGGGGGATGTACCTTTATTGCTAGGAATAGCTTTATTTAGTGCAGTTTTTGTATTTGTTGGAAATCTCATGGCCAACATATTTTATGGAATATTAAATCCTGAAATAAGGGTAGGTGAATCACTTGAGTGAGTTACAGATTGATAATTATATAGATTTGGATAAGAATACTGTTAGGAAGGTAAGAATGAACAGGCGTAAGAAAACTTTATTTTTGGTAATATGTGCAATTATATTTTTATTAGCTGTTGCAATAATAGGGATTACTATGAATCCTGAGTCCTATGCACCAAATTATGAAGCTAAAAGATTAGCGCCATCATTAAAACACTTGTTTGGAACTGATTATCTAGGCCGTGATATGTTTGCTCGTACAATAAAGGGATTATCAACAAGTTTACTGCTAGGTCTTTTGGCTGCGACTATCAGTGCATTTATAGCTCTTGTTCTTGGATTAATATCTGCAACATTAGGAGGAAAAACAGATAAAATTATATGTTGGTTTGTAGATTTGTTTATGAGTGTACCTCATATAATTTTACTTATGTTAATATCTTTTATGGTTGGAAGAGGATTCAAAGGAGTTGTAATAGGAGTAGCAGTTACGCACTGGCCAAATCTTACTCGTGTAATTCGTGGAGAGGTAATGGAAATAAAAAATAAGCATTATGTTAAAGCAGCAGAAAAGCTTGGTACAAGCAGATTTAATATAGCAAAAAAGCATATAATGCCTCATGTAATACCTCAGTTTATAATAGGTTTAATTCTATTATTTCCACATGCAATACTTCACGAAGCTGCAGTAACATTTTTGGGATTTGGACTGTCACTGGATAAGCCTGCTATTGGCATAATTCTTTCAGAAGCTATGAAACATATAAGTACAGGTATGTGGTGGCTTGTATTTTTCCCTGGATTAGCGCTTTTATCCGTGGTTATTATGTTTGATATACTTGGTGATAACTTGAAGATGCTTATTGATCCAAACAGCGCACATGAGTAGGAGGACTTAATATGGAAAGTGATAGAAAAACAGTATTGGAAGTAAAAAATCTTTCTGTTAAGTTTCGTATGTATGATGAAGGACTTACACAAAAGGACTTAAAGGTAATATCAGACTTAGATATAAGTGTTAAGGAAGGCGAGATATTGGCAGTTGTGGGTTCCAGCGGGTCTGGTAAAAGTCTTTTAGCTCATGCTATTTTAGGGATACTTCCTTCAAATGCAGAGGTAAGTGGAACTATGAAATATTGTGAAAAGGAATTAACGCCGGATTATCAGAAAGAGTTGAGAGGAAAAGAAATTGCATTTGTACCACAATCCATATCCTATTTAGATCCTCTTATGAGGGTTGGAAAACAGGTGCAGGGAACTGATGCCACAGAAGAGGATCAAAAGAAGATTTTTAAACGATATAATTTAAAAGAAGCAGTATCAAAGATGTTTCCATTTCAATTGTCAGGAGGCATGGCTCGTAGAGTGTTAATTTCAACAGCTGTTATTAAAAATGCTAAGCTTATTATTGCAGATGAACCTACACCTGGGTTGAGTTCTGAAATAGCTAGAGAGGCTATGCAGAATTTTAGGGAGCTTGCAGATAATGGATGTTCAGTAATTATTATAACCCATGATATTGATTTAGCCTTTAAATATGCAGATAGAATAGCGGTTTTTTATGCAGGAACTACGGTGGAAGTGGCACAGGTTGATGACTTTATTAAAGGGAAGGATGCTCTTCGCCATCCTTATACTAAAGCTTTATGGGAAGCGCTGCCTCAAAATGGATTTAAACCAATACCAGGGTTTCAGCCTTATGCAGGAAATCTTCCTTCAGGGTGTTTATTTGCACCGCGATGCAGCGAAAGAACAGATGCTTGTGCTGGAAACATTAAGATGAGAAAGGTAAGAGGCGGGGAGGTTAGATGTATTCATGCGTATTGAAGCAAAGAATATAAGTTTTAGATATAATAAAGGACCATGGATATTAAAAAATGTAAGTCTCTCTGTTGAGGTTGGAGAACGTGTAGGATTAATCGGCCCTTCAGGATACGGAAAAAGCACTTTATCTAAGATACTTGCGGGATATGAAATTCCTATAGAGGGAGAAGTTTTGTTTGATGGGAAGCCTTTGCCTAGTAGGGGATATTGTCCAGTACAGTTAATATATCAACATCCTGAAAAGGCTGTAAATCCAAGATGGAAGATGAGAGATATATTATATGAAGCTTGGAAACCTGATGATGAGTTTTTAAAGGAGATTGGAATAGAAAAAGAATGGCTTAATAGATGGCCCTCCGAATTGTCTGGCGGAGAACTGCAGAGATTCTGTGTTGCAAGGGCATTAGGACCAAAGACAAAATTTTTAATAGCTGATGAAATGAGTACAATGCTGGATGTTATAACCCAAGCTCAAATATGGAATTTGATGTTAAGGATCGTAAAAAAGAATAATCTGGGAATGCTTGTAGTAACTCATAATGAAGAACTGGCAAAGAGAGTATGTACAAGAATTGTAGATTTAAGAGATATTAATAATATTTAGTCATTAAGTTTATGAATAAAGCAGTTAATTCTGCTTTATTATTTTTTTGTTTAAAAGTTATTCATTTCTATTTAAATATTTAATTTTTTGTCTACAAATATGGTTTTTATTGATTCATCTACAGTAGATAGAAGGTATGTCCAAAAGTTAATGTGATCTTGTAAAAAAAAACCAAAAAAATTATTGACATTCCAGTAACTGGATATTGTAAAGTTTTATTTGAAAGGACAAACATAGGATATAAAAAGCAATGAGATTTACGCAAGGATAAAAGAGATAAGTAATAAATTTTTAAAATTTTAGGAGGTAAAAGATTATGGCATTTGTAAAACCAGAAAAGAATTATGAAACTATGATTCGTGTGCGTCTATCTTCAGGAGATGCTCACTATGCAGGGGAATTAGTAAATGGATCTCATGCAATTGAGCTTATGGGAGATGCTGCTACAGAATTAATGATAATGCATGATGGAAATGAAGGACAATGCATAGGATACGATACAATACAATTTACAGCACCAATGTATGCTGGCGATTTCTTAGAAGTAGCAGCAAGAATTATCGGAATAGAAGGAAATAAGAGAAAGGTTCAATGCAGAGCTTTCAAGATAGCTACTAATGCTCGTATTAAAGAACAAGATTCAGCAGTAGATGTTTTAGAAACTCCAGTTATGACATCTGAGGCAATTGCAACTTATGTAGTACCAGAAAAATAGATTTAAATTATAGTCATAAGTTTATTAATAAAAATAGGAGGTATTTAGTATGGTAAGAGAGTCTGTATTAAGATATAGAATGAACAAAGGACACTATGCAGGAGGAGTTGTTCAACCTAACATACATTTAGATATTTATGGAGATGTTGGAACAGAACTTTGTGTATTACAAGATGGAGATGAATCTTTATTCGCATCATATGAAAACGTTGAATTTTTAGCTCCTGTATATGAAGGAGATTATATAGAAGCAAGAGGCAGAATAGTGAAGGTAGGTAATAGTTCACGTAGATGCGAATTTGAAACATATAAAGTAGCTACACCAGCAAGAAGAAACGGAAAGCCAGATGCAGCAGAAAGTGATGTAGACGTATTAGATCCACCAGTACTTGTTGCTAGAGCTGTTGGTACATTAGTTGTTAAGAAGCCTTTACAACGTGGAGTTCAACCATCAGGCGTTGTAAAAAATAGATGGGATTAAAATTCAGATAATAAATACGGGGGTTCATAAATACCATAAATTATGTAAAAGTCAGTTCATAAGATACTATTTTTTGAGCTGGCTTTTATGTCATATTGATAATGGTATAAGCATAAATATTTATAATGTAAACGATTCATTATAAAAATTTAAAGAAGGAAGTGTGTTTTGTATGGTAACTTGTAACAAAGAAAGATTAGTTGATAAGATTGTTACATTTAGTAAATTTGGTGATACTGGAAGAGGTGGAATAACAAGACTATCTTTATCTAAAGAAGCTTTACAAGCAAGAGCAGAATTTTCTAAGAGAATGAAAGCTATAGGTGCAGATATCGTAACAGATGATATGGGAAATATGTATGCAACTATTAAAGGATCAGAGGATCTTCCACGTATAGCAATGGGTTCTCACTGTGATTCGGTAATACAAGGTGGAAATTATGATGGTATATTAGGCGTAATATCAGCAATGGAGGTTCTTGAAACTATTGTTACTGAGAAGATTCCTCACAGACATCCTATTACAGCTATGATTTGGACAAATGAAGAGGGAGCACGCTTTGACCCAGCTATGATGTCTTCAGGTGTTATAACTGGTAAGTTTGATAAAGAAAAGATGCTAGCATCAAAAGATACAGAAGGAATAACTTTTGGTGAAGCATTAGATGCAAGTGGATATAAGGGTGACGAGAAGAATAGAATGAATCCTAAAGATTATAAGGCTTATGTAGAACTTCATATTGAACAAGGTCCAGTACTTGAAGCTGAAAACATAAGTATAGGAGTTGTAGAAGGCGTTGTTGGAATGGTTAACTATGAATTTAGATTCAGAGGACAAGCTGGCCATGCAGGAACAGTTCCGCAAAAACTTAGAAGAGATGCTCTTTTAGCAGCTTCTGAAGCCATTCAATATCTTCATAGAGAACTAGATAAGCTTGACAGCAAGCTAGTATATACTACTGGTAGAATTAATTGCTCTCCAAATATTCATACAATTATACCTGATGATGTTAGATTTACTTTGGACGCAAGACATCAAGATCCAGAGGTAATAAAACAAGTTGTTAAGATAATTGAAAATATTCCAAAAGAACTTGCAAAATGTGAAGTTAGCTACAAAGAATTATGGTCACGCAAAACTGTTACTTTTGATAAAGAATTAGTTAATTTTGTTGAAAATGCTGCTAACCTTTACGGTTATTCAAGTAAGAGAATGTATAGTGGTCCTGGGCATGATGCTCAATATGTAGCAGATATGTTACCTACAACTATGATTTTCGTTCCAAGTATTGGTGGACATAGCCATTGTGAAATAGAAAAAACTGACGATGATGATTGCTTCAAGGGAGCTAATGTATTGCTACAAACAATCTTACAAATTGATAAAAAATAAAAGCTAATAGCCTGTATTTCAGTGATATGTGTTAAGTAATAGTTGCTTATTAAAAAGGTAAGAAAGAGGTGTTATATAATGGCAAAATATGATCTTGTCATTAAGAATGGAACTGTTGTTACAGCAGCAGATACATTTAAAGCAGATGTTGCTGTCAAGAATCAAAAAATAGTGGAAATAGGAGAAAATATATTAGCAACTGAAGCTGATAGAGTTTATGATGCAAATGGAATGTATCTTATACCTGGAGGAATTGATGCGCATACTCATTTAGATATGCCTTTCGGAGGAACTTACTCTAGTGATGATTTTTGCACTGGAACTAAAGCTGCTGCAATTGGTGGAACTACTACCATAGTAGATTTTGCTGTGCAACCTCAGGGTAAGACTTTACACGAGACTGCTGATATATGGAGAAAAAAGGCTGATAATAAAGCTGTTATAGATTATGGAATTCATATTGCGGTTACACAAATAAATGATGATGTAAAGAAGGAGATTCCTCAAGTTATTTCTGAAGGATATTCTAGTTTTAAAGTATTTATGGTATATGACAATATGAGAGTTGATGACTTTACTTTAATTGAAGTTTTAAAAACTGCTAGTGAGGCAGGTGGACTTATTGGTGTACATGCAGAAAACTATTATGCTATAAAGTATTTAACAGAAAAACTTCTTTCTGAAGGAAAGATTGAACCAAAGTACCATGCAATGTCAAGACCTTATATATGTGAAGAAGAGGCTACAAATAGAGCAATAAAGATGGCACAGATTTCAAATGCGCCTTTACATGTAGTTCATGTAAGCTGTGAAGAGTCTGCTGCTGCAATTAAAAAGGCTAGAGAAAAAGGCCTACCAGTAATGGGTGAAACATGTCCACAATATTTACTATTAGATGATACAAGATACGAGGAACCTAATTTTAATGGTTCAAAATATGTAATGTCACCACCATTAAGGAACAAGAAGAATAATGAAGCGCTTTGGAAGATGATTAACGATGGTGTTTTACAAACTATTGCAACAGATCACTGTCCATTTTTTATGAAACAAAAAGAATTGGGTAAGGATGATTTCACTAAGATACCTAATGGAGCTCCAGGTATTGAATTAAGAATGGCATTAATGTATTCAGAAGGTGTAGATAAGGGAAGGATTTCTTTAAATAAATTTGTTGAAATTACATCTACAAATAGTGCAAAGATATTTGGTATGTATCCTAAAAAAGGAACAATTGCAGTAGGCAGTGATGCAGATATAGTAGTTTTAGATCCTAATAAGAAAGTAAAGATAACAAAGGGTATTTTACATGAAAATGTTGATTATACACCTTATGAAGGATTTGAAATAAAAGGATATCCTGTAGCAACTTTCTCTCGAGGAGATTTGATTGCTGAAAATGGTAAGTTTGTAGGAGAAGAAGGAAGAGGAGAATTTATAAAGAGAGGAGCTCCTATAATAGTTTAATTTATAAATAATTATTTAGATTAGAGGTGAAAGATGGGTTCATTATTGTCACTTTCAATAACAACAGCCATTTTGTGCGGAATTTGGAGTTATGTAAGCGGCATAATTGGGTTATTAGGATGGGCTGGATTTTCTGGTTGCACAAGTTACTTTGCAGCAGGAGGAAAGAAGGAAGGATTAAAAGCTTCTCTTATTGCAAATATAAGTGGAGTAATTTGGGCTATGATTGCAATAAAATTAAGCCCAGTACTTGGAATTCAACCTGAAATAGCTGGATCTATTATGACAACGATAATAACATTTGGTATGTGTATTCAAGCAAAAAGTAAATTATTTGCATATATACCTGGAACTTTTTTTGGAAGTTTTTCAACTTTTGCTGCAAATGGAGATTGGAAGCTTGTATTACCTTCACTTTTATTAGGAGGCTTATTAGGACACGCATGTCAATGCAGCGGAGATTGGCTTTTTAATCTCACTAATAAAAAGAGTAGAAAAGTAGAAAAAAATTTATAAAGTAAATTAAAAACTAATATATGTATATAAGGGCTATCTCATGGTATAAAATCTCGAGATAACCCTTATGTACTCTTTATAAATGTATATCAAAGAAACCCATAAATAATAGATGGACATATATACCATCTGTTATTTGTTAGAAATATAAACTTTTATATTTATGTAAGGGGGAATTATAATGGCAAAAGTTAACAAACTCGCTTATGGTGAGCAAAATGTGCAGGATTATAATATTAGAACAGCAATTGAGGAAGCTAGTAGATGTTTATTATGTGAGGATCCACCATGCAGCAAAGAATGTCCAGCAAAAACTGACCCAGGAAAGTTTATACGTTCTATTCGCTTTAAGAATATAAAGGGAGCAGCAGAGGTTATTAGATCTAACAATATACTTGGAGCATGTTGTGCCATGATATGTCCACATGAAGACTTATGTGAAAAAGCATGCAGCAGAACCGGAATAGACAAACCAATCAATATTGGAAAATTACAAAAGTTCGCAATGGATCAAGAAAAATTATTTAATTTAAAGGTTTTAAAGGCTCCTAAGAAAAAAAGAGAAGAAAGAATTGCATGTGTAGGTTCTGGACCAGCCTCTTTAGCATGTGCTGCAAGGTTAGCTGAGGAAGGATATCAAGTAACAGTCTTTGAAGAAAAGGAAAGGATAGGCGGAATGCTTACTTATGGAATCACTCCATCACGTCTACCTCAAGAAGTTGTTGAGCAAGATATTAATTGTCTTAGGGAATTAGGTGTAGAATTTAGAACTAATGAACATATTGCACCAGAGGATATTAAGAAATTAAAAAATGAATATAATGCTATATTCATTGGTGTTGGTCTTTCTAAATCTAAGGATATTAATATTGAAGGTCGCGATTTAAATGGAGTAGAAAGTGCATTATCATTTTTAGCAAATGCTCGAAGTTCTAACGGAAAAATTGAAATAGGTGATAACGTTGTTGTTATTGGACTAGGAGATGTGGCATTGGATTGTGCAACAACTGCTAGACAGTTATCTAAGGGTAAAGTTAGCATTGTATATAGAAGAAGTATTGAGGAATCACCTGCACATAGTTCTGAACTTCACTATGCTCAAAGCATGGGAATACCTATATATACAGAGTTTGCTCCAGAGAGGATACTTGGAGAAAATAATAAGGTTGTAGGTTTAGTTTGCAAATCTAGAGACGGATACTCAGAAATGAAGTTAAAGGCAGATCATATAATCTTTGCAATTGGACAAGAAGCTAGTGAAGAATATAAAAACTATGCCATTGAAGAAGGCGTATTTGCAGCTGGAGACTTTATTAACGGCGGAAAGACTGTGGTAGAGGCAGTTGCTGAGGGAAAAGAATCTGCAGAAAAAATTATTTCATATTTAAATAAATAGGAGGGGTCATTATGGCATATAAAAAGGATTTATCTATAGAATTTTTAGGTGTAAAATGTGAAAATCCATTTTTTCTATCTTCTTCACCGGTTTGTAGCAATTACGATATGATAGCTAAGGCTTTCGATGCAGGATGGGCAGGAGTTTTCTATAAAACAGTAGGTATTTATATTCCTGATGAATGCTCTCCTAGATTTGACATAACTAAAAAGGAAGGAACTCCTTGGACAGGATTTAAGAATATGGAACAGATATCTGAAAAGCCATTAGAGGTTAATTTAGAGTATATACGAAGATTAAAGAAAGATTACCCTACTAAAGTTCTAGCTGTTAGCATTATGGGCAGCACTAAAGAAGAGTGGGAAATTTTAGCTAAAAAGGTAACTGAAGCAGGAGCAGATATGATAGAATGTAACTTCTCTTGTCCACAAATGACTAGTTCTTCCATGGGTTCTGATGTAGGAACAAATCCAGCTTTAGTATATGAATACACTAAAGCTGTAGTAGAAAACACTCATCTACCGGTTATTGCTAAAATGACACCAAATATTACTTTAATGCAGGTTCCAGCAAAGGCTGCTATAGAGGCAGGAGCTAAAGGAATATCTGCTATTAACACAGTTAAATCCATTACTAATATTGATTTAGAAAACCTAACTGCAATGCCTGTAGTAAATGGTAAATCTTCTGTATCAGGATATTCTGGTGCGGCAATAAAACCTATAGCTCTTAGATTTATTTCAGATTTAAAACATGATCCAGAACTAAAGGATATTCCAGTTTCAGGAATAGGTGGTATAGAAACTTGGCAGGATTGTTTAGAATTCTTGTTATTAGGTTGTGAAAACATACAAGTTACAACTGCAGTAATGCAATATGGATATAGAATTGTTGAGGATATGATTAGTGGATTATCTTACTATATGGAAGAGAGAGGAGTTGAAAAATTAAAAGATTTAGTAGGTTTAGCATTACCTAATATAGTTGGAGCAGATGAAATTGATCGTTCATTTAGGATTATTCCTAAAATAAATGAAGAACTATGTGTTGGCTGCGGCAGGTGTTATATTTCTTGCTATGATGGAGGACATCAAGCTATTGATTGGAATAAGGAAAATAGAAAACCTACTATAAATGATAAATGTGTTGGCTGTCATTTATGCTTAAATGTTTGCCCTGTATATCAATGCATTACTCCAGGTGAAGTTCGATTCAAGGAAAATAGAGAGCCACATGAAGTAGCTTTAAAAACTATATACTCTTAAATTAAATTAGGACTGTTGATAGGCGTATCTTATCAACAGTCTTTTTTAAAATTACTAGATACTATAGAACAGAGTTATATACTATATATCTTGAAATTATATTAGGATTTTAGCGGGGGAAAGCTTGACTGAAATTATATAAATAAAAACATAATAAAGTTGTTGACATTCCAGTAACTGGATAAGATAACATTTTATATGAAATATAGCAAGAAGAGTATTAGAAAATAAGATGAAGCATCAAAGTGTGGTCATTAAATATAGTATTAAAAAATGTCTCTACTCCATATTAAAGAAAGGATGAGAAAGCATATGGATTTTTCATTAACCAGAGAACAGGAAATGATTAAAGACTTAGCTCAACAGTTTGCCGAGAATGAATTAGAACCAGCTGCAGCACGTATTGATCTTGAACATGTTTTTCCAGAAGAAAATTTCAAAAAGATGGCATCACTGGGGTTTACGGGAATAGGCATTCCTAGTCAGTACGGAGGTTCTGGTGGTGGTGCATTAGAAAAAGTTATAGCTGTTTCAGAGTTTGCAAAGAAGTGTATGACTTCTGCAGCAATTTTATCAATCCATCTAATTGCACCTCAATGTATCTACAGGCATGGAAATGAAGAGCAGAAGCAGAAATATCTTCCTATGATTACAAAGGGGGGATCCTTAGGAGCATTTGCACTCACCGAGCCAAATGCTGGTTCTGATGCAGGTTCCGTAAAGACAACAGCTATTTTTGATCCGGAAACAAATGAGTATATATTAAATGGAACAAAGTGCTTTATTTCTGGAGGCAGCCGTGCAGATGTACTTATAGTATTTGCACTTACACAGCCTAACAAGGGATTAAAGGGAATGTCTGCAATCATAGTTGAAAAAGGAACACCAGGATTTAGTGTTGGTAAGATTGAGGAAAAAATGGGACTTGCAGGTTCGGAAACGGCTGAACTTATATTTGAAGATTGCCGTGTTCCAGCTTCTAATCTTATTGGAAAAGAAGGGGAAGGTTTTAAAATTGCAATGCAAGCACTTGATAGAGCGCGTATAGGAATAGGGGCTCAAGCTGTAGGAGTTGCAGAAGGTGCTTTAGAACTTTCTATTAAATATTCAAAAGAACGTGTGCAATTTGGCAAGCCAATTGCAAATTTGCAGGGCATACAATGGTATATTGCTGATATGGCAACAAAGACAATGGCTGCAAAAACCCTTGTACAGTATGCTGCATATCTTGAGGATTCTGGGAAACCTTTTACAACAGAGGCAGCTATGTGTAAGCTTAATGCTTCTGAAAATGCACGTTTTGTTACAAATTTAGCACTCCAAATTCATGGAGGATATGGCTATATGAAGGATTATCCATTGGAACGTATGTATCGTGATGCTAAAATTACAGAAATTTATGAGGGTACTTCTGAAATTCATAAAGTAGTTATCTCTAGAGCAGTTATGAATAAATAGAAAAGGGGTGTAGGGAATAATGAGAATTTATGTTTGTGTTAAACAGGTTCCGGATACTTCAGGTAAAGTTGCAATAAATCCAGATGGAACTCTAAATCGTGCTTCTATGGCTACTATAACCAATCCAGACGATATGGGCGCCATGGAGCAGGCACTTAGACTTAAAGATATAACCGGATGCAGGGTAACAGCGATAACAATGGGTCCTCCTCAAGCAGAGAAAATGCTTCGTGAGCTTCTTGCCATGGGTGCAGATGATGCTGTTCTGATTTCTTCGCGAGAATTCAGTGGCTCTGATACATTTGCAACATCTCAGATTATTGCAGCAGCAATTTCACATCTTGGAATTAGTAAAGAGGACATCATTTTCTGTGGACGTCAGGCAATTGATGGGGATACAGCGCAGGTTGGACCTCAAATTGCAGAAAAGCTTAATATTCCTCAAGTTACTTATGTATCTGAAATTAGTAAGAAAGATAATGAACTAGTAGTAAAGCGTATGCTTGAAGATGGATATATGATAATTCAGGTTCAAACTCCTTGTCTAATCACATGTATAAAAGAAAAAAATTCTCCAACTCGTTATATGACTATAGATGGTATTATGAATTGCTATAAGAAACCACTTACAATCCTTGATTTCCAAGCACTTAAGGATGAACCATTAATTGAGGTGGATACAATTGGGCTTAAAGGTTCACCTACTAATATATTCAAGTCTTTTACACCACCTCAGAAGGGTGTAGGCATGATGTTTGAAGGGGCTAGCAGAGAAGCAATAGCAGATTTAGTAGCGAGATTACAGGAGAAACATGTTATTTAATTTGAAAGGAGACATGAGAATATGGATTTTAATAGTTCTGATATAGGTGCATTCAAGGATATTTGGGTGTTTTGTGAGCAGCGCAATGGAAAACTAATGAATACTGACTTTGAATTAATCTCCGAAGGTCGTAAACTGGCTGATGAACGTGGTTCAAAGCTTGTCGGTATACTTCTTGGACACAATGTAAAAGACATTGCCAGAGAACTTGGAGGATACGGTGCGGACAAGGTAATTGTATGTGATGATCCTGCCTTAAATGTTTATACAACAGAGGCATATACAAAGGTGCTTTGTGATGTTGCAATGGATAAGAAACCTGAAGTTATCTTAATGGGAGCATCTAGCATTGGCCGAGATCTTGGCCCACGTTGTGCAGCGCGTTTACATACAGGCCTTACAGCAGACTGCACACATCTTGATATTGACATGGAGAAGTATGTTGATTTTCTTACAACATCTTCTACACTTGATTTATCCAAGACAACCTTCAAAATGGATGATATGAACTTAAAAATGACACGTCCTGCATTTGGAGGACATCTTATGGCAACAATTATCTGTCCACGTTTCAGACCATGTATGTCGACTGTACGTCCAGGTGTTATGAAGAAGTCAGAGTTTAACCAAGCAAAGGCTGATGCATGTGAAGTAGAGATGTATCCTATTTTTATTTCTGAAAGTGACATAAATACAAAAGTTCTTAAGGTTGTTAAGGAAGCAAAACAGATGATTGACTTAATTGGTGCGGATGTTATCGTTTCCGTAGGTCGTGGTATTGGTAAGAATGTTGAGGCTGGAATCAAGCTTGCTCATAAGCTTGCAGAGGCTTTTGGTGGCGGAGTTATAGGTGGAAGCCGTGCTGTTATTGACTCTGGTTGGCTCACAGCAGATCACCAGGTTGGTCAGACAGGTAAGACTGTACATCCAAAGGTTTATATTGCTCTTGGTATTTCTGGTGCAATTCAACATAAGGCAGGTATGCAGGATTCCGAATTAATAATCGCAGTAAATAAGGATGCAACAGCTCCAATCTTTGACTGTGCAGACTACGGTATTATTGGAGACTTATTTAAGGTTGTTCCAATGATGATTGAGGAAATTACAAAGGCAAAAAGCAATAAATAATCTTATTTTAAGTGTATTAAATATAATGTTGGTGTCTTGGCTAAGATAAATATTTAATTAGCGGAGGTATATATGAATAAAAATTTGAATAAGAATGGAGATTTGAAATTACCAGCGCTAATATTAATGGGTGGAGCACTCTTCTCAATGCACTTTGGTGCATCTAGTATGGTGTGGCCAGTGAACTGGGGGAAAGAGAGTGGTACATCCGTAATAATTGCGTTCTGTGGAGCATTTATAACATCTTTATTACTTACATTGCTTGCATATGTTGCACTATCAAGAGGTAATGGTACCTATAAAGAAATTACTAAACGTGTACTTGGGAATAAACTAGGTTTATCATACACAGTCATAACGATTGTTGTGCTCGGACCTTTATATGCTATTCCACGTATGAGTGCAGCGGCTTGGGACTCAATAGTACAGGCTTTTGCTTTAAATCCAGAAGCAAAATTACCACTGATTATATTTACCACATTATTCTATCTTATAACTTATTGGTTCTTAATGAATCCTGGAAAGACAATGGATCGTATTTCACAGATTCTTTTCCCGTTCCTTCTTATCATTGTCATTATTGTTGTAGGTAAGGGACTTATCTCCCCAATTGCAGAGCCAGTTGCAAAGACATATGAGGGTTCAGCATTTGCCTACGGTTTTACAAACGGTTATGCAACAGCCGAAATTCTTTGCTCATTAATATTCGGGATTGTTATCTTAAATGGTCTTAAAGAAAAAGGTATTTCTGAGGAACGTATGAGTAAGAATATCATCAGAGTTGGCATCGTTGGTATAGCAATGTTAAGCTGTACGCACTTTTGCCACATGTTAATTGGTGCTTCCACAGGGGGAACAATAGATTTAGAATATACAGCTCTTTACACAGCAGTTTCTACTAAACTTATTGGACGATTAGGAGGAATACTATTTTCATTAGCACTACTCTTTGCAGCCCTCACAACAGCAATCGGTATGACTTCTGGATGTGCCGAGTTTTTCGTGGATGTATCAGAAGGAAAGACTACCTATAAGAAGGCATCCATCATAGTCTTGATTTTTAGCACAATTTTTGGATGTATGGGCCTTTCTTCAATACTTACAATTCTAGGACCAATTCTTGATGGTATTTACCCAGCAGCTATCGTACTTGTTTTATATTATTCATTAATGCCAAACAACCAAAGTGAAAGACATTTAAATCTATGCCGCTATGCAATGATAACATCCTTAATATTTGGAGTTTATGATAGCATTTATACTTATGGAATTAAGTTAAATATAAATTTAGGTTACTTAAGCACATTATATGAGAGCCTTCCGCTATCATCTGACAAGCTAGCGTGGGTACCATGGACAGCAGTAGCTGCAATTATGGGTTATTTAGTATTCCAAAAAAACAAAGTAGTATCTGATAAAAATATAAAAGTCTAGTAGTTTAAAACTTAGTTAAATCAATGCGTGCGCAATTGCGCAGGCATGTAAATAATAAAAAATATTAGGAGGATGTCATAATGAGAAGAGTATCTTTTTTAAGCTATAACATGACAACAGCAGATGCTGGCAATCCAGATGGACTAGTACCAATTGGGCGTCAATTTGATTTTATCGGAGACGCTGAAACAGAACAAATGATTTTAAATGATGGTGATGAGTCACTTTGCCTTGGATATCATGATGTTAAATGCTACAAAGATATTTATGTAGGAGATATGGTTGATTTTAAAGCAACTCTTATACATGCTGGAAACACATCTCGTGACTGTAAAATTGAAGTTTATAAAGTTGCAACACCTGCTTTTCGTGAAGGGAAAACCGATTGTAAACCAGGAGATATGATTTGGTTCGATGAACCTGTACTTTGTACAGAAGGATATGTTCGCTTAGTAGTTAAAAAGCACTTACAGCGTGGAGCACAACCAGATGGAACAGTAAAAGATCCATGGCGTGCACTAGAGGATTTTCCAGAATAAATCTAAGATAAAAATCTAAATCCAAAATATAAAATAAAGGAGAGTTGTGTTATGAATGAACAACAAACAGTAACATTTCGTTATAGAATGTCAGACCGTGATGTATTTTATGGCGGCGGAGTTGTAAACGGTGCAAGAAATATTACACTTATGAATGATGTAGCAAACAGACTTATGGCGAAAGAATTTGGAAACACAGGTCATTGTGTTGAGGTAAAGAAAGTTCGTCTTTATCTTCCTTCATATGCAGGCGACTATATGGAGTATATTGGAAGAATTAAGAAGATAGAAGGGAAACGTGCATTAATTGAAGTTCGTGCTTTTAAGATTATTGAAGTTCCTGAAAATCCACCATACCCAAGTTCTATTGATGTATTACCTGATCCACCGCTATCAGCAGTAGTTCAGTTTGTCTATGAGGCATATTAATATAGGTCAAATATAGGGGGAGTTTATAGATGAGAAAAGCACTTGAAGGTTTAAAAGTAATTGACCTCACTACCGCATTAAATGGACCATTCTGTACAATGATTTTAGCTGACTATGGTGCAGAGGTTATAAAGATTGAGCCAGTTGATGGTGAACAATCTCGTACATGGGGACCGATTGATGAAAAGAGTGGTGAAAGTGGTTTCTATTGCTTTGTAAACCGTAATAAAAAGGGAGTAACTCTTAACCTTAAAACTGAAAAAGGGTTACAGATGTTCTATGATCTTGTAAAAGATGCTGATATTTTAGTTGAGAACTATAAGGGTGGAGTTACAAAGAGGCTTGGTATTGATTATGAGTCTGTAAAGAAGGTAAATCCAACTATTATTTATGCTTCAGGTTCAGGATTTGGACAATATGGACCAATTACACATCGTCCTTGTTATGATATCGTAGCACAGGCCATGGGTGGTATGGTTTATCTTACAGGTTTTAAACACACAGATCCAGTAAAGGTTGGACCTTCTATTGCAGATCATGTTGCAGGAATTTATTTATCAGTAGGAATACTATTAGCCCTTTACAATCGTGAAAAGACAGGTAAAGGACAACATGTTGACGTATCAATGATAGATACAATTTTCAGTTTACTCGAAAATGCAATTGTAAACTATACAATAGGTGGTTTTATTCCAGAACGTCAAGGAAATATAGATCCATCTATATGTCCATTTGATATTTATAAGTGTAAGGATGGTTTTGTAGCTCTTGGAGTTGGTAATGACAGGTTATTTAAAAAATTCTGTGCTACTATAGGTCATGAAGAACTTCTTGAAGATCCTCGTTATAAAACAAATGTTTCTCGTTGTGAAAACTATGTACCAGATTTACAAAATATAATTCGTGACTGGTGCAAGAATTATACGAAGAAAGAAATAGAAGATATAATGGATAAAGCAGGAATCCCATGCGGTCCAGTATTAAACGTTAAAGAGGCAATAGAGCATCCACATATTCAGGCGAGAGAAATGATGGTGCATGTTAATCACCCAACAGCAGGAGAACAATATTACCAAGGCTGTGTTATAAAGCTTTCAGAAACTCCAGGTAGTGTAGAAGCTCCATCTCCATTATTAGGACAACATAATGCAGAAGTTTTCGGACTTACAGAAGAAGAAATTAAAAATCTAAAATCAGAAGGTGTTATATAATTAAGAATGAAATGGGAACTCATAAGAAGAGTTCCCTAAGCTTTTGATTTATAGAAATTGTTTACAATTCAAGCTTTTGTTACAGGAATTATTACTTTTGTAATATGCTCGTCTACATTGTTTACATCAAGAGGTGATATAATAAATTCTTCAGATATATTACCTGCAATCTTGTAACCATTTTTGTTAATCCACTGTATCATTTTTATATGAGTATTTACAATATTTGAGTAATTTCCAATGTGGGTAGTAGTGACGGCGGTAAATCCTCCAAACTTTCTGCAATTCTCGTATTTTGTAGGAGATTCTATGCACATTCCAAATTCAACTAGAGAATCTTTATATAAAAACTGCTCAAGAGGTTTTGAATGATATGTAACAATAATTGATCCTTTGCTTTTTAGCTGTAGATTATTGCATAAATTAATTATTTCAACCCATCTTTCTAAGGATACTTCTGCATTGGAGTAATTTTTCATTACTTTTTTAGTAAAGACTAAATCGATCTCAGGAATTTCCTCAATGTGTATATCATTATTTAAAATATCATCTTTGTCACAATAAGAAATGATATCTGCTCCTTTCTTCAGTCTTTCTAGAAAAACATAGGTGTCAGAATATTTTTTTTCAAGGTCATTTATTTCCTTGGACATTTCTAGGAGTTTATGCTCTATATTTTTTTTTAGGGTTTCGGCTTTGTTATCATTTACTATTTGGCGAATTTCTTCTAATGTAAATTCGAGCATTCTTAATCTACGAATTATACATATTGTTACCATCTGATCCTTACTATAATATCTGTATTTATTTCCTTCATCTCTAAGTTCAGGAACAACCAGTTTTATCGAATCATAATAACGCAATGTTTTCTTAGGGACATTACAAATTTTTGACACTTCGCCTATTGAATATTTATCTTCTCTTTTCATTTACAAACCTCCATATATTTCCTTATGAGTTAATTTTATGTTACTATTAATGCAGAAGAAGTTCAATAGATTAATAGTTAAAAGTTCTTGCTAATATTCTAAAATTGAAATTCAAAGAAAGCTGGAGATGAAAATTTAAAATAAAGAAATAGAAAAGATTTAAACAATCCTCACAGGCGTTCCCACAGGAACTAGATTATAAAGCTCAATAACATTAGCATTATGAAGCCTAATACAACCATTAGATATAGCTTTTCCAATAGATGAAGGATTATTTGTTCCGTGAATACCATATCCTTTTTTAGATAACCCAAGCCACCTTGCACCAAAAGGTCCTCCTGGATTAAAAGCTTTATTTATAATTCTAAAATTTCCTCTAGGGGTAGGGGTGGAAGGTTTACCTACAGCTATAGGGTAAGTTTTAAATACCTTTCCATTTTGATATAGTATAAGTCTACGGGCAGAAACATTAATTGTAATACTATACTTTGGGTTTGGCAATCTGTATATAGGTATATAGGGAAGAATATACATATAAACCTCCAAAAATAAAATTAGTCTTTTTATAATATGAAAAAGGATATGATTATGATAAAATAAAAAATCATCAATTAACACTAAAATGTTAATCGATGATTTTTAATATGTCTATTTAAGCCCCTTTATTTTTCCTCTTAATGCCTTTAGACGATCATTTACATAACTGATAAGCTTATCATTATCATTCTTAACGTCAGCTGAAGCACTAGAGACTATACTTATAATATCAAGCTTATTTCCTTTGACTTGTTTAGCAATCTCGGCAGCTAAGCATCTATCTTTTACCTTCCAATAAGTATCGTTAAACCTAGCCGCTTGAGTTTTGGTATAATATCCCTTCTCTATACCAAACTGAAATAAATC
Source organism: Clostridium sp. (assembly GCF_047777555.1). Classification (GTDB taxonomy): domain Bacteria; phylum Bacillota; class Clostridia; order Clostridiales; family Clostridiaceae; genus Clostridium_H. Next base: position 139,478 of record NZ_JBKEEV010000001.1, on the reverse strand, counting down.
TGCAGCAGCTTCTAATTCTTCAGAATCCTCAGCTTCTAGGGTTTCGTTTATAAGATCTTCAAATTTTTTCATTGTAGCACCTCTTTCGAATGAGATAATAATATTTTAAACTTATGCTGTATTTCATATACTGGAGCATATTGGTTCAAAACTATAAAATAATCACATAATATAATATATTATTTTGTACTCCTGACTAGTATATTATATATGAAAATACGTATTTGACAATAGAAGAACTTAATAAAATTGCGATGGAATTTTATTAAGTGAAGAAGTGGAGACGCTGAAGTCCTAAGTTTAGAGAGTTTAGCGAGTATAGAGAGTGTAGGCTCTAAAGTGCTGAATTTAGCCGTTAGGCTGCTGAGTTTGATACATTTTTTTAAGTGCACTTAGATATGAAGTTTAAATAAACGCTAATAATTGTAAGTCTAATATTAGATTTGTCTGTATGTGTATTCATTTTTACTAAAACGCTCTTATTTAATATAAATGTTGATAATCCTTTTAATATTGAACTGGAGTATGAGATTTGCATTGTAGAAAGCGTTGAACTAGTATTAGAAGCTCTTTATTTGTGAGTTTAAAACACCGTAAGAACTTTCTATTGTCTAAACGACAGTGAGTTTAGAAGGTTTAAGAGTTTTAAAGTCAGAAATACTAGAGCTTCTTTGCGTAGTGAAGCTTTCCTAAATGCAAATCTCATATGGAATGTTCAATATTAAAGATTTTCACAATTTATTTCTATTATGATGATTTTGATATATTATAAAAATACGGCTTATAATTTTTATTTGGATGGTGATATAATAATGGATAGGGAAAAGCTTTTAGTCATGGAGCCTTATATGCTATTGAGTGTAGTTAACATGAAATTAAGAGATGAATTTACTAGCCTTGAGGATTTTTGTAATAACTATGAAATAGACATTGAAAAAATCAAAAGCAAATTGAAATCAGTAGGGTATGAATATACTGAATCCATTAACCAATTTACAGCGATGTAGATTAGAGTATGAGAAGATAAATAGGAACCTCATGATGATTTTAGAGGTTCTATTTTTATATTAAAATTATATTTTTATGAAATTTGAATCATAAGGAGATAATAATGAGTATGCATAAGATAGGAGTAATTTCAGATACCCATGGATTGTTAAGAGAAGAAGCTATATCAGCATTCAATGATGTGGATATGATAATTCATGCAGGAGATATTGGAGATAGTTATATTATAGAAAAATTAAATACTAAAGCTCCTGTGGCTGCTGTGAGAGGTAATAATGATAAAGGAGAACTTGCTAAAATATATCCTAAAACTGAAGTAGTGGAGATTGGAGGAAAGTTTATATACATATTGCATGATATAAATGAGTTGGATTTAGATCCTAAAGGAGCTGGTTTTGATGTGGTTATTAGTGGACATTCTCATAAGCCTTCAATAGAAGAAAGAGATGGAATATTATATTTAAACCCAGGAAGTGCAGGGCCAAGAAGATTTAGACTACCAGTCAGTATTGCTTATCTTGAAATCTATGAGAATTTAGTTGAAGCAAAAATAGTTGAACTAGCCATTAAGTGAGGGGGGATAATATGATTATTGCTTTAGTAATAGGCTTATTTGTTGCTGCTATAGGAGCTTTAGTTTCCATGGCAATTGATAATTGGCAGTTTTCCTTTGCCATATCTGGAGTTGCAGCTGTAATGAGTATTGTAATGTCTAGTATGTTTAGAAATATAGGTATAATTTCAAGAAAAAGAGCAGAAGCAAGAGGAGAAAAAGGAAATAAGGCATTAGAGGAAGGAGAAAACTGGGCAAGGGCGTTATCCTTATTTGGTCTTCCTAACATTATAATTACTATAGTACTATACTTTAAGCTTTATAGATAAATTTTTAATATTGAACTTAAATATGAGATTTGCATTGTAGAAAGCGTTGAACTAGCATTAGAAGCTTTCCTAAATGCAAATCTCATATGGAATGTTCAATATTAAAGATTGTCACAATTTAGTTTAGTTGTCCCATTCATTTAAAAATCTATAAAGTGCTGGATACACATTTAACGCTTGCATTAAATTTAAATATTCTTCCATGGCTTTAGGATTTTCATCTTTTGTCTTTACGGCTCTAATCATAAGGTTTTTAGGAGTTTCAAGAGGGGATATATATTCAACTACAGAAACATCATATCCTTTTGCTTCAAGCATAGCAGCTCTCATGCCATCAGTTAGAATATCAGCCATTCTAGCCTTTAATATTCCATGTTTTATTACAGTTTTAAAAGGTTCATAGGAATATTGGTTTAAAAGTTCTCTATGACAGCAAGGAACTGCAATTATAACGTCGGAGTTCACTCTTATTCCTAAAGCAAGAGCCATATCAGTTGCAGTGTCGCAAGCATGTAAAGATAGCACCACATTTATCTGTCTGTTTGGAACATAGTCTTTTATGTCCATAGCATGAAATTCCATATTTCTATAACCAAGATTTTCAGCCATTTTTCTTGAAGATTTTATTACAGACTCAGAGTAATCTATTCCTATAAAGTGACACTTTAATTTTTTAACTTCTGTTAAGTAATAATTTAAAACAAATGAAAGATAGGACTTACCGCATCCACAATCTAATATAGTTAAAGTTCCTTTATTTGAAAGCTTATCAAATATGCTCTCTAAAAGTTCAACATAGTGGTCTATTTGATTATATTTTCTTATCTTGTCATTTTTAATTTTTCCATCTTTAGTCATAATGTTGATTTCTTTAAGAAGAGCGTCAGCTTTTCCAACTTTAATAAAATAATTTCTGTTGAGCAAAGTAGATGTTTTAGCATCTGCATTGTGGTCATTACATCCTACATCACATACTCCGCTAGACTTACTATCTGATTTATCAGAAGGAGATTCAGAAACCTCTATATTTCTCATTGAAACATTTTTATTATCTGCAGTAATCAATATATTAGTACCTCTTTCACTATACACAAGTTTGAGAGATTCATAAATTTCTGCATCCTTTACTATACCATTAAGTATATCACTTATATTTTTTACTACAGTTACTCCATTGAAATTATATTTTATGTTCCCATTTTCATAGAAACCTGTTCCTTTAAAAGTTTTTAATCCAGCTTTAAAAACAACTGTAATTTCTTTAAAAATAGAACTGTTTTCAGAATATCTATTTTCTAGTCCCATAAAGAAAAGCTTTAGTTTAGTTATACTTTGTTTATTCATATGTAATTTCAAATCCTCCAATTTCCTAAGTTTTGTAATAGATATAGTATAGCAAAGAAAATTAAGAGTTGACAATTCATTATTTTGTCTTATATTATGATAAAAATTTAGTGTGACAAATTTTTCTAAGAAGTGAATAAAAAATACTTGATTATAAAAAAATATTATGATAAACTATGAATAATTTAAAATTAAAAATTAATAACGTTAGTTACCTAGGGTAGAGGTGCTGTAATTAAGAGTATTTGCTAAGAGTCGGCAGGCAGAGATGAGCAAAGAAAGGAATTATAGCCGAAGAAGATAAATTGGCGAATTTATCTTCTGGCTTTGCACAGAATATGTGTAAGGCTGTCACGTTAAGTTTACGTGGAGAGCTACAAGGTACACTGAGTTCGGAATATATTTTAATATTGCGGCGAGGGTGTTCCTTGTCGTAATATTTTTTTATTTAAAAATATTGTTTCGAAGAGTGATACCTTGTATAAAAAACTTGGCGATGGTTACTAAAAAGGGGGTTATACATATGGGTATAGTTGTGCAAAAATATGGTGGAAGTTCTGTAGCCACAACAGAAAAAATAAAAAGAATTGCGGATACTTTAATAAAAAGGAAAGAGCAAGGAGATGATTTAGTAGTTGTTGTATCTGCAATGGGTGATACAACAGATGATCTAATATCCTTAGCTAAGCAAATTTCTAAGAATCCAGATAAGAGGGAATTGGATGCTTTAATGTCTACAGGAGAGATGATGTCTTGTGCATTACTTTCTATGGCAATAAAAGAAAAAGGATATGATGCAGTAAGTTATACTGCATATCAAATAGGTGTAAAAACCAGTGGACAATATGGAAAAGGCTTGATTGATGATATAGATGATACAAAAATAAGTGAAAGTTTGAAAGAAGGAAAAATTGTAATTGTAGCAGGATTTCAAGGGATTAATGAAGAGGGAGATATAATCACTTTAGGAAGAGGTGGTTCCGATACATCTGCAGTTGCTTTAGCTGTTAAGCTTAAAGGAACATGTGAAATTTATACAGATGTGGATGGAATATATAGTGTAGATCCTAGGAGATATAAAGAGGCGAAAAAGCTAAATGTTATTGACTATGAGGAAATGCTGGAGTTGTCAAGTTTAGGAGCTCAAGTTATGCATTCAAGATCGATAGAACTTGCTCAAAAATATGGCATTCCTTTATATGTAGGTTTGAGCAATAGTGATATTAAGGGAACAATTATTAAGGGGGTAGACAAAATGAATTTAGAAAGTAAACCAGTAACAGGACTTGCAACTAGTGATGATGATATAGCAGTAACTTTGAAGGATATAAATGCAGATATAAACATTTTATCAAATTTATTTGAAACTATAGGAAGCAAGAAAATCAATATAGACATGATAAGTCAAACTGCACCTTTAAATGATAAAGTGAATGTGTCTTTTACTATTCCTAAGGATGAACAGGAAGAATGTATGAAAATAATAAAGAACTTTGCAAGTGATGAAAACATATCAATAGATGAAGATATAACTAAATTTTCAGTTGTAGGAATAGGAATGAAGAATACTTCAGGTGTGGCTGCTAAGATGTTCAAGTTGTTTAGCGAAAATGATATAAATGTAAAAATGATTACAACATCAGAGATAAGAATTACTTGTGCCATAAGTCAAGAAGATAAAACTAAGGCAATCCAAATCGTAGCAAAGGAATTTAATCTTTAAAAATAGAGTGGGGGCTTTAAAATGAAGCTATTTGGAACTATGAAAATTGAGAATGATGAATTATATATAGGGGGAGTTAGTACATTAAAATTAGCAAAGGAATTTGGAACTCCTTTGTATGTTATGGATGAAGAATTGATAAGGAATAATTGCAGAAGATATTATAAAGGTTTTAAAGTAGATGAAGGACAAAATAAAGTAGCTTATGCTGGTAAGGCATTTTTAACTATAGCAATGTGCCAGATAATAAATGAGGAAGGCTTGTGCCTTGATGTTGTTTCAGGTGGAGAGTTATATACTGCCTATAAAAGTGGATTTCCTATGGAGAAGGTGTTTTTCCATGGAAATAATAAAACTTTAGAAGAAATAGAGATGGGAATTAAACTTGGAGTTGGTAGATTTATTGTAGATAATTTCTATGAGATTGAAAAAATCAATGAAATAGCTGAAAAGTATGGAAAGACTCAAAAAATACTTTTAAGAATTACTCCAGGAATAGAAGCACATACTCATGATTATATAAAAACGGGTCAAATAGATTCTAAGTTTGGATTTACTATGCTGCAGAACCAAACCATTCAGGCTGTAGAGAGAGCAAATTATCTTAAAAATATAGAACTTATGGGATTTCATTGTCATATCGGTTCTCAGATTTTTGATATAGAACCTTATAGAGATGCAGTAAAAATAATGCTTTCTTTGATAAAGGAAGTTAAAGATAAATTAAATTATGAGATAAAAGAGTTAGACTTAGGTGGTGGCTTCGGTATATACTACAACGATGGAGATTCACCAAAGAAATTTGAAGAATTTTGTGATGCTATATTAGAAGAAGCAGAAATCATCAGTAGAGATTTAAATATAGAATTGCCAAGTTTGATTATTGAACCAGGAAGATCTATAGTTGGTAATGCAGGGACTACTCTATATACTATAGGCTCAATAAAAGAAATTCCAAAAGTAAGAAAGTATGTAGCTGTGGATGGAGGAATGACAGATAATATTAGACCTGCACTTTATAATGCAAATTATGAATGTGTTATAGCAAATAAGGTAAATTCATCTTTAAAAGAGACTGTTACAATCTCAGGAAAATGCTGTGAGTCAGGGGATATATTATTGAATGATGTGGAAATTCCTGAAGCTGAAAGTGGAGATATACTAGCAGTATTAAGTACTGGAGCTTATGGATATTCAATGTCCAGCAATTATAACAAGATTCCTAGAGCTGCAGTAGTATTGGTTAAGGATGGCAGTGCAAAGCTTATTTGCAAAAGACAGTCCTATGAGGATTTAATAAAAGGAGAATTAGAGCTTTAAGTTTTAAAATAATTTAGCCCAATTTCAATTTTAAAATATATTAAAAACGGAGATCTTGCGTTATAGATTTTGTTAGCGCTAGATCTTTGTTTTTTATCTTTAATTATAGGCTAAATAGTGTTTTATAAAAATAATTATGGAACTTGAAAGTGCTATATGAAGGCTATTGACAAAAATGAATAATAAGAATATTATATTTAAAAAGTATATTTTAATCGATGAAAAGAAGCAAGTAGGCTTAAAAACAGATTTCCAGAGAGCTGTATGTGGTGGGATTATAGCAATTATGCTTAAGCTGAATGGGTCTTTGAGGTTTTAGGATGAAATTAAGTAGTTCTAAACGTTCTAGTCTTACGATATAAAGACAGGATATATTTATGTATCTTATGAGAGGAAATACTTTAGTATTTTGAATTTAGGTGGCACCGCGTGCATATTACGCCCTATATAGCAAAAAATGTTATATAGGGCTTTATTTTTATTATAGATTTGTCAATAATTATAATTTTAATAATAGAAATCGGAGGGATATATGATGGAAAACGCTGAACAAAAGAAGGTTATTTTTAGTGGAATACAGCCTTCAGGAGAACTTACTTTAGGAAATTATTTAGGGGCCCTAAAAAACTGGGTTAAACTTCAAGATGAATATGATTGCTACTATTGTATAGTTGATATGCATGCCATAACAGTAAGACAAGAGCCAAAGGATTTGAGAAGAAGAACACTTGAGGTTCTTGCTATATACATTGCTGCAGGAATAGACCCAGAAAAAAACACAATATTTATACAATCTCATGTGCCAGCACATGCTGAAGCTGCATGGCTTTTAAACTGTAACACATATATGGGCGAACTTTCAAGAATGACTCAATATAAGGATAAGTCCCAGAGGTATGGAAATAATATCGGGGCAGGACTTTTTAACTATCCAGTGCTTATGGCAGCAGATATACTTTTATATCAAGCCGACTTAGTTCCAGTTGGAGGAGATCAAAAGCAGCACTTGGAATTAACACGTGATATTGCTGAAAGATTTAACAATGCATATAGTCCTACTTTTAAAATACCAGAACCATATATACCAAAGGCTGGAGCAAAAATCATGGATCTTCAAGACCCCACTAAAAAGATGTCTAAGTCTTCTGATAATCCTAATTCTTATATACTTATAATGGATCCACCAGAAGTTATCAGAAAGAAAATATCAAGAGCTGTTACAGATAGCATAGGAGTAGTAAAATTCAGTGATGAACAGCCTGGAGTTAAAAATTTAATTACAATTTTGAGCGTGATTAAAGGAAAGTCTATTGAGGAAATAGAGAAAGAGTATGAAGGTCAAGGATACGCTCAATTTAAAAAGGATGTAGCAGAAGCTGTAGTAGGAGAGCTTGAACCAATTCAAACTAAGGTGAAAGAACTTACATCTAACAAAGAATATCTTGAAAGCATTTATAAAAAGGGTGCAGAAAAGGCAAATTATGTAGCTAATAAAACTCTAAGAAAAATGCAAAAGAAAATAGGGTTTATACCAGTAGCAAGATAAATATTAGAACTAAATTGTACAACAATTTAGTTCTAATTTAGAAAGGCTTTATTTCTGGATTTAAAACACCGTAAGAACCTTCTATTGTCTGAGCGACAGCGAGTTTAGAAAGTTTAGGAGTTTTAAATCCAGAAATATTAGAGCTTCTTTGCAAAGTGAAGCTTTCCTAAATGCAAATCCCATAGGTGATGTTCCATATAAGAAAATTGCTGTGCATTTTTCTTAAAGTATAAACTTATTTATAACGTGTGCAACTCCGCTCTCATTATTAGAGTAGGTTATGTAGTCTGCAGCTTTCTTTACATTTGGAAAGGCATTTTCCATAGCAACTCCAAGTCCAGCATATTTAATCATATGAAGATCATTTTCAGCATCTCCTACACATATAATTTCACTAGGTTTTATATGAAGCTTTTTGGCTAAGGATTCAACGCCAGTCCCTTTATTTACTTCTTTATGCATAAACTCTAAAAAGTATGGGTAACTTCTTACAACAGTATACTTATCATAAACCTCTTTAGGTAGAGTATTAATAGCTAAAGATATCTTTTCTTCTGGTCCTACGAATAAGATTTTAATAATTTCTAAAGGACCACTGATAGTATTAAAATCTACCTCTTCAATAGAAACCCTATTCATGTTAGCTTCAATTTTTGTATATTTATTACATATAGGTGTGATACAGTTTGAAGTGGTTAAAGCATGTATATATATATTCAATTTTTTACTCAATTTATATAAATATAGAAGGTCTTCATAATTTAATAATACTTTTGTGATAATTTCATTAGTACTCGAGTTTATAACTATGGAGCCATTACAAGTGACACAATAGTTATTCCCATCTGTAATATCTAGCTCTTCAAGATAAGGCTTTATGCCTTTTAGAGTTCTTCCTGTAGCCAAAACAATTTTAACTCCTTTATCCTTAGCCTTTTTTATGGCCTGTTGATTTTCTTTTGATATAATATTATTTTTGTCTAGAAGAGTTCCGTCCATATCTAAAGCTATCAATTTATACATTTAGAAACCTCCTGAGGTTAAACAACTTATTGTATGAGTTTTATATGCAAATTCATAGGTTTTAAGCATCCATATTTATAAGTTCGGGATCTAGTATAAACTTATTTATAACATGAGCAACTCCATCTTCTTCATTAGAAGAGGTTATATAGTTTGCGGCCTTTTTTACTTCAGAGAAAGCATTTCCCATAGCAACTCCAAGACCGGCATACTCTATCATATCAATATCATTGCCAGCATCCCCTACGCAGATTATTTCACTGCGATTTATCCCAAGTTTTTCTGCTAGAGCTTTTACTCCAGTGGCTTTGCTTACATTTTTATCTAAGAATTCTAAGAAGTAAGGAGCACTTCTCACAACATTATATTTTTTATATACTTCTCTAGGCAGCTTTTCAATAGCAGCTGAAAGCTTTTTTTCCTCTCCTACAAACATGACTTTTACTATTTCAGTATCATCTTTTATGTTATTAAAGTCTATTTCTTCAAAAGGGATATTATTCATTCTTATTTCAAGTTCAGTATACTCGCTTAGTTTAGGCGTGATGCACCCAGATGTAGTTAGAGCATGAATATCTATGTCCAACTTTTTACTTAAATCATATAGATAATGAACATCTTCAGATTTAAGCAAAACCTGAGTTAATAGTTCATTAGTACCTGTGTTTACAACTAGAGAACCATTGTAAGTTATACAATAATCTTCATCGCTTATAAGATCTAATTCATTTAAATAATTTTCTATACCTTTTATAGGTCTTCCAGTTGCTAAAACAACTTTAACCCCTTTTTCTTTAGCTTTTTTTATAGCAATGTTGTTTTCCTCAGAAATTTTTTTGCCCTCATTTAAGAGAGTTCCATCCATATCTAATGCAATTAGTTTAAACATTTAAAAGCCTCCATCTATAGTTTTAATTATTTAGCATTAATATTATAACACGCAAATAATAAAAAAGTATTCAAACATATTATTTTACATAATGATTCATATTGAATTAAGGTAAAAAATTCTTTTGCAATGCTGTAACAGATAGGTTTGACAAGGAGCCATAATAAATATAAAATCAATAAAGGAAAGAAATATGTTTTAACAGATTATTAATTTCTTATATTTTTTTAAAATAATTTAAATGTAAAAAACTATGGATAATTTTTAATAATATGGAAAGAGGAGAAAAAGGTGGCAGACTTAATAAAAGAAATCGAAAAAAGAAGAACCTTTGCTATAATATCTCACCCAGATGCTGGTAAAACAACACTTACAGAAAAATTACTGCTATATGGAGGAGCTATAAGAGAGGCAGGTTCTGTAAAAGCAAGAAGAGCATCAAAACATGCTGTGTCTGACTGGATGGAAATAGAAAAGCAAAGGGGTATTTCTGTTACATCTTCAGTTTTACAGTTTAATTATGCAAATCACTGCATAAATATATTAGATACCCCAGGACACCAAGATTTTAGTGAGGATACATACAGAACTCTTATGGCGGCAGATAGTGCGGTTATGGTAATTGATGGAGCTAAAGGGGTAGAGGAACAAACAAGAAAGCTATTTCATGTATGCAGTCTAAGAGAAATACCTATATTCACTTTTATAAACAAGATGGATAGAGAGACTAAAGACCCTTTTGTTTTGTTAGATGATATAGAAAATGAGCTTGGTATAAAATCTTATCCTATGAACTGGCCAATAGGATGTGGAGCTGGTTTTAAAGGTGTATATGATAGGAATAAAAAGCATATATTGCTGTTTAATGGGGGAAATCATGGTTCAAGCGAAGTAGAGACTATTGAGGGTAACTTAGAAGACAGCAGTATAAAAGAAATAATTGGTGAAGATTTATATGAAAAGTTATTAGAAGAAATAGAACTTATTGAAGAGGCTGGAGAAGAATTTGATTTAGAAAAGGTAAGAAGTGGAGAACTTACTCCTGTATTTTTTGGAAGTGCTTTAACCAACTTTGGAGTAGAGCCATTCCTTAATGAGTTCTTAAAACTTACTCCACCACCTTTAGCTAGAAATACAGATAAAGGTAAAATAGATGTATTCAGCGAGGATTTTTCAGCTTTTGTATTTAAAATTCAAGCAAATATGAATAAGGCTCATAGAGACAGAATTGCTTTTATGAGAATTTGTTCAGGAAAATACACTAAAGGTATGGAAGTATATCACGTTCAGCAGGGAAAAAAGATAAAATTAACTCAACCTCAGCAGTTTTTAGCAGAAGAGAGAGAAATAGTTGAGGAAGCTTATGCTGGAGATATAATTGGAGTATTTGATCCAGGTATATTTGGAATAGGAGATACTTTATGTCCTATTTCAAACAAATTTAAATTTGAAGGAATACCAACCTTTGCTCCAGAGCATTTTGCAAGGGTAAGGACAGTAGACACTATGAAGAGAAAGCAGTTTATAAAAGGTGTGACTCAGATTGCTCAAGAAGGAGCAATTCAAGTGTTTAAAGAATTATTTATTGGAGTAGAAGAAATTATTGTAGGAGTTGTGGGAGTGCTTCAATTTGAAGTTTTAGAATATAGGCTTAAAAATGAATATAACGTAGATATTAAGATTGAGAGACTTCCATTTAGAAATATAAGATGGATTGAAAAGTCAGATGTACCACCAGAAGACCTTAACATCACAAGTGATACCAAGGTTGTTAAAGATTTAAACGATAAAGACTTATTGATATTCTCAAATGATTGGGGAATACAATGGGCTCTTGACCACAATAAAGGACTTGTACTTTCCGATATAAGCAAGAGCGAAGAATAATAAATACAGTAAAGTAATGCAGGAGTGGAGAAGTTTAGAAGTTAATTAAGTAGATTTTTATAAGCTTCTCCACTAAATATTTAATTTCTTTCGAAACTAAATATTTCAGCATCTGGACTGCTTTCGTAAAGAATTAAATCTTTTATGATTTCAGCACCAATTAAGCTGTAGCAGATATTATTTCTGCCAAGAGCTAGATTAAAGTAACATCCATTGAATTTTGGATGTCTTCCTATATAAGGAAGTCCATCAGGAGATTGAGCATAGCTTTTTTCAAAAAAGTATTCACTTTTTAAATCCTTAGAGCAAGATAGAATATCTTTTAGTTTATTTAAAAGTTCAGATTCCTTATCAGGACTAGAAGCACCATTGAACTCCGAAATCATAAGCCTTTTATCAATGGTTGGTTTAATATAAGTGTATAAATCATCATCTTCTTGTAAAATTATATATTTTTGAAGAGAATCAATTTGTATGTTATTTAAAGGTTCTGTAATTATATTATAGACTTTAGATTTCTCTAACAGTTCCCATTCTTTTATTAACTTGTAAGAAGTCCATATGTCTGTAAAGATTATATTTTTGCATTCTATATAATTAGAGTTTTTTAAGTTAACTCTTAAATTATTAGAATAATAATCATAGCCAGAAGCACAAGTGTTTTCATAAACTCTAGCACTTTTTTTTAGTGAAGCCTTTAAAATTACATGGCACAATTTAAAAGGATCTACTACAGCACAATTTTTTATTACTTCATAATTTTCTAAGCATCCTTTACTAGATGAATTGAAAATATATTTAAAATCATTTCTCTGAAAAATATGTTTATAGTTTATGTTATAAAGAATATTTTCTAAAATATCCACAGCTCTTTTACACAGCTTTTCTGCTCTATAAGCACTTTCTTTGCCTATAAGTTCCGTAAGTTTATGAGAAGAAAAATCAGTTCTATTTTCTAAAAATCCTAGATTGCTATAGTTAGTGTCGTTAGCTACAAAATCCTTTTCGATTAATATAGTATCTAAATTATGCTGAGAAAGAAAATAGGTAGTTAAGCAACCAGATATACCACCACCTATTACTACAACATCGCATTTTTCATTTTTGCTTAAAGCTGGGTAACGTATATATCCCCTATTTATAATATTACAATATGTATACTTATTTTCTAATGTCATAATATTTAGCTGATTTAAACAGCTTTCACTCCTTTCTAGGAATTAGTATTCCTATTTAGATTTATTTTCCTTAGATTTATTTTCTTTGGATTTATCTTCGTTATATAAAAGATCTATGATAAAAAGTATGAACGCAAGAATAAGTAGATCATGTATTAAACTATTTCCTACTCTAAACAATATGGCTAAAAGCCATATAACAAGAATAAATCCTCCTATCCATTTGAATATATTCATACTAATTTCTCTTCTTTCTATTTAAATTAATAATAGTATTTGCAGAACAATGATAATTATAAATAGCTTTACTGATAATAAAATTAAAGTTGAGATAGTGTTATTAGATTTGTATCGATACAGTTGCTTAATGCATATGTTATTTTATAATTGAATTAGCAATATAACAAAGTGAGGGAAAAGATTATGGATTATGAAAAGACTAATTTAACTTCAAGAACCACAGCTATACATGATATTATTCAAGTAGGATTAATGGCAGCTGTAATCTTTGTAATGACATCCATAGCGCATATACCTTCCTTTATGGGGGTTATACATCTGGGAGATAGTATGGTACTTTTAGGTGCTGTTTTACTAAAAAAGAAAAAAGGAGCCATTTCTGCTGCTGTTGGAATGAGCTTATTTGATTTACTAAATGGGTATACTGCTTGGGCTCCATTTACTTTTATCATAAAGGGACTAATGGGTTTAATAGCAGGGAGCATTGCATATAGAAAAAATTATAAAGGAGAAAGCTTTATAAATAACTTATTTGCCTTCTTAATATCAGGCATATTTATGGTTGCTGCTTACTATTTTAGTGGAGTGATTTTGGCTAGATTTATTGTTTTGAAAGCCGCAACTTTAAATCAGGCATGTATTATTGCTATGAAAGATATACCAGGAAATATAGCTCAAGCTGCAGCAGGAATAATAATAAGTCTTCCTCTAAGTTTAAGTATAAAAAAAGCTTTAAAATATGCTAATATAGTTCTGTAAAATATGGTATAATTAAAATGTTAATACTAAATATTTTCAAGAGGTTTTATAATCCTATGCAATATATAAATTTGCACTATATATGTTTTAATTTAATAATTTAGGAGAAAATGGAACTATATGGAAAGTTATGATGGCGATTTAAAAGATAAGTATAAGGAAGAGTTCTTAAAACTAAAGGATGAATTTGAAACATACCAAAGCTTTGCTGAAAGTACTATTCAAATGATAACAGAAAAAAATATAAAATTAGAAAAAAAGTTAGATTCTATAATAAACATAGTGGAAATAAGTAAGTATATAAATTCTTACCTTAGCGATAAAAATTTAATCCCCATGATAAATGATATGATAATTGGAATATTAGGGGCCACCTATTCTTCAATTTATATTGTGGATAATGATTGTTTAGTGGTTAAAGCTACTAATGTTGAAAATAAAAATTACAATTTTTGCAATGATGAATATAAAGAGTTATTTAACGGAAAAGCATTTATAATAAATTGTAAAGATACAATATTTTCTAAAGAAACTTTAAAAAGCGAAATACATTCCGTAATAGGTGTTCCTATATATTTAAGAGAAAAGTTTATGGGGTATATACTAGTTGAACACGGACTAAATAACTTTTTTGGTCATGAACATATAAAGTTTATTTCTACCATAGCAAACCAGATAGCAATTGCTCTAGAGAATAATGCTTTATACAATAGAATAAGAGAACTTGCTATAAGAGACCCTTTGCTTGGAATATACAATAGAAAATATTTTTTTGAAACTGTAGAGGATGTTTTATGTAAAAATCCAATGGAAGCAATTGCGTTTGCAATGATGGATTTAGACAATTTTAAACAAGTAAATGATAAATATGGTCATCAATTTGGTGATAAAGTATTAATACAGACCACGAATGTAATATTGGATAATATAGATGATAAAAATGATTTAGTAGCACGATATGGTGGAGAAGAAATCATAATTTGCATAAGAAAAGTAACCGATATTGAAGAGGTTTATAAAAAAATAGATAATATAAGAGTAAAAATAAGCGAAAACGTTGTAAGGTATAAAGATATTGAGCAAAAAATTACTGCTAGTTTTGGAATAAGTTATTATCCAATTGATGGTGCTAATATAAACGAGATGATAAGCGTAGCTGATTCTAGGTTGTATGCAGCTAAGAAAAAAGGGAAAAATAAAGTCATTGATAAGTAGGACGATGAGGAATTCATCGTCATTTTTTGAATACAATATAATAAGCACGAAATTGAGGGTAGAAGTTATGAATGAGAAAAAGTTGATGAGTTTTAAAAAGGCATGAAGGAGTAAAATTAGATTATAAGCTGCAATTAGATTTAAACTGCGAAAATGGTAAAAAAGAGCTAGCAAAAGATATTTGTGCCATTTCTAGAGGAAAAATAAGCTGCAATTAGATTTAAACTGCGAAAATGGTAAAAAAAAAGAGCTAGCAAAAGATATTTGTGCCATAGCAAATTCTAGAGGAGGAAGAGGATACCTTATAATAGGTGTAGAGGATAAAACAAGGAAAATAGTTGGAATTGAAAAATCTAGCTTTACAGAAGAGCAAATTCAGCAAATAGTATGCTCAAGATGTGAGCCTCCTATACCTATCATTTTAGAAACCTTTAATATAGAAGGTAAGGACATAGCTGTTATAACTATATTTCAGAGTAGCCAGAAGCCATATCAGTTTAGAGAAAACGGGGCTTTTTATATTAGAAGAGGCTCTACTACAGATACTATGAGAAAGCAGGAGTTAATTACAGCCTTTCAAGAAAATATGAATTTAAATATAGAACTAACTCCTGTTGTGAAAAGCAGCATAGAAGACTTAAATATTGATTTAGTAGATAAATATTTTAAAAACCATGGTATTGAAGCAAATGATGAGAATAGGCTAACTCTTATGGAAAATGCGAGAATAGTTCATTTAGATGAGGAAGCTAAGAAATATTATGTAACATTAGGCGGTCTATTAGTTTTTTCTAAGATAAATTATATATATGCTCCTCATAATATGGTGAGAATTATAAATAAGGTAAACAAAGATGTAGATGAAGTCAATATAATACAGGGAGATTTATTAGGTATTTTAGACAAGAGCGAAAAGATAATGTCAGAGATAATTCCTAAAAATTATCCTTTATTTGCTGTGCATGAAGCTGTTAAAAATGCAGTTTTATACAGGGATTATACTATTATGAACAAAGAGATTGAAGTTGTTATAGGATATAATAGTGTAAAGGTAATAAGTCCTGGAGTACTATTAAAAGATACAAAGGATGCGGGAACATATTCTCATAATTATATAAAAAGAAACATGTGGATTTATGAAAAGCTTATAACCTTAGATGATAGAAACAGATTTGTTCAGTCAGGAAGAGGATTTTCAAGGATGAAAAAAGCCTTTAAAAAAATGAACAAGGTTATATTTGTAAATTCATTAAGAGATAATAGCTTTAAAGTCATATATCCAGGTATAAATATAGTGAAGGATAAATTATAAATGAGTACAGGAATTATAACTTATTTTGAATAATATGCTAAAATATTTTACAAGATGTTGAAAGAAAATTCAGAATATTATATAATTAAATTGTATATAATTATAATAAATTATATATTATAAAAATAAAAAAGAAGGAGTGGTTAACATGCTTCATGTTTTTTGTGATAGGAAAGGATCAGGTAAAACTAAATTTTTGATTGATTCTGCTAACGAAAAGGTTAAAGATTCAAAAGGTCATATAGTTTATATCGATGATGACAAAGGACCTATGTTCCAATTAGATAGCAAAATCAGATTTATTTCAACTGAAGAATATGATTTAAAGGACTGTAGCCATTTCTACGGATTTTTGTGCGGCATTTTATCGGAGGACTATGATATTACCAATATCTATATAGATGGATTGTTTAATATCATAGAAGGAAATATCGAAGATGCTGCACATTTATTTTATGCCATGGAAAAATTATCACAGAAATATGAGGTTGACTTCCATCTAAATATAAATTTTGAAAATAATGTCATGCCGGAGTTTATGAAAAAATACGTTGCGTGATTGAAATAAATTGTAACAATCCTTAATATTGAATATTCCATATGAGATTTGCATTTAGGAAAGCTTCTAATGCTAGTTCAACGCTTCCTACAATGCAAATCTCATATTTCAGTTCAATATTAAAAAAAGATTATCTCATTTATTAAATGAGAGCGTTTTAGAACTTACACTCTCTCCACTTCTCCACTCTCCACTTGTGCATTGACGCCTCCACTTAAAAAAGCGCTGCGCATTTTTATTGCATTCTGTTCTTGCATTTTATAGTGAAAGTTTATATAATTATAGATAAATCTATAAAGAACAAAGATGATGATGGAAAGAAGTAGTCATATAAATCATTAAGAGAGCTGGTGGGTGGTGCAAACCAGTTGAGGAGTATGGTGAAATACATTCCTGAATCTTAGACTGAAAAGCAATTTACGCCTAGTAGGTTGATACGGATATCCCAACGTTATAGGGAATAAGAGGATATGCATATAGAAATGCATATCAACTTGGGTGGTACCGCGGAGAAGATTCGTCCCTTTATATTCAAAATATAAAGGGACTTTTTATTTAAAAAATAATATTTATACGGAGGGCTAAAAATGGAAAATGTATTTGACATTTTAAAAGAGCGTGGATACATAAAACAAACTACCCACGAGGATGAAATAAGAGAGTTATTGGGAAAGGAAAAGGTTACGTTTTATATAGGCTTTGATCCTACAGCAGACAGTCTTCATGTAGGGCATTTTATTGCATTAATGTTCATGTCTCATATGCAGAAAGCAGGACACAGACCAATAGCTTTAGTTGGTGGTGGAACTGTAATGGTTGGAGATCCAAGTGGAAGAACTGATATGAGAAAAATGCTTACAAAAGAAGAGATAAATTGTAATGTGGATAAAATAAAGAAACAGCTTACAAGATTTATAGATTTTGAAGATGGCAAGGCTATACTAGCTAATAATGCTGATTGGCTTTTAGATCTTAATTATGTAGAATTTATAAGAGAAATTGGAGTTCACTTCTCAGTAAATAAAATGCTTACTGCAGAATGCTTTAAACAAAGACTAGAGAGAGGATTATCCTTCCTAGAATTTAACTATATGTTAATGCAGGGATATGACTTCTTAGAATTAAATAGAAGATATGGTTGTGTTATGCAGCTTGGTGGAGATGACCAATGGTCTAACATGATAGCTGGTATGGATCTTATAAGAAGAAAAGAAAGAAAACCAGCTTATGCAATGACATGTACATTATTAACTAATAGTGAAGGAAAGAAAATGGGTAAAACTCAAAAGGGAGCTTTATGGCTTGATCCAGAAAAAACTTCACCATATGAATTCTATCAATACTGGAGAAATGTAAATGATGCTGATGTAGAAAAGTGTCTAGCATTGCTTACTTTCTTACCAATGGACGAAGTTAGAAGACTTGGAAGTTTAAAAGATTCTGCTATAAATGAAGCTAAAAAGGTTTTAGCTTATGAGGTAACTAAGCTTGTTCACGGTGAAGATGAAGCTAAAAAGGCTCAATCAGCAGCTGAAGCCTTATTTGGCGGTGGAACAGACATGAGCAATGTTCCAACTATTGAAGTATCAAAAGATGATCTTAATAAATCTCTTTTAGATATATTAGTAGGAGGAAAAGCAATTCCATCTAAAAAGGAAGGAAGAAGATTAATTGATCAAGGCGGACTATACATGAACGATAATAAAGTAGAAGATCCAAATCTAACATTAAAAGAAGAAGACTTTAAAGATGGAAGTGTTCTTGTTAAAAAAGGAAAGAAAAACTACTATAAAATCATTATACAATAGTAAAATTATTTCCCAATTCTAGTACTTATTAATGACTAATCTCTGGTTTCTAGTCGCTATTATTTAAATCAATATTTATAATTTTAGCGATTAGAAATTAGTGATTAGGATTAATTTATTGAAAAGATTAGTTTGTATTAAGCCAAATTAGACTGGTTATTAATTTATTTGGAG
The DNA here is from genome assembly GCF_047777555.1 of Clostridium sp. Taxonomy (GTDB): domain Bacteria; phylum Bacillota; class Clostridia; order Clostridiales; family Clostridiaceae; genus Clostridium_H. The sequence goes on along the minus strand of NZ_JBKEEV010000001.1, from coordinate 120,611 downwards.
GTGAAATCAATTGCCAGAAATTTGGAATGTAAATGGTAATTATAATGTAAATTCTAAAAGAATTCATAAGAAGCTTTTATTTGAAATCGGAGAAAGTTTTTCTGCTAGAATTATGAGCTTGGATGAAGAAACTAGAGAAGCTATTTTAAAGCTTTTAGATGGATGGCAATTTTCAGCTGAGATTAAAGATAAAATAGATTTTACACCAAATAAATTGATAAGGTTTGAAGTTGAAGGATATGAGCAGGGAAAAATTATATTAAAGGTACTTGGAGAAGAAAAAGTAGAAGTGAAGGAAAGTTCTCTTTTAGATACTTTAAGAGAGCAAGGAATAAACTTAAAAAAAGAAGATTATGTTATGTTGGAAAAGATGGTAAAACATAATATGCCATTAAATAAAGAAAATATATCAAAAATGAAGTCTTTATTGGATTTTCAACATAAGATAATAGAAAATCCGAGTGAAGAAGAAATATTTATATCAAGATATTTAAATAATAAGGTAATTGATATAGGTGAACAAAAGGGTAAAGATATACAAAAAATATTAAAAGGATTTTTTAAGGAATTTAAAAGCTTAAATATAGATGAACTTTTTACTCTTATAGAAAATGATATAGAGCTTACTGAGAAAAACATTAAAAGCTTTAATAGAATTAATAAAGAATCTGCAGTAATATATAAGGGTTTAATTGATTTAGACAAAAGCTTGTTCAAGGAGAATGAAAGTTCAATTATTGCAGCACCAAATCATAAAAATAACTTAGAAATAATAACAAAGGATTTGGAAACATCTGTATTAAAGTATTTAGAAAATAAGAATATTGATATAAGCAGTGAAAATGGGAAAGCTGCTCAAAGGCTATTAAAGGAACTTTTTTATAAGCTTGATGAGCCTAATAGAAAGGTACTGACATCTATGTTGGAGAAAAACATAGATTTTTCTTTGGACAGTATTAAAAGCTTTAATAATATAGATAAAGAAGCTTTGGATATATTTAAAGCCTTGATTAACATAGGACAAGATAATCCTGATATTTCTCCTAAAAGTTTAGAAGATCAGAATGCATATTCTTATAAAGACCCTAAGGAGGTTATGGAGAATACTGAAGATTTGCTAGAGATTAATATGGATAATGGGTCATCGCCAAATTTTAAAGAGGTACAGTTAGGCTCTAGAAAAATATTAAAAAGTATTGATAATTTCTCAGTTGGCAGCAAAGATATATCAGGAAAGGAAATACTCAAAAGGCTGTTAGATTTAGATTCTGAAGAAGTTGAAAGCAAGCCTATAATTAAAGAACAAGATATTTCTGATAAAGTTTCTAATAAATCTCTAGAAACTTCTAATAACATTAAGGAAGAATTAAGCAATAAAGCTGATAATGCTAATGATAAAGTTCTGAAAACTTCTCATGACATCAAGGAAGAGTTGAGCAGTAAAACGGATAATCCTCGCAGTAAAACTTTAGAAATTTCTCATGATATCAAAGAAGAACTAAATAGTAAAACTGATAATATCAATAATAAAGTCCTAGAAATTTCTCATGATATTAAGGAAGAGTTAAACAGTAAAATTGGCGAAATGAAGGATATAATTAAGCGATTTATAGAAGAAAATAATAATGGTAAATCGGAGAATTTTAATAAAATACTTCAAAGTTTGCAAAGCAAAGCTAATGATTTTAAGGTATTTAATTCTATATCAAACCAATACTATTATCTAGATGTACCTGTTAAGTTTAATAATGAAGAGTATCCATGCAAGCTTATTATCAAAGATGATAGAAAAAATGGAAAAAAGATTGATTCCTCCAATGTGAAATTTGTAGTTTCAGTTAAAACTATAAATATGGGAGTTGTAGATGCATATATTAAGGTATTCAATTCCAATATTAACGTAGACATAAACTGTGAAGAGTCTTGTACAAAAATTTTAGAGTTAGGTAAGGAAAAACTATGGAGAAAGCTTTCTGATATAGGTTATAATGTAAGTATACAGGTAAAGAAGAAACATAAAGAAGTTGATTTAGTAGAATGTAGAGATTTTTTTGAAGATAGTGAGTTTACGAGAATAAACCTTATGGCTTAGTGAATAGGAGGCTTTTGTGGAACAAAATACAAGTAAAAATAAAAGAAAAAGGGCTGCTGCTCTAAAATATGAAAGTAATTATAATGCACCTATAGTAACTGCGGCTGGAATGGGATATATAGCTGATAAAATTATTGAAGAAGCCGAAAAAAATGAAGTACCAGTAGTGTATAATAAAGAATTAGCAGAGTTATTGACTAATGTAGATGTAGGCAGTTATATACCAGAAGAGCTATATAACGCTGTAGCAGAAGTAATTGCTTATATAATGGATACAGACAGATTAGCAGATTGAAGGTGATGAAAATAGGGCTTTATGCTATATCAGATTTACATTTATCCCTATCTAGTGATAAGCCTATGGATGTATTTGGAGAGCAATGGAACAATCATCACGAGAGAATAAGGGAAAATTGGATAAAAAAAATCAGTGATAAAGATACTGTATTAATAGCAGGAGATGTTTCCTGGTCTATGAAGATGGAGGACGGCTTAGCAGATTTAGAATGGATACACAGTCTTCCTGGAAGAAAAATAGTCTCTAAAGGAAACCATGATTATTGGTGGGGAAGTATAAGTAAGCTTAACAATCTTTACGAAGATATAAGCTTCATTCAAAATAACTTTTTTACTTATGGAGATTATGCAATTTGTGGTACAAGAGGGTGGACTGTTCCAGGGGATAAAAGTAGTAGTCACGATATAAAAATATACAATAGAGAACAAATACGACTGAAGATATCTTTAGACAAGGCTATTAGTTCAGGACATAATAAAATAATTGTTATGATTCATTACCCTCCAGTAAATGATAAATTTGAACCTTCTAACTTTACAGAGATATTTGAAGAATATGGTGTGGAAAAGGTAATATATGGGCATTTGCATGGACCATCCCTAAATCATGTTTTTGAAGGAACGTATAATGGAATTGAATACATAATGACTTCATGTGACTATATAAATTTTGATCCAGTAAAAATAATATAAACTCGGTTAGAATCTTAAATGATCTAACCGAGTTTATATTTAACAAGGTATTACTTTCTAAATAATGAGGAAAGAAATCCTTTTTTCTTATTAGAACTGCTTTGAGAGGAATCATTTTCTTCTGAAATAGTAGGCTTTTTTATTAAATCCTTTTGATCTCTTGCCATGTTTTTAATTTTTGGAGAAGCCATTGGCGAAGTTATTACATTGCTAAACCAAATAAGAGCATCTTCATTATTTCCTAACCTTCTATTAAGTTCTCCTATTAAATACATTATAGTGAACTTGTCCATACCATATATAGGAAAATCCTCGTTATAGTAGGCATCATTAAAATTTTTTAAGGCTTGGCTCAAAAAGTTTTGCTCACTATCTGTATCTTCAAGAATTCTAAACATCCATGCTATCTTCAGACAATTCATGGCTTTTTTACTAGCGTAGGATTCTATATAAAAATAATTTAACAGAGATAGTTTGTATCTTTCAATAGCGGTATTTACATCGTAAGGCACATTATAGGTCCTAGCTCTCCATTTAGGAGTTATTTTTGATTTAACCAAATTCTTTTGAAAACTTTTTATTTTATCAAAATCGACTTTCATGGCAGAATATCCACAATCATTACATATCCAGACATCATAAAAATAAGGATTTATTATGTCATATCTAATAAAAAAATCACTGTCCTTACCTTTCATCCTATATGAAGACGTTTTAACAGCCTTTACTGTAAAATCAGCACCACAAACAGGGCAGGTTACCTTTTTATCATATAGGCAATTCATTTTATCAAAGTCTAGTTCATCAGATTCAGAAAATATATTCTTCATTATTTACACCATCCTAAATTAGAAAAAGTTTGTTTAAGTAAATTATAGCAAAAAAATTAAAAAAATCATAAATTTTTTTAATAAACATTTATATGTATATTAATTCTGTATTATAATATAATATTGTAGTACTTGGAGAAGTTTTAAATTAATATTAAAAATAATACGTATGTAAAGGATGAATTATATGGCGGTAAGGGAGTGGGAAAAGTTTCTTATACCTTATGAGCAGGCAGTAGAGGAACTAAAAGTTAAATTTAAAAGCATTAGAAGAGAATATAGAAGGAAAAATGAGAATTCACCTATTGAATTTGTAACTGGAAGGGTAAAAGAACTTTCTTCTATATTGGAAAAGGCAGATAAATTTAATATACCATTAGAGAGAATAGAATATGAGATGGAAGACATAGCTGGTATGAGGATAATGTGCCAATTTGTTGACGATATATATAGGGTTGTAGACTTAATCAGAAAGAGAAAAGACATGCAGATTATGTATGAAAAAGACTATATAACTGATGTAAAAGCAAGCGGATACAGGAGTTATCATATAATTGTAAAATACCCTGTAAACATGGCAGATGGAGTTAAGGAAATATTGGCTGAATTCCAGATAAGAACCTTGGCGATGAACTTTTGGGCAACAGTGGAACATTCACTAAATTATAAGTATAAGCATCAAATTCCAGAGGAGATAAAAGAAAAGCTAAAAAATGCGGCTGATGCAGCTTTTAACTTAGATCAAGAGATGCTTGAGATAAAGGATGAAATAATGGATGCTCAAAAGCTGTTCGAGGTAAAATCCAGTCTAGTCTCCGATATAATGGGAAATATACTTACTCTTATATCTATAGGAAGAAACATAGAAGCAGATAACTATAGAAATCAACTAAATAAGCTTATTTCAGAAGGAGAAGTTGGAGAACTTAATAAATTACTTCAAGCTACAGAAAAAAGTCTAAAAATATATAAATAAAGAGATATATAAAAAGAGAAATGCTGATATGCATTTCTCTTTTTATATTTTAAGTTATAGATAAAATTTTTATTTTGCCACTATATTAACTAATCTTCCTTTAACAACAATAACTTTCATAATATTTTTACCATTAAGGAATTCTTTTATAGTTGCATTGTTAAGAGCAGCCTCTTTAATTTCATCTTCAGTAAGATTAGTAGGTATATTCATTCTAGCTCTTATCTTTCCGCTTACTTGAATAGCTATTTCAACTTCATCTTTAACTAATGCACTAGGGTCAAACTTTGGCCAAGACTCATTAAATATTGAAAAGTTCTTTTGAAGTAGTTCCCATTGTTCTTCTGCAAAGTGAGGAGCAAAAGGAGCTAAAAGCTTAATATAATCTACAACTGTTTCTTCTAAGAATTTAACATTTTTGTTTTCTTCATTTAAATATTTAGATAAAGCATTTGTAAACTCCATAATTCTAGCAATAGAAGTATTGAACTGGAACTTTTCTGTATCCTCAGTAACGTGCTGTATAGCATAGTGTCTTGCATAGTTAAGTTCTTTTTCTGCTTTATTCATTGATGTAATTGTGTTTTTAGAGTTATTTATTTCATTTCTACATTGTTCTAGAAGTCTTTCAACTCTATCCACAAATCTGCCTATAGATTTTATTCCTTCATCAGACCAAGCTCCACCTTCAGAATATGCAAATCCGAACATTAGATACATTCTAAACACATCTGCACCAAATTCTTTGATGTAATCATCTGGAGAGATGGTATTTCCCTTTGACTTACTCATTTTTTGACCATCTGGTCCAAGTATTAATCCTTGATGAGTAAGAGATTTAAAAGGTTCATCAAAGTTTAAATATCCCATATCTCTTAAAGCCTTTGTAATGAATCTAGCATATAATAGATGCATTGTAGCATGCTCAGGACCACCTACGTATTTGTCTACAGGAAGCATTGCATTAACTTTATCAGAATCAAAGCATTTTTCTTTGTTTTTATTATCTACATATCTTAGATAATAGAAAGAAGAACATACAAATGTATCTAAAGTATCAGATTCACGAGTTGCGTGACCGCCGCACTTAGGGCAAGTTGTATTCAAAAAGCTTTCACTTTTAGATAGTGGAGACTTTCCATCTGGAGTAAATTCGATATCATAAGGAAGTTCAACAGGAAGTTGATCCTCAGGTACAGGTACTATGCCGCATTTATCGCAATAAACTACAGGAATAGGTGCTCCCCAGTATCTTTGTCTTGAAACAAGCCAGTCACGAAGTCTGTAGTTAACTTTCCAGTCTCCAAGACCTTGCTGTTTAAGTTTATTTACTATAGCTTCTTTAGCTTCATCTCCGCTTAGACCGTCAAATTCTCCACTGTTAACTAGAGAACCATATTCAGTATAAGGAAGAGAGTCTCCTCCTTCAACAACTCTAATTATTGGAAGATTATATTTTGTAGCAAAAGCAAAGTCACGTTCATCGTGAGCAGGAACAGCCATTACGCATCCAGTACCATATGTAGCTAATACGTAGTCTCCAACCCAGATAGGTACTCTCTTTCCGTTAATAGGGTTTATAGCATAGGAACCAGTAAATACCCCTGTTTTTTCTCTTGAAGTAGATTGTCTTTCAATATCTGATTGTTTTTGTGCTTGAATTTTGTATTCTTCCACAGCATCTTTATATTCAGGTAATGTAATCTTATCAACTAAAGGAGTTTCAGGAGCTAATACAACATAAGTTACTCCATTTAGAGTATCTACTCTTGTAGTAAACACGTCAAAAGTCAAATCAGAATTTTCAACTTTGAATGTAACTTGTGCTCCTTTTGATTTTCCAATCCAGTGTTTTTGCATTGCCTTTGTTTTTTCTGGCCAGTCTAATTCGTCAAGCTTTTCTAAAAGTTCATCAGCGTAATCAGTTATCTTTAGGAACCATTGAGTTAAATCCTTTTTTTCAACCTCAGAATCACATCTTTCGCAATGTCCATCGATAACTTGCTCATTTGCAAGAACTGTGTTACAGCTAGGGCACCAGTTTACTGGAGCATTTTTTCTATATGCAAGGCCTTTTTCGAATAATTTTAGAAATACCCATTGAGTCCATTTATAATAGTCTGGAAGACAAGTTATAACCTCATGATCCCAGTTAAACATAGCACCCATGGCTCTTAGTTGTTCTTCCATATTAGCTATGTTTTGCATTGTAGAGTCTTTTGGGTGTATTCCAGTTTTTATTGCATAGTTTTCAGCAGGAAGACCAAAAGCATCAAATCCCATAGGCTGGAATACATTATATCCCTGCATCTTTTTAAATCTAGCCCAGGAATCTGTAGGACCATAGTTAAACCAGTGTCCTGCATGTAATTTTGCTCCTGAAGGATATGAAAACATTTCAAGTACATATAGTTTTTCACCTGGTGCATTTTCATCAAAATTATGAAGACCAGATTCTTCCCATTTGGTTTGCCATTTTTCATCTACAGATGTTCCGTAATTACCCATTTTAAGTAACCTCCTCAATCTTAAGTGAAATTAAGTAATAAAAAATAAAAACTTTCATCTCTAAATCAAGAGACGAAAGTTGTAATTCCGCGGTACCACTCTAATTAAGCATTAAGCTTCACTTCAAAAAATAACGGTTTAATCCGTGTCCGATTTTTACAGACAAGCTCCAAGGCAAGTTCATATTTTATCAATTCTGTCTTGCACCCACCGACAGTTCTCTAAAATTGAATCAAATACTACTACTCCTTATCACAGCAATATAATATTTATAGCCTTTTGATTTTTAATTATAGGCTAAATAAAAAATACTGTCAAGAGCATATTTGGCAGGAGCATTTTGTTAAGAGCATATTTTATGAGGAAAGAGGTCAAGCTCCATGTTTATCATTTGCTAAAATTTTGTTATACTATAATAGAAAGAATATTTCTAATATTATAATTTAATAAAGCAAGGAGAGATACGACATGAGTAATGAAAATTTGGAAGAAATGTCTATGAAAGACATGATGTCAGAAATAGAAGATTCTATGAAACCAATTTATAGTGGCGATATTATAAAGGGAGAAGTTATTTCTGTATCTGATAGTGAAGTTTTAGTGAATATAGGATACATAAGTGATGGAATCATAAAGAGAGATGAGCTTTCAAACGAAGAGATAAATCCAAATGATATGCTAAAACCAGGGGATAAAATAGATGTATATGTGGTTAAAGTAAGAGATGAGGATGGTAATGTAGTTTTATCTAAAAAGAAAGCAGATGAATTGAAAGTATGGCAAAGCTTAGAGGAAAGTTATAAAACAGGGAATACTGTAGAAGCAAGAGTAAGTGAGGTAGTTAAAGGTGGATTAGTGGCTTACGTAAATGAAGTAAGATGTTTTATACCAGCTTCTCATGCTTCAAATTCTTTTGTAAAGGACTTAAATAAATTTGTAGGTAAGAATCTAGAGGTTAAGGTAATAGAATTTGATGAAAAAAAGAAAAGAGTTGTGTTATCAAGAAAAGAAGTTGAGAGGAAAGAAGCAGAAGAGAAAAAGGAAGCTCTTTGGAATTCTCTTAAAAAAGGAGAAAAAAGAACTGGAACTGTATCAAGGCTTGCGAAGTTTGGTGCTTTTGTAGATTTAGGAGGAGTAGATGGCTTAATTCATAATTCTGATTTGTCATGGAAGAGAGTAAATCATCCTTCAGAAGTTGTTAAAGAAGGGGATAAGGTAGAAGTATATGTAATAGATTTTGATAAGGAAAAGGGAAGAATATCCCTTGGATTAAAGGATGTAGAAGGAGACCCTTGGAATAATGCAGCATTTAAGTACAAAGTAAATGATGTTTTAGAAGGAACAGTGGTAAGATTATTAGACTTTGGTGCCTTTGTAGAAGTGGAACCGGGTATAGAGGGCTTAGTTCATGTTACTGAGATTACTGATGAGAACATAGCAAAACCATCCCAAGTATTAAAGATTGGAGATAAAGTGAAGGTTAAAATACTAGAAATTAATCCAGAAAAAAAGAAAATGGCTCTTAGCATTAAAGAAGCTGAAAACAAAACAGCAGAGGAAATAGAAAAGTATAGTGATAAGGATGAAGGAAACTATCTATTTGCTGACCTTTTAAAGAATATGAAGTTCTAGAAAAAAAAGACTATGCACAAAATGCATAGTCTTTTTTAGTTGGCTGCCCAAGAAGGATTCGAACCCTCGAATGCTTGAGTCAGAGTCAAGTGCCTTACCGCTTGGCGATTGGGCAATATATATTCAAAGTGCTAACAACAATTAATTATATCACTTTAAGAAAAAAAGTCAAGGAACCTGAAAAAATTTTTATAATCCTTTTGTTCTGTTTCTGTCTTCTAATATTTCATAAATTGTCTTAGAAGTGGTGTCTTCTAAAGTATATCCTAAAAGTTCAACAACTTCTTTTAATTCTTCCTCATAAGAAGTTTCTATTTCAATATAAGGAAAAGGGCAGAAGCTTTCTTCATTTATATCAATTTCAACTAAAGTGTTTTTGTATTTATAACTTTCTCTGTATTTTTTTATGGATTCTACTAATTTAAGCCCTAGAGACTTAAAGATATTCTCTCCATCTACTGGGTTACTGATTTCTATTTCGTGCTCATTCATTACTTTATACTTATCCTGACTTATGAGCTTTTTAGTTGTCATATAATAGTGTTTTTCATTTCTTAAGTTATCCTCTACAATTCTTATTCTTGCATAACCTTTTTCATTTAAAAGCCTTCTATCACTAAAATCGAAAATATTATTAATTTGATTTTCTTCCTTCACCTTAACTGCATTCATGCTTAAGAGTTTTTTTCGAATGTCATCTACATTAATATCTATTATTCTTGTTTCTATTTCCTGCACTTAAAACACCCCATTACGTTTTTTACAATATTTGAATTATAACATATATAAAATAGAATTGGCAATTGAAGCTGTCAATTGCCAATTCTATTTTAGGTAATTTCTTCAATATCATCATAATCTACAGAAAAGCTTTCTCCTTTATCTAGAGATACATGTCCAGAACTATAAGGTTCTCCATCTATAGTGATATATACTTTATCACAATTATAATATGTTCCAAGTGTATTTGTAATACTTTTTAGAATTAAAAGTTCTTTGGATCCACCTGCGTTCATATCATCTAAAAATTCTTTAGAAAAATCTACGTAAACTTTATTTTCATTAGTGTTTAAATATAATTTATTGATTTTTGTGTCTTTACTTATAAGTGTAGATAAGTTGCTTTTTACTGGAGTTTTAAAATAGTTCTCAAATACATCTTTAACTTCTCCATCTGTTTTTAAATATGCTTTAGCTTCAGTAGACACTATTCTTACGTCATTATTCATAGGCTGTGGGTAATATAGTTTTAAAGATTGAGGAGCAGGAGGATTATGCGAGAGCCTTAAGCTAGAGCATGAAGTAAAAATGAAAACGGGGAATATTAATATTCCTAAAATTTTAAAAGCTTTTTTCATTCATATCACCCCTAAAATCTTCATATAGTATATTGTTTGACAATAATCTGATTTTTATCCTGTGGGTAATAAGCAGTATATATGGAATGAATGTAATTTAATTCAAAATCGTAACAGAAATTATGGTTAAATTTAAATCTTAGATATAGTAAAACAGACTATTAGAAAATGCTAATAGTCTGTTTCAAACTTTCTAAACTTTTAAACTCTTTTATAGTGTGTTAGCAGAACCTAGAACTTCAGTTATTTTCTTTTCAACTACTTGTCTTATTAAATCTCTTCCAGGTCCTAAGTATTTTCTAGGGTCAAATTCAGCAGGTTTTTCTCCAAATACTTTTCTTATACCAGCAGTCATAGCAAGTCTTAAGTCAGTATCCATGTTTATCTTACATACTGCCATAGAAGCTGCACGTCTAAGCATATCAGCAGGAACTCCCTTAGCTTTAGATGGAATATTTCCACCATTAGCATTACATGTTGCAACTAATTCAGGATCAACTGAAGATGCTCCATGAAGAACTATTGGGAATCCAGGTAATTTTTGTTGGATTTCTTCTAATATATCAAATCTTAGTTTAGCTTCTCCTTCGAATTTAAAAGCACCGTGGCTAGTTCCGATTGCTATAGCAAGAGAATCACATCCAGTTCTATTAACGAAATCAACTGCTTGGTCTGGATCAGTGTAGATATGTACGTCACTCTTAACATCATCTTCTACTCCAGCAAGTACTCCAAGTTCAGCTTCAACAACTACTCCATGAGCATGAGCGTAATCAACAACTTCTTTAGTCTTTCTTACATTTTCTTCATAGTCATAGTGAGAACCATCAAACATAACAGAAGTAAATCCATTTTCTATGCATAGTTTAACTGTTTCTAAATCAGGGCCGTGGTCTAAATGTAGAGCAACATCTATTCCAGTATCAGCTATAGCAGCATCAACCATTGCTTTTAGGTATTTAGGACCAGCATAGTCTAATGCACCCTTCGAAACTTGAAGTATTACAGGAGATTTTTGAGCTTTAGCGCCCTCTACAACACCTTGCAATATTTCCATATTGTTAATATTAAAAGCTCCGATAGCATATTTCCCTTCGTAAGCTTTTTTGAACATTTCTTTAGTAGATACTAATGCCATATAAAAAACCACCTTCCAATAATGTTTAGTGGGACTATATTTGTCCCTCTGATACTAATATCATAATTAAATATTATACTCTACTATTATGAAATTTACCATAGATATTATAAAAATTTAAAATTAAATTTAAAAAACATTAGGTAGAGTAACCTTTTCTGAATTAACCATTTCCTCTAATAAAAATTTTACTTCATGAATTGTTGCAAGGCAATCTACTTTGTCTTCATTTTTAATATATTGGGTTAGTTTTAAAATATCGTTACTTATGGTTTCGATATGGGAATGGTTAATAAAAGCTGGAATTATATTTGAATCCTTTTTCCATTCCTCTAAAAAGTTCATAGAATTATTATATGCTTCTTTCCAGGATTCATTTACTATAATTGACTCTAAAATATTTGCTTTATTTGAATAATATTCAGATTTATTTTCAACATATTTTGTTGAAAATATCATAAGTACTATCAATAGTGTGAATAATGAAAATGAAGCTATTGTGTTTTTCACAGTGAATCCTCCCTATGTTTCTTCTTATTTATCTTTAAGTTGATAAAAAAATTTACCTTTAGAATCTATAGTGGCTATAAAAACTTCTTTTACAGAGGATATATTATTAATCTTTAATTGATTATAAAGCCATTCTTCTGTTTTGTTTATAAGTTTTAAATTTGATTTATTTATTTTTCCATCTAAAATCAAGGTTACAGGAAGTTTCTCTTGTGGAGAATTTATTTTTAAATCTTCTTTTGTTGCAGGAGAAATATTTGTCTTAGGCATTATAGATAACTGTCCGCTGGTTTCTAAAATAGCATATTCAACATCTGAAATATTATAATAGCCATTGAGCCTCAATTCTTCTATTAAATCATTAAAACTCAATTTTTGATTTCGTAGTTCTTTTATATCTATTTTACCTTGCTTTATTAAAATGCTTGGTTTGCCTGTTAATATTTCTGCAGCTTTTTCACTTTTGAGTTCTATGAGAGTTATTATAGTTTGAATCATTAGTAAAGTTAATATAGGAATTATTCCATGTATAAGAGGAATTCTTATATCTTGCATAGGAAATGAAGCTAAATCAGATATCATAATTGCGATTACAAGTTCAAAAGGTTCCAATTCTCCAATCTGCCTTTTACCCATTAAACGCATGGTTAATACTACTAAAGAATAAAGTATTATAGTTCTTATTAGTACTATGAACATAAATCATTCCCCTTTCAGAATAATATTTTTACCTAATATTAAAAAATTATAATATATAGTAAGTAACTCATATATATGCTGCAGGTATATAATAGTAGTATAAGTGACCATACTTATATAAATAATAATCAATCATAAAATATAGGCCAAAAATAAACGAAGATAAAGAAAAACAATATGCAAATGGAGGAATGTGGTATGAGCAAATTAAATATTATCCTAAGGGGTGGAAAAAGTTTAAGTGTTGATAAAGGGACAACTTTATATGAAATTGCAAAACAGTATAGAATAGAAAATAACAGACCCTACGTATTAGGAAAATTTAATGGAAAAGCATATGAGCTTTGCTATGAGCCTGAAGAAGATGGATATTTTGAGCCTGTTGATTTAAGGGAAAAGATATCTATTCTTGCATATACAAGAAGTTTAAAATTTGTGCTTATAAAAGCTGTACACGATTTATACCCTGACGCTAAAGTTACTATAGAACATTCTTTGAGTAAAGGATTGTTTGGAGAGATATACAAGGAAACCCCTCTTAATGAGGAAGATATAGTAAATATAAAAAAGAGAATGCAGGAAATAATAGACCAAGATATGAGAATTAACAAAGTAATTGTAAGCAAAGAAAAAGCTGTTGAAATTTTTAAAAAATCTAATATGGATGATAAATTGAGAATATTGCAACATACAAATGTGAATGAAGTAACTCTTTATGAGCTTGAAGGAATGTATGATTACTTTTATGGACCTATGGCATTTTCAACAGGAGCACTTAAGGTATTTGATATAATGTATTATGCTCCAGGATTTATTCTTATGCTGCCTTCAGAAGATAATCCAAGTATGCTTCAAAAATTTGAAGATCATAAGAAATTAGCTAAGATATTTTATGAAGCAGAGCAATGGGGAAGAATACTTGATATAGCTGATGTTGGAGCATTAAATGATAAGGTAGTAAATGGTGAAATAGTTGATATTATTAGGATAGCAGAAGCACTGCATGAAAAGAAAGCAGCTTACATTGCAGATATGATACACAATAGAAAAGATGTAAAAATTGTATTAATAGCTGGACCATCTTCTTCAGGAAAGACTACATTTACAAGAAGATTAGCCATACAATTAAAAGTTAACGGCATGATACCAGTTCAAATATCTCTAGATGATTATTTTGTGGATAGAGAAAATACTCCTAAAGATGAAGACGGAAACTATGATTTTGAATCTATTTATGCCTTAGATTTAGAATTATTTAATAAAAATCTCAATGATTTACTAGAAGGAAAAGAGGTAGTTGTTCCTCAATTTGATTTTATAACAGGCAGCAGAAAATGGCATGAAAAACCTTTAAAGCTTCCTAAAAATGGTGTGATTTTAATTGAAGGAATACATGGATTAAATGAGACTTTAACTTCTTCAATACCAAAAGAAAACAAGTTTAAAATATATATAAGTGCACTAACACAATTGAATCTAGATAATCATAATAGAATAGCTACAACTGATGTTAGAATAATAAGAAGAATAGTAAGAGACTATTTATCAAGAGGTTATAAAGCAGAAGATACTTTAAAAATGTGGCCTTCTATAAGAAGGGGAGAGGAAAAAAATATATTTGTATTCCAAGAAGAAGCAGATGTTATGTTTAACTCAAGCTTAATATATGAATTATGTGTTTTGAAAAAACATGCTGAACCACAGCTTTTAAAGATTCCTAAGGATAGTCCTGTTTATTATGAAGCCATGAGATTAAAAAGCTTTTTACATTTTTTCAGAGATATAGACGATGATTTAATTCCAGATAACTCTATACTCAGGGAGTTTATAGGTGGAAGCTGTTTTTATAAATACTAGAAATATTTTATGCTAGAAACTCCTTATTTATGAATTTAAAACACCTGCTACAGCTGCTGTTTATATAATTCCACAAAAAGTGTAACCTCATTTGTCGCTAGTCCATACACTAAAAGAAGGTAGCAATAGATAAAGAGTGAGGGATTAGGTGATAAAAAAGTATATATTTATATTGATATCTATAATAGCAATTTTTATTAATACTCCTTTTATTTTAGTAAATACAATAATTTATTCTGCGGCAATAATTCCAGTGGCCATATTGCTTGGAGACCTTACATCAATAATGTCTCAATATATAGGAGAGAAAAGAGGAGGTCTTTTAGCCGCTACCATAGGAAATTTTCCAGAGCTTATGATGGGAATATGGTCTATAAGCTTTGGAATGGTACCTATGGTTAAGTCTGCTCTTGTAGGCTCTATAATAAGTAACATGCTTCTAGTCCTTGGTATATCTATATTCTGTGGAGGCATTAAGCATAAGGAACAAAGATTTAACAAAATAGTGGCAAGAACAAACTTTAATATGCTCCTCTTAGCTATGTCTGCTATGTTGGTTATGGCATCAATAGACAGTTATAGCAATTTACCTGGAAAAACAATGTTTACAATAAGTATAAAAGTATCAATTGTTTTAATAGGAGTATATATATTGGGACTTATATTTTCTCTTTATACTCACAATAATCTTTTTATAATAAGCGAAGAAATAGAGGAGAAAGGTAATAAAAAAGATAATAAGACAAAAAATATAGTAATAATTAAAATAGTAGTGGAATCAATATTACTATTTATAATTAGTGAAAAACTTATTTTTAGTATAAATGAGCTAGTAAATAAGTATAGTTTATCTCAGCAATTTATAGGAATAATGCTCATACCTATATTAGGAAATATGGGAGAGAATGTTTCGGCTATAATATGCGCGGTGAAAAATAAAATAAATATGAGCTTGGAAATAGCCATTGGATCAAGTATACAAATTTCACTATTTGTAACTCCTATTTTAATAATTTTTTCATACTTTATGGGAGTTCAAATGAACTTTGTTTTTAGTCATTTTCAAATTATGATGAGTGCCATAGCTATAGCTATGTCTTTCTTTGTATTCCAAGATGGTAAAACCTATTGGTTTGAAGGAGCTATTTTACTTGCTATATACACAATGATTACTATGGGATACTATTACTTAGCATGAATTGATGTTTTAATTAATATAATTATTATGATATCAATTCATAAGGTGATTAAGTGGGGAGCAGAAAAGTTATACAAACATACTATACAGATATTAATAATCTAGCAGACCTATTAGGGAAATTGGTTAATTCATATAGATTATTAATTGGCGGAGCAGATGAATTGAATAAAATAGCTTTATCAAGGAAAAGTGATGTAAGGGATGCTTTAAAAAGAGCAGATAAACTTGGAGATATAATAGATGAAATTATAGACATGTTAGAAAAGTCTAGCAATGGATATTTAGATTATTGTGAACTAAAGTCTGATATAATAAAAGGAAAACTTAATGAAGGATATATATATACGGAAATTGAGGAAGATTTAAATTTCAAAGATTAAAAAAAGATTAAAAAAGATAAAAAAAGTGTGAAGACCTCACACTTTTTTTATTCTTAATCTACTCACCATAAGATAAGAAAGTAAAACCATTAACATGCCTGTTAAAAATACATTTGAAGCATTGTCCATTGTTATGAATGAGTATAAGGAAAGCAACATGCCAGCTACAGTTATAGGAATTCCCACAAAGGCTCCGTCAAATTCAGTACAATTATATCTCGCTAATCTATAGGCACCAGACAAAGGAAATATTAAAACTAACAAATATCCTACTAATCCTAAACTCATAAGATCATATAAGTTGAAAACTAAAATTGAAGGTGCAACGCCAAAGGAAACTAAATCAGCAAGAGAATCAAGTTCTTTTCCTATATCACTAGCTGCATCTAAAAATCTGGCAATTCTTCCATCATATCTATCCATAATACCTGCTAATAAGATAAATATACAAGCTGCTCTATAGTCTCCTTTAAATGTCATTATTAAAGATATAAGACCACATGCGAGATTTCCTAAAGTGAAGGCATTTGGTAATGCACTTTTGGTCATTACAATATCACTCCTAAAAATTATTGCGTGAAATTTAAATATAATTAAAAGTTAATGTTTATTATACTATTATATATTATTTTGGACAAATATTTAAGTAGAAAAAAATTTTTTTTATAAAAACTTAATATAAACATATATTAAGAAGAGTTTTGGTTAAGAATAAACTTGGGAGGTGTTTTTCATGGAAATAAGAAATATAATGACAAAAACTGTAGCAACTATAAATGCAGAAGATACAGTAGAACGAGCAGCTCAAATGATGAAAGAACACAATGTAGGTTCTATACCTGTTTGTAGAGGAGAAAAGGTGGTTGGAGTAATTACAGATAGAGATATTGCCTTGAGATCTACTGCAGAAGGACAAAATGTTAAACAGCAAAAAGTAAAAGATATAATGACTTCTAATCCAGTTACAGGAACACCAAATATGGATGTTCATGAAGCTGCAAGATTAATGAGTGAAAGACAAATAAGAAGGCTTCCAATTGTAGAAAATGATAAGGTTGTAGGAATAGTTGCACTAGGGGACTTAGCAGTTGAACCTCAATTTGCAAATGAAGCTGAAAGCGCATTAAGCAATATTTCAACACCAGCTAGTCCACAAATATAAGCTGATACACTAAATTTATAATTTGGTGGTAATCTATTTATTCGAAGCATGGAAATGAGTTCATTTGTTGTACAAAATTTAAGCTATAATTATAGATTTTTCCAAAAAGCCTATGAATTTTCATCATAGGCTTTTTTATATTTTGTATTAAGGCTATAATATATAATATAAAAATTAAATGAAGCAATTTTTACTATTTTGATAGGAGAGTTGAAATGAATAGAGTAAAATTTATTTATAATCCGTATTCAGGCGAAAATACAATCATAAGTGATATAGACACAGTAATTATGATTCATCAAAAATATGGTTATGTGGTTGAACCATTTAGGATTAGTATGGATTATGAATTAGGTGAGGCTTTCAAGAACATTGATGACAGTTTTAAATATATATTAGTTGCAGGAGGAGATGGAACGGTAGACAACGTAGTAAATCATATGAAGCTTTTAGGCATAGATCTTCCTATTGCTGTTCTTCCAGTAGGAACTGCCAACGACTTTGCAAAGTTCATAGGAATGCCTCTAAATGTAGAGAAGGCTTGCGAACAAATACTTACCAGCAGCCCAGTGAATATTGATATAGGAAAGATAAATGATAAATATTTTGTAAATGTAGCTAGCACAGGTCTATTTACTGATGTATCTCAGAAGACAGATGTAAACTTAAAAAATACCATAGGAAAGCTTGCTTATTATGTAAAGGGCATAGAGCAAATTCCTAATCTTAGAAAACTTAAGATAAAAGTATCTTCATCTCATATGGAGTTTGATGGAGATATGTATTTGATGCTTGTTTTTAATGGTCAGACTGCAGGAAACTTCAATCTAGCATATAAGGCTGATTTAACTGATGGAATGTTGGACGTAATCATAATAAAGGCAGGTATGATAAAAGATATAATATCTTTATTTATAAAAATGTTGAAGAGTGAACACTTAGAACACTCAAAGGGGCTTATTTATTTTAAGACAGATAAGTTATATATAGAGTGTAATGAGGATATAGTAACAGATATAGATGGAGAGAGAGGACCTGATTTTCCTGTTACTATAGAATGTATAAAAGGAGGATTAAAGGTTTTAGGTGTAAAATTTACAAAAAGCTAAAAAAGCTAAAAAGTATGAATAAATAATATGAATATAAAATAATTATAAGTAACAGTAATTTCATGGGGAGAATATATTGAGGATTTATATTTATTTGATATCAATATTGGTTACGTTACTGATTATTTGCGAAGGCCTTAAAGATAATTTTAAATATGCTCCAAATAGAATAAAATTTATTTGTACGGGAATATTTGCTGCAATGCTTCTGAGATATGGATCAATAATAATATTCACTATATCAGAAGATATGAGATACCTATATTTATTAAAGCCTCTCTATTTTTTGAATTTTTTATGTATATTAATTGCAGCCTTAACATCCATATACATATTGATGAGAAACGATAAAATAAAGTTTTTATATATGTTTCCACTAAGTCTAATATTAATTTTAATTTATGGATATTTGATTTATAAATATCCTGCAAGACTAGGCTTAAATATTATATATGGATATCATATTGAATTTATAGGTAATCCGTACATATACATTGGATACATGCTAATGAATGTGTTTTTTATAATTTTGAGCATGAACATTTATAGAGCAAATATAGATAAAAAGGGAATCATATTTATTGTGTCTGCATCTATAGGTACTATATTAGAGACCATGTTATATGTCCTTGGAAAGGGAATATTCATTCATTTAATCATAGGAGATCTTTTGTGGATGGTGACATTGAATTACGCAATTTCAAAGCTGAAGAAGTCCATAATCACTAGTAAAAAATAATCGCTAATCCTAGGGCTAATCTTTAAAAATAGAGATTAGGATCTAGGAATTAGCGATTTAAATTTTATTTTCGTGTTTTAGTATGTTTTTTCTCTTTACTGCTTTTGTGTGGGGTATTATTCTTATTTTTGCCAGTGTTTTTTCCTTTGATAGGTCTAGGTGGTATTAAACAGTTTTTACCGAACCCAATTAAGTCTTCTCTGCCAGCTTTTATTAGAGCTTTTTTTACTAAAGAATAATTTTCAGGTTTTGAAAATTGGAGTAAAGCTCTTTGCATAGACTTTTCTTCAGGAGTTTTTGGAACATATATTTCTTCTCCAGTAAGGGGATTTATACCTGTATAGTACATAGTAGTAGAAAGGCTTCCAGGTGTTGGATAAAAATCTTGTACCTGTTCAGGATTATGTCCCATAGTCTTTATATAAAGTGCAAGTTCAATTGCTGCATCTAAATCACTGCCTGGATGGCTGGAGATAAGATAAGGAACTAAAAACTGCTTTTTACCTAGCTTCTTATTCATAGCTTCATATTTCTTTTGAAATTTTTCATAAACCTCATTTTTAGGTTTTCCCATAGCTTTAAGCACTTTATCATTTATATGCTCAGGTGCTACTTTTAATTGACCGCTAATATGATGTTCACATAATTCTCTAAGAAAAGTATCATTTTTATCTTCAATTAAGTAATCAAATCTTATTCCAGAACGGACAAATACCTTTTTAATCTTAGGTAATTTTCTAACCTTTCTTAAAAGGTCAAGATATTCGCTGTGGTCTACCTTTAAGTTTTTACAAGGAGTAGGAGAAAGACACTGTCTATTTTTACAAACACCATGTTTCTTTTGATGATCGCAGGCTCTATGTCTAAAGTTTGCAGTAGGACCTCCAATATCGTGAATGTATCCTTTAAAATCATCTAAAGTTGTTAAGAGTTTGGCTTCATCTATAATAGACTCTTGGCTCCTGTTCTGTATGGATCTTCCTTGATGGAAATTAAGTGCACAGAAGGAACAACCACCAAAGCATCCTCTATGGCTTGTTATAGAAAACTTAATTTCATTAATAGCAGGAATTCCACCATATTTTTCGTACATAGGATGGTAGTCCCTAGCATAAGGTAATCCGTATACTGTGTCCATTTCAGATTGGGTTAAAGCTTCTTGAGGTCTATTTTGTACAATATATCTATCACCATGTTTTTGAACTATAGTTCTGCCGTTTATGCTGTCCTGTTCATAATATTGTATTTTGAAGCTATTTGCGTAGGCTTTTTTACTAGCTACACATTCTTCAAAAGAAGGAACTTCTACATAATCTTCTACATCTTCTAAAGAGTTTGAAATATAAACAGTACCTCTGACATTTGTTATATTTTTTATGTCCATACCATACCTAAGTAAATTAGCAATTTGAACTATAGCCTTTTCGCCCATGCCGTATATTAATAAATCAGCTTTACAATCTACAAGTACACTTCTTCTTATTTTATTATCCCAGTAGTCATAATGAGCAAAACGTCTAAGACTTGCCTCTAAGCCTCCAATTATTATAGGAACGCCCTTATAAGCTTCTCTAGCTCTATTGCAATATACGATTAAGGCTCTGTCTGGTCTGTGTCCTCCTTTTCCACCAGGAGAAAATACGTCGTAATGTCTTTTTTTCTTGGATACAGTATAATTGCTTACTAGTGAGTCCATATTACCAGAGTTTATTAAAAAGCCATACTTTGGTTTACCAAGTTTTCTAAAGTCATCTACACTATGCCAATCAGGTTGAGCAATAACTCCTACACTAAAGCCTTCATGTTCAAGTACACGGCCTATTACTGCTGTGCCGAAGGAAGGGTGATCTACATAAGCATCTCCAGTTATTAGTACAAAATCCAATTGGTCTATATTTCTTGCGTTTAAATCTTCTTTGCTTACAGGTAAAAATTCTTTATTTAATCTCATTCATTAAGTCCCTCCAAATCTAGTAATAATATTAACATAATAAATGTAAAATATAAATAAAACATTTTATTGAAGAAGAGTATAATAATAGGGAAAGTGTATATAAAAAAATAAATAAAAATTTAAAATTAATTAAATAGTAGAGTAAAACCTTGAAATTTCATTTAAAAGATAATTATATTGATGTAAACTAATAATTTTAGTGTAAATGATTAAATATGGTTGCATTTTAATCTAATTATAATATAATTTATATTAGAGATATGTAATATGAAACTTTCATAAACAGGATTTTAGTTTTATTCCATGTTTTAAAAAGAGGTGAGATATCAATGGAAGGTGGTCCCCTTAGTAGGAGATCAAAACAAAATTTAAAATTAAATAGTGAATATAGAGAAAACCCATTTTTAAGGGTAGGGAGTTAGAAGTTATAAAACAGATAAAGTACACATTGATTAAAAATGAGATCCATAAATACAAAGTTAAAGGTTAGAAGTTGGAAACTAAAAATTTAAGTTGATAATTAAGAGTTGATAATTAAAAGTAAAATGTATTATCAATTGTTAAATATTAATTTACTAACCTACTAATTCTTTAGTTTAAGTGTTAGCATGCTAACTCTCTGACTTCCGACCTTTAGATTAGTACCGTGGTAGTACCGTGGGTTTCCTCTATATTGAAAGGAGGAATATCCATGAAGAAACTTAGCAGCTTTTATTTAAGTGAAATACTCCACAGGGATGTTTATGATGAATACGGTGACTGTATAGGTAAACTGTGCGATATATATGTTACCACAGGTGATGGATACCCTAAGGCCATAGGATATAAGGTGAAAAAAGGTGGAGAAATAAATAATTATGAATTTAGAAGCATCGATTTTTACAACGAGGATTCTAAAATAGTTATAAAAGTGAGAGGTGTTAAGGATATTATTCCAAGGGCATACTCTTACCTTTTGTCCAAAAATTTATTAGACAAGCAAATAGTTGATATAAATGGGAAAAAGGTTGTAAGAGTGAATGACTTGAGAATAGCTAATATTTCCACGGAAATAAGAGTAATAGCTGTTGAAACAGGATTGTTAGCTCTGAGCAGAAGATATGGTTTGGATAAGATTGTGAAGTTTTTATATAAACTTTGCAGAAAAGAAGTTTATGATACAGTTATAATGT
This sequence comes from Clostridium sp., assembly GCF_047777555.1. Classification (GTDB taxonomy): domain Bacteria; phylum Bacillota; class Clostridia; order Clostridiales; family Clostridiaceae; genus Clostridium_H. Next base: position 98,304 of record NZ_JBKEEV010000001.1, on the reverse strand, counting down.
GGGACGATGTTGAATCTCTAGAAATGGTAGATGATAATTTAAAAATATTAGTTCCATATAAAAAGATTTCAGAATTACATCCAGCAGATATAGCTGATATACTAGAGGAAGTAGACTTGAAGTATAGAAATAAAATATTTGAAAGTCTAGATGAACATTTAGCTGCAGATACTTTAGAGGAAATAGATCCTGAAATTCAGGCGGATATACTAGAAACTATAAACGAGTCTAAGGTACCTGGTATTTTAAATAATATGTCCAATGATGAAATTGCTGATATCTTAGAAGAATTAGATGAAGAAATGGCAGAAAAGCTTCTTATGAACTTAGAAACAGAAGACGAAGAAAAGGTAAGGGACCTCATGAAATATGAAGAGGAATCCGTAGGAAGTATAATGAATACAGATTTTGTTTCATTTAATTTAAATATAACAGCAGCTGAAACCTTAGAGCTTTTAAAAGAAATTAAGCCAGAGGATAAAGTTTCCCATTACATTTATATAACTGATCAAAATGAAAGGCTTCAAGGGGTAATATCTTTAACAGAACTAGTATTTTCCAGTGGAGATATGAAGTTAAAAGAAATAATGAAAAAGGAAGTTATAAAGTTAAGCGATGATGAAAAATTAGATACAGCCATTAAAAAATTTGTTAAGTATGATCTTATAGCTATTCCTGTAATAGACTCTGAAGAAATACTTCAAGGAGTAGTAATTATAAATGATATAATAGAGGAATTTTTTGAAGAGAAGTGGAAAAAGAAGTTAAAAAGAGCGGTGTAAGTTATAAAAAGGATTGTTTATATATTAATATAAGCAGTTCTTTTTTTATAATTTATAAAATAAATAGGTACTTTGGAATAAAGAGTGTATTTTTTATAAAGTTGCACAAAATATAAGTAAGGAAGAGACGTTTTGTATACTTATTTTAGGAGGAAGCTATATATGAAAAACAGATTAGGATGGAAAAGAATTAGCATTTTAATTATAGTAATCATGTTTTCATATGTGAGTACATCAGGATTTATTATTCCTTACCGCAACAGTGTAAAAACTGCAGTTTATAAGTATGGATCTAAAGATGCAATTGTAACAGAAATTCAAAGAAGATTAATAGCATGGGGATATTATAAAGGAAATATGGATGGAATTTATGGATACGAGACCTACCTTGCTGTTAAAGAATTTCAAAGGAAAAATGGTCTTACCGTTGACGGCATAGCAGGAAACTCTACATTAGCAGCTTTAGGAATAAATCCAGGACCTGGAGGAGGCTCAAGTGCTGGAGGTAAAACTAGTACTTCTTCTTCAAATGCAGCATCATCCAATAATTCTGATTTAATGCTACTTGCAAGGTTTATAAATGGAGAAGCGAGAGGCGAGCCTTATGAAGGACAGGTAGCTGTTGGAGCAGTAATTTTAAATAGAGTAAGACATCCAGATTTTCCTAATACAATAGCGGGAGTTGTTTACCAGCCAGGTGCCTTCACTGCGGTAGTAGATGGTCAAATACACGCTGAAATGCAAGAAACCTCTCTTAAAGCTGCAAGAGATGCTTTAAACGGATGGGACCCTTCTGGAGGTGCTCTATACTACTTTAATCCTAGAACAGCTACAAGTGCATGGATTTGGTCAAGGCCTTTGATAAAAGTCATAGGACAACATAGATTTTGCAAATAATGTTGACAATTCTATAAGTAATGAATATAATAAAAATATAATTCTTAGTAAAATAGTATGAAATACAGTGAAGAAGGAAAGTAGTGTAAATTGGATATTTCAGAGAAGAAATCATATGCTGTGAGATTTCTATATCGGATTTAAACGAAGTGCCCTTCGGAGTTTTGCACCGAAAGATAAAGTAGGCTGCAACGGTCTTACCCGTTATAGTAATAGAGTATATAACTCCATTTTGTTTTAGGAGCGTGCTTGAAAAGAGGTGGGATTTTATCCAATTAGAGTGGAACCGCAGAGTGTAATAGCTTTGTCTCTAGATATTAGAGATAGAGCTTTTTGTTTATGTAATTTTATTTTGATGGAGGGGGAAATTTATGATGAAATTTTTTAAAGCGATCAAATATGATATAGATAATATATTAAAAAATGATCCTGCAGCAAGAAATTTTTTAGAAGTATTATTACTTTATCCGTGTGTACATGCAACAATCTATTATAGGGTAGCACATGGGCTATACAAAAGAAAGTTATACTTCCTAGCTAGGCTAATATCTCAATTTGCTAGATTTATCACAGGGATAGAAATACACCCAGGTGCAAAAATAGGAAAAGGATTTTTTATAGATCATGGAATGGGAGTAGTAATCGGAGAAACTGCAGAGATAGGGGATAATGTAACTTTATATCATGGTGTAACTTTAGGTGGAACAGGTAAAGACCAAGGTAAAAGACATCCTACTGTAGGAAATAATGTAATGATTGGATCTGGAGCAAAGATATTAGGTCCAATATATATAGGAGATAACTCAAAGATAGGAGCAAATTCAGTGGTACTAAAGGATGTACCGCCAAATTCAACAGTAGTAGGAATACCGGGAAAGGTTGTAAACAAGAAGGCTAAAAATGTGGTTAAAATTGAGGATTATGGAATAAAGGATGAATGCGTGAGATAATAGATGCTAGAATTGTAGGTTAGTAAATATGGATTATAAGGAATCTATAATTAAATATTGTTATGAAATAGGTTTAAGTCAGATTGGATTTACTAAGTGTAGAGTGTTTCATGAACTTAAGGAATTTCTCACTAAAAGAAAACATGAAAATATAGAAAATGAATTTGAAGAGAAAGATATAGAAAAGAGAATAAATCCTTTTTTGTATATGAAAGAAGGAAAAACTATAATTTCACTAGCCTTTCCATATATGCATGAAACTAGTACTAAAGCTGATAAATATTTTTCTAAGTATACCTTAGGTAGAGATTATCATGAAGTTGTAAGTAAATATTTAGAGAGCATATGTAACTTTATAAAAAGCTTAAATGGAAAAGCAATATACTTTGTTGACAACAATGCACTGCCAGAGAGATATATAGCATATCTAAGTGGAATAGGCTTTATAGGCAAGAATAATATGGTAATTACAGAAAGGTATGGTTCTTATATTTTCTTAGGAGAAATAATAACAGATTTAGAAATAGAAGAAGATATGCCTAAGGAATCTAAATGCGGAAATTGTGATATATGCATAAAGGCATGTCCTGGAGGAGCTATAAGTGAAAAAGGATGTAATCCAAATATATGTTTATCATATATAACACAAAAGAAAAATATTAACGAAGAAGAAATTTCTAAGCTTAAAGGCAAAATATTTGGATGTGATATTTGTCAAGATGTTTGTCCATATAACAAACATGTAGAATTTTCTAAGATTGAAGAATTTAAACCATTTGATTTTATGAGAAATATAAACTTTGAAGAAATACTAAGTATGAGCAAAAAGGATTTTAATGAGAAATACAAGATGACCTCATGTGGTTGGAGAGGAAAAAGCGTACTTCAGAGAAATGTACTCATAAATTTAGCACATATGAAGAAGCTGGATGATGGAAAAAAATTTAATTCCCCTTATGTTAAGGAATATTATAATAAACTTTTGAAAAATTCTAAATTTTGATGTATATTAATTATATGTAGAAATGAATGTGAAAGGTGGAATTTGTAGATGATATCCCCAACTATGAGCAAAATTATAGGTCATCTTCCAAAAGGTCTTGTAAAGTTTATATCTAATAAACTTTTAAATGGATATATAAATAAGTATGCACATATTAAGGTGGAAAATAAGGAAAGATTGAATGATATAAAGAAACCAGTTATATTTATATGCAACCATCTTAGTAATTCAGATGCTTTAGTACTAGATAGGGTGCTTAAGGATCATGATGTTACTTTTGTAGCAGGAGTTAAATTGAGCGGTAATCCTCTTACAAGTCTTGGGCTAAGCATAGTAAAGACTACACCAGTACACCCTAATTCAGCAGATAAAGAAGGGATAAAAAAGATTATTCAAATTATTAAAAGTGGTGATAATGTTTTAATTTTCCCTGAGGGTACGAGAAGCAGAACTGGTAAAATGATAAAAGGTAAAAAAGGAATTATATTAATTTCAAAAATATGTAATGTTCCTATTATACCTATAGGAATGACAGGAACAGAAAAGCTTCTTCCTATTAATATGGAAGGAAAAATGGAGATGGAAAAATTCCAACATTCAGATATTACCGTTAGAATAGGGGAAGAATTTTATCTTCCACAGAAACTTGAGGAAGAATCTAAAAAGGATTATGAAGAAAGAGCTTTAGACGTTATTATGAGAAATATTGCTAAGCTTTTACCAGAAGAATATAGAGGAGAATACCAGTAAGGGCAGTGGAGAAGTGTAGAAATATAATGCTGAATTAAGCGAGGCTTAATTCAGCATTATATTTTATAAGAATATTAATGTTTGTTACTATAAATCATAAATTAAGTTTAAGGTATAAGTTATACTAGATTATAATATTCTAATCATCGAAAGGCTTGATTTTTAAAAGGCTGGTTAATAAAAGGAGAGAAAAAAGGCAATGAAGAAAAATGTTAATGAAATATTAGATATACTTGAAAAAGCTTATCCTGATGCTCAGTGTGAGCTTATTCATGAGAACCCTTTTCAACTTTTAATAGCTACTGTACTAAGTGCGCAGACAACGGATAAAAAAGTAAATCAGGTTACGGAAAAATTATTTAAAAAGTATAAGACGCCGAATGATTTTGCTGCTCTAGAGCAGGAGGAGTTGGAAAAAGAAATAAGAGAAATAGGTTTATACAAAAACAAGGCTAAGAATATAATAGGTCTGTGCAAGATGCTGATAGATGATTATAATGGAGAAGTTCCAAGGACTATGGAAGAATTAATTAAGCTGCCTGGAGTTGGAAGAAAAACTGCTAATGTAGTATTATCTAATGCTTTTGGTGTTCCAGCAATTGCAGTGGATACTCATGTGTTTAGAGTAGCTAATAGAATAGGAATTGCTGAGAGCAAAAATGTTGAAGGAACAGAAGAGCAACTAAGAAATAATATTCCAAGAGAGCGATGGTCAAAAGCTCACCATCTTCTCATATTTCATGGAAGAAGAACCTGTGCTGCAAGAAAGCCAAAGTGTGAGGCTTGTCCTTTAGCACCACAGTGTAAGTATCTAAATGGAGGAGAATAAATTATATTAGAAGTTTAGAAAGTTTGTTTTTAAACTAAGTATATTGGCTAAATTTTACGTTTTAGTGTCTAAACTCTCTAAACTTCTAAACTAAAAACATGGCTTAGAAATCAGTGGTTTCAAACTTCACACTTTAGGCTAAACAATCTAAAATCGAACTAGTTACTGTTCAGCACTCTGTTCAATTCATTACTTAGCTCCTCTATAGTATAAGGTTTGTTTATTGCTCCCTTAAAACCATAATCTTTAAAATTTGATATAACTCCGCCGGCAGAGTAGCCGCTAGAGACTATGGCTTTAATTTTTGGATCTACTTGAAGAAGATGTTTTATAGTCTCTTCTCCTCCCATGCCGCCTGGAATAGTTAAGTCCATTATGACTGCATCGAAGGCGTCACCTAAAGACATAGCTTTTTTATACAATTCTATGGCTTCTAGACCATCTTTACATGATACAACTTTATAACCCATATGCTTTAACATGGCAGATAACATTTTTCTTATATCTATTTCATCATCCATAACAAGGATTTTATTTTCTCCACTAATTAATCCATACTTTGGTTCTTCTATTTCAATAGGGACTCCCTCACAGGCAGGTAGATAAATTTTAAAAACAGAGCCTTTATCTAATTTGGACTTAACCAAAATATGACCATTATGCTTCTTTATTATAGAATAAGCTGAAGCAAGTCCAAGTCCAATACCAGTTTTTTTAGTTGTAAAGTAAGGGTCAAATATTTTGAGCAAGTTATCTTTGCTTATTCCACAGCCTTGATCCTTTACAGAGATACAGATATATTTTCCAGGATTAAGACCTACTATCTCATTTTCTGAAAGTTCAATATTTCTGCATCTAATAGATATGAAACCTCCATTAGGCATAGCCTGATATGCATTTATTACTAAATTGCTTATTACCTGACTCATTTGACCGCAGTCTATTTCAACAGGCCAAAGATTATTAGGAATATACATTTTACAAGCTACGTTTGAGCCACTTAATGCTAAATTAGTAGTTTCTTTTATTAAATCATTTATATAAGTTATTTTTTTCAAAGGTTTACTGTCCTTAGAAAAGGTAAAAAGCTGTTTAGTTAAACTTTTTGCTTGGAATACAGTTTTTTCTAAGTCTGAAAGCTTCTTCGAGATTTTATCATCAGGTTTCACGTAGGTTTTCATTAAAGATATATTTCCTAGAATTATAGTGAGTATATTATTGAAATCATGGGCGATACCTCCAGCTAAAATGCCTATGGAATTAAGTTTTTCCATTTTTAATAATTCTTCATCGCTTTGTTTTCTTTTAGTAATATTCCTTATTATGGATATAACTTCATTATCTGATAAAGGTATTAGTCTAGCCTCAAAGTATTGAAGATTCTTTCTAAGAGGAAGCTCATACTCAAAAACAACTAAAGATTTTGTTTTCAAAGCTTTCAAAATAGCAGACTTAAACTGAAGCCCAGTAGAGTTGTCATATATTTCGTATACTTTTTTCCCTATAAGTTCATCAAAAGGAGATATTAAGCTATCTGAATCCTTTGTTTTACAATCTAAAAAAGTACCATTTTTATCAAAAACAAGGTATATGTCTGGAAAAGCTTTAAAAATAGTTTCTAGCTGAATTTTTTTCTCTCTTAATTTTTTTTCTGCTACTTTCCTAAATGTAATATCTACACCAAATTTTATATAAAACCAATTAGAGATTGGTGATGACTGAGAAGTTGAATACCAGGAAATAGTTTTTTTTCTGCCATCTTTACATATAATAGTTGATTCTACGTCTTTGTACTCATAGTTCAATTCTTTACACTTATCTTCGATTGACTTTCTATATTCATAATCAGGATATAATATGATATTTGGGTTCTTAGCAGAAAGTATTTCCTCACGAGTATACCCTGTAATTCTTTCGCATTCATTATTCCAAAGTATCATATTTCCTTCTTTATCAAAGGCTTGTATCATAACAGGCATATTATTCAAAAGTAATTTAAGTTGTTCTTTGCTTTTTTCTAAAGCAAGTTGGATATATTTCTTTTCAGAAATATCATTAATAACTATAGAAATTAAATTAATGCTATTAGTTGAATTGGAAATTTTATTAACCTTGAATTGAAGATATGTACTTCCAAATTGTTTTTCAAAAATATATTCTTTGAGGTTCTTCGATAAAAAATTTTCTATAGGCTTCACTAATAAGTTAGAAAGTTCTGGTAAGGTAATGTGTAATCTTTTTAATAAATCCTCTCCTGATGAAGTTATTCCTAAAATTTTATATTGAGAATCAAGTATAATAATTGGTACTGGAATATTTTTTAAAAATTCAAGACAAATAGAGTAATTATCCATAATAAAATTCACCACCTATATGCTTCGAGTTAATTGCGTAAAAAAATTACTTTATACAATATTCTATTATTCAATATTCTATTATTTTTGGAAAAAACCTTCTTTTTTATATAATTTGTAATAAAAAAGGGAACATATGGGGGTAAAATTTTGCAACGTTCCTCTTAGTTCTATTTAATTTTGCAGTACTTAACAATAAGTTCTAAAGTGGATATAAGCGAATCCATGTGGGTTCTTTCATAAGCATGAGAAGCAAAAACACCAGGCCCAATTAAAGCAGTTTTAATATCCCATCCAGCTTTGAGAGCTGCAGAGGCATCTGATCCGTAATGAGGATATATATCTATTCTGTAATCTATGTGTTGTACTTTGCATAAGTTTACAAGCTTTTTTCTAAGTTCATAGTCATAAGGACCAGAAGAATCTTTTGCACATATGCATATAGCGTATTCAGAAGAATTTTGATTAAGTCCAGGTGCCCCCATATCTACAGATATAAATTCTTTAGTAGAAGGAGGTATAGATGAAGCTGCACCATGACCTACTTCTTCATAGTTGCTTATAAAAAAGTTAGTTGTATAAGGGAGGACTATATTATTGCTTAATATATAGTCTATAGTATACAAGAGTATAGCGGTACTAGCTTTATCATCTAAGTGTCTGCTTTTAATAAAACCATTATCTGTTATTATGGTTCTAGGGTCTAAAAAGATAAAATCACCAACATTAATTCCAAAGTTTAGAATATCTTCTTTAGAAAATACCTTCTCATCTAAAATAACTTCCATATTTTCAGGGGTTCTTTTAAGATCATAAGCCTCATTCCCACTTATGTGAACAGAAGGCTTTAAGGATTGAATTGTTCCGGTATAAGTTTTATCATCCATAGTTAAAATAGTGCAATTTTCTCCTTCTATAGAATTCCCTGTGAATCCGCCTATTAGACTTATACCAAGCTTTCCATCTGATTTTATCTCACTAACCATAGCGCCTAAGGTATCTACATGAGAGGAAAAAGTTCTTTGGTATTCGTTGTTTTTTCCTTTGAGTGTAACTATTATGGCTCCCTTATTCGTAATAATATATGGAGCTTTTAAGGAATCAAGTTCACTTTTTATATATTCCATTACTTTATAAGTATAGCCAGAAGGACTTGGGATGGATAAGATATTTTTTAAATAAGTTTTAAGTTTGTATTTGTCATAATTCATGATTTCATCACTCCTTTAAAAAATTTTATCATAATATGAAACTATAGCCAATGTATAAACACAGTTTCATATGTAATTATTTAAAATTTTGTAGTATAATAAGTTGGAAAGAGGGGAGAGATTAAATGGCTAGAAGTAAAAAAAATACAATAAGAAAAAAGAGTAATAAGAGGGTCAGAAATCTAGTATTTACAATCATTTTATTATTAATTTCAGCTGCTGTTAGTTATGTGTATTTTATTACGCAAAAATTCGACAATGTTATGTTCCCGGGAGTTATTATTGAAAGTGTGGAATTATCAGGAAAGAGTAAGGAAGAAGCTTTAGAAATTTTAAAAGAAAAGTATTCAAAACCAATACTTAGTAAGAAAATACATGTTAAAACTCCAAGCAAAACTTATACAATAAATTATTCTCAATTAAATCCTCAATACAATATAACAGAAGTCATAGATGAAGCTTTTGCTTATGGTAAGAATTTAAATATAATATCTAAATATAAGCTTATAAAAAGTCCTGAATTAAAAAAATATAATCTTCAATTTTCATATGATCATAAGCCAGTAGATGACATGATAGAGTCTATAAGCAAGGATATTAATACAAAACCAAAGGAAGCAACGATTAAGTCTGTAAACGGAGGTTTTCAAGTTACTGAAGATGAAAAAGGTTTTGAGCTTGAAAAGAAAAAATTAAGTGATGAAATTGCAGCTAAAATCAAAAATAACAGTACTGGAGATATAAACATAGACGCCCCTATAAAAGTTATAGAATCTAAGGTTAAAGCGGAAGCATTAAGAAAGGTTGATTCAAAGATAGGGTCATTTTCAACTAATTATTCCTCTTCTTCAGAAGGTAGGGCGACTAATATAAGATTATCAACTCAAAGTATTAATGGTACAGTGATAATGCCAGGAGATACTTTTAGCTTTAATGAAGTTGTTGGAGAAAGAACAAAAGAAAGAGGATACAAGGAAGCTGGAGTTATAATAAATCAAAAATTCGATTCAGGCCTTGGCGGAGGAATATGTCAAGTATCTTCAACTCTATATAATGCATTGCTAAGAGCAAATATAAAAACCACTGAAAGAGTGCACCATTCTATTCCTTCTACATATGTTGATATTGGTCTTGATGCTACGGTTGACTGGGGAAATATTGACTTGAAATTTAAAAATACTTTCGATTATCCTATATATATCGAAGGCTTTACTTCAAATAGAAATGTGTATTTCAATGTATATTCAAATTCTGAATTAGCAAAACGAACCTATGATATAACTACGGAAGTATATAGTACAATTGAGCCAACAACAAAATATATAGATGATCCATCATTACCAGCAGGACAAACAGAGGTAGAAAAGCAGCCTCGCAAAGGTTACAGAGTTAAAGCTTATAGAAATATCTATGAAAATGGTAAGTTTATAGGTAAGGAATTAATATCTAATGATTATTATGTACCGATAAATGGAGTAATTAGAAGAGGAACGAAAAAGTAAGATTAAATATTAAAAAAGTATTAATAAGTTAATTTAGAGTGCTTAATCCATATGGAAGAAACAAAAAACTTAGGATTAAGCACTTTTAAATTGAGAAAATTGCATCCCAATTTTCTTATATGTTATAATACTCTTTGATACTGTAGGGAATAGGTAATGTCAGCATAGTGGATGAAATTATAAAGGGGAGATTAATATGGCATTTAAGTTAGTGTGCTTGGACATGGATGGGACTTTATTGAACAGCAGTAAAGAAGTTAGTAATAGAAATAAGGAAGCCATAAAAAAAGCCCATGATATGGGAGTTAAAATAGCGATTTCTACAGGAAGGGTGTTTACATCTGCAAAATATTATGCACAACTTTTAGGGATAAATGCACCAATTATAGCTTCAAATGGAGCATATATTAGAGAAAAAGATAGAAACGAGGTAATATATAGTTCTACATTGAGTATAGAAGAATGTAAAAAGATACTAGGAATTATTAAAAATTATGATTTTAAAGTTTATTTTAATACTTTTAATACTATTATTTCGCCTAAACCCTACCCAAAAGGATATACTTATCTTGAGATGAATGAAGATTTATCAGATGATATGAAAATTAATCTTCATGTAAATCCTAATTTAGAAGAAGAATTTGTAAATAGAGATGGTGAAATACTTAAAGCTATATGCATTAGTGAAGACTACAGTACTCTAAAAAAAGCTAAAGATGAGATAATAAATTTAAAAAGTTTTGAAGTTGTAAGTTCTCTTGGAGATAATTTTGAAGTAATGAAAAAAGGAATTTCAAAAGGTAATGCAGTAAAAATATTGACAGAGTTTTATGGATTTAAAAGAGAGGAAGTTATTTGCATAGGCGATGGCGAAAATGATTTATCTATGATAAAGTATGCTGGATTAGGAGTAGCAATGGGAAATGCGCCAGACTATGTAAAAAAGGAAGCAGATTATATAACTGAAACTAACGACGAAGATGGAGTGGCTAAGGCTATAGAAAAATTTATTCTGTAGTAAACTCATCTATACATGATTATATGTACTTTACTTCATTTTATGATTAATATAATATAGAGTTAAATTCCACTAATATAGGGGGTCAACAATGAGATTAGATAAACCTAATTTAAATATAGTATTATTTCAACCAGAAATACCGCAGAATACTGGAAATATAGCAAGAACTTGTGTACTAACTGATTGTAGATTACATTTAATAAAACCTTTAGGATTTAGCATAGATGATAAGAGAGTAAAAAGAGCTGGCCTAGATTATTGGCCATTATTAGATATAGAAATTCATGAATCTTTCGATGATATGTTAGAGAAATATCCTGATGCCAATATATATTTATCAACAACAAAAGAAGCTAAATATCATCATGATGAAGTACAATATAAAAAGGGAGATTTTATTGTTTTTGGAAGGGAAACTTCAGGGTTACCTGACTATATAAGAGATAGATATGTGGAAAATAGAATACGAGTACCTATGGTAAATACTACTACAAGATCTTTAAATCTTTCGAATACTGTAGCTATAGTTGCGTACGAAGCTTTAAGACAATTAGGATTTCCAGGAATGAAGTAGGAGGTATAGACTATGGAGAAGATTAAGATAATCACGGATAGTACCTGTGATTTAAATAAAGAAATCATAGAAAAATATGATATAGAAGTCATACCTCTTATGGTTAGTTTTGGAGAAGAGAGTTATTTAGATGGCGTGACCATAAATATAAGAGAATTTTTAAAAAAAATAAAAGAAGAGGACATGTTTCCTACCACATCAGGAATAAATCCTCATAAATTTTACGAATTATATAAAAAATATTTGGATGAAGGATACAAAGTTGTTTCTATTCATCTTTCATCAAAAATGAGCGGTACATACCAGTCGGCATGTATTGCTAAGGAAATGCTTGAAAGCGATGATATATTAGTTATAGACAGTTTAAATGTAACTGCTGGATTAGGGTTATTAGTGATAAAAGCAGCTGAATTGAGAGATAAAGGTTATTCCATAGAAGAAATTGAGAAAGTTTTAAAAGAAACTGTTCCGCATATAAAAAGTGGCTACGTATTTGTAAGCTTGGAAAATCTGGTTAAGGGAGGACGTCTTTCTAAAACCGCTGGAGCAATAGGAAACTTGCTGAATATAAAGCTGATTTTAGCTGCAGTAGATGGGAAAATGGAAGTTTTAGATAAGGTAAGAGGAACAAAAAGAGCAATTAAGACGGTTTTGGGATATTTAGATAATTTAAATAATGAAGAGCCTAGTATATTACTTCATATAGATAATAAAGATATTTTTCCTTATCTCCAACAGGAGCTAACTAATAGAGGTGTAAACTATATTGAATGTGAAGTTGGATGTGTAGTAGGAACCCATGCAGGACCTAATGCTTGTGGAATAGCATTTATAGAAAAATATAATTAAATTATAAATGAAAATAAAAACACCCGCTAAATCAGGGTGCTTTTATTTTTTATGGGTGTATTTAGTATTAGAAGAAAATGTTACATAAAGTCATTGAGGAATTTTAATTATTAATTGCCCAATTCTTATGATATAATGTAATATGAAGCGGTATTATAATGCAAAGTGGTGATAAAATATGAAGATGGAGTTTAATTTAAATTTAACTCAAGAACAAAAGCTAATAATGACTCAACAAATGCAGCTATCAGTAAAGTTGCTTCAAATGTCAAATTTCGAAATTCAAAGCTATATAGAAAAAGAGCTTCAAGAAAATCCAGTGCTTGATGCAGATTATAATAAAAAAAATGATACAGAAAAATCAAAGAATGAAATAGACTATAAAAATTTCTTGAAGTATTTAGAATTTGATGACTATGGACATGGAAGCTATAGCAGAGAAAAAAGCGAGGATGAGGTATCTCCGTTTAATTTTATCAGCGCTAAAAAATCACTTAAAGAGTTTTTAATGGAGCAAATAGTAGAGTTAAATGAGGATGATTTTGTTAAAGCTGTATGTAAATATATGATTGAAAATATAGATAACAGAGGATATTTGGATATAACCCTTGAAGAAATTCAAGAAGAGCTAGCCATATCTAAGGAGTTAGCTGAGTCATGCTTAAAAATCGTACAATCACTAGAACCTCATGGAATAGGAGCTAGAGATCTAAAGGAATGTTTAAAAATACAGCTTCAAGTAAAAGGTTTTCAAGATGAAAAACTTTATAAAATAGTAGATAACTATTTAGAAATGATAGCTGAAAATAAATATAATGTAATAGCTAAAGAGCTAAAAATAGATGTGAAGGATGCTCAAAAATATGGAGATTTAATAAAGTCCTTAGAGCCTAAACCTTCAAGAGGATTCTTTACTGGAGAAGAAACTAAATATATAATTCCTGAGGCTTATATAAGAAAAATAAATGGAGAGTATTGCATTATAATGAATGATGCTTCTATCCCAAAATTAAATATAAATCAGTTATATAAACAGATAATCAATAATGAAGATGATAAGAATACAGTAAAGTTTGTAAAGGATAAACTAAATAGTGCTGTATTTTTAATAAAGAGTATTAGGCAAAGAGAAAATACTATATATAATATATTAGAAAAAATAATAGAAATTCAAAAAGATTATTTTGAATATGGAGAGGCTTTTTTAAAGCCTATGACTTTAAAAGAGATTGCAGATAGTCTAGGGATACATGAATCAACGGTGAGCAGAGCCATAAGAGAAAAGTATATTCATACAGAAAGAGGAACAATAAAAATTAAGGATCTTTTTACTACTGGAATCTCTAGAGTAGACAGCTTTGAAGATGTATCTACAAAGATAATAAAAAAGGAAATAGAAGATCTTATAAATAAGGAAGATAAAAAGAAACCTTTATCTGATCAGAAAATATGTGATTTGTTAAAAGAAAGAGATATTGATATTTCAAGAAGAACGGTGGCAAAGTATAGAGAAGAAATGGGAATTAAATCCTCAAGTAAAAGAAAAAGATTTTAATCAATATAAAGATTTATTTAAAAGTTTTACTATAAATAAAATAGAATGCTTAGCAAATAATAAAGGAAAAGAGAAGTATCTTTTTCTTTATTATTTTTTAGAATAAAAATTTAACATTTTTTTTGTTAAATGTCTTTTAAAAAAAATATATTTGATTTATAATAATAAGTGGGACGTATAATAAACAAGTGGGACATTAGAGGGCCAAAGAGGTGTTACTTTTGAAGTATTTGGAGATAGAAAAAAAAGTGGTTCCGGAAGTACTTGAACTATTAGACAAAAGGTATAATATATTGACCACTATATATTATAATCAACCCATAGGAAGGAGAATGCTGGCAAGTCACTTAGGAATTGGAGAAAGAATAGTAAGAAGCGAAATTGGATTTCTTAAAAAACAAGGGTTGATAGACATTAATGCAGAAGGAATGACAGTGAATTACGATGGGAAGAAAATATTAGAAGCATTAAAGGAATTTGTTCATGACCTTAGAGGACTATCAGAAATGGAAGAATATTTAAAAGAGAATTTGAAGCTAAGAAAAGTAATAGTTGTCCCAGGAGATATAGATGAAAATGAGCTCACCTTAGAGGAGTTAGGAAAGAGTGCAGCAAATTTTGTAAAGAGCATACTGAAAGATAAAAATATTATAGCATTAACTGGTGGGAAAAGCATAAAAAAGATGGTAGATAATATGCCAAAGACCAGTGAATATAAAGATATTCTCATAATACCTGCAAGAGGTGGAATTGGCAGAAATGTAGAAATTCAAGCTAATACTTTAGTTGCAAGATTGGCAGAGAGATTATCAGCAGATTATAAAATGCTTCAACTCATAGATAATGTAGATTATGCAGAGATATTTGCTATTTTAAATGAAGAAAGTATAAAAGAAGTTGTAGAAAATATACATAAAGCAAATATATTGATTTACGGTATTGGAAAAGCTGAGGATATGGCACAAAAAAGAGGCTTAAAAGATGAAGCTATAAATGAATTGCACGAAAAAGGAGCAGTAGGAGAAGCATTTGGATGCTATTTTAACATAAATGGAGAAGTTATCTTTTCAACTCCAACTGCTGGAATAAAAGGTGAAGATACAAAAAAAATTCAAACTATCATAGCTATATCTGGAGGACACAGTAAAGCAAAGGCTATTCTAGGTGTACAGAGATTCAACTCAAATAATATTCTTATAACTGATGAAGGTGCTGCTAAAGAAATCATAAATATTATAAAAAGTGAGCGCCAATAAATACATTTAAAACGTTAAAAATATATAAATATATATTTATATAAAAATATATAAAAATATATAAAATAAGATTTTTAGGAGGTAATTTCAATGACAAAGGTTGCTATTAATGGTTTTGGAAGAATAGGAAGATTAGCTTTAAGATTAATGATCGACAATCCTGAGTTTGAAGTAGTTGCAATAAATGACTTAACAGATGCTAAAACTTTAGCTCATTTATTCAAATACGATTCATCTCAAGGAAGATTCAATGGTGAAATCGAAGTTAAGGACGGAGCTTTCGTAGTTAATGGAAAAGAAATAAAAGTAATTGCTGAAAAAGATCCAGCAAGCTTACCTTGGGGAGAATTAGGAGTAGACATAGTACTAGAATGTACTGGACTATTCACTAAGAAAGAAAAAGCAGAAGCTCATATTCAAGCTGGTGCTAAGAAAGTTGTTATATCAGCTCCTGCAACTGGAGACTTAAAGACAGTTGTATTCAACGTAAACCATGATGTATTAGATGGTTCAGAAACAGTTATCTCTGGTGCATCTTGTACAACAAACTGCTTAGCTCCAATGGCTAAAGTATTAAATGACAAATTTGGTTTAACAAAAGGATTCATGACTACAATCCATGCTTATACAAATGACCAAAATACTTTAGATGCTCCACACAAAAAAGGTGATTTAAGAAGAGCAAGAGCTGCAGCTGCAAGCATAATTCCTAACTCAACTGGTGCTGCTAAAGCTATAGGATTAGTTATTCCACAATTAGCAGGTAAATTAGATGGAGGAGCACAAAGAGTTCCTGTTATAACTGGTTCATTAACTGAATTAGTATGTACTCTAGAAAAGAAGGTTAGTGTAGAAGAAATAAATGCAGCAATGAAAGCTGCTTCTAATGAATCTTTTGGATACACTGAAGACCCTATAGTATCTTCAGATGTAATTGGAATTCACTATGGTTCATTATTTGATGCTACTCAAACAAAGGTTATGGACGTAAATGGAGAGCAATTAGTTAAAGTTGCTTCTTGGTATGACAATGAAATGTCATATACTTCTCAATTAATTAGAACTTTAAAATATTTTGCTAACCTTTCAAAATAATTTAAATTAGATACCTAAAATATATACCCTAACATAGTAAAAGCATATTAATCTTTGATTAATTAAGATTAATATGCTTTTTAATTCTAAGGATGGCGCATTGGATTTATATTTTATATAATAAAATTGATGTGCATTTTTCTTATATGTTAAAACTAAAACTTTTTTTAAAAATCCTATTTAAAAATCCCTACGTTTACATTATAATGTAAGTGGGACAAATAACTTGTCCGTGGGACAAAAAAGGACCGCTTACAATTTAATTCAACAATAATAATTATAAAAAGATGTAGAATACTAATTTTAAAGCAAATTTAGCTTTTATATGTGCTATTTTAATGATACATATAAATCATTAATTTATTTTTTATCACTAGTAAGAAAATTGCAAGGCAATTTTATTAAAATGTGAAGGGAGATATAATCATGAAGTTAAACAAGAAGACTGTAGAAGATATCCAAGTTAAAAGTAAAAGAGTATTAGTAAGATGTGACTTCAATGTACCGCTTAAAGAAGGAGTTATAACAGATGAAAATAGATTAATAGGAGCACTTCCAACAATTAAATATTTAGTAGACCAAGGAGCTAAGGTTATACTTTGTTCACATCTTGGTAAGCCAAAGGGAGAACCAAAGCCAGAATTATCATTAGCACCAGTTGCTAAGAGACTTTCAGAATTATTAGGAAAAGAAGTTGTATTTGCAGCAGATAATAATGTAGTTGGAGAAAACGCTAAGAATGCTGTAGCAAATATGAAAGACGGAGATATTGTTTTACTTGAAAACACAAGATATAGAAAAGAAGAAACTAAAAATGAAGAAAACTTCTCAAAAGAATTAGCTTCTCTTGCTGATGTATTTGTAAATGATGCTTTTGGAACAGCTCATAGAGCACACTGTTCAACAGTTGGAGTAACAGAATTTGTTAGTGAATCTGCTTGTGGATACCTAATTCAAAAGGAATTAAAATTCTTAGGTGAAGCTGTTGAAACTCCAGAAAGACCATTTGTAGCAATACTTGGTGGAGCTAAAGTTTCTGATAAAATTAACGTTATAAACAATCTTTTAGAAAAAGTTGATACATTAATAATAGGTGGAGGAATGGCTTATACTTTCTTAAAAGCTCAAGGCTATTCTATAGGAACATCTTTATTAGAAGAAGATAAAATAGATTATGCTAAAGAAATGATGGAAAAGGCACAAGCTAAAGGAGTTAAATTATTACTTCCAATAGATAACGTAGTTGGTGCTGAGTTTAGTGCAGACACAAAACCAGTTACTACAGAAGATCAAAACATTCCAGAAGGTTACATGGGATTAGATATAGGACCTAAAACAGCTAAACTTTATGCTGAAGCAGTAAAGGATGCTAAGACAGTTATATGGAATGGACCAATGGGAGTATTTGAATTTGCAAACTTTGCAAAAGGAACAATAGCAGTAGCAGAAGCTATGGCACAGTCAAATGCAACTACTATAATCGGAGGAGGAGACAGTGCAGCTGCTGTTAATACTCTTGGATTTGGAGATAAAATGACTCACATTTCAACTGGTGGTGGAGCATCACTTGAGTTCTTAGAAGGAAAAGAACTACCAGGAATTGCAGCACTTACAGACAAATAATAAAAGTAGGTTAGAAAGCATAAGTTATGAAAGGATAGTCATAGGTACTAGGTACTGGGTTCTAGATACTAGTACCTAATACCTAAAAAAGCTGGCTATTAAAAAATATAAGGGGTGTGTTAATATGAGAAAGCCAATTATAGCAGGAAACTGGAAGATGAATAATACTGTATCACAAGCATTAAAGCTTATAGAGGAATTAAAGCCATTAGTTAAAGATGCTAACAGTGAAGTTGTAGTTTGTCCACCAACTATATGTTTAGATGCGGTAGTAAAGGCTGTTAAGGGAACTAATATAGAAGTTGGAGCTCAAAATATGCACTTTGAAGAAAGTGGAGCTTTTACAGGAGAAACTTCTCCAGCTATGCTTGAAGAAATGGGAATAAAGTATGTAATATTAGGGCATAGTGAAAGAAGACAATATTTTGCAGAAAATGATGCTGACTTAAATAAGAAGATAAAGAAAGCTTTTGAACATAACCTACTTCCAATACTTTGCATAGGAGAAACTCTTGAGGAAAGAGAAGCTAATATAACTGAAGAAGTATTGGGAAGACAAATTAAGCTTGACTTAGCTGGACTTGAAAAAGAACAAGTTGAAAAACTTGTAATAGCTTACGAACCAATCTGGGCTATAGGAACAGGAAAAACTGCTACATCTGATCAAGCAGAAGAAACAATAGCTTTCGTTAGAAAAACTGTTGCAAGCATGTTTGGAGAAGAAGCTGCAGAAAAGATGAGAATACAATATGGCGGTTCAGTTAAACCATCAACAATAAAAGAGCAAATGGCAAAACCAAATATAGATGGAGGACTTATCGGAGGAGCTTCACTAAAAGCACAAGATTTTGCTGCTATAGTAAACTTTGATAAGTAATAAGATTTCCCCGCAATTTTATTGGATTAGGGACTCTGAGTTTCAGTTAGGCAGTAAAGCTGAAGTTAGAATCCTAGAAAGGATTAAAGATATTTCTCGGAGGTGATTACACATGATAAAGAGGCCTGTTATGTTAGCTATACTAGACGGATTTGGAATATCAGATAATGAAGACGGAAATTCTGTTAGAATAGCTAAGAAGCCTAATTATGATAAACTTTGGAACGAATATCCACATACACAACTAGGAGCTAGTGGATTATCTGTTGGACTTCCAGAAGGACAAATGGGTAATTCAGAGGTTGGTCACTTAAATATAGGCGCAGGAAGAATAATATATCAAGCTCTTACAAGAATAACTAAAGCCATAGAAGATGGAGATTTAGTTAAAAATGAAGCTTTGCTAAAGGCTGTAAATAATGTAAAGGCTAATAACTCTTCACTTCATTTCATGGGACTTTTATCAGATGGTGGAGTTCATTCACATATAGATCATTTAAAAGGCCTAATTGACTTTGCTGCAAAAAGTGGCATAAAAAAAGTATATGTACATGCTTTTCTTGATGGAAGAGATACACCACCAGATTCAGCACCAACATATGTAAAAGACTTAGAAAGCTATATGAGTTCAGTTGGAGTAGGAACTATTGCTACTATATCTGGAAGATACTATGCTATGGATAGAGACAAAAGATGGGAAAGGACTCAGCTTGCATATAATGCATTGGTATTAGGAAAAGGTGAATATGCAGGAAGTGCTCTAGAAGCTATAGAAAAATCTTATCATGATAACAAGCAAGACGAATTTGTGCTTCCAACTGTAATATTAAAGAATGAGAAGCCTGTAGCTACTATTAAAGATGGAGACTCAGTAGTATTCTTTAATTTCAGACCAGATAGAGCAAGACAAATAACAAGAGCAATAAATGATAAAGTATTCGATGCATTTGAAAGAGAGAATCTTGATTTGACTTTCGTAACTTTAACAGAGTATGATAAGACTATTGAAAATGTTGAAGTTGCTTTTGGTTCTGAATCTTATAAAAATACTTTTGGAGAATATTTATCAAAATTAGGTAAAAAGCAATTAAGAATAGCTGAAACAGAAAAGTATGCTCATGTAACCTTCTTCTTTAATGGAGGAATTGAAGAGCCTTATGCTAATGAAGATAGAGTTTTAATACCTTCTCCAAAGGTTGCAACTTACGATTTAAAACCAGAAATGAGTGCATATGAAGTAACAGATGAAGTTATTAAAAGAATAGATTCAGATGAGTATGATGCCATAATATTAAATTATGCAAATCCGGATATGGTAGGCCATACAGGAGTTATGGATGCTGCAATTTAAAGCAGTTGAAGCTGTGGATGAATGTTTAGGTAGAGTTGTGGATAAAATATTAGAGAAAAACGGTTCTATATTCATAACAGCAGACCATGGTAACTGTGAACAGATGATAGATTATTCTACAGGAGGAAGTATGACAGCTCATACAACAAATCCTGTACCATTCATTTATGTATCAAATGATGCCAAGAAAAAAGAATTAAGAGAGAGTGGAATACTTGCAGATATAGCTCCTACAATGCTAGAAGAAATGGGCTTAGAAATTCCAAAGGAAATGACAGGAAAAAGCATCTTTAAATAATATCAGTTAGGAAACAATTATGATTGTTTCCTACTGTATATATAAATTTTTATCTTAAATTAGGAGGAGATAAATATGAAGACTTTTGTAGAAATAGTAGATGTTTATGCAAGACAAATTTTAGACTCAAGAGGAAATCCAACTGTAGAAGTAGAAGTTGAATTAGAAGATGGTACAGTAGGAAGAGCTGCAGTTCCATCAGGAGCTTCAACTGGTATATTCGAAGCAGTTGAATTAAGAGATAACGATAAATCAGTATACATGGGAAAAAGCGTTGAAAAAGCAGTTAACAATGTAAATGAAATTATAGCCGAAGAATTAGTTGGAATGAATGTATTTGATCAAGTTGCAATAGATAAAGTTATGCTTGAACTTGATGGAACAAAAAATAAGAGCAAACTTGGAGCTAATGCAATGCTTGGAGTATCACTTGCATGTGCAAAAGCTGCTGCAGAATACTTAGGAATTAGTTTATATCAATACATAGGTGGAGTTAACGCAAAAGTTCTACCAGTACCTATGATGAACATATTAAATGGTGGATCACACGCTGACAACAATGTAGATCTACAAGAGTTCATGATTATGCCAGCAGGAGCTCAATCTTTCTCAGAAGCTTTAAGAATGTGTTCTGAAATATATCATACATTAAAGAACATATTAAAGAACAAAGGATTATCAACAGGTGTTGGTGATGAAGGTGGATTTGCTCCAGACTTAAAGAGCAATGAAGAAGCAATACAAGTTATTGTAGAAGCTATAGAAAAAGCTGGATACAAAGCAGGAGAACAAGTATTCATAGCTTTAGACCCTGCATCTTCAGAATTCTACAATACTGAAACTAAGATGTATGAATTAAAAGGAGAAGGAAGAACATTAACTCCAGCTGAAATGGCTGATTTCTATGCTGAATTAGTAGAAAAATATCCAATAATCTCAATCGAAGACGGTATGGCAGAAGAAGATTGGGAAGGATGGAAGTTATTAACTGAAAAGTTAGGCGGAAAGATTCAATTAGTAGGAGACGATTTATTCGTAACTAATACAGAAAGACTTGCTATGGGAATTGAAAGAGGAGTTGCAAACTCAGTTCTTATAAAGCTTAACCAAATAGGAACATTAACTGAAACTTTAAATACAATAGAAATGGCTGAGAGAGCAGGATATACTGCAGTAGTTTCTCACAGAAGTGGAGAAACTGAAGATACTACAATAGCTGACTTAGTTGTTGCAGTAAATGCAGGACAAATCAAGACTGGTGCTCCAGCAAGAAGTGAGAGAGTTGCTAAGTACAATCAATTATTAAGAATCGAAGAAGAATTAGGAACAATGGGAGAATATAGAGGACTTAAAGCTTTCTATAACCTTAAAAAATAATATTTCTTTATTTAAAAGTAAGGTGGCTGTTTAATCTACAGCCACTTTACTTTTAAATATGCATAAAATACATAAAAAGCCAGAGATTTCGCATTTGAAATTTTTTAGGGCGATAAGCCCGTTGATTTATATGACTTAACGAGTGACAACTAGAACTGTGGTATTTTCCGATTTTTACTGGAAATTATAGAGAAAAAATTTGCATAATAAAAGCATCCCTTCTATAATAGTTTTGCTACAAACATAAAGAAAGGATGCTGATAAAATGAGTAAAAGTTATTTAAAACAAATGCTCACTTACTTCTCTAAGGTATACCATCTTGGAGAAAAAATCAATACCCTAAAAGATAAAAGAGTAAAATCACCAATAAAAATTTCAACAATTACATTTGTAGTTTTATTTGGATTTATGCTTCAAATAAGAAGTTTCAATAGATTAGAACATTGGCTCAAGAAGGGTAAATTTAATAAAGTATTACCTAAAAGAACTAAAATGCCTCGCATTGACGCCGTTAGGCGGTCTTTAAGCGATTTTGATTTAGATGGCTTGAAGAAACTTCATAATAGTATAATTAAGACAAGTATAAATAATAAGGTTTTTAGAAATGGAACTATAGATGGACTAAAAGTTGCTGCAATAGATGGTGTAGAGTTATTTGAAAGCACTAAAAAATGTTGTGATAATTGTCTCTCACGAGTTCAAAGGAATGGAGTTACTCATTACTTTCATAGGTCTGTAGTATGTTCAACTGTAGGTTCTGATCCACATCTTATCTTAGGTCAGGAAATGCTGGAACCTAAAGGAGATGGTTCAGATAAGGATGAAGGGGAAATTACAGGAGGAAAGCGCCTAATTAGAAAGCTGTATAAGGAATTTCATCATTTTGCAGATATTATAGTAGCTGACGCATTATATTGTAAATCTACCTGGATTAATGAAGTTTTATCAATAGGAATGGATGCAGTAGTAAGAGTTAAAGATGAAAGACTTAATATTGTTAAGGATGCACTTGGTTTATTCAAGTGCCGACAGGCAGATAAAGAATGGACTGTTAAGAAGAAAAGTAGCAATTATACTAAAATTAAAGCCTGGGATGAAGATGATTTTCAAATGCCAAGTTTAGATACAAAAGTAAGATTTATAAGGTTTGTAGAAGAACTACATTTCTCTGGTAAAGTAGAAATAAAAGAAGCATGGATTATAACTACATCTAAAGTTACTTCAGTGGAAACTTTGTGGAAGATAATGCATAGTAGGTGGGATATTGAAAACAATGCCTTTCATCAATTGAAAACTGAGTGGCATTTAAATCACTGTTTTCTTCACAGCCCTATGGGCGTAGAAACTGTGTTAATATTTATAATAATAGCATTTAACTTAATGCACTTATACTTTTTTAGATGTATTAGGGGATTTAGAAAGAGAAAGATGTTACAGGTAGATATAATCGAAGATATTAGGGATGAAATGCTACTTATTAATAATTGGATAAATCCGTTATTTGCTAAAACATAATCTTAATTTCCAAGTTAATATTTGGTAGCGTGGGGGTAAGGGGGAATTATATTCAATTTACGACCTAACGGTCTGCGGGCTTACCAGCCCTTCAATTAAGTGTAAAAAATAATAATTCCAGTAAAAATAAAATTTTTACTGGAATTTAGATGCGAAATCTCTGAAGAAGTATTAGAATTATTGCAAATAACAAGACCTACTCTTACAAAATACGTTAAAGAAGGATTAATAAAAGTAAACATTTTACCTAATGGCAGATATGATTATGACAAAGACAGTGTATACAAATTATTCAATAAAGGAGTAGAAAGAAAAACATACATTTATGCAAGGGTTTCTACACCAAAACAGAAAGCCGACTTGGAAAATCAAATCCAGATGTTGAAACAGTTTTGTTTTAGTAATGGATATTGCATATCAAGAGTGTTTTCAGATATAGCGAGTGGAATTAGTTTTGAAAAAAGAAAAGATTTTTTTAAAATGCTCGACGATGTAATTGCAGGTAAAGTAGAAAGAATTGTAATAACTTATAAAGATAGATTAAGCAGAGTAGGTTTTGAGTTATTTTATCATTTATTTAAAAAATACAATTGTGAGATAATTGTTATGAGCGAAGTAGGTTCTGAAAAATTAGATAGTGAAGAAATATTTGAAGAAATAATTAGTTTATTGAATTGTTATTCTATGAAATTATACTCTAAAAGAAAAGGACAAAAGATAAAAAAGATACTTGAAGAAAAGGAGGTGAATGAAGAAGATGAAAGCTAATAGAGTAGAAAGGCATATAATATATCCTAAAAATCCCTACTACAAGATGTTAGATGAATATTGTTTTAAATCTAAAAATCTTTATAATTTTGCAAATTATCAAATAAGGCAAAAGTTTTGTAGTGAAAGTAAGTATATTTCATATAATCAAATGGATAAGTTATTAAAACAAGAAGGAATGAATACGGATTATAGAAATATGCCTACTGCTCAATCAGCACAACAAACATTAAGATTATTAGACAAGAATTGGAAGTCCTTCTTCAAAGCTATTAAAGATTGGAGCAAGCATAAAGAGAAATATAATGGTAGACCTAAATTGCCAAATTACTTACCTAAAAATGGTAGATACTCATTAATATTAACAAACATGAATTGTAAATTAAAAGATAATCAAATTCATTTCCCTAAATGTTTTAATGGATTTAAATTAAATACTAAAATTAATAATTTACAACAAGTTAGGATATTACCAAGATACAATCATATTATAGTTGAAGTTGTTTATCAAACAGAAGTCCCAGAATTAAAACAAGATAATGGTAGATATATTAGTATTGATATTGGTTTAGATAACTTTGCAACCATAAGTAATAATGTAGGTGCAATGCCTATAATATTGAATGGTAAGGGTCTAAAATCAATAAATCAATACTATAATAAGAAAATTAGTCATTATAGAGAAATTGCTAAAAGAATGAATAATTTAGATTATACGAAAAGAATGAATAAATTAACTATAAAAAGAAATAACAAGATTAACGATTTCATTCATAAAGCAAGCAAATGGGTAGTAGATTATGCTTTAGCATTAGATATAAACACAATAATTATAGGTAATAATAAAAATTGGAAAAGAGAAAGCAAAATGAGTAAAAAAGTCAATCAATCGTTTGTAGGCATACCACATCAAGACTTTATAAATAAAATAATCTACAAAGCAGAGAATGTAGGAATTAAAGTAATAATCACAGAAGAAAGTTATACAAGTGGAACATCATTTTTAGATGGTGAGTTACCAATAAAAGAGAATTATAATAAGAGCAGAAGAATATTTAGAGGATTATTTAGAAGCAATAAAGGTAAATTGATTAATGCAGATTTAAATGCTTCTTATCAAATAATAAGAAAAGTATTTCCTGAAGCATTTGCAGAGGGAATAGAGGGTGTGGGGTTACACCCAGTTAGAGTAAATATAGCGTAAGCTATGTTGACTGATAAATCATTTTATTAAAATTTATAATGATTTTTATGAATTTTAATAAAATGGATAACCTGATTGCTATAAATAAGAGAGGTCAATTTATGAAAAAGATAATAATAATATTTTGCATGTTGTGGATAGGAATTATATTTTATAATTCAAGTAATATAGGATCTGTGTCTCATGAAAAAAGCTACACTATAGTTAATTTTATAAAAAATAATAATATCTATAAAAAGCATATTAGAAAGTATGTGGATATTAAATCAAGTACCTTAAATTTTATTGTAAGAAAAAGTGCTCACTTTATAGAATATCTTATTTTAGGTATAATTATAAGTCTTGCTTTATTTAAAAAATTTTAAAGGAAAAGGTGCTCTAGGATATATACTATTTATATGCTTATTGTGTGCTGTTATGGATGAGTTTTATCAAAAATTCATACAGGATAGAACATCTAATGTTGGAGATATATTAATTGATTTTGCTGGTTCATTATTTGGAATATTTATATTTTACATATATGATAATATTTGGAGTAAGATAAGTTCTAAAGGAGGAGTATGTAATATGTGGAACAAGAAAAATTCAGTAAACAAATAATATTTATGGAGGAGTAATTATGCTAACGTCTTTTAAGATAGCTTCAAGGTTTTTAAGAAAAAGTAAGATACAGACACTTATTATAATTATGGGTATAGCTATAGGAGTATCAGTGCAGATTTTTATAGGGCTTTTAAGTCAAGGACTAGATAAAAGCCTTTTAAGTAAGGTTGCTGGAAGCTTTGTTCATATTAATATTACTTCAAGTAAAGGAAGTATAGAATCTTGGGAAGATATTGAGAGAAAGATCAAGGCTGTAGATAAAAACATAAATATAGTTTCTCCAGTAATTGAACATAATGCTTTTATAAACACTAATAATAAAAAACAAAATATACAAGTAAGAGGGTTTTTGCCACAAGATTTGAATACTCTATACGATATGAAAAATAAGATTTATGAAGGAAAAATGATTAGCAAAAGCGGACAAGCTCTTATTGGTAAAGATTTAGGTGATAAATTAGGACTAAAAATAGGGGATAAAATAAATGTGGTGAATTTTCAAGGAAAGAATGTAGAAGTAATTGTAGTTGGGTTTTATAATTTAGGAGCAGTTAAATTAAATAGCATATGGGTAATAACTGATTTAAAAACTGCTCAGGACATAGCTGATAGTGGAAATAAAATTACTTCCTTTGAGCTTTCAACTAATGATGCTTATAATGCAGATAATATTGCAAATAACATAAAGAACTCTATTAAAAATAATGATTTAAAAATAGAAAACTGGAAAGATCAAAATAAACTTATAGCTAGTGCTATAATAGGTCAGAAAATATGCTCTGTTATAATACAATTTTTTGTACTTTTAGCTTCAGTGTTAAGTATAATGAGTATACTTAACATAAGCGTAGTTCAAAAATATAAGCAAATTGGTATTTTAAAAGCTATGGGAATAAAGGATGGTTCTGCCGCACTTATATTTTTGCTGCAGGCATTTATTCTAGGTTTAATAGGCACAGCAGTAGGGGTATTATTAACATTGCTGTATATAAAGGGATTTAACAGATACATAGTTACTTCAGATGGAAAGCCAATTGTAGATATTATCATAAATAACAGATTTATTATTATATCTTCTTTAATAGCTGTTGCAGCTTCTACTTTAGCAGCAGTATTTCCAGCTATAAAGTCCCTCAAATTAACTCCTGTAGAGGTGATAAAAAATGGCTAATATTATAGAACTAAAAAATATAAACAAAATATATGGAAGAAGGGTTAAAACCCAAGTGCTATACGATATTAATATGTCTATTGAAGAAGGTTCATTTAATTCAATAATAGGAGCATCAGGAAGTGGAAAAACCACTCTTTTAAATATATTAGGTACTTTAGACAAGCCTACCAGCGGAGAAGTATACATTCAAAGCAGGAGAATTGATAAAATGAGTAAAAGGGCTTTAGCTTCTCTTAGAAATAGAAATATAGGCTTTGTGTTTCAGTTTCATTATCTTCTTCCAGAATTTAATGTCATAGAAAATGTACTCATGCCTCATACTATAAACAAGTTTTTTCACGGTAGAAAAACAAGAGAAAGAGCTGAAATGCTTTTGGATTTAGTTGGACTTTCTTCCATTAAGAAAAATAAGGTTTATGATTTATCTGGAGGGCAGCAGCAAAGAGTAGCTATTGCAAGAGCTCTCATGAATAATCCTAAGATTATATTAGCAGACGAACCAACAGGAAATTTAGATTCTAATTCATCAGAGAGTATATATAATGTATTTAGAGATATAAATGATAAATTTAAAACTACCTTTGTAATAATAACCCATGATGATAGAATAGCTAAAAAGACAGATAGAATAATACATATAAAAGATGGAAGGATTATTGAGCAAAATAACTAGCAGTATCTAAAATAAATAATAAAAAAGCCATGTAATTTTACATGGCTTTTTTAATTTATTCTTCTTTTGAAGATGCTACTTCATCCATAACCTGGTTTTCTTTATATAGATTTTTAACAAGAGAAGTTTCTTTTAAAGTTGAAAGATACTTTAGGAAAGGCTCTCTTAAATCTGGCTTTTTTAATGCAAATTCTACAGTAGCCTGAAGAAAACCAAATTTATCTCCAACATCATATCTTCTGCCTTCAAAATCATAAGCGTACATAGCTTCGTGACTTATAAGGGTTTTAAGAGCATCTGTTAGCTGAATTTCTCCGCCCTTTCCAGGAGGAGTATTTTCTAGTATATTGAATATTTCTGGAGTTATTATATATCTTCCAAGGATTGCTATATTAGATGGAGCTTCTTCAATAGAAGGCTTTTCCACCAAATTTCTAACCTTATAAACTCTATTTTCAATATTAAAACCATCGACTATTCCATATTTTGAAGTTTCGCTTTTAGGAACTTTTTGAACTCCAAGAATAGTTGTTTTATATTCATTATAGCAGTCTATAAGCTGCCTTAGACAAGGGACTTCACTATCTACAACGTCATCACCTAGCATAACTGCAAAAGGCTCATTTCCAACAAAGGTTTTAGCACAGCTTATAGCATGTCCAAGACCTTTTGGTTCCTTTTGCCTTATATAATGTATGTCTGCCATATTAGAGATTTTTCTAACTTCTTCTAATAGTTCTGTTTTATTGTTTTGCTCCAGCTGATATTCAAGCTCTACAGATTTGTCAAAATGGTCTTCTATAGCTCTTTTATTTCTTCCTGTTATGATTAGTATTTCCTCTATTCCAGAAGCTACAGCCTCTTCTATTATGTACTGAATAGTAGGCTTATCAACTATAGGGAGCATTTCCTTTGGTTGAGCCTTAGTTGCAGGTAAAAATCTTGTTCCAAGCCCTGCTGCTGGAATTATTGCTTTCTTTACTGACATATAAATCTCCCCTTCCTTTGTACTATTTAAATTATAATATATTTTTAATAAAAATACAGGGTTTTATCGTAATTTTATCCATAAATGTAGACATATACATAATGAGAAATAATATGCTGTTTACCTGCAGCATATAAAATGATAGAATTAATTTGTATCTTCATAGAAAGGAGAGGAATAGATGAGGATAAGTTTAAAAAGCAAAGGACTAAAATTTTCTTTAGCTATATTAGCTGTAATTTTAATTTTTAGTTATTTAGTATTTTCAAAGGGAAATTATAAGGAGTATAGTGGACAAGAATCTTTTGGAACTTTAATGAGCTTGCTTTTAGATACAGTTCAAAGCGAAGGAAAGATGGAAATTACAGAAGAAGATATAAGTGTGCTGGGTTCATCTTATTTTAAAGATGGAGTAAAAAAGGGAAATTTAACTATAAAGGGTTTAAATGTAGTTTTAGGTGAGGATAAAGCAAAGTTTTTGATTCCAGTAAAGTATAAGGGACTGTCTGTTCTTTTAACAACAGAAGGACAAGTTGCTATGGATGACAGCAGCATTGTTTACACACCAGAATACTTTAAAGTAGGAAAAATCAATCTGCCTAAGAGCAAAACTTTAGGATACATAGGCGGCCACTTTAAAGGAAAAATGCTTGTAGAAGAAGGAAAGATAGTTGTAAGCAAAAACATTTTACCAGATGATATTGAAACTTTCACCATAAAGGATGGAAAAATTCTTTGTACTGCAAAGAAAGAAACAAGAGAAACCCTTGCAAAAACTAACGAAACCATAAAAAAGATAGAAGAAAAAGTTAAGTTAGAATCCGGGACAGTTCTCAAAAATTTAGAAAATAATGCTGGTGGTAAAAATTCAAGTACAGGAAATGGAAGTCTAGGAAGCAGTGAGAACAATACATCAAAAGGAAACAGTAATGAAGGAGAAAATAATTCAAATTCAGGTGGTTCCCTTAGTAAGATAGGAGGGGAACTAGGTTCTCTTTATGGAAATGTTTCTTCTTCAAAAGAAAAACAAATGGTTAGTATAATGAGCGGCACAGTAAATAATCTGCAGTCAGATTCTTCTTATAATTTCTGGGGAGATGTTAAAAGTGTTATGAGCATTTATAAAAGTTTAACTCCAGAAGAAAAGGAGAGGTTTAAAATTCAGGTGTTTTCTAATGTGGATATGGAAAATGCTTTAAAGCTGAAAGAAGAGCTTTCAGGAAACTAATAAAAAGAATATATTTAATCAAGGTTGATGGAACTAGGAGAAAATCATACTTCTAGTTCCTTATTTTTTTATAGGTAAGAAAAATATTAAAAAGGAAAATAAAAAAGTTGGCATAACTTTGAATAAATCTAGCATAAAAAATAGAGGATGCTTTTAAAGAAAAGGAGGGAAAAATATGAAACAAGCAAAGGCATTAGCATTTATTATTATAGCTCTTGGAATTTCTATTAAGGCCAACATAAAAGCTTTTGCTGTTGTAGATTATTACGATATTGAGGATAAAAGTGGACAAGTGTATGAATATGATAAAGAAGAGCTTATAGATGGGTTAATCACCAGCAAATTAGGATTTAAGGATTTATTATTTGAAGATTTTAATAAGAAGTTATCAGATGGAAGAATTCATTCATTTCATGAAAGCCATGGTAAGTATGTGGATTATAAAAGATTAAAAGAAATATTAGTATATAAAAGCTTAAATAATGAGTTGTTTAATTTAGATGAAGAAGCTGAAAAGTTAAATAGGGCTGATATGCCGGAAGATATAGAAAGAGTTGTAAAGATTGAAGAAGAGCTGAGCACGTGTCCAGTAAAAGCAAAAGACAATTCTCAATATAAAAATATAAAATCTTCTAAGGATTTATACATAACAGGAAATAATATAGTTCTAGAGGATGCAAATATAGATGGAACTTTATTTATAAATCCAGGAATAGATGGAAAGTCAACTTTAATAAATGTAACTGCTTCAAATATTGTTATACTATCTGGAGCAAAGCAGGGTATAGTTTTTAAAAATGTAAAATCTAATCTTCTTACAATGTCTGATGAAGAAGTAATAAGGTTAGAAGGGACAGAGAATACAGTGATAGAGAAAAAATTAGTAAGAGGTTCAAAGGAAAAGCATAGAAGTAGTGATACTACAAAAGTAAGACGGACTATATCAAATAAGCTGAAAGTGGATGTTGATGTGAAGTAAAGATTTAATTTTATTTATGCCATATTTATTTATGTCATAGAGCGGCATATTAACCGCTGAATATAAAATTTATGGAGGTATTGTTAATGAATAAGAAAAAAGTTTCAGCCATTATGGCAGCCCTGCTAACCACAGGAAATTTAGTTTCAATATCAGCTTTTGCAAAACCCATTTCTAATATATTAACAGTAGATGTAACTGTTAATACTGCATCAACAACGGCAAATCCAATAAATGCAGAGGAATTAAAAAAGGCCCTTGCTGATAAAAACATAGAAGTCATAAATCTTTCACCTACTGGAAATTATGAAGGGCAATTTGAAATTAGAAGAAATGTCACTATAAATGGCAATGGGGCTCTTATTAAAGCACCAGATGTTTTGGAGGCTAAAGGTGATAAGAAACCTATAATTTATGTTACAGGTGCAGAAGATGTAAATATAAAAAATCTTAAAGTAGATGGAAATTCTAAAGTAACTGTTACAGATGGATTTACTGGTATAAGCTTAGAAAATGCTGGAGGAACAATAGAGGCTGTAGAAGTGACTAATATTAAAGAAAAAAATCTGACTGGAAATCAACATGGATGGGGAATCTATGTGAATAATATGGACAAGGCTCTAAGAAAGGTAAACATAACAAAATGTACAGTAACTGCCTATCAGAAAGATGGAATTCATGTTAAAGGAGAAGGACTTACTGCTAATGTAATAGATAACATACTTATGGGGGCTGGTGCAACAGATGTAATAGCACAAAATGGTATTGTATTTGAAGATAAGGTTATTGGAAAAGCAACTGGAAATACAATTACAAAACACAATTACATAGGCGATGATGATTCTGCAGGAGTTTTGTTAGATGGAGCAGGAGCAGTTGAGGTCTCAAAAAATAAGTATGATGAAAATAAAATCGATTATCTCAATAATGATATTGAAAACACAGTAACATTATCAGGAACTGTAGATGGAGTGGATTTTAGTGCTAGTAGTATAGATATCAAGAAAAATCCGGGAGAATCTGCAAGTATAGTAATTAGTGCGAAAATCAATGATAAAAATGCTGATGCTTTTGGAAGAAATGGACAACCTGCTGATCTAATATTAAATCTAGGAGCTAATGCTTCTAAAGCAGTAGTAAAGGCTAATGGAATAGAAATAAAGGATGCAGATAATGATGGAAAGTTTGATATCGGTGATATAGATGGTAATACAACAGAAGCATTTAATATTGATATAACATTCAATGAAGCGGAGACATATACGGCAGAAATATATGTAGATGATAACAGATAATAATATGTAATTCATATAAAAATGGAGATAGAAAATCATGAGAAAAGTTTTATTATTAACTTTGTTAGCTATAATCTATATATTAACAATTACACCTAAAGTTTTTGCAAAGGCTGTGGTAACTTATGAGGAAGAAGAGACTTCTAGAAGTTTAAAAGATGAAGTAACTGTAGGCATAGGAGAAGCATATGACTATAATGATATAAACGCAGCTATACAAAATATTCATGAAAATGGTGTTGTAAAGATTGAAGGAGGAGAGTATCATCTAAACCAAATAGAGAATAAAAATGTAATTTTAGAGTCTTTGGATAATAATTATGTAGATATAATTGTAGAAAATATTCATAAGAAAAACTTATTGAAGCTGGGATCAAAAGTTACAATAAACATAAAGGATACTGCTCCAGTAAGATTAAGTCTTAGTAGAAAACTACCAGGTACGCAAACAGAATATACAGAAAGTGGTCTTGATATTGATGTAGATAAGGGAAGTACTGTTAGTTTGTTAATAAGACAAGATATAATCAATGAACTAGGCTTACATGAATGCAGTATAATGATGAGTATATCAAATGGAGAAAATGTTATAGTACGAAAAGCAGGAGAAGATGAAGCAATGAATGGGACAGTTAGTGAAGATGGGACAATGAATTATAAGATATACGATTTGAAGTCCTATTATACAAATACGGGAGTGCATATAACATTCAATGAAGCAGGAAGATATATTATACAGATTTGGTCAGATGACGGCAGAGAAAACTAGGATTAAAAATAATGAAATTCAAAATATAAATGTATAGATATCATAGAGTAATAACTCAAATTTCCCCCTCATATTAATAGTATATATTAAGGCTTTATACTTATTAAACTACGGGGGAACTTTTTTTATGGAAACTTTTTATATTGAAATATACTCACTCTTTATAATATCCTTAGCATTAGCCCTTGATGCTTTCGGAGTATCCCTAAGCATAGGACTAAATCCAGCAGTAAAAAGAAAAAGCAAGATCTGGTTTTGCATATCCTTTGGATTTTTTCAATTTCTATTATCCTATATTGGAGCATTTTTAGGTTATCTTTTTAACACTTACATATTATCTATTCCCAAGATTATAGGAGGCATAATAATAGCTATTGTAGGAATGCTTATGTTAAAAGAAGGCGTGGATAATGACAATAGCAATATACTTATAAATAAAAAAATGTATCTTATATTGGGGATTTCTGTGAGCATAGATGCAGCAGTAATAGGATTTACAGCCTTAAACAGCATAACAGTATCTTTTGTATTGCTGGAATCCACTGTGTTTATTGGCCTTATAACTCTCATTATGTGCATCACTGCCTTTATCATTGCAAAGTATCTAAGAAAGATAAGTGTAATCTCAAAATATGCAGATTACGTTGGAGGAGTCATACTTATACTTTTTGGATTAAAGATGATATTCCTTTAAGGTATGTTATTAGACTAAGAGTCATTAATTTAAAAATGAAGAGTTTAGAAGTGTAAAGTGGGGAATTTAGAGTGAAGAAGTTTAGTGGAGAGATAAATTAATAAAAAGTTTGTTATACGGGTTTAAGTAAGGATATGGATATAATCTATATAAAATAGATTATATTGGAGGAAAATTTGATGAATAAAGTAATGTTTATTGGAAGAATAACTAAAGATATTGAGGTGAAAAGACTTAAAGACAGCGATAAATGTGTTACTGCTTTTAGCTTAGCTGTTGAAAGAGAGTTTCCTGGAGCTAATGGAGAAAAGTTAGTTGACTTTATACCTGTAGTTGCATGGAACAAGGATGCAGAGTTTTTATCAAGGTATGCTAAGAAGGGCAGTCGTATATGTGTAATGGGAAGACTTGAGGTAAGGTCATATGAAACTAAAGATGGGGAAAGAAGATATATGACTCAAGCTGTAGCTCAGGGAATACAGCTTTTAGATACTAAGATACTTAAAGAAGAAAATGTAGAAGCTATATAAGGTTTTGTGCAGGGCTTTTTAATAAAATATTGCTGCTGAATAAGATTAAAATAAATTTAACTTATTTAAGCAGCGTTTTATTTTTATTGTAAGATAATTTACCTAAATATTCATGTATGATAATATTAATGTATATTTGCCATGAGCTTTCTAATGCTAATAAATAATGCATTATAAGTATGGCATAAAGGAATAATAAAAACAGTGATGTCAGCGTTAGAAGAACTAAAATATAGTGAAGGGGTGTTTTTATGGAATTTGCAGCATTAGTATTAATGGAAGTAGATAAGGACAACAAATTTATAAGTGAAATGGGAAGTTATGAAGTAGGAGATGGAGCAGAGTATGTGACTAAATTCTACTATAATGCAGAAGATGGAAAGGTAAGTCTTTATTTTGATACTAATAAAGATGTAGAAGAGTGGGAGTTTACTGCTATATATGATTTATTTGATTTGGATGTTTTTGAAGAGAGGGGTTATGACATAGAAGAAAAAGATGATGAATATAATCCTACTTGGGTTGTAAAGTTTGATTATGAGGAAGATCACAGCCTTATGGTGGAAAAAATAAATGAGGTTTGCCAGCTTATAAAGGGTGAAATGGAAAGAACCTTTGAAGAGGCACAAGAGAAAAAGGAAGAATATCAATAAAACTATTAGAAATACTTAAAAACAAAAAAGATTGGGGTGTTGAAATGATGTCTGATGTTAAAAAAGTAAAAAGAAGAGATGAAATTGCAAAAGAAGATAAGTGGGATATAGAGAAGATTTATGAAAATACTGAGGAGTGGGAGAAGGATTTTAAGAAGCTTAAGGATATGGCTCCAAAGATAAAGGATTTTCAAGGAAAGCTTAAAGATCCTAAGGAGCTTTTAAATTTCCTAAAGCTGGATGAAGAAATATCAAGACTTGCTGATAAACTTTTTGTATACGCTTTTTTAAAGTCTGATGAAGATACTTCAAACAACGCTAATCAATCAATAAAAAACAAGGTGGAATCTTATTCTGCAGAACTAGCAGCTATGGGAGCATTCTTTATACCTGAGATTTTATCTTATGAAGAAGGCACTATAGAAAAGGCAATAGAAGAAAATTCAGAGCTTAAAAAATATGAATTTATGCTAAAGAGGATTCTAAAGAAAAAGCCTCATACTTTAAGTAAGGAAGTAGAGGAGCTTATGGCTTCTGTATCAGATGCTTTAAATGCTCCTTCAAGCATATTTAATATGCTTACAAATGCGGATATGACTTTCCCTACTATTAAAGATGAGGAAGGTAACGAAGTGGAACTTACAGAAGGAAATTATGGAATATATAATAAATCAAAGGACAGAAGGGTTAGAGAAGATGCATTTAAAGCTCTTTTTGGAACCTATGAAAACTTTAAGAACACTATAGCAACTTCCCTTATATCATCTATAAAAAATTTCTCATTTGTAGCTAAAACAAGAAAATATAATAGTTCACTAGAGGCGTCATTAAAGCCAAATGATATACCATTAGAAGTGTATGACAATGCAATAAAAACTATAAATGATAATTTAGATAGCCTTCATAGATACGTGAGAATAAAGAAAAAGCTTCTTGGGCTTAGCGAAATTCATATGTATGATTTATATGTGCCAGTGATTGATACTCCAAAGTCTCATATAGAATTTGATGAAGGAGTAAAAATTATAAAAGAAGCTTTAAAACCTTTAGGAGAAGAATATTTAAAAATATTTGATGAAGGAATCAAAAATAGATGGGTAGATATTTATGAAAATAAGGGTAAAAGAAAAGGAGCTTACTCCTGGGGAAGCTATGACACTATGCCTTATGTTTTATTAAACTACAACTATGAGCTAAATGATGTATCAACACTAGCTCATGAGATGGGGCATTCTATCCATTCATATTATTCAAGAAAAGAGCAGCCATATATTTATGCTGATTATACCTTGTTCTGTGCAGAGGTGGCATCTACAGTAAATGAAAATCTCCTTATAAATTACCTTATAGAGAATGAAAAGGATGAGAAGAAAAAACTATATCTTATAAATACTCAGCTTGAGCAAATAAGAACCACTGTGTTTAGGCAAATTATGTTTGCTGAATTTGAAAAGATAATTCATGAAAAAGTAGATGCTGGTGAGCCTTTGACAAGCGAAGACCTTTGCAAAATATATCATGATTTAAATGCTAAGTATTTTGGAAAAGATATAGTCATAGATAAGGAAATCGACATGGAATGGGCTAGAATACCTCATTTTTACACTGATTTTTATGTTTATCAGTACGCTACAGGTTATTCTGCAGCAAACTCCTTTGTAAAGGCTATATTAGAAAAGGGAGGAGATGCAGTAGATAAGTATAAAGGATTTTTAAAAGCTGGAGGTTCTGATTATCCTATAAATATTCTAAAGAAGGCTGGAGTAGATATGACTACACCTAAGCCTATTGAAGATACTATAGCTAGATTTAATGAACTTTTAGATATGCTCGATAAGTAATAGTTTAATTAAGTTTTTAATAATACTTATCCAATTAAACTAAAATATATTATAAATTACATTTTTCCCTAAAATATGATGAAAAATAGAATAAAGTGTAATATAATAATAATGATGATTAATGACTTCAAGTGTTTAAAGCTAGTAGATATAATTATTATTGAGGTGGACTTATGAGACTAGAGTTTATAAATAGAGTTAAGGAAAATGATGTTTTAGGGAAAAGTATTTTAACTAATGAAGGAAATGTACTATTAAGGTCGGGAATCAAGCTTACTAATCAGTATATTAAAAATTTAAAAAAATTGGGAGTTCTTTATGTATATATAGAGGATGATAGACTTGATGATATAGATGTAGAAGATGAAAGATTGTGCAAGTTAAAGCAGCACACAATGAGAAATATGAATAAGATTATAAAAAATTTAAATAATGCTAATAAGAGTGAAGCTAAAAATTCCTTAAGAATTGTTGAAAATTTAATAGAGTATATAATAGAATCTGGAGATATAAATAGAAGTTTGTATGATATTAAGACTTATGATAATTACACATATGTTCACTGCATAGATACAGGAATTATGGTAACTTTTTTAGGAGAAAGCATTGGATTTAGTCTAGATGAGCTTATAGAACTTGGAAAAGGTGGTATACTTCATGACATAGGCAAAACAAAAATACCCAGCACAATTATAAACAAAAAAGGAAAACTGACAGAAAAAGAATTTTTAGAAATCAAAAACCATCCTATATATGGAAAAGATATTCTGGTTAAAAATATGAGTATTTCAGACATTATATTAAACGCAGTAGAGCAGCATCATGAAAAGGTAGATGGCAGTGGGTATCCTTATGGTCTACATGGGAACCAAATTTCAAAGTTTGGAAAGGCAGTTTGTATATGTGATGTGTACGATGCAGTGAGCAATGATAGGATTTATAGAAAAAAGTTTAAACCTAATGAAGCT
Organism: Clostridium sp.; assembly: GCF_047777555.1. Taxonomy (GTDB): domain Bacteria; phylum Bacillota; class Clostridia; order Clostridiales; family Clostridiaceae; genus Clostridium_H. The sequence continues at coordinate 60,264 of NZ_JBKEEV010000001.1, read as the reverse complement.
TATGAGCTTATATTAGGAGGAAGCGGAAGCATGTTTGATAAAGAGATGGTTGTGAATTTTAAAGAAACTTTTGCCATATACCCATTAGGAAGTTGTGTCAGACTTTCAAATAAAGTAGAAGGATATGTTGTAAGGCAGAACAAAGGCTTCCCAGATAGACCAGTAATAAGGGTTTTATATGACCCAGAAACAAAACAGGCTGTACAATTCTATGAAATAGACTTATTACAACATTTAGATATAGTCATTGAATCTATAGCATAAAACAGCATTACCTATAAAATAACAACACCTATTTATAGGTGTTGTTATTTTATAGGTATGAGTCATATGATACGTCAGATTTTAAACATTTTTAGGAGAAGGGGATGGACATGAGAAAAGATGAATTAACCAAGTTCATTATAGATATGTTCAACAGATACTATAACTATAATATTCAAGAGTTTAAAGCAATAGACAGTAGTAAGAAATTCTGGGGTATGAGCGCTGTAATAGGTGATATAAAAAGCTATGTAGTATTTTTAGATGAAAATAACTTAAATAATTTAGATATGAAATTTATTCATGATGAGAATGCTCATAATATAAGGATTACAAAAGTACTGATGGTGGATAGCGCTAAAGGGGATGGCAACTGGCATTTTGCTGCTGAAAGTTTTGAAGATAATCTGATAGTAGTGGATGAGAAAAAGAAGAAGGTATTATATTCCTCTCTATATAGTGAGAACTTATCGGCTCAGATAGAACATGTTTTAGACTATAAGCGAGCATTGGATTCTGAAAATAGAAAAAGAAAAAGTTCCAAAATTACTATAGCTTTAATTGTCATTAATGTAATCATGTATGGTATAACCGCTTTTTTATCCGGCAATATCTTGGATAGTGATGTTAGGGTTCTTCTCTATTTGGGAGCTAACGAGAGCAGTTTGGTTTCCAGTGGAGAATATTACAGGCTTTTTGTATCCATGTTTCTTCACGGTGGCCTTTTACACTTGGTACTTAATATGTATGCTTTGAATGCTTTAGGACCTGCTGTTGAGAGGGCTTATGGTAAAATTAAGTATATAATAATATATATTTTTGGTGGATTAGCAGCATCTATATCAAGTTGTCTTTTCTCAAATGGAGTATCAATAGGAGCGTCAGGAGCTATTTTTGCTCTTTTGGGAGCAGTATTAGTTTTAGCTTTGAAATCAAAGAGCAGAGGCAGCAGGATGATGCTTAAAGAGATTTTATCCGTGGTTGGTATAAATATTTTTATTGGTATTGCTCTTCCTAATATAGACAATTTTGCTCATATAGGAGGATTAATAGGTGGAAGCCTTATTTCATTTTTCCTCTTTTAAGAGAGTTAATTATTATGATATACTAAGGGAATAATATATAATAAATAATAAGACAGCAATATTCATAAAACTACAAGTTTTGCAAAAATAACGGCTATGATTGGAGGAAATTATGAAGAAAAACATACCAGAAATAAATGGAGTTTTGAGAAGCCATATGATAAAAATGCCAGAATGCATAAGAGAATCCAGCGGAATTATTGTTCTTGGAAAGAGAATAAAGTCCTTAGTTTTTACTACAGATGTAGCACTTATAAGGAACACTAATGCAGATGCTATATTTGCAGTTTATCCATTTACTCCTCAACCAGTTATAACTGCTGCTATTATGATTGGAACAGATAAACCTGTTTTTTGTGGAGTAGGAGGAGGATTGACCACAGGAAAAAGAGTGGTTAACTTAGCCCTAGATGCGGAATTTAAGGGAGCTTGTGGGGTCGTTTTAAATAACCCTACTCCAAACCAGGTTTTAAGCAGGGTAAGAAAGACTATAGATATACCTGTGGTTATAACTGTTGTATCGGAAACGGAAGATATACAAGGAAGAATAGATGCTGGAGCAAGTATTATAAATATTTCTGCAGGAAAAAGGACTCCGCATGTGGTTAGAGAAATTAGAAAAAGGTTTCCGGAGGTTCCTATAATTGCAACAGGTGGACCTGATGAAAATACTATAAGAGAGACTATTAGAGCAGGGGCCAATGCTATAACCATAACTCCGCAAAGTTCTGCAGATATTTTTACTGAGATGATGACTAGGTACAGAAGAGTATACGAGGAAAAAGGAGTTCTTGAAGAAATACTAGAAGACAAAAATTAAAGGATTTCACAGAGGGAAATCCTTTAGAAGTGGAGTAGTGGAAAAGTGAGGAGCTTTAGCACATCCGCTTCTCCATTACTAATAAAATTATGGCAGAGATTTTATTAGTGTATTATTTTTTCCATATCTTCGTAATAAAGTGTTTCTTTTTCAAGAAGTTGATTTGTTATATCTTCTAGCATATTTTTATTGCATAATAGAATATTCTTTGTATCTTCATATAGCTTATCTATAAGAGTTTTACATTCTTTAATTATTTCATCTTTAGTGGAAGATGATAAATCTCCTATTTCAGATAGAGTAAGAAGTCCTAAAGATTTTCCCATACCATAAGCTGTAACCATGTTAGTTACAAGATTAGTTGAATGTTTAAGGTCACTATAAGCTCCTGTGGTTATCTTTTCTTTTCCAAAGATAATTTCCTCAGCGGCTCTGCCACCTAAAAGTACTTTTATTCTGTTTAAAAGATAATTTTTATTTTGATACATTTTATCTTCAGGAATACTTAAAGTGTATCCACCAGCACCATTTGTAGTTGGTATTATTGTAACTTTTGATAGCTTTTCTTCTGGAAGAACCTTCGCTGATATAAGGGCATGTCCTGCTTCATGATAAGCTGTGATCTTTTTATCTAATTCTTTTATATGGCCTCTGTTCTGCTTTTCATAGCCTGCTAGAACTATAGAAAATGCTTTGTCTAAATGAATATCTTTAATATATTTGCTGTTATCTTTACACGCTAAAATAGCAGCTTCATTGGCTAGGTGTTCAAGTTTTGCACCTGAGAACATGGAAGTTTTTTGGGCCCATTCCCTAATATCAATATCATCCACAGGCTTATTTTTTAAATGTAAATTTAATATTTTTTCTCTTGCAGCTATATCAGGAAGAGAAACTTCAATATGTCTATCAAATCTACCAGGTCTTAATAAGGCAGGATCTAACATATCTAGCCTATTTGTTGCTGCCATTACAATTATGCCTTCTTTTTCATTGAACCCAGACATTTCTGTAAGCAAGGCGTTTAAAGTTTGGTCTCTTTCATCAGAGCCTCCATTGCTAGAACCGTCTCTTTTTTTACCTATAGCGTCAATTTCATCTATGAAAACAACAGCTTTTCCGTGAGACTTTGCTTTTTTAAATAGTTGTCTTATTCTGCTGGCACCTACACCAACATATATCTGAACGAAGTCTGAACCAGACATAGCATAGAATGGAACACCGGCTTCTCCAGCTACAGCCTTAGCAAGTAGGGTTTTACCTGTTCCAGGTTCCCCATAGAGAATTATTCCCTTTGGCATTCTAGCACCATAGGCATTGTATTTTTCAGGATTTTTGAGAAAATCTATTATATCCTTTACACTTTCTTTTGCTTCTTCATTTCCAGCAACGTTTTCAAAAGTAAAGCCTGTATTCTCTATTGCAGCAGCATCCAATGTATCTACTGAGCGCATTCCTCTAGAAGTTACTTTAGAAGATCTTATAGCCATAAATATCATGGCAACTACAGAAACTCCTAAAATAGCATAAGGTATAACTTCAAAAGGGGAAACATAAGATTGTTCTGAAACTTTAACACCATTTTTTAGCATAGTTTCCTTAAAATCTAAACTTCTTGGATTATCAGTTTCATAGATCTTGCCATCAGCAAGTTTGATCTTTATTTGAGGCGAAGTTGTGTAATATACTATAGATACTTTTTTATGTTTTACATCCTCCAAAAACTCGGTATAAGATTTAGAACCTTGAGGTTTATAGGCGACGGCATTTATGATAATAAAAAGAATAGAAAGTAACGTTGTAATCATAGGAATGAACATGTATTTGTTTTTCATTTTATTCATTCAATCTCACCTCTCTAGAATATATGGTAAACTTTAGATTGAAATCATTTCTCAATTATGTTCTCACTAGTCACTATTATAGTAAAATTGCAGAGGTCTGTCCAACAAAAATCATAAAATTTGCTAATGCAATTTATGGGATGAAAGTAAGTTAAACACTGGAGTTTTACTGGGCTTATAGTAGGTTTAATTCTAATACATGTGATTGTATAAAGATGATATTTTGTGTATACTTTAGTGTAGATGTAAAAATATCCAATATGGGAGGTGGGAAGCCCTAAAACTAGAAGTTAGGGGACTATGGCTATGCATATCAAAAATATTAAAGTTATATTAACTGAAAAAGATCTTTTAAGCATTATAGAAGAAAATTTAAAAGTACCAGAGCTGAAGGTTGAAAAAATTCATATAGGAGAGCTTATTGAGGTTCAAGGCTACTGCTTTAAAGGAATTAAGTTGAATTTTAAAGCATTTTTAGGAATTGGAAATGTTAAAGATAATGTGCTTAAGTTAAAAATATTTAGGATAAAATTAGGAATATTTCCTATATGGATGGGAGTTGTAAATTTTGCCCTAGGCAATATTTTAAAAAGCTTGAATAATATGGGCATAACATTTGAAAAAAAGACCATACTCATTGATTTTACATCTCTATGCACTCAAATGCCTTTTGTAAATTTTAAATTAGAAAGCATATAAGCTCTGTAAGAGGAAACCTAGAAGTAGAAGTTGAGGATCTTATATATGAGCAAAGTAGACAAGCTTTATCTCTATCGCAGTTAAAGCAAACTTTGCAATCAGAGTGTGAAAAGGAACATAAAGAAGGACAAACTAAAACCCAAGATGCTTATTCTAAAATTAGGTCTCAAATGCAGGAAAAAATCCGGGGACAATTCTCAAAAGTTCATGAAGTTCAGGGACAGTTCTCAAAAATTAACATAGATCATAAAGAAAGCCAGGGACAGTTCTCAAAAAGTTTTATAAAACAGAGCAATAATATATATGAATATATAATGCTTGTGCCAGATATTATAGCACTTTTATATAGGCTTATGAAGGATAAAAGGATTAAACTAAGGACTAAAACCTTAATATGTGCAGCTATTGCATATCTAGCGCTTCCTACAGATATCATATTTGATTCCATTCCTGTGCTTGGAAAGCTTGATGATTTTGGCATAGGGTTTTTGATTTTGGATAAAATTATAAAAGATGTCCCACATCATATCATAATGCAGTACTGGGAAGGAAAAGAAGATATTATACTAAAGGCTAAAGAAATAAAAGACTTTTTGTTTGATATTATAGGTAAAAAAAATACTCTTAATCTTTTAGGAAGTGTACTAGCCAGAATTAAGAGAATAAAAAGAAAAAATACTAAAAATAAAGAATAGTAGGTAAGCAATTTAGTTAAAAGTTATAAAGTCAGCAACTATATACTATATATGGGAGGAGAAAGTTTTGCCAAAGAAAGTTTATGCTATAAAAGAAGGCTTTGATTTTGAAAAGAATGAAAAAATAGAAAATAAGATAGTGGATACTTGGTCAGAATGCTTAAAGTATGTGAAAGGTGTTAAAGGTGCTAAGTACAAGAGTTTTGAAGATATTAACAGTGCAGAGCAATATTTAAGAGAAGGAAGCAAACTTTTAAAAAAGTCCGAAGATACTTATCCTAAAGATTGTCTGCATATATATGTTGACGGAAGCTATAATATGAGCACAGAAAAATATTCTTACGGATTAGTTGCGGTTAGAAAGGATGTAGTTGAATATATTGAAAGCGGTTCATCAAAGGATACTTCTAAGAAGAATATAAGACAAATAGCTGGAGAGTTAGAGGCAGCAATTAAAGGTGTGGAATATGCTTTAAATATAGGAGAAAAGAAGGTTGTTATATTTCATGATTATGAAGGAATCAGCCATCATGCTACTGGTTTTTGGGAAAGGAAAGAGGAATCCTCAGTACAGTATTATAACAAAATGAATGAGTTAATGAACCTAGGAATTGAGGTCATTTTTGTTAAGGTAGATAGCCATACTGGAGATTTATTTAATGAACTTGTAGATGAAAAGTGCAAGGAAAAGGCAGAAATTCAATCTGACAGAGTTATAGAAAAGTGGCTAAGAAAAAATACTTTAAAGGTATCTAGCAAATATATAAAAGATGAAATTTTAAAAATAGCCCCTAATAGTGGGAATAATATAATTGTTGTTAATGAAATTGATAATAGTTTCAAGGAAAATTCAGAAGATATATTTAAACATATAAAGGAGTTATATATAAAAGATTCAAATAAGTCAAAAAATTTGATAAGAAATCTAAAGGAGGAAGAAAAGGAAAAATTTATTTTATATTTATTGGAGAATGTTTAAATTAAAATATTGATATGAGAAAATTATTTCGAAAATTCCTTATGTTCTCTAGTTTAATATTTTATTATTTGCACAACCTATAAGTGATAGACTATGATCATTACTATTTTGCTTACAGATTTTAACAAAATATAAAAGGGGTGTGTAAATATGAATGGTTTTATAAAAGGATTAACTACGGGAACTATAATTGGAGCAACAGTTGGAATGATGATGTCTCCAGAAATGGACAGAAAAACAAGAAAAAAGATTATGAGAGGTAGAAGAGCTGCCATGCATAAGGCTGAAAATATAGTGGATATGATGATGAACTGGATAAGTTAAACTTTAATTATATTATAGTTAAAAAGAGTTCAAGTTTTTAAAAAAATTGAACTCTTTTTTTATATTACCTAATATTATTACATTTTTTTTTGCAGGAATAGAACAAGTGTGATATAATATTTAACGAATTATTAAATAATATTAAACTTAATAACTATAAGATTAAATTTGATAACTATAAGTTGGTAAAGGAAGAGGTATTTATGGAAATATTGTCTTTGGGAGAAAAAATAAAAAGAAGAAGAAAAGAACTTGGAATGACCCTAAAGGATTTAGCAGGGGATAGAATTACCCCAGGACAAATAAGCCTAGTAGAATCCAGTAAATCTAATCCTAGCATGGATTTATTGGAGTATTTAGCAAATTGTCTTAATATCTCTATTGAATATTTAATGGAGTCCGAGGAAACTCAAGCGGAAAAGATTTGTATATATTTTGAAAACATGGCTGAATCTCATATATTGAATGATGAGTTAGATCAAGCTGATGAGTATATAGAGAATGCATTATTTTATGCTGAAAAGTATGAACTGGAATATAGGAAGGCTAGAAATTTGTATTTAAGAGGGAAGATATATACTTTAAAAAAGGAATTAGGGCTAGCTCAACAATATTTTTTATCTGCAAATGTAATATTTATCAAAGATAACTATTTTGAGGATATAATCAATACTTTTATTAAACTTGGAATGATAACTTTAGAAATGCAGGCGTATCATTCAGCTTGCAGCTATTTTCATCAATCAGAGAAAGTTTATAACGATAGTAATTTGGAAAATGACTTCTTAATAGGACAAATTTACTACTATATAGCATTTACATATTACAAATTAGAAGATTTGGATAAAGCAATCAATTATTCATATTTATCCAACAGTAAGTTCAAAAAAGTGAATGATAAAAAAGAGTATGCAAAATCCCTTATGCTTCTTTCAAAAGAGTTTAGTAAAAAAGGTGATATAAATAATGCAATAAAATACTCGAATAAAGTTTTGAAGTTATTTAAGGAGATTGACGATTGTAAATACATAGCTCATATTGAAAATAGTTTAGGAAAGCTTTTTTCAGAGTTTGATAATATTGAAGAATCTTTTGTTCACTTATATAAAGCTAAAAATCTAAGAAAAGATTTTAAAGATGAGGAGTATATAGACATCCTTGTAAACATTTGTAAAAACTATATTAAACTAAAAGATGTTGAAAAAGCTAAGGAAGCATTGGAGGAAATATTAGATGAAAAAGATAATGGAAACGATTTAACTATCTATAAATACTATTTGCTGCAATATAGAATAAATATGCTAGAGGGAAATATTTATGAAGCAGAGAACACCTTACTGATGGCATTAGAATATACGGAGATTGCTCAGTTAAAGGATGAATATGCAGAGGTGTCGATTTTAATTGGTAAATTTTATGTGGATAATGGTATGGATGAAAAGGCAGCTAAATATCTAAATGCAGGTGTTGAGGCGTTTAAAAAATTAGGTGTACTGAAATAGTGCGATAATTGGATGGGTGATTATATGGAAGTTCTTTCAGTTGGAGAAAAAATAAAGAGGGCCAGAATTTATAAAGGGCTTACACTAAAGGATATTTGCGGTGATAAGATTTCTGTATCAAAATTAAGCTGTATTGAAAATGATAAGGTAGTTCCAGAGGAATGGATTTTAGATTATATAGCTTCTAAGCTAGAATTAAATCCTAATTATTTAAAGCTTGGGATTGAAGATCAGATTAATGAAAACTTAAAAGAATTAGTGGTGAACCCTAATTGTGATGATTATGAAGAAAAGCTAAAATACAATTTAGGTTTAGCTCAAAAACATGGATATTATGATTTAGCATTTTATATTATGCATTTAATATTTGAATATCTGTTAGATAATAATGAATTGAGTAAGACACAAGAATTATTAGGAACATACTATGATTTATGCAATAATTCTGATAGTAACAATAGGATGATTTATTACATAGATATAGCAAAGTTTTTCTTTAACAATGGAGAGATTGTTCAAGCATCTAATTATTTTGAAAATGTAAGAAAAACATTGGATGCAGAAAAAAGCAAGGATTATAGTATGTATGTTGAAAGCATATACGGTGAAGTAAGATGTAAAATAATTCTTAAGGAATATAGTGAAGCATATAATGTGGCGGTAAAGTTAAAAAAAATGTTTTCTTACATGGAAGATGATTTGAAAAAGGCTAAGATATATCATATGATGGCTATTTTATCTTTAAGAATGGGTAATGAAGAGTTTAAAGAGTATGAGCTTAAGTCATATAAAATATACGATTCTAGAAACGACTATAAGTGCGAGGATATGTTAGATTATGCTTCCATTATGTTTGAAATGAATGAAAAAGATAAGGCTATTGAATATATAAATAAATCATTGAATATGTATCCAACGAATGATAAAGAAAAACAGGTAAGATTTATGCTTCTATGTATAGAAGAGCTTATTAATAACGGAGCTTTAAGTGAAGCAGAAAGTTTAATAGAAAAGGTTATAGATTATTCTATTAATTTAAATAATATAAAATTTATTGAGAAATCTTATTATTTAAAATCTAAAATTCTTCAGAATAATAGTAATTATATATCGGCTGAAATGTATATGAATTTATCCTTAGATGCTCTTACTAAGTTTGGAAATAATAAAGAAATTTATGATAGGTATATGGAGATGGGAAAAATGTATTTTGATATGAATTATCCTAAAGACGCGTTAAAATATTTTGCTTTAGCCATTAATCTTCAAGAAAAGCTATAAAAATCTAATTGAGCCAAAGCTTGATTAGATTTTTTTTAAAATACGGGGACGGTTCTCAAATTTTTAGCATAAAAATTTGAGAACCGTCCCTTGTATAATAGAGTTATAATATGTATGTAGATAATATCTATTGATAAAAATACAAATAATACTATTTAGTTAAATGTAAAATATAAAAAATATACAGAAAGGATGAGAGCTATGGATTATGAAAAGATGACCACCAAAGTGCAGCAGGCTCTGAGTGAATCTCAAAAGATAGCCATAAAATATGATCATCAGCAAATAGATATAATACATTTGTTTATGGCTCTAATTTCTCAAGAAGATGGAATAGTACCTAATATATTTAGCAGAATTGGAGTAGATGTTGAACTTTTAAAACAAGCTACACATAAAGAATTAGATAGAATGCCTAAGGTTTTGGGAGAAGGTGCAAGTACATCAGCAATATATTTAGTTAGAAGAGTTGAAGAAGTATTTTTAAAGGCTGAAGATTATGCTAGTAAATTTAAAGATTCATATGTAAGTGTTGAACATATTGTCCTTGCCATTATGGATATTGATCATAAAGGAACAGTAGGTAGACTATTGTCAGATTTTAATATAGATAAGGATAAATTTTTAGCTGTATTATCACAGGTAAGAGGAAATCAGAGGGTTGAGACTCAAGACCCTGAGGGAACCTATGATGCTCTAAAAAAGTATGGAAGAAACTTGGTTGAAGAGGCTAAAAAACATAAGTTAGATCCTGTTATTGGGAGAGACGAAGAGATTAGAAGGGTAATTAGAATTTTATCTAGAAGAACTAAAAATAATCCAGTTTTGATTGGAGAACCTGGAGTAGGTAAGACTGCTATAGTTGAAGGACTAGCTGAAAGAATAGTTAGAGGCGATGTTCCAGAAGGACTTAAAGATAAAATAATATTTTCTTTAGATATGGGATCCTTGATTGCTGGTGCTAAATATAGAGGAGAATTTGAGGAAAGATTAAAGGCAGTTTTAAAGGAAGTAGAAAGTAGTGAAGGAAAAATAATACTGTTCATAGATGAAATTCATACAATTGTAGGTGCTGGAAAGACAGAAGGAGCTATGGATGCTGGAAACCTAATAAAACCAATGCTTGCTAGAGGAGAACTTCACTGCATAGGAGCTACAACTTTTGATGAATATAGAAAATATATAGAGAAGGATAAAGCTTTAGAAAGAAGATTTCAACCGGTTACCGTGGAAGAGCCTACGGTTGAAGATAGTATTTCAATTCTTAGGGGGTTAAAGGAAAGATTCGAAATACATCACGGAATTAGAATACATGATTCTGCTATAGTTGCTGCAGCTAAGTTGTCTCATAGGTATATTACAGACAGATTTTTGCCAGATAAAGCTATAGACTTAATAGATGAAGCTGGAGCTATGGTAAGAACAGAAATTGATAGTCTTCCAACAGAATTGGATGAGGTAAGACGAAGAGTTTTTCAGTTAGAAATAGAGAAGGAAGCTTTGTCTAAAGAAAAAGATAAGGCATCTCAAGAAAGACTTAAATTTCTTGAAAAAGAGCTCAGTGATTTGAAAGAAAAAGATAAAGAGATGACTGCTAAATATGAAAAGGAGAAAGAAAATATTTCTTCTATAAGAGATTTAAAAAGCAAATTAGATGAGGCAAGGGGAGAGCTTGAAAAGGCTGAAAGAGAATATGACTTAAATAAAGTTGCAGAATTAAAGTATGGTGTGATTCCTGATTTAGAAAGAAATATTAAGGAAAAGGAAGAAATTTTAAAAGAAAGTGGAGAAAACGCACTTTTAAAAGAAGAGATTACTGAAAATGAAATATGTGAAATAATATCTAAGTGGACTAGAATACCAGTGTCAAGACTTTTAGAGGGAGAAAGAGAAAAGCTTTTAAGATTAGAAGATGAGCTTCATAAAAGGGTAATAGGACAGGAAGAAGCTGTTACTTCTACTGCTAATGCAGTATTAAGGGCGAGAGCAGGATTAAAAGATATAAATAGACCAATAGGTTCCTTTATATTTTTAGGACCAACAGGAGTTGGAAAAACTGAACTTGCAAAGACATTAGCAAGAACTTTATTTGACAGCGAAGAAAACATAATAAGAATAGATATGTCGGAGTATATGGAAAAACATGCTGTTTCTAGGCTTATAGGAGCGCCTCCAGGATATGTTGGATATGAGGAAGGCGGACAGTTAACTGAGGCTGTGCGAAGAAATCCATATAGTGTAGTTTTATTTGATGAAATTGAAAAAGCCCATGATGATGTATTTAATATTTTTCTTCAAATACTTGATGATGGCAGACTAACAGACAATAAAGGAAAAACAATAGATTTTAAAAATTGCATAATTATTATGACCTCTAATATAGGAAGTGAGTATTTATTAGAAAATAAAAACTCTCAAGGTATTGATGAAGAGATAAGAGAAAAAGTAATGAGTGCAATGAAAAGGAGATTTAAACCAGAATTTTTAAATAGATTAGATGATATTATAATGTTTAAACCTCTTATGGAAGAAGAAATAGAGAAGATAATAGATATATTTATGGAAGATATAAAAGATAGGTTAAAAGAAAAGAACATTTCTCTTGAAATTTCTAAGGAAGCAAAGAAAATCATAGCTAAGGAAGGATATGATCCAATATATGGAGCACGTCCACTAAAGAGATATATTTCGAAAATTTTAGAAACAAATATAGCTAAAATGATAATTAAAGGTGAGGTTTATAGTGGATCAACTATAAAGATAAAATCAGAAAATAATGAAATAAAGTTTGAGGTATAAAGAAAGATTGGGGACGGTTCTCAAATTTTTATACTAAAAATTTGAGAACCGTCCCCAGTTTGCTTAACTTTAACTGATGAGTTTATTGAGCTATCTCACGCTTTATTATAAATTCTTTTGCTTTTAATTCATAGGTATCGTCTAGGGGAGGAAGCACAAATTTACCATATTTATGTTCTAAAGCTAGGGAAAGCAACCTATCAGCAAGTTCAGGATTTTTTGAAAGCAATGATCCATGAAAGTAGGTACAAAATGTATTCTTGTATATACAACCTTCATAACCATCTTCACCATTGTTGCCGTATCCAGCTAAAACTTTACCAAGAGGCTTTAGAGAGCCTATATATGTTTTTCCAGAATGATTTTCAAATCCAACGTAAGTTTCATTAAAATCTTTGTTATAAATTACTGTATTTCCAATAAATCTTTTTTCTCCAGGAGTTGTATATATATCCAGAGCATTAAGACCCTCGATTTTTTCACCATAAGGGGTTACGTAGTATTTACCAAGTAATTGATATCCACCACATATAGATAAAAACACCTTGTTATTTTCTATGTAGTCAATTATATCTTTACCCTTGGTTTTCTTTAAATCTGAAGATACTATAGATTGCTCATAATCCTGGCCACCACCAAAAAATACTATATCATATTTTTTAGGATCAAACCTATCATTTATAGAAATATTAAATACATTGGTTTTAATGCCTCGATTTTCAGCTCTATATTTTAAGATCAATATATTTCCTATATCACCATATACGTTAAGCAAATCAGGGTACATATGGCATATGTTAAGCTCCATAAGATCACCTCCGCGTCAATCAAGCTCAAATTATAATAAAGTTCACCAAAGCTTTTTTATATATCCTTTACTGTTTAAAAATTTTCTAAAACTAGTCATAGCTGTATATGTAGCTAAAAGATATATAATTGGTTCTTTACATTTTTTTATATTGTCTAACAGAGTATCATAATCATCACATATACGAAATAAATCCTCACTAAAACCGGCTACTTTTAGTCGAATGCCCATATCGTATAATCGTATTCCGGATACCATAACGTTACTAACTGTATCACTGTCTAAGTTTTCAAAACCTACATCCCAGATCCAGGATACATCTCTTCCGTCTGCAAAGTTATCATTTAAAAGAAGGGCAAGGCCTTTATTTCCTTTGTCTAAATTTATTGAATTCAAAGCTTCATCAAATCCAGCAGGATTTTTTACAAGTATTATTTTTACATTTTTATTGTGTATTTTTATAACTTCTTGACGTCCAAAGCTGCTGTTTAGTGTTTTTAAACTTTCATAAATAATGGAATCATCTATTCCGAGAAGCTTTGATGATGAAAAAGCACATAAGGCATTGTAAATGTTATAAGTGCCACATTGATTTATATAGTATTGTTTATTATTAATTTCAACTATAGATTTATCTGGAGATAAATCTATGATTTTGTCAACGCTGTAAGTCAACTTAGGTCTTTTATATCCACAATTAGGACAATAAAAGTCACCAAGATGATTATAAGTTATAAAATTGTATTCATAAGGATGTTTGCATATTTTGCAAAACTTAGCATCTGCATTTATAGAAAGTTTATTATATTCATTGACAGGTGTATTAAAGCCGTAATATAAAATTTTATTAGGTAAATTTAAAGCACCAAGTAAGGATTCATCTCCATTTAGTACTAAGATAGAATCGGGACATTTTCTAATTCCATTTAAAATTTTGTCTAAAGTATTATAAACTTCACCATACCTATCTAATTGATCTCTAAAAAGATTAGTAATTATTATTATTTCTGGTTGAATATAATCTGTAACATATTTAACATTAGCTTCATCAACCTCTATAACTGCGTATCTATGCTTATTTTTATTGGTAAATCTATAATTTTTTAAAAAACATGATATTATGCCTGTGTACATATTTGCGCCGGTTTCGTTAGTTATAGCGTCTTGACCACTATTTTTTATAATAGAGTAAATCATATTTGTAGTAGTAGTTTTTCCGTTTGTTCCAGTAACTAAAATAACCTTAAAATTCTTAGATATCTTTCCCAAGATATCTTTATCAAATTTTAAAGCTACTTTTCCAGGAAAATTTGTTCCACCTTTATATAATATTTGAGAAAGATTCATAACAGCTTTTGAAAAAACAATCCCTAAAAATGTTGCAATATTAATTTGGCAGCACCTCCATCCTATTAAACAATTATGTACCAGTATATAAAAATTATACTAATGACCATTAATAAAATTTTATCACGCATAAAAGAAAATGGAAATATTTTACTGAAAATTGAATTTCTTTTTAAAATCATATTTTTCATGGTATTTTAATGTTAAAAAACAAAAAAGCCATAGGTTCTCAAGAAAACACAGGAGAAATTTGGCTTTTTTTAAAAATATATGACATTAAGTTTTTTGAATAAATTAAAAAGCAGATGAATAAGAAAACTAAATTTGGTTCTTTATTTTAAGTTAAGACTATGAAAGTTTTCACTAACCTCAAAACCTAAATTAGGAGAAAGTTTATTTAAATTTTTTAGAATAGAAGTTTTACTATCACCTTTTGCAGGGGTAGGACAATAGTCATTTATATAATCGACAGATGAAATTTTAGCTGGAATCACTTTTAGATCATAAGATTCTAGTAAGTTATTTCTAAATTTAAACTTTATTTGAGGTATTATAGTGTTTTTATCCTTTGGATTTTTATTTCCTCCGAAAGCAAAATTGCCTAAGCTATAGAATATTAATTTATTTTTATACTGTTCTATTCCTTGAATAACATGAGGATGATGACCAATTATTAAATCAGCTCCATTATCGATGGCGTGGTGAGCAATACGTCTTTGAACAGAATTGTGTTCATAATGGCTTTCCTCTCCCCAATGGAAATTAATTACTACTACACAATTTTGAGCTTTCAATGTTTTTATATCATTTTTAACTTTTTCAAGTAATTCCTTGCTATCATAGAAGCCCTTATAACCTAAAAATCCAAATTTAATTCCTTTAATTTCTTTAATCCAAACATTACCTTCCCCAAAGTAATTAATACCTTCTGATTCCAATGCAGCTATTGTATCTTTAAACCCCTCATCAAGATAGTCTCTAATGTGATTATTAGAGAGATTAACCCCTTCTATACTTCCAGCAGTTAAAATCTTTGCATATTCAGGAGGAGCTTTAAATGTAAACTGTTTTTCAGCTTTAGAATTCGAGTTAGTAAAAGTACCTTCTAAATTAGCTATGGTTATATCATCATCCTTAAAAATATGAGATACATTTTTAAATATATAAGAATAATCATAATTATTTTTCTTCAAAACATAAGGAAGAGAACCTTCAAAAGAAAATTTGTCATCACGACCAAGTGTGCAATCTCCAACAGCAGTTAAAATAACCTCAACTGAATCATCCTTATGGGGTTGGCCAAGTTGATCAATCTGGTGATCAATCTGGGACGGTTCTTTAGAATTTGAAATTTTATCTTCAGTATTGCTAACTTTGGATTGAATATTATCTGAAGAGTTATTATTTCTAGTATCCTTAGAGACTATTTTTGTGACTGTGTTTTTATTTGAATTATCGGCAGAAGAAAATAGGGTTAATTTGAGAACCGTCCCTAACATACCCAAAGCTATAATATAAAGAATGAGAGGTATTTTTCTGTATTGTTCTTGGGATGATTTTTTATATTTTTTTTTCATAAATAAAACCTCCTAACTAAGCGATATTTTATATTGTTTTAAAAATAATGTCTATTTTTTAAATCAATACGTAATTTGTAAAGGAAAAGTTAAGAAATATACAAACCCTTAATATAAGTTAACTAGATTTGAAGAAATTAATTATTAATGGAGTTTTATAGATTTTTTATAAGATATTTGATAAAATATTGACTAAATACCACAAGGAGAGAATTGTATGAAACTTAATAAAGGGATTTTTAATAAAAAAAGTATTATGTTTATTGGAACTACGTTAGTAATGGTTTTCACAATCACAATAATTATATTTTTCATAGTATCTAAAAACAATAAGTTGGAAAAAGAGAGTGCTTCTGCAGATCGTAAAGCTGAGGAGTATATATATCTAGGAGAATACGAAAAAGCTTTTGAAGAATATAATAACATAGACATTAACAAAATTAAAGATAATAGATTATTAGCATTAAAAAATATAGATATGGCAAGAGTATATTTTTTAAAAGGAGATGTTAAAAATAGTAAAAAATACATTCAACTAGCAAAAGATATAGGTATCCAAGATGATGAAATAGTAAATAAAATAGTTTTTTATGAATTTATTAATGGGGACAGTTCTCAAGCTTTACAAGATGGAGAAAATGCTTTAAAGGCTAACTCTAAAAATAAAAGTCTGATAAAAAGCATGATGGCTATATATATGGTTAATAAAGAATTGGACAAAGCTAAGCAAATAGTACAACTTTATGATGTAGACAAGAAGTCAGCTTATGATTTAGCAGAATATTCTAGAATGCTTATGATATTGGGGGATATTAAAGGAGCTTTTGCAAAGCTTAAAGAAGCTTGGGATATTGATAAGGATGAATATAAAATATACGATGTTTTAGCCCAGGAGTCATTGTATAATTCTGATAAAATAATTAGTTACATAAAGGAGCTTGAAAAAAACAATTCAAATGAGCTCGCATATAAAATGTGGCTTGCTAAGATTTATTCACTAAAGGAAGATAAATCTAAAGAAGGAGTTCAAATTATAGAGCAATTAAAAGGAAAAGATGCAGGAAATATCGAAATTAAGCTAATTGAAGCATCAATTCTTCAAAACATGAATAAAAGTAAAGAAGTAGACAAGCTAATTAATGAAGTTATACAAAATAATAAAGATGACTATGGAGTACTTCATACCGCAGCATGGTTCTATTTAAGAAGACATGATTTAGAAAAAGCTATGGAATATTGCAAAAAATCCATTGAACAAAATAAAGACTATCCAGATAATTATGCATTTTTAATGCCGCAAATCCTCAAGAATATGAATAAGGCATCTTCAGGAAAACCATATTTTATAACTGCCATGGAAAAAGAATTATATAATTATAATATTTTAGAAAGTGTAGGTAAGTTTTATTGGGACATAGAGAAAAATTTAGATAAAGCTTTAGATTATTTATTATAAGATGGCAAATTATATAAATCCTATGGAACCAGAGATAAAATACAATATTGCGTTATTATATTTTAATGAAGGAAGAGACGAAGATGCTATAAAGACTTTAAAGGAATGTATAAAGCTTAAGGATAACATTATAAAATATCATAGAACTTTAGGGGTTGTATATTTAACTAATGGAAAACACGATGAGGGAATAAAGGAAGTAAGAACTGCCTTTAAGCTTAATGAAAATGATATTCTAACCTTGAATAATGCTGGATGCTATTATGCTATTTATACAAATGACTTACACAGAGCTTATTATAATTTAAAAAAAGCTGCTGATGGGATTACATCTAATACAGATGAATATACTAAAAATGTTATAAAGAAAAATTATAATGATATAAAGTTAGTAATAAATAAGATAGAAAAAGGTAAACCAAATGATTCAATAAAGGTTCCAGATTTAAGGCTTTTATACTAATCAAGTTGAAATATAGTGGGACGGTTCACAAAATTTTATAAAGGTGCTTAAAAATTGGATAGGATTATTTAGTAATATTCTAAAGAAAGTATTTCAAGTGGGAAAAAATAAATCAAAAATATAATAAAAATAGATAAAATAATATAGTGGATTTTTTATAGCTTGTCTAATAAAATTTTAGAAAATTTGGATTTAAATATTTATTTTTTAAAAAACATATTAAATTCATTTTTGTTAATTTATAATAGTTTAAAAACAAACTTGGTATTTTTCTAAAAATTTATTAATTATATTATGGTACTTTAAAGTATTATGTACAATATTATATCCCTTATTACACAGGTAAGATACAGAGGACAATGTGATGTTGCCTATTATATCACATATTTGAGAATAATATAAATTACATAAATTTCTCATTAAAAAAATACAAATAGATCTAAATTCTGATGCTGAATGATTGTATTTTATATTTATGTCAAACTTATTAAAGTTATAAGAACTAGATACAAATTCTATAATCTGCTCAGGGTTGATGTCCCTAATAAGAGGTTTTGAATAAGACTTATAAGTAGTATAAGTGTTTACCAATTCAAGATCATCAATAGTAGTATCATCTATACTAGTTTCAGTTCTCGACTTAACAAATTCAAAATAACGAACTATTGCTAATACAGGATCTGGATTAAAGTATTGTAAGATAAAATTTTTATCTATAATGTTGAAAGCATCCTGCCATTTTCCAAGATAGATTCCTAAACTAGAATATTTGTAGTTCTCTACATGTTGTTTAAATCCTTTAATATCTTTAGGATTGTTATGAATATAAGCGGATATAAGCATCACAGATAAATCAGTATCCGCAATTTTGCTTTTAAACCGATCTCCAAAAACGTGTCCTGTCCTGTTGTATTTTCTATTATAATATTGGGCATAGCATTGATTAATATTATGCATAAATTTACTTACATCTGCTCCATTTGAGTCAATTAGTAAATGAACATGATTATCCATAAGACAAAAACTATAAACATAAAAAGAAAACATATCTTTATATTTTTTTAGATATGATAAAAATTTATTTTTGTCATCATTACTTCTAAATAATCTAACTTCGCTTATACTTCTAGCCATAATGTGATAAATAGCAGTATGGCTTTTAATTCTAGGTGTTCTTGGCAATTTAAACACTTCCTTCATTATTTTTTATTAAGATTATTGACAAAAAAATATAAATTAATCACTAAAATTTAAAAAAGGATGATTCTTGTGATCGATATTATAACAATTAAAAATAAATTTTTTATATTAGGTATGTTAAGCATACTGTATTATATACTTTTAAGTTGTTTTGCTTGGAAAATAAGTTTTTCTCAATTTTGGATTATGTTAGGTGCTGTTTTCATAGGAATTGGTGTGGTTAAAGAATTTGAAAAAAGCAACAAATTATACATAAATAAAAAATTTAGAATGCTTATGTTAATTTGTTTTATAATAGGGTTTATTTTGTTTATTATCATAGAGTCACTTATCATTTATTTTAGCATTAATGAACAAATGGAAGAGTGTGACTACCTTCTTATATTAGGGGCTGGACTACATGGAGAGAAAATGTCTCTTACTTTAAGTCAGAGAATGGATAAAAGTATGGAGTATCTAGAGAAGTATCCCAAAACCAAAATAATTGTATCAGGTGGGCAAGGAATGGGAGAAGACATAACAGAGGCTGAAGCTATGGGAAGATTTTTACTGAGCTGTGGAATAAGTAAAAATCAAATTATAAAAGAAGAAAAATCTACGAATACTTCACAGAATTTCAGGTATTCAAAGGAAGTTTTAGATAAAATAGATAATAGAAAAGAAATAAAAATAGCTATTGTTACAACAAATTTTCATATGTTTAGGGCTAGATTTTTAGCTAAACGAGCAGGATTCAAGAATATCTATTCAGTGCCATCAGAACTTCATCCAATATTAATTCCTAATTACTATGTAAGAGAGTGTTTTGCTGTAATTAAATCGTTTATTTTTGATAGGTAAAAAATCAACTCTAATACAGCTGAGTTTTCATAACCTTACTTATTTGGATAATGAAAACTTTTGAGGCTCTATCAGAGTTTGTCAAATAAGAATTGCAAATTCTTACTATAGTAGATTACATAACCACGGACTCGTAGATATGAAAGAAATTTATAAAATTTGAGAACCGTCCCTAATTTATTGATAAGGATTTTTGTTTAAAGTTTCCTTGAATATCATTTACAGAAGATACAGTTACAAAAGCGTTTGGATCTATGGTATTTACTATGTGTTTTAAAGTGTTTAACTGTATTTTCTGAATAACTACATATATAAACTTTTTGTCAGTATGAGAATAACAGCCTTGTGCATTTAAAAGTGTTACACCTCGTCCAAGTTCTTTGGTAATAGCATCTATAATCGCATTAGGATTTTCACAGATTATAATACACTGTCTTGAAGAAGCTATTCCTTCTTGAACTGCATCCATAGTCTTTGATCTAATGAAACTCATTATTATAGCATACATTACAGAACGAGTTCCAAGTGTTAAAGCAATAAATACATATACTATAATATCTTGCATTAATAAAATTTTAGGAAGTTGAAAGTTAGGAAATTTATTTTTAATAATTTTACCAGATATATCAAGGCCACCAGTTGAAGCGCCAGCCATAAATAGTAGTGCCATTGCAATGCCAGAGATAACGCCAGCAAAGATGGTGGCAGTTAAAGTATCACCAATGGGATCAAAACCAAGGTGTGAATTTGCAAAGTCTATTAGAAAAGAAGAACTTATAACTATGATCCCGCTTTTAAAGGCAAAGTTCTTACCTAATAAATTATAACCGAATATAAAGAGGGGGACATTGAGGAGAAGCGTTGTAAAACCTATAGGTAGATTTAATAGTTCATTTAATCCAAGGGAAATTCCTGTTATACCACCTGCACCTATTTTATTAGGCACTAAAAATATGGAAACATAAGCTGAATATAATAGGCATCCTGCAGTTGATAATCCTATTTCCTTGCATAACTTATTCATAAAAATTCTCCTTTTAAAATTATACTTAAATTAACATTTTCATTTTTATTAATCCTTCTATTTTGCCTTAATAGTAGCATAAATAAATATAGGCTACAAATAGCATTTTTTTAAGTTTAAAGATATTTTGAGTCTATACTCGTAAAATGAAAGGTTTAATACAAAATTTGAAAGTATTTATAGATAATGCTTGGAATTGATACATCCATGAAATTTAATGATGAATAAGGTTCAAAGTTCAAATTTATATAAAAGACATTTGTTTTTATGCAAATTATTATGTAAGTTATTATTGACTTTATGGAGTTTAATAGAAGGGATATTAGGGACAGTTCTCAAATTTTGCGTATGAAAATTTGAGAACTGTCCCTTGATTTTCATTAATAAGCTTGTATAATTATAAGAGTATTAAATTAAGATTATAATGTATATGGAATAAATAAGTTTGATTTATTTTAATTTTGTGGCAATTTTAAAATAATGAGATTAATATGGTATTATATTATGTAAAATATATAAAAAAGCATTCAGTAAAACTTTTTTATATGGTATATATAAACTTATATTAATCATTAATTAGTTTATTTATATTTTATTATAAATAAAAAAGTTTCAAAAAAAATGTCAAAATTATTAATTAAATTATTAATTGATGTAGCACAAGTATATATATTATGGTATTATATATGTGTCGTTATAGGTTGCGACATAATTTTTATGTAATTGTATACATTGACTTCATAGATTTATCAGATAATTGCGCTATTTCTGTTTATTTTAAATCCATTTCAATAAGCGATAATTGTAGAATTATGTGAGTTTAAAATTGAAATAAAGCGTATCAGTACAACATATGATGTAATGTACTATAATTATGGTGTAGATTGATAAATTAATAACAGGTATATCTGATAAATAGCTAGAAATTTTAATTTTTATTAAAATTATTAAAATAAATGTTGGTGTATTATAAAAATTTAAATTTTATAAATTTAAATTTTAAAAAATAAATAAATTCATATACAAATTTATACATTGCTGAAAATTTAGCATGTACTTTTAGGCAAAGGGAGGATTAATATGGAACTTTTAACTTTCAGAAGGGGTGTGCACCCACCTCATGGTAAGTATCTTACTGAAAATAAGCCCATAGAAGACTTAGAGCCAAAAGAACTTTTAGTGTTTCCTATGTCTCAACATATAGGAGCACCAGCAGAATGTTTGGTAAAAAAGGGCGACAGAGTACTAGTAGGACAAAAAATAGGTCAAGCTAGTGGTTTTATATCTGCAAATATTCATAGCAGCGTGTCAGGTACAGTTAAAGATGTTAAACCTGTACTTACAGCAGGAGGAACAAAATCACTTGCTGTAATAGTAGAAAATGATGGCCTTTATGAAGAAATAGACATGCCAAAGCCAAAAAACTACAAAGAAATGACAAAAGAAGAAATAGTAGAGCTTATTAAGGAAGCTGGAGTAGTTGGTATGGGAGGAGCTACTTTCCCAACAAATGTAAAGCTTTCTCCACCACCAGACAAGAAAATTGATACAATAATATTAAATGGAGCAGAGTGTGAGCCTTATTTAACTTGTGACCACAGATTAATGCTTGAAGAGACAAACATGATAGTTGAAGGACTAAAAATAATACTTCACATGTTCCCACAAGCAAAAGGTTATATTGGAATAGAGGATAACAAGAAAAATGCTATCGAAGCTATGAGAGAAGCTACAAAAGATATTCCAAATATAGAGGTTAAAGCGTTAAAAACTAAGTATCCTCAAGGTGCAGAGAAACAATTAATCTATGCTATAACTAAGAGAGAAGTTCCTTCAGGAAAACTTCCAGCAGATGCAGGATGCATAGTTCAAAACGTTAACACAGTAAGAGAAGTATATAATGCTGTTGTTAATGGAAGACCTACTATATCAAGAGTTGTTACTGTAACAGGGGAAGCTGTTAAAGAGCCTAAGAACCTAAGAATAAGGTTAGGTATGTCTTATAGAGAACTAGTAGAAGCTTGTGGTGGATTCAAAGAAGATCCAGTTAAGATAATTTCAGGTGGACCAATGATGGGTATGGCTGTATCTACTTTAGATATACCAACTACAAAAGGATCATCAGGAATACTTTGTTTAACAGAAAAGCAAGCAGTTTTACCAGAAGAATCAAGCTGTATCAGATGTGGAAAATGTGTTCAGGCATGCCCAATGTTCTTAATACCATCAACACTTGATTCACTTGGAAGAAGAAAAGAGTACGATGCTTTTGAAGAAGAACATGGATTAGACTGTATTGAATGTGGATCATGTACATTTGTATGTCCAGCAAAACGTCATTTGATCCAATCAATCCGTACTTCAAAGAGAACAGTACTTGCAAATAAAAGAAAAAAATAAATAAAGTGAATAGGAGTGAATAATATGGCTGAAACAATGTATACAGTATCTTCATCTCCTCATATTCGTGACAACAACTCAGTTCAGTCGATTATGAGAGATGTTATTATTGCATTATTACCAGCTACAATAGCCGGAATTTATTACTTTAAGCTTAGTGCATTTTTAGTAGTTCTTACAGCAGTTATAGCTTGTGTAGCTTCAGAATTTGTATGGTGTAAAGTTACTAAATCACCAAATACAACAAAGGATTTAAGTGCAGTTGTAACAGGTATGCTACTTGCATTTAACGTTCCACCAACATTACCATTATGGATGATTGTTGTAGGATCAGTATTTACAATGATAGTTGTTAAAGCACTATTTGGAGGAATTGGACAAAATATAGTTAACCCTGCACTTGCAGGAAGAGCTTTCTTACTTGCATCTTATCCAGTTGCTATGACAACATGGACAAATCCAGTAGATGGAGTTACAGGAGCAACACCTCTTGCTATATTAAAAGGAGCAGAAGCAACAGGAGCAACACTTCCAAGTATTGGTCAAGCTTTCATTGGTCAAATTGGAGGATGTATAGGAGAAACTTCAGCTCTAGCATTACTAATAGGATTTGCTTATCTTTTATATAGAAGAGTTATAACTTGGCATATACCAGTAGTTTATATTGGAACAGTATTTGTACTTGGAATGATAATGGGAAGAAGTCCGCTTGGTGGATTATATGAAATCATGGCTGGAGGATTAATGCTTGGTGCAATCTTCATGGCAACAGATTATACAACTTCTCCGATGACAACAAGAGGACAAATAGTATTTGCTTTAGGATGTGGTATTTTAACATCAGTTATTCGTCAATTTGGTGGATATCCAGAAGGAGTTTCTTACTCAATTCTTATTATGAACTTATTAGTTCCTCTAATAGACAGAAAGTTTAAGCCAAGAGTATTTGGAACTGGGGAGGCGAAATAGATGGAAAACCAAACTGGAAACAAAGAAATATTGATTTTAGGATTAAGGCTTTTAATGATTACTGCCATAGCAGGACTTATTTTAGGATTTGCTCATAAAGTTACATTAGAGCCTATTGCTAAACAACAGAAAATGGAAAATGATGCGGCTATGAAGGAAGTTTTGCCTTCTGCAGAGGCATTTAATTTAAAAGAAGTAACATTACCAGATGGAAGCATAATTACAGAAGTTAATGAAGGTACAAAAGGAAGCGACATTGCAGGATATGCTATAAAGGTTTCACCTAAAGGATATGGTGGCCTTATTGATATGATGGTTGGTATTTCCAATGAAGGTAAGATAGAAGGAATAAAAATTCTTTCTCACAGCGAAACTCCAGGTCTTGGAGCTAATGCACAAAACGAAGAATTCTCTGGACAATATAAAGGAAAACCAATAGAACAACCTTTAGAAGTAGTAAAAACAGAGCCATCAGGAGATAATCAAATAAAAGCAATAACAGGAGCGACTATTACATCTAATGCTGTTACAAAGGGAGTTAATGACGCAATAGACTTCTACAATAAAGAATTGAAAGGAGGTCAAAATTAATGGGGGTTTTAATTGAAAGATTAAAAAACGGTATATTTACAGAAAATACAATATTTGTACAGGTTCTTGCAATGTGCCCTACACTAGCTGTAACCTCAAGTGCTATAAACGGTATAGGAATGGGGCTTGCATCAACAGTAGTTTTAATGGGAGCTAACTTCGTTATATCTATACTAAGAAATGTTATTCCAGATAAAATTCGTATTCCAGGTTTTATAGTTGTTATCGCAGGTTTCGTTACCTTACTTCAATTCTTGTTACAAGCTTATGTACCAACATTAAATAAGTCATTAGGTATATTTATACCACTTATAGTTGTTAACTGTGTTATCTTAGGACGTGCAGAGGCATATGCTTCAAAAAATAAACCGATACCTGCTATTTTTGATGGTCTTGGAATAGGAATAGGATTTACTCTTTCTTTAACTATTATTGGTATGGTAAGAGAATTGCTAGGAACTGGTAAAGCGTTTGGTATTCAGATCATGCCAGAAGCTGTTGATCCAGCTCTAGTATTTGTTCTTGCACCAGGAGCTTTTATTACTCTTGGAATAATGATGGCTTTATTAAATCAAAGAAAAATTAGTAAGAAAAAGGCAAAATAGAATAGAAAGAAGGGTGAATGAATAGTGGGAATATTTACATTAATAATTGGTTCCTTGTTGGTAAACAACATGGTATTGTCTAAGTTCCTCGGCATTTGTGCCTTTCTTGGAGTTTCTAAGAAAATAGAAACTGCTAAAGGAATGGGTGCAGCTGTTACTTTCGTTATGGGTGTAGCGTCACTTATATCATATGTAGTATATAATTTTATATTAAAACCACTTAATCTTGAGTATATGTATACAATAGCTTTCATACTAGTTATTGCAGCCCTAGTTCAATTTATTGAAATGTTTCTTAAGAAGACAATGCCAGATCTTTATAAAGCATTAGGAATATACTTACCGCTTATTACAACTAACTGTGCTATACTTGGTGTAGTTATTATTAATATGAATGAAAATTATAACTTATTCCAAGCTTTAATATCTGGTGTTGCTTCAGGTCTTGGATGGATGCTTTCAATTATTATACTTGCAGGACTTAGGGAAAGAATGGAAGCAAACGATAAAATGCCAGAGGCAATCAAAGGTTTGCCAGCTTCATTAATCACTGCGGGATTAATGTCTATAGCATTCCTTGGCTTCTCAGGCTTAGTATAAGGAGGGAATTTAAATGACTGAGATTTTATATCCTGTACTTAGCATAGGTGGTCTTGGACTTTTATTCGGAGCGCTTTTAGGATTTGCATCTAAAAAATTCGCAGTACCAGTTGATGAGAGAGTTCCTTTAATTAGAGAATGTCTTCCAGGTGCAAACTGTGGTGGTTGTGGATTTGCTGGATGTGATGCTTATGCTGAGGCTGTAGCAAGTGGAAAATGCTGCACCAAACTGCTGTCCAATAGGTGGAGCACCAGTAGCAGCTAAAATCGGTGAAGTAATGGGAATTAAAGTAGAAGCTTCTGAGCCAAAAATGGCTTATGTTAAATGTCAAGGTACTTGTGAAAAAGCTAAGGATAGCTATAAATATTATGGATTAGAAGATTGTCAACAAGCAATGAACGTTCCAGGATCAGGAGCAAAATCTTGTTCATATGGATGTTTAGGATATGGAAGCTGTGTTAAGGCTTGTCAATTCGATGCTATTGATATAGTTGATGGAGTTGCTAAAGTTAACAAAGATAACTGTGTTGCTTGTGGAGCTTGTGTAACAGCGTGTCCAAAGGGCATTATAGAATTAGTTCCTCAAAAACAAAAAGTATTCGTAACATGTAACTCAAAGGATAAGGGATTAGATGTTAAGAATTCTTGTTCAGTTGGATGTATTGCATGTACTTTATGCGTAAAAGCATGTCCAAAAGAAGCTATCACAATGGTAGACAATCTTTCTGTAATAGACTACAGCAAATGTGTAAACTGTGGTCTATGTGAAAAGAAATGTCCAACAAAGGCAATATTAAATTTTCGTCAGCCAATTCAACCATCAAAGGATGAAGTAGCTGCTGTAAATTAATAAGTTAATATATTGTACCATAAAAGGCATAAACTTCGTTTGAGGTTTATGCCTTTTTCAATATGAATTATTTTGCTGCTTTTAAAACTGCTGCTTGGTGTTGAGGATCCTTTTTCCGTCTTTGTGTCTTGTGCTGTTTAGAAAATGAATATCAAAGTGACCATCCATTCCATTTCCCTTTATCACATCTAAGTTCTGACCTCTTCCATAACCGTCAGAACGATTATTTATAATTTTATATGCAGGTGCAGAATCAATGCCAGCATGAGGCATAGCACTCATAGAAGCTGCAATTCTTCTTCCTTTAATATTTAAAATAACAGGACGTCTTTCCCAAGAAAAGCCACCCCAAATACTCTTTATTATTTCCGTATCTTCTTTTGTTAAGGCTTCACTATCCGCATGATTTGTCCCCATAGTTCTTTTTACTTTAAATGTCTTTTTTGTATAAACATCAGTTACTTCTGCAATAGTATTTATTGAAAAAACATTTTTTGCAATTTTCCAGTCTAATATTTCAATTTTTGAAGAATATGTATTTTTATTTGAGGAGGTGGATTTAGAAGTTTTAGATTTATCTGTGATCTTAGGTATAGAACCTCCTCTTGAAATTCGGGCATTTCTATTTGATGAGTTGCTTTTATTAAGAGATACATCCTTTGATGAAGCCTTTTTTTACTATCTTCACTTCTTTTGAGTTTGGTATATCAATATTTTTTTCATTTTTATTATCAATAGAACTGGAGGTAGAGTTATTTGTTATGGTATTATTTTTTAATTCATCTGAATTATCATTTAGTGAATTACTAATTGAAGTAGGATCCACTTTACTAATGGGATTTATTTCCACTATATTTCCTGGAGAAAGCATATGGGTGTTATCTTTTTTTATTTTATTAGTGAAAAGGGGGTAAGAAGACAGTCCTAAGATACATATGATAGAGCTTAAAATTATAGATTTTCTCACTCATTACACCTCTCTTAATGCCTGCGAAGTTAGTTGACGGGTTCGGGAAGAGAGAATCCCTACCAAAAATTTGGATTCACCCCATAGGTTAATCCTCCGCTGTATTTTATACATTAGGCAGTTTTTTTACTTTTTACATTTGTATATTATAACTAAGTATCTTTGGAATTAATAGTGGAAATAGTTTTACGTTATTCCATGAATTACAATATAGTTTAATTAAATTTTATATATATTACTTATTATTTGATTTTTTTCTAGCAATACTCATAAAGGGCTAGGAATTAAAAGCTTACTATGGAAAAATAATGTATATTATTATTACATATTGAATAACATTATAAGGTTTATGACAAAATAAAAGTATGTTAACTTAAAATAAATGGAGGTATTTTATATGAGTAAAACAACTACAGCAATTTTAGTTAAATTACTATTGACTATCATAGCAGGATGGATAACTTTAGGGGCCATGGATGGAAACACAATTGGATGGATTCTTACTTTTGCAGTTATAGGAACTATATTAAATTATTTGTTTGGAGATCTTTACATACTGCCTAGTTACGGAAACATAACTGCATCTATTGGAGATGGAGTTATGGCAGCAGTAGTTGCATATGTACTTGATGTATTAAGTGCAAACTTCAGATACAAGATTTAGTACATTAATTATTCTTGCAGTATTGGTGGCTGTAGTGGAGTATTTCTTCCACAGATATTTAATAAAATCAGATGAAGTAGCACCTTAAAAGCTTTTATAACAGTTTTTGGATTAAAGATTACAAATCAGGAGGTTAGTTTAGCTATTATGGCTAAACTTTGCCTCTACTCTAAACTCTTACTTAGTAACCTAATGTCTAACTGAGGCTCATCCTGTAGATATAAGCTCTACTTTGAGAAAAACATAAGATAAGGGGTGAAAAAATGACGTACATTTCAAATAAACTTGATGAAAATAAAAAGCTTCTTAAAAGCCGTCTCCCAATAGATAAAAGTTTCGATATGATAGGAAGAGAAATAAAAATAGGGGACAGAGAGGCTTTTTTTTGTTATGCTAGATGGCTTTGCAAAAGATGATATAATGCTATGGATAATTGAAAGGTTGCAGGCTATAACTCCTTTTGAAATATCAATGAATACTATATCTAAGCTCTTGAAGGAGAAAATAGCTTATATAGAGGTGGATACTTTTAAGGAAATGAAAAGATGGAGCAAATGGTTTTAGCTGGAGCTATAGGACTTATAATAGATGGTGAAGAAGAAGGAATTATACTTGATGCTAGGGAATATCCAGTGAGAGGACCAGAAGAACCAGATTTAGAAAAGGTAACAAGGGGATCTAGAGATGGACTAGTGGAAACAATTATTTTCAATACAGCTTTAATTAGAAGAAGAATTAGAGATACCAAGCTTGTATTTGAATTAAATACCGTAGGAAAGAGATCTAAAACGGATGTGGTAATAGGATATATAGAAGATTTGGCAGATGAAAAACTTGTACAAGAAATAAAGGATAGAATAAAAGAAATTGATGTTGGAGCCTTAGTTATGGCAGAAAAGACCCTTGAAGAACTTTTAATAAAGAAAAAGTGGTATAATCCTCTTCCACTTGCAAGGTTTACAGAAAGACCGGATGTAGTGGCAGCTCATCTTATGGAAGGACATATAGCAATAATTGTAGATACGTCCCCTAGTGTGATGATTCTTCCTGCTACCTTATTTCACTTTACCCAACACGCTGAAGATTATTACCAGACTCCTATAACAGGAACTTATATACGATGGATTAGATTTTTAGGAATGTTCTCAGCATTTCTTTTGTTACCATTATGGCTTTTATTAGTATACAATAAAGAAGCTTTACCTCAATCACTTCAGTTTTTAGGACCGAAAGAAATGGGAAATATCCCTTTATTTATCCAATTTATACTTTTAGAATTTGGATTAGATTTACTTAGAGTCTCATCTATACACACTCCAAGTGCTTTATCAACCTCATTAGGTATTATAGGAGGTTTAATATTGAGTGAATTCGCTGTAAAGATAGGTTTATTCGTACCAGAAGCCGTAGTATATATGGCTCTAGCTGGAATAGGTACCTTTGCAACTGCAAGTGTAGAATTTGCCATGGCAATTAGAATATTTAGATTGTTTATTCTAATTTTGACAGGTTTATTTAAGAATATTGGTTTTGCAGTTGGAATATTAGTAGTATTTATAATAGCTTTTAATACTAAATCCTTTAAAAATAGCAAAAGATATACTTGGCCATTGATTCCTTTTGATTGGAAAGCTCTTTCTCATATTCTATTTAGAACTCCAATACCTAAGTTAGGTAAGGATGATAAAAATCAATAGGGGACGGTTCTCAAATTTTCTAATCTAAAGAGCATTGTTTTTGTAACAGCAAAGATGAATAATTCATAAATTACAATATAAATAATAAAAATGGGTGAAAAGAATTTGAAAAGTAAAAGAATTATTATTCTTGGAGATTCTAAGGGAAAAGATGATGGAATAAATAAAAAAATATTAAATAAAATATTTAAACAAATAAAAGAATTGAAAACACAGCCTGAATATATAATACATCTTGGAGACAGCGTAGCAGGAAGCAGTGATGTAAGGATTTTTAAATATCAAATTAAAGAGTTTCATAAGTTAATAGAACAATACTACCCAATAAATAGGCTTTTACCAGTACTAGGGAACCATGAAGTGAATAATAAACCTAAGGATTTCCAAGGAGAAGAAGCATTTGAAGAGTGTTACTCTAGTATAGATGTTGATAATTATTTGAAAGGTTATCATAAAACTGTTTATTATAAAGATTTTGACAATGTAAGATGCATTTTTTTAAACTCCTTTCATTATGGTGAACTTTTTAGAATAACAGGAAGGCAATTAGAATGGTTCAGAAAGGTTACAAAAGACCTAATACCTTTTAAAATAGTATTTGTTCATTTACCAATTTATCCAACAGGAGCTCATTTAACAACTTGTATGGATGCTTATATAGAGGATAGAAATACTTTTCTCAAGGCTCTTGAGGAAAGTAATGTTAGTTTAGTATTTTGTGGACATGAACATAATTATTCAAGGCGTCTTATAGGTTTTAATGATAAAAAGATCATGCAAATTATTACTGGAGGAGCAGGAGAAAAGCTTAGAAATAGTTATAAGGATAAAAAGGATGTCATAGTAACACCAAAACCTATTTATCACTATGTAATATTAGATATAGAAGAAGATAATATAAGAGTTAGAGCTGTATCTCTAA
The DNA here is from genome assembly GCF_047777555.1 of Clostridium sp. Lineage (GTDB taxonomy): Bacteria > Bacillota > Clostridia > Clostridiales > Clostridiaceae > Clostridium_H. The sequence continues at coordinate 28,991 of NZ_JBKEEV010000001.1, read as the reverse complement.
GGAAAAAAGTATTCGATGATTTTAGTGTTGGCATCGGGGACGGTTCTCAAATTTTCATATAATAACCTATGAAAATTTGAGAACCGTCCCTAATTTTTATGTAAGATAAATAAAAGATCAATTATAAATGAACAGAAGTTTCGCAGATTAAAAAATAAATAGGGCGTAGCCCCTTGATATGTAATGGTTTAGATGAATAATAATTGAAATATGTAAATTCCGATTTTTACTGGAAAAAATTTAGGGTTTAAAAATGAAAACATCCTTTCTATAATGAATTTTGCTACAAACCCAATAGAAAGGATGTTTTGAGATGAACAAGCGTTATTTAAAACAAATGCTCACCTACTTCTCTAAGGTATACCATCTTGGAGAAAAAATCAAGGGGTTAAAAGATGGAAGAATAAATCCTCAAATTGAAACTTCAACTATTTCATTTATAGTTCTGTTCACATTTATCTGTAGACTTAAAAGTTTTAATAGACTCGAACATTGGTTGGAAAAAGGAAGATTTAAAAATTTATTTCCAAAGAAAACAAGATTGCCCCATATTGACGCCGTTAGGCGTTCCTTAAGTAGTTTTTGATATAAACAGTTTGAATGATATGCATGATCATATAATAAAAACTATATTTAAAAATAAGGTATTTAGAAACGGTACAGTAGATGGAATAAAGGTTGCCGCTATTGATGGAGTTGAGATATTTGAAAGTACTAAAAAGAGCTGTGAAAAATGCCTTACCCGTGTTGATAAACAAGGAATAACTCATTACTTCCACAGAGCAGTTGTTTGTGCAACTGTGGGTTCTGATCCCCATACTGTATTGGGTTATGAAATGTTAGAACCTAAAAAAGATTGTTCTGATAAAGATGAGGGTGAAATTACCGGAGGTAAAAGACTCATTAGAAAGCTTTATGAAAAATTTCATCACTTTGCAGATGTTATAGTTACAGATGCTTTGTATTGCAAAGCATCATGGATTAAAGAAGTCCTTGCAATTGGAATGGATGCAGTTGTTAGAGTAAAAGATGAAAGGCTTCATATTGTTAAAGACGCATTAGGATTGTTTCAAAGCCGTGAGGCTAACAAACAATGGATAGTAAATGAGGGAAGCACAAAGAAAATTATTGTTAGTGCTTGGGATGATGATGGATTTGAAATGACTGGTATGGATATTAAGGTAAGATTTATAAGATTTTTAGAGGAGATTCATGAAGGCGATAAGAAAGAGTTAAAAGAAGTCTGGATTGTAACCACCAACAAAAATATTTGTACTGAGACTATATGGAAGATAATTCATAAAAGGTGGGACATTGAAAATAATGTATTTCACCAATTTTCATATAATAACCTATGAAAATTTGAGAAATGTTGATAATTATGAATTGGATTAATCCAATTTTTAACACTGCATAGTCGATAATAAAATTGGAAATACAGCTTTTCATTATGATGGGGAGGGGGAAGGTGTATCTATATACATGGCCTACGGCCTTTTTCCCTTCCAAAATTTCAATAAAATAGAAAAAATCTAATTTCCTATAAAGAAAAAAGCTTTACTGGAAATTAGATGCGAAATCTCTGATAAATGAAAGAGATACTTGACAAATAAAAAAATATGATAATATAATATGGTGTAAATATGAATGGTTAATTTAAAAGATTGTAGATTTAATATAATTTGAAAAACAATTTTATAAAGCAATTTCGGTGAAAAGAAGAGTATCCTTTTAAAAGCTTTTAGCGAGCGGGAAGTGGTGGAAGCCCCGTAGAACTTTAATTGGAGAAAAGAGCCTTGGAGAAGCTGCTAAGTTATATTCATTGTAATATAATGAGGTAAGCCGTTAACTGCGTTAAAGTTTCAAGTGGACTTAACAGTCAACTAGAGTGGTACCGCGGATATGTCCGTCTCTGTTTTTATAATAGAGGCGGGCTTTTTTGCACAACATAACATCAGCTATAGGATTGGTATTTAGGAAAGTTTTACTTGGCAAAGAAGCTGAAAGGCAGTGGATAAGTAGAGGCACCTACGGTGCGAGTTTAGAAGTGGGGGCGCTAAAGCGCAGTAGAGAAGTTTAGAAGAGCAGAAAAGGCTTAAAGTATTTAAGAGGGATATTTATAGAAAGCCTTTAGAATCAATATAAAAAGACTTTGCTGTGCTTCGTCGACTAAAAAGAAGTAAATTTAAAAAATAAAAAAAATTATACATAAATAAGTGGGAGGAAGAAACATTGAATTACAAGAGAATAGTTGCAGAGAGAATAAAAGAAAATGTTGATTTAGAATTAGATACTATAGAGGGACTTATTGAAGTACCTCCAAAGCCTGAAATGGGTGATTATGCTTTTCCGTGTTTTCAGTTAGCAAAGACTTTCAGAAAGGCTCCGAATATGATAGCCGCAGAATTAAGCGAAAAGATAAACAAGGAAGGTTTTGAAAAGGTTGAAGCCTTAGGACCATATCTAAACTTCTTTATGGATAAGGGGGTTTTTGCAGAAGCTATTCTGAACAGAATATTAGAAGAAAAAGATAAGTATGGTTCTTCAGATTATGGAAAAGGAAAAAATGTAACAATAGATTATTCTTCACCTAATATAGCTAAGCCATTTCATGTAGGACATTTATTTAGTACAGCTATAGGAAATGCTTTGTATAGAATGCTAAACTTTGAAGGATATCATTCTATTGGAATAAATCATCTTGGAGATTGGGGAACTCAATTTGGAAAGTTAATATCAGCTTATAAAAGATGGGTAGACGAAGAAGCCTTAGAAAAAGAACCTATAAAAGAGCTTTTAAGAATTTATGTTAAGTTTCATGAAGAAGCGGAGAAGGATCCATCTCTTGAAGATGAAGGAAGAATGTACTTTAAAAAGTTAGAAGATGGGTGTCAGGAAGAAGTAGCTCTTTGGGAAAAGTTTAAGACACAAAGTTTAAAAGAATTTGAAAAGGTATATGAAACTCTTGGAGTTAAATTTGATTCCTATGCAGGAGAGAGCTTCTACAATGATAAAATGGATGCTGTAGTAAAGGAATTAGAAGAAAAAAATCTTCTTGTGGAGAGCAACGGAGCTAAGGTTGTAATGCTTGAAGAAGAAAATATGCCTCCATGTATTATTTTAAAGGCGGATGGAGCTACAATATATGCCACTCGTGATTTAGCTGCTGCAATATACAGAAAAAAAACCTATGACTTCTACAAAAATATATATGTAGTTGGTTCACCTCAAGCATTACACTTTAAACAAGTATTCAAAACTCTAGAAAAAATGGGATATGAATGGGCTAAAGATTGTGAGCACGTAGGTTTTGGTCTTGTGAAGTTTGCAGATAGAAAGTTATCAACAAGAAAGGGAGAAGTCATTTTCCTTGAGGACTTGCTAAACGAAGCTGTATCTAAAACTCTAGAAATTATAAATGAAAAGAATCCAGACCTTGAAAATAAGGAAGAGGTTGCTAAAAAAGTTGGAATAGGTGCTGTTATATTCACTTATCTAAAAAATAGAAGAGAAAAGGATATAGTATTTAGTTGGGATGAAATGCTTAACTTTGAAGGAGAAACTGGTCCATATGTTCAATATACTTATGCAAGAGGAAAGAGCATATTGAGACGTGCAGGAGAGATTGAGGGAGATATTAATTATGCAGCTTTAAACTCCACAGAAGAGTTCGAGCTTGTAAAAGAACTTTCGCGATTACAAGAAGCAGTATTAGGTGCTATAGCTAAGTTAGAACCTTCAATGCTTACAAGATATATAATTGACGTTGCTAAAGCGTTTAATAAATTTTATAACGCTCATAACATTATGGCTACAGAAGATAAAGCTGTTAAGAATGCAAGACTAAAAATGGTAGAAGCAACCTGTCAAGTAATTAAAAATGGACTTAAACTCATTGGAATTGAGGTAGTGGAGAAGATGTAGTAGTTCATTTTAGAAGTTTACTCTCCTTATAGAAAAGTTTTAAAATATTATTCATGTAAATATTTTATAGATAAATATAAGATGATATAATTATTGTAAGGGGGTGCTTCATATGAAAATAAGAGATATAATGCATTACGAAGTTGTAATGCTAAATCCTGAGGATACAGTAAAAAAAGCTTTGGATTTAATGAATGAAAAGAAAATAAACGGTGCACCAGTTGTAGATAAATATAGAAAGTTACAAGGAATTGTGGTTAAGGCAGATATATATAGATTTTTGATTGAAGAAGGTCACTATGATACTTATCCTATTTCTAATATAATGACAAAGAGTGTTGTAACTGCTGACATTGATGAGGATATAGTAGATGCAGCTCAAAAGATTATAGAAAATAATATTGAAGCAATACCAATTTTAGAAGATAAAAAAGTTGTAGGATTGTTATCTATGGAAAATATAATTGAACATTTTATAGAACTAAATAAAAGAAGGTAGATATTTTGTTATCTACCTTCTTTATCTTTATACACTGGACAGTGAGAAGAACAGCTGCCGCAGTTACATCCTTCACCAGAGGCTTTCTTTTTTACATTTTTAACGAGAATATAAATTGCAAAACCTGCAATGGCTGCTGTTATTATTATTTCTAACATGTAATCACTCCCTCTATAATCTTTAAGGCTATTCTTTAATATATAACCTTTATTTTGTTATTGATTCCTTCCAAAATACCATTTGTATAGTCGTATTTAAAGGAATTTTTTATGTATTCTATATATTTCTTTAAGCTATTAACAGATGTTTTCATATAATCAGAAATAAGGTTATTTACATTAGATAAAGTTTGCTTTAACAGTTCAAAGTTTTTATGCTTCATACAATGTTTGATATCATGGTATAACTCATACGTTGCTTTAAGCTCAGGATCTAGATCAATTAAATAATTTATGATATCAATCTCTCTCATTGTTTTTTTAAAAGATCTATGATATTTGTAAGTTGTATAGTTAATTGATGAAGTGTCCTTAAGAAGAAGTTTCCAGTATTTTTTAAGTACTTCATAGTTTTTCTGGATCTTTATTCAGTAATCCTTATTCTGGTCCCTATTAACAGCTCGACTAAAGAAGCTGAACTATATGGAGCTTGCATCTATAATAATTCAGCTTTAGAGAATTATTGGTGCGTGTTGTATAGTATTGATGCAGTGCCTTTTCTGAATTTTTAGCAACCATAGCATATATAAGGACTATACATATCAATGCTCTACAGTTTTTACTGAATCTCTAGCCGCTTTAGCGTATTTAGTTGTTTGTCCTTTGTGTTTAAAGTATATTTGTTAAGAGTTAAACCAGCAAGTCTTCTATTTGGCGTGGATGTGCATCAACCAATATCACAATTTGTCCAGTAAAAATCAAAGTATACAAGACCATAGCCCCATTAGCAACATTTAACGGATTTAAATTCGGTCAAAACATTTAGGATAGCTTAGGAAGATTAACCATTAAATCCTCTAGGTTTATACATGCAAATAAAAGTATCTGTCTAAAAGAATTTAAGCTCGTATTTAGCCAGTTGAATGCCTTCAGTTAGACATATATGATATTTTAGCAATATCTACAAGCATATTGAGCACGTCTTTAGCACTAAGAGCAATTTGAAATTCTAGTATTATTAGAAATAAAGCAATATTTATCTAACAACATTAGTTTGTAAGAATAAAAGATGGTGTAGATTACAATGTTTGCAAAAGTAACGTTGTTTTCCCTTCCCAAGATCAAAATACAGCATTCAAACTCCAGGGAAACACTATCAAGCCAGCTTGATATTCTAGAGCTTTTACAGTTGTTACCATATTTTATTAGCATATCTCTAAGGTTCATCAAATACTGGCCACATATTCCTGGCAGGCATATTAGGTCTGCATAAGTTACCATCTTAGCAAGTTGTGCTATAACCTTTGATCCTTCGGACATTTTTTGTTGGAGAGTAATCTTCAAGCAGATAAGAAATTATCACATGCATAGGATTTACAATAGCTATTTTATCCTTTTAAATCTTAGTAAATTTAGTAAGCAAAATCATTAATGAGACAATTTGACAGGTTTTAGCATGCTCGCACATATACTTATTGAACCAAGTTTGTAAAGTTGTCAATCAAACCTTTTTTTGCTGAAATAAAATGGTGCTGGTTTTTAATTACTCAACACCTCTAAAATCCTGTGCTCTTGCTACATGCGCTCTTTTGCAATATCAAAGAAGGTAGATTAAAGTTTGTTCATCTATTTCATTATTCTTTATACACTGGACAGTGAGAAGAACAGCTGCCGCAGTTACATCCTTCACCATGATAGCTTTCTTTTTTACATTTTTAACGAGAATATAAATTGCAAAACCTGCCCCGTATTCTATCAGGAGGTGCTTTTTTTATCCACTCTTAAATTATTTCATTACAGGAATGCTCCTTAATATACCAAAACCATAATTTTTAAAACTATGGATTATCCTATAATCAACAAACCTAAATTATAAACTATAAATGCAGCTATCCAAGCCAATATAAATTGATATACTATAGAGAAGAACATCATCTTATTTCCGTATTCCTTTTTCATTGTAGCTACAGTTGTTATACAAGGAGTATATAAAAGTACAAAGACTAAGAAAGCGTAAGCTGATACAACATTAAAGTGTTGAAGCAGTATAGTTTGAAGATCATTTCCGAAAATAACTCCCATAGTACTTACAACAACTTCTTTAGCCATAAATCCAGTTAGAAGTGACATTGAAGTTTCCCAAGAACCAAAGCCAAGTGGCTTGAATATTGGAGCTATTCCTTTACCAATTGATGCAAATAAGCTTTCGTTAATATCTACCATTCCAGTAAAGTTAAAGTTAGATAAGAACCAAACTACAACTGAAATTGATAAAATAATAGTTCCTGCTTTCTTTAAAAAGCCTTTACCTTTATCCCAGGTGTGTATAGCAAGACTTTTCCACTCAGGAAGTTTATATTCAGGAAGCTCAATTATAAAAGGCTCCTCATCTTTTTTAAATATTGTGTTTTTAAATAAAAGACCTATTAAAAATGCAATAGCTACACCTAGAGCATAAAGAGAAAATACTACTGGTGTTTCTTTTTCCAGGGAAAAAGATAGATGCAAATAAAGCGTAAACTGGAAGCCTTGCATTGCATGACATAAGCGGTACAAGCAGTGCAGCAAGTTTTCTATCTTTTTCACTTTCAAGAGTTCTAGCTGACATTATAGCAGGTACAGAACAACCAAATCCAACTACCATTGGTATGAAGGCTTTACCTGAAAGGCCCATTTTTCTCATAAGTTTATCCATTAAAAAGGCAGCTCGTGCCATATATCCACTGTCTTCAAGAAAGGATATTCCAAGGAATAGTGCTAAAATTATAGGAAGAAAAACTATAATAGAGCCAACCCCTCCAACTATTCCATCAACAATAAGAGATCTAAACCAAGGACTGCTATTTGTGAGCAAAGCATCTAGTTTTGGCATTAGATAATCATTTAATCCTAGATCTAAAAGATCAGCTAAAGGCTGTCCTACCCAACTGAAGGTAAATTTAAATATTAAATACATAATTCCTAAAAATATTGGATAAGCAGCGAATTTATTTAAAAGTATATTATCTATCTTATCTTTAGTACTTATCTCATTCCTTGAAGAATGAGTTATACATTTACTTAATAATTTTTCAATATATGAATAAACTTCTTTTTCATTTTTAAAATTTTGATATTTAAAATCATTATCAATAGATAACTCTGAAACATCTATGTTTAAAAGCAAATCTTTAACTTTATCTAGGCCTTTACCCTTTGAAGCTGAAACAGGAATAAGTTTAACTCCAAGCTCCTTTGAAAGTTTATTAAAAATCTATATTTATACCTTTAGCTTCAGCTATGTCAATCATATTAAGAATCATTATAATTGGTTTATTAAACTGTTTTAACTGAGTAGTAAGATATAGATTTCTATCTAAATTAGAAGCATCTACTATGTTTACTATTAAATCTGCTTCATCACTTAATAAAAAGTTCTTTGCTACCTTTTCTTCATTAGAATAGGTATCCATAGCATAAATTCCTGGAAGATCAACTATTTTTTACAGATTTATTTAAAAAACCTTCTTTCTTCTCTACAGTAACTCCAGCCCAGTTTCCAACATACTGATTGGATCCTGTTAAAGCATTAAACAAAGTGGGTTTTACCTACGTTTGGGTTTCCCACTAATGCTATTGTCCTCATTTTAGACCTCCTTTATCTTAATGTTAGCAGCATCCTTTTTTCTTATTGCTAGGTCAAAGCCTCTAACATTTATGATAATAGGATCCCCCAAAGGTGCCTTATTTTTTAAAGTTACTTTAGTTCCCTCAATACATCCTAAGGCTAACAGACGTTTTGAAAGCTTTTCATCTCCGATTATATTTTTAATAAAACCATCTTGTCCTGGTCTTAAATCAACTATGCTCATTTTGTCTCCCCTTATGTAATTCTGAAAATCATTCTCAATTAAAATATAGCACCAATGATAAAAAAAGTCAATATCTAAGAAAATAAAGTGGAACTTTTTTCTTATAAAGTAATATGCAAATTATTACGCAGTTTATTTGCTGCAGCTGTTACTAAAATAAAGTAAGTTATGAGGAGTTCACAAACCATGAAAATTGTGAGATAATAAAAAGACAAAGCTGAGTAAATAATATAAAATATAATAAGATTTGTTTGACTAGAAAGAAGTGGTAAATTGATTAAAAGGGAAAATACTATAAAGGTAGAAGAATATTCACAGGAAAATAACTTAGATGTTGATGGAAAGGCAGATATATATAAGGATGCCATATTTTTTGATTTAGAACATTATCTATATAAAAGCCAATATGTATAGGAGTTTTTGGATGCTGTTATTATGACGAAAAGAGTAATGAACTTAAGGTTACTCAGTACATGATTGAAAATAAAAATGATGCTTTGAAAATATTAAATCTTTCTGTAGACTATTTTAAAGATATGCATGATAAATATAATAAAAGATATATAGTTACCTTTTCTGGTAATAATGATTTTACAGTTATTGAATACCTATACAAGAAAAACAATATAGATTTTAATCTAGATGATTACTTTATAAAGGTAGATCTCCAAAGAGAGTACGAAAAATTGATGGGATCCAATATAGGACTTAAAATTTAGAAAAGGTATTTGATATACATAGAGAAAGTGAACTTATAAGCGGTTCTAATTTATCAAAAACATTCTGCAAGGTTATGAAGGATTTTGATTATATGAATAGAATGCCTGAAGAAAAGAGGCAAAGAATATTATTATATAATGAGCAGGATGTAGTGAGTCTTTTTAGGATATATGTAGATTGGAAAAAGTTTTTGAAAAAGGAAATTAAAATTGAAGAATAGATAAATATAAATAAGTATAAGTATAAGCGGTTACTCATAAAGAGTGCTGCTTTTTTTATATTCATGAACTATAAAACTATAATGGTAAAATTTAATTAAAAAACAAATTAAATTGCTAAAAATATAAAATTAAATCAAATATATATAAAAAATTTTTATATTAATTGGAAATTTTAAGGAAATTATTGTATAATTAGTGTATAATTTCATAGATAAAAATATTTTTAACTTGATGTCAATGAAACTAGGAGTAATCAATATGAACATAGTTAATAAAAAAAGATTAGGAGATTTATTAGTTGAAGGAGGAAAATAACTAAAGAACAGCTTAAAGCAGAGTTGGAAAGACAAAGAATCACTGAATTAAGCTTGGTGAACTATTAATTAAAGACAAGCTAGTAAGCAAAGAGGACATATTAGAGGTGCTAGAATTTCAGCTGGGAATACAGAGAGTGCATTTAGATATGATACAGCTGGATAAAAGTGTTGTGAGAGCTATACCTGAATCTTTGGCTTTAAAATATAACTTAATAGCTATTGGATTTGAAGGAAATAAAATTAAAGTTGCTATGTCAGATCCTTTAAATGTGTTTGCTATAGATGATGTTTACATAGCTACAGGAAAGAGAGTTATACCTTATATAGCTTCTAAAACAAATATTGAAAAAGCTATAGATAAATATTATTCCAGTGAATATGTTGAAAAAGCAGCAGAGGAATTGACAAAATCCAGCGTAAAATAAGAAGTGAAAGTGGAAGTAGAAGAGATGGATGATGTAAAAAATGCGCCAGTTGTAAAGCTTATAGACTCTGTGATAAAAAAATGCGGTTAAGGCTAAAGCCAGTGATATACATATAGAGCCTTTTGAAAATTATGTAAAGATAAGATATAGAATAGATGGGATGCTTCAGGAGGTTTTAAGGGCGCCAAAGGAAACATCAGCATCATTGACTTCTCGTATAAAAATTATGGCAAGCTTTGATATAGCAGAAAAAAGGCTTCCACAGAATGGAAGAATAATTACTAAAATAAATGAAAATTAACCTTAAAGAATAAGGTTGATAGTCTTGAAATAGGAGGGGCTACCAATATTGGAGATGGCATCAGAACAGCAAAAGCTATGCTGGATAAGCGTACTTCAGTAAAAGAAAAGTATATAATTCTTATGACAGATGGAGTGCCTACTGCTTATAGCAGAGATAAAAATGGTAAAAAAAGATACTATGAATATTTAGATGATTATTTTGGAACAACAATTAATAGCAGTATAAATCATGATGCTGCAAGCTCTATCTTATATACTTATAATGGGGACACATATATAATCTATAATGGGGTTCAAAATACCACCGATGCAGAGGCTTTGAGTTATGCTAAAAATGTAGTAGACAACATGATAAAGGATGATGATAGTGTTAAACAATTTATAAAAGTTGTTCCACTTCCAAAATTGGATTAAATTACTAAGGAGCTTGCTAACTTAAGCTCCTTTTAAATAAAATTTTCGAGGTGAAAAATGGACAGAATAGTTATTTTTATTTCCGGGCTTATCCTAGGTAGTTTTTTAAATGTTTGTATATATCGAATACCGCATGGAAAATCTATCTCTTATCCGCCTTCACATTGTACAAACTGTAAAATCAGAATAAAGCCCTATGACTTAATCCCAATTATAAGTTATGTATTATTAAAAGGAAGATGCAGATACTGTAATAATAAGATTTCTATAAGATATCCTTTAATAGAGCTGTTTACTGGAATTATATTTGTTGGGGTATATATAAAGTATGGTTTAAGTATAAAATTTATAAAATTTGCTGTATTATTTTGTTTTTTAATTGTTATAGGAATTATAGATTATGATACTACAGATGTATATGATAACACTATAATATGGGGAGGAGTATTTGGGTTTATATTTTTAGCAATAAATATTTATTTAAAACTCCCTGTAAAGACTTATTTACTAGGAGCACTGGTTGGAGGAGTTTTTATATCTATAATAATTCTTTTATCAGGAGGCATGGGATGGGGTGACGCTGAAATATGCACTCTTTGCGGATTGTATCTAGGCATTAAACTTACTATTTTAACCTTATTTTTATCCTTAATAATAGGAGGAACTTTAGGTGGAATACTTATACTGTTAAAAAAGAAAAGTCGTAAAGACTATATACCTTTTGGGCCATTTATAGTAAGCGCAGCAATGATCGCAATGTTTTTAGGAGAAAGAATATTAAAATGGTATTTTAATATTTTATTTTAGGTTAGGTACATTAGCTAATTTTTGTATTATAATATAAGATTAGCTGAATTAATGAAATATATGTTGACTAATTAGTATAAATAATTATATAATAGCAATGTTTGCATAATTAATGTTTGCATAATTTTTAATACACAAAAAATGGAGATGAGAAAAAGAATATGTTTACTCCTATAAAAAATACAAAGGTATATGAACAGGTTATGATTCAAATAAAGACAATGATAAAGGATGGAACTCTTAAAAGAGGAGATAAGCTTCCATCGGAAAGAGAATTAGTAGAGCAGTTAGGTGTTAGCAGAGCATCTATAAGAGAAGCTTTAAGGGCTTTAGAAATGATTGGTTTAGTAGAGTGTAAGCAAGGAGAAGGAAATTTCATAACAAATACTTTTCATGATACTTTATTCGAGCCTCTTTCTATAATGTTTATGTTAAATGAATGCAAAGTACATGAGATATTTGATCTTAGGAAAATAATAGAAGTAGAAACTGCAGCACTTGCAGCAAAGCAAGTAACTGAAGAGGAATTGAAAGAGATGGAAGAGTTATTACAAGCCATGAGAGCTTGTGATGATGAGGATGAAAGGGTAAAAATTGATGTAAAATTTCATTATAAAATAGCTCAGGCTTCTAGAAATTTTTTAATAGTAAGCATATTAAATGCTGTTGCTAGTCTTATGGATTCTTTTATAAAGGATGCAAGAAAAAATATTATAAATAATCAGCATAAAGATGTTATAGATGAACAACATGAGAGTATATTACAGGCTCTAAAAAATGGAGATCCAGAAGAAGCTACAGAAGCTATGAGAAAACATATGGAGCTAATAAATGAAAACTTAATTAAACAGCTTAGATGGAAATAGGATGAGTTAGAGAAAGGACAAGTTATAATTTAGTAAGTCACAATGTTAATTTAGAGTTTTTGCTTAAGCAAAAGCTCTTTTTTTTAATTTAGAAGTAGGAACTGATGTTACTAAATTTTTAATATTTTTATTAGTTGAACATACTAACTAATATAGTTTTTCTAACTTGATTTTATAGTATTGTTAAAAAAATAACTATATTTTCAAAAATGTGATTGAAAAAGCAAAAAAATGAAAAAAAATTTTTTGAGAAAACATGACGTAAGGTGTAGAATTATGACAACGATTTCAAAAAAAACTTTGAATGGATTTGTTAATAAAATAACTATTGTAGAAATAATCTGATAATTATGATACTATAAAATCAAAGGAAAGATGGTCATACCAATTCGGAAGACTTAGTTTAGTGGGGGGAAAATAATTATGCATGCTTCGTTTTTATAGAACTTGTTCCTATGAAAGCACAGCACAGCAGTTATACCAGTACATATGACATACTTTAGCTCATCCTTATTTATATTATAAAGTTTGAAAATAATAAGCAGAATTAATTTTCTGTTTATTAAAAATATACTGGTAAGACGACTTACCATAATTACTTTACTTATAAAATAGAATGGGGGATTAAGACATGGAAATATTGGTTTGTATCAAACAAGTTCCAGGAACAACAAAGGTTGAAGTTGATCCAGTTACAGGAGTTTTAAAAAGAGATGGTATAGATTCTAAGATGAATCCATATGATCTTTATGCTTTAGAAAGCGCATTTAGAATTAGAGAAGAAAAGGGTGGAAAAGTTAATGTAATAAGTATGGGACCACCTCAAGCAATGGATATTATAAAAGAGGCATTTATGATGGGGGCAGATGAGGGAACATTACTTTCAGATAGAAAATTTGGTGGCGCAGATGTACTAGCTACAGCTTATACATTATCACAAGGGGTAAAAATGACAGGAAATCCTGACCTTATCATCTGTGGAAAACAAACAACAGATGGAGACACAGCACAAGTTGGACCAGAGATAGCAGAATATTTAGGAATTCCACATGTAGCTAATGTAAGAAAAATTATAGAAGTTAAGGATGATTCAATAACTGTTGAAATGGATATGGCGGAAACAGTAGAAATTCAGGAAATTAAATATCCTTGTCTTATAACAGTTGAAAAGGATATATATACTCCAAGACTTCCATCCTATAAGAAAAAATTAGAGACTAAAGACAAAGAAATAAAGGTATTTAGCTTAGCTGACTTAGAAGATAAGAACGAAAATAATTATGGATTAAATGGTTCAGCAACTCAAGTTGAAAGAATATTTCCACCAGAATCAAATACTGATAAGGAAATGTGGGAAGGGAACGGAGAAGAACTTACTGAGAGACTTTTTGCTAAACTGAAAGAACTTAAATTTGCATAATAGAATCTAAAAAAGCTGGTTACTAAAAAAGTTGGGGGGATTTAAATGGGAAAGTTATTGGTTCATGAAGATAAATTAAACAAAGAAGTTATAGAAGAATTAGTGAAAGTATGTCCATTTGGTGCATTAACAGAAAGCAATGGTAAATTAGAAATAACAGCAGCATGTAAGATGTGTAGACTTTGTGTAAAAAAAGGACCTGCAGGAGTAATGGAGTACGTGGAAGAAGAGGAAGGTCCTAAGGTAGATAAGAGTTTATGGAATGGAATTGCAATATATGTTGACCATGTAGAGGGGGAAATTCACCCTGTAACTCTTGAGCTTATAGGAAAAGGAAGAGAGCTTGCAGCTAAGATAAATCATCCAGTTTATGCTTTATTTATTGGACATAACATTAAAGACAAGGCTGAAAAATTATTGCATTACGGTGTTGATGAAGTATTTGTATACGATTATGAAGAGCTTAAAGATTTTAGAATCGAACCATATACAGCAGCTTTTGAAGATTTTATAAACAAAGTTAAGCCTTCATCAATATTAGTTGGAGCTACAACAGTAGGTAGATCTCTTGCACCAAGAGTTGCAGCAAGATTTAAGACTGGACTTACAGCAGATTGTACAATCCTTGATATGAAGGAGAACACAGACCTAGTTCAAATAAGACCAGCTTTTGGCGGTAATATAATGGCACAAATTATAACAAGCAACAATAGACCTCAATTTGCTACTGTAAGATATAAAATTTTCTCAGCTCCAGAAAGAAGTGAGAAAGCTACTGGTAAGGTTACAGTATGCGAGATGTCAAGAGATAAGTTTAAGTCAGGAATAAAGGTTCTTAAGATAACAAAAAAAGAAAAAGAAGTAAGTATATCAGATGCAGAAGTAATTGTAGCAGCAGGTAGAGGAGTAAAATCAGAGAAAGATATGCAGCTTGTTTATGAATTAGCTGATGCATTAGGAGCACAAGTTGCTGGAACAAGACCACTTGTTGAAGCAGGTTGGATAGATGCAAAAAGACAAATAGGTCTTAGTGGAAGAACGGTAAAGCCAAAACTTATAATCACCCTTGGAATTCAGGGTTCAGTACAATTTGTAGCTGGTATGAATAATTCAGAAACTATCATAGCAATAAATAATGATCCAGATGCATCTATATTCAATGTTGCTCACTATGGAATAGTTGGTGACCTTTATGAAATAGTTCCAAAACTTATTGAAAAAATCAAAAACGGTGAAGCTTTATCAGAAGTAGCAGCAGCAAAATAATTGAGGTCAGAAGTTTAGAGGGTTTATTCGCTGTGCTAAGCTTAGGAAGGTAAGTTTAAAGTGTAAAGTTTAAAATATAGTAAGTTAAAATTATAGACTAGGAGCGTTAGGAACAAAGTGTTAGGTACTAAAAAAGGTTCGGGGGGTTTTAATTATGAGTCAATATAAAAAGATAGATAACAAAGATGTAGAATTTTTAAAGTCAGTGGTTGGTGAGGATAAGGTTTTATATGGAGATGAAATTAGTGAGGATTATAGCCATGATGAATTAGGCGGAATAAGCAATTATCCTGAAGTGTTAGTTAGGGTGCACAAAACAGAAGAAATTTCAAAAATAATGAAATATGCTTATGAAAATACAATTCCTGTAGTAGTTAGAGGTTCAGGTACAGGTCTTGTTGGAGCATCAGTTCCTTTACATGGTGGAATAATGCTAGAAACAACAGAAATGAACAATATTCTAGAATTGGACGAAGAAAATTTAACATTAACCTTAGAGCCAGGTGTTCTTTTAATGGAGATTGGTAAATATGTAGAGGAATTTGATCTTTTCTACCCACCAGATCCAGGTGAAAAGAGTGCTACAATTGGTGGAAATATCAGTACAAATGCAGGTGGTATGAGAGCTGTTAAATACGGAGTTACAAGAGATTATGTACGTGGTCTTGAGGTAGTTCTTCCAAATGGGGATATACTTGAACTTGGTGGAAAGGTTGTTAAAAATAGCTCAGGTTATAGCTTAAAAGATTTGATTGTAGGCTCAGAAGGAACTTTAGGAATAATAACAAAGGCTGTATTGAGATTATTACCACTTCCTAAAAAATCTGTAAGCTTGCTTATACCATTTAAGGATATAGACACTGCTATTGAAACAGTTCCTAAGATAATAAAATCAAAAGCAGTTCCAACTGCTATAGAATTCATGCAAAGAGAAGTTATACTTAGTGCTGAAGAGTTCTTAGGAAAGAAATTCCCAGATAATTCATCTGATGCATATCTTCTATTAACTTTTGATGGAAATAGTACAGCACAAGTAGAAGCTGATTATGAAACAGTTGCAGACCTTTGCTTAGCTGAAGGAGCACTTGATGTATTCATAGTTGATACAGATGAAAGAAAAGAATCTGTATGGTCAGCTAGAGGAGCTTTCCTTGAAGCAATTAAAGCATCAACAAGCGATATGGATGAGTGTGACGTTGTTGTTCCAAGAAATGAAGTTGCAAACTTTATTAAATATACTAAGGAATTAGAAAAACAGTTCAACATTAGAATTCCAAGCTTTGGACACGCTGGAGATGGAAACTTACACGTTTATATTTGTAAAGATGATTTAAGTGATGAAGAATGGGAAAAGAAATTAAAGGAAGTATTTGATTGCATGTACAAGAAGTCAGAAGAATTAAGAGGACTTGTATCAGGAGAACACGGAATAGGATATGCTAAAAAAGAATATATGTTCCATCAATATGGAGAAAGCTATATAAACATAATGAAAGGCATAAAACAAGCATTTGACCCTAAAAATATTCTAAATCCAGGAAAGGTTTGCCAATAAACAATTAAAGGGGTCAGAACACAAATTTTAAGTTAAAAATAAAGGGGTCAGACTACAATGTTTAATAAAAATGTAGTCTGGCCTCATTTATTATTTATATAGTATCAAATTGAGAATATATTGTTTGGACTTCTCATTATGAGAAAAAGTTTTCTCATAATGAGATAAAATTAGTAGACTTTTATTTTAGTTTTTATTAAACTATATAAATAATATGTTTTTTCTTGGCATAAAAAATGCTACATATATAATATGTTGACATTAAATAATAAGATACGCACAATATATAATTAAGATATAAAAAGTTTTTTACAGAGTATAAAATATCAAATGGTAACTATAGCAAAGAATAGGAGAGGGAAATATGAAAGTACTTTATTATGACTGTTTTGCAGGAATAAGTGGGGACATGAATTTAGGAGCTATGATAGACCTTGGTGTAGATAAGGACTTTTTGATAAGAGAGCTATCTAAACTAAGGATGGACAGTGAGTTTGAAATAAAGGTTGGAAAAGAAAGTAGAAAAGGAATTGAAGGTACAAAGGTAGATGTAATTTTAAAACATAATGATGAAGCATGCTGCGATGAAGAGCATGGACAAACTAAAACTCATCATGAACATATACATGAAGATGGATATACTCATGAACACTCACAAGATCATAATCATTCACATAATCACCATGATGTTCATAGTCATTCTCACAGCCATAACCACCATGTTCATAGAAATCTAGAGCATATTGAGAAAATAATAAATTCAAGTGAACTTAATGATAATGTAAAAAAAATGAGCTTAAATATGTTTAGAAAAGTAGCTGAAGCGGAAGCAAAAGTTCATGGAAAACCGCTTTATGAAGTGCATTTTCATGAGGTAGGAGCTGTGGATTCCATAGTAGATATAGTAGGAGCTGCTATATGTTTAGATTACTTAAAGGTGGACAAAGTTATGGCATCTTCAGTAGAACTTGGTGGAGGATTTGTGAAATGTGCTCATGGACTTATTCCAGTTCCAGCACCTGCTACAGTAGAAATACTTAAAGGAATACCAGTAAAAACAGGAATAGTACCTTTTGAAACAACAACTCCAACAGGAGCTGCAATTTTAGCTTCTTCTGTGGATGAATTTTCAGATATGAAAGATTTTACCATTGAAAAGATAGGATATGGAGTAGGTGGCAGGGATACAGAAATTCCAAATGTATTAAGAGTATATTTAGGTAAAAAAAAACTAAGGAATTACATATAAATACGGAGGATAAAGATGAAGCCTATGTTTTAGAATGTAACATTGATGATATGAATCCAGAAATATATGAATATATTATAGAACGACTTTTTAATAAAGGGGCTTTAGATGTATATAGGATTCCGATTCTTATGAAAAAGGAAAGATTAGGTGTTATACTAAGTGTGCTCTGTAGAAAAGAGAATAAAGAAGATATAAAGGAGATAATTTTTAAAGAAACGACTACTTTAGGAATTAGAGAATATAAAATCAGTAGAACCAAGTTAAAAAGAGAATTTCAAACTGTGGACACCATTTATGGAAAAGTATCTGTTAAAAAAGCTTATTACAAAGGCAAATTAATAAAGGCAAAGCCAGAATATGAGGATTGCAGAAAGCTTGCGGAAGATAATAGTGAGCCTATTAAAAACATATATGATGAAGTGTTAAAGACCATGGGAGGGATTATAAATGAATAATCAAAAGTATTCAAATCTTATTAATTATCTAAAGAATTTAGGAAGTGTAGTAGTAGCTTTTTCAGGAGGAGTGGATAGCACATTCTTACTCAAAGCTGCAAAGGAAGCATTAGGAGATAAAGCTGCGGCGCTTACAGTGGTATCTCCCTATATTCCTAAATGGGAGATAGAAGAAGCAAAAGAGTTAGTAAAGGAAATAGGAATAAGACATGAGTTTTTAGAAGTTCCTGTTATAATAGATGAAATTAAGTTTAATCCAGAAGATAGATGCTATTTATGCAAAACAGCTGTGTTTACAATGGTAAAGGATTTTGCAAATAAAAATGGATACAATTATGTGGTGGATGGAACAAATGCTGATGATATAAATGACTATAGACCAGGATTAAGAGCATTAAAGGAGCTTGAAATTAAAAGCCCTCTTCTTGAAAATAAATTAAGCAAAAATGAAATAAGAGAATTGTCAAAAGAGCTTAATTTGCCAACATGGAATAAACCCCCATATGCTTGCCTTTTATCAAGAATTCCTTATGGAACTGAGCTTAAGGTAGAAGATTTGGAGAAAATAGAAAAGTCAGAAAGGTATCTAATGGACAAAGGGTTCAGAGCAGTCCGTGTAAGATGTCACGGAGATTTAGCTAGAATTGAAGTTCCAATAGAAGATATGCCTAGACTATTTGATATAAAATTAATGGATGAAATTTCTTCAAAGCTAAAAGAATTCGGATTTAAATATGTATCATTGGATATGCAAGGATATAGGACAGGAAGTCTTAACCTTAATATAGAAGAAAAGGGGAATTAGAATGAATTCTAAGGATATAAGAGCACTTTTAGAAGGAGTGAAAAGCGGCAGTATTTCAATAAATGATGCCGCAAGTAAGCTTGAAGATTTACCTTATAAGGAGTTAGGTTATGCTAAGATTGATAATCATAGGGAAATAAGAGTAGGATATCCTGAGGTTATATATTGTGCAGGAAAGACAGTTGAGCAGGTAAAAGGCATTGTGGAATTTATGAATACAAAAGATAATAATATACTTGGAACTAGAGCTACAAAAGAAATGTATGAAGCGGTAAAGGAAATATGTAAAGAAGCAGAGTACAATGAGCTTGCAAGAACTATTACTGTAAAGAAAAAGGATGTTTCTAAAACAGATACTTATATTGCTGTAGTTACAGCAGGTACTTCGGATTTACCTGTAGCAGAAGAAGCAGCAATTACAGCTGAAATTTTTGGAAATAGGGTTGAGAGAATCAACGATGTGGGAGTTGCTGGAATACACAGGCTATTCAGTAAATTAGATATAATTAGAGGAGCAAAGGTTGTAATTGCTGTAGCTGGTATGGAAGGTGCTCTTGCTAGCGTTGTAGGAGGTTTAGTTGATAAACCTGTTATTGCAGTACCAACCAGTGTGGGATATGGAGCTAATTTTGGCGGATTATCAGCGCTTTTATCGATGTTAAACAGCTGTGCGAGTGGTACAAGTGTTGTAAATATAGATAACGGATTTGGAGCTGGATACCTAGCTAGTATGATAAACCAACTTTAAATTTATAAAGTTGGTTTAATTATTGATATTAGTTTTTAAGCTTAAAGTTTTACATAAGTTGTAGTATAATGAATACAATACATATTATAAGATTGGAGGAAATAAAGTGAAGAATAAAAGGATTATTAGTCTTGCATTGGTATATTTTTTTATACTTACCCTTTTACCAATGGGATTTTTAAGTAAAGAAGTACAAGCTATAGAGGATTATAAAAAATATGATAGCAGCTCTACTAAAATAGCTAACAAATATAATATTGAAGGTAAAATATTTAAAATAAAACAATATGATGACTACATATTAGTTCTTACTGAGGATTCTCTTTACTTTATACAGGATGGAAAAGCTAAGAAGTATAACTTAGGCAAGGTAGATATTTTTCCTAGTACAAGTATTGGAATAAGTGGAAAGTACATATATTTAACTCCATGTAGAACAAACTCTACGTATAAATTGTTAACAATAGACAGTGAAAAGTTTACAGGAGAATCCAATGCTGTAAATGAATATATTTCATTTAATGATACAGATAATAATATTAAACTTCAAGAAGTAATAATAGATAGCAGTAAAAACAAGTGGTTTTCAGTGTATAACTCTTCTGAGGGAATATATAATCTTTTAAAAGTGGAAAATACTGAAGGTGCTGTTGAGAAAAGCGTCCGTACTCTTAAAGCAAGCGAAAGTTTTAAATATGATGATGCCTTTACGAATTTAAAATCAGATTCAAATGAAGGAATTTGCTTTAAGGTTACAGAAAGTGATTCCAAAACTAAAAAGTATATGCTTACTAGAATATATAAAGATGATACAGATAAAACCTATACTTTTGAAGATGATATTGTTGACTATAGTATAGATAACGATGGTAGTCTATGGGTTATTCACAAAGATAAGATTGTACACGTGTCTGAATCTGGAAAGGTTATAAAGAAATTTAATGGAACTAATTTAAAGGATATAGAAAAAGATGCTAAAGGGAATATATGGGTCTTAGATGAAGATAAAATTAAAGAAATAGTTAATGATGAAATCCAAGAAAAATATACAGTATCAAAAGAAAGTAAAGAATTCAGTATAAAAGATGAAAACAATATTGCTGTAAGAAATACTAGAGGCTTTACTCTTATAAGCCAAGGAGAAGCGGAAGATACTATTGTAGGTAGTTATGTATCAAATTCAGCAGTGGTTTTAAAAGATAACATTTCAGATGTTAGAATAATAAGTGATAATTATAATTATGATGAAGATTATAAAAACAGTGATGATGTGCTTTTAGAAGTAACTTTAAAGAATAATAAGTTTAATATAGAAAATAATGCTGGAGCTAAATTTAAAAGCTATGTTAGTGCAGTAATTTGTAATGATGAAGTATATTTTGTATGTGATGACATAGTCTATAAGTTAAAAGATAATTCTATAGAGGAGTATGTGAAATTAAATAATGAAGAAGGTTCTATGAACTATACTTCTTCTATAGCTTTTGATGATAATGGATACTTATACGCTGTAGGCGAAGAAAAGCTTTATGTAGTGGACAAGGATAAGAAGGTAGAAGAAATAGAATTATCAAAGCTTCATTCTTATGATGATGTAATTTATAATAAGTTAATAAAGGACAAAAATGATGATGTTTATTTGATTACTAAAGCTCTTAATGGAGTAAAATTGAATAAATTAAATGGAAATCAGTATAGAGCAATAAATTATAGATCTCCAAATGGAGATGAACCTGTTAATATATTCTTAAATGAAAATGATGAGCTTGAATTTGTTTGTGGAAATAGTTCATATGGATATAAGGTTTATAAACTAGATGAAAATCTTACACCTCAAGAGGACTTAAGATTCAGTGGTCAAGGTTCAAATCTTACGGAAACCTATCCTGAAATAAGAAAATTAGAAGAGACAGGAGATGGGAAGTTAATATTATGGATAGGATATAATATGCTCTATGCAAAGGAAAAGAATTCAGATAAATTTATTGGACTTTATGATATGGAAGCAAATGATACTATAACTAGTATGGTTAGTGGTAATGATGGAAAGGTTTATATAGGAACTTATAAAAGTGGAGTGATTTCCTATGGAATAGGTATAAATGATATACTCCCTTCAGATTACACAACTAAGTCTTTAGAAGGTAAAGAAGTAGTTCCAAAAGATAAGGAATGGAATATAAAATTTAATAAGGAATTAGATGAAAGTACTATTACAGAGGACAATATTGTTGTGGTTGATAGTATGGGCAGAACTCAATCTGTAAAGGTTTCTTTAGGAGAAGACAAATCTTCAGTAAAATTAACTCCTAATCAGCCTTATGAATATGGAGAGTCTTACTATATTATAATAAAGGATAGTGTAAAAGCTTCTTCAGGGAAAAAATTACCTAAAGCTGTAGTAGCACAGTTTACTGTAAATGAAAGTAAAGAAGGAGATTTGAATGTTAAATTTGAAATTGTATCTCCAAGCAATCTAGATGCTAGGCAGAGGAGTTTCATGAATGATATTATAAACAAATGGAAAGATGATTTTAAAGGAGAAGTTGGAAAAGTTACAGTAGGAAAAGTGAATTTATCCTCTGATACTGGTTTTATATCATTTAGTGCAGAAACAGTAGTTGAAAAGGATGGAAATAAGGTAAAAGAAACTCAAGATATAAGCTTAAATTGTAAAAAAGTAAATGGTGTATGGAGCATAACAGAATAAAATTTAAAATGATAGTATTTCGGTGTGTTAATGAAGATTACAGTATAAAAAATAGGGCTTTGCTTAAGCCCTATTTTTTAGTTTTTCTATTCCAATTTTAATTCTTCTTAGAGATTCCTCTTTTCCAAGGATTTCTGCAAGTTCAAAAGCTCCACCTGGAGATGCTGGTAAACCTGATAGGGCAGTTCTTATAGGCCATAGAACCACTCCATTTTTAACTTCCATTTCAGCAATTAAGTTGAATATTGCATCATGAATGGATTCAAAAGTCCAATCCTCTAAGCCTTCAAGTACTGGAAGTACTTTTTCTAGAGTAACAAGAGAATTTTCAGCATTAGTTTTCATCTTTTTATGGGTATATAAGTCTATATCATAATCAGGTAATTCCTTAAAGAATGGAAGCTTTTCTGGAATGTCAGTTAAAACTTCAGTTCTTGTTTGAAGAAGTTCGCTTATCTTCATCATATCTAGTTTTGCCATGTCTTCTTCTTTAAAAACTTCTTTATAATATGGCATTGCAAGTTTATGGAACTCTTCAAGAGGAAGCTTTTTAATGTATTCTCCATTCATCCATCTTAATTTAACTGTATCAAATATAGCAGGTGACTTATTAATATTTCTATAATCAAACTGCTCTACAAGTTCTTCTAAAGTAAAGATTTCTTGATCTGTTCCTGGATTCCATCCAAGAAGAGCGATAAAGTTTAATACTGCATCTTTAAGATATCCTTTTGCAAGTAAATCTTCAAAAGAAGCATCTCCATTTCTCTTACTTAGCTTGTTATGAGCATCTTTCATTATTGGAGGGCAGTGTATGTAAGTTGGAATGTCCCATCCAAAAGCATTATATAATCTGTTGTATTTTGGTGCAGAAGATAGGTATTCATTTCCGCGGACTACATGAGTAATTCCCATTAAGTGGTCATCAATAACATTAGCAAAATTGTATGTTGGAAGTCCGTCAGATTTTATGAGAATCATATCTTCAAGTTCAGAGTTATCTACAGAGATTTCTCCATAAATTTCATCTACAAAAGTTGTAACACCTTCAGTAGGATTTTTTTTGCCTTATAACATAAGGAATTCCAGAAGCTAATTTTTCTTCTACTTCTTCTTTTGAAAGATTTCTACAGTGACCATCGTATTTAATACCTTTTGATTAGGATCGTCAGAAGCTGCTTTTATAGAATCAAGTCTTTCTTTATCGCAGAAACAGTAGTAAGCTTCTCCTTTTTCAATTAATTGTTTAGCATATTTAAGGTAAATACCACGTCTTTCGCTTTGAACGTAAGGGCCTACAGGACCACCTATATCTGGACCTTCATCATGAATTAGACCAGTCATTTTTAGAGTCTTAAATATTACATCAACAGCTCCTTCAACGTACCTTTCTTGGTCTGTATCTTCAATTCTTAATATAAACTTTCCGCCTTCATGTTTTGCTATTAAATAAGTGTAAAGGGCTGTTCTAAGATTGCCCACATGCATATAGCCAGTTGGACTAGGTGCAAATCTCGTTCTAACTTCCTTTGCTGACATTTTCTTCACTCCTATATATATATTTAAATGCCTTTCACCATTTGCTCTCTGATGAAAGGCATGAAAAGTCCTCTTTTAATCATATACCAAGGCATATTTTATGTCAATATTAGGCGGGCTAAAATTCTTTATTGCAGTAGATTTTTGAGGATATTATCATTGATATAACCAAAACTATTAAAACTAAAGTTGATGTAAAAAGGTGGAACTGATTTAAATGTCTAAAATCCATAAGCCAATTGGAGAATTTTAATCCCATATTAGATTTAAGAAATTTTGTAATATAGCCTGGAATAACTAATAGAAGTATATATAATACCATATTGATTATTCTAAATTTATTATACTCAAATTTATAGTAAAGAGGATAGTATACTGAGTAAAATATACCAAGCAAGTTAAAGGATAAAATGAAATCCCAAAAGGTTGCAGTTCGAACAGCTGCTTTTACTCCAAGATTATTTAAAATAGAAGTAAATAGAATTATAGCACCTGATACTATTAGAATGCGTAGAATGAGGGCTAAATACTTTGCACGCACTATATCTTTTTTATTGATTGGCATGCTGTTTAACGCTATATGAATTTTATATTTTTCATCATAACCATTAGAGTATAGGATAGATATATAAGATATCATTACTATAGACAATACATAAAGTATTCCAGGAAGGTGATCCATCTTAAGACCAAATGCGGATATCATGAGACTATATACTAAAAGGAATATATTATACCTTTTGCCAAGCTTAAAATCCTTTAAAACTAGATTTAACACTAATATTCACCTCTTAAATATCTTTTTTTCTATAAACTTGCAAGGAGATTGTAATTGATATAATTACTAGGAATATAAGTATAATTATAGATAATATATTTATAAGACATTTGTTAGTTTGTATAAAGGTCATAAGGTCTTTTACAAAATTTAAAGTTATAATATTTGGAAAAGAAGTTATAAATGAAAAGAATAACATGTAAATCAATAAATAAATTATTTTTATAGTTCTATAACCGAATTTGTAGAACAAAGGTATAACTAAGGAAATCATTAAAATACTAGAAACAAATACCTTTTTAATTACATTCATATTTATAAATCCAATGTTCCCTATATTCATCAATGCGGTTAGTGCTCCTATGGTAGCAGCAAATACTGTAGCGGCAGAAATATAAAATATTAAGCTTAAATATCTTGATAAGACAATTTCTTCCCTTTTTACAGGAAGAGAATTTATTATATATTCCCCTTTAGTTCTTTCATCATATATGAAGCTTTCACTGACTAAGAAATAAGCTATAGTGTTGATTATGAGAATGTATATATTATCAGAAGAAAAAGTGTCCATTACTGTAATTATAAATAGACAATAAGCTAAAAATATAGCAGCATTTTTCTTACTAAAAGCTATAGCAAGGTCTTTTTTAATGAGATTAATCATATTCTTACCTCCTTACGGTGTAGACCATTATATCTTCAAGAGTTGGTTTTTCTATTATAACTTGATTCTTAAAGATTTTTTTTATCTTTTCCACATTATCAGTAAGGGCTTCAAACCCAAATCGGTTTTCACTAATACCTAAAAATTCTTTTTTAGTATGGCTATTTAAAAGTTCAAGGTCGCCTTTAACTATGCCATAGCTTTCTAATATATCATCTTTAGATTTTGAGAACACTATATTTCCATTGTTTATGAAAGTTATATAATCTGCTATTTTTTCTAAATCGGTAGTTATGTGAGTAGAAAAAAATACACTTTTGTTTTCATCTTGAATAATAGAATAGAGAATATCTAATATTTCTCTTCTAAAAATAGGGTCAAGTCCAGAGGTTGGTTCATCCATTATTATGAGTTCAGCATTATGAGATAGGGCAATGGCTAAGGAAAATTTCATTTTCATACCTTTAGACAAAGTTTTTATCTTTTTCTTAGGGTCTAGATTAAAATCTTTCATATATCTATCAAAGGAAGAATCATCCCATTTGCTATAGAAGGGAGCTATTATTTTTTTCATGCTTTCCATAGTTAAATCTTCGTAGTAATAATTTTCATCATAAACAAAGCCTATTCTATTTTTAACTTCTTTCTCATGCTTTAAGTTATCAAGACCGAAAATTTTAATATAACCACTATCCCTGCGGAGTAGATTCATAATTAATTTTATAGTTGTGCTTTTTCCAGCTCCATTAGGTCCTATAAATCCCATAATATAGCCTTTTTCTAAAGTAAAACTTATATTATTGAGAGTGAAATCTTTATATTCTTTTCTAAGATTACTGACTTCTAAAATATTATTAGTATTATTCATATAAAAACCCCCTAATTTTCTTCAAAAAGAATTTTTAACATTTCTAAAATATCTTCAAAACTTAAATTAAGCATTTTACTTTCTTCAACTACTTCTGAAAGTTTTTCTTCTATGAATTTTAGCTTCCTCTCACGCAGCAGCTCCTTATTTTGAGCTGCTACAAAGGAACCTTTTCCTGCAACAGTTTCTATAAATCCTTCTCTTTCAAGTTCTTCATAGGCTCGTTTAGTTGTAATAACACTTATTTGTAGTTCCTTTGCAAGGCTTCTTATAGAAGGAAGGGCGTCTCCCTCTTGCAGCTCACCCTGTATTATTAAGGCTTTTATTTGATTTGATATCTGTTCATAAATGGGTTCTCCAGAAGAGTTAGATACTATTATTTTCATTTGAATGTCTCCTTATATAATATTTAATAGAATACAATGTAAAATCAAATACATAATAAAATTCTACGAAGCTGAAAAAATAAAGTTTGTAAAGAAAAAGATTTTATATGCATGTTTGTATATACTGTACATATCGTATATATACAGTATATACATTGCTTTGGATTTTTGTCAATGGATTTTTAGAATTTTTTAGAATTATAATAGTATAATTAGTAGAGAAGGTTTTATAGAATGATATTATAAGGAGCTGTAATATAAGGTATGAAAAAATTTAAAGTGCTTAAGTTAGTTATTATAATATTTGTTTTTATAAGTGTAATATTTATAAATCATGATAATTTGGCTTTAGGAAAAGGGGATATTTTTAGAGAAAAAAATATAAGTATAGAAAGTAGAGAAGAAAAAGGAGAGAGATTTTATAAAAGTGATAGAATAGTACAAGGACTTAAGATTGTATTCAGCCTAGGTGTACCTATAATAATATTATCAACAGGATCTTCTGCAAAGCTTAGAAATGTATCAAAGGGATAGGAAAAAGAACTTTTTTAGCTGTAGGGATTTATGGACTTATATATAGCATATTAGATAGTGCTTTAAACTTTCCATTAACCTTTTATGGCAGTTATATTCAAAGTCATAAATTTGGATTGTCACATCAACCTCTGTATATGTGGTTAAAAAATTATTTTTTAAGTTTAGCTATAGAATCTGTAGGAATATTTTTTGCTATTTCAATGCTTTACTCCATAATTAGAAGAAGCCGTAAAAGATGGTGGATATATACTGGAATTATATCAATACCTATAAGCCTTGCACTTTTTTATGCACAACCAGTTATAATAGATCCATTATTTAACGATTTTAAGACCATAGAAGATAAGACCACAGAAAAAAGTTTAATTGAACTTGCACAAAAGGCAAAAATAGAAACTGTACTATTTTAAAAGTAGATAAAAGCAAAGAAACATCTATGATAAATGCATATATGACTGGAATAGGAAAGGCTAGAAGAATAGTGTTGTGGGACACTGCTTTAAATAAGCTAAATTTAAGGGAATTAAAATTTGTAACTGCTCATGAAATAGGCCATTATGTATTATCACATATTCAAAAATTCTTTATAATACAAACAATAGTTACTTTTATAGTTTTATATATAATTCATGCTTTAGCACCTTTTATAATAAATAAATTTAAAGAAGGTTTAAGTTTACTGATATTAGTGATGTAGCATCTTTTCCTCTAATTATATTTATAGTAAGTCTATGCATGATATTTATAATTCCAGCGTCTAATGCTTATTCTTGTTACATAGAAACGTGAAGCAGATGCTTTTGCCATAGAACTTACAAGAGATAATGCTGCTGCCATAACATCTTTTGAAAAACTTTCTAATGAAGGAATTACAATTCCAAATCCGGATCCTATATATAAGATGTGGAAATATGATCATCCTCCAATAAATGAAAGATTAGAATTTTTTAAGAAATACAAACCATGGGAAGAAGGAAAGAGACTTAGATATGAAAAATATATAAAAGAATAATATAAGAAAATTGCGATGCAATTTTCTTATATATAACATCACGCATTGGATTTGTATTTAGGAAAGATTCACTTTGTAAAGAAGCTTAAAACGCAGTTGAAGAGTGGAGGCGCTTGTAGCGCCTCCACTTTTATTGGGTTGTCGTGTATAATAGAATTGTATAAATATAATAAAGGATTGGGGAGATATGAAAGTAAAAAGCATAGTAATTTGGTTTAAAAATATGTACACAAAATTTATAAAAATGATAAAAGGAGTATTCGGCGAAGCGTGGATAGGTGGAAGGTTCGCTGTAATAGGATTTATGGTGATACTTTCAGCAGTTATTGGATTTTACTTGGATACAGGGCTTGGAAAGGTTATAGATATATCACTTTGCGTTTGCTTGGAATGATTTTGTGTTTATAGGAAAAACTTTAATAAAAATTATACTTAGAGTATTTAGGGATTTTCCCACGGAGTTTTATCCATATTAATTCTTGGAATAGCAA
>NZ_JBKEEV010000010.1:0-62305 GCF_047777555.1 Clostridium sp. | reverse complement strand
AGTAAATCAAATAAACAGAATAAAATTAATGCTTGCTGTAGCAGAAAAAAATCTAAAGAAGGAAGAAAGAAAAATAGAGGATGTAAAAGAAGCTATAGAAGAAGTTGCTAGCGGAAAACAGATATAAAATAAATACCCAATGCCAATTGGCATTGGGTATTTATTTTTCAGATTACAATATATATATAAAGATATAATGATATACATTTTATGGATATGTGTTTATATTTTTTTATTTTATTTATAAGTAAAATAAGAAATATAAATAAGAATTTGAAAATGTGCATACACAAAATTTAAAATAGTGCAAAATTAATATAAATTATGAAAAATTTAAAGAATAATAGAGACTGAAGGATATATTATAAAACTAGAAAAATTAAAGCTATTTTCATTTAATTTAATCATTCGCATTATTTTACAATAAAATTGCTATATGATAATATGTGAATAACGTTAAAATATTGTCAAATTTTTCTGAATTATATAATAATTATATTTTTATAAATAAGTATTTTATTCAAGTTAAGGCCTTAACTTATTAACTTATTAAAATTTAAAAATCAGGTGGTGATCTATGAACATGATTTCAGTATTAATATTATTTCCTCTGCTATCAGCTATTATCATTTTTTTTATTAAAAAATGATAATATGAGAAATCTAATATGTAGGATTTCTGCGTTAGTTACTTGTGTATTAACATTTATTGTTGTTTATCAAAATTTTCATGAAGTTTCATATTTATCAACCTCAATGGAAAAAACTATTGATTATTTAATGATGGTTATTGAGGTACTTCTTGCTATTTATATAATATATACAAGCATAAAGAACAGGAAGTATCTTGTAACTCTTTTTGCAGCTTTTCAAACACCGCTGCTTATTTGGTTTGAGCTTACTCAAGAACATGATATAGAGATTGCATCAGTGTTCGCTTTTGACAAACTAACTGCAATAATGGTACTTATTGTTGGAGTTATAGGAAGTCTAATAAGTTTATATGCTGTAGGTTATATGAAATGGTATCATATTCATCATAAGGGGTATGAAGAAAGAAAAAACTTTTTTCTTAGTGTAATATTTCTGTTTCTATCAGCAATGTTTGGTTTGGTTTTAAGCAATAATTTAATATGGATGTATTTCTTCTGGGAGATAACTTCCTTTTGTTCTTATCTTCTTATTGGATATACAAAAACTGAAGAAGCAAAAAATAATTCCTTTAGAGCTTTAGCTATAAATTTAGGAGGGGATTTGCATTTGCTATTGCCATAGTACTAATTGGCATGAATCTTAATACTCTTGAACTTTCTGTACTTACAACAATGGAACCAGGAACAATAGTTGCTGCCAGCATATTTCTTCTATGTATTGCTGCCCTTACAAAATCTGCTCAGTTTCCATTTTCATCTTGGCTTCTTGGGGCAATGGTAGCTCCTACACCTTCCTCAGCTTTACTTCATTCTGCAACCATGGTAAAAGCAGGTGTTTATCTTTTAATAAGACTTTCACCTTTACTAGGGAAAGACAGCTGTTGGGAAAATTGTTACTTTAATAGGAGCTGTTACATTTCTTATTGGTTCACTTATAGCCATTACCCAAAGTGATGGTAAGAAAGTTCTCGCTTATTCGACTATAGCCAATTTGGGACTTATTGTAATTTGTGCAAGCATAGGTACTGAGGAGTCACTATGGGCTGCTATACTGCTTGTTATATTTCATTCCATATCTAAATCTTTATTGTTTCTATCAGTTGGGTCTGCGGAACATCAATTGGGAACCAGAAATGTAGAAGATATGGACAGGTTGAGGTACTTGTCTAAAAGACTTTGTTTATATATGATTATTGGAATTGCTGGAATGTATCTTGCTCCTTTCGGTATGCTTATATCAAAGTGGGTTGCCATGAAAGCATTTATAGATTCCAAAAATGTATTAACAGTTCTTATACTTGCTTATGGAAGTGCTGCAACACTTTTTTATTGGACAAAATGGTTGGGAAAGCTTGTAGCAAATGCTAATAATAAAGTACAACCTAAACATACTTTTCATTTAGATGAGGAAGTACCTATTTTTATTCAAGCTACGTTAGTAGCTCTAGCATGCTTCAGCTTCCCTCTTATATCTAAATACGTAATTATACCATATTTATCATCATTGTTTGGAGGAAAAACAGTAGTACCTATCAGTTCAAGCGATGTAAATATAATGATTATAATGCTTAGTATGTTAATAATATTACCTATAAGCTTCATCCCTATACATAAGAAGGACAAACGTAGGATAGCTCCTATATATATGGCTGGAGAAAATATTGGAGACAATGAATCTTTTAATGGTGCTCTAGGAATTAGTCGTAAAGTTGAACTTCGCAATTGGTATATGGAAGATATATTTAATAATAAAAAGCTGACATTCTGGAGCAATATTATTTCAATTAGCATTTTAAGCTTGGGAGTTATCCTTATTATTGGAGGTGCGGCAATATGATAATGACTTTAAAAATAATTGCCATTATTATCCTAGTACCATTTATAGGAGGACTGATTACTGGAATTGACAGAATAATTTCAGCAAGGATGCAAGGAAGACAAGGTCCACCATTATTACAGCCTTTTTATGATGTTATAAAGCTTTTGAGTAAGGAATCAATGGAAGTTAATACAGTGTATCGCTTTTATGTTTATATTGCTTTAATATTTGTTATATTTTCTTCAGTGATTTTACTAGTTGGGGGAGACATACTAATTGCAATATTTTCACTGACCTTAAGCTCTACCTTTTTTATATTAGGTGGATATGCTTCTAATTCTCCATACAGCGTCATTGGTTCCCAAAGGGAAATGCTTCAGCTAATGGCCTATGAGCCTATGGTTCTTCTTACAGGAATAGGGTTATATTATGCAAATAAAAGCTTTTTCGTTAGAGATATTATTTCGACTAAAATTCCTGCGGTAGTTTACTTGCCTGGAATATTTTTGGGAATGCTTTATATATTAACATTTAAATTAAGAAAGTCACCATTCGACTTAAGTATGTCACATCATGGGCATCAAGAGATAGTGAAAGGAATAACAACAGAATATTCAGGTAGGGATTTAGCTGTTATTGAAGTGACACATTGGTATGAGACAATTATAGCATTTACTCTCATATATCTGTTTTTTGCAACCTCATCTACATTAGGTCGTCTGTTAGCGATTATACCATGTATAGCTGCATATATATTTGAAATTATCGTAGATAACGGTTTTGCTAGAGTAAAATGGCAGCTTGCATTGAAGTCAACCTGGATTGTAATTGGAATTTTAGGAACTGTAAATCTTGTAATCTTATCAATATTTAGGTAGGTGTGAGTATGAGTTTAGTAAAAAAATCGCCATGGATTTTACATTATGATGGAAGCAGCTGTAATGGGTGTGATATAGAGGTGCTTGCTAGCCTAACCCCATTGTATGATGTTGAAAGATTTGGAGTTATAAATACAGGTAATCCAAAGCATGCTGATATTTTTCTAATTACGGGGAGCATTAATGAGGAGAATAGATCAGTAGTTAAGCAGCTTTATGAACAAATGGCCGAACCTAAGGTTGTAGTTGCAGTGGGTACCTGTGCTTCATCAGGGGGAATATTTGCCGAATGTTATAACATTGCAGGAGGAGTAGACAAGGTGTTACCTGTGGATGTTTATGTTTCAGGTTGTGCAGCAAGGCCTGAATCTATCATAGATGGAGTTGTAAAGGCAATAAGTATATTAGAAGAAAAGCAAAAATATGCAAGAAAATAATATGATTTTTTGAAAAGGAAAGTGATTGTAATGGAAGAAAAAATAATTGAAGAAAGTGTAAATGGAGAACAGATATATAGTATTTTGCCTCAGGAACTTCTAGGAGATGTTTTAAGGCTAAAAAACAAAGGTTATCGTCTTGTTGCAATTTCATGTACCTATAAAGATGGCATAGAATTAACCTATTCTTTTGATAAGGAATTTGATTTTTTACATTTGAGATTAAATATTGATTCTGGAGTTGAAGTTGAAAGCATTACAAGCATTTATCCTTATGCCTTTTTATATGAAAACGAAATTAAAGAGCTTTTTGGTGTTAAAATAAGTGGCATCTCTTTAGATTATAAGGATAATTTTTATAAAATTGCTAAAAAAGCACCTTTTAGCATGAAAAAGGAGGACGAGTAATGGGCACAAGAACTGTAATTCCATTTGGTCCTCAACATCCTGTTCTTCCTGAGCCTATACACCTAGACTTAGTTCTAGAGGATGAAACTGTTATAGAGGCAATACCGAGTATAGGATATGTTCATAGAGGACTTGAAAAACTTGTGGAAAAGAGGGATTTTCAACAATATGTATTTGTTGCAGAAAGAGTTTGTGGTATATGCTCTTTTATGCATGGTATGGGTTATTGTATGGCTATAGAAGATATAATGGGAGTAAAAATTCCCGAGAGAGCAGAATTTTTAAGAACTATATGGGCAGAATTATCAAGAATACACAGTCATCTCTTATGGCTTGGACTTGCAGCAGACGCCTTTGGGTTTGAGAGCCTTTTTATGCATTCCTGGAGACTACGAGAACAAATACTTGATATATTTGAGGAAACCACAGGAGGAAGAGTAATATTTTCTGTTTGTGATATTGGTGGAGTTAGAAAAGATATAGATTCAGAAATGCTAAGAAAAATTGATGATATTTTAGATAAACTTAAAGATGAAATAGAAGATATTACCAAGGTGTTTTTAAAAGATTCCTCTGTAAAGCATAGGACTAAAGGAGTAGGAATTTTATCTAAAGAGATGGCTTATGAATTAGGAGCAGTTGGTCCTATGGCAAGAGGAAGCGGAAATAGTATAGACATGAGAACTTTAGGCTATGGAGCATATAGAAATATTAAATTTGAGCCTATTACTGAAACCTCTGGAGATTGTTATGCAAGAATGTGGGTTAGAATAAAAGAAGTTTTTCAATCCATTGACATAATTAAACAATGTATTTCCTTAATTCCAAAGGGAGATATAAGTATTAAAGTAAAAGGTAATCCAAAAGGGGAAAGCTTTATAAGATTAGAGCAGCCAAGGGGTGAGGTTTTATATTATGTAAAAGCAAATGGAACAAAGTTTCTAGATAGAGTTAGAGTTCGAACTCCTACCTTTGCTAACCTTCCTGCTTTACTGGAAACACTAAAGGGATGTGCCCTTGCAGATGTGCCTGTATTAATCGTTTCAATGGACCCTTGTATAAGTTGTACAGAAAGATAATGACAGTGAAGGAGGGAGAAAAATGTCCATTTTAACTATAACTAAAACCTTGTTTAAAAGTATGTTTCATGGACCATATACAGAAAAATATCCTTTAGTTAAAAAAGATACTTTTAAAAATACAAGAGGAAAAATTCAAATTAATATTTCTGAGTGTATATTTTGTGGATTATGTCAAAGACGATGTCCTACAGAAGCCATTAAAGTTGAAAGAGAAAAGTCTTTATGGACTATTGATAGACTTAAATGTATTCAATGTAACTATTGTTGCGAAGGTTGTCCTAAAAAATGTCTTCATATGGAGAACCAATATACTGCTCCATCACTAGAAGATGTAAAGGATGAATATACAAATGCATGAATATCCTATAACTAAAAGGATAATTGAGATTGCAGAGGAATTTGCAAATAAAAATAATGGTAAAGAAGTAAAGCAAATCAATTTGATAGTAGGAGATTACTCAGGTTATGTAGCAAGCTCCATTGAATTATATTTTGAAATTATTGCAGAGGGGCCTTTGCAGCCTTTGCACAAAGCAAAGCTTAATATTGAAAGGGTAAAGCCTAAGCTCAAGTGTACTAGATGTGGAGAACTTTTTGAGAGAAAGGTTTTTTCATTTCAATGTCCTATATGCAGTGGAGATGGTGTTCCAACAGAAATAGGAAAAGAATTTTATATAAAATCTATAGAAATAGAATAGGAGTCTTATTATGTCAGAGAAGAAAGAAATAGAAGTAATGCAATCTGTATATGATAAAAATGATGAAGTAGCTAAAAAAATAAATTCTTCACTTACTAAAAGAGGCATATTTGCTATAAATGTTATGGGATCTCCTGGGGCTGGAAAAACTTCAACCTTAATAGAAATTATAAAAAAACTTAAAGATATAAAGCCTTATGTTATTGAAGGAGATATTGAGGCTGATTATGATACAAAGACCCTCTTATCTCTTGGAGTAGATACTGTACAGATAAACACAGGAGGAGCTTGCCATCTTGATTCCCCTATGATTGGAGATGCAGTAGAGAAGCTGAATATTAAAGAGGGTATACTGTTCATTGAAAATATAGGGAACTTAGTTTGTCCTGCTGAATTTCAAATAGGAGAACATGCTAAGATGCTTATTTCAACTGTAACAGAAGGTAGTGACAAACCATACAAATATCCTCTTGCCTTTGAAAAGGCAGATATTATTATACTAAATAAATGTGACCTTTTACCCTATGTAGATTTTGATGAGAATTTCTTTATGAATGGTGTTAGAGCGTTAAATAAAAAAGCGCCAGTTATAAAGGTATCCTGTAAAACAGATGAAGGATTTGACCAGGTGATTTCATGGATAACAGAAAAAATAAACTCATAACAAAAAAGATAAGGGTTTGGGGAATTGTACAAGGGGTCGGTTTCCGACCTTTTGTTTATCATATGGCTCAAAAAAATAATATAAAAGGAACAGTAAAAAATATTGGTGGAGTAGTTGAGATAGTAGCTCAGTCACATATAAAAGATTTTAATAATTTTTTATATGATATAAAAACAAATGAAGATAACAAGGGTGAAATCGTTCATATAGAGATAGAAGATGTAAAAGAAGATAAATTCAATGGATTTAATATAATTGAAAGCGATGTGGATGATGAGGTTTCCATAATCCCTCCTGATATATCTATTTGTCAAAAATGTGAAGAGGAATTATTAAAAGTCAGTGATAGACGCTTTAAAAATCCATTTATAAGCTGTGCTGCATGTGGACCTAGATACACTATAATAGAGAAACTTCCCTATGATAGGGATAACACTACCATGAAGGATTTTGAAATGTGTTCTTCCTGTAAGAAAGAATATACTTCACCTGACAGCAGAAGATTTCATGCTCAGACCATATCCTGTAACGACTGTGGCCCTTATTTGATATTTGATAATCTTACTGATGAAAATGCCTTTGAGAAGGCTGTAGATATAATAAATTCTGGTGGAATAATTGGAGTAAAGGGTATAGGTGGATACCATTTTTCATGCTCTCCTTTTATGGAAAGTACTGTAGAAAATTTAAGAAAGTTAAAGGGAAGAGAAGAGAAACCATTTGCAGTAATGTTTCCAGATATAAATTCTATAGAAAAATATTGTTTTGTATCTAATGAGGAAAAAGATCTGTTACAGTCCAAGGCACGACCTATTGTGTTACTCTATAGAAAAGATGAAAGTATGGCATACTCAACAAATAAGGGTAGTATATATTGTGGTGCTTTTTTACCTTATACACCTTTACATATACTGCTTACAAAAAAATGTGGTCCGCTTATTATGACCAGTGCAAATATATCAGGAAAATCTATAATAAAGGATGATTCTGAAATTTTGCATATAAATTCACCATATTTGCAAGGAGTATTGTATAATAAAAGAAAAATTCTACGTTCTGTAGATGATTCTGTATCAAAGATTATTGATAAAAAGCCTCAGCTAATTAGAAGAAGTAGAGGATACGTTCCTTACCCTATCTTTCTTCCCAAGAATAAGAAATTACAGATTTTTGCTGCCGGTAGTGATTTAAAAGCTGCCTTTTGTCTTTATAAAAATGGAAGTGCTGTTGTATCACAATATTTTGGTGATTTAGAGGAGAAAACAGTTTTAGATAAATATAGAGAATCAGCTAAAGATTTATCAAGACTAATGAAAATCCAACCTAATATGGCTATTTGTGACTTACATCCTAATTATTTTTCATCAAAGTATGCAAAAACTCTTAGAATTCCTTTAGTATATGTTCAGCATCATCATGCCCACATTGCATCAGTAATGGCAGAGCATAATTTAAAAGAAAGGGTTATAGGAGTTGCCTTCGATGGTACAGGCTATGGAACAGACGGCAATATCTGGGGAGGAGAATTTTTAGTTTGTAATGGTTCTGATTTTCAAAGAAAAGCACATTTAAGTTATACACCTATATTAGGCGGCGATGATTCTATGAAGGATGGGAGAAAGACAGCTACCTGCTTTCTCATAAGTTCGGATCTGAGAGAATATATAAAGGATGACAGAAGTGATATAATAGAGGCAGCAATAAAAAATAATATAAATACTGTTTTATCCTCAAGCATGGGAAGATTATTTGATGCAGTTTCATCTATTTTAAATATACAGCATGAAAATCATTATGAGGGACAATGTGCTATTGAATTGGAAAAGGAAGCTTTTTTGGCTAAAAAGAAAAATGTTAAAATTCAGAGATTTCAATTTTCTATAAAGGAAAATAGCAGAATTATAGAAATAGATCCAAAACCAGTTTTAGAAGATATATGCAGATTGAGGGAAAATGAAGACAAAGGTTCTTTAGCTCTTGGATTTCATTATGCTGTTGCGGACTTAATATTAAATGTGTGCCAAATTATAAGGGATGAGGAAAAGGTAAATACTGTTGCTTTAAGCGGAGGAGTATTCCAAAACACAATTTTATTAGAAGAAGCATTAAAAATTTTAAGAGAAAAAGGCTTTAATGTTTACATAAATAGAAAAGTTCCACCTAATGATGGATGCATTAGCTTGGGACAAACCTTTATTGGATTGATGAGGTGAAAAATATGTGCGTTGCAGTACCAGGAAAGGTTATAGAGATTAATGGCAGTAGAGCTAAAGTTGAAGTTATGGGAAATATATGTGAGGCTAATATTCAATTGGTTGATGCTAAGGTAGGAGATTATGCTTTGGTTCATGCAGGATGTGTAATCGAAGTCCTAAAGAAAGATTTAGCTCAGGAGATGATAGAACTATTTAGGGAGCTGGAGGAGATTACATATGAAGACTCTTCAAGAAGTTAAAAGCGAATTAAAGAATTATGATGGAAAGAAAATTAAAATTATGGAGGTTTGTGGAACTCACACTTCCAGTATATTTAAAAATGGAATTAGAAGTTTAATATCTCCTAAAATACAATTGATTTCAGGACCAGGCTGCCCTGTATGTGTAACTTCTTCTGCATATATAGATAAGCTAATAGATTATTCTCTAAAGGAGAATTGGTGTGTTTTAACCTTTGGAGATATGATGAAGGTAAAGGGAAGCAGATTATCACTAACTGAAGCTAAGGCCTTAGGCGGTAAAGTAAAAATACTATATTCACCTCTCATGGCTATTGACCTTGCTGTGAAGCATAATGACACTAACTTTGTCTTTGCAGCCGTTGGCTTTGAAACCACAGCACCAATATATGCATTGCTAATTGAGGAAATTATAAATAAAAATATAAATAATTTAAAGATCTTAACGTCCATTAAAACAATAATTCCAGCCATGAAATATATTTGTGAAAATGAAAAAAATATAGATGCTTTTTTATGTCCTGGACATGTTACTGTTATTACAGGTGCATCTATTTATAAGGATTTAGCAGAGAAGTATGATAAACCCTTTGTAGTGGCTGGCTTTGAAGGAGAACATATATTGGCCGCTATTTATGAAATAGTTCATCAACTTTTAATTAACAAATATAGCATGAAGAATATGTACATAAGTGCTGTATCTGAAGAGGGAAATGTAAAGGCTGCGACTTTAATCAATAAATACTTTGAAATATTAGATGATTATTGGAGAGGCATAGGTATAATAAAAGATTCGGGTTTCAAACTTAAAAAAGAATATGCCCACTTTGGTATAGAAAGTGATTTTAAGGAAGGTTCTGATATCATACCAAATGGATGTAGATGTAGAGATGTTATATTAGGACGAATTAACCCTGTGGATTGTCCTTTGTTTAGCAGGGTTTGCACACCATTAAATGCTGTAGGACCTTGCATGGTCTCATCAGAAGGTGCCTGTGGAATTTGGTATAGAAATAGGGAGGATCAATAATGAAGATAGACATGTCTTATGGAAGCGGAGGAAAGCAAACAAGCAAATTAATCAATGATATATTTTTAAAGTATTTTGATAATGAAGTATTAAACAAATTAGAAGATGCTGCAGTACTAAATATAAAAGGAAAGATAGCCTATACTACAGATTCCTTTGTGGTTACTCCTTTATTCTTTAATGGAGGAGATATAGGCAAGATTGCTGTTTGTGGAACGGTAAATGATCTTTCCATGATGGGAGCAGTTCCAAGGTATCTTACAACTGGTTTTATTATTGAAGAAGGAGTAGAAATAGAAACTATTGAAAAAATTGCTCATTCTATGAAGAGAGCAGCAGAAGAAGCAGGAATTAAAATCGTTGCAGGAGATACAAAGGTTATTGAAGGCAATGGAGGAATTTATATTAACACATCTGGTATTGGTGAGATTATGCAGGAAGGTATCAGCTGTTCAAACTGTAACATAGGCGATGCTATAATACTATCTGGTAACTTAGGTGAACATCATGCAGCAATAATGTCCAGCAGAATGGGAATAGAAAATAATATAGCTAGCGATTGTGCCCCACTGCATACCATAGTTAAAAATTTGATTGATGAGGGCATACATATTCATTGTATGAGAGATGTAACACGTGGAGGCCTTGCCACAGTATTAAATGAAATTGGAGAAAGCTCCTCTTGTGGAGTTGAAATATATGAAAAGGATATTCCTGTTAGCAGTGAAGTTAAGGGGCTTTGCAGTATTTTAGGATTAGATCCGCTTTATATGGCTAATGAAGGTAAAATGATTGCAGTAGTACCAAGAAATGAAGCAAAAAGAGCTTTAGATGCCATAAGAGGAAGTAAATATGGTAAAAATGCAAAAATTATTGGAAGCATTGTAGAAGGAAAAGGAGTAAATATGATTACAACCTTAAAGGGCAGCAGAGTTTTGGATGTACTTTATGGTGAAGGTTTGCCTCGTATTTGTTAAAAGATATATAAAAAAGTAAGTAGCCCTACACATTTAAGTGTAGGACTTAACTTTACTTATTTTTCATTGCCTTTTCAGCAAAGGAATTATCAACAATTTCATTAAAAGCAGGTCTTACCTTTATTAGGTCTGCTTTATATCCTTGAATAATATCCATCAATTTATTTAAATCTGCTTCATCTATAGTCGGGTCGGATGCAATAGCATTTATTTCTCTATAATTTTTTATAACATTAATAACTATATCAATGTCGCTTCCTGGGAAGAAGGAAATAATAGATTCTGCCACTTCTTTGTCGCTGTGGGAAGCAAACCATTGTTGACCTTTATAAAGTGCATTAGTGAATTTTTGTATTATTTCAGGATTTTTCTTTATATATGATTCTGTTGCATAGAAGCAGGTATATGCAATATTTCCAGCCTCTTTTCCTACAGATCCTACTATATATCCTGATTTATCTTTTTCAAGCATGCTTGCAGTAGGCTCAAACAAAGCTACATAATCTCCAGTACCTGCTTTAAAGGCTCCAGATGTAGCAGTAAAGTCTAAGTTAGTTACAAATGTCACATCTTTATTAGGATCTAAACCATTTTGCTTTAATGCATATTCAAGAGCCATTTGAGGAACTCCGCCTG
Source organism: Clostridium sp. (assembly GCF_047777555.1). GTDB lineage: Bacteria > Bacillota > Clostridia > Clostridiales > Clostridiaceae > Clostridium_H. The sequence continues at coordinate 50,569 of NZ_JBKEEV010000010.1, read as the reverse complement.
GTCTTCCTCCAATAATAGTTTTACCCTTTAGAGACTTCCAGTCAAAGTTTTCTTCAGGTTGTCTACTAACTAAAAATGATCCATCAGTTTGGGTTAATTGAGCAAATACTATAGGCATATCTTCTCTGCCTTGATTATAAATGTAAATTACTTGCTCTGGTCCGCTAAAGCCAATATCAACTGCGCCAGATAAAACTTGCTGCATTGTCTTATCTGCTCCCTGCCCTGTAGAGAGTTCGATCTCTAATCCTTCTTCTTTAAAGAAACCTTTGCTTAATGCTACATACATAGGAGCATAGAAAGTAGAACGAACAACTTCATTTAATCTAACCTTTTGCAAACCTGAGTTTCTATCTTTACCGCATCCAGCTAATCCTAAGGAACTTATTATTAGTATTATTGTTAAGAATATATTTAGCAATTTTTTCTTCAATTTTATTCCCCCTTAAATAAATATTTTATGTTATAAAATAATATATGTTATATGATTAAAAGGGGTGAGTAGTCATGCTGCTTTTTAATTTAATAATAATTGTGTTGAAAAGTACTTCACTTGGAGTAAGTTCTAAAGTGCAAAGTATAGTATAAATGAGTTAGACTTGATGATTTGAAGTAAAATAAGGAAGTTAAAATAGCTTCCTTATTTTTTCCACTTTTCGTATAATTCAGGCCTAGAATGTTTTAATATTTTAAAAAATTTTTTAGAAACCTTAAGTTTTCTAAGGCCTGAAATCATGTGCTTAGGATATTTTTCTTTTCTATGATAATTGTTTTTTAGTCCAATCACTTTTAACTGCCCATTTTCGGTTATGAATATATGTGAAATGCCGGTATCCAGACGTGTAAAGCCAAGGAGTTGAAAGTTTTCAATAAGGTCCACTAATGAGAGAGCTAATGATTCATCTAAACTGTTCTTCTTTATATAGTCAATTAAGCATATTCCGTCTATATATTCTCTTATTATATAACCCATTCTATATGAATAAACTTTTGGAAAGTATTTATTATTTTGACAATACCTTAATATAAGATATTCACGTCTACATTCATCAACATTTTTGCAGAATTTTATTATTTTATTATCGGGCATTAGATAAATTAATTCTTTTTTGCCGCGGTGAATTAATTTAGAGCCTTGAAGGTCTAGCCCTAAGAGATCTATATCTTTCATAACGATAACCCCATTTTTTAGTTATTTTAAAAAGCTGAATTGAGATAGTATATATTTATAAAAAAACTTTTCTTATTATTACAATATTCTCTTTGAATTGAATAAGTGAAAGATAAGGAAAAGACTTGACAGTTTTAAAAATAAAGGTATAATAAAAAATAATTAAATTCATACAAAAAGCAAAGAAGAAGAGGAGTAAAGATACAGGAGTATTAAGAGAGGAAAACTCAAGGGCTGAAAGGTTTTCTATACAAATTATCTTGAAGGTAGCTTTGGAGCTTCTTTATCGAAATAGCAGTAGATAAAGACGGTGATCACATCGTTAATTTAATGAGAGCTTGAGAACTTGAATATTTCAAGAATTAAGGTGGTAACGCGCGCTGTCGTCCTTTAGGATGAACAGGGCTTTTTTGTTTTATAAGAAAATTGTAATACAGCATTAAAATAAGTTTAAGCTGGAAAGAGGATATAAGCTTTAAATTAAATTTATTTTAAGTGTATTTTAAACAAGAAAATTCATATGAAAAAATTATAAGGAGGATAAATCATGTCGGAAGTAAACATTGCAAAAACATATGATCCTAAAGAATTTGAGGATAGAATCTATAAAAATTGGGAAAAAAATAAATACTTTACTCCAGAAGTAGATAAAAATAAAAAGCCTTATACAATAATGATGCCGCCGCCAAATATAACAGGTCAGCTTCACTTAGGGCATGCTTTAGATGGTACACTTCAAGACTTTTTAATAAGAACAAAGAGAATGCAGGGCTACAGCACATTATGGCTTCCAGGAGAAGACCATGCAAGTATTGCAACTGAAGTTAAAGTTGAAAAAGAACTTTTAAAACAAGGCTTAGAGAAGAAAAAGATGGGAAGAGAAGCTTTCTTAGAAAAGGTATGGGAATGGTCAGATAAATATAGAGAAAGAATAAAGACTCAATACAAAAAACTTGGAATTTCTGCTGACTATACTAGAGAAAGATTCACCATGGATGAAGGATTAAGTAAAGCAGTTAGACAGGTATTTGTTGATTTATATAATGAGGGGTTAATTTATAAAGGAAATAGAATAGTTAACTGGTGTCCTAAGTGTCAAACTGCTATTTCAGATGCAGAAATAGAGTATGAAGAGAAGAATGGACATTTCTGGCATATAAAATACCCTGTTAAAGATAGTGATGAGTATTTAGAAATTGCTACAACAAGGCCAGAGACTATGCTTGGAGATACAGCAGTTGCAGTTAATCCTAATGATACAAGATATGCTCATTTAATAGGCAAGAAGCTAATATTACCTCTTGTAGGAAGAGAACTTCCTATAATTGCAGATGAATATGTTGATATGGAATTTGGAACAGGAGCAGTTAAGATAACACCGGCTCATGATCCTAATGACTACGAAGTAGGAAAGAGACATGATCTTCCACAGATAGTTATGATGAACCAAGATGGAACTATAGCTGATGGCTATGGAAAGTACTCAGGACTTGACAGATATGAAGCAAGAAAAGTTATTGTAAAAGACTTAGAAGATCAAGGATATTTAGTAAAAATAAAAGAGCATACTCATAATGTTGGAACTCATGATAGATGCGGCACAGTAATTGAGCCTGTAACTTCTAAACAGTGGTATGTAAAGATGAAACCTCTTGCAGAACCTGCAATAAATGTTGTAAAAGAAGGAAAGATAAAGTTTGTTCCAGAGAGATTCTCAAAAATCTACTTTAATTGGATGGAGAATATTCAAGACTGGTGTATTTCAAGACAGCTTTGGTGGGGACATAGAATCCCAGTTTGGTACTGTGAAGATTGTGGAGAAGTAATTGTATCTGTTGATGAACCAACAAAATGCAGCAAATGTAACAGCGAAAAATTAAAACAAGATGAAGATGTTCTAGATACATGGTTTAGCTCAGCGTTGTGGCCATTTTCAACTTTAGGCTATCCAGAAAAAACAGAGGACTTGAAATATTTTTACCCAACAAACACTTTAGTTACTGGATATGATATCATATTCTTCTGGGTAGCTAGAATGATATTCTCAGGACTTCACAACATGGGAGATATACCGTTTGATACAGTGTTAATCCATGGTATAGTTAGAGATAGTGAAGGAAGAAAGATGTCTAAGTCTCTTGGAAATGGAGTTGACCCACTTGAAGTAATTGAAAAATATGGAGCAGATGCTTTAAGATTTATGCTTATTACAGGAAATGCTCCAGGAAATGATATTAGATATTATGAAGAAAAGGTTGAGGCTGCTAGAAACTTTGCTAATAAGATCTGGAATGCATCAAGATTTGTAATGATGAATCTCGATAAAGAATTAATGAATAAGTATAAGAATAGCAAAGATTACACAATAGCAGATAAGTGGATATTGTCAAGAGTTAATACAGTAGTAAAAGAAGTAACTGAGAACATAGATAAATTTGAACTTGGTATTGCAGCACAAAAGATATATGACTTTATGTGGAATGAATTCTGTGATTGGTATATTGAGCTTGTAAAACCAGTTTTATACGGAGAAGATGAGAAAGCTAAGGGAATAGTTCTAAATGTACTAAATGAAGTATTACAAACAGGTTTAAAATTGCTGCATCCTGTAATGCCTTATATAACTGAAGAAATATATACAAATTTACCAAACTCAGAAGAGACTATAGTAACTGCTGCATGGCCTTTATATAAGGAAGAATTGAATGATGAAAAGACAGAAGAACAAATGAATTACATTATAGAAGCTATTAAGGCTTTAAGAAATGTAAGAGCAGAAATGAATGTTCCACCTTCAAGAAAGGCTAAGGTTATAATCTATACATCAGAAGGAAGAGAGGCCTTTGAAGAAGGAAAGATTTATTTTGAAAAACTAGCTTCAGCATCTGAAGTTGCTTTCATAGATTCAAAGGATGAAGTTCCAGAGAACTCAGTTTCTGCAGTTACAAAAGGAGCAGAAATGTTTATGCCTCTTCTAGACTTAGTAGATATAGAAAAAGAATTAGAAAGACTAAATAAGGAAAAAGAAAAGCTAGAAAAGGAAATAGATAGAGTGGAAAAGAAACTTGCCAATGAAAAATTTGTAAGCAAGGCTCCAGAAGCTGTTGTTAATGAAGAAAAGGAAAAAGGTAAAAAGTACAAAGAAATGTATGAAGCTGTTATAAAGAGAATAGAAAATCTTAAAAAATAGCTTAGATTAATAAAAAACGTCAGCATAGGGATAAGGTGCTGGCGTTTTTTAAAAAATAGAGTTAGAAGATTAAATAAAGAATCGGGGAGAAGTGGAATGAACTATAGAGAGGCTAGAGATTATATTGAAGACGCAGCTAAATTCAGCATGAAGCTTGGACTTTCTAGAACAGAAAAAATACTTGAGCTTTTAGGAAACCCTCATAAAGATTTAAAATGCATACATATTGCAGGAACTAATGGAAAAGGCTCTGCTACTGCTATGATTTCATCTATATTGAAAGAAGCTGGATATAAAGTTGGTATGTATACATCTCCTTATATTGAAGAATTTGAAGAGAGAATACAGATAAATGGAGTTAATATACCTAAATATGATTTAGCAAAGGTTGTTACAAAGGTTTCTGAGGCTGTAGATAAAGTCCTAGAGCTTGGATATGATAATCCTACTCAATTTGAAATAATAACCTGTGCAGGACTTTTGTACTTTTATGAAAAGAAGGTAGATTTTGCAGTAATTGAGGTAGGTCTTGGAGGAAGGCTAGATTCAACGAATGTGATAACACCAGTACTCAGCATAATTACTTCTATAAGTTATGATCATACGGGTATTTTAGGAGATACTCTATCAAAAATAGCTTATGAAAAAGCTGGTATAATAAAAAAAGGGGTTCCTACAGTGCTCTATCCACAGGAAAAAGAAGCAGAAGATGTAATAGAGAAAATTTGTATAGAGAGGCAATCAAGACTTGTAAAGGTATATAGAGAAAATGTAAAGGCCATTATTTCAAGTAAAATAGATTCTAAGGTGGATAAATACATAACGCAAAATGTAATAGTGAATACAGGCCTTTCACAGTATGATATAGAGTTGTCACTTTTAGGAAAGCATCAAGTTATGAACTGTGCAACTGTAGTTTATGCCGTTGAAGAATTAATAAAAATGGGTATAAAAATAGAAAAAAGGGCTATATTAAGTGCCTTGAGCAGGGTTCAGTGGAAAGGCAGATTTGAAATTTTAAATAGAGAACCTTTAGTAGTGATAGATGGAGCTCATAATATAGATGGTATAAAAAAGCTAAAAGAAAGTATGAATGCTTATTTATCATATAAAAATATGGTACTAATTTTAGGAATATTATCAGATAAGCAAGTGGAAGATATGGTAAAAGTTATTGCACCTATGGCTAAAAAAGTTATATGTGTTACACCCCATAGTGATAGAGCAGAACTTGCTTCAGAGCTTATGATGGTTGTAAAAAAGTATAATGAAAACTGTGAAGCAGTTGAAAACTATGAAGAAGCGTATAAAATAGGAATTGACTATTGTAATGAAGGAGATTTGCTTTTAATATCAGGCTCTCTTTATATGATAGGAGACATGAGAAAAACCATAAGAACAAATCAAGAAGCTAAAGGACAGAAGTTAGGATGTTAGGTGTTTAGCTTAAAAACAAAAATATAAAATAATTTAACAATGCACAATTGATAATGGAAAATGTTCTATCAGCGCAAAACTACATCCATTGTCAATTGTGCATTTAAAATAGTGCTGGTTATTGATTAGTTATTTCTAACTTATTTTTTGCATTTCTGTTGTTTAATCGTCTATCCACAAATCTTTCAACCATTGTTTTAACTATTGCTATAAATGGCACTCCAAGGAACATTCCAAGTACACCAAATGTACCTCCACCAAGAGTTATAGCAAGTATAATCCAGAATGGACTTACACCCACCTGTTCCCCCAATATTTTTGGCCCAAGATACCAACCGTCAAACTGTTGAAGAACAAAAATAAATATAAGAACCCAAAGTGCTTTTATAGGACTATAGAACAAGGTTATTAGAACTCCAGGTATCATTCCTATAAATGGTCCAAAATAAGGTATCATATTTGTTACTCCAACTATTAAACTTATTAACAATGCATAAGGAATTCTAAGTATGCTAAGACCAATAGCACATAGAATACCTATTATTAATGAGTCGATAAATTTACCAATAATATATTTAGAAAATATAGTGTTTACTTCATTAAGAAAAATTAAAAAGGAATTAATTGAAGGAGCATTGAAAGTTGCATATAAAAACTTTTTTGAATTAATTTTAAAAATCTCTTTATCCTTTAATATATATATGGATATTATAAATCCAAATATCATTTTTAAAAATGAGGAAGTAAAATCAATAGCTTTATTTAAGGCTACATTCAAAATAGAATTTAAGGATGCAGTCAATTTGCTAGTTATATCATCTAAAATTTTATGAGCATAGTCTATTAAATTTTGATTATTAGACAAATTAAATCTTGAAAGATTGTTATCAAACCAGTTTTGAGTTTTTCTAACATAGTTAGGCATATTTTGAGCTAAGTCCCCTAAATTATTAACTATAGCAGGAGAAACAATGGTTACTGTAAGTGTTATAAAACCAATAACTATTAAGTATACTAAAAGTATGCTCAGTGGTCTTTTAAATTTAGCCTTTTTCTCAATATAGGTCATTAAAGGATTTAATATGTATGCTATGCCAAATGCCCAAAAAAATGGGCTTAAAATGGATATAATAAGCCGTAAATTTTGGACTAAAAACTCAATATTATTGATGAGTTTAAAAATCAATGCTGTGATTAAAATTATGGGTATTAAGCTTAAATAAGGTATTTTTTTATTTTTAAACAAGAAATACATCACTCCTTAACTAATTACTAGTTGAATTGATTATATCACCAAAAAAGCTATTCTTCTAGTATCTTAAACTTAAATAAAATGATTTAAGTTTAAAAATATATAGATAAGCGGTATATTATATAAATATACCGCTTAAAGATTGAATTAGATTACTAGCAGCAACAGCAGAAGATTGGAGCAAATGAACCAAATCCGCAGAAGCTGCCAAATCCTAGACCAAAGCCGCCACAGCAGCAGAATAATATGATTAATAAAATTATTATCCAAAGAGTATCATCAAAACATGAGTATGGGCGTAAGTCAGACATATATAGACCTCCTTTCTTTTTTTAGGAGATAATTATGGAGATAGTACACTCGGCTTGTCCTATCACTATATAATATGTAAAATAATAAACAAATGTTAAAGAAAAATAGTTCATTTTTAGAGAATTTTTATTATGAAAATCCAATGCTATAAAGAGCAGAGTAAGAGTTTAGAGAGTTTAGAAAGTTTGGTATAAATTGGAGGATAGCACATATGAAAAAGTTAGAAAGAGACTTTTATAAAAGAAGTGCAATAGAGGTTGCAAAAGAATTATTGGGAAAATATCTTGTTCATGAGTATAAAGGAAATAAACTTATTGGCAGAATAGTAGAAGTAGAAGCTTACATGGGGGTGGAGGATAAGGCTGCCCATTCCTATGGAGGAAGGAGAACAGAAAGAACGGAGGTTATGTACAAGGAGGGAGGGTATACATACGTATTTCAGATATATGGAATGTACTATTGCGTAAATGTAGTAACTTCGGAGATGGACATACCACAGGCTGTTCTTATTAGAGCATTAGAACCTATAGAGGGATTAGAAGAGATGAGCAGAAATAGGTATAAAAAGAGTTATGAAGAACTTACTGCTTATCAAAAGAAGAATTTAACCAACGGACCAGGAAAACTATGTATGGCCATGAACATAGACAAAACATTAAATGGAGAGGACTTATGCGGCAGTAGATTATATATATTAGATAATAAAGAAAAGTTTAATACAGTGTATTCAAAGCGAATAAACATTGATTATGCGGAGGAGGCAAAGGATTATTTATGGAGATTTTATATAGAAGGCAGTAAATATATTTCTAAAAAATAGAGGAAAGTTATATCATCCATATATTGTAGGGGTAATAAAGATATAGTCATAATAAAAATTTTTTGAAAGTTAAATGCCTTTAATCTCACATTTATAAGAAGTTACATATTATACTGTGAGGGGGTGAGAATATGGGTCGCTTATTTGTGTGCAATACATCTTCAGATAATATATCTGTGGTAAATATAAGCGAGTTTAAAGAAGAGAATAAAATCTCTTTAAAGTTATCCGGTATGGATAAAGTTGGACCTCATGGAATATGTACTTACAACGATAAGTTAATTATATCTAATAACTACAGCAATACAATTTCTATAGTTGATATAAAAGAAGGCAGGGAAATAGAAAGTCATTTTATAGGCATGCACTGCAATGATGCAGTAGTTTATGAAAATAAGGCATATGTTATATGCGGCGAGTCAAATTATGTTATGGTATTTAATTTAAATTGTAAGAAATTAGAAGAGGAAATTCCCTGCGGAAATCTACCTCACAGTATAGATATTAATAAAAAGAAGAAGTTAATGCTTATATCAAATTTTGAAAGCAATAGTATAACTGTACTTGATTTAGAAGATAAAAAAAATATCATTCAAGTAAGAGTGGGAGCTTATCCAACTAAGGCTTTATTCACAGTAGATGGTGAACATATTCTTGTGTGCGAGAGTAATATGGGGGCTGATATAAGGGGAAATATAAGCATTTTATCATTAAAAAATTTTAGGCTGCTTAATAAAATCCTAGTAGGTAAATATCCTGTGGACATGTATTTAAATACTTCATATTGTTTTGTATCAAATTTTGGAGACGGGAGTGTAAGCCAAGTTGACATTAACAATTATAAAGAGATAAAAAAAATTAATGTAGGAGGAATGCCAAGAGGAATCATAAATGTGGGAGAATATATATATGTAGGAGACAATTATAATAATTTATTAATAAGAGCTCATGTAGAAAGTGAGAATAAAAGAGTCATATCCATAGGGGGAGAACCCACTGGTATGACATATGTCTAACTATCTATTAGCACTTTAATAAGCTTACTATAAATGTCCGCAGAGTTTTGTTTCCATTTGGAGCATAATGCTTTTGCTTGACTATTTGAGGCTACATTTAGTTTTAGATCAATTAAAATGCAGTCATTTTCAATTGCTTTTAAATTAACTATATAATTATTGCCTTCTATGGTATAATCTGCTGAAATGGTAATTTCTTTTTTTATACTTTCAAGTTGCTTTATAAGATATTCATCTATAGCTTTCATTTTATCTTTAGAGATTCTATTTCTAAATAAAGATAAAACTTTTAATCCTTTAGGTGATATGACTATTCTATGCCTATCATCCTGTTCTATACAGTCTATAAATTTAGAATTTATGAGTTCTGCTATATATTGCTGTAGAGCAAAATAATTAATAAAATTATTTTCTAATATAATTTGAGTAATTTGATTATTAGAAATAGGAAGTTTTATTTTTTCTAATAAGTAAAGTAAAAGAAGCTTATCTTCAGCTAAATCAGATGTGCTGCTAAACACTAATCTCTCACTCCTTTAAGTCTGTTTTCTTAAAACATATATTTTTTATTATATCATAAAAAGCACCGAAATAAATCGGTGCTTAAAATATTTATTTATACTATAAACACGAAAAGATTATGATAAAGCGAGTAATTCAAGTAATATTTCCTCTTGTATTTATATATAAATGCAGTAGAACAATTGTAAAAAACAGGAGGAGATACATGAAAATAATAATATTTTCTAAAAGATCTAAAAGACAAAATATATTTTTAATAACTTCAGTTTGTGTTTTTGTGGGATTATTTTTAGCAATGACAGTTTTTAGAGCTTCTGCAGTTTTTAAAGAGAATGAAAAGGCTCTGCCCATATATTGCGTAGATACTAAAGAGAAAAAGATAGCTCTTACCTTTGATACAAATTGGGGAGATGACAATATGATAAAAATACTTGATATACTTGATGAAAATGATGTTAAAGCAACTTTTTTTATACTTGGGACTTGGATGGATAAATATCCAGATATGGTTAAAGAAATTTATAAAAGGGGTCATGAAATAGGAAATCATTCTAATAATCACCCGGATTTTATAAATATATCTAAAGATAGGATAATAGAAGAAATAGCCGTAACAGATGCAAAGCTTATGAAACTAATAGGAACTGGTACAAGCATATTTAGATTTCCGTCAGGTTCATATAATGAAGAGGCTGTAAAGATAGTGGAAAGCACCAACCACTTTTGCATTCAATGGGATGTAGATAGTATTGATTGGAAGGAACATGGAGCTGATATAGAGTATAATAGAGTAATGAAGAAAACAAGACCAGGTTCTATTTTATTATTTCATAATGGTGCCAAGTATACTCCAGAAACTCTGCCAAAGATAATTAAGGATTTAAAATCCAAAGGATATGAATTTGTAAAAGTATCAGATTTGATATATAAGGAAAACTATTACATAGATTACTCAGGAAAGCAAATATCAAAATAAAAACATATAAACAAACATTAAAATAAAAAATTATATTGAAATATACTTCTCAGCTGTATTATAATGGAAATAATTAATAGGGAAATTTTAAAGGATTTCAAAAGACAAAAATGACCAATATTCAAAATAATTTTCTAAATATCTGTTATATTTTTAGAATTGTTTGAATAATTATATTTCAGTAAGATAAGTAAAAAAGAAAACTAATGGAGAGAGGGGTTAAGATGGACAATCTAATGTTAAACAACAAAATTTATTTGGAAGGCACTTGCGTAACGGGGCTTGAATTCAGCCATGAAATGTATGGGGAAGGATTTTACACATTTAAGATTGCTGTAAATAGGCTTAGTGATGCAAAGGACATTTTACCTATAACTGTTTCAGAAAGGTTGCTTACTGAAATAGAAATAAAGGAGGGGGTAGACCTAGTAGTAGAAGGACAACTTAGATCATACAACAAGTTTATAGATGGATCTAATAGATTAATACTTACTGTATTTGCAAGAGACATACAACCATGTATTGAAAAGAGTAAAAATCCAAACCAAATATTTTTGAATGGATATATATGCAAGGAACCTGTTTATAGAACTACCCCATTTGGAAGGGAAATATCGGACATATTATTGGCAGTCAATAGACCTTATAATAAATCTGACTATATACCTACAATATCTTGGGGAAGAAATTCAAGATTTTGCAAGACTTTAAATGTTGGAGATAATATAAAGGTATGGGGAAGATTGCAAAGCAGACAATATCAAAAGAAAGTAGGAGATGAAGTAATAGTTAAAACTGCTTATGAAGTTTCTATTTCTAAACTAGAATATGCCGATGGACGTGGAACTAATAATGCTGAAGGTGAGGTACAAAATGAGTTAGCAGAATAGTAAAAGACACTTGGCAATTTTGCCAAGTGTCTATTTTCTTAAGTCATCCATTAGTTTGGTTTTATCTTTTGTCTTTTCATCTACATGTTTTATTATTTTAGCAGGGCTTCCAGCTACAACTACGTTGCAAGGTACATCCTCCACTACTACTGAGCCAGCAGCAACTACAGAATTGTCACCAACTTTTACTCCTTCTAAGATTACAGAGTTTGCACCTATTAAAACATTATCACCTATTTCACAAGGAGATTTACTTGGTGGTTCTAGTACTCCTGCAACCACTGCACCAGCTCCTAAATGAACATTCTTTCCAAGTTTTGCACGAGCGCCTAAAACTGCATTCATATCAACCATAGTACCTTCACCGATTTCGCAGCCTATATTTATAACTGCGCCCATCATAACTACAGCATTTTTGCCAATAGATACCATATCCCTGATTATTGCACCTGGTTCTATTCTAGCATCTATATTCTTTATATCTAACATAGGAATAGCAGAATTTCTTCTATCTTGCTCTATTTTATACTTTTTTATATTTTCCTTATTTTTTTCTAAGAAATCTAGTATTTCAGAGTTTTCACCAAATAAAATATAAAAACCATTGTTACCATAGCACTCAATGCTGCCAAAATTACACTCTTCAAGGTTACCATCTACATATACCTTAAGTGGAGTAGACTTTTTTGCTTCTTTTATGTATCTTGCAATTTCATATGGATCTGTTAAATCGTAATGCATTGTATAGCCTCCTCTTCGTATTTAAATATAGTGTATATTATAATAAATATTAGTTGCAATTTAAAGTAAAGATATGTAAGGAAATATAAATTTAAAAACAAGGAATATTTTGTATATGCTGTATTATGTTTTGTATAGACACATGCTTGCCAATGGAGTACAATTTATATTATCTAGATAAATTATCACAGAATTGGAGCGACTGAATATGAAAAACTTTATTTCTGAAAATGTTCAAAACATAGAAATATCGGGTATAAGAAAATTTTTTAACAAGGTGGTTAAAATACCAGATGCGATTTCTCTTACAGTAGGACAACCAGATTTTCCAGTACCTCAAAGAATAAAAGAGGCTATGATAGCAGCTATTAATGACAATAAAACTAAATATACTTCTAATGCTGGTATAGAGGAATTAAGAGATGAGATATCAAACTATTTAAAAAAATATTTTCATATTGATTATGACAAAGATGAAATCTGTATAACAGTAGGAGGAAGTGAAGGGCTGTTAGCTGTTTTTGCCGCTTTTATTAATAAAGACGATAAAGTTTTAATACCAACTCCAGCCTATCCAGCATATGAAAGCTGTGTAAAACTTTTAGGTGGAAAGGTTGTAAACTATGAGTTAAATGATGATTTTTCTATAAATCATGAAAAACTAGAATCAATTATAGATAAAGAAAATCCTAAACTAATGGTATTATCCTATCCTTGCAATCCTACAGGTGCAGTTTTAACTAAGGATGATAAAGAGAAACTCCATCACATGATAAAAAATAAAAATATTTTAGTTATAACTGATGAAATATATAGTTCTCTTGTATTTGAAGATGAGTATCATTCTGTAGCTCAGTATGAAGATATAAGAAATAAGGTTATTCTTGTTAGTGGATTTTCAAAGATGTTCTCAATGACAGGATTAAGATTAGGATATGTTTGTGCTCATACTGATCTAATAAGCAGTATAATAAAAGTTCATCAGTATGCCGTATCCTGTGCTCCTTCTGTTGTACAATGGGGAGCCTATGAAGGAATTAGGACATGTTTACCTGAAGTTGAAGTTATGAAAAATGAGTTTATAAAGAGAAGAGATTACTTATATAATAGGTTAATTTCTATGGGATTTTCTGTTAACCTTCCTAAAGGTGCATTTTATATGTTTCCAAGTATAAAGAACTTTAATATGAGCAGCGATGAATTTTGCGAAAGAGCACTAAATGAAGCTAAGGTAGCTATAGTACCTGGCTCAGCTTTTGGAATAGGAGGAGAAGGATATATTAGGTTATCTTACTGTTATAGTTTAGAGGATTTATATAAAGCAACGAGTAGATTAGAAGCTTGGATTAAGAAAATATAATAAAAAAATTATAATAAAAAAGCTATCATAATTTATGGAATTAATGAATATAATTAATAAAAATATTTAATAATTTAGAAACTTTAATGTACTCTAATTGCATATTTTCAATAATATTTTAATTTAAAAATATATTTAATTTACATAATAATGAAGCTTTTATTATATATAGTTGAATGTTTAACTAAGTATCAAAAACATTGACTAACGGTTAAAAATGTGATATTATTTTTAAAAAATAAGTGATAAATTTATATATAAATATTATTCATGTTTAGTTAACAAAAATAATGGTATATGAATTTATTCTAAGTAAATATTGCAATTGGTTTTCAGCCTGTTATATATTTACATATGATTATTAGGTTGAAAATTTTATTGAAGTATTATGAAGTTAATATAGGGGGGAAATATTAATGAAGAAACAAAGATTGACAGCTTTGATTCTTGCTGGGGCAATGTTATTAGGTGCAGCATTAACTGGATGCGGCCAAAATAGCGGCAGCGATACAGCAGGTGGAGCAAAGCAAAACACTGAAGCAAATGGTTCGGCATCAAGTGGAAAGAAAAAAGTTCTTGACTACTATTCAAGTGCTGAGCCAGAAACACTAGACGCACAACAAATTTCAGGACAGCCAGATATGATTATCGCTAACATGTTCATTGAAGGATTAATGCGTTTTGGAAAAGAAGAAGGTAAATATGAGCCTGGTGTAGCAGAATCATATACCTTTGATGAAGCAACTAATACCTATACTTTTAAATTAAGAAAAGATGCTAAGTGGAGCGATGGAAAACAAGTTACTGCTGATGATTTCTTCTTTGCTTGGAGATTAGCAATGGATGAGCAAACAGTATACAGCTTTATGCTTACTCAATATATCAAGGGTGCAGATGCATATGCTGCTGTAACTCAAAAAAGCTTCTTATCTGAAAAAGATGCTTCATTCAAAGCATTAGTAGATAAAGCTGAAAATGAAAAAGATGATGCTAAGAAGAAAGAAATTAACAGCCAAATAGCAAAGCGTATAGAAGCTATGACAGATGCAGAAAAGTCTGAATATCAAAAGATAAAAGATGACTTATGGTCAAAGGTTGGAGCAAAAGCTGAAGGAGATAATTTAAAGGTAGAATTAGTAGGCCCTACTCCATATTTTGTTGGATTAACAGCTTTCCCAGTATACTATCCAATGAATAAAGACTTCTATGAAAAGCACAAAGCTGATAACAGCTATGGATTAGAAGCTGCTGGATTATATTCAAATGGTCCATGGGTAGTAAAAGAATGGAACCATAAAGACAGCTTTAAGTTAGTTAAAAATGATAATTACTGGAATAAGGATAATATAAAAATAGATGAAATGAATATAAAGGTAGTTGATAAGGTTGAAACAAGAACTAACCTATTAAAAACTGGAAAACTTGATGGTTCTGCAATACAGGCAAAAGACCTTCCAGAATTCCAAGACCTTGCAACTCGTGAGCAATATCATCTTCAAGACATGGTTGATATGCCAGATTACAGTGTATTCTATATAGACTTTAATCAATTTAGCAATAAATACACAATGAATAAAAATATCAGAAAAGCATTAACTTTAGCAATGGATCGTAATAGCTTTGTAGAAAAAATAAATCTAGGTGACAGACCAGCTCTAGGTGTTGTTCCTGAAAGCTTCCCAGGATTAAATAAGTCCTTTAGAGAAGAAAATGGAATGGAATTAATAAAGGATAATAACAAAGAAGAAGCTAAAAAGTATTTAGCTCAAGGACTTAAAGAATTAGGATTAAAACAATTACCAGCAATAGATATGGTTATAGTAGATGGTGACATTGATCAAAAGGTAGCAGTTAAGTTCCAACAAGACTGGAAAGAAATTGGCGTTACAGTTAATCTTGTACCAGTACCTTGGGGTGAAAAATTAAGAAGATTAAAAGCCGGTGAATTTGCAATGTGTGCCGATGGTTGGGGACCAGACTACATGGATCCAATGACATTCTTAGATTTATTTGAATCATCAAACGGAAATAACTATGGTAAATACAATAATCCTGAATATGATAAATTAATAAGTGATGCTAGAGTAGAAAAAGATCCAGCAAAACGTATGGAGATGTTCTATAAAGCAGAAAAAATGCTAGTCGATGATGCTGTTATAGCACCTCAATATTTCAGAGTAGCTCACTGGGTATTTAAAGATTATCTAACAGGTGTAGTTAATAGAGGAGCAGGTCCATCAACTGACTTCTATTGGGCAGATATAGACATGGATGCTAAGGAAGCACAAGCACAATAGCAGATTGAAAATGTAAAAATATAAAATTGAGTGAAAAGGTATATGTTTTCGCGTATACCTTTTTACTTATGAAAATATATATTAAGAAAATTACTCAATTTTATAATTAGTTATATATAATAATATAAGTCATAATATATAATAACAAAGGAAAATAGGAGGAAGGTAGTGTGTTAAAATACATTTTTAAACGTATATGTTATGCTATCGTAACCATTTGGGTAATAGCAACCCTAACTTTTGGGCTTATGAAAGCACTTCCAGGTGATCCATTCCATAATCCTAAAATGTCGCCAGCAGTAAAAGAAGCTTTAACACATAAATATGGATTGGACAAACCTATAATTGAACAATACGGTATATACATGAGTAATTTAATAAAAGGTGATTTAGGAACATCAATAAAATATCCTGGAAGATCTGTAAACCAGATTATAGCAGAAGGTTTTCCAAAATCTTTTGCAATAGGCTGGAGAGCTATGGTATTTGCAGTTGTGATCGGTTTAATGTTTGGTATAATTGCAGCTTTAAATCATGAAAAAATATTAGACTATTTTGTAATATTCATAGCTATTATAGGGGTATCGGTACCGAGTATAGTTATGGGACCATTCCTTGCATATACTTTTGGAGTTAATCTAGGATGGCTTCCAGTAACAGTGGATAATACTCAGATATCTCTTTTATTACCATCTCTTACTTTAGGCCTTGGAACTCTAGCTTTTATATCAAGACTTATGCGTACAACAACATTAGAAGTTTTAGGTCAAGATTATATTCAAACTGCAAAAGCAAAAGGACTTAATAAAACACAAATAGTATGGAAACACGTAATTAGAAATGCCATAATGCCAGTTGTAACTGTGCTTGGACCATTATTTGCAGGTATAATTACTGGTTCTATAGTTATAGAACAGGTTTTCGCAGTAGCAGGACTTGGAGGGGCTTTTGTTAGCTCCATATTAGAGCAAGATTATTCAATGATCATGGGCATTACAATTTTTTATGCTGTGTTGATTATTTTAGCAGTATTAGTAGTAGATATAGCATATGGATTTATAGATCCAAGACTTAGAATTTCAGGAAAAGGAGGAAAATAGGCAGTATGGAAAAGATAGATAAATCAATGTTCGAGCACGTAGGTAAAAATTTAGAAGAAGCCCAATCAATTAAGCGTCCAAGCATGTCTTATTTAGAAGATGCCATGAGAAGGCTTAAGAAAAATAAACCTGCCATTATTTCCTTCTGGATTTTGGTAGTTTTAATCGTAATGTCTTTAATTGGTCCGATTATTTCAGCCAAAGTACAAGGACATGATTATCGTAGACAAAGTTTAGCTAACCAAAATCAAACTTCTATAATGACTAATCAAAGAAGTATAGCGGTAATAAAAAATCAGGTTTTTAAATATAAGACTTATAAACCTAACCTAAGAAAGACAAAGATTGTATTTAGAAATGTACAATTTAAAGGTACAGGAGATTTAGAATTCAAAATTGGAAACAAATCAGAATCTTCTTATCAAGGAGACAAAAAGGAATTTTCTTTAGCAATAAAAGTAGATGCAAATGACAACTGGAAAAGTGTTGTGGATAAGCTAAATGCTAAATCAGAAGAAATGCTAAATCAGGATCCTGATTTTAGAGGAGTTAAATTCAAAAAAAGTGGAAACAACTTAGTCGTTGAGACTAAAGGAGATAAATGGTTTAATAAGCAATATTGGTTTGGAACAGATGAGTTCGGTAGAGATTTATTTACTCGTCTTTGGAAAGGTGGCAGAACATCTTTCTTAATAGCCTTTGTAGCAGTATTTATAACTATATTTATTGGTATTATCTATGGAGGAGTTGCAGGATATCTAGGAGGAAATGTTGATATTCTGATGATGCGTTTTGTAGAGATAATAATGGTTGTACCAGACCTGTTATATATAATATTACTTCTTACAGTTATGAAACCTGGTCTTGGACCAATAATAATAGTTCTGGCGGCTACAGGATGGATGCAAACTGCTATGATTGTTCGTGGAGAAGTCTTAAGACTAAAGAATTCAGAATATGTTATAGCTGCAGAAGTTTTAGGCGCAGACCCTAAGAGAATTATATTTAAGCACTTAATTCCAAATACAATGGGACCTATTATAGTTAATATGACAATGATGATTCCAAAAATGATATTCTCAGAAGCATTTTTAAGCTTTATAGGACTAGGTATACCAGCACCTATGGCATCATGGGGATCATTAGTTAATGACGGAGCTAAGGTATTTACTCAATATCCGCAGCAGCTCTTAGTACCAGCATTAGCACTTAGTTTAACAATGTTGGCATTCAACATACTTGGAGACGGTTTAAGAGACGCACTAGATCCTAAACTAAGAACGTAGGGAGTGAAATAGAGTGAAGAAGAAGATACTAGATGTAAAAAATTTGGAGGTTTCCTTTAAAACTTATGCTGGTGAAGTACAATCAGTACGTGGAGTATCCTTTGATTTATACGAAGGAGAAACTATTGCTATAGTAGGAGAGTCTGGTTGTGGAAAATCAGTTACATCAAAGACAATAATGAGATTAAATCCAGAGCCACCAGCAATGATTAAAGGTGGAGAGATAATATTTGATGGAGAAGATATAGTTAAGAAATCAGAGAAGGAAATGACAAAAATCAGGGGAAAGAAAATCAGTATGATTTTCCAGGACCCTATGACTTCATTAAATCCAACCATGACTGTTGGAAAACAAATTATGGAAGGACTTAAGAAGCATCAAAATGTTTCAGATGAAGAAGCTAAAAAGAGAGCTATAGAAATGTTAAAATTAGTTCAAATTCCAAATCCAGAAAAGAGATTTGAAGAATATCCTCATCAATTTTCTGGTGGTATGCGTCAGCGTGCTATGATTGCAGTAGCACTAGTATGTAATCCTAAGCTTTTAATAGCTGACGAACCTACAACTGCTTTAGATGTTACTATACAAGCTCAGATTTTGGATGTTATGAAAAAACTTCAAAAGAAGATAAATACTTCTATAATCATGATTACTCACGATTTAGGAGTTGTTGCAGATATAGCACAAAGAATTATGGTTATGTATGGAGGAAAGATTGTAGAAAGAGGTAGCGTAGATGATATATTCTATAAATCTAGACATCCATATACTTGGGGACTTTTAAACTCAGTTCCTAGACTAGATATAGATAAGAAACAGGAAAGATTATCATCTATCGAAGGTACTCCTCCAGATTTATTTGCACCACCAAAAGGATGTCCATTTGCAGATAGATGTGAGTACGCTATGAAAATATGTAGAGAGCAAATGCCTCCTATGTTTAATATTGGAGAAAATCATGAATCAGCATGCTGGTTAAATCATCCAGATGCACCTAAAGTAGAATCTCCTATTATTAAGTCTGATAAAGACAAAACTAAAGAGGAAGGAGGCATAATGGAGTAATGAGTAATACAAATAGTGAAAAACAAGTATTAGTTAAAGTTCGAAACTTAAAAAAGTACTTTGAAGTTGATAAGGGAGTCTTTCTAAAAGCTATTGACGATGTTAGCTTTGATATATATAAAGGAGAAACTCTAGGACTTGTAGGAGAATCGGGATGTGGTAAATCAACTACAGGAAGGACTATTTTAAATATTTATAAGGCAACAGATGGAATAGTTGAGTTTGACGGTAAGAATGTTCATAAGATGAGTGCTAGAGATAAAAAGGAATTTAATAAAAAGGCTCAGATGATTTTTCAAGATCCTTATGCTTCTTTAAATCCAAGAATGCTTGTAGGAGATATAATAGCTGAAGGAATAGATATTCATGGGCTTTTAAAAGGTGAGAAAAGACAAGAACGTATATATGAACTTTTAGAGCTAGTTGGTCTAAATAGAGAACATGCTAACCGTTTTCCACATGAATTTAGTGGTGGTCAAAGACAGAGAATAGGTATTGCTAGAGCATTAGCTTTAAATCCAGATTTTATTGTTTGTGATGAGCCTATTTCAGCTCTAGATGTTTCTGTACAGGCTCAGGTTGTAAACTTGCTTCAAGACCTTCAAAAACAATACGGGTTAACTTATTTATTTATAGCTCACGATTTATCTATGGTTAGATATATTTCAGATCGTGTTGCTGTTATGTATCTTGGCGCTATGGCGGAGCTTGCTGAAAGCGATGAATTATACGAAAATCCAATGCATCCATATACAAAAGCGTTGCTATCAGCTATCCCAATACCTGATCCGGATTTACAAAGAAGTAAAAATCGTATTCCATTAGAAGGAGAGGTTCCAAGTCCTATAGACCCTCCACCAGGATGTAAATTTGTTGATCGTTGCCCACATGCTACTGAAAAGTGTAGAAGTGAAAGACCAGAACTAAAAGAAGTAAAAGAAGGACACTTTGTGGCATGCCACTTGGTAAAATAATAAGTAAAATAATAAAAAGACAATCAGCGTAAAAATGCTGATTGCCTTTTTATTTTTTTCTAAACTCTTAGGCTGTTATACTCCTTAATTGCCTTTTATGACATTATCCATAGAGTACATTCCTATTCCTTTTCCGCACATGTATTCACATGCTTTAAGAGCTCCTATAGCAAACACTTCACGAGATAGAGCGGTGTGTTTAAATTCTATAATTTCTCCAGCTCCTGCAAAGATGACTTCATGCTCTCCTACTATGCTGCCGCCGCGAACTGCATGAATACCTATTTCATTGTGCTCACGTTTTGCTATTCCACTTCTACCTTGGTTAAATACTGTTTCTTCCGGTATAGCATTTTTTATTGTATTAGCTAAAAGAAGAGCAGTTCCACTTGGAGCATCTATCTTTTGATTATGATGTTTTTCAACTATTTCTATATCATAGTTTTCATAAAGCATAGCGCTTATATCTTTTAATATATTATTTATTAAATTTATACCTATGGACATATTTGCTGAACGAAATACAGGTATTTCTTTACTGGCTTCCTGAATTAGATTTAGTTCTTCTTCACTATACCCAGTAGTGCATAGTACTAGAGGCAAGTTTTTATTTTTGCAGTAATTTAAAAGAGAATTTAAGGCATCAGGTCTTGAAAAATCTAAAACTACATCTGCTTCTACATTACACTCCTCAATATTTTTAAATACAGGATACTGTGGTGAATTTTCACCAAGTTTATCTATACCAGCTGCAATTTTTAAATTTGGAAAGTTTAGCGAGCTTTGAGAAATAACTTTTCCCATTTTTCCGCAGCATCCATTTAATATAATCCTTGTCATGGGATTATTCCCCCTTTGATAGCTTATGGTAATTTTCTAATGATGATTTTAATACGTTTAAATTAGCTTCTTCCATACTGCATAGAGGAAGTCTCAATTCACCAACTTCCATTCCTTTTAAATTCATAGCAGTTTTTACAGGTATAGGGTTTGTTTCGATAAATAGAGCATTAATAACAGGTAACAGATCAAGTTGAAGTTTAAGAGCTTCATCTTGTTTACCATTCATATACAATTCACACATGTCATGAGTTTCCTTTGGATAGATATTAGCAAGCACAGATATTACACCAATTCCACCAAGAGATAGTATAGGAATGATTTGGTCATCGTTTCCTGAATAAATATCTATTTTATCTCTGCACAATGCCTTCATTTCTGCAATCTGGCTTATATTTCCGCTGGCTTCTTTTATAGCTGTAATATTTTTAAGTTCGCACAGCTTTAATAGAGTCTTTGGAGACATGTTAAGTCCTGTTCTAGAAGGAACGTTGTATATTATTATAGGAGTATTAACACTATCATTAATGGCTTTGAAATGCTCAAATAGGCCTTTTTGAGTCGTTTTATTATAATAAGGAGTTATAACCAATAATCCATCCACGCCTATGCTTTCAGCCCATCTTGACATGCTTATAGCAGCAGCTGTGCTATTGCTTCCAGTACCAGCTATTACAGGAATTCTCTTATTTATAACATCTACTGTAAACTTAATAGTTTCCTTTCTTTCATTTTCGGTCATAGTTGAAGCTTCACCGGTAGTGCCACAGATAATAATAGCATCGGTCTTAGATTCAACATGCCAGTTTAAAAGTTGTTCAAGTTTCTCAAAGTCAACTCTTCCGTTTTTAAAAGGAGTTACTAAGGCAACTCCAGATCCTTTAAATAGACTCATTTTAAATCCTCCTAAAGATTAATTATTAATCATTGACAATCATGTGTTCTGCAATTTGAATAGCGTTTGAAGCGGCACCTTTTCTTATATTATCAGCAACTACCCAAAGATTTAATCCATTTTCCAAGCTGAAGTCTCTACGTATTCTTCCAACATAAACTTCATCATGACCTTCAGCTTCAATAGGAAGAGGATATTCTAAGTTTTTAACGTCATCTTTTAATATTATACCTTCTGAATTTTTATATAATGAGAAAATATCGTCAATTTCAAAAGGCTTTTCCAATTCTACGTTAATACTTTCACTATGTCCATAGAATACAGGAACTCTAACAGTAGTAGCGGTTATTCTTAAATTTTTATCGTGAAGAATTTTTCTAGTTTCATCTATCATTTTCATTTCTTCCTTAGTATATCCATTATCAAGGAATACATCTATATGAGGAAGTACATTTCCAGCTATAGGATATGGGAACTTTTTAGGTGGGTTTCCTTTATATCCCTCTTTTAAATCTGTAAATCCGCCGACACCAGCACCAGAAACTGCTTGATAAGTGGAATATACTATTCTCTTTATACCGTACTTATCATATAAAGGTTTTAAGGCTACAACAGCTTGTATTGTTGAGCAGTTTGGGTTGGCTATTATACCTTTGTGAAGTTTAATATCTTCTGGATTTACTTCAGGAACAACTAGAGGAACTTCAGGATTCATCCTCCATGCACTGCTGTTATCGATAACCACAGCTCCATATTTTGCAAAAATCGGAGCATATTCCGAGCTTACAGTTGCTCCAGCAGAAAAAAGTGCAAAATCTATTTTTTTATTTTTTATGTTTTCTTCCTTAAGTTCTTCTACGATATAATCCATATCTTTAAATTTAAGTATTTTGCCTGCTGATTTTTTAGAAGCAAATAAATATAGATTATCTACTGGAAAATTTCTTTCAGCTAGGACTTCAATAAATTTGTTTCCTACCATACCGGTAGCACCTACTACAGCAACATTGTATTTCATAATAAATCCTCCTAGAATTAATTTATCAATTAGTCCAATTTCAATTTCAAATATATTAATTATAATTATACAACTTAAGCTATATAAAAAACAATGATTTTTACACTAATCATAATATGCAGTCTGTAAACAATATGATAAAAAATTAATATATTAACAAAATCCTCTTTAAGGTATAAAAGTTTTGGATAGGTGGAAAATAATATTATTAATTTATACTTAAATGGGAGGAATATAAATGGGGAAGACACCTTTAAAAAAGGTTATAAAATCTAAATTAAAATCTAATAGAGAATTAACAGAATTAGAAAAGTTGAGAGAAAAAATAAAATATGAAATAGCCGATGAACTAGGATTGAAAGATAAAGTAGATAAATATGGCTGGGGTGGGCTTACAGCAGAAGAGACTGGAAGAATAGGAGGAATAATGACCAAAAGGAAAAGAGAATTGAAAATACCGAAGAATGATATTATACAAGAAATGGAAGATGATGCTACAAAGAAAATAGAATAAGTACATAAATCACTTTATGATAACTTATTTCTGTTGATTTTTAACATAAAAAATATTATATTAATCAAGTACTAAAAAGAATTATAAATATTGGATAGCCTAAAAGCGAGGGGGGGAGCAATATTGGAATGTTATAAAGAATTTGCACATATTTATGATAAACTGATATATGCAGATGTAGACTATAAAAGATGGGCAAAAATTTTACTTAATATATGTAATGAATATAATATAAAAAAGGAGGATTATTTAGATCTAGCCTGCGGAACTGGAAACATGACAAAAGAACTAGGAAAGGAATTTAAACATACTTGGGCAGTAGACATGTCTCAAGAAATGCTCACCGAAGCTGAAGATAAAATAAGATGTGAAAAGATAAAAGCAAAATTTGTATGTCAAAATATAGTTGAACTGAAATTAAACAAAAAATTTGACTTAATAACTTGTGTTTTGGATTCAACAAATTACATATTAAGCGATGAAGAATTGATGAAATATTTTCGATCTGTATATGAGCATTTACATGAAGATGGAATCTTTGTATTTGATATAAATTCATATTATAAATTGACTAAAATTTTAGGAAATAACCTATATAATTATGATGATGGTGATGTAGTATATATATGGGAGAATGTTCTAGAAGATGATATTGTAGACATGTACCTTACTTTTTTCATAAAAGAAGGAGAATTTTACAGAAGGTTTGATGAAGAGCATAGTGAAAGAGCTTATAAAATGAGCTTTTTAGATAAAATATTAAATGATATAGGATTTACTGTTTTAAAAAAGTTAGATAATTATGAAAGTGAAAACATAAAAGAGGACACAGAAAGAATTGTTTACGTAATTAGTAAAAATAGGAGGTAATTTCATAATGGGAGATAAATTAATAAAAGCAATAGCTAAAGATGGACAGGTTAGAATTATAGCAGCATCAACAAAAGATCTAGTAAACGAGGGAGTTAGATTGCATAATTGTGCTCCAACTGCAGCAGCTGCGCTTGGAAGAATGCTGATAGCAGGGACTTTAATGGGATCTATGTTAAAATCTGATAAGGATGTAATCACACTAAAGATTGATGGCGGCGGAATAGCAAAAGGAATTGTAGTTACAAGCTATGCAGATGCCCATGTCAAAGGATATATAGGAAATCCTTCTGCAGATTTACCTGCAAATGATTTAGGAAAGTTAGATGTAAGTGGGATTGTAGGTAAAAATGGAGGATTAGTTGTAATAAGAGATTTTGGACTTAAGGATCCGTATGTAGGTCAGGTGCCTATATATACAGGAGAAATAGGGGATGACATAGCATACTATTTCACAGTTTCAGAACAAACACCAACTGCAGTTGGACTAGGAGTGTTGGTGGATAAGGATTTGAGTATAAAGGAAGCAGGAGGAATAATAATTCAATTGATGCCAGGAGCTGATGATATGCTGGCAGATTTAATAACCTATAGATTACAA
This sequence comes from Clostridium sp., assembly GCF_047777555.1. Lineage (GTDB taxonomy): Bacteria > Bacillota > Clostridia > Clostridiales > Clostridiaceae > Clostridium_H. The sequence goes on along the minus strand of NZ_JBKEEV010000010.1, from coordinate 25,421 downwards.
GATTTAGGACATATAACTAAGTTTTTTAGTGAAGGAAAAACTATATACGATATGATAAATTTTTTATTTGATGATATGGATTTAAAGATAGTAGAAGAAATGGAGCCAACATATAAATGTGATTGTTCTAAGGAAAAGGTAGAAAGAGCTCTTATAAGTATAGGGAAAAAAGACTTGAAAGAAATATATGAAGAAGGAAAAACAGAAGAAATAAAATGTCACTTTTGTAATACTTCCTATAAATTCACTCATGATGAAATAGGAAAACTATTAGAACAAATTTAAGTTTATTCTGTTATGAGAAAGTATGAGGAAAATAGAATATATTAAAGAAAAATATAGCTATTTTCCCATAGTTATTTTTTAAGTTGTTGACATTGGTCAATAGATTTTATATTATATTAATGCGCTCAGGACATGAGCAAAGAAACAAAAGTCTTAAGGAGTAAATGATAAAAAAACTTCTTGACAAGAATTAAAAAAGTGTATATAATAATTATTGTCGCTGATAGCGATGATAAAAATATGATGTGGGCGCATAGCTCAGCTGGGAGAGCACCTGCCTTACAAGCAGGGGGTCACAGGTTCGAACCCTGTTGTGCCCACCACTAATGATTAAAGTTTTTATATATGGCCCAGTGGCTCAGTTGGTTAGAGTGCCGGCCTGTCACGCCGGAGGTCGAGGGTTCGAGCCCCTTCTGGGTCGCCAATATAACTTTAATCATGGCTGGATAGCTCAGTCGGTAGAGCAGAGGACTGAAAATCCTCGTGTCCCTGGTTCGATTCCTGGTCCAGCCACCAATAAGCGGGAGTGGCTCAGTGGTAGAGCGTCACCTTGCCAAGGTGAACGTCGCGAGTTCGAATCTCGTCTTCCGCTCCAATGAGGCGCTATAGCCAAGTGGTAAGGCATGAGTCTGCAAAACTCTGATTCCCCAGTTCAAATCTGGGTGGCGCCTCCAAAAATCTTAATGAAAAGAAATTAGGGTTTTTAATTAGAAACTAGGATAAGCTAGTTACCAGCGGATTTAATAAATGTTTATTTAATGCTATAAGATTTTAAAATTTAATATGTGGCGCTATAGCCAAGTGGTAAGGCACGAGTCTGCAAAACTCTGATTCCCCAGTTCAAATCTGGGTGGCGCCTCCAATAAAAAAACCTTAACATATGTTAAGGTTTTTTTATGTGTTAGAACCTTAGAAACTATAAAGATTACAGCAAATACTATGAAATGGAATCTCTAGATTTTAATCACTAAACATTTGATTTTTACTAATTGGAATTACATATTTAAAAGTGCGCTAAACAACACTATAAGTATTCCACCCAAGGTCATGGTGAGTCCGCTAAAAGTAAGCTTTATGATTAAATTCTCTTTAAAGTTTTTAACATAATCAGTTGATTTTCTTAAAGCTTTTAAGGATTCAAGATTGTAGAATACGTCATATTGGGAGGCATTATATCCCATTTTAGATATGTCCGCTCCAGATGGGTTTCCATTAAGCATTGTAAGAGCTCCTACAGCAGTAATTCCAAGACCTATAAAAAACATAGCATCTCCTATTTTTATATTATTATGATACCTAGATATTAGTAGGGCAGCTAAAAACCCTACGGCTAAAAGTATAAGGCTAAAAATTAAAGAAAGCAATATATACCTGTTTTTAAGTTTCACCATAGGAATCCTCCTTTTGTATCTAAATAATTGCCTATATAGGTATTCTACCATAATATGGGTTTAAAGTCTAGCGATTCAAAATTAGGCATAGACAACCTTTTAACATAATTTATCATATAATATCAAAACTTCCATACTTAAAATCTAACCTAGTGTAAGTATGCTTCCTCTATCTATAAGCTTTCCTTTGCGTAAGAAAAATGGTTCAACCTTGTGCTTCCTTAAAAAACTTAAGACATCTTTTCCGTAGGCATAGCAGCTTAAATCACCATAAAAGGCCAGAATATTTTTTTCAATTAAACCACAAGTTCCACCTATGAATCCATAATCCAAACCAGGAAGCTCTATATCTCCAGCAGGCAAAAGCAATACATCTATATTTTGCTCATTTAAGGCTTTTGCAATAGGAACATCACTAGTTATTACAGATTTTTCACTTACGATAGCTGTAGAGCATTTTGTATATCCTTGTTTTACTTTAATTAACTTTTTGCTTTTACTTACTATATCTAATAAATTTTTATCAGTATAATCTGTATAATGAATAAATAGTCCAGATATACTAACAGCATTTAATATAATATCGAAAGGATAGCTGGATGATAAAGAGGAATTTGATAAAATAACATTTAAACCTGAGCTTTTTAAATCTTCTATAAAGCTTTCTGGCATATCTTTGTGAACAATTATATTTTGCTTATCTATAATATGTAAAAGCATATCAGGATGACCACAAACAGCCTGATAAAGAGTTGAGCAGGGAGGACATTCTAAAATTTGGTATTTGAGTTTTGACAAATTATCTTTTTCCTCATCAGAAGTCCTGTAATCAATAATTATCTTTTTCATGAATATCACCTTTATAATGTTAAATTTAAATATAATATAACACTGGTATCAAGTTTATGTCCATGTTAAATGAATGTAAATATTTTAATGTTTTGTATAGACATTATAATTAAACACATACTAATCCAAGGAAGGAGTGTGTAATGTGTTATTGTTTACGGTGGTTTACAGTAATGAGAAGGAAGATATTATGGAATATTTAAGCGACATGAAAGAATACTTTGAGCAGAAAAATATATTCCTTGGGATTTCTGAGAGCATAAATTCTGGATTTAATTTTGTTAAAATATTTTGTAATGATTATGACTTTAGTATAAAATTAAAAAATAGATTTAATTTATATATAGCTAATATATTATATAAAATTGTTATAAAAAAATACTATGAAGATGAAATGTACCATTATTTAACGGATACTTATTTTTTTCTAAGATATGATGAAATGAAGGAAATTGCAAATAGGAGTTTTAGAGTTTTAAATGATGAAGAAAGAATTACTGATGAAGATATGGTTTATTGTATGAATAAAAAAAATGAAATAATTGATAAGATAAAAGCCTGTATTGAGGAAAATAGCGAATTTAATTTACAGGGATTTATTACTTTTAGAGTAAAAGAGCTTCGTAAAGATTTAGAAGATATAGTTAATAAAGTAGTAGAAAAGTATATGGCAGAAAAGGAATATAATGAATTTATAAAATTATTAAAGTACTTTGTAGAAATTCAAGAAAGCAAAATTAGTGAAGTTAATATAGCTATTAAAGAGGATGGAAGCTATAATATACAAGACGGTAATGGCAATGACATAATGGATGAAATATTAAATGATCTATCTGAAACTAAATATATAGGTGATGTTGGAACTGAGGATTTAATCATAAGTGGACTTATAACATATTGTCCAGAAAAAATAATAATTCACTGCGAAGATAATTGCAGAAATAAAGAATTAATAGATACTATTAAGAAGGTATTTGAAAACAGGGTGAAGGTATGTAATGATTGTGAAATTTGCAATAAAATAAAAAACACCATAAAAATATAGATATAAATAGTTGACATTTAGAATTATTAATAATATAATTTATTAAAAATAAAGATATACACTTATTAAAAATAAAGATATATACAAAAAACGATGATAAGGAAGAGTAAATAGTTTACTGCTCTAAGAGAGGAAAATTCGCAGGCTGAAAGATTTTCTGTGTAAGTGCTATTGAAAACCACCTTTGAGTTGAATATCGAATATAATAATTAGTAGATATTATCCGCTTAATAAGCGTTAAAATTATCAAGATGACTTTAGAATATTATTTTGCTACTATTCTATTGTTAATTTGGGTGGAACCACGATATTACTCGTCCCATTTTGGGATGAGTTTTTATTTTTTTGAAGGAACAAAATGAATATATGAACAAGGAGGAAGAATTATGGTTAAAATTACATTAAAAGATGGAAAGGTTCTTGAGTTTGAAGAAGGATTAACTATTGGAGAAATAGCTGCTAAAATAAGTCCTTCTTTAAGAAAAAAGGCTTTAGGAGCAAAGATTAATGGTAATAAGGCTGAGCTTATGGATAAAATAAATGAAGATTGTGCTTTAGAAATACTAACTTTCGAAGATGCAGATGGAAGAGCTACTCTAAGACACACTGCTTCACATATATTAGCTCAAGCAGTAAAGAGATTGTATCCTAATGTAAAACTTGCAATTGGGCCATCAATAGACAACGGATTTTATTATGACTTTGATGCTGATTTTTCTTTTACTCCAGAAATACTAGAAAAGATTGAAAAAGAGATGGAGAATATAGTTAAGGAAAATCTTCAATTAAAGAAATTTACACTTCCAAGAGAAGAAGCTATAAAATTTATGAAAGAAAGAAATGAAGATTATAAAGTTGAATTAATTGAAGATTTGCCAGAAGATGCAGTTATATCTTTCTATGAGCAAGGGGAATTTGTTGACCTTTGTGCAGGACCTCACGTTCCTTCAACTAAAGATGTTAAAGCAGTAAAATTGCTTTCAGTTGCAGGGGCTTACTGGAGAGGTAATGAAAATAACAAAATGCTTCAAAGAATATACGGAACTGCATTCACTAAAAAGAGTGAGTTAGATGAATATATTCACATGATGGAAGAAGCTAAAAAAAGAGATCATAGAAAATTAGGAAAAGAGTTAGGACTATTTGTAATTCCAGATGAAGGACCAGGTTTTCCATTATTTTTACCTAAAGGAATTGAACTTAAAAATGCTCTTTTAACTTATTGGAGAGAACTGCATAGAGAAGCTGGATATGCTGAAATAGAAACTCCTATTATTTTAAGCAGACATCTTTGGGAAAACTCAGGTCACTGGGATCACTATAAAGACAATATGTATACAGTAAAGATTGATGATCAGGATTTTGCAATAAAACCAATGAACTGTCCAGGTGGTATGCTTGCTTATAAGACAGCAATTCACTCTTATAGAGAATTACCACTACGTTATGCAGAATTGGGAAGAGTTCATAGACATGAACTTTCAGGAGCATTACACGGACTTATGAGAGTAAGAGCTTTCACACAGGATGATGCTCATATATTCATGCTTCCAGAGCAAATAAAAGATGAAATAAAAGGCGTCGCAAAATTAATAGATGAAGTTTATAAGACTTTTGGATTTAAGTACCACGTGGAATTGTCTACAAGACCAGAAGACTCAATGGGAACTGATGAAGAATGGGAAAGAGCTGAAAATGGATTAAGAGAGGCTTTAGAAGATTTAGGACTTGACTATATAATAAATGAAGGGGATGGAGCTTTCTATGGACCTAAGATAGACTTCCATCTAGAAGACTGCATAGGAAGAACATGGCAGTGCGGAACTATTCAATTAGATATGCAAATGCCTCAAAGATTTGATTTAACTTATATAGGTAAGGATGGAGAAAAGCATAGACCTGTAATGATCCATAGAGTTGCCTTTGGAAGTATAGAAAGATTCATAGGTATATTGATTGAACACTATGCAGGTAAATTCCCAGTATGGTTAGCTCCAGTTCAAGTTAAGATCCTTCCAATCTCAGATAAATATATTGAATATGCAACAAAGATTAGAAATTATCTATTTGATAAGGGAATTAGAGTAGAAATGGATGAAAGAGCTGAAAAAATAGGATATAAGATTAGAGAAGCTCAACTTGAGAAAGTACCTTATATGTTAATTATTGGAGAAAAGGAAATGAATGAAAATAATTTATCAGTAAGGTCAAGAGATGAGGGAGATCTAGGTTCAATGAATTTGGATGCTTTTGTAGAGGATATTATGAATAAAATAGAAAAAAGAGTCAATACTTTATAAAAAAGTATTGACACAATGAGTCAATAATAGTAAAATACTATTTGTTAAGAAGAAACTAAGCTGTTTCTCACCTTACAGCACTGCTAGTAGGGTTATACATTCATTATGCTATATTAAGCATTCTTTTAGATTATGAAATGTATGGGACGGCTTTGGGCTGTCCCTTTTTATTTTTTAAATTAATTTTAGTAGAGTCTATAATTCTTTAAAATAGAAATATAGAAATGTATGTGTAAAGGCTTTAAAGTTATTTCGGAGGTGAAAGAATATAAAAAAAGAGTGTCTTATTAATGAACAAATTAGAGAAAAAGAAGTAAGGCTTATAGGTGATGATGGAAAGCAGTGGGGTGTTGTAAACATTAAAGAAGCCTTGAAGGCAGCTGAAGAAAGAGAACTTGATTTAGTAATGATATCTCCAAATGCAGTTCCACCGGTTTGCAAGATAATGGATTATGGAAAGTATCTATATGAGCAAACTAAAAAAGTCAAAGAAGCTAAGAAAAATCAAAAAGTTGTAAATATTAAAGAAATCAGACTAAGTCCAACAATTGAAGAACATGATATTGAAATAAAAGCCAATAGAGCAAAAAAATTTCTACAAGATGGGGATAAAGTTAAAGTTACAGTAAGATTTAGAGGAAGAGAAGCTGATTATTCCTATAAAGGAAATGAAATATTAAATTTATTTGTATCAAAGATAGAAGATGTTTGTGCTATTGAAAAGCCAGCAAAACTTGAAGGGAGAAATATGGTTTTAATACTAGCTCCCAAAAGGGCTTAATTGAAAGGAGGAATTTATTATGCCAAAAATGAAAAGTCATAGAGGTGCAGCAAAGAGATTTAAGAAAACAGGAAGTGGAAAGCTTAAGAGAGCTAAAGCTTTTAAGAGCCACATATTAACTAAGAAATCTTCTAAAACAAAGAGAAATCTTAGAAAAGGTGCTCTTGTATCTGAGGCACAAGAAAAAGTAATGAAAAAATTACTACCATATCTATAATGGTAATGGTAACAAGAGGAGGTTTATTTAATGGCTAGAGTAAAAAGAGCTATGCATGCTCGTAAAAAACATAAAAAAGTATTAAAGCTTGCAAAAGGATATTATGGAAGAAGAAGTAAGACATTTAAAGTTGCTAACGAAACTGTAATGAGAGCAATGGCATTTGCATACGTTGGCAGAAAGTTAAAGAAAAGAGATTTTAGAAGACTTTGGATAGCTAGAATAAATGCAGCTACAAGAATGAATGGTCTTTCTTACTCAAGATTCATGAATGGAATTAAACTTGCTGGAATAAACATGAATAGAAAAATGCTTTCAGAGATTGCTATAAATGATCCAAAGGCGTTTGCTGATCTAGTTGAAGTTGCGAAAAAACAATTAAACGCTTAAAATAAAATGTAGCCTTAGAGCTGCATTTTATTTTATTATATAGGAAAAACTAATTTAGATATTAAATTTTCAACCAACAATATAGAGGTGTTGAATTTGAAAAAGAATTATGAAGGAAGATTGACTCCTGTTCAGATATTAGTCTTGGGTTTTTTTTCTGCTATTTTATTAGGAAGTTTTTTGCTTATGCTTCCAATATCGTCTAAGTCCAGAACTATAACTCCTTTTATTGATGCTTTATTTACAGCAACTTCAGCAGTATGTGTTACTGGTTTAGTAACTTTAAATACAGCTGAGCATTGGAGCTATTTTGGAAGTACAGTTATTATGCTTTTAATACAAGTTGGAGGGCTAGGATTTATGTCTTTTGCAACTTTGTTTGCCCTATTATTAGGAAAAAAAATTACCTTAAAGGAAAGGCTTATAATGCAGGAAGCAATGAACTCATTCTCGCTTCAAGGACTTGTAAAATTATCAAAATATATCTTGATATTTACCTTTTCTGTTGAAGGAGTAGGTGCATTATTTTTAGCTACAAAGTTTATTCCGGAATATGGATTATGGAAGGGTATGTATTTTAGTATATTTCATTCAATTTCTGCTTTTTGCAATGCTGGATTTGATCTTATAGGAAATAGCTTAGTTCCTTATGCAAATAATACGGTAATAATACTTACTATATCAGCTTTAATAATTATAGGTGGGTTAGGTTTTGCGGTATGGGCTGAGATATATAATTATAAGGGAGTGAAAAAGCTTTCAGTTCATTCTAAACTTGTAATAACTATGACTTTAATTTTACTAATAGGCGGATGGTTTTTTATGTTTATCCTAGAAGCTAGCAATCCAGAAACTCTGCGGTCTATGTCAGTAAAAGGGAAGTTATTAAACTCTTTATTTGCTTCTGTCTCTCCAAGAACAGCAGGATTTAATTCTATATCCACTTCAGGCATGACACTAGGAGGAATAACTTTGACTATGATATTAATGTTTATAGGGGGATCTCCAGGGGGAACTGCAGGAGGGATAAAGACTACTACTACAGGAATTCTTTTAATGACCGTAATATGTATCATAAAGAACAAAGAAGATACAACAGTATTTGGTAGGAGGATAACTAAAGGATTAGTGTATAAAGCTTTTGCTATATCAACTATAGCTATGGGAGTTGTTATAATTGACACAATATTACTATCTATTACAGAAAATGGGGCATCTTTAGAATATATTTTGTATGAAGTAGTATCAGCTTTTGGTACAGTAGGACTTACTTTAGGACTTACTTCTAAGCTTACGGCAATGGGAAAGATAATCATAGCTTTAACTATGTACATAGGAAGAGTTGGTCCACTTACTTTATTTTTAGCTTTATCAAGCAAAAAAAAGGGGAACTCTATAAAATATCCAGAAGGCAAAATATTAGTGGGGTAGGAGTGATTTAGTTGAAGAGAAAGCAGTTTGTAGTTATTGGGCTTGGAAGGTTTGGAAGTTCCATAGCAAAAACTCTATATTCTTTAGGTAATGATGTATTAGCCATTGATTCAAATGAAGAAACTGTTCAAGATATAGCAGATAGTGTAACTCATGCAGTACAGGTAGATGCTACAGATGAGAACAGCCTTAGAACTCTTGGAATAAGCAATTTTGATGTGGCAGTAATAAGCATAGGCTCAGATGTTCAGGCCAGCATCATGGCAGCCCTATTGGCAAAGGAGCATGGAGTTAAAACCATTATTGCAAAGGCCAATAGTGAACTACATGGAAGAGTTTTAAAAAAGATAGGAGTAGATAGAGTCATATTTCCAGAGAGAGATATGGGAGTTAGAGTTGCTCATAACTTGGTTTCTTCAAGTATTTTAGATTATATCGAACTGTCACCAGATTATAGTATAGCTGAAATTGCGAGCCCTAAAGAATGGTATGGAAAAACTCTAAAGGAACTAAATATGAGATCTAAATATGGCATAAATGTTATGGCTCTAAAAAGAAATAATGAAGTTAACGTTTCTCCTTCAGCAGAAGATACCATTGGAAAAGGAGATATCATTGTAGCAATAGGTGAAATAGATGAATTAAATAAACTAGAAAGTAAAATAGAGCGTTAGAGGGTGGCTTTGTGAATACTATTGAAAGTAAAGATAATTCTCTAATCAAGGAAATAAAGAGATTAAGTAAAAAAAAATATAGAGTAGAAAATCGACAATTTATTATAGAAGGTTTTAGATTTGTAGAAGAAGCTCTAAAGTCTTCTTTTGAAGTGCCATATATTTTTATAAGTGAAAATGCACTAGATAAATATAGAGACTTTGGCATTGAGAAGTTAATACAGAATAATACTAAAATAAACTGTATAAAGGCATCATTATTAAAAGAACTGTGCAATACAGAAAATCCTCAGGGAATTTTAGCTGTTGTTAATAATAAAAAAGTTAATATAACCAATAAGGAAGGATTTTATGTATTAGTTGATAAAGTTCAGGATCCGGGCAACATGGGAACTATCATTAGAAGTGCTCATGCAAGTGGGGCTTTAGGAGTGATAGTTACTAAAGGAACTGTTGATGTATACAATGATAAAACTTTAAGGTCTACAATGGGATCAATATTCAACATTCCTATTATTGAAGATGATAGTTTTAAAATTATAAAAGATTTAAAGAATAATGGTTTTAAAATTATAGTAAGTTCATTGGACACAGAAAATAACTTTTATGATGTGGATTTGACTGGTAAGGTTGTAATATGTGTAGGCAATGAAGGAAGTGGAATAAGTAAGGAATTATACGAATTAAATGATGAGAAAGTGAAAATTCCTATGCCTGGAGGAGCGGAGTCTTTAAATGCAGCTGTAGCAGCTAGTATTATGATGTATGAGGCGGTAAGACAAAAAGAAAAACAAAAAAGTATTTGAAATTTTGATTTATTGTGGTTATAATATTATTTAGTTTATATATAATATAATTTAAAATAATAGAATAATAAACTATGATGGAGAGAGTAGATAGATTAATTCTTGCAGAGAGAAAAGGTCATTGGCTGGAAACCTTTTTAAGAAGAAGTATATCGAAGTTCGCTCTGGAGTTCTAATTGTGAAAATTAAAAGTAGCAGTTAGCGGTAAATCCGATAACTTTTTAATAAGAGAGCTGTAAGTTTTTGCAGCTAATAAGGGTGGTAACGCGGAATAACTTCGTCCCTAAGTTTTAGGGGTGGAGTTTTTTTATTTATATAAGTTATGAAAGGAGAAGAAAAATGAGAGAAAAATTAGAGCAAATCAAGAAAATTGCTTTGGATGAGCTTAATAAAATTTCAAGCAAAGCAGAACTTGAAAATATTAGAGTTAAGTATTTGGGAAAGAAAGGTGAACTTACTCAAATTTTAAGAGGAATGGGGAAATTGTCTCCAGAAGAGAGACCTATAGTTGGAAAACTTGCTAATGAGGTAAGAGAGAATATAGAAAGTTTAATTGAGGCTGCATCAAATAACATTAAGAATAAAGAGAAAGAGGCAAGATTAAAAAGTGAAGTAATAGATATATCTATGCCAGGAAGAAAGCAAATTATAGGAAAGAAAAATCCTCTTCAACTTACTTTAGAAAGCATAGTTGACATATTTGTTTCTATGGGCTTTTCTGTAGAAGAGGGACCAGAAGTAGAAAAGGATTATTATAATTTTGAAGCTTTAAATATTCCTAAAAATCACCCTGCAAGAGGGGAACAAGATACTTTTTACATAAATGAAAATGTGCTTTTAAGAACTCAAACTTCACCAGTACAAGTAAGAACTATGGAAAATCAAAAACCACCAATAAAGATGATATCTCCAGGAAAGGTTTATCGTTCAGACGCAGTGGATGCTACTCACTCACCAATATTTTACCAAGTAGAAGGGCTAGTAGTAGATAAAGGAATAACATTTGCGGACTTAAAAGGAACCCTTGAACTATTTATTAAAAAGATGTTTGGAGAAAAAATGCAAATTAAATTTAGACCTCATCATTTCCCATTTACAGAACCTTCTGCTGAAATGGATGCAACTTGCTTTGTATGTGGAGGAAAGGGATGTAATGTTTGTAAAAATAGTGGGTGGATTGAAATTTTAGGCTGCGGAATGGTTCATCCTGATGTTTTAAGAAATTGCGGAATAGACCCAGAGGTATACAGCGGATTTGCCTTTGGATTTGGACTAGATAGAATGGTTATGCAAAAATATGAATTAGATGATATAAGATTACTATATGAAAGCGATATGAGATTTTTAAATCAATTTTAATTATAAGTGATATAGGAGGTAATTTTAATGAAAGTACCAGTAAATTGGCTAAAAGATTATGTTGATATAGATATAACTCCTAAAGAATTAGGTGATGCTTTAACTCTTTCAGGTTCAAAAGTGGAAGAGATTATAGTAACTGGAGATATTGTTGATAAGGTAGTTACAGGGAAAATACTAAAGATTGAACCAAATCCAGAAGCTGAGAGATTATCTATATGTCAAGTAGATATAGGGGAAGAGGAGCCTATTCAAATAGTTACAGCAGCAACAAATATGAAAGAAGGAGATATAGTTCCAACTGCACTGCATGGTTCAACTTTAGCTGATGGAACAAAGATTAAAAAGAGTAAGTTAAGAGGAGCAGTATCAAATGGTATGTTCTGCTCGGAAGAAGAACTTGGTATTGCTGGAGATAAACCAGTGTATGGTCTTATGATTCTCCCAGAGGATACACCAATTGGAAAAGATATAAAGAAGGTCATAGACTTAGAAAAAGCTACTATAGACTTTGAAATAACTTCAAATAGACCAGATTGTTTAAGCATAGTTGGTATAGCAAGAGAAACAGCAGCAACTTTAGGAAAAAAATATAGAATGCCAAATCTTGAGTATAGTTCAAAATGCAAAGATAATATAGAAGATGATATAAAAGTAGAGATAAAAGATAAACTATGCAGAAGATATATGGCAAAAGGTGTTAAAAACATAAAAATTGCTCCTTCACCTCAATGGATGCAGGAAAGACTTATGGAAGCTGGAGTTAGACCAATAAATAATATAGTTGATATAACAAACTTTGTAATGATAGAGCTTGGTCAACCAATGCATGCTTTTGATAGAAGAGAAATATCTTCTAATACAATAGTAGTTGAGAGAGCTAAAGAAGGCGAAAAGTTTACAACTCTAGATGGTGTGGAAAGAATTTTAAACTCACAAGTGTTAAATATTAAAGATGGTGATAGAACCATTGGTCTTGCTGGTATTATGGGAGGATTAAATTCAGAAGTTAAAGATGATACTACAGCAATAGTTTTTGAAGGAGCTAATTTTGATGGAACAAACATCAGAGTATCTTCTCAAAATCTAGGATTAAGAACAGATGCTTCAAGCAAGTTTGAAAAAGATTTAGACCCTAACCTTGTGGAAATTGCTATGAATAGAGCTTGTCATTTAGTTGAAGAGCTAGGTGCTGGGGAAGTTATGGAAGGTGTTATTGACATATATCCAGAGAAGGTAGAACCTCATATATTAAAGGTAGATTCAAATTGGATTAATAAGTTCTTAGGAACAGATATGACAAAGGAAGATATGAAAGAATATTTAAATAGATTAGAATTAAAGACTGATATTGAAGGAGACATATTAGTTATAAATGTTCCTACTTTTAGAAGCGATATAAACATAAGAGAAGATGTAGCTGAAGAAATTGCAAGAATTTATGGATATAATAATATTTTATCTACTATTCCAAGCGTAGAAACCCTAAGAGGTGGAAAAAGTACAAAGCAAGTTCTAGATGATAAAGTCTTAGAAACTTTAATATCCAGCGGACTTAATCAAGCTATAACATATTCATTCGTAAGTCCTAAGGTTTTTGATAAAGTTTTAATACCAAAAGACAGTACTTTAAGAAAGGCTGTAGCTATAAGAAATCCTCTTGGAGAAGATTACAGCATAATGAGAACTATATCAATACCTTCAATGATGGAAGCTTTAGCTAGAAATTATTCAAGAAATAATGAAATAGCTAGATTATTTGAAATAGGAAAAGTATATATACCAACAGAAGACCAAAATGAACTTCCTGAAGAGAGAAATATAGTTACTATAGGAATGTATGGAAATGCAGACTACTTAGATTTAAAAGGAGTAGTTGAAAACATAATAGATGTTTTAGGAGTAAAGAAGATTAAATTCCAAAGAGAAAATGAGAATCCAAGTTTTCATCCAGGAAAGACAGCTGCTCTTTATATAAAGAAACAGTATGTAGGAGTAGTTGGGGAAGTACACCCAGATGTAGCCGAAAACTATGGTATTGATGAAAGATGCTATATAGCAGAGCTTAACCTTGATGTATTATACAAAAATGCTGTTATGGATAAGAGCTATACACCTCTTCCAAAATTCCCTGCTGTAACAAGAGACATAGCTGTATTAGTAGATGATAGTATACTTGTTCAAGAAATAGAGGACATTATTAAAAACCAAGGTGGAAAGATTTTAGAAAGCGTAAAATTATTTGATGTGTACAAAGGAAAACAAGTCCCAGAAGGAAAGAAGAGCGTAGCCTACGCCCTAGCGTATAGGGGAGAAAATAGAACTTTAACTGATAATGATGTATCTAAAGTTCATGATAAGATAATAAGAGCACTTGAACAAAAATTAGGAGCAGAACTTAGATAAGTAGGCATCGCTAGAATTTAGGTAAATTCATATTTCATATATTAAAAAAATGTGTTAAAATGTATGTAATGATTAAGGAATTTATCTAAGAGGGTGTTCAAATGAATGTAGTAACTGTTAAGATAAATGGTTCAGAATATAATCTTAAGGGTGAAGAAAGAGAAGAATACTTACATAAAGTAGCAGGATATGTAGATAAAAAAATAGCGGAAATATTAAAGAAAAACAGCAGACTCAGCATATCAGATGCTTCTGTTTTAGCAGCTATAAATATAGTAGATGAAAAGTTTAAAAGCGATGAATGCTGTGAAACTTTTCAAAAGGAAGTTGATGAAGCTAAAAAGGCAGAAAAAACTCTCCAAACCCAAATAGATGATTTAAAAAAGCATATAAAAAATCTAGAGGAATATAATGCTGAATTACAAGATAAGTTAGAGAGCAGTAAGAGCGGGGAATATATAAAGCAGGTTGAGGAAGAAAATTCAGCTTTAAGAGATGAACTTGAAATTTTAAGAGAAACTATAAAAAAGCACTTAAAAGAAAAAAGTGATTTAAAATCAGAAAATAAGGAGTTAAAATTCCAAGTTCAGTCCTCTAAGTATAAGATAATGGATCTTCAAAACAGATTAATCGAAAATCAGATTGACTTAGCAAAGATTAGAAAAAAGGAAAATCCATTGTTGAACATAAAGTAGACGTCATGTTAATACATGATGTCTACTTTTTTTCTATTATTAATATATTTATTTAATGAGTGCATATAAAGAGGACATTAAAGATACATATCACATTTTATTTTATTCTACATAGTATATATAGTAAAAGTTTTGCTGCCATATAGCGACTATATTTAACTAAGTATTGATTTGATTAAGCATAAGTTAATACTTGAGTACAGAATAGTTAGGTTTATTAAATTGGGGGACAAGGCTATGAAGAATGAAGTAAGTTTATGCATGATTGTAAAAAATGAAGAACAATATCTTTCAAGATGCCTCAATAGTGTCAAAGATATTGCTGATGAAATAATTATTGTTGATACTGGCTCAACAGATAAAACTGTAGAAATTGCTGAAAGCTTTAATTCTAAGGTTTACCATTTTCCATGGAATGATAATTTTAGCCAAGCTAGAAATGAGTCATTAAAGCATGCAACTAGAGATTGGATATTAATTTTAGATGCAGACGATGAATTATATCCTGAAGATAGAGAAAATCTTAAAGAATTGCTAAATAGAGAATTAGATGAAAATGCAATCTATTTTTTCGAGACAGTAAATTATTATGGTAGTACTATTGATGAAAATTCTGTAACCATAAATTTAAATCCGAGACTTTTTAAGAATAATAAGGGAACTCATTACGAAGGAAAAATTCATAATCAGTTAATTCATTCAAATAATATACACAATGTAATTTATAAATATGTTAAAATTCACCATTATGGATATATGGAGAATAATATAAATTATAAAAATAAAAGAAACAGAAATATGAGTATCCTAAAGAAGCAAATTGAAAGCAATCCAGAAGATGCCTTTGCTCATTTTAATCTTGGCACCGAATATGCAATATTAAATGATGAAAAAAAGGCTTTAGAGCATTACTACAAGTCATATGAAAAATTTGACCCAGGTAATGGATATAGCTTTTTGCTTATCTTAAGAATAGCAATTTTAAATTATAGGATAAAAAAATATGATACAGCACTTAAATTCATAGATATTGGTATTAATAACTTTCCTAAATTTACTGATTTATATTTTTTAAAGTCTCTTATATTCAGAGATATAGATATGCCTATACTTCAGATAAAAGCATTAGAAAAATGTATTGAATTAGGAGAAGCACCTTCTGAACTAAAGTGTTTTTATGGTGTAGGTACTTTTAAAGCATATTATGAATTAGGCAACATATACATGAAGCTTAAAGATTATGATACTGCATACAATTATTATATTGAAGCAATTAAGTTAAAATCCGATTTTATACAACCAGTATACTTCATTGCACATATATTAAGAATTAAAAATACACCTATAAATGATTTTAAAAAAATTATAGAAGAACTTTTAATAGATTCACCTAAATCAAATTTTATTATTGCAACTCTATTTTATAATGAAGGTTATTATAAAATATCTTTAGAATATATAGATAAATGCGAAGAAACAGGAGAAATTGCAACAGAGCTTTTACGACTTAAAGCTAAATGCTTTGTAATGATTGGTGCATTTAATGATTGTATTAATATAAAGTGTATAGATAAAGAAAGTTCATCTTATGTATATATTGCAATGTATAAAATTATAAGTAGTATATTGATTAATGATTATGACAATGCACTATCATTACTAAGTGATTTTAAAGAAAATAATTTATCAGATTATAATAAAAAATTAGTTAAAGTATATAAACAACTTATAAATTTATTTATAAAAAGACCTACTGAAATAATATCTGAAAAAGAAAATGAAGATGATTATCTTCAAATAATCTTAGAAATTTGCGAAATATTACTAGTAAATGATAAATTTGATGAGTTTGGAATAGCAGTAAATTTGTTGAATTTAATAGATAACAAATTTGTCTTACTTGATCTTGGAAAATTATACTATAAGCAAGGATATATTAATTTTGCTAAAAAAGAAATAATAAGATCAATAAAGGAATTTGAAGTATACGATTCAGAAGGATTAGAGATACTAAAGTATTAATAGAATTTTTTCCAATAGTATGTGCTAATACTTAAAAAGAGTATTAGCACATACTAACTACTATTTTTTTGTTCCCATATAAAATAATTGTATATCATAATATTTTATTCCTTATAAGAACCATAAAGACTGACATTTTCTATATCTCCTGGATTTTCCTTTGGAATAATAGCTATATTATAAGTTCTATCAATATCAAGTGGATCTACACTTTGTGAATTATCGTATACATCTGCAACGTAATAGTTATCTGTATGACCAGTAGTGTTTCTTTTAACTCCAACATTTACAATAGCAGCGTATTTTGATTCTGGAGCTACTTTTCCTACAACTTTAATTCGTTTCATACTCCCTTCTATAGAAGTATTATTAGAATAATTGTTACAATTTATAGGATTAACAAGTATTTTAATAAAAGGAATAAGATAGTTATCCTTGCATATGGAAGAGCCGAATTCTGCAAGAGTATTAGTGTTTTTACCTAATAGAGCTATGCCGGTTATATTTAACTGATTTTTTATCCATAATGAAACAAAAGAAGTCAAATTTATTGTTACGGCTACCTTTGAAGTTATTGGATGAAAAACTTTTTTTATAATTGTATTTACTTTAGGACGATTATTAAAAGTTGTATAAGTGCTAAAGTAATCACTTATAGGATATATGCAGAATTCTTCCATGAGGTTATTATAAAAATTGTTAACTTTAAATAATACAAGTTCTGCGTCCAAAATGGAAACATTAATGGGTATAGTGGAAATATCAAAAAATAAATAACTAATATAGTCATATTTTCCATCGCTGCCCACAGTTATAATATCATTATTTATATTTCCATTTGGAATCTTATTTGTTACTGTGAGACTTTTAGTAGAAGGAATTAATATGATTGACAAATTTCCACCTCTTTCTAAAGCATTAACTTAAAGCATGGAGCCATAAATGGCTCCATATAAAATAATTAGAATTATTCATTAGGAGTATATGACCAAGCAGCTACAGCAGTAACGGTATCTGCCCCTGAAAGTTTTGGTACAATTGACAAAGTATAAGAGTCATTAACCTCTAAAGGTGTACTGCTACCTGTATTATCAAATTCTACTACTCTATAAAATGAACGATCTCTATCTGAATCATCAGGATTAGTAACATTAAGTCTAATTGTTAAATAACCATAGCTATAAGCGTCAACAAGTCCAGTAACTTCAACTTCACGTTGGGTACTAGATTTAGGTGCATCAAAATTAAGTGTTGTAGCCATTAAAAATTCATCTCCTTGAATTCTTAGGATATTATTGATCCTAATATAGTATATGAACCTATGTATATGTGGTGACAATACTTGTCCAAAATATAAAGTTAACTTTTATAAAATGAACATAAAAAAATACTACGCCTTAAGCATAGTATTTTTTTAAGGTTCAACATATTTTTTATATGCTGGAATCTAAAGCTATAAAACACCACTTGGTGGATTAAAATCATCAAATGGGAATGGTAAACTAGAAAAATATTCACAAGGATCACTAGCTTGGAATGGCTCGCAAACCGGTATATCACAATCTCCGGTAGAAGATACAAGCATATTGACCAATCTAAACAATTTAATTATGGTAAATAATCCTATTGTAACATCAGCATGATATTCTGTAATTCCACTAACAACATAAGTTCCTATACTTATTGTTAATGGATTTGCAATACCTTGAACAGATACATAAGGGATATTTCCTTCATTAACAGATACAGTATTTGAAATCAAGGTGTTTAAAGTAGCTATGGTTGATGCAGAAGCTTCTCCACCAAATAAGGAAACTGTTTTTGTATAAGTTGTATAAGCAGCAATATCAGTTATTGTATCAGTTCCTTGTGTTACTGATATTATATTCCCAGTATCGTCTAGTAAATTAATATCATATGAAAATCTATAATTAATACTAACATCATAGAAGCCAGCTTGTGAAAATATACTAGGCTGAATACTTTGTACTCTAATATCAGAAAGTTTAAATGTATTAGGAACTAGCTGAACTCCGGCAACACTTGAATCAAAGCTGATTATACTATTTGGCGAAATAGTTCCATTTAAACCTCCACCTGAAATCGCTGTTGTTTCTCCTAATCTAGAAGAGTCAATTTGGATCATCTCAGGAGTAGGAGTAGTATTTGCATCAACAGGTCTTAAACAATCTTGTTGTCTACATTTTCCGTAAACTTTTTCTGCGATAATGCATTCATCAGTTACAACTTGTTGTACTTCATTGTTGTTTACTTCAAAATTGTCTTGCATAAAGACATCCTCCTTTTTTAGTTTACTAGTTATCTAGTAATATAATATGAGATGTGATTTAAAGTGTGATAAATTTTATATTCAATAAAATTAAGAAATTTTACATATTAACTAGAATTATTTTAGTATTTATATAATATATAAAAATTGTATTCAGGTGATTTTATGATTAAAGATTTAAATATAATAATTTATAAAGATAAATCTTATAAGTTGTTTACCAATAATAGAACATTATTTATTAGTGAAAACAACAATATTATTCAAATTCATAATGGAGTCTTATATTATACAATGGAATATTATGAAGATTCTTTATGGATCTGCTATTATGATGAAAAATATTCTGTTTTCATTAGCAAGATAGAATTGAAAATGGGAATAAGAAATAAAATTGAAACAAATTTATTATTTCTATGCAATAAAAATCTAAAAAGTTTAGATTCTTTGAATATGATTATAAAAGATAGTCATATTGATATAATTTTTAGAGGATGTGATAGGCACAGCGGCAAAATATATATTTTTAAAAGTAAAATAAACATGTGTAATAGTCCAAGTATAATAGATATCAGTGATTATAATAGTTCTTTTAAGATTTGTAAAACAGATAATGAAGTTCTCATACTCATATGTAAAAACTTTGAAGAAGGAGAATATGTTTTATATGATCTACTTACTGATAAGCATATTAATGATTTTTGTTTGCCAAACATAAGCAATATTTCTTTTATAAATTATAATAAAAAACCATTAATATTTTATAATGAATTGATTAAAAGAGATTTATCTATAAACTATAGAAATATTATCATTAACAATGGTAATGGATACTTGGATCATGGACATAAATTACCGCTGCCTAAAAATATTATAAAACCACAAATATCGATATATATGGGAAATGTATATGTAATTTGGAATAACAGTAATAATGTAAATATTGCTTTATCAAATGATTTGAATACATGGAAATTTAGATGCTTAAGTAAAAAAAATACACAAAATTTAATTAAAACAAATATTATGAAAATAGTTGATAATAGGTGTGAAAATATTAAAACCTACATAAATGTTTCTCAGTTGTATAAATTATTTAAACTTTGTAGCACTGATGAAAAAAATAAAATATTTCAAGAAAATATAGATAATCATAGAAATATTGCCAATAAAAATGATGTGGTAAATGAGGATAGTTACCATAAATTAAAAATAGAGCTTTTGCAAGAAAGATATTTAGATTTAAAATTAGAAGGATTGGAAGAGATACAAAATACTGAAATATATTATGAAGATATATGCAGAGATTATTTAAATATTATAAACAACTTAATGAATATCATTGAAGATAAAGATAGAATAATATTTAAGTTACTTAATATTTAGTAGTTTTAGTATTGTATATAGTAATAAAGCATATTTTGAGAAGCATAATATATATTAGTAATATTGTGGAGGAATAATATGAATTCGTTTAAAAAAGAAAGCTTTTTCATTGAAATAAATAATGAATTATTTAAATTTTATAGAAAAGATGAAGAAGTTTTTCTAGTAAAGTATAAAGATAGGGAAATTGTTGAGGAAAAGCCTATATTAAATGATTGCTATTATTTAAATAATGTGATTCTTACCAAAGATAATAACATATCTATTATTTTTACTAATAAAAAAGGGGAGCTAATTCTTTGTACAATATTTGAAGAGAAAATATCTAATAAGATTACGTTAATGAAATCCATATTAAATACAAAATATATTGAAATAGTATCAGTCAATAACTCTTTGAATATATTTTATGTAAATTATAATAGCAATAATACAGCCGTTCTTTGTTTTAGAATACTAAACAATAGACTTATATTATCTCCACCATTAATATTAGATACAATAAATATAAAAGGAGATTTGCCATTTATAATAAGTGTAGATAATAACCAGTTATCGGTTTGTTACATCAAAAATGCATATCCAAATTTAATAGGATATAGAAAGTTTGATTGTAAAAAAAATAGTTGGAGCAATTTTAATGTTTTAGATTCATCTTATTATGGAATAGAAGATTATTGTTTTACTACATTAAAGGATACTATTGCGTATTCATTTACATTTTTTAAAAATGAAAATGGATATATAAGATTTGGATTTGGAGTTAATGATGATATAAAAAGAGATATGATTGAAGAAAGAGATCAATCAATATATGGCAGCAATATAATATTATATTCTAATGATAAGATGAATGTTGAATATATAGTAAATAATACCATGAAGTTAAAAGAAATGAATTTAGCTCAAAGGACAAGAGACATTAGTGAATTAAATCTTATGAAAGTTGTAGATATAGAAAAATATCCATTCCAATCAGATAATAAAATTTCTACAAACTTTATAATTATAGTTATATGTGATAAAAAAGTAGTTTATACAGATTCCTGTTTTTATGAGGAACACTTAAATAATAGAAATAAAGAGCATATATCAGCAAATAATTCTTTAGATGAAAAATTATTCGGAGAAGAAGGGGACATTTATAATAAAATATTAAATGAAGATATGAAATCAAATCTATTACAAGAAAAAGTCATCAAAGAGTTAGCCTCAAGACTGAAAAAGTATGAAGAAAGATTTAAAATAGTTTCTATGCGCAGCAGGCAAATTGATGATGAAAAGAATAAGCTGCGTCTGAATATTGCATCTTTACATGAAGAAATAACTAAAAGGCATAATAGAATTAATGTATTAGAGAAGGCTCTTGGAGAGAAACAGAGTTTAATAGCATCTTATGAAAATAAGATAAAAGAATTAAAGGAATCCATGAGAGATCTAGAAGCTCAAAAATCTGAATTAGAAGAAAATAAAGCTGAAGTATTAGAATTAAAAGAAATTGTAGCCAAAAGTAATACAGAAAAAATTAATTATTTAAATGAAACAAAAGAACTAAGAAATGAGATAGATAATTTGAACAACCTTTTAAAAGATAAGACAGAAGAAGTTGAGAATCTAAAAAATCAATTTGATGTTTTGAAACAAAAAAGTAATGAATCTTTTATTAAAAAATTATTTAAAATTACAGATTAGCAATTTAAGAGATAAATTGTTTTTAATGAATATACTACAAAAAAAACAAGTACTTAATATGATAAATATAAGTGCTTGTTTTTTTATAAATAATTAAAGTAAAATACATCTTAATTGATTTAAAAATGAATTGAAAAGAAAACAGTACTAATAATGCAAGCTGTAGATATTTTTTAAAGCTATAATTAAGTTTTCAATGTCTTCATGATTAGTAAAATAACCAGGGCTAATTCGTACAGTTCCTATTCTTTCTGTACCTATAATTTTGTGAATCATAGGAGCACAATGATAACCAGATCGAATATAAATATTCTTTTCGTTAAGTAATCTTCCTACTTCAGAACTGTCAAAGCCGTCCATATTAAAAGATAAAACAGGAGTTTTTTTACTAGCCTCTAGTTCGCCATAGAGCTTAATGAATGGAAGTTTTGATAATTCTTCAGTAAGATGCTCTAGTAGAGATATTTCATGATTTCTTATATTTATAAGTCCTTTTGATAAAATAAATTTAACCCCTTCACATAAACCTACTATTCCAGGAGTATTTAGTGTCCCGCTTTCCATTTTGTCAGGCATAAAATCAGGCTGAATGAGACTATCAGATATGCTTCCTGTTCCACCCTCTTTAAGAGGTGGTATATCTAAATTTTCACTAATATATAATCCACCTGTACCTTGTATTCCAAAAAGAGATTTATGTCCAGGAAAAGCAAGTAAGTCTATATTCATCTGCTTAACATCTATATCTGCATACCCTGCTGTTTGCGCAGCATCAACAATTAGTAATATACCTATGGATTTTGTAAAATTACCAATAGATTCAATATCTTGTATAGTACCTAAAACATTAGAACCTTGATTTATTACTAAAGCTTTAGTATTCTTTTTTATAGAATTTTTTATTTCAGATAAAGATACATAGCCATTAGAATCAACAGAAAGCATTGTAATTTCAACACCAATTTTTTTAAGACTTTCTAAGGGACGCAAAACTGAGTTGTGCTCAATCATTGTAGTTATAACATGATCTCCAGGATGTAACACACCTTTAATAGCAATATTTAATCCTTCAGTAGTATTTGAAGTAAAGATAATTCTCATTGGATTATCTATATTTAAAAGCTTTGCTAAATTTTCTCTGCATTCAATTATCTTAAGTTCACATTGAAGAGATAGTGCGTGAGATGCTCTGCCAGGATTTGCACAATAATTTCTTAGGCAGTCATTTACAGCATCATATACACACAAAGGCTTAGGAAATGAGGTTGCTGCATTATCTAAATACATTATATATCCTCCATTATCTATAATTAATAAGAAACTTCTACATATTCATAGCGTCTTATCTTAGGATTTATACGTTTTTCATAAATTTTTTGGACTTTAATATTTGAATTTCTAATTATATCAACTACTGTATTAAATTCTGATTTTTTAATTTCTAAAGATCTAGCACATCCTGCTGATAGTTTGCAAGGGGTTTGTATCATAGTAACTTTTATTCTAGCATCCTTTAGGATTTTATATAGAACTAAACTGCTGTTAGCAGAAGCAAAGGTTATTATATAAACTGTTTCCATAGTAACACCTCCATTTATTAAGTATCAATTTATTATATTCGTTAATAAAAATTTAAGTGATATAGGTTAACATATATAATGAATATGCCTCAAAATGATCATAAAATCATGTTGAGGCGTTGTATATTTATTATTTAGTAAATCAAGTTTTGTAAAGTTTAGAAAACTTTTTATTTCACTTAAAGTATGAAATTTTTTTCCCTATATTTTGTGAAGTTTTATTTAAAGTAATAATAGATAGTTTAGAATTTGCTATATTAAGCTGTGAAGTTAAGCTATTCACTTCATTTTTCAGTCTATTAATTTCTTTTTCATTGTTTGAGTTTATTTCTTCTAGTGCTTTAATTTTTTCTTCATAAGATATTAAGTTTTCTTTTAAAAGCTTTATGGCATTATTTAGTTTATCTTTCCCTGCTTGAAATTTATTATATTGTTCCTTTATATTTTTAAATTTCACTCCACAAGAGTAGCATTTACTCCTTTGCTCATTAAGCTTTTGCTTAAGCTTACTAATAAGTTCTTCTTTTTTTTCTAATTCTTCTTCATACATTATCATTTTTTTGTTTATAGAATCCCAATAATCATTAAAGCAAAACATGCTGTTATTATGGTTTTCATTTAAGGACATTTAATGATCCTCCTCGCAGAGTTATTATTATATAAATATGCTGAAAGGATCAATAATATATCACACTTTTTAGTGCACTTCATATCATGATAGTGAAAGGTATTACTTACTATAAAAATCTATAAATTTTTAATAGGGAGGCAATTAAAAAATGAGCGATTGGAGAGAAATAGCTGTAGATGATATAATAAACGAAATGGAAGAAGCAAGCCTAGAAGGAAAAAAGCAATTAGAAGAAAAGAAAATTAAGATAAGACCAAAATATAAACCACAGCCAGAACCAATAGTAGTTCCAGTTTGTGCTACAGTTACAGTTCCAGCAGGATTTGTTGTAGGGGCTGGAAATGCTAATGTAGCATGGGTAAACTGTCTAAGATGTGTAGAATCAGTTGAAGCAGTAGAAGTATTTTGTCCGAATTCAGATAGATCTTGTGGTACTGTAGATGCATGTGTAAGAAGAATAGTTGGATGCATACAATTTATTGTGAGCACACCTGTTAGCGGCAGTGATGCTTGTTCAGGGGTAGGAGGAACTAGTAATGTTTCTTATGTAGGCTCTGTATGCGTAGACGAATGCTTCTCATGCCAGGTTATAGAGGAAGAACCTTGTGGCTGTTTCAATAGCGTAAACGGCAGCGAATGTGGAGGAGAAATCGAAGGAGCAACCATAGAACCAAGGAATTTTGTTGCCAATGTTTCTTCATGTGGTTCAAACTTTAAAAATATAACTTTCACTGGAGAGTTTAGGCTTACTTGTGGATGTGGAGGATTATGTTAAAAATAAATTTATAAGATAAATAATAGTCTCTGCAAAAGGCAGAGACTTTAGCTTATAAAACATTAATTTATAAGTAAAAGTCTCTGTTCAAAGCAGGACTTTTATTTTGTGCAACATTTAAAATATTATGCATAGATATATATTAGTTAAGAAACAATGGTTTACAAAATAGTTTAGGGGGACAAGTTAAAAATGAAGGTACTTTTATGCATAAGGCAGGACTACTATAGAAACTACAGCGGAGATTCTACTCAGGTTCTGAATACTGCAAAATATCTAAAAAGGTTAGGAGCAGAGGTTCGCATAAATAATGGAAACATATTTGATTATTCTGGATATGATATAGTTCATTTATTCAATATAAATAAAGTATGGGATATATATAACTATTTTAGAATAGCTCAAAAATATAAAAA
>NZ_JBKEEV010000018.1:0-8277 GCF_047777555.1 Clostridium sp. | reverse complement strand
GAAATTCTAGCTGAAAATCAATATGGATTTTTAGATAATCCAATAATCTCAAATTACTTTGATCTTGAAGAGAAAACGAGCTACTTAAAATCTTTAAAGATAATGAATGATAAAAGAAACTTTTACTTTGAAATGATTCCATGCTTAACATCCTTTATAGAATTATTAAAAGATGAAGGCAACCTAAAATCATTAGACAAATATATTTTTAAAGAAATAAATGATGTTAAATTAAATGTAAATGAAGAATTAATAAATCAAGCTAAACGAATAAATAAAAAGGGTTTTGATTTGATGAAAATCAAAGATCCTTTGAATTTTGATACGTTGAAAAAATCGTATTTAACGGCCGTAAAGTTGCATCATCCTGATATAGGGGGAAATACTCAGGATATGCAAATAATTAATGAAGCCTACTCACAATTTCACAAATTAATAGCATTTAAAATAGAAAGTAGAGATAATCAAAAGAGGATAAGGTATGCAAAAGATTATGTTTATTACGCTTACATTGATTTAATTAATATATTATTAGATAGTTGGAATATAGATGGTGCTTACTACTGTATGAAAGAAGCTATTGAAAACGATATATTTAATGAGACGTTTAAAGATCCATATAATTACTATGAATGTTCTTTGGCTATTAGTATATGCGGAATGCTTCCTGATATTAACTTTAAAGATCAGGCCTTTGAGCTATTGGAGTACAGTCAAACACTTGTTGAAAATATAGAAAGTGCGATAAAAGATTATTATATAAAGAGTATCAATAAATTAATAGATAACTTAGAAAATAATAAAAAACAAGGGTTGTAATTAACCATATGATTCAAGCTGATAATGCAGTTAGATTGGGAATTATATCCAAACGAAAATATAATCAATATATTAGTAAATTTAATAAGGCGGAGGTTAGCAAAAAAGAAACTGAAGAGAAACTAAAGACTATTTTATCTGAAAATTCATTTATAGTTCCTCTCGCCAATGAAGAAAAAATATTTAAAAAATTATCAAATTATAGAGGTGGACAATTAATACCTGAACCAAAATATTTTCAATGTGACCTAAGAGATCTATCTAAGTTACAACAATGGGAGTACTTTAAAACTTTCTCTGAAAGATCTAGCTTGGCTCTTATTAGAAAATATGCATTTGTTAGGCTTTATAGTTATTTAAATTGTATTTTTGAATGCTGGGATTATGAACTTTGTATTAAAATAACTGATGAAATTAAACTTATTATCAGTATTTTTAGAGATAACAAGTCAGTCCAACACTATTCTAATAAAATACTAGAGGCATTAAATATTTTACTAAACTTAGATAAGGAAACACGAGCTAAAAGACTGGATATTATAAGAAAGTACAGTACCATAGAAGATGAGGCTCTAGATACTCCGATTAATAATAGATTTATGGAATTCATTACAATGCAGATAGATGAAATTGAGTATATAGTAAATAAACAGTTCAGTTGATATGCTGATTTATACATTTTACAAATAAGTTAAAATTAGAAAAGAGAGCCTTCATTAACAATGGCTCTCCTTATATTAATAATTGATCCCAGTTTTCAGGAAAACCCATGGATGCTAATATGCTATTTATTGTAACAGATAGAAATTTATTTTCATATCTATCAAATAGTTTCTTTAAATTCCTTATTAAATATGTATAGTCTTCCTTGGCAATAACTAGTTTCAAAAAAGCTACCATTGTGAAAAGATTACCTGGACTTAATAAGTTGGTGGAGATATTAATAGCATTAGAAATATCTGCACTTCTAGCAGGTCTATGTAATTTAAAATTGTACAATCGTTCCTCGTGAGCACATACAATAGAGTCGCAGTTTTAAGTATATTTATAAGCATATTGGAAGTAAAATGAATATCGATATAATAGCTTCTTTTATAGGCTATAGCAAAATCCTTAGCTATTTTATTTTGTGTCGCATCATCAATACACTCATAAAAATTTTGTATATTTCCTAAAGTCAGATATTTAACTAATACCCAAAGGGGTACACCATCATGCTTATCTAGGTAATGAGTAATAGGGTTATTTTTATTAGACTATCTAGAAATTTCATTTGAAATAACAGCAATCAATTTAAGAATTTGCTTTAGCTTAGCGGGATCTCTAGAGTAGTTTAACATATTTAAATAAGCATTTGGTTCCCTATACTCTTGAGAGAATTGATAAGATAGCTTAGACTTTATGTTGCTCTCAAATTTTAATAATTCTTTAAGGAGAATATTCCTTAAATCACGATCGAAACAATATAATGCATAAATTTCATCAAAGGATGCACCATCCATATACTTTTCAGGGGATACAGGTCTATTGGTATCATCTTTAATTAAGAACAGGTCTTTATAGCCATTAATAAGTGCGTAATAATTTTCCCGTTCTAAAATCCTCATTGCTCGCGAACCATCGTTAATAGTTAGCCCTCTTTCATCCCGAAGAATTCTTAGTTGCTGTCTGTGAGTTTTAAAGGGTTTCATATATATCACTCCATAAAAATAGCCCAGTCCTCGTAAGGAACATGGGCCTGATCGGTAAGATCATTATATTATATGTTAAATAGCTTGTCAATATGTAATTAAATAGTAATACTATTAGTTTATTACCCATATAGCTAATAAATGTTCTTAGAATAAAAAAAGATTTACACATAGTTTAGTGGTTAATGTGACAATGGTAATTTATTTAAAGCAACCTTAGGACGATTATAGATACTATTTTCTAATATAGCAATACAAAAAAATAGATAGCATTTATAAATGTTTAAGACACATAAATTCTCAAGCTTTATTGTGAATATAACAGGCACCGAGGAACAATCAGCAATCTTTAATTGTGTTGATGGGTGAGGGCTTATTATGTAAGCGTCAATTCTAGCCCACATTAACAGCCTAAAACTTCTGTGAGATAATCTTCCTAAAGGAGGTATCTCAAAATGAATGATGATGAAAGAAAGCTATGGGCTGATCGGATTGAAGATTATAGATCTAGTGGTTTAACAGCAGTTAAATGGTGCGAGGAAAGAGGTCTTTCCCATACCCTCAGATATAGGATTAATAAGTTTAATAAGGAAAAGAAACAAGAATCTAAAGAGGTTCACTGGAAAGCTGTCCTCCCTGAAAAGCCAAAGGTCTATGAAAAGACAGTCTCTTCTTTAAGGGTTACCATAGGAAATTCCACAATCGAAGTAGCCGAAGGTTTTGATCCCAATACTTTTAAGGAAGTAGTTAGGATTCTCTCTCAAAAGTGTTAAACCAATACCGCATAAATCAAGTTTATTTAGCTCTTGGTCCAACGGATTCTTAGAAAGTCCATTGATGGATTGGCCCTTATTGTTCAGGAAAGCTTTAAACTAGATCCCTTTTCTAGAAATCTCTTTGTCTTTTGCAATCGCAAAAAGGACAAGATCAAAATCCTGGAGTGGGATCACAACGGGTTTTGGCTACACTATAAGAGACTTGAAAAAAAATACATTTAGGTGGCCCGATGGATCCAGCGGTAATATTGCCATTGATGAAAGAGAATTCAGGTGGCTCCTAGATGGTTTATCCATTAAACAAAGGGGCGCTCACAAACCTACCAAGGAACGGATTATCATATGAAATAGTTACAAAAATCTAGTGCTATAAAGGCCACAAAAACATTGAGAAATGTGGCTTTTATGGTGCTTTTTTTTATCATTTTCACCCTAAAAATGGTATAATAGAAGCATGAAAACAATAGAGAAAAACCCCGATAAAGAACTAAATACAATGGATGAATCTATTGAATCACTTCAAAATAAATGCGCCCTCTTGCAGCAAGAAAAGGAAGAGTTAGCTGCAAAACTTAAGTGGTATGAGGAGCAGTTTCGCCTTAGCCAAGAAAAACGCTTTGGCACTTCCAGTGAAAAATGGATTCTGATCAATTATCCATCTTTAATGAAGCGGAGAAAGAATCCAGACCAAACGGGAAAGAACCTGACCTTGAAGTGATTACATACAAACGCTTGGTGTTAGTATATTAGTGTAGACACAAAAAGCCGAACACCTTAAAATATAAAAAGGGAAGGAAGTGTCTACAATGGCAAAAGGGCAAAAGTATTATACAGAAGAATTTAGAAAGACAATTGTAGAGCTCTATAACTCTGGTAAGAGTTTGGCAGAGCTTAGCAGCGAATATGGCATATCAAAATCAACAATCAATGGATGGATTAAGAAAGCTAAACCAATAACTGTGGATAAAGATACAACTATAACATCAGAAGAGTATCAGGCAATGTTAAAGAAGATGGCAAGGCTTGAGGAGGAAAATGAAATATTAAAAAAAGCCATGGCCATATTCGCAAAGAAGTAACCTCTATTTTTGAGTTTATAAATGATCATAAAGAAGAGCATGATATCACGCTAATGTGTGAAGTGTTAAAGGTTTCAAGAAGCTCTTTTTATAAGTATCTAAACAAAACCGAAAGCAAAAGAAGCGTAGAAAACAAGATGTACGAGGAAGAAATACTGAAGATCTATAAAGATAGTAAAGGTCGTTATGGTGCTCCCAAAATACATAAAGTGCTTCGTGAAGAAAGAGGACATGCCATAAGCCTTAAGAGAGTCCAAAGGATTATGAAAAAACTAAATATAAAATCCATAATTATCAAAAAATTCAGACCTCACTCTTCCAAAAGCAAAATAGAGGCTAAAGAAAACGTTTTGAAAAGAGATTTTTCAACAACTACAATAAATGAAAAATGGGTTACTGATATAACTTATATTTATACACTTAAAGACGGATGGTGCTATCTTGCTTCAGTTTTGGATCTTCATACAAAGAAAATTATTGGCTATGCTTTTTCAAAGACTATGGATACAGAACTAGCTATAAAGGCTGTAGAAAATGCCTACATAACTCAAAAACCAAAGAATACTGTTATACTCCACAGTGATTTGGGCTCCCAATATACAAGCTCTAAATTTGATGATTATCTTAATGAACATAATATAGTTCATTCCTTTAGCGGCAAGGGATGTCCCTATGACAATGCTTGTATAGAATCCTTTCATGCTACACTAAAAAAGGAAGAAGTAAACTTAGCTACATACTATGACTTTGATGCTGCAAGGCTAGCTATATTTGAATATATAGAATCCTGGTACAACAGAAAAAGGCTTCATAGCAGTATCGGTTATATGACTCCTCAACAGCTTGAAGATGCTTTAAGAAAAACTGCATAAAAATTTGAGTTTTTGTGTCTACTATATTGACATAAATCCATTTACGGATGCCCTCAAGGCATTGCCAAAGGACTCTACAGTCACCAGAACCACCGCAGGGGAAGGGGTAGATTTTTGTAATAAACTCTTTAAGATTGAACAGGATTTAAAGAATTTAACTCCTGAAAAGCGCTATGAAATTCGCCTCCAGAAAAGCAAACCTGTTTTAGAGGCTTTCTTGTCATGGCTAAATAGTAAAAGCAAACAGGTTCTGCCCAAAAGTAGCCTTGGAAAAGCTATTAAATACTGTTTAAATCAGTGGCCTAAGCTGGAAGCTTTTCTTTTAGATGGTAACTTAGAAATCAGCAACAATCGTGCTGAAAGAGCCATCAAGCCCTTTGTTATTGGGAGGAAGAATTTCCTGTTCTCCAAATCCCCCAAAGGTGCCACAGCAAGTGCCATTGTTTATAGTATTGTTGAAACAGCAAAGGCAAATAATCTCAGTCCCTTCCATTATTTAAACTATGTATTTGAAGCCCTACCAAACATTGATTCGGAAGATCATAGAGAACTCGATGCACTACTTCCATGGTCTGAATCACTTCCCAGTGATATAAAGGTAAAGAATAATAAACTATAATAATAATCCTCCATCTTTGCAAAGTGGAGGATTATTTAAATCTATATTTATATACACCTCCCATGGTGCATATTATTTCATAATCTAATGGTAATAACTATGTGTGCTCTATTTGACGCTTACATATAAAATGACAGAGTTTTTCAATGAATTTCCTCCCTGTATTAAATTTGTCGATCAATCAATGTTAGAGGGAAACTATCTTGTAAAAATAAGCTCCGCTCCCCCTGCATTTAATATGGAGCGCATTATAGTATGGGATTGGAAAGAGACAAATATCCGTAAGGAATCTCAAGGCATAAATCGGGATAAGCAAAGTATTCAGTATCAGGTAATTCAAAATTTAACTTCCACAAATCAATATGAAGTAATTTTTGATGACGATTCAGCAGGAGAAATAGCAGATGTTGTTGGTGTTATCGATAAAAACGATAAAATTACTGTACAATTCTATCACTGTAAATATGCTCATGGAGATAGTCCAGGTGCACGTGTAGCTGATTTATACGAGGTGTGTGGACAAGCTGAAAAAATCTATAAAGTGGTGTCAAGATCTTAGTGCAATTATTGATCGTATGATACGAAGAGAAGCAGCACGTGCCCAGTTAGGCGGAACACGATTTGAAGTTGGTAGCCTTAAGAAACTCAAAGAAATAAAAAACAAAATGCGTATTTTCCCTACAACTTTTGAAATATTCATTGTTCAACCTGGAATTGATTCTACATCCATAACAGATGATATGCTTCGTATACTCGCTGGAACAGCATCTTACTTGATGGACACATACAGTATTAACTTACAAGTTATTTGTAGTTGATCCTTTCTTAGATTAAACAAATATTATTTTTTATTTTCATAATATTTAAAACGGTTAAGATTAAATTCTTCATCACGGATATTATATCAATGATGAGGAGTTTTTTGTTTTACGGTTATTTTAAGGTATTATGCCTAAACATATATCTTCTGAGTTTATAAATGAAAGCTTGATTAACCAGTTATGCTGAGTAAAGTGATAAATTAGTCAGTAGTCATCTTGTTTGTACAAGACGAAAAGCATTGATTAGATCATACTGTGACTTAGCCTGAAAAGGAGGTGATGCCTATGTTTGCACTGATACAGACTGGACCTATGTCAATACTTTGGACACAAAAAGTTGAACATTTTCTCTCTGCATGATATTAATACGTAGAGAAAGATTACTAAGCTGCAAGAATCTCATCTTCAACCTGCTGTGGGGTTTTATAATCCAGCGCACTGTGCCTCCTTCTGCGGTTATACCAAGACTCTATATATTCAAAGATAGCTGTTTTAGCCTCTTCAAATGTATGATATGTATTTAAGTATACTTCTTCCTTCTTTAATACAGAATGAAAGGATTCCATACAAGCATTATCATAAGGATTTCCCTTTCTGCTGAAGGAATGCTTCATATTTTTTTCTATAAGCATATCCTCAAATACTGCGCTTGTATATTGGCTGCCTAAATCTGAATGAAGGATAATACCTGTAGTATCTTCTACATTGAGACATGCATTTTCTACAGCCTTTTTAGCTAATTCGGCGGTTGGATTTTTACCATATGAATAACCGATGATTTTCCTATTATATAAGTCCATAACTGATGCTAGATAAGTCCAGCCCTCTTTAAGAACATGTATATACGTAATGTCAGTAACCATTTTTGGTTTATTGTTGTAGTAGTAAAATCACGATTTAGTATATTTTCCTTATCGTCTGGAACCTTACCTTGGTTATTTTGATACTTATATTTGCGTACTACAACACTGCGAAGACCAAGCTTAGCCATATGTCTTTGCACTCTTTTAACAGAACAAGGGATACCAGCGTCTTCAAGATCTCGCTGTATCTTAATAGCACCGTAACGCCCCTTAGATTTGTCATAGTAATATTTAACTTCATCACTAAATTTCTTGTAATCAATTTCTCTTTGCGATATAACATGATTAATTACGGCATAATAAGTACTGCGAGGAAACTTAAGTACCTTGCACATTTGTTTAACAGTATAATTATCAAGATTAGCTTGAATAAAGGACACGTACTCAGCTATTGATTTTTGGCAAATATGGCAAAAGCCAACTTGTTGGCTATAAGCTTATTTTTAATATTTCATTTTCTATCTTTAGTTCCTTCATTTTCTTTTGAAGAGCCTTATACTCTTTCATAGAAATAGTTTCTGTCTCTGAAACCTGTATTGGGGAAAGAAGCTTTACCCAGGTAGAGATTGTGCCCTTTGGAACGCCATATTCGTTAGATAATTCTGTTATACCTTTTCCAGCCTTAATACGCAGGTCTACAATCTGCTGCTTGAATTCTGGTGTATAGGATTTTTGCTTTTTTGCCATGATTGAACACTCCTTTGTTATATTATAGAATGTTCAACTTTCCGTGTCCA
>NZ_JBKEEV010000009.1:0-73949 GCF_047777555.1 Clostridium sp. | reverse complement strand
ATTTAATGAAGGACTATTAAAAGAGGTATGACTAGTGTGATTTTTCGATAAAGCCTCTATGTCCAAGTTTCTCTTATAAGGAAGTATAAAGATTTTGGAGAACTGTCCCTCTTTATCAATAGTGGAAAAATCCCCATCATCAGGAGAGTTTATATAAAGAACATCAAAGCCTAGTCTAGATAAAAATATTAAAAAATAAACTTCGTGTTTCTTTATGCTGCCAAGATATAAAACCTTTGGATTTATGATATCATGAGTGCTCTTTGAATCAAGATTAAAATTATTTACTAAATCCATGGCAAAATTATTTATCCAAGTAATCAGCTTAAGAGTAAAGTTTTTAATTTTGGTTAAGTTAACATAAGGTTCCTTTTGTAAGTACAAGTTCAATACATAGCTAAGGGATTCTTCTATAGATGAAGTTAACAAAGAAGAATTAGCGTCAATTAAAGAACCGCTTTTTTTAAGCGAAGTTATTAATGCTTCTATTTTAACATTATCAAAAGGTTCAAGCTGATTTTCATTCCATATAGATTGAAGTTTATCGCTTAATATGGAATTGACTTCAAATGGGATATTAGATATAAATTTAAAATAAAGACCATTAAGGTTAGATAACTTCTTATCAAGTTTGTTTAATTTGTCATAGTATTCTTTTTCATTTTCCTTTACACCAATGTATCTATAAAAGTAAATTGGCACAATAGGAGAGCTTCCGTTTATAAAACCTACTCTTTTATTAAGTGGTGTTAGTATATCACTAAAGACGTTATGGGAATTTTTTAGAGAAGGATGTATAAACTTTCGTACATTGATCATTTTTTATTCCTACTTCCTCTCAAGTAAAGTGAAATTTAATAAAGTGTAAACTAGTCACCATTAATTGTATTATACAGAAAAGTTATATTAACTATCAACATAGGTAAGTCAGTAAAATAAGAACTTTTAGCTTATTTTATGAGATAAAATTTTAAAAGCTCTACCAATAAATGTATGGAATATAAGTAATTTTATGGGTATAATGTTACTATATCATATTGTTAAGGAGATAGTATATGTTTGAGGAATTTAATAAACAATTAGGAGAGGTAAAAGAAAAGATAAAAGAAAAGGAAAGGCTTAAGTTAAGATTAAAGGAATTAAAAGAGCAGTTTGAATATAGAGAGAAGAAGGTACAGGAATTAAAAAATATTTTAAATAAGGAATATAAAGACGTTAAAAAACTAGAAAACTTGAGTGTAGGAGGGCTTATATATACTCTTTTAGGGCGCAAAGAGGAAAAACTAGAAAAGGAAAAAGAGGAGTATATATTAGCTAAAGCTAAATATGATGAAGCAACTGCAGATTTAAACTCATTAGAAGCTGATATAAAATCAGCAGAATACAAGTTAAAAGGTCTTACAGGAATAGAAGAAGAATATGACAGTTTGATTAAGGAGAAGGAAGAAATCATTCTAGCTTCTCATCCGAAAAATAGAATGAGGCTAAAAGAGCTGGAGGAAGAAATATGGAGATGTCAGGATAGTATTAAAGAACTAAAGGAGGCTGATTCAGCGGGATATAATTTACTAGATGCTTTAAACAAGGTTATAGATTCTCTTAAAAGTGCAGCTGATTGGGGCACTTTTGACATGCTTGGAGGCGGAATGTTATCCACGGCTATAAAACACAATCATATAGATAAAGCTAAAGAGTGTTCCTATGAGGTAAAAGATCGTATAAGAAAGTTTCAAAGGGAACTAAAGGATGTAGATAGAGAATTTAATTTAGATATAAATATAGGATCCTTTGCTAGCTTTGCGGACTTTTTCTTTGATGGATTTTTTATTGATTGGTATGTTCAGTCTAGTATTAAAGATGCACTTAATAATGCTGAAAAATTAAAAAGAAATGTTTATATCATACTTAATAGAATTTATGTAGAAAAGAAGGAATCAGAAGAAAAGCTCAATAGGCTTAGAGAGCACTATAAAAGTATTGTTGAAGAAATGCATTAGCAATATTTTACTACGTAAAATATTGCTAAGTGGAGGCGCCGCAGGCAAAACATCCATAACTTTTCACGGAAATATTAATCTTACTTTTAGTCATGAAGAATGGAAATCTTCTGATTCATATTGGGCCATAAGTATTATTGATAAAAATAGAAAGGAATTTAAAAGAATAACTTCTTCAGGAAAGGCTCTAGAGAATAATTTATCTATAAGTTTACCTAAAGGTACATATTATGTAAAGATTGCTGGTGATTGTCTTGGTGTTCCTGACATTCCTTATAGTTTTGTATTATCAGGAAATTTTGAAAATGACAAATTTACAAGCCAACCAAAACAGGTAAATGTTCCAAGTAATAAGGCATGGACTGTAACTTTAAATAAGGAATTAGATGTAAAAACAATAACTGATAAAAACATATATATTACAGATCCTTATGGTGATTTTGTTTCAATAGTATGTTATGTTGAAAATAAAACACTATATATCGTACCTTTAAAAGAATATGATAATGGAAAAACTTATACGTTATGGATTGAAAATTTAAAGTCAAAAGATGGGACTGTTATGAAGAAAAATACTAAAATGGACTTCCAAATTGAGCAATAAGAAGTTTAAATATTTTCTATACACTAATAGAACTAGGCTGCGATTGTTTACAGCTTAGTTCTATTTAATTTTATCATAACAGAATTGTATATGCCTGCAACTTTAAATAAAGTCTTCTAAAATCTATTTATTGGGAATAAATTCTTAAATATTAATATTATTACAAGTGGTTTATAGTATATAATAATAAAATAAGAGTATCAAATATTTATTATTGTTAAATAATTAAAATATGAGTTTGAAACAAGATATATTTGGAACAAGATATATGCTTAAGGCATAAATTATATAGGATATTGATGTGTGAAGAATAAAAGAAAGTTTGAGAGGAAAAAGGCTATGAGTATGAAAAAAATTGTAAGAGGTATATTACGACATGGTGAGGATGTAAAGGAAAAGGATAGAATTGAAGATGTTAAAGCATATATAAAACAAAAATTAAGAGAAAAGGGTTTTGAAAACAACCAAATAGAGATAGATTTTTCAGATATTTTCACTGATGAAGAAGTAATAAAAGCAGCGGAGGAACTCAAATTTGGATTGGAAAGAGGAGATAAGGACGGAGTATGGTGGCTATTTAGATATTAGTTGAAAATCACCAATATAACTATTAACTTTTACTTTGGAATATACTGCTGCTTTATTGATAAGGAGAAAATAATGATTAAAAAGCTTAATTTAAGGGATATAAAAACAGCAAAACGCGTAATAGAATTGCAAAGAGCCTCATATAAAATAGAAGCTCAACTTATAGGTTTCTATGAAATACCGCCTTTAATGGAGACAATAGATAGCTTACAGGCATGTGATGAAATTTTTTATGGATACTATATAAACGATGTTTTAGCAGGAATAATTTCGTTTAAAATTATCGACAATGTTTTAGATATACACAGGGTTGCCATACATCCTACCTTTTTTAGAATGGGTATTGCAGATAAGCTGATTAAATTCATAGAAGCTCTTAAAAGCAATATAAATAAAATTCTTGTATGTACTGGGAAAGAAAATTATCCTGCTGTAAATTTATATTTGAAAAATGGTTATAAGAAGAAAGAGGATATTGAAATAAAAAATGGAATTTATATAATAAAGTTAGAGAAATTATTATAAAATATAGGGGGTAGGGGGAATAAAAATGTACTATGGAGAAAAGGTTTGTTTAAGAGCTTATAAGGAGGAAGATATAGAAAGGGCAACATAATTAGTCAATGATAAAGAACTTAAGAAGTTCTTAATTACGGGAATACCATTTCCAATGACTCCATGGGAAGAAGAGGAATGGATAAGATCACAAAAGGGTACTGAAAGTGGTGAATATAATTTTGCTATAGAGGATATAAAAACAGAAAAGTATATTGGTGGCTGTGGAATTCATAAGGTCAACTGGTTAACAAGAGTTGCAACAGTGGGAATGATGATTGGAGACAAAGACTACTGGGGGAAGGGATATGGCACTGATGCCATGAAGGTGCTTATGAAATTTATCTTTGAAGATATGAATATGAATAAGATAAGATTGAGTGTATTTTCATTTAACGAAAGAGCTAAAAGGTGTTATGAAAAGTGTGGATTCCAAGTGGAAGGAATTTTGAAGAAGGAGATATTTAAGGAAGGAAAATATTATGATGAAATCATAATGTCAGCTTTTAATAAATGATAGGCACCAAATCGGTGCCTATTTTCCTAAAAACATCTTAATTCCAACAAATATAATAAATATGGCAAAGGCCTTTTTTAAGATGTCTACTGGCATAATATTTGCAATTTGAGCACCGAATTTTGCTCCTATGAGCATAGCTATACAGATTATAAGACCAGCTTTTATATCTACATTTCCTCTTTTATAGTAATGAAGAAAGGCTAAAATACCAACAGGTGGAAGCATAGCAGCAAGTGAAGTTCCTTGAGCTTGCAGCTGTGAGAAGCCTTTTATAAATATCAATGAAGGCACTATTACAATGGCTCCTCCTATTCCGAATAATCCGCTCAAAATGCCAGCTGCAATCCCAATCAATATGAAGGTTAATATATTAATCATCAGTGATCCTCCCTTAAATATTAAAGTATTACTTAAATTATAACATGCTATTACTAGTTATGTCAGAAAATTAATGTAATGTTAATCCTCATTAGGTATATAATAGCAATGTTTCATGTAATTCGTCTGAATAGTGAATAGTTTATGTAGGAGAGTAAATCTGAATATGTTATACTATCATTAATTATTATTACAAAGGGGAAGATTAGTATATGTTTAATTTTAGAGTTCATCAAGAATTAACCTGTGCAGCAGAAGGAAGCGGACAATTTTATGCAAGAGTAGGAGCTATGATAGCAAGCCAGGGAAGTTTTACTGCAGAGAAGGTACTGCTAGATCCTAATCAAAATAAAAGTATTATAAACTCAGTTATGAACTTAGCGGCAAGAAAACTTACTGGAGAAAATATATCTATAATGAAAGTCAGCGGCAAAGGTACGTATTATATGGCTCATAACGCAGAGCATATCAGTGTAATCAAGTTGCAGCAAG
Source organism: Clostridium sp. (assembly GCF_047777555.1). Classification (GTDB taxonomy): domain Bacteria; phylum Bacillota; class Clostridia; order Clostridiales; family Clostridiaceae; genus Clostridium_H. Next base: position 68,815 of record NZ_JBKEEV010000009.1, on the reverse strand, counting down.
GACAAAGTATAGGGGTAGAGGGCGAAAACCTTTTAGCTTTTACAGAAGATTGTAAATATGGAGTTAGATTTATAGGCACTGGAGTTATATCTCAAAAGGGTATGTTTACATCAAAGCTTACAGGTATAGGACCTAATGCAGAGGTGGCTATAACTACTAACGGAAACCCATTGATACTGGAAACTCCATGTGTAGTGGATCCAGATGCAGTAATATGTTGGACTGGCCCAGATCCAAGCTTTAGAGCAGATGTAAACTGGAAAACATTTTTTGGACAAACATCAGGAGAATCTTATTTCTTAGAATTTAACAGCCCAGGAGAAGTGGTAATAGTGCAGCCAGCAGAAAGAAACTCTGGAGTTAGAGTTTCCATAGACTAATGGAATAGGAAATATGAAGTATAAGAAGAAAGGAGGATGAGCTTTATATGAATCTAAACATAAATAATGAAAGCAAAAACCTGCGAAATTCTCAGCAGAAAAGGTATGGAAATTTAGTCGTAGATACTACTATAAAAGCTGATAAAGGAATTATAGATTTGAAAAATCCCGTAAGTGTTATTCAAAGAAATCTCACAGCAGCACAGCAAGTGGCTAATAACACTTCTACCATAATAAATAACAGTGATCGAAGAATTGAAACTCAGAATATTCAGCCTACACAAAGCACAACTGTTATAAGAAAAACTAAGGATATATCATTAAAAAATAGTGTAAATACAAGCTGTTCTACTTCTATTATGAGGGGACAGAAGGTAAGCATAAACTCAAAAACTCAGAACCTTTCTAAAATATTAATAGCCCTAGAGTGGAATGTAGATTATAGGGGAAGTGAAGAGTTTGATTTAGATACTTCTGTATTTATGGTAGATGGAAACAATAATACAGCTGAGCAAGATTTTATATTCTATGGAAATCCTAAAAGTAAAAATGGGAGTGTATCTATTGGGGAAGACCATAATTCTTCTTTAAAAAGAGCATATGATAGTGTGGTTCAGCTAAATTTAGATAAAGTACCTATGAATATTGAAAAACTTGCATTTACAGTAACTATATATGATGCTGATAAACGCCATGAAAGTTTTAGGCAAGTTTCTGGGGGTTGTTTTAGAGTAATAGATGGACAAGCTAAAAAAGAACTAATTAATTATAAGTTTGGTGATGGACTAACTAGTGAAACAGCCATTGTAGTTGCAGAAGTGTATAGGCACAAAAATGAGTGGAAGGTAAATCCTATAGGAAATGGATTTAATGGTGGACTTGAAGCTTTATGTAATAATTATGGAATAGAAACGGAATAATATAATTAAATGCATAAGATATAATTTTGATAGATGAAAAAACACGAACGTTAGTATGAGAATATCTGCTACAAAGTTAGGAAATTAGGGTGCATGGCAAAATATTTTATATGTTTTTATAGAAATGTTCGCAAATATTGTTGACTTCCTGCATAACATCTGTTACTATTTACAAGTGTCGAAAACAGAAGAAAAAAGGGGAGTAATTAATGGATAGATTTTTTCACTTGAAAGAAAATAATACAAATGCTAAAACGGAAGTTCTAGCAGGAATAACTACTTTTATGACAATGGCGTATATACTTGTAGTAAATCCATCTATTTTATCAGCAGCAGGTATGGATTCTGGAGCTGTGTTCACAGCTACAGCTTTGTCAGCAGTAATTGCGACGGTAGTAATGGGAGTGTATGCAAAGCTTCCTTTTGCTCTTGCACCAGGTATGGGGTTAAATGCCTTTTTTGCATTTACAATAGTTAAACAAATGGGTTACAGCTTTGAATTTGCCTTAACAGCAGTTCTATTAGAGGGAATAATTTTTATTTTACTTACACTTTTTAATGTACGTGAAGCTATAGTGGATTCTATTCCAGCAAATATAAAAAGAGCTATTTCAGTAGGAATAGGACTGTTTATTGCTTTTTTAGGACTTAGCAATGCAGGAGTAATTATACATCCAGAGGATAATGGAACAATTGTTGCTCTTGGAGATGTAACAAGCGGTAGTGCACTTCTTGCTATTATAGGGATACTTATTACAGGATTCTTACTTGTTAGAAATGTTAGAGGAGCTTTGCTTATAGGAATAGTAGTTACTACTGTAATAGGAATACCTATGGGTATAACAGAAGCACCTAAAGCTATATTTAGTGCACCGCCATCTTTAAGCCCAATAGCTTTCAAATTTCAATTTAATAATATATTCACAATTGATATGTTTATAGCTTTATTTACCTTATTATTTATGGATATGTTTGATACTATTGGAACTTTAGTTGGAGTTGCAACAAAGGCTAAAATGCTAGATGAAGAGGGAAAAGTTCCTAATATTAAAAAGGCTTTATTTGCAGATGCCATAGGAACAACTGTAGGAGCTTGTCTTGGAACAAGTACAGTAAGTACATTTGTTGAGAGTGCATCAGGAGTAGCTGAAGGTGGAAGAACAGGACTTACAGCCTTATCTACAGCAGGAATGTTTATAGTTGCGTTATTTTTATCACCTTTGTTTGCTATAGTGCCATCAGCAGCAACATCACCAGCTCTAGTATTAGTTGGATTATTTATGATGGAGCCAATAAAGGAAATAGACTTAGTAGACTTTACAGAAGCTATACCAGCTTTCCTTACAATAATAATGATGCCATTAACCAACAGTATATCAGACGGTATAGTATTTGGTATAGTTTCATATATATTTTTAAAAGCAACAACAGGAAGAGCTAAAGAGGTTACAATACCTACCTATATAATAGGAGCGTTATTTATATTAAAGTTTTTTATCTAATAAGATAAAATAAAAGCAGCAATACTTACACCAAGTATTGCTGCTTTTATTTTTGTCTATTATTAATTATTAAGTATGGGTTTAAAAGGATTTGGTTGCCAGTTACTAATTATGTAAGAACATGTTATAATAGAAACAATCTATATTTTTAAGCAGGATAAATTCTTAATTAAGATGGGTGATAATATGAAATTTTTTAGTGACTTACCAGTAAAAGAAATCAGTCGGATCTTTTATAAAGAGCCAAGCTATATAAGAAAATCATCTCCAAAAGAGTATCTTTCTCTAGCCCTAGGGGCAACTCTTTATATGCCAGCATTTAAAGAAGGAATTTTAGATATTATATTAAACAATAAATATAAAAGATTAACTTCTATGGTACTCTGTTTAGAAGATTCAGTTCCAGAAGAGAGAGTTGAAGAAGCAGAAAAAAATCTGATAGATGTTTTATCAAAACTCACTCATTGCATAGAAGAAAACAAGTGTATAAAAGGAAATAAGTCTATAGAGGAGAATATGCCTCTCATTTTTGTAAGAGTGAGAAATGTGGAACAATTTAAAAGAATATCAGAAAATAGAAAAAATTTTTATCCTTTAACTGGATTTAACTTTCCAAAGTTTGACTCTACTAATGGAGAAGAATATTTAAAGATTTTAAAAGATATAAATAAGGATATGTCTTATAATTTATATGCCATGCCTATATTAGAATCTAAAAATATAATATATAAAGAGAGCAGACTAGAGGAATTGATAAAAGTTAAGAAAATATTAGATGCTTATAAAAGCAATGTTTTAAATATAAGAATTGGAGGCACAGACTTTTTAGGCCTTTACGCCATAAGGCGTCAAGTAGATAATAGTATATATGATATTGGTGTAGTGAAAGATTGCATTGCAGATATAGTAAACATGTTTGGACGAGCAGAGGAGGAGTATACTATATCAGGTCCTGTATGGGAATACTTTAACACCAATCCAGATAATCGTATATTTAAACCTCAGCTAAGGCAAAGCCCATTTGTGGAACATTTAGGGGAGAGTGGTCTTAAAAAGAGGGATTACTATGTAGAAAAATGCATTGATGGATTAATTAAAGAAGTTGTATTGGACAAGGCTAATGGATTAATCGGGAAGACTATAATACATCCAAGTCATATATCTATAGTTAATGCTTTGTATGTAGTTACAAAAGAAGAATATGATGATGCAAGATTTATAATAGAATCCAACAAAGGCGGAGCATATAAAAGCAGATACAACAATAAAATGAACGAGGTTAATCCTCATCTTAATTGGGCTAATAAGATTCTAAGAAGGGCTCATGTATACGGAGTATTTAATGAAGATAAAAGCTATGTGGATTTGCTTTAAAAGGAGGAAATAATGAAAGAAAGGCTTAGAGTTTTAGATGAAATTGCTGTAGATGTAGAAATTAATAAAAATCCCTTTGATTTTAAACTTAAGAACTTATTTTTGATGGCAGCTAGAAAAAATGCAAAAAGAGCTTTTTTATTTGTAAGTAAGGTTTTGGGAAAACATATACCTGTTAATCCCAAGCAGTCTATCTTAACAGGAAGACTTTTAGGTTTTCTTGCAGCGGAAAAGGTTCAGGGACGGTTCTCAAATTTTCATATAATTGTACAAGCTATAAAGGATGATAAGTTTGCAGATGAAGCCTTAGAATATGCAAAGGCTAATCTAATTTCTTTAGACAAGCCTACTTTATTTATAGGATTTGCGGAGACTGCGACAGCTCTTGGAAACTCTGTTTTTGCTCAATTTAAGGGAGATAATGTTTTTTATATACACACAACCAGAGAAGAGCTTATAGAATGTACTTCGGCATTTGATTTTGAAGAGGAGCATTCTCACGCCACTAGTCACTTCTGCTATCCTCTTCAAGAAGATATTTTAAATAACTATGAGAGAATAGTTTTAGTAGATGATGAAATAACCACAGGGAAAACTGCTTTAAATCTTATAAAGGCTATAAATAACAAATATCCTAATAAAGAATATGTGGTAGTTTCTATATTAGATTGGAGAAGAAAAGAGCACATAAAAGAATATAAGGCACTGGAAAGAGAGTTAAAGATTAAAATACATGAAGTATCTTTAATAGATGGGGAGGCAGAGTGTCACAGTCCATCAGTTAAGGGGATAGAAATAGTATATCAAAATCAAAACAATACAAATAAATCTATAAACATACAAGAAGAATTCTACACAGATGGATTAAAGTTAGGAAAGTTAGGGGACGGTTCTCAAATCTTAAAATTAAGGGACGGTTCTCAAATTTTAAGAGATAAATCCGAAGTTTTAGTAAAAAATCATTCATTTACATGGGATGGATACAGGAGTTTTACTAAGCGTCTATGCAGTGGTGAGCTAAAAAAGTATAGTTATATAAATTCAAGTGGAAGATTTGGAATTTCAAGCGGTGAAATTAACAAAATTGAAGCTTATGCAGAGAAAATAGTGAGGGCTATGGAGCCTTTCAGTGAAAAGGTAATTATTTTAGGAACTGAAGAGTTTATGTATATACCTATGGTAATAGCGAGTAAAATACCAAATGCCAAGTATCAGTCTACAACTAGAAGTCCTATCTATGCAAAAAATGAAAAAGACTATGGAATTCAATGTGCATCAAGGTTTAGAAGCCCTTTTGATAAGGAAGTTATAAACTACGTATATAACATAAAAAAAGATATGTATGAAGAAGTATTGTTTATAACAGAAAGAAAGTTAGACGATGAAAGTAAAGAGGAAATGATAAATTTATTTGTAAGTGTAGGGATATATAGAATAAATTTTGTTCATTTTTAAACTATAAACAGCAGGTTGACTAATTAAATTTATTAGAAAGAGATAGATCTGCACAAAGTTAGTTGCGTAAAACTTATGATAAGGAGTGGTCATGTGATATTTAATAATATAAAAGAGCCAAGCCATATAGGGAGTTATTCTAGAGAAGATGTTATATTTCTTTTAAAAGATATATCCGGTATGATAAAAGAACAGAGCAATGAAGAAAGAGAAAGGATTATTCAAAATGGAGGCCATTATTCAGAAATGCTTCCAATAGAGTACGTCCCAACAGAAGAATATATGGATGTATTTTTTAAAACTCTAGAGGATAGTAAGGAAAAAGTGGCAAAGGCTGCAGCTGTAGTATCAGAGCTTATATATAGAAGAAAGGGAGATAGAGCAGTTATTGTATCCCTTGCAAGGGCAGGAACCCCTATTGGAATATTAATTAAACGATACTTAGAAAAGAAATATAATAAGGTATTTCCTCATTACAGCATATCCATTATAAGAGGAAAGGGAATAGACGAGAATGCTATAAAATACATCTTAAACCATCATAGTCCAGAAGATATTCAATTTGTGGATGGATGGACTGGAAAAGGAGCTATAAACACAGTTTTAAACAAGGCTATGAAGGATTTTTATGATAAATATAAGATTAGGATTAGTGACAATCTGGCTGTGTTAGCAGACCCGGCCTATTGCGTGTCTCTATATGGCACAAGGGAGGATTTTCTTATACCATCAGCTTGTTTAAATTCTACAGTATCAGGATTAATAAGCAGAACAGTTTTAAGAGATGACATAATAGGAAAGGATGATTTTCATGGAGCTAAGTTTTATAGAGAATGGAAAGACAGGGATTTATCAAACATGTTCATTGATACTATAACCCAGTGTTTTGAAGATATTAATATAGATGAGGAAGAAATAGAAAAGTTAGATTTAGACGTATATAATACAGGCATTAGGGATGTAAATGAAATAAAAGAGAAGTATGGAATAGATGATATAAACCTGATTAAGCCGGGAGTAGGAGAAACAACTAGAGTGCTTTTAAGACGTGTTCCATGGAGAATACTTGTGGATGATATAAATAACCCAAATTTAAAGCATATTTTAATCTTGGCACAAGACAGAAAAGTCCCAGTAGAAGTTTATAAAGATATGAAATATTCCTGCTGCGGAATTATTAAGCCAAAAACAAGGGAGATCTAATATGATTTTTGCGTCGGATTTAGATAGGACCTTGATTTATACGAAAAAGCTTATAGGAGATTCTGACAAGGATATTGTGCTGGCGGAGAGGTATTTAGGCAAGGATTTGAGTTTTATGAAAAAGGGTGCCTTAGAAAAGCTATTGAATATTAAGAAAAAGGTTTTGTTTATACCTGTTACAACAAGAACTATAGAGCAATACAACAGGATTTTCCTAATATCAGAACAAATAAAGCCAGACTACGCTGTAGTAAGCAATGGAGGAAATATATTAGTAAATGGAGAAGTGGACAGGCAGTGGGAGGAAATTATAAAGGATAAAGTAGATAAGATAACTTCCTGTAAGATTGTAGAAAAGAGATTTTTGGAAAGTTTCAAAGATAATTCATGGATCGACAAAATGGTTCTTAGAGACAATTTATTCTATAGTGTTCATTTTCAAGATAAAAAGCTTATAAAAATCCAAGAATTAGAAGAATTTAAAGACTGGATAGAGAAAAGAGGGTGGCATATATCTATTCAGGGCAGAAAGTTGTATATTGTTCCAAATTGTGTTAACAAGTGGGATGCTGTTCTGTATATAAAAGAGAAGGAGAAGAAGGGCAGGATTATATCTTCTGGAGATTCATTCTTAGATTATCCAATCCTAATAAATTCGGATTATTCTATATGTGCATCTCATGGAGAACTTAAGGTTTTGATAGAAAATAAGAAGGTAGAGAAGAAGCATATTTACATGACAAAAAGCAGCGGTATAAATGCTTCTGAAGAAATAACAGAAATTGTTAGTAATATGATTTGTCGGAATGTTTGATTTTTGACAGGGCAATATATATAATGGTATTATAATGTAATAAATTGTTAAAAGAAAGAAGGTATGTGTTATGGCGATCAGTTTATCAAAAGGTCAGAAAGTTGATTTGACAAAGACAAACCCAGGATTGACAAAAGTAATAGTTGGACTTGGATGGGATACTAATAAATATGATGGTGGTCATGATTTCGATTTAGATACAGCTGCCTTTTTACTTGGAGGAAATGGAAAAGTTACATGTGATAATGATTTTGTATTTTATAATAACTTAAAGGATCCTTCAGGCGCTGTTACTCATCTTGGAGATAATCGTACAGGAGCAGGAGATGGAGACGACGAGCAAATAAGTGTAGAATTAGGAAAGGTTCCTGCAAACATAGAAAAAATAGATTTCACAGTAACAATTCATGAAGCAGATGTAAGAAGACAAAACTTTGGTCAAGTATCTAATGCATTCATAAGAATTGTAAATGCAGATACTAATGAGGAATTAATAAGATATGATTTAAGCGAAGACTACAGCATAGAAACTGCAATAGTTGTTGCTGAGCTATATCGACATAATGGAGAGTGGAAGTTTAATGCAATAGGAAGTGGATTCCAAGGAGGACTTGCTGCTCTTTGCAATAATTTTGGAATAGATGTAGGTTAAAACGAATCTACATATATATAATTAGGAGGATTAGGGATGGCTATTAATTTACAAAAAGGTCAAAGAATAAGTTTGACTAAGGACAATGCAGGATTGTCAAGGATAATGGTAGGTCTAGGATGGGATCCTGCAGCTCAAAGCGGTAGGGGACTTCTAGGGGCATTATTTGGAGGTGCCGCTCCAAATATAGATTGCGATGCATCTGTATTTATGCTAGATGCTAATAATAAAATAAAGTCAAAAGATGATATAATATATTTTGGAAACAAACATCACAAAAGTGGAAGCGTTCAGCACATGGGAGATAATCTTACTGGAGACGGCGATGGGGATGACGAGCAAATCATGATTGAGCTTGCTAAGGTTCCTCAAGACATTTCAAAATTAGTCTTTGTTGTAAACATTTATAACTGTGTAAAACGCAAGCAGCACTTCGGAATGATTAAAAATGCATTTATAAGAATTGTAAACCTTGCAAACAACCAGGAAATGGTTAAGTTTAATTTAACAGAAGATTATTCAAATAAGACAGCTCTATATGTAGGAGAAATTTATAGACATAATGGAGAATGGAAGTTTGCAGCTACAGGAGAAGGAGATACTTCTTCAGGGCTAGGAGAAATGGTAAATAGGTTCAGATAAAATATATATGAAGAAAGTGAAGGAGATAATTCTCCCTCACTTTTCTTTTTAAACTTTTTTATTGCGAATAGATTCAAAGTCTATAACCTTAGTTTTATGTTCATGATTATGTAGATGATTCATACAGTACTCGTAGTCACCTTCGCATTTAGAACAATATCTAAATTCCATATTTGGATTATCTTTTTCAGTTATTCCACAAACAGTACACTTGTGAATGTAGGTTTTAGTTGGAATCTTTGATTGAAATCTCTTTTTATTATAATAAGATTGTGTATTGGTTTTACTCCTTCTAACTATATCTCTTCCAAAGAAGATGAAGTAGTTAATTATTGAGGCTAGGGCTGCAAGTTTATATGGTATAGGCTCAGAGATTATAGTAAATCCTACATAAATCCATTCAAACCAAGCTAAGTACTTTACTTTAACAGGAAGTATAAAAAATAGCAGCAGCTCAAAATCAGGATAAATTCTTGCAAAGGCTAAGAATAGAGACAAGTTTAAATATACTCCAGATACAGAACCTCCTGATATAAAAGCAGCTATAGTTGTTCCTATCATTCCCATTAAATAATAAAGGTTAAATCTAAAGCTTCCCCATTCATCCTCTAAAGCAGTTCCAACCATATAGGAAAAATAAAGAGCAAATATTATCCAAAATATGCTGGTTTGAGGAGGAATAAATATGTAGGTTATAAGTCGCCAAATTTGACCTCTTAATACTAGGTCAGGATTTAAGGTTAAAAGACTTATAATTTTGTAGGAGCCAGTAATATATATTAATGCAAAAACAATAGCATTTATAGCAACTATGTAAGTTATAAGCCCTCTTATAGCAAACTTCCCAAACTTTCTTTCCAGCTTATCTATCCAATTCATTAATATCACCCCTCTTAATAGCTTAGTTTAGTATTATCATAGCTTTTGCATATTTATATATTAACAAGGCTCACATATATAATGCGAGCCTTAAGTATACATTTCTTTTAAATTATTATGGTGTCACATAAAATATAGACTGAATAGGTCTTTCACCAGAAGACTTATACGGATTGCTGATAACTTCTCCGTTATAATACATAGTAGAAGATGAACCACCATCTAAATTTACAGCGTTGTATGCTTCGTATTCATACAATATATCCTGTAGTTCTTTTAATGTCACTGCAAGTCTTCCTATGTACTTTCCGTCAATTACTAAAAAGAGAATACTTCCGTCTTTGCGCTGTCCAATAGCGGTTCTAGGAGCAGTTCCCCAACCGCCATCACCAGATGTAATGGTTTTTTTACCATTGACAATTAGTGCAGGACCAAAAGATACCGCTTCACTTACACCTAGCTTTTGCATTTCTTCTAAATTATAGTCGCCCACCAAAAGAATTCCGTCTTTTGTTATTCCTGCTATACATATCTTTTCATCTTTTTTCAAACCATTATGAATAATTTCACCATTAGAGATAAGGATTCCACCAGGATTACCCATTTCATCTTGAGAATCAGTTAGATTTTTATTAGCCATAAAGCCACCAGCATTTATAGCTGCAACTGCATTATATCTTTTAGCCATAGCACTAGTGGTTTCACCTTTTTCTCCAAGCTTTTCACTGTATCCAACCTTTATACTCTTAGGATTTTTTATTATAAGTAAATGACCTTCAAATTTATCTCCATCAATATCATGCATTTCAATTTCGTTAGTGTTACTTGCTATTCCAGCATTAATTTCTTTTTTTAATTCATTTATATCAGATTGAACAATAGTATTTATTTTATTTCGGCTAAGTATCTCATCTATGCGTTTACGAGATAAAAACATCGTAGCAATCCATTGATGAGTTGAAGTTGTCATGGCAGATCCAACTACAGTAGCCTTAACATTTTCAAAAGGGCCATAGTACAATATAAATGGAGCAGTTAAAACCGTAAAAACAATTTCAAACAGTACAAAAAGTTTCTTTGGAAACTTTCCAGATAAAGACTCTTTCTTTAACATGCAAACCACCTTCATTTATTCTTGTATATATCATTAAGTCTGAAATATAGAGTTTAAAAGTTATATTTTAATGTTTTATAACTCTATAATCATACAAGAAGCAACTGTAATTAAAATAAAACATACATATATATTATATAGCTAAAACTTAAATATACAAACATAAACTTTAAGTTAATATTGTAAAATTTCGATAAAAATCTATATTTTTGAAAATATAGATGAATAAATTACATCATATCTCCTTATTTGAATTAAAATGGAATAAATTTACTATTAGATCAAAGATAGATTAATTAGATTAAACATATTAATTACATGGAAAAAGAAGCCTCTAAGTATTTAAAAGCTTCTTAATAGGGGAATATTAATTAAGAAAAAATTTAGTAATGTCTATGTATAATTATACAACATCTGTTATATATATTCAATAGATGAATAAAATAAAAAATAAATATAAAGTTTATTGAGAAGTGAGGAAGTTTCTGTATTAAATATTAAGTATATGCTAAAATTATTACAGAAGACATGATTACATAATTAAACTATGAAAGGATGAGTAGTTTTGGATAATATACTTAAAGATTTATCTCCAAGTTTAGTTTTTAAATATTTTGAGGAGATTAGCAGAATACCTAGGGGTTCTGGAAAAGAAAAAGTTATAAGTGATTATTTAGTTAACTTTGCTAAGGAACATAACTTAGAAGTAATACAGGATGAATTCTTAAATGTAATAATTAAAAAAGGTGCTGCTAAAGGTTATGAAAATGCTCCTACGGTAATTTTACAAGGTCACATGGATATGGTTTGTGAGAAAAATAAGGATGTAGACCATGATTTTGAAAAAGACCCTATTAAATTAAGAGTTGAAGGAGACTTTATAAAAGCTTCTGGAACTACCTTAGGTGCGGACAATGGAATAGCAATTGCTTATTGTTTAGCTATTCTTGCAAGCAATGATATAGAGCATCCTCCTATAGAGGTTTTAATAACAACTGAGGAGGAGACTGGAATGACAGGAGCCTCTGGAGTTAAAGCAGAAAATCTTTCTGGAGAGATTTTGATAAATATCGATTCAGAAGAAGAAGGTGAACTTTTGACTTCTTGTGCAGGAGGAGTTAGAAATAGGGTTAGACTCACAGTAGAGCTAGAAGAGAAAAGACAAGGCTTCATTCCATATAAAATCATAATAAAAGGTCTAAAGGGCGGACATTCTGGAACGGATATAGATAAGGGTAGAGGAAATTCTAATAAGCTTATGGGACGAGTATTGAATAGTATAAATTCACAAATGGAATTATATATATCCGATATAAATGGCGGGGCTAAGATGAATGCTATCCCAAGAGAAGCTGAAGCTGTTATATTCATAAGAGAAGGAAATGAAGGCGTTTTAAACAATATAGTTAAAAGGATGCACAATATTTTTAAAGATGAGCTTAGAGTATCGGATCCAGGAGTAGTTGTGGAAATGGAAGAAGTGGAAAGAAAACCATATAGAGTATTCTCAAAAGCTTTAACAGATAAAATTATATCTTTATTAATGCTTATTCCACAAGGGGTTCAAACTATGAGCATGGACATTAAGGGGTTAGTGCAAAGTTCTACAAATTTAGGTGTGGTTACTACAACTGAAGATGAAATAACTTTTGAAAGTGCTATAAGAAGCTCAGTTAAAAGTTTAAAGGAAAGTATTGTAGGAGAAATTGAGAGCTTATGCAATCTTGTTGGAGCAGCAATGACACTAGAAGCTGATTATCCAGCTTGGGAATATAAAGAAAACTCATACATTAGAGAAGTGTTTAAAAAGGTTTATAAGGATATGTACGGAAAAGAACCTAAGATAACAGCAATACATGCAGGACTTGAATGTGGACTATTAAAAGACATCCTTGGGGACATAGATATGATTTCCTTTGGACCAACTATGCTTGATGTGCATACTCCAGAAGAAAGATTAAGCATTTCTTCAACTAAGAGAACATATGAGTATCTTTTACAAGTACTAAAGGCAATAAAATCATAAATAACCAGTAACCATGTACTAGATAAGGAAGAAAAAAGCCTAGATGTGGTTAAATATTACTACTGTCCGCATCTAGGTTTTGATTTTGGGTAGAATCTAAATAATACTATCTAACATATTCGGTAACTAAATCAGTGAAAAGGATACCTTCTAAATGATCAATCTCATGGCAAAAGCATTTCGCTAAATCGCCCGTAGCTGTCAATATAATTTCCTCTCCATTCTCGTTTAGCGCTTGCACTGTTACTTTTGCAGGCCTTTTTAACTTTCCCCATACATTTGGTAGACTTAAGCATCCCTCTATAACTTCTTGTGTTCCTTCTTGTTTAATTATTTTTGGGTTAACTAACTTTATAAGTCCTTGACCCATATCTATCACAACTAATCTCTTTAGTATACCTATTTGTGGAGCTGCTAAGCCTCCGCCATTTTCCGTAGCATACATAGTATCTGCCATATCATTTAGTATTTGTCTTATTTTATCATCTACTACCTCTACTGTTTTGCTTTTTTTCCTTAATATTTCATCACCAAAATGTCTAATTTGCCTTAATGCCATCTAAATTACACCTCTACTTTGCTGTGATCTTGATTTTCTTTCACTTTCTTCGAAAAGAAAAATCTCTTCTATCTCCTGTAGTGTTGACCTTACATTTTGAGTTTAATAATGTTCTGCTGTTATGTCAAGTTGGCTGTACGTAACGGATAGAATTCTATAAATACAAATAACTATTGCAAGTGTACTGCAAAAAAAGTAACTAGTAATGCTAACTCTTCCTAATAAAAAAGAGTGCCCATAACTTCGCTAAATCATATTATAAAAGTAGTGAAGGTAACGAGGGGGTTAAAAGTTAAAAATGGTTCAATATCTTTCACATTTTAATCTGATTTGGCTGGGAATTTTGGCAAGCCTTTGTGCAGGATTGGCCACTGGAGTTGGCTCTATCCCTATATTTTTTACAAAAAATGTATCAAAAAAAATTTTAGATATGCTGCTAGGGATTGCAGCAGGAGTAATGTTAGCAGCAACTTCATTTAGTCTTATAGTTCCTGCTATTGAAAAAGGAGGTGGAGGAGTTAAAGGTTCAACGATTACTTTAATAGGAATCTTATGCGGTGGATTCTTTATTGATGCCATAGACAAATATTTTCCAGATACCAATTTACTTACTAATGCAGTGGATGAAATTAATGAAGAGCAAGCAATAGATAGTCTTGCTATAACAATAAGTAGAAGATTGAGAAAAACTTGGTTATTTGTATTGGCTATAACTATACACAATTTTCCAGAGGGATTAGCCGTTGGGGTTGGCTTTGGCGATGGAGATATTGCTAATGGACTGAGCCTTGCTATCGGGATTGGACTTCAGAACTTCCCAGAGGGCTTGGCAGTAGCTTTGCCTTTATTAAGAGAGGGATTTTCAAGAAAAAGATCATTCTTAATAGCTCTTGCAAGTGGACTAGTAGAACCCATTGGTGGGCTCTTAGGTGTATCTCTTATTCAAATTTCAAAGCCAATATTGCCTTTTGCTATGGCATTTGCTGCAGGTGCAATGCTTTTCGTAATCGCTCATGAGATTATTCCAGAAACTCAAAGTCAAGAAGGGCATTCAAAACAAGCTACTCATGCCATGTTAGTGGGGTTTGTAATCATGATGTTTTTAGATAACACATTAGGATAATAGTACTTAAAAAGATGTTTGAATAAGAAAGGGGAAAAGGAAAATGAAAAGTGAAGGAAAGGATTAAGAGCGGCTTAATTACTTCCTTCACTGTGAATTTTACACTTATTTTTTAACTATAGCATGAAGATATTCTTTAACCTCATTTAAGTACTTAACTTCAAAGGAATACTTAAATTTAGGGTTTGCTGATTCTACAAAGGCTTCTATCCAATTTCTACGAAGTTCATAGAAGTTTGCAGCATCACCACCCACAGTCTCCCAGTGGTCTTTATGAAGATCTGTTACAGTTCTCCATTCTATTATATCTTCTTCAGATCTCATAATGCTATTTGCGCTATCACATGGCATACCTTCTAATATATAGTTATTTAAAGTTTTAAATAAGTCTTCTGGAGTTGCTACACTATATTTTTCAGCAGCATCAGACCCAGCAGCTTTTCCTTGCTCTATATAGGCTTGTTTAACAAGATTAAAGCCTTCATCTCCAAATCTTTCTACAACTCTAGTTATTAGATAAGCCTGTCTAGTTTCAGCAATTCTTATTCTATTTTGAAGCCATCCATGAATATTGGTTAAATCTATGACTTCCTCAAGAGGAGTATCATCTAGTGGGGATGGATATCTGTTTTCTATATCTCCTAATATATCTAGAATGCCAGTTTTAAGATTGCTATTTAAATTATCAATAACATCCTTTTCAAGTGCTTCGTATAACTTTATTTTGTTAAATAACCATGTATGAATAGGAGCTAAAAATTTACTCATTTATAAAAACACCTCTCATTCAAAAATTTTCAACTATAAAATAATTGTTACTATTATAGTATTATCGTATGCAATTGCATTCATACCAAATTAGATACATAAATCTGTTATATGTAATAAGCTTATATTAATATAGAGATATATACAGTAACAAATGTTACTAAAAATAAAATTTTAAGGGTAAGTTTATGTAGTTTTGCTATTTGTGATACTTGTAGAAATGACAGTAGGTATAAAGAAATATTATGAAGAGTAAATAAAAAGGCTGTAGAAGATAATATCCCTACAGCCTAAGCTTTTTTTATTATTTAAATAAATATGAATATCTTAAAAAACTTTTATTTAAGCTTTATTAAAAGTTGTTTAGATTTTACTTGCTCGCCCTCTTTAACTAAGATAGCTTCAACCTTTCCACTAGCTGAAGCAGTGATGTTAGTCTCCATTTTCATGGCTTCAATTACTATTAGACTATCATTTTCTTTTACTTCATCTCCAACGTTAACAAGCACTTTTAAAACTGTACCTGGTATACTTGAGCCAATCTGATGAGGGTCATTAGGATCAGCCATTTGTATATCAGATTGCTTTATAGAGTTTGCGTTTGTGGTTCTATCTTTAATCTTTATTTCGCGTCTATTTCCGTTTACTTCAAAGTATAAGGTTCTATTTCCTTCAGCATCAAGCTTGCTTATTTCAAGAAGTTTAATGATTATAGTTTTTCCTTCTTTAATCTCTATTTCGCAGGTTTCACCTTCACGCAATCCGTGGAAATAGATATCGCTTCCCATCCTGCTGAGGTCTCCATATTCTTTGATATAATTTAAATAATCTTTAAATACATCAGGATACAATGCATAGCTTAGTATATCTTGCTTAGTAGGTTCTATATTAAAGTATTTTTTCAAGCCATCTCTGATATATTCAAAGTTTTCAGGAGGAAGAAGTTCTCCAGGTCTGCAAGTTATAGGTTCTTCTCCTTTTAAGACAATCTTTTGAAGCTCTTTTGGAAAACCACCTTCAGGCTGACCCATCATTCCTTTAAAGTATGCAACTACTGAATCTGGAAAGGCCAAATCTTTACCTTTTTCTAATATGTTTTCAGGAGTTAGATTATTCTGTACCATGAATATAGCTAAATCTCCAACCATTTTAGAAGAAGGAGTTACCTTTACTATATCTCCAACTAAAGTATTTACCTGCTTATATGCTTCTTTAACTTCATCAAATCTGTGACCAAGACCAAAGCTTTCAACTTGAGGTTTTAGGTTTGAATATTGACCACCTGGAATCTCATACTTATAGATTTCTGTAGAACCTGATTTTAATCCAGATTCAAATTTCTCATAAACAGGTCTTACTGCAGCCCAGTAATCTGAAAGCTTTTGAAGTCCATCTATATCTAGTCCAGTAGCTCTTTTTGTGTTTTCAAGAGCTGCTACAACTGAGTTTAGTGCAGGTTGACTTGTAAGTCCAGCCATGCTATTTAGTGCTGTGTCAACAATATCTACTCCAGCCTCAGCAGCCATTATTATAGTTGCTACACCATTACCAGTAGTATCGTGAGTATGAAGGTGTATAGGTATTGAAATTTCTTCTTTAAGAGCTTTTACTAGTTTATATGCTGCATAAGGTTTTAAAAGAGCGGACATATCTTTTATACCTAGTATATGAGCACCCATCTTTTCTATCTCTTTTGCTTTATTTATATAATATTCTAAGGAATATTTATCACGGGAAGAATCTAATATATCTCCTGTGTAACAGATACAAGCTTCTGCAATTTTTCCGTTTTTCAAGGTTTGATCAATTGCAACTTCCATGCCTTTTAGCCAGTTTAAGGAATCAAATATTCTAAATACATCGATGCCAGAAGCTGCAGATTCATTTATAAATTCTCTAATTACATTATCAGGATAGTTTTTATAGCCAACTCCATTAGAACCTCTTATAAGCATTTGAAATAAGACATTAGGTATCTTCTTTCTTAATTCCTCAAGACGAACCCAAGGAGATTCTTTTAAGAATCTATATGCAACGTCAAATGTTGCTCCTCCCCACATTTCAAGGGAGAATAAATCTTTTTCAAGAACAGAAGTAGCCTTTGCCACTTTAAGCATATCTATAGTTCTCATCCTTGTAGCCATTAAGGACTGATGAGCATCTCTCATGGTAGTGTCTGTAAGAAGCAATTTTTCCTGTGATTTTATCCAATCCACTAGAGCTTCTGGACCTTTTTTATCTAAAATTTGTTTAGTGCCTCTTAAATCAGAAGGAACAGTAACTTTAGGCACATGTGGCACGTCAAAGTCTTTTTTCACTCCGCGAGTTTCATTTATAACCTTTTCTCCTATATATCTTAGGATATTATATTCTTTATCTTGCTTTGTAGTAATATTAAAAAGTTCTTTGTTTTCTTCAATAAATCCTGTGGTACATTTACCTTCTGCAAAGGTAGGATGATTTAAGACATTGATTAAGAATCCTACATTTGTTTTTATACCTGATATGGTTAATTCCTTCATAGAACGAAGGGATTTCCTTATAGCATCTTCAAAGGTTCTTGACCAAGTTGTTGTTTTTACAAGAAGACTGTCATAGTAAGGACTGATTACTGCTCCAGTAAATCCGTTTCCTCCGTCAAGTCTTACACCAAATCCAGAGCCAGTTCTGTATACATCAATTTTCCCTGTGTCAGGAGCAAAATTATTAGATGGATCTTCTGTTGTTATTCTGCATTGAATAGAAAATCCACGAGGTTTAATATCTTCCTGAGATTTTATACCTAGTTCCTCGGAGGAGAGAGGATATCCCATAGCGATTAATATCTGACTCTGTACAATGTCTATTCCAGTGGTCATTTCTGTTACAGTGTGTTCTACCTGAATCCTTGGATTCATTTCTATAAAATAATGATTTCCGTGCATATCTACTAAAAACTCTAAAGTACCAGCACTTCTATAACCAACAGATTTAGCAATTTTTATAGCATCACTGCAAATTTCCCTCCTTTTTTCCTCAGGAAGAGCAAAAGCAGGGGTAAATTCAATTACCTTTTGATGACGTCTTTGAATAGAGCAGTCCCTTTCATATAGGTGGACAATATTGCCATATTTATCCCCAAGAACTTGAACTTCAATATGTTTTGGTTTTTCTAAGTATTTTTCAATAAATATATCATCTATTCCAAAGGCTTTTTTTGCTTCATTTTTAGCGCTTCTAAATGCAGGAAGAAGTTCCTCTTTGTTTCTAACTATTCTCATACCACGACCGCCGCCGCCTGCAGCAGCTTTTAACATAATTGGATATCCACAGTATTCTGCGAATTCAACTGCCTCTTCTTCTGAAGTTACAGGTTTTTCTATTCCAGGAATAGTAGGAACTCCAACACTTTGAGCTAAAATTTTAGATTTAATTTTATCTCCAAGCTTTTCCATCATTTCTGCAGTAGGACCTATAAATTCAATACCAGCTTTTTCACATTTTCTAGCAAATTCTGGGTTTTCTGAAAGAAATCCATATCCAGGATGGATAGCATCTACACCTTTTTTTAATGCTAGGTTGATTATTTCATCTATATTTAAATAAGCTTCAATGGGTCCTTGATTTTTTCCAATTAAATAGGCTTCATCAGCCTTAGTTCTAAATAAAGAAACCTTATCTTCTTCTGAATATATAGCAACAGTTCTTAATCCTAACTCATTGCAAGCTCTAAAAATTCTAATAGCAATTTCACCCCTGTTTGCTACTAGGACTCTTTTGAATTTTTTTATCATTCATAATCCCCCTTTTAAGTGATATATATGTAAACGTTGCAACTTTTGCTATTTTATAAATTCAAAAATTAGAATAACTTTATTATATATCAGTTAAAGAATTATTTCAATTGCATATTTTCATTTTTTTACTTGCAAAATTCATTAAATTGTCAATAGGTGATACTGTTTCTTAGACTCTGATTTATATTTTTTATGTTTGGAAATTAGGATGATAAATAAAGGTTAAGGTGCTAGAAACTAGCACCTTAATCATCAATTTTTTTATTTATCCTTTGCTTTTATTTTGCGTTATCAGTGTTTTTTAGTTCTTGAATCTTATTTTTCATTTCGTTTATATTAGATTTTAGCTTAAGAGCATAATCACAGTCTTCTACTAGTTCGGGGTCTATATATAATCCAGCTGTATGTTTTTCACATAGTTTTTTTCCAATTAGTGCATAAACATCTTTTAATTTAGATTCCTCAGAAGTTATAGATACTGTGAGTTTTGAAATTTCAATAAGCTCACCTGATTTTTTAGCTACTACAGCAGAACCCTCTTTAGCAGTTTGAGCAACAGTAGAGGCAGTATCTACAGCAGTTTGTTTTAATTTAGAAAATGTATTTTTTAAATCCACAATATAACCCCCCGTTTATATTTTTAATTATGATATGTTATAATTACATTATAAGCATAATATAAGAAAATTGCGACGAAATTTTATATGGGGGGGAAGACAAAATGAATATAGCATTTTTTCTTACGCCGAAAAAAGATGTAATATATGAAAAAGAGAACTCTACTATGAGACAGGTATTAGAGAGAATGGAATATCATAGATATACAGCAATTCCTATTATTGATGACAAAGGAAAATACATAGGAACTATAACAGAAGGAGATTTGTTATGGAAGTTAAAGAATACTCCTGATTTAAATTTTAAAAATACTGATAAGGTAAGACTTAAGGATATACCTAGACGTATGATTAATACTCCAGTGAATATACAAGCTAATATTGAAGACCTGATGAACCTTGCTATAAACCAAAACTTTGTACCAGTAGTTGACGATGATGGGGTTTTTATAGGAATAATAAAAAGAAGTGAAATTATCAATTATTACTATAAGAAAGCCTTTCAAATGCATGATAAAATAGTCAGTAACCAGTAACAAAAGACAGGGTATTGACACAATTTTAGTTAGGATGTAAAATGGTGTAAAAAAATATTGTACACTAGGGGAGCTGTTATGGCTGAGATGAATTTTATTCAGACCCTTTAAACCTGATTTGGGTAATGCCAGCGAAGGGAAGTTGTAAGATAATATGAAAGCTAAATCTAAGGTTTATATAGATTTGGTAATTAAATTAGACTATTAACTCTTTTCAATGGTATGCCTAATACTATTTGAAAGGAGTTTTTTTATGCAATTTTCACAAAGACTATTTTTAAAAGGTAAGCCTATTTGGAAAGCATGTTTAGAGCATCCCTTCTTGAAGGAACTTAGCAATGGTACTTTAGAAGAGGACAAGTTTTGTTTTTATGTTAAGCAGGACTATGTATATTTAAAAGACTACATAAAGCTTTTTGCATTAGGCATGGTTAAGTCGGATTCTTTAGAAGATATGCAGGCCTTTTCTAAATGCGCAAATGCTATAGTAAACATTGAGATGGATGCACATATTGAATATGCTAAGAGGTTTGGAATAACTAAAGAGGAACTTCAAGCTGCAAAGCCAAATGCAAATAACTTATCCTATACTAAGTTTATGCTTCAAGTATCCACAGAAGGTTCCTTAGCTGAGCTAGTAGCTGCATTACTTCCTTGTATGTGGAGCTATGCATTTATTGGCAGCACTTTAGCTAAAAATGAAAAATCATTAGAGCATCCTCTTTATAGAGAATGGATACTTACTTATGCAGATAAGGAATACAATAACCACAATCAGTGGTGCATTGAATTAATGGATAGGGAAGCTGAAGGACTTCCTGAAAGAGAACTTAAAAAGTTAGAGGAGATTTTTGTTTTATCTTCAAAATATGAATATATGTTTTGGGACGGATGTTATAAAAAAGAAAGTTGGGTCATTTAGATGAAAGCACTAGAAGTTAATAATTTATCATTTAAATATAAAGATTCAGATAAGCTTATACTTGACGATTTATCATTTAGTATAGATAAAAATGAATTTGTTACAATTATTGCACCAAGTGGAACTGGCAAAAGTACTCTGTTTAAAATGATTTTAGGTTTGCTAAAGCCAGATAAAGGCACTATAAATATAGCAGATAAAAATCATAAAAATATTATAGGATATATGCCGCAAAAAGATTGTTTAATGCCTTGGAGAAACATCCTTGATAATACATCAGTTGGACTTGAATTAAATGGTTATAGCAAAAAAGAAGCTAGGGAAATAGCAGCTACATATTTTGAAAGCTTTGGACTTAAAGGGACTGAAAAGTCTTATCCCCATGAATTATCGGGTGGCATGAAGCAAAGAGCTTCTTTTTTAAGGGCAATAGTAAATAAACCATCATTACTTTTATTAGATGAGCCTTTTTCTTCCTTAGATGCATTGACAAGAAGAAAGATGCAAACATGGTTATTAGAGCTTTTCCAGAGGGAAAAGAATACTGTATTTATGATAACTCATGATATTGAAGAGGCTTTGCTTTTATCTGATAGAATACTTATTGCAACAGAGCTTCCGTATAAAGACTTGAAATCCATAGAGGTTAACATTAAAAGGCCTAGAACTTATGAAACTACGCTTACTAGTGAATTTATAGAGCTAAAAAAGTCTATTCTAAATATCCTTGATATGCTAGATGAGAACAAGGAGGGAAAAGCAAAATGAAGAAGCTTAAGTATTATATGTTCCCTTTAGTATTCATAATACTTATATTTTTAGCTTGGGAAGTTTTAGTGCCATACTTTCAGGTGCCTAATTATATTCTGCCTAGATTTTCTAAAGTGCTAGAGGCCTTATGGACCCAAAAACAATTATTATATAATCATTCGCTAGTAACTTTAGGAGAAGCAATACTTGGACTTAGTATATCTGTAGCTATAGGTATATCTTGTGCTTTTTCCATATACTTTTGGAGGAATGTGGGGAAGACGTTATATCCAATTATAATATTTTCCCAAACAATACCCACCATAGCGTTATCTCCCATTATGGTTATGTGGTTTGGATATACTATATGGTCAAAGGTAGCAGTGGTGGTATTGTTTTGCTTTTTTCCTATAGTCATAAGTACACTAGATGGATTAAATAGTGTAGATAAAGATTTAGAGGATGTTTTAAAGGCATTAGGAGGAAGTAAAGCTCAAATATTCTTTAAACTGCATATGAAGTCTGTATTACCTAACTTTTTAAGCAGTTTTAAGATAGCTGCAACCTATAGTGTTGCAGGTGCTACTATAGGAGAATGGCTAGGAGCTGAAAAAGGATTGGGCATATATGTAAAAAGGGTAGCAGGAATGTTACAGTCAGATTCAGTTTTTGCAGGAGTGTTGGTTTTATCATTTTTAGGATTACTTTTATTTTCAATAGGAGTTTTACTAGAAAAGACTTTATTAAAATATAGAAGAGGAATGAAGGAGGGTAATTATGAGATTCAAAAAGACTAGTATATTTTTGATAATGGTTATGTTGTTTAGTTTAGTATTAAGTGGATGTGCAAGTAACGTCAATAAGGCAAATAATAAGGAAGGACAAAGTAATACTAAAGATTTAGAAGAAATTAATGTTCTCTTAGACTGGTATCCAAATGCAGTACATGCATTCTTATATGCTGCAGAAGATCAAGGATACTTTAAAGAAGCAGGATTGAAGGTTAATCTAATTACGCCAGCAGGCACTGATGATGGAATTAAATTAGTAGCTTCAGGTAAGGCAGATTTAGCTATAAGTTATCCAAAGCAAGTTATTTTATCTAGAGAAGAAAATATTCCTGTTAAATCAGTGGGAGCAATAGTCAGAAGTTCTTTAAATCAACTTATGGCTCGTAAGGATGCAGGAATTAAAACATTAAAAGATTTAGAAGGAAAAAAAGTAGGTTTTCCAAGCTTTGAAATTGATAAGGAAACGGTAAATACAATGGTTAAAGAAGATGGAGGAGATCCTTCAAAAGTTGAATTTGTAGATGTAAGTTATGACCTTATGGCTGGTATTGAAACTAAAAGAGTTGACGCAATTATAGGTGGATATATCAATCATGAAAAGATATTATTAGAAAAACAAGGAATTCAATTAGATACTTTTAACCCAGTAGATTATGGAGTACCAAACAATTACGAATTAGTATTTATAGCTAGTGATGAAGGAATTAAAAATAACAATGACAATATACAAGCCTTCTTAAGTGCAGTTAAAAAAGGATTTGAATACACTAAGAATAATCCTGATAAAGCTTTAGACTTAGTATTAAAAGTACAAAATGAAAGTTTTCCCCTTGATGCAGATATAGAAAAGAAGAGTTTAGAAATATTATTACCTTTAATGGAGAGTAAAAGTGGTGAGTTCTTAAGCCAAGATGAAGAGAATTGGAATAATAATATTAAATGGTTACAAGAGAAGAATTTACTTAAAGGAAAAGTTGATAGTAAAGCTGTATTTCAATAAAACTGAGTTTAGGTAGTTTAGAAAAGTGCTGAATTAAGCTTTTCTTAATTCAGCATTTTTCTTAATTAGCACCTAACTGTTCTTATTATATGTCTAGAAGGTTTCTAGTATAATCGTGATAAAGTTCTCTTAATTCTATCATTTTACTTTCCATTTCAATTTGGAGGTTAGATACAGTTGCGTAGTCTTTGCTTTCAACTGCTTCTTTTATTCGTGTAAATAGAGATTTTGAAGAGTAACAATCCTTCATTAAGTAAAGCCTTAGCTCATTAACTTTTTGCCACCTAGTAACATCAATATCAAGAGCTTTTGAGGTATCATGAAGTATCTTAAAGCTTCTGATTTCATCAACATAATGAGGAATGATTCTTCCTTTAATTTCTGTTATCCATCTGTCTTTTACAGCAGACTTATAACTTTCAATTATTTTATCAGTAAATACATTTCCAGATTTTAAAGTCTTTAGTTTTTCAGGGTAAGCATCAAAGGCACTTAGGTTTTCGTATACTGTAGCAGGAGCTTTTCCAAATAATTTATTTCGCTCTTCTTCAGTGTAGTCCTCGAAAACATCATTCTCACTTCTATAAGCTCTGTCTTTTTCAAGATAGTCAGCTTCAACTCCAGCTTCCTTTGAAAGTTCTGCTAAAAGCTCATCCTCTGTCTTTTTATTAGTTACTGCATAGTTTATACCATCGTTGCAAGCCATAAATAGAGCGGCTAAGGCAAGATAAGTATTTGTATGAGGGTTAGGGGATCTAAGCTCAAACCTATAAGCAAGAGGGGAGCCGATATCACGTATAACACCTACTAATATAGTTCTATTTCTAGAAGGTATATCTACAGAATGACCTATAGAGGTAACTATACAAACAGGAGCTTCAAATCCAGGTTTTAATCTTCTAAAAGAATCATTGGTTGCAGTTACAAAAGGATTTATAATCTCATAATTCTTTAATACACCCATTAGAGAAGCGTATCCATAAATGCTTAAGAAGTGCTTATTTGTTGGAGCAAATAAGTTTATTCTTTTTCCATTCTTCAATTTTAAAGCTATACTTAAATGAGTATGCTTACCACTACCAGCTACACCATCTACAGGTTTAGCAAGGAAGGATACATCAAGTCCGTATCGTCTAAAAGTTTCTTTTACTAAAATTCTTACAAATAATTCGTTGTCAGCAGCTTGAACAGCATCTGCATACTTCCAGTCTATTTCTAATTGTTCCATTATGTGAGTAAGATTTCCGCCTTCTCCTAAAGTAGCTTTAACGCCGCCAACTTCTTTATGCCCCATTTCAGCATCTAAGCCGTACTTATCCATCAACATTAAAGCTTCTTCTAAAGCCGTTCTAACTACGCCTCTTGTTCTAGTCCAGTACTGTTCTTTAAGCACTTGGGAAGTTGAAAGCTCTTCGACATGAGCTTTTTCCTGAGGAGTTTTCACCCAAAACTCAAGCTCTGTTGCAGCTGTAGCGACTATATCCTCTATATCGTCTATAGTTATTCCATATACATCTAATAATTCGGGACGGTTCTCAAAAAAATTCATTAGATTTTTTTCTATATTAGTAATAGAAGACTTTAAAATGTGTCTTGAGTCTATTGCTTTTCCGTCATGAATTAAAAAACATGGAATTCTAAGAGTTCCTATAGGTTTTTCTAATTCTTCATCAAAGTTTTCGAAATTATAATCTACGAACCAATTAACATCAATGTCAGGAATCATATCCACTTTAGCGTTATTTAATGTGGCAATTCCAGGAAAGGCTACAGAGGATCCATCTGTTTGTATTGCACCTTTTAAAAACCCATTTATATCTTCTAAAAATATTCTTATAGGAATTTTGGCATCTGTATCATTGCCTGATAAATCGATACCTACTACAGATACAAACTTAATTTCAGGATGAGAGGTTAATAACTTCTTTAAAGATTCCTCTGAGTGTTCTTCTTTGTGGATGGTGTAAATTAAATCATTAAACATATTTATCCTCCTTTTTTATTAGAGTGCTTAAAGTTTTATGGGAATTTTAAATATTTATCATTGTAATTGACGTTATATTAATAATTATATAAAAATAATATTATATAATTATGAAAGTGTCAATCAGAATGTGATATTATATAAAAGTTTAAAATTCTCAGACAGAAAATTAATAAACAATAAATATTATAAACTATATAAAGAAAAATTGAAATTCAATGATTAAGGTTTATAATTAAAGGGAGCTAATATTAAAAGTAATTAAGTAGAAATTATAATATGTATGAAGTATAATTTTATCATATGTGTTAGAAATCGGAGGCGAATTTTAAATAGTATGAGTGTAAGAAATATGCCTATAGGTTTTTTTGATTCAGGGGTTGGGGGATTAAGCGTCTTAAGAGAAGCTATAAAACTTCTTCCAAATGAAGATTTTATATATTTTGGAGATTCAAAGAATGCTCCTTATGGAACAAAGAGTGTTGATGAGGTAAGAGAACTAACTTTTAAGGCATCAGAGCTGTTACTAAAGCATAATGTTAAGGCTATAGTTATAGCGTGTAATACTGCAACTAGTGCTGCCATTGAGAACTTAAGAAATGCATATAGAAATATGCCCATAATAGGAATAGAACCTGCTTTAAAACCAGCAGTTGAGCTAAAAAGAGAAGGAAAAATTGTGATAATGGCAACACCTATGACATTATCAGAAAAGAAATTTTATAATCTTATGGAAAGATATAAGGAGAATGCTGATATAGTACCTCTCCCTTGTCCGGGACTAGTTGAATATATAGAAAAAGGAGTAGTAAAGGGAAAAGAGGTTAATGAATTTTTAAAAGAAAAATTCCTGCCGCTGCAAAGCGAAACTATATCTTCCGTGGTTCTTGGATGCACACATTATCCATTTATAAAGGAAGAGTTAGCTAATGTTTTAGGAGATAAAGTTGCAATTATAGATGGAAGCAAGGGAACGGCAGCACAGTTAAAAAGACAATTGTCAAATAGAGGTATAATTAATGATAAAAATGAAAATGGTAAAATTACCATTTTAAATTCTCTAGAAAGTAATGAGATTATAGAGGTATCAAAAAAGTTGCTACAATTATAATAAGACAATTTATCACCTTAAATAAAGACGAGAATAAGCTATTACTATAGGAGTTCTTACTAATAGCGGACTAGAACGATAGAAATAAGGTGATAAAATGAAGGTTTTTACTGTAAGAAAGGAAGAGGAGGATTTAATAGATAAATCTAAGGACAGGACATCCTATATAAAACTGAATAAAAAAGAGAAGTTCAATTATATTATCATTAAAAATCCTTCTAATAGTAATGAGATATGTACAATAAAAACTATGAAAATTTTTATTAAAGATGAAGATAATGAACTATGTTTAATGCATGGAGAAGAACTATTTAGGGGCGAAGAAGATTCAGAGTGTACGAATAAAATAGGAATATTCAATATTAAAACAAGAATGCAAAAATATAAAGATAATAAAAAAGTTGAATTGATAAGAAAAAAACTTTTACGAAACGAGGAGTGCGATATTTTAAAGGACTCTGTATTGATAATGCTTCCGAATGGCTGCCTATTTATAAGACTTAATAATGAGGTATCCAATCTCAACATTAGCATAGATTGGACTAGCGAAAAGATTTATTGAAGCTTTTGTGATGAATATGTATAATGTGGTATAATTTAGTCTAATATATTAAATATCTTACAGAAGTTAAAATGAGAGGAGAAAAATATTATGAATCCGATTGTTACTATTAAAATGCAAAATGGAGATATGATTAAGGCTGAATTATACCCAGATATTGCTCCTAATACAGTTAATAATTTTATCAGCTTAGTAAAGAAAGGGTTTTATAATGGCGTCATATTTCACAGAGTGATTCCAGGCTTTATGATTCAAGGAGGAGACCCAAAAGGAATAGGAATTGGAGGACCAGGCTATTCAATAAAGGGTGAATTTACGTCTAATGGATTTAAAAATGATTTAAAACACACAAGAGGTGTATTATCCATGGCGAGAACTATGGATCCGAATTCAGCCGGAAGTCAATTTTTTATCATGGTAGAAGAAGCTCCACATTTAGATGGACAATACGCTGCCTTTGGTAAGGTAATAGAGGGAATGGAAGCAGTAGATAAAATAGTTAACTCAAAGACAGATTATAGTGATAGACCATATGAAGATCAAGTTATGGAAAGTGTTACAGTGGATACTTTTGGAGTAGACTATCCAGAACCAGAAAAAATATAGATAAAATCGAGGTGCAAAAATGGCTTCTGAAACTGAAAAAACATTATTGATTTATGGGTTTAACCAACAGGAAGAAGAAGTATTAAAAAAATTATTAGAGGAAAATAATCTTCCTCAATATAAAGTTATTAAAGATGATATGGGAGAAACTACAGTAAAAGATATTTTATTAGGTATGGCATATGAAAAAAAGATATGTAATTTACCTAAGGAAAAGGTAGTTTTATTTAATAGATGCGAAGATAGTGACGTTATGAATGGCATGAAGGTAATTAAAGACAACTTTCAGGGAAAACCGATTTTTGCTGTGGTAACACCTACGTCAATTGAATGGAAGTTTAAAGACCTTTTAGAACACCTAATGCAGGAACGAGAATGGTATCAGAATAAAAAGAAACAAGAAAAAAGATAATATAATAAAGTAGAATCTAGCTCTTGAGATTATTTGATTTCAAGGGCTGTTTTATTTTTAAGTATAATCTTATAAAATGTATTGTTGATAAATGATGGAACATTGTATTAAAATATAATGTATTAATATTAGTATATTATCTTAAAAAATGTTAATTTGGAGGCATTGAGATATGAGCAGAGTGGGGAGCAAGATAAGAGAAGCTAGATTAAACTTAAAAATGACTGAAAAACAGCTAGCTAAAAAGCTTGGAGTTTCAGAGGGTTTTATAAAGGAAGTAGAAAGCGGAAGAAAAGTCGTAAATGAAAGCGTTATGGACAAAATATCAAAAGTTTTAGGAAAAGATTTTAATGACATTACAATGTCCTTTGAAGCTGAAACCTTTGAAGAGGTAATAGATGAAAAAAAGGGGAAAAGAGAAAATAAAAAGACTGTTGAGGAAGTAAATGATGTTTGGAATGATGCTTTTAGTTCTGTGTTAAAGGCAGTTCCTATTTATGGGTACGATATGAACAAGGCTTTGGCATTAAGACAGATGCCTGTTATAAATAATAAAATAGAAGGTCATTCAAAGGATAAAGTTTTATTTTTGCAAATAGAAGATGATGACATGATAGGATATAGAATATCAAAAGGTGATATAGCATTTGGACATATAACCCATGAAATAGAAAACAATGCAATTTGTCTTATAGAGAGAGGCGATAAAAGATATATAAGACAAATAAAGAAATTAGACAGCAGTAAATTACTATTAATAAGCAACAGTAGCACTTTAAGAACTGAAACCGTAGGAATAAAAGATATTAAAGTTTTAGTAAGACTTGATAGAGTTGAAATAGCTTTATAATATTAGTAAAAAATAGAGAACAAAACAAGTTTAAAGTGTAAAGAATAAGAAATAAAAGTTTAGGGAGTTTAGGCGCTTTGCTGAGTTTAGGACTCTAAACCCTCTAAACTTCTTTAACTAATCAATTTAAAATCCTTCTAATATTCAAAGAAGCTAGTTCGCTAATTTTGTGGTGCTGGTTCTAAAATCTTAACTACATTTCTTTCTGTAAGTTCACCTTCAACTTTAAGAATATGACTTCCTACTTTAGCAGCATTTTTCATGTTGGTTATAAAGGTTTCAACTCCAGATATAGGGAAAGATATATATGATGTTTTATAGTGCATAGGTATTATTATGTGAGGATTTATGCTTTTTGCAACGTAGGACGCTTCCTTTCCATCTATAGTATAATTTCCTCCAACAGGAATAAGAAGCACATCAATATCTCCTATCTTTTTTATGTCTTCTTCAGATAGAATGTGTCCAAGGTCTCCTAAATGACAAACTTTATATCCATCTATAGTGAATACATAAATGATGTTTTCTCCTCTTTTAGCTCCTTTTACATCATCATGATAAGATGGTATCCCTTCTACAGGTATATCGCATTTGTTGAATAACCCTACTTTATCTATAATTTCAGGCTTATTCTTTATGCTGTCTAAATAATCGTGATCAAAATGATGATGACTTATGGTTACTAAATCAACTTCATCTTTAAATGTCTTATATCCTACAGAATCATCAAAAGGATCTGTCAAAATCCTTCTCCCTTTGGAATCTTTAATCAAAAAGCATGAATGCCCAATCCAAGTTATCTCCATTAAAAACACTTCCTTTACAAAACTTTAGTATTTCCATTATAGGTAATTATATCATATAGTATGGACTTAACTGTGTAAAAAATTACACTGATAACTACTATTTACATAGTGATATTATTAATATTTATATAAATAATACGATTAATAATATATGGAGTATAATGAATCAAATTACATTTTAATCCTTAAAGCCATAACTAAACTTAAGAAATTTCGTATATATATATAAAGCCAAAAATTTCAAATAAATTTGATAAATTTTTAGATATATGTAGGATTATTGCATTATTTATCTACATAAAATAAAATATACATATAAATGTTGATTTTGGAGAGGTGATATTGTGAACTTAGTAAAAAGACTTTTAATGTTTTCGGTGATTGTATTTTTTGTTGTAGTAGGTCTATCACCAAGAGCATTAGCCCTTGACTATGAAGAAATGCAAGAAAGAAAGGGGGATGATATAAGTATTAATAAGGTATGGACTATAAAATTTAACAATGAATTAGATCCAGATTCTATTAACACAGATAATATAGTGGTATTGAACGATAAAAATGAAGAGGTAAAGATTAAAGTAGAATGTAAGGATAGCAAAACCGTATCTGTCTCTCCATTAGAAAGTTATGAAGAAGGAAAAACCTACACTTTGCTTATAAAGGATCAGGTTAAATCTAAAGATGGGAACAAAATAAAGACTCCTATAAGAATGAAATTTACGATTAATACAACCCAAACAGAAAAACCAGGATTGCCTAAAGTGCCAGTAGTAGTTTTAGATGCTGGACGTGCTGCAAATGATGAAGCACAGGAAGTTGGACCTTCTGGAATAAAAGGGAAAGATATAAATTTATATGTAGCATTAAAGGCTGGAGAGATTCTAAAAGCAAATGGAATAGAAGTGGTTTATACTAGAACTACAGATAGTGTACCTTGGAGTGCTAACGAGAGCATAGCAGCTAGAAGTAAAATAGTTAACGATGCTAAAGCAAATATACTTGTAAGCATACATTGTAATGCTATAAGCACTACTGCTGTTGGTTCACAAACCTATTATTTAAAAGGAGATACTAATTCTCAAAAATTAGCTTCTTATATTAAAGATGAACTTTATAATAAAGCAAGTCAAAAAGGAGTTATTGAAGAGAGCACTTTAAAAACTTTAAGCAGTGTAAATGCTACAGCTGTATATACTAATTTAGGATATATAACAAACCCTAAAGAAGAGGCAATTTTAAATAGTCAAGCTTTCAAGGATAACAGCGCAGGAGCTATAGCCTCTGCTGTATTGAAATACTTAAATATATCTCAAAAGTCCTATATAACAGATGTGCCTGGTAAAACGATTTTATTGTATAAGAATGAAAAATATACATTGCCAACTAGCATAGATGCAAAAATGAGTGATGGCACAGTTTCTAAAGTAACTGTAAAATGGGACAAGACCTCTGTGGATACCTCAAAGGAAGGTACATATTATTACAAAGGAACTGTTTTAAACTACAATAATGAAGTAACTTTCAAGGTTATAGTAAACTCTAAAGTGGATCCTGGAACATCTAATGCTGAAATAAAAACAGTAAATAATATTAATGAAAAGATAACTGAAGGGGATAAGTACACATTACCTCAAACAGTTAAAGCGGTTACTGTATCAGGTGAAACAATTCAAGCTGATGTTATTTGGGACAAAGAGAGCATAGATACAAGCAAGGCAGGAACTATAACACTTACAGGAAGAGTTAAGAATTATAATAAAGAAATAACCCTTACTGTAGTAATAGCACCTAAGCCTGTAGAAAAGAAGATTAAGATAGCTTTAGATGCAGGACATGGTGGTCCAGATTCAGGAGCTGTAGGACAAAATAAAACTAAGGAGAAAGATATAACATTAGCAGTAACTTTTAAAATTGGAGATATTCTAAAAAAGAATGGAATAGATGTTATATATACCAGAACCAATGATACTGACAGCTGGCTTAATGATAAAAATGTTGAACTTCAAACTAGAGTTGATATAGCTAATAATGCAAAAGTAGATTATTTTGTTTCTATTCATGTAAACAGTTTTGATAATTCTTCAGTAACTGGTGTAGAAACCTGCTACTTTGGAGGAAGTGCTAAGAGTATGGCTTTAGCTCAAAATATACAAAAGGAAATCATATCAGAGTTTGGCTTTAAAGATAGAGGAATAAAAGATAGAAATGGGCTTTATGTACTTAAATATACAGATGCTCCTGCAACTCTTGTGGAGCTAGAGTTTATAAGCAATCCTGAAAGGGAGGCCATGCTTAAAAAACCAGAGTATCAACAAAGATATGCAGAGGCTATAGCAAGAGGAATTATGAAGACTATAGGAAAATAGAGGAAAAAGGAAGAGAAAAATATTACAAAAGTAAGTTGTAATATTCTGTCTCTTCCTTTATTATATTAATAGTATTATATCATTAATTTTTAAAGAGGAGTTATATAATGGAAAATAAAAGTGTATTTCAAGCTAACTTATTTGCATTTATTTTATTACTATTATATGCAATAGCACCTAGCGCACTTGTACCACTATTCAAAAGAATGAATATAAGTTCTGAACTATATATTGTATTACCTCAGATACTTTTGCTGTTGATTCCTACTATAATTTATTTTATGATTACTAGAAAGCCTATTAAGGATACACTAAAGTTAAAAAAAATAGGAATCGAATCTATAGGGATTATTATTGCCATAGGAATATTCGCACAACCCATAGCTATGTTTTTATCTTTCATAACTCAATTTGCTTTTCCAAATCGAATAAGTCAAGTTGTTTCAAGTTTGGACGATATTCCACTTATAGTAAGATTGGGCATAATAGCATTAACACCTGCTATCTGTGAAGAGATTACTATGAGGGGTGTGGTTTTAGGTGGATATGAAAATGTTAATATAAGAAAAGCTGCTTTAATGACAGGAACTTTCTTTGCAATATTGCATTTAGATGGAAACCAATTATTATATGCCTTTGTTTTGGGAATAATATTTGCATATTTAGTTAGAATAACGGGTTCTATATATTCATCTATGATATGTCATTTTACAATCAATGGGACTCAGGTGCTTTTATCAGAACTTGCAACTAAAATGATGCACCTAAGCGGTGAGTCTGTAGAACTAGCGCGAAATACGGGAATATCCTCTATGCCAAAAGCTCAATTGCTTAATACATTTTTTTCAATGCTAATTTTAGGCATAATAGGTTTAGGAATCATAATAATATTAATAGGAAGATTAACTAAGATACATGGAAGAGATGGCCTTCACGAAGGAGAAGCATCTGTAAAGGTTATGAATTGGCCTGTATATGGAGCTTTAGTAATATATGTGATTGTAATAGTGGGGGAGTTAATAAGTATATAAGGCATGAATAGCAATTAGGAGAATAAAGGGGTATTTCTGTTTATGAAGTAACATAAGGGGGATTTCACAATGAAACAGGACATTAATACCATGAATGATGAAGAATTGAAAAGATTTATAATTAAGGAAAGAGAAGGTGTTTATGACTTATTAAAAGAATATGAGACTATGGTGAACGATCGATTAAAGAGAAGCATGGACATTGAAAATACAAGAAAAAAGGCTTATGCTATTATCAAAATTCATAATTATGTTCGATGGGTAAACGAGCAGATGAAAATGAATGATGATGCATCAAGAGGTGCAAAAGTAATCCCAAGAAGAGGTGAAATATGGACTTGTGAACTTGGGCAAAACATTGGTTCAGAGGAAAATAAAATCAGACCAGTTATAATAATTCAAAATGATACAGGGAACAAGAATGCTCCAACTACCATAATTGCACCTATATCCAATAGGCCTAAGAAGATCGCGGTGCATATAGAACTTAGAGAGAGTGATTATATTCTTGAAGATGGTGAAAAAAATCATATTACAGGTACAGTTCTTGCTGAGCAGATAAAAGTGGTATCAAAAGCAAGGCTTGGAAGACATATCGCAACTTTACAAAATGATTTTATGGAAATTTTAGATGGCAAGCTTAGAATTTCCCTAGATTTGTAATTAATTTTGAACTTTTGAATATAATACTAATAGATAATAAAAAAGTTAAATGAAAAATAAAAAAAATATTAAAAAATATTAAAAAACATATTGCCTAAGTTGCGCATTAATGATAAAATTAAGTCGTTAGAGATATAATACATACCTAATAAAGATTAGGAGACTATATTTCATATCACTCTTTAAAAAAATAACATACCTAGCGAAGGCTAGGAGACTATATAACATATAAGAAAAAAGATTGGTTTAATCAATCTTTTTTTTCTTGTGTGAATAAAGTACGAGCAGGAATTGACAATGCTGCATCGTTATAATATAATATGACTAAAAATGATAATGTAGATAGAAAAATACTATGAACAGGAAAAGTATTTAAACTGTATGCTAAAAGAGAGTGGGGAATGGTGGAAGCCTCACAGCTAAGGTTTAAAGAAAATCACCTGGGAGTAAAGAACTGAAAAGGGTTGATCCTAGTAAGTTTATTCGTCATTTCGCGTTAAGAAATAGAGTATGGTAGTACTTGAACTGATTTCACATGGGTGGTTTATGCATAGCTGCGTCCTTATGGGCGGAGCTATTTTTGTTTATAACATAAATATTGCGAAGTAGAGCTTCAGGTTAGAAGTGTAGCTTAAGTTAGGTGCTAATAAACTTGCCCCAACTCGTGTGGTTATTTGTCTAATCTAAGAAAAATACGCAGCATTTTCTTAGATTATAGAGTAGATTTTTGGCAATAATTAAAATAATTACAATTTTATAGAGAGGAGATAAAGAGATGTACAAAAAGGTAGAAACTTCTACAAACTTTGTTGATATGGAAAGAAATATAGCAGAGCTTTGGAAGGAAAAGGATGTAATTCAGAAAAGTTTCGATAGAAATCAAGATGGTGAATATTTCACTTTCTATGATGGACCTCCAACAGCAAACGGTAAGCCGCATGTAGGACACGTTTTAACAAGAGTTATAAAGGATTTAATTCCAAGATATAAAGTTATGAAGGGATACAAGGTTTTAAGAAAGGCTGGTTGGGATACTCATGGACTTCCAGTAGAACTTGAAGTAGAAAAGAAACTTGGAATTTCAGGTAAACCTCAAATAGAGGAATATGGAGTTGAAAAATTTGTTAAAGAATGTAAGGACAGTGTATTTAAATACACAAGTCTTTGGAAGGATATGTCCGAAAAACTAGCTTTCTGGGTTGATATGGATAATCCTTATGTAACTTATCACAATGATTATATAGAATCCGTATGGTGGGCATTAAAACAGATGTGGGAAAAAGACCTATTATACAAAGGTCATAGAGTAACTCCATACTGCCCAAGATGCGGAACAGCACTATCTTCTCACGAGGTTGCTCAAGGATATAAGGATGTTAAGGAAGCTACTGTTTTTGCTAAGTTCAAAGTAAAAGGAGAAGAGAATAAATATATACTTGCTTGGACAACAACTCCTTGGACATTACCAAGTAACGTAGCTTTGACAATAAACAAGAACTTTGATTATGTAGAAGTATTAAATAATGGAGAATATTTAATACTTGCAAAAGAACTTGCTCCAAAGGTTTTAGTCGGAGATTATGAAATAGTTAGAGAGTTTAAAGGAGAAGAATTATTAGGAACAGAATATGAACAACTTCTTAAGTTTGTTACACCAGAGAAAAAGGCTTTCTATGTAGTACATGGAGACTATGTAACTTTAACAGATGGTACAGGAGTTGTACACACAGCACCAGCTTATGGTGAAGATGACAGTATGACAGGAAAGAAATATGATCTTCCTCTTATAAATTTAGTTGATGCAGAAGGTAAGTTTGTAGACGAAGTTGAGCCTTGGAAGGGAATGTTTGTTAAAAAGGCAGATCCTAAGATAATAGAATATCTAAAAGAAAATGGAATGCTTTATAAAACAGAGAAGTTTACTCACTCATATCCACACTGCTGGAGATGTGATACACCACTTCTTTACTATCCAAAGGACAGCTGGTTTGTAAGAATGACATCCCTTAGAGATCAGCTTTTAGAAAACAATAATAAGATAAATTGGTATCCAGACAACATTAGAACAGGAAGATTTGGTAAGTTCCTTGAAAATGTTATAGACTGGGGTATCTCAAGAGATAGATATTGGGGAACTCCTCTTCCAATTTGGGAATGTGAATGTGGTCATAGAGAATGTATAGGAAGCATTGAAGAGCTTAGAGAGAAAGGAATAAACGTTCCAGAGGATATAGAACTTCATAAGCCATATATAGATAAGGTTAAACTTACTTGTCCTCATTGCGGTAAAGAGATGACAAGAACTCATGAGGTTATAGACTGTTGGTTTGACTCTGGTTCAATGCCATTTGCACAGCATCACTATCCTTTTGAAAATAAAGAAGTATTTGAAAAAACTTTCCCAGCACAGTTTATATCAGAGGCTGTGGATCAAACAAGAGGATGGTTCTATTCACAACTTGCAATATCTACAGCATTGTTTGGTAAGAGTGACTTTGAAAACTGCATAGTTTTAGGCCACGTTTTAGATAAACATGGACTTAAAATGTCAAAGTCAAAGGGAAATGTAGTAGATCCATTTGAGGTTTTAAATAATGAAGGAGCAGATGCAACAAGATGGCACTTCTATACAGCTAGTGCGCCATGGCTTCCAACAAGATTCTCAGAGGAAGATGTAAGAGAGACACAAAGAAAGTTCTTAAGCACATTATGGAATGTATATTCTTTCTATGTACTATATGCTGAGCTTGATAAGTTTAATCCACTAGATTATAAGGATTTTGTATCAGAAAATGTAATGGATAAGTGGATAGTATCTAAGCTAAATACATTGATTAAAAATGTAGAAGAGCATTTAGATGGATATAGAATAGTTGAAGCAGCATTAGAGCTTGAAGATTTTGTTGATGAGCTTTCAAACTGGTATGTAAGACGTAACAGAGCAAGATTCTGGACTACAGAGCTTACAGATGATAAGATAGGAGCTTACACAACACTTTATAGAGTTCTTGTAACTCTTGTTCAAGTTGCAGCACCATTTGTACCATTTATGACAGAGGAAATATATCAAAACTTAGTAGTTAACTTAGATAGTAATGCAGTTGAAAGTGTTCACCTTCTAAATTGGCCAAAATATGATTTAAGCCTTGTAGATAGCAAGCTTGAAGCAGAAATGGATTTAGCTTATAAGGTAGTAAAGCTTGGACGTAGTGCTAGAAACTCAGCTAATATAAAGAACAGACAGCCTCTTGCAGAAATGCTTGTTAGCACAAAATCTCTTCCAGAATACTACGGAGATATAATAAAAGAAGAGCTTAACATTAAAGATGTTAAATTCGGTGCAGATCTTTCAAAATATGTTAATTTTGAAATCAAGCCTAATTTACCAGTGCTAGGTAAGGCTTATGGAAGATATATTCCTGCTATAAGAAAGGCAATATCTGAACAAAATCAAATGGAACTTGCTCAAGCTATAAATAACGGTAAGTCTGTATTTATAAATGTGGAAGGACTAGAAGAACAAATAGAACTTACTGCAGAAAATCTGCTTGTAACAATGCAGGGACTTGAAGGATTTGCTTTTGCAGGAGAAGGAGAAGTAGGAGTTGTTCTTGAAACTACTATTACAGAAGAGCTTAGAGAAGAAGGCTTTGTTCGTGAGATCTTAAGCAAGGTTCAAAACCTAAGAAAAGAAAGCGGTTTTGAAGTTGCAGATAGAATAAGACTCTATGTTGCAGGCAATAAGATGCTTGAAGAAGTGATTAAAAAGTTTGAAGACCATATAAAGAAAGAAACTCTTGCTACAGCAATAGCTTATAATGAAAGCAGAGAATATAATGATTTCAAGATTAACGGAGAAAATCTTGAAATAGCTGTAGAAAAAGAAGAATAGCATATGGATATTCAATTTCTAAAGAATTTTTATGATGTTGCAACTTTAAAAAGTATATCCAAGGTAGCTGGTCTTTCCCATATATCCCAATCAGCTCTTAGCCAGCGTATTTCAAAGCTTGAGCAAGAGCTGGGGATACCTCTTCTTGAGAGAAGTAACAAAGGGGTTACTCTTACAGAAGAAGGAGAGATAATATTAAGACATGTGAAAACCATAATTAGGGCTCATGATAGAATATTAGAGGATATTTCTAATATAAAGGAGCATAAAGATACTTTTGTAGTTTCATCATCTTCTTCTGAAATTGACTCTATTATTCTAGAAGCTCTGCTTGCTATAAAAGCTATAAATGATCAATGGTTTTTTAAGCTTAATAATATGCCCCAAGAGAATATTCAGGCAGAGCTAGATAGAAATCTCTCAGACATGGCTGTAACTTACGAGAGTATAGAAACAGATAACATAACTAGCTTTAAAGTAGGTACAAATGAACTAATATTTGTGGCTAATCCTAGTATAGATATTGGGGATAAGATTTCTGCCAAGGAACTCTCAAAGTATTTCTTTGTATTATTAGATGATGGACCAGATATATATTCAGCGCTTAATTACGGACTTAAGTCTAAAGGTGTTAATATAGAGGATTTGCAGCTTGTATTTACTGCTAATTCTATATGCATAGCTAAGGAGTCTGTAGAAAAGACTGATGATATAAGTCTTCTTCCTAAGAATTCTGTTAAAGAAGAAATTGAGAAGGGCACAATAAAGACTTTTGAAGTAGAAGATTTATCTTTTAAATATGATATATTCTTTTCTTATAATAAGAATAGTTATAGCAAATATAAGAAATTGATAGATATATTTAAAAGAGAAACTAAGAGAATATTAAGCAAACTTTAATGATTAAATAAAAGGACAGTGCCAATAAGGCGCTGTCCTTTTAATATGACCTTAAGAGAAGTTTTTCTGCAACTTCTTTTAAGATTGCTTTGTAGGTGTTTTCTGGAAGATTATCTATCAATTTAAATGCTTTCTTTGTGTACTTATTTGCAACATCTTTTGCATTTTCAATACCTTGGTATTTATTTACTAAGGATATAATATCCTTTATATCTTCATCTGAAAAGCTTTCTTTTCCTAAATAATGTTTGAAAGCATTTCTATTTTTCTTTGCAGCATATATAAATGGAAGAGTAAATATTCCTTGCTTTAAGTCACTTGCTGCAGGCTTTTTTATAGAATCATCAGTACCTACATAATCTAAAATATCATCTATGATTTGAAATGCCATTCCGATATTATGACCTATTTTCCAAAATTGTTTAGAAAGAGCATCACTGCATCCGCTTTCAGAAGCACCTGTGTATAGAGAAAGAGAAAATAGTTCAGCTGTTTTGCCAGAAATTCTATTTAAGTAGTCTTTTACAGATAACTTGGTATCAAACATTGAATTCAACTGATTTATTTCTCCTAAGCAAATTCTAGACATGGAGTTGCTGTCTATCTTTATACTTTGAAGACTTGAAGAAGAAGCTAAGATTTTAAAGCATGCACAAAAAAGAAAGTCTCCAATATATACTGCATAATCTTTACCATATTTTGATTGAATAGTTTCTTTGCCGCGTCTTGTTTTAGAATCATCTATAACATCATCATGAACTAAGGTTGCCATATGAAGCATTTCAATTACAGAGGCTAAAACTTTGGTTTTTTCCCCATCATAATTTCCAAAGTGAGAGGAGATTATAACAAATGCAGGTCTAAGCATTTTCCCACCAGAATGGATTAGTTCATTAATGGAGTTTTCTATTTTTTTATCTTTGCATTTTGTATTTTTTTCCATAAAAGAAATAACATTATTTAATTCATCTTTTATATCCTTATAATTGTCCCATATTTTATCCATATCATCATCCTCTACATTACTTTTTTAAATAATCATAAGGTAGAGTGAAGTTCACTCTACCTATATTAAAGCAAATTATATATTAGCATATTAATTTAAAACTATCTTATTTCACATAAGTTATTAGGAAGATGTTCTTTGATTATAAACAGGAACTCTCTTTCCAAACCACCAATTACCCAGTGTTTTACTTATCCATGGCATTACCCAGTAATCTAATCCAAAGGTTCTACCTGCTCCATTCATTAGAGCTATAGCACCAAAGAAATACCATAGTATATCCCATCCAGCCATTGCTGAAAGAATAAAGTTAGTAACCATGAATGCTGATGCAGCACTTGCTAAGAATGTAAATAAACCTGCAAGTAGAGCAAGACCTACACCTATTTCAATGCAAACAACCATTCTTTGGAACCAAACAGCGATTTCAGGGGTTGGTATCATAATCTTCATTATTGCACTATAAAAGCTTGGCATATGGCTTAATATTGGAGTTTGTGTAGCAGCAGTGCTGGCATTAGATGCAGCTTCTGATGCTCCAGAGTTAGCGGCAGTTTGAAGCCATTCAAAAGGCATTTTAATGTTTCCAGCTTTAATCCAACTATCAGAGGCAGGACCATCTAATAAAGCCTTAAATCCTTTATCAGCCCAAGTACCTTCTCCAACAAATTTCTTTAAGCCTTCCAAAAGCCAAATAACTCCCATGAACAATCTTAATGGAACAAGCCATAATCTGTTTCCTTTAGATGATAAGTGACCTCTCATTATATTTCTCTTATCTTCTATTGAGAAGAATTCGTGAATTAGGTAATGATAACAAGCATTGATTCCATTTACTCCCCAAAGATAGTGAAGGTTAACTAAGTGCTTCATAAGCATAGCAAAGAATCCAGATAATTTCATTCCAGAAAGATTGGCTACGCAGTATCTTCCCCCAATTGAAACCATAAATCCATGATAGTTTGATTTAAATTTAGTCATTTCTGATTTTTCTATAGAGGCAATTATATTTTTTACTATTGTATCTCCAGTTTGAAGAGCTGCTTCAACTATTTGAGGAGTTCCGCGTCCTGGTTCTTCTTCGTAATAAGTTATGTCACCAACTACAAAAACATCTTTCTTGTCAACTGCTTGCATATATTCATTTGAAAGAAGTCTTCCAGCTCTTCCATTTTGTAGTCCATATTCTTTAGATTCTTGATTAGCTTGTATACCACAAGTCCAGATAAGTGTTTGAGTTTTAATTTCTTTTCCACTCTTTAGCTTTACGCTGTTTTTAGTAACTTCTACAATAGGAGAATCTTTTAATATCTCCACGCCGTGCTTTTGCATATATTTTTCTGCTTTATCCGCTTGACCTCTATCAAGCATATTTAAGATAGTAGACATTGCTTCTACTACTAATAATTTTACCTCTTTTTCATCTACATTATACTCTCTAGCTAGTCTACTTTTCCATTCAAGGAGTTCTCCAGCCATTTCAATTCCAGTAAATCCAGAACCAGCTACTACAAAAGTAAGCATTTCTTTTCTCTTTTTTTCATTTCTTTCTTTTGCGGCTAAAGAGAACATGGTTTGAATGTGCTCTCTTATTTTTATTGCATCTTCAAAAGACCAAAGGGTAAAACCGTTTTCTTTTACACCTGGTACGCCAAAGAAAGCAGGTTCAGAACCTGTACCTATAACTAAATAGTCATACTCGTATTTGCCGTAGGAAGTTGTTACTACCTTTTTATCAGTGTCTACTTTCTCAATATAGTCTGTAACCACATTAACTTTAGTTCTACCGAATATTTTGCTTAACTCAATTTGAACGGATTCAGGATGAACTCTTCCACCAGCTACTTCATGAAGCTCTGTCATTAAAGTATGGAAATGATTTTTATCGATTAGTGTAATTTCTACAGAATCATTTTTTTTATATTTTTTCGCAAGCTTTTTAGCTACATGAACTCCACCATAGCCGGCACCTAAGATTAATATCTTTGTATTTGCTGACATTTAATCACCTCTTTAATTATATAGTAACCTTAATAAAATAATAACAAAGAATAAAAACTATGATAAAATTTATTATCTGAATAGAATTTTATATTTAAATTAACAATATGTCCATATGTATAATAAGGAAAACTTATATGCAAAAAACATATTTGAAGTCATGAAACCCTTGAAAATGCTCAAAGTAGAGAAAAAAGTTATTAAATTTGATATAAGTAAGTCTAATATAACATTAGAAATTCAAATATCCAAATATAAAGGAAGTATAGTATAATTAAATTGCAAAAAAGAGCTGGCTAGATTAAAAAAGATTCAAAAAATTGTTTGACATTTCACAAACAAACTAAATTAACCAATAGGGGGATTAATAAAT
This sequence comes from Clostridium sp., assembly GCF_047777555.1. Classification (GTDB taxonomy): domain Bacteria; phylum Bacillota; class Clostridia; order Clostridiales; family Clostridiaceae; genus Clostridium_H. The sequence continues at coordinate 26,449 of NZ_JBKEEV010000009.1, read as the reverse complement.
GAAGAAAAGATGGTTATCTGTAATACTTGCTAGTACTGTTATAAGTGCAGGATTACTTGCTGGATGTGGTTCTAAAGAAGAAGCTGCTAAAACAAATAATACTCAAAATCAAACTCAAACTGAAGAAACTGCAAAAACTGAATCAGCTTTAAAAGACGGAACATACAAGGCAGAAGCTAAAGATTTTGATGATAAGGGCTGGAAGCCATTTGTTGAAGTAGAAATTAAGGACGGAAAAATTGCTACAGTTAACTTCGATTATACAAACAAAGATGGAAAGTTCAAATCAGAAGATGCTGAATACAATCAAAAAATGGAAGCAAAAGTAAAGACAGGCCCAGCTAAATACACTAAAGAATTAGAAGATTCATTAGTTGAAAAACAAGATCCAGAAGCTGTAGATACTGTAGCAGGTGCAACTCATTCTGTAGCTAACTTTAAGACACTTGCTGGAAAAGCACTTGAAAATGCAAAAAATGGAGATACAGCAGTAGCAACTGTTGATATGGCTGAATAATTACTAGACAATTAATTTAAATTTGATATAATTAATTAGAATTTGACCTTAGGCTTGACATACAAAGTCTAAGGTTTTTTTCCTTAATTCATATGAAGGAGGACTTTTTTAATGAACAATATAAAAAAGGTACTGCTAGTATTAACCATGTTTATATCCACTATAAGTATGGTTGCCTGCACAAAAAATAATTCAAGTGAGCCTATAAGCAGAACTAACCTTTTTATGGGTACAGTAGTTAAAATCTCTCTATATGATAAAAAAGACCAAAATATAATTTCTAAAGGGTTTGACAGAATTGAGCAGATCGAAAGTGAAGTAAGCATAAATGAACAAGGGACGGAATTAGATAAGGTGAATCAAGCTGCTGGAAAGACACCAGTAAAGGTAAAGGATGACACATTGGCAATAACCAAAAAGGGATTAGAATATTCTGAGTTGGCAAAAGGTAGCTTTGATATAACGGTAGGTCCTATAGTAAAGCTTTGGAGCATAGGGCTTCCAGAAGCGAAAGTTCCAACTCAATCAGAAATAGATGAAAAACTTAAATTGGTAGGATATAAAGATTTACAATTAAACGAGAAGGACAAGACTATATTTTTAAAGAAAAAGGGAATGATTATTGATCTTGGTGCCATAGCAAAGGGATATACAGCAGATGCTGTTGCAGAAGTTTTAAAAAACGAAGGTGTAAAAAGTGCAATTATAGATTTAGGAGGAAATGTATTTGCTTTAGGCACAAAGCCAGATGGGGACTTGTGGAAAATAGGAATTCAAAATCCATTTCAGTCAAGAGGAGAAATTGTTGGAACAATATATGTAGAAAATAAATCTATAGTTACATCAGGTATATATGAAAGATTTATAGAAAAGGATGGTAAAAAGTATCACCATATTTTAAATCCTTTTACTGGATACCCTTATGATAATGAAATAGCAGGAGTAACTATAGTAAGTGACAAATCCATAGATGGGGATGCGCTTTCAACTTCTGTATTTTCAAAAGGCTTAAAAGGCGGAATGGATTTTATTGAAAGCATTAAAGATGTAGATGCTATATTTATTACTAAAGATAAGAAAGTTTATGTAACTAAAGGTATAAAAGATAATTTTAAAATTACCAATGATGATTTTACTCTTATGAACTAGAGGGTGATAAAAATGATGCTGCGTGCTTTTTTTCAATATGTTGAAATACAAACTAAGGTTGCAAGTGTTATACCATTTATCCTTGGAACACTTTATACTTTATATAGATATGATAGCTTTAGTTTAAAAAATTTCATAATTATGTTTATATCATTGATAACCTTTGATATGGCCACAACAGCAATCAATAATTATTGTGATTATAGGAAGGCACATGCTAATGGAGGTTATAATTACGAAGTTAAAAATGCTATTGAAAAATATAATATGAAAAAATCTACAGCTCTAGGTATAATATTTATCTTACTTAGTATTGCTACAATATTTGGCGTACTTCTTGCGCTAAATACAAATTTGGTTGTACTTTTGGTAGGAGCAGTATGCTTCGTAGCAGGAATTCTTTATACATTTGGACCTATTCCAATTTCCCGTATGCCTTTAGGAGAGATTTTTTCAGGCATATTTATGGGATTTATAATTACATTTTTGGCAATATATATACATGTGCACGATGCAGGAATACTATCATTGGCATATAATAATAACATTTTAGGCATCAGCATGAATATAAAAGAAGTATTATGTATGTTCTTAATAAGCATACCTCTTATAAATGGAATTGCTAACATCATGCTTGCAAATAATATTTGTGATGTAGAAGAAGATATAAAAAACAAAAGATTTACTTTGCCATATTATATAGGTAGAAAAGCTACACTAAAACTATTTGAGGTTTTGTATTATATAGGATATGTGGATATAATATTATTAGTATTCTTAAAGATACTTCCTTTTACGTTATTTTTACTGCTCATTACTTTAATTCCAGTGAGAAAGAATATAAAAGTATTTCAAAGTAAGCCAAGTAAGGCAGAGACATTTGTTATATCAGTAAAAAACTTTGTGCTAATGAATATATTCTATATAATATTATTAGGAATATCTATATTTATGAAGTAATACTCCAAGGAAAATAAATAAAGCCTCCAATAAATTAACATTGGGGGCTTTATTTTGATAATTCGTTCCAGTTTTCTATAAGTTCATAAAGCTCTGTAAGAATTGATGGTTTATCTTTGCAAGATAAACCTCCTTTTAGTCTAGCTATATTTATTCCTATATTATATATTTCATCTCTTTCTACACTAAATTGAATCCTAGGAATGATTTTATTCCAAGCATTTTCAATATTATATATGTCATTTTCGACTTTTATCCAATCTTCAGATTGAACATCTGCTATAGCAGCATTTACAAAACTCATTACATCTTCAGAAGGGTTGAAAGGCTGTTTTAAATATTTCCCGCTTAGCATAACAGCTATAAATATAGCTATGGCAGCAATAGGTATTATATAGCCTAAGAACTTTTTCATATGCAAGTTTTCCTCCTTTTTATTGAATGTGATCCTCATAAAGATCAATGTAGATTGAATCTGGTGGATTATAGGTTGCTACAAAAACATCAGAGATATGTTTTACGTTATGGGCTTTTAATTGAAGATCTAACCATTTCATATCCTTGTTAACCTTCTTTAAATTTTCTTCAATAACAATTCCATCATATATTAATTCTGAACTTAAATAAGAAGGAGGAACGGTTAAGTTTAAATTTTTTGGAGTTACAGGGTCGTATTCTGGCTTTTTCAATATAGAAAGCTGACCATCTTTTTCTAATATTGCAAAAGCTACTTGAGTTAAATCAAAGACGCCTTTATCCCTTAATTGCTCAAGAAGATCGCTTAATCTATATCTTAATTTTTTCATTGATGATTCTAATATTTTTCCGTTCATAATTATTATTGTAGGCTTATCGTCTAAATACTCTGAAGCTTTTTTAGATTTTAGAGCAATAAATTGCAATATAAGAGATAAAACAGTCCAAGTAAGCAGACCAACCCAATGAGACCATACTGTACTTGTCAAGTCTGTGGTTAAAGTAGAGGCTGTAGAACCTATGGTTATTCCTAATATATAGTCAAAGAAGGTAAGCTGACTGATTTGCTGTTTACCTAAAACACGAGCAAAAATTAGCAAACTAAAAAAGCCTATTATTCCTCTAACAAGAACTATAAGAGCTTCGTTCATAGATTTCACCTCATTTATGGTTATACTTTATTAAGATTAGTATGAGGAAAAAAATAAATTTAATTCTTTTTAATACAAACTTAGTTAAAGAAGTCGTATATGTGCATAATGTTGCATATACTATCCTTATTAAGGATATAGGATTAATAACGAAAGATTAATTATATAACTTGTATTTTAAATAATTTCTATTGTATAATATGTATTAAAATATAATAAAGTAGGAGTTGGTAGAATGGCAGCTTCAATAAAAGATGTAGCTAAAGAAGCAAACGTATCCATTGCCACAGTATCGAGAGTTTTAAATAATATAGATGTAGTTAATGAGGAAACTAAGAAAAAAGTTTTGGAAGCTATAAAAAAGTTAGACTATAGACCAAATATAGTGGCAAGAAGTTTAAAAACTCAGAAAACAAAAACAATAGGTATAATAATACCGGATATCTCAAATTCCATATATCCTGAAATGGTTAGAGGAGCAGAGGATGTAGCTAATATTTATGAGTATAATATAATACTTTGTAATACAGATTTAGATCCTGAAAAAGAGCTGGAGTACTTGAGAGTTCTTGGAGAAAAGATGGTGGATGGTGTTATATATATAAGTAACTCTTTAGAATCTACAGTAATGAAGACTATAAAGGACAGTAATATGCCATTAGTATTAATTGAAACCAATGGAAGAGAGACTGAATATCCAAGTGTAGTAATAGATAATAAACAAGCTGCCATAGATGCAGTAAATTACTTAATTAAAAAGGGAAATAAAAAGATAGCCTATATAGGAACAGATGTGGATGCTGTAAATGCTAGTGCTATAAGATATTATGGATATAAAGATGCTCTTGAGGAAAACAATATTTCTTACAATGAGGATATAGTATACTTTTGCAAGTATTCATTAAAAGCAGATGATGGGTATAAGGCAATGAGTTCTATATTAAGTAAGACTAAGGATATAGATGCACTATTTTGTGCAAATGATGAACTTGCTATGGGAGCAATAAATTCTCTAAGAGATAATGGCATAAAAGTTCCAGAAGATGTTGATGTTATTGGATTTAATGATACTTATGGCGCAGGATTTTTCTATCCAAGGCTTACAACAATAGCTCAGCCATTATATGACATGGGTTCTGTAGCTACTAGAATGCTCATAAAGAAAATAAATAATGAACCTATTGATAAGAAGTTATTTGTTTTGCCATATAAATTAGTTGAAAGAGATTCTTGTAAGTAGATAAAAATGTATGTCGAAAAGGCATACATTTTTTTTCTACCCATTTATGGAATTATATGGTATAATCATAGGTGTTTAAGGTAAAAAATGTAAAAAATAAAATCAAATGTAAACTGCTAACGTAGGGAGGTGTGCCTATGGATACTGAAGAAAAGCTACTTAAGCTAGTTTCCTATCTTACGAGTGTACGAAAACTTACTCAAAAAAATGAAAAAATTTGGAGCCAAGAGCTTAAAAGAATTTCAAATAAAATGAGTACAGGAGGGTATATTCCTTCATCAATACAAGCTTTAGTTGACGAGAGTTATGTAGATAAAGATATGACGAATGTAGAAGAATGGGAAAATACAGCGCAGAACATATTATATCCTCTTGAACATAATGATGAACAAAAAGAAATTGCAAGAAAATTAGCAGAAGGCTTTGGAGTTGTAGTAGAAGGGCCCACAGGAACGGGAAAAACACATTCTATAATAAATTTAATTTGTCATCTGCTAGCTCATAATAAAAGGATTTTGGTCACAAGTGAAAGAGCTAAGCCTCTTAGAATATTGCTTGACAGAATACCAAAAGAAATAAGACCTTTATGTGCAAGTGTAATTCAAGGTGATACAGATTGTATAAAGGATCTTGATACTTCAATAGATAAGGTAACAGAAAGATTAGATACTGATTTAGAAAACTTAGATAAGGATATAAAAAACACTGTAAGAAGTTTAATGGAATGTAAAAGCAAACATCAGTTGTTAAATCAGGATTTAGAACAAGCAATGGCTATTTGGGATAAAGAGATACAATATTGCGGCAAGAAGTATAAATTATTAGGTGTAAAGGTTTGGCTTGAAGAAAATGAAAGTCAATACTCCTGGATAGAAGATAATATAAATTATAATGAAAAACCACTTTTAACAGATGCTAAGTTTTCCAGATTAGTTTATCTTATAAGCACTATAAACAAAGAAGAGATATATCAATTTAATGAGATGGGACCTATTCTTTATAATATACCTCCTTGCGATGAATTAGTTGCTAAAATTCAAAGAATAATGGATATACGAAGAAATTATATAGGTTATAAGAAAGCTGTAAAAAACTGGTGTATATCTTATAATTCTGACTACGATTATGATTACATTATTAGGTTGTTAGAAAGTACACAGAGATTTTTAGAAGATATAAAAGACAGTTGGATTCAAAATATTTTAGAATGTACAAAAAAAGGTGAAACAGTTAAGACGGTTCTTCAGCAAACAATATTAAAAACTAATTATTATATAAAGAAAATAGGAAGTATTGCAAAAGAAATAAGTGGTCATAGTGTTGAAATTCCTAAAGATATGGATGTTAATGTATTAGTTGATGAATTTAATGTTATATATAATCAATACGAACAAAAAGGTAGGGTAGGAAAGTTATTTAAGCTTTTCCACAGACAATGTCAAGACATTTTGGACAAGTGTCGAGTGGATGGAAAGAAAATAGAGTCTAAGGAGCAAGCTAAAATAGCTAAACTATATATAGAGCAGCGTTCTATTGAAGAGAGTCTGAGAAACCTATGGAATAACTCAATGTCTGAGTATGGAGCGGAAAAAATAGAGGGGATAAACTTAAATGTTTTAGCAAATTTAGAAGATGATATAAATAAGATAGATGTGATTATAAATTGGGATAAGAAGATTAAAGAAAGAATAATGGATTCAATGAAAAAAATTGTATTTTTGACTGAAGTGGATTGGTACAATATAGATACTTATTCCCAGTTACAATATGGGGTTTTAAGTATAAGATATATAAGCGAATATGAAAATTTGAAGAGCTATATCGGAAATATTGAAAAACTTATTTCAAATGTAGAAGGTTTTGAAGAAATAGTAGATGCCCTTCACAAGATGGATATTTTATTACTAAGACAATCATATAAGAAAATTCATAGGCTTAAGGAAATAGCGCCTAATATTAGAGAGCTGGAGTATTTACTAGAGAAAGTAAATAAAAGATGTCCTAAACTAGTACAAAGACTATTGAATGAAGAGGACAGATTAAATATGCTCACAAAATATAAAAATTTCAGTATAGCTTGGTCCTGGAGGCAGCTTTCTAATCTTTTAGAAGAGGAATTGGAAAAGTTCCAAGTTGAAAATATTAAAAAGAAAATAAGCTTAGAAGAGAAGAAAGAAGCTTGTTTAGTAAGAAGTTTGGTGGAGAAAAAAGCATGGTTTAATACCTTAAGTAAGATAGGGGAAAGTGAAAAAAGAAGTTTGTATGCTTGGAAAGAAGCGGTAAGAAGGATTGAGAATTCTTCTGGGAAAGCTAAAAGTAATTATATAAAGCTAGCTAAAAAGGAAATAGACAATTTTAAAAACTTCATGTCTGTATGGGTTATGCCTATTAATAAGGTCGTAGAAAATTTCAATCTATCCGAAGAACCATTTGATGTAGTGATAATAGAAGATGGCAATGAAAGCAATATTTTTGCTATATCAGCATTGATTAGAGCCAAAAAGGCAGTAATAGTTGGAGATCATAGGCAAATGAATCGTGAATCCTCAGAAAATAGTAGAAAAGAAGTTCAACAGCTTATAGATAAATATTTAAATGGAATACCTCATTCAGAGTGGTTTGATATATGGACAAGCATTCACAGTACAGCATTTAGAGTATTTCCATCAAGAGTTGTATTAAGAAGAAACTTCAGATCTTTGCCAGAGATAGTAGGGTTTAGTAATAAGGTTTATTATTCAGATCAAGTCTTATCCCCAATAAACTTTTTTAAAAATGAACTTTTAGGAGGTGCAGTTAAGACTGTAAAAGTTGAAGGGGAGAGGGATAAGATAAAAAATATAAATATAAAAGAGGCTGAAAGCCTGGTAGATAAAATAGAAGAATGCTGCAAGGATCCAAAATATAATGGCATGACCATGGGAGTGATTTCCCTTTTAGGAGATGCTCAAAGTGAGTTAATAAAGAATTTAATAGAGCAGAGAATCAGTGAAAAGGAAATTATAAGTAGAAAAATTATTTGCGGCAGCCCTTATTTATTTCAGGGAGATGAAAGGGATGTAATTTTTTTATCTATGGTTATTGCAAACAATGTTAAATTTGCAGCTTTAACTAAGGAAGGAGATGTAAGAAGGTTTAGTTTAGCAGCAAGCAGAGCAAGAAAGCAAATGTGGTTATTCCATTCTGTTGATTTAGAGGATTTAAAACAGGATTGTATAAGAGCTAAACTATTAAAATACTGTATGAAGTTTAATCAAAAAGAGGATAAGTTAATAAAGAATAACGTATACAAAATTGCGTAAAAATATTTTCATAAATGGGGGATATACGAATGACATGCTATACTATTGGACATTCTACAAGAAAGTTAGAGGATTTTATAGAAATAATAAAGGGTTATGGAATTGATTGTGTAATGGATGTTAGAAGCAATCCTTATAGCAATAATGATTATACCAAAGCTTTTAACAGAGAGATATTAGAGAAAGCTATAAAGCAATCAGGCATTAACTACATGTATATGGGAGAAGAATTAGGTAATAAGAGGAGAAAATCTAATTTTGACAGTATAATAGAGGAAGATATATTTAAAAAAGGTATACGTAAAATAGTAGAAGGAATTAGGCGAGGACATAATATTGCGCTTATGTGTTCAGAGAGAAATCCTTTTAACTGTCATAGAAGCATTCTTTTAGGATATGCTTTAAAGAGCAATGGAGTTAAGGTAGAGCATATAATTGATGAGAATAAATCAAAGACACAAGAGAGGATAGAGGAAGAAATCTTTGTAACCTATGAACCAGATTTAAAGGAGAATATTGTTAACTTAACTCTTCAAGAAGTGCTAGATAATGATAATTACGACAATATATCTGAAAAAGAGATGAAGAGGAAGGTCATAGAAGAGGGATACCGAAGAAAATGGAAAGAACTTAAAAAGATAGTTTAGAAAAAATAATAGTAAACATTTACAGCTTTGGTTAAAATAGTTGACAGATAGATGGAAAAATATTATAATTTTAAAAAATTGCAAAAACCAAAGCTATGATAGGAAAGAGTAAGCAAAGATATGTCTTACAGAGAATGGAGTTAGGTGAGAGTCCATAGACTAAGGTTGCTGAAAATCATCCTTGAGCTGTAGGCTGAAATTTCAGTAAGCTGAGCCGGTTTGTGCCGTTAGATAAAATGAGTGATAAATTTGGGTGGTACCGCGGACCTACTTTCCGCCCCTTTTGGGGCAGAAGTAGGTTTTTTTGTAGTTATTTTTATAATAAGTCCGGAATTATTATAAAAATAACTGCAGCATAAATAATTTTATATATAAAAAGGGGGCATTTTATGTATACTTTTATTATTGGGCTATTACTTCTTTTATCAGGCTTTTTATTTTACTCTAAGTATGTTGAAAAACAATTTGGGGCAGATTTTTCTAAAGAAACTCCAGCATATTCAATGCAGGATGGAGTTGATTATGTTCCTATGCCAACGTGGAAGGTTTTCCTAATACAACTTTTAAATATTGCTGGTTTAGGACCTATATTTGGCGCATTACAAGGGGCATTGTTTGGGCCAGTGGCATTCTTATGGGTAATAGCAGGTTGTGTTTTAGGAGGAGCTGTTCACGATTATTTATCGGGCATGATTTCCTTAAGACATAATGGGGCAAGTCTTTCGGAAATACATGGAATGTATCTTGGTAAAAAGGTTCAAAGTATGATGAGAGTTGTAACAGTTTTCTTTTGTATTATTGTAGGAGTTGTATTTGTTACAGGTCCAGCAGACTTACTAGCACAGTTAACTCCAGAACATTTAGATAGAAACTTTTGGATAGCAGCTATATTCATTTATTATTTCTTAGCAACTGTTCTTCCTATTGATGTAATCATTGGGAAAATATATCCTTTATTTGGCATTTGTTTGTTAATAATGGCGGTAGGAGTTAGTGGAGGAATAATTTTAAAGGGATATCATATTCCTGAGGTAAGCTTTTCTAATTTACATCCTAACAATACACCTATGTGGCCTATGATGTTTGTTACTATTGCTTGTGGTGCTATATCTGGATTTCACGCTACTCAATCACCTATGATGGCAAGATGTCTTAAATCCGAAAAGTATGCTAGACATTCGTTTTACGGGGCTATGATTGTAGAAGGGGTTATTGCCCTTATCTGGATAGCAGCAGGACTTGCATTCTATAATGGAGTTCCTGGACTTGGCAAGGTAGTACTTGGCAAGTCTAGTGCTTCTGGAGCAGTATTTGAAATAACCAGAACACTGTTAGGTCCAGTTGGAAGTGTACTTGCAATACTTGGAGTTGTAGCATGTCCAATAACTACAGGAGATACTGCTTTTAGAAGTGCGAGACTTGCATTAGGGGATATAATTCATTTCCCACAGGATAAGATAAAAAATAGACTAATATTAGCTGTACCGATGTTTGCTGTATCCATATTCTTGACTTTTGTTCAATTTCCTATCCTTTGGAGATATATGGGATGGTTAACTCAAGCATTTGCAATGGTAACCTTTTGGGCATGTTCTGTATATTTAGTTAAAGCAAATAAGAACCATTGGATATCAACTCTTCCAGCTATATTTATGACAGCTGTATGTATAAGCTATATAATGCAAGCACCAGAAGGATTTAAAATCAATGGATTAGTATCAAATGTAGTGGGATTATTAGCTGCATTTGTATCATTTGGAGTATTTTTATATAAAACAAAACGCAAAGATACACAAGCAGTACCAGCTTACGATAATAAATAAAACAAAATAATTACAATAAAGATAAATGATAAAAGACCTTGGCAGGGATACCTGTTAAGGTCTTTTATCATTTATCTAAAGTGTAAATAAAAAATTGATAATAAAGAAATATTGTTATGCAGAGTCTAAACAAAACCATAAATTTTCTTAATATATTTTTTTTGTGAATAAATTAGAAGCTTTTGTTCAATAATAGGAAAATGTAGGCTTATATATAAAAGAGGAGGAAAAATATGAAAGTAGGAATTCCAAAGGGATTACTATACTACAAGTATTATCCTTTTATTCATACATTTTTAGAGGAAATAGGAGCAGAAATTATTGTTTCTGATGATACAAATAAAACAATATTAGATAAAGGGGTAAAGTATTCTGTAGATGAAGTATGCCTTCCAATGAAAATTTTTCATGGTCATGTAGATAGTATAAAAGATAAATGCGATCTAATAATTGTACCTAGAATCATGTGCATTAGAGATAGGGAATATATATGTCCAAAGTTCTGCGGCCTTCCTGAGATGATAAAAAATAGCATTCCAGATATGCCTAAGATTACAGAATTACCATTATACATAAATTCAGAAAAAAGTCTTCATAGTTGGTGTAAAAAATTAGGCCTTATGATATCTAGAAATATATATGCAGTAGATACAGCATATATAAAAGCTCTAGCAGTTCAAGGAAACTTTAAACAAGGGATAAATGAAGATGGTTATGATATAAAACTAGCATTACTGGGGCATCCATATAATGTATATGATAATTTTATAAATATGAATTTGGTAAAAAAACTTCATAAGTTTGGAGCTGGAGTTATTACAGAAGAATTTGTTTCACAAGGAGACATAGATAGGGAAGTAGATAAGCTTTTTAAAAGACCATTTTGGAGTTTTGCTAGAAATGCATATGGAGCTGCAGCAACTCTTTTTTCAAATAAGAAAGTAGATGGGATTATATATATATCTTCCTTTGCTTGTGGTATAGATTCCGTAGTAATAGAACTTATAAAGAATAGAATCGGAGATTTTCCTTTTCTTGTTTTAAAGGTAGATGAGCAGACAGGAGAGGCTGGGTTTAATACAAGAATAGAGGCATTTATAGATATGATAGAAAGGGGTAAGAGGGTTGAAGGTAACATTTCCACATATGGGCAACGTATACATTGCAGTTAAAATACTCTTTGATGGATTAGGAATAGATTATATTATTCCGCCAATAAACAATAAAACAGCTCTTGAAATAGGGGTGACCTATGCTCCAGAAGAGATGTGTCTGCCTTACAAAATAATGATGGGAAATTATATTCAAAGTATAGAACAGGGAGCTGATACTATACTTTTAGTTGGAAGCTGTGGACCTTGCAGGTTTGGAGAATATTGTGAACTTCAAATGAAAGCTTTGAAAAATTTAGGATATAATTTAAAGTTTATAGTCATGGATTATCCTAAGGATATAGGAAAAAAGGAGCTGTTAAAAAGAATAGAATATTTAATATCAGAAAGCCCTAAGAGCAATGGAGAGAAGATTATAGCAGCATTAAGGGCATTAAAGGCAATAAACCTAATAGATAAAATTGAAGAGAAGGCTCATTATTTAGCAGGGTATGAAGTGAATAAAGGAGATTGCAAGAAGATTCTAAATCAATGTAAGAGAGATGTAGTTAAGACTAATGATCCAAGTGAAGCAATAAAGATTTTAGAAAGTTATAAGAATGCCATAGAAAATATTCCTATTGATAAAAATAAGAACCCTCTTAAGGTGGCTATAATTGGAGAAATATATACAGTTATAGATCCGTTTCCTAATCTTAATATAGAAGATAAGCTTATGGATTATGGTGTATGCAGCAAAAGAAAGCTTACTCCTAGTTGGTGGGTTAAGGATGCAGCTATGAAGATATTGAAATTAAACTCCCTTGATCTTAGGAGAGCATCAAAAGAGTATTTGCCATATTACATAGGTGGGCATGCAAGAGAATGTATAGGAGAGGCTGTGATGGCTGAAAAAGATAAGTTTGATGGAGCTATTCAAATATTTCCTATGGGATGTATGCCAGAGATTATAACTAAAGCCATACTTCCATCAATATCAAGAGATAAGGATTTTCCTATAATGAGTTTAGTAGTTGATGAAATGACTGGAGATGGAGGCTATATTACTAGAATTGAAGCATTTTTAGATTTAATTGAGAGGAGACAGAAAAATGTATCATATGGGTGTTGATGTAGGTTCCGTTAGCACGGATTTTGTACTTTTAGATAAAGATATGAATGTTATAGAAAAGATATATTTGAGAACAAAAGGAAGACCAATACAAGCAGTACAAAAGGGATTAAAAATGCTGCAGGAAAAGTACAGCAGTGACGAAATTGTTTCTGTTGGCACAACAGGAAGCGGAAGACATATAGCAGCTGCTCTTCTTGGAGGAGATGCTGTAAAAAATGAGATTACTACTCATGCTATTGCTGCTCTTCATCTTGATAGAGAGGTTCGTACTATTATAGAAATAGGAGGGCAAGATTCAAAGATAATCACTCTAAAAGGAGGAGTTGTAACAGACTTTGCTATGAATACGGTATGTGCAGCAGGAACAGGCTCCTTTTTAGATAGACAGGCGGAAAGATTAGAAATACCAATAGAAAAGTTTGGTGACTATGCTCTAATGTCTAATGTTCCTGTTAGAATAGCAGGTAGATGTGCTGTGTTTGCAGAATCTGACATGATACATAAGCAGCAACTGGGATATAATGAAGCAGATATAATAAGAGGACTTTGCGAAGCTATGGTAAGAAATTATCTTAACAATGTGGCCAAGGGAAAAGATATTCAGCAAAAGGTATTTTTTCAAGGTGGAGTTGCTGCAAATAAAGGTATAAAAAAGGCTTTTGAAGATGCTTTAGGATTTAAAGTTTATGTACCAGAGCACCATGATGTTATGGGAGCAATAGGTGCTGCAATTATAGGTGCAGAATCGGTTCAGAAGAAGAAAATTACTAATTTTAAAGGGCTGGAAGTTGGAGATGCAAGGTTTGTATCTAATAGTTTTGAATGCAGTGGCTGTCCAAATAGGTGTGAAGTTGTAAATATAAAAAACTCTACAGAAGTAGTTGGATGCTTTGGAGATAGATGCGGTAAGTGGAGTGAAAAAATGATTGTATAATTATTTCCCCATGTAATAAGTTTGTGCTATAATCTAACTTGCAAATAGGATTATAATAGAGTTTTGGAGGGTTACAGCATGGGTGAGCGTATTGAAATGCCCAGATATATTAAAATATCAGTAGATGTGGCAGCTAGAATTTATAAAGGAGAACTAGTAGAAGGAGAAAAGCTGAGAGGACGTTCAGTTCTTGCAGGAAAATATAATGTTTCCCCAGAGACTATAAGGAAGTCTATGAAGCTTTTAGAAGATAAGGGAGTTGTGGAAGTAAATAAGGGAAGTGGAATAATAATAAAATCTTCTGAAAAAGCTTATCAGTTTGTTGAAAGTTTCAAAGAAAAAGAAAGCATAGGAATGCTGAAAAGCACAATGAAAAAGCTTCTCGAAGATAGAAAAAGGATAGAAAAACAGATACAGGATGTAAATGAAAAAATTATAGATTACTCATATAGATTTAGAAATACAGATTTTGTGGAACCTATAGAAATTGAAATCCCTGAGGAATCTCATATAATAGGAAAGACTATAGGAGAGAGTGAATTCTGGCACAATACAGGAGGAACTATAGTTGGAGTAAAGAGAGAAGATAAGATATTAGTGTCTCCAGGTCCATATTTAGAATTTAAAAGAGGCGATAAAATTTTAGTTGTAGGAGACGATAATTTATCTCACAGGATAAAAAAATATTTGGAAAATGAAAATATGAAATAGTTTATGATAAAAAAGTGGTGATTACATAATTGTAATAAACCACTTTTTATTTATTTTAGTTACTGGATATACATTACACAAAAATTTGACAAGTAACAACTTTAATGATAGTATAAAATTGTTGTATTCATACAACTTAATAAAATTACAAAGTTGTTTATATAATGGAAATAAGCCTAGTTATTTTAATGATAAAGGAGGGTAAGTATGGCACAAATAGAAATAAAAAATTTATATAAAGTGTTTGGAAGAAACCCTAAGAAGATTATTCCGCTTTTGCAAAAAGGAATGAGTAAAGAAGAAATTCATAAGAAGACAGGACATTCTGTTGGAGTTAATAATGCAAGTTTTAAAGTAGGTGATGGAGAATTTTTTGTAGTAATGGGTCTATCGGGCAGTGGTAAATCCACTCTTATAAGATGTTTAAATCGTCTTATAGATGCTACAAGTGGTGAGATTTTGATAGATGGAGAAGATATTTTAAAAGTAAACGATGAGAGATTAAGAGAAATTAGAAGAAAAAAGATAGCTATGGTGTTCCAGAATTTTGCGCTTCTTCCTCATAGAAATATTATAAGCAATGTTGAATATGGTTTAGAGTTGCAAGGAATAGATGCTAATATTAGAAGGGAAAAAGCTGAAAAGGCTTTAGAATTGGTTGGCTTAAAGGGTTATGAACAAAGTATGCCAGACCAATTAAGTGGAGGAATGAAACAGAGAGTTGGTATTGCTAGAGCACTAGCTACGGACCCAGAAATATTGCTTATGGATGAAGCTTTTAGTGCATTAGATCCGTTAATACGTAAGGAAATGCAGGAAGAAATGCTTCAACTGCAATCTAAAATGCATAAAACAATTATATTTATAACCCATGACTTGGATGAGGCGTTAAGATTAGGAGATAGAATAGCCATAATGAAAGATGGTGTAATAGAGCAAATCGGTACGTCAGAGGATATACTGACACATCCAGCTAGTGATTATGTAAAGAAATTTGTTGAAGATGTAGATAGGACAAAGGTTATTACTGCCTCAACTATTATGGAGAAATCTAAAGCTATTAATCTTGTAAAGGACGGACCTAAAGTAGCTGTTAGAATTATGAAAGATGAGGGAATAGCAAGTATATATGTTACAGATAAGGAAAGAAAGCTAAAAGGAATAATAAACATAGAAGATGCTATAGAACTTTCAAAACAAGGAATTTCAAGTGTAGATAAAGCATTGATAAATGACTTCCCTACAACTTTACCAGATGTACCTATTGCGGAGTTATTATCAGTGGCTGCAAACACAAGATATCCAATTGCAGTTACAGATGAGGATAATACCTTACTTGGAATTATAAAAAGATCTACTATAATTGCAGGGATAGCTGGAGAGGGGGTATAGAATGATTAAATTTCATATAGGACCATATATTGAAGTTGCTATAGATTGGTTAAAAGATAATTTAGAACCTTTTTTTGATTTAATAAAGCTTATAAATGAAGCACTTATCGGTGGATTAGAAAGCTTCCTTTTATTTATTCCTAGCATATTATTGATACTTATATTTACAGCAATTGCATGGAAATTATCAGGAAAGAAAGTAGCTATATTTACTTTTTTAGGGCTGTTGTTTATAGATGCCATAGAATTATGGCCTCAGACTATGGGAACACTTTCTTTAATCTCTGTAGCAGCATTCATTTCTTTGTTAATAGGTGTGCCTCTTGGAATTTGGGCATCAAGACATAATAAGGTAGATAAAGCTTTAAGGCCTATACTTGACTTTATGCAGACCATGCCGGCCTTCGTATATCTAATACCAGCTGTACTCTTCTTTGGAATGGGAAAGGTTCCAGGGGCCATAGCTACAATAATCTTCTCCATGCCACCTGCAGTAAGACTTACTAACTTAGGAATTAGACAAGTACCTGAAGATGTAATAGAAGCTTCAAAGTCATTCGGTTCAACAAAAAATCAAATGCTGTTTAAGGTACAATTACCTATTGCGCTACCAACCATATTAGCGGGAATCAACCAGACAATTATGCTATCACTTTCCATGGTTGTTATTTCAGCTATGATAGGAGCTGGTGGGCTTGGAAGAGAAGTACTGTCAGGTATTCAACAAATGGAAGTAGGAGTAGGGTTTGAAAGTGGACTTGCTGTTGTAATTTTAGCAATGATATTAGATAGAATAACTCAATCATTGGGGAAAAATAAAAGCAAGGAGGATATGTAATGAATAAGAAATTAAAAAAAATTGTTTCTTTAGCCTTTGCAGGAATGTTAGCAGTAGGTGTTTTAGCAGGATGTGGTAGCGCTAAAACTACAGGAAGTGGAAATACAAGTAATTCAACACAGGAAAAGTCAAATAAAAAAGTTAATATAGGGTATGTTAATTGGGCAGAAGGAATTGCAATGACTAACTTAGCTAAAGTAGTCTTAGAAGAAAAAATGGGTTATGAAGTGGATATGAAACAAGGAGAGGCAGGAATGGTGTTTACTTCCCTTGCTGGAGGAGACATGGATGTATTTATGGATGGATGGCTTCCTGTTACTCATAAGGATTATATGGAAAAATATAAGGAAGATTTAGAAGACCTAGGATATAACTATGAGAATGCTAGAATAGGTTTAGTAGTTCCAGCTTACATGAATATAAAAAGTATAGAAGAATTAAATGGAATTAAGGATGACCTAGAAGGAAAGATAATAGGAATAGATCCAGGTGCCGGAATAATGAAAGCTACAAAAAGTGTAATAGAAGAATATGGACTAGATTTAGAGTTGCTTGAAGGTAGTGAAGCTACAATGTTAGCTATGCTAAAAAAGGCAATAGATGATAAAAAGCCTATAGTTATAACAGGATGGAGCCCTCACTGGAAGTTCTCTCGCTGGGACTTAAAGTTTTTAGATGATCCAAAGGGAACTTATGGGAAAGCAGAAAACCTTCATACTATAGCAAGGAAAGGTTTTTCACAAGATATGCCTGAGGTTGCTGAATTTTTGAAAAACTTTAAAATGAATGATGATCAATTAGGAAGTCTTATGGCAGATATACAAGATAGTGATAAAGATCCATCAGAAGTAGCAAAAGAATGGATGCATAAAAATGAAGAATTAGTAAATAGTTGGATTCCTAAGAAAAACTAAGAAATATAAGACAAGATGGTTATGCTTTTTTATGAAGTATAGCCATCTTTTTATAAGCAAAAGGCAAGGTTTATTACATATATTTGAAAAGGTTACTTTGACAGGAAGCAACTCTAATTATATAATAAAGTTGTACCTAATATACAATTTTATATTAGATATAAGTTGTTTGTAAAAAAATGAAAGAAACGCAGCGGCATATAATCATATTTTATGGACAAGAAGCCGTAAAAGGAGGGGATTGTTATGATAGAACTAAGGAAAGT
This sequence comes from Clostridium sp., assembly GCF_047777555.1. GTDB lineage: Bacteria > Bacillota > Clostridia > Clostridiales > Clostridiaceae > Clostridium_H. Next base: position 8,403 of record NZ_JBKEEV010000009.1, on the reverse strand, counting down.
GAAAAAGGCATTTAAAAATGTTGAAATCTTAAAGGAAATTGACCTAACCATAAATAAAGGTGAATTGGTTGTGCTTATAGGTCCTAGTGGGTGTGGTAAGACAACAACTTTAAAAATGCTAAACAAGCTTATAAAACCTACGTCAGGACAAATCCTCATAAATGGAGAAGATATAAGCAAAAAGGATACTATTGAGTTGAGAAGAAATATAGGATATGTAATTCAACAGACAGGATTATTTCCTCACATGACTGTAGGAGATAATATAGGACTAGTACCTTACTTGAAGGGATGGTCAGATGAGGATATACGAAAGAGAATAGAGGAATTGCTTCAAATGGTTGGTATGGATCCAGAAAAATATATTGATAGATACCCAAGGGAATTAAGTGGAGGGCAGCAGCAGAGGATAGGTGTTGCCAGAGCCTTTGCTACGGATCCGGATATAATACTAATGGACGAACCTTTCTCAGCTCTTGATCCCATAACTAGAAATCAACTTCAAGATGAACTTTTCAGTCTTCAAGAAAAGCTTAAAAAGACCATAGTCTTTGTTACCCACGATATGGATGAAGCCTTAAAATTAGGAGATAGAATATGCATAATGAAGGATGGAATGGTACTTCAATACGATACTCCAGAAAATATACTTAGAAATCCTGCAAATGAGTTTGTTGAAGATTTTGTAGGTAGAAATAGAATATGGAGTCAGCCAGAATTTATAAAGGCTAAAGATATAGTAATAAAAAATCCTGTAAAAGCAGTAGGAAGCAGAACCCTTCTTCAAGCAACGGAGATAATGAATGAAAGAAATGTAGATAGTATTTTGGTAATAGATGAAAATAGTAAGTTAGAGGGGATTGTTACTTTAAAAGATATAAGAAAACATAGAGAAGGCAGCAGAAATGCAAGTCTCAGAGATATTATTGAGGAGGAAATAATATCAGTCAATAAAGATGATTCTATAATAGATGTATTGAAGGTAATGAAGGAAAAAAAGATAGGCTATATACCTGTAGTAGATGACGATAAAAAATTGAATGGACTTATTACTAGGAGCAGCTTAATTAGTGTATTAAGCGGACAATTCTTAGATGATGAGGAGGTAGGTGCATAGTGAGAGAATTTTTAACATACCTTATAGACAGAAAAGATCAAATTATTCAACTACTGTTACAGCATATAGGACTTACTATTGCTGCTGTTATCGCAGCTATACTGATAGGAGTTCCATTAGGAATATTGATTACACGAAAGAAAAGGTTAGCTGGTCCCATAATTGGGTTAGCTAATGTAGTTCAAGCCGTACCTAGTATTGCATTACTTGGATTTTTAATTCCAGTACTTGGTATAGGAAGTGCTCCAGCCATAGTTATGGTGTTTTTATATTCATTACTTCCTATAGTTAAAAATACGTATACTGGACTTAAAAACATAAATCCAGATATGCTTGAAGCTGCAGATGGTATAGGGCTTACAGGAAGACAAAAACTTAAAATGGTACAGATTCCATTAGCACTTCCTGTTATAATGGCAGGTATCAGAATTGCAGCTGTTACAGCCGTGGGACTCATGACTATTGCTGCTTTTATAGGAGCAGGTGGCCTTGGATACATGGTGTTTACAGGAGTTCAAAGAGTAGATAATTACATGATTTTATCAGGAGCTGTGCCAGCTTGTATACTAGCTCTTTTAATGGATTTTATAGTGGGTAAGATAGAAAATTCTGTAGTTCCAGAAGGAATAAAGTTAAATAAAGAAGGTAAAGAGAAAAAAATAAAAAGAAGAAGTAGAAGTAGAAAAAGAGATAAGCAAACTAGGACAATAGTTATTACGGCATCACTTCTAGTTATTATTATAGCTATAGGAGGTATAAGCTACAAAGCATATAGTGGAGGTAAGGAATTTGTAGTAGGCTCTAAAAATTATACAGAACAACTTATATTAGGAAACATGTTTGCGACTTTAGTAGAAAAAAATACAGACTTAAATGTAAAGAGAACTGGATTAAATCTTGGAGGATCTAGTGTAACCTTTGAGGCTATAAAGGCTGGAGACATAGATATGTATATTGAATATGTAGGCACTGGACTTATAAACATTATGAATCATGAAAGTATAAATGATCCGCAGGAGGCCTACAAAGTAGTAAAAGAGCATTTCGATAAAGAATATGGGCTTACTTGGTTAGAACCACTAGGCTTTAACAATACCTATGTTCTCGCAGTAAGAGAAGATACAGCAAAAAAATATAATTTGAAAAAGATGTCAGACCTAAAGGGAAAAGAGGAAAACTTTGTTTTTGGACCTACTATGGAGTTTACAGATAGAGAAGATGGATATATAGGAATGCAAAAACTATATGGTACTAAGTTTCATAAGATAAAGCCTGTTGATGGAGGACTTAGGTATACGGCGATAAACAATAAAGAGTCAGATATAACCGATGCATTTTTAACAGATGGTCTTTTAAGGGCGTACAATCTTGTAACCCTAGAGGATGATAAACATCTGTTTCCACCATACCATGCAGCACCTATAATTAGAAAAGATACCCTTCAAAAGTATCCAGAATTAAAAGAAGTTTTAAACAAGCTAGCAGGACAAATAGATGAGAAAGCTATGAGAGAGCTTAATTATAAAGTAGATAAACTAGGGGAAGACCCAAGAACTGTAGCTGATGAGTTTTTTAAAAGAAAAGGGACTTATTTAGTAAGAAAACCCCTGAGGAAATTTTCCTCAGGGGTTTTATAATTATCAGCAGAACCAATCAAAGAATGATCCGCATTTATTATAAGGTTGACAACAAGAATTCATAGGATAGCATTGGCAGCAGCACTCTTCGTGTTTATGGTGTTTGCAGTGTTTATGATGTTTATGACAACAATCATCACAACAATCACATGGATTAAAGCAGCGGGGAGTACATCCACATCCACTACATCCACCATATCCGCCGTAACCATGACCACATCCGCCGCGGCCAAGTCCGCCTAGGAACAATAGTGGAAACAAAAATGAACCTAGCATATTATAGTCACCTCCATTGAGTGTAAAATTCTCTCACTATTTTCATATGAGTAACGACTATCACTAAATCATAGATTTAAGATATATTGTTAGGATTGTGTAGCTTGTCTAAAAGTTTTGAAGGTATTGTGGACCTAATATAATATATTATATGGGATCAAAAAGTGTTAATATTTTTATTATAAAGTATTGACATAAAATTTGAGAGTGGTATAATTCTACACAATAATTAAACTACAAATCTTCTATTTGGAGGAAAAGTAATGAAAAGACTTATTAGCAGAGGAATAGCAAGACAATATAGCTTTTACTTTAGAAACTGGGGTTATTTTTTTAACGCTGGTTATTTGTCTTGTAAAAAATTTAAAATTCCCATTCTAATGAGTTAATCTATAAATAAAAAGACACTTTGAATAGTTCAAGATTAGTAGTGTATCAATGTAGATATATAAGAGACTCATTAATGAGTCTCTTTTTTTATAAAAATTTATAGGGGGGTTATTTTATGATTATTGTAATGAAACACAACGCAACAAGAGAAAGTATTGAAAGAATTAAACAGGACATAATTGAAAAAGGAATTGAAGTCCATGAGGTAGAAGGTGAGAAATACTGTATACTTGGATTGGTTGGAGATACAACCATAATCGATCCAAAACAAGTAGAAGCATATGAAGAAGTTGAAAAAATAGTTCATGTGCAGGAGCCATATAAAAAAGCAAATAGGCTTTTCCATCCTGAAGATTCAATAATACCTGTAGGCAGTGAGCTTATTGGGGGCAATAAGCTAGCCGTAATGGCAGGACCTTGTTCAGTAGAAAGTGAAGAACAGATAGTGGAGCTTGCAAAACAAGTAAAAAAATCAGGGGCTAACTTTTTAAGAGGTGGAGCTTTTAAGCCAAGGACTTCTCCATACAGCTTCCAAGGGATGGGGCTAGAAGGACTGGAGCTTTTAAAAATAGCAAAAAAAGAAACAGGATTGCCTATAGTTACAGAGATAATGTCACCTAAGATGATAGATAAATTCGTAGAAGATGTAGATGTAATTCAGGTAGGGGCAAGAAACATGCAAAATTTTGACCTCTTAAAAGAATTGGGAAAAACAAGGAAACCAATACTTTTAAAAAGAGGATTGGCTGCAACTATAGAAGAGTTTTTAATGTCAGCAGAATATATAATGTCAGAGGGAAATGAGAATGTAATTTTATGTGAAAGAGGAATAAGAACTTATGAAAATTACACTAGAAATACATTGGATTTAAGTGCAGTACCAGTAATAAAAAGACATAGTCACTTACCTATAATCGTAGACCCAAGCCATGCAGGAGGAATTTGGTGGCTTGTAGAACCACTAGCTAAGGCTGCTGTAGCAGCAGGGGCAGACGGCCTTATGATAGAGGTTCATAATAATCCAGCTAAGGCAAAAAGTGATGGTTCTCAATCACTTAAACCTGAAAAATTTGAAGACCTTATGAAAACATTAGCTGTGATAGCAAAGGCGATTGGAAAAGAAATCTAAGAATTGCTGTATGGGGGTAACTATGATGGGGCTAGATTTAAATATAACTATTGTAGGATTAGGGCTTATAGGGGGCTCATATGCTTTGGCTTTGAGAGAGTTAAATCCTAAAAGGCTTTATGCTGTTGACATAGATGAAGAAGCTATAAAACTTGGGGAGAAAAGAGGAATCATTGATAAGGGTTTTCTAGGTCCTGAGATTCCTCTAAAAGAATCAGATTTAGTAATAATATGTATATATCCTAAAAGTATAAAAAAGTTTATCAAAGATAACATAGATAATTTTAAAAGTGGTGCGGTAATAACAGATGTTGTAGGAATAAAAAAGGAATTTGCTAAAGATATAAATTCTATTTTAAGAGAAGATATTGATTTTATCTTTGGGCACCCTATGGCTGGAAGAGAGTTTACTGGATTAAGGTATGCTTCTAAGGAAATATTCAAAGGAGCAAATTATATAATAACTCCTACTGAAAGAAACAAAGAAAAAAATATAAGGCTTATAGAAAATATAGCAAAAGATATGGGATTTAAACATGTAGAAAAAATAAGTGTGGAAAAGCATGATGAAGTTATAGGCTTTGTAAGCCAACTTCCTCATGTTATAGCAGTATCCTTAGTTAATAGCGATAATCTTGAAATAGATACTGGGAAATTTACTGGAGATAGCTATATGGATCTTACTAGAATAGCTAGAATCAATACAAAATTATGGACTGAACTCTTTATAGGAAATAAGGAAAATTTGATTAATCACATAGAGAAATTTGAAAAAAATATTGCAGATATAAAACATGCTTTGATAAATGAGGATACTGAAGCTTTAGGTAATATATTAAATAGAGCTAGTAAAAAGAGAGAGGAGATGTCCTAGTTGAGGCTGCTTCAAGTAAAACTTAGTGATAAGAGCTACCCCTTATATATAAAAAGAGGAATCTTAAAGGTGATAGGGGAAGAAATAAATAAGATATACAGTGGTAAGAAGGTAGTTATAGTAACGGATGAGAATGTAGATAAGTTTTATGGAAATGTGGTAAAGTCCAGCCTAGAGAATGCTAGGTTTAAAACCTTTAAGATTGTAGTGAAATCTGGAGAAAAGAGTAAGTCTATAGAGGAGCTTATAAAATTATATGATGAACTTTTAGATACAGGAATTACAAGGGGTGAACTTATAGTTGCCCTTGGAGGAGGCGTTATAGGAGATTTAACAGGCTTTGCAGCATCTACTCTTTTTAGAGGAGTCCCATATGTACAAATACCAACTTCTCTTTTAGCTCAGATAGACAGCAGCATAGGTGGGAAGGTTGCTGTAGACTTACCGAGGGGAAAGAACTTAGTAGGCAGTTTTTATCATCCAGAAGCGGTATTTATAGATCCAAATGTACTAAGTACTTTAGATAAGAGATTTTTTAGCGATGGTATGGGAGAGGTAATAAAATATGGCTGTATAAGGGATAAGGATTTATTTTATAAGCTCATGAAATATGATGAAAAAATCCTTTTAGATAATATGGAGGATATAATTTACACTTGCTGTTCTATAAAGAAAGAAATAGTGGAGAAGGATGAAAAGGACACTGGAGAAAGAATGATTTTAAATTTCGGACACACTATAGGGCATGCTATTGAAAAATATTATAATTTTGAGAAGTATACTCATGGGGAAGCTGTGGCTTTAGGAATGTATATGATAACTAAGAAGAGCGAAGAGATGAAGATAACTAAAGAAGGAACAGCTTCTCTAATAGCTGAAACTTTAAGTAAGTATAATCTTCAAAATGAGATTAATTTAGAAGATAAGGAAAGTATATTAAATGCAATATCCCTAGATAAGAAAAACAAGGGAGAATTTATAAATATAATTCTTTTAAAAGATATTGGAGAAGCTTTTATTCACAAAATAAGAAGAGAAGAAATAGCTAATTTCCTTTAAAGATGAGAGGAGATGATATATTGGAGAACATAAGAATTATGCCAAGCTCCTTAAAAGGAGAGATAAATATTCCTCCATCTAAAAGCTTAGCACATAGGGCTGTTATATGTGCTGGACTTTCAGAAGGGGTAAGTAACATAAGCAATATTATATATTCGCAGGATATTAAGGCTACTATAGAAGGTATGAAGAGCCTTGGGGTAGAAATTGAAAATTATATCGATAACTTAAGTATAAAAGGTAAGGCATATCCTATACTCATAAAAGATACCATAGATTGTATAGAATCAGGTTCAACTTTAAGATTTTTGATTCCTATAGCATTGCTTACTGGAGAAGAAATAATCTTTCAAGGAAGAGGAAAATTAGTATCAAGGCCCCTTAATGTGTATTATGACATATTTGAAAAGCAGGGAATAGAATATAAAACTAGTAATGGTGAGCTTCCCTTAAAAGTAAAAGGTAAATTAAAGTCAGGAGAGTTCTTTGTTAAGGGGAATATAAGCTCCCAGTTTATAACTGGTCTTATGTTTACACTTCCACTTTTAGAGGGAGATTCTAAAATCATAATGACTACAGAACTAGAATCAAAAGGTTATGTAGATTTAACCATAGATTGCTTGAAGAAATTTGGAATAGAAGTAGAAAACAATGACTATAAAGAGTTCTATATTAAAGGAAATCAAAAGTATAAAGCCATGGATTATAGAGTTGAAGGAGATTTCTCCCAAGCAGCCTTTTGGATAGTTGCAGGTATGTTAGGAAAAGAAATAAGATGCAAAGATTTAAATATAAATTCACTTCAAGGAGATAAGGTAATACTGGACATAGCAAAGGAAATGGGAGGGAAAATAGAGGTAAGAGATGACTCTATAGATGTAAAACAATCAACTACTAAAGGAATCACAATAGATGCTTCTGAATGTCCAGACCTTGTACCTATTTTATCTGTTCTTGGTGCAGTAAGCGAAGGAACTACAAAGATAATAAATGCTGAGAGAGTAAGAATTAAGGAATGTGATAGATTAAAGGCTATGGCAACAGAACTTAATAAAATAGGGGCTGAAGTAGAAGAGCTTAAAGATGGACTTGTAATAAAAGGAAAGAAAGTTTTAAAAGGTGGAGTTGTAGATAGCTGGAATGATCACAGAATAGCTATGGCTATGGCTGTTGCCTCCATAAAATGTGAAAATGAGCTCATAATAACAAACAGCAGAGCTGTTAATAAATCTTATCCACATTTTTGGGAAGATTTTGAAAAGCTAGGGGGTGCAGTATATGAGTGGAGTATGGGGAAATAAAATAAAATACTCTATTTTTGGAGAATCTCATGGGAATTCCATAGGAATAATTATAGATGGCTTACCATCAGGAATAGAACTTGATATAGAAGAAATAAATAGAGAAATGAGAAGACGTGCTCCAGGAAAGAATAAGTTTTCTACAGCACGAAATGAAAAAGATGAATTCCAAATACAGAGCGGATATTTTAATAATAGGACTACAGGTACTCCTCTTTGCATTACTATAAAAAACAGTGATCAACACTCAAAGGATTATGAAAAAACAAAGAGCCTTTTAAGACCGAGTCATGCTGACTATACTGGATTTATAAAGTATGAAGGTTTTAATGATTATAGAGGAGGAGGCCATTTTTCTGGAAGACTTACAGCTCCTATTGTATTTGCTGGAGCTGTGGCAAAACAGATTTTAAAGAAACAAGGAATAATAATCGGAAGCCACATAAAAAGTATAGGCACTGTTGAAGATAATTACTTTGATAGTGTGAATATAAAAAAAGAGTTGTTAGAGGAATTATCTAAAAAAGAGTTTCCTACAATAGATGAAGAAAAGGCTTTAAAAATGAAGGAAGAGATACTAAAGGCTAGAGAAGAGTTAGATTCCATAGGTGGAATTGTGG
>NZ_JBKEEV010000008.1:0-81809 GCF_047777555.1 Clostridium sp. | reverse complement strand
ATGTTTTTAGGAAGTACTATATAATAATGTACATTCCTAAAAAACATAGCCTAAAGTATAGTACTAATTTCAGGTATATCATCTATTCTTCTTATATCATATTTTGTTGGCATTGAAGCTATAGCCCCATAACTTGTGCAGGTAAATGCTCCAACTCTATTTGCAATAGCCACATATTGTGAAATACTGTTAAAGTTCCATTCATCATTCTTTGAAATCTCATCTTTAGCCATTTGATAAAGTATAGCTCCTACAAAGGCATCACCTGCCCCTGTTGAATCTACTTGATTTATTTTAATAGAAGGAATTATATCCTTTTCATTTTTAGTAGCAATAAGTGTCCCTTTTGAACCTAAAGTTATAGCAAGAACCCTTGCGCCTAATCTTAAAACTTCTTCAGCAGCCTCATCTAAATTCTTTCTTCCTGTTATGAGCATTGCTTCCTCATCGCTTAATTTCACAAAATCAGATTTTTCTATAAACTTAATCGAATACTTTTTGAAAGCATTTATATCCTTTATCAATGCATCCCTATAATTAGGATCAAATGATACTATCATTTCATTTTCTACAGCATAGTTTAAAAGCTCAAAGTAAGTTTTCTTTAACTCTCCTGGTAAAAATCCTGTAGCAGAGCCAAAATGTATAATATCTCCCTTATTCATTTTAGATAAATCTATGTCATTAAAAAATTCTTCCTTGCTTTTTATATAAAAAGTATTAATCTGTTATAGGTTTTTTAAGTAATCCTAACAAGAATGCTGTTACAAAAGAACCTGCTAATATAGATAGTATATACATAAGCTTGCTTCCGCTAACTATTGGTATTACAAATATTCCACCATGTGGTGCTGGAAGCCCTATATTGAACATCATAGTTAAAGCTCCTGCTACTGCTGCACCAATAACTGTTGAAGGTATAACTCTTCCAGGGTCCGCTGCTGCAAAAGGTATAGCACCTTCTGTAATAAAGGATGCCCCCATTATATAGCAAGTCTTTCCCGCCTCTCTTTCGTCTTTAGTAAATCTATTTTTAAATAATGTTGTAGCGATAGCAATTCCAAGTGGTGGAACCATACCTCCTGCCATAATTGCAGCATGTGGTCCGTAATTTCCAGCCTCAATCATAGCTATACCAAAAGCATAAGCTGCCTTATTTATTGGACCTCCCATATCTATAGCCATCATTCCACCTAGAATTAATCCCATTATTAATCTATTGCCTGTCCCCATTGATCCTAAGAAGTTTGTTACAGCTAAATTTATTACCTTAACAGGATTTATTATAACTAAATACATCAACGCTCCTGTTATGAATATTCCGAATAATGGATATAAAAGGACTGGCTTTATACCTTCCAAAGACTGCGGCATCCATGTAAACGCTTTTTTTAGTAATACTACAGAATATCCTCCTAAGAAGCCTGCTATTAATCCGCCTAAAAATCCTGCATCATTATTAGCAGCTATAAGTCCACCTACCATAGCTGGTGCAAAACCAGGTCTATCTGCAATGCTCATACCTATAAATCCTGCAAGCACAGGAACCATAAGTTTAAAAGCATTTTGCCCACCTATATCATTTATTAACTTTGCAAAAGCATTGTATGATGGATCATTAGGATCATATGATTTAATTCCAAACATAAAGGATATAGCAATTAGTATACCTCCTCCAACTACAAAAGGAAGCATATTAGAAACACCACTCATAAGGTGCTTATAAAATCCGGTTTTTTGTTTTTTACCTTTTAACGCATCTTCACCTGTACTTCCTTTATGATGATATATTGGTGCATCACCTTTAACTGCTTTAGTTATAAGTTCTTCAGCTTTTTTGATTCCGTGTGCTACTGGAACTTGAATTACTTTCTTTCCTTCAAATCTTGCCATTTCAACTTGCTTGTCTGCTGCAACTATAATGGCTTCTGCTCTATCTATTTCTTCAGGCGTTAAAGCATTTTTTACTCCAGTAGAACCGTTTGTTTCAACCTTTATATCTACTCCCATTTCTGCAGCTTTTTTCTTCAAGGCATCAGCAGCCATATAAGTATGAGCTATTCCAGTTGGACAAGCCGTTACTGCTAATATAAAGCTTCTTGTTTTTCCTTCCTCTACTTCTTTCTTTGCCTTGCTGATTATTTCTTCTTCCTTTGAATCCTTGCTTTCTTGTTCATCTATAATTCTTAGTAAATCCTCTTCTGTTTTTATATTTGTTATCTTTTTCTTAAAGTCTTCATTCATAAGCATTACAGACAACCTAGATAGTGTCTCTAAATGCTCATTGTTAGCGTTTTCTCCACCAGCTATCATAAAGAATATATGAGCTGGCTTTCCATCTAAAGAACCATAGTCTATTCCCTCTTTTGAATATCCAAAGGCAAGAGCTGGAATTTTAACAGCTGCAGTTTTAGCATGAGGAATAGCAATTCCATCTCCAACTCCTGTTGAGAACTCTTCTTCTCTTTTTAGAATAGCTTTTTTATATTCTTCTCTATCATTTAATTTTCCAGCTGTATCTAATTTGTCTATTAATTCATCTATTACTTCAAGCTTAGTTTTTGATTTCAAATTAAGGATTATAGTATCCTTGCTTAAAAGCTCTGTTATCTTCATCTATATACATTCTCCTTTCTAACCCAGTTTAATTACTTTAATCTCATTTAACAACCTTTCAACATGGTCTTTTTTACATAAATCTAATGAAAAAGCAGTTGCACTTCCTGAGGCTGCTCCCCATCTAAAAGCTTCAACAATACTTGTATCTTTTGAATATTTTGCAAGGAATCCACCTATCATAGAATCTCCTGCTCCTACAGAGTTTTTAACTTCTCCCTTTGGAGCTGAAGCATGGTAAACTCCTTCACTGCATATAAGAAGAGCTCCCTCTCCTGCCATGGATATTATTACATTTTGAGCTCCCATATCCATTAGTTTTTTCCCGTAGTATATAATTTCATCTCTCGTGTTTATCTCCGCATTAAAGATTTCAGCTAATTCATGGTTATTAGGCTTTATCAAAAAAGGTTTATATCTTAATGAATTTATTAAAGCTTCTCCTGTTGTATCAACTATTACGTTTACATTGGTATCTAAACATTTTTTTTGGATTTGAGCATATATGTCCCTAGGCAGAGTTTTTTGTACGTTTCCTGCTAATACTAGGAAATCTTCTGAATTTAAATTTCCAAGCTTATTAAAGAGCTCATTTAATTTTTCATTTTCTATTTTAGGTCCTACACCATTTATTTCTGTTTCTTCATTAGACTTTAGCTTTATATTTATTCTAGTGTCCTCATTTACGGTTATAAAATCTGTATCTATCCCCTGGCTTTCCAATGTACTTTTAATGTACTCTCCTGTAAAACCGCCTATAAAGCCTAAGGCTTTGCTTTTTACGCCTAAATTGTTTAAAACCCTTGATACATTTATACCTTTACCGCCTGGGTATTTGTGATCTTCCTTCACTCTGTTTATTATTCCTGGTACAAAATTTTCTACCTCTACAATGTAATCCACCGAAGGATTAAAAGTAACCGTATATATCATTATTCTGTCACAACCTTTATCTTAGTTTTTTCTGCATAAATTTCATAATCTTGTACTTTATTATTGGTAATGATAGTAACCTTATCTAAATCATGAATCTTCACAAAACTTACCTCTCCAAACTTGCTGTCATCTGCTAATACAAAAGCATCTTTTGAAAGATTTATAGCTTTTTCTTTTAATATAGCTTCTTCTGAGTCTGGAGTAGTAAGTCCATATTCCGCATGTATTCCGTTTATTCCTAAAAAAGTTTTATCAAATCTGAACCTTTGCATATTAATTAAGGCATCTGATCCTATTATAGCTTTAGTCTTGGCTTTTACCTTTCCACCAAGGATATATGCATTAATTTCTTTTTCAATAAGAGCATCTATATGATTAAGTCCATTTGTAACAACAAGAATATCTCTTTTGTCTATATACTTAATCATTTCAAAAGTGGTAGTTCCTGCATCTAAATAAATAGAATCCCCTTCTTCAATTAAGGAAGCAGCATATTTTGCTATAATGTCCTTTTCTTTTATATTTTGAACTAATTTTTCATTATAGCTAGGCTCTACAAATCTTCTTTTTATAGCCGCCGCTCCTCCATGGACTCTTTTTAGAGCATTTTTACTTTCAAGATAAGTAAGATCACGTCTTATTGTAGATTCTGAAGTATTTGTCATTTCCACCAATTCATTAAGTTTTACAATTCCTCTCTTTTTAACTTCTCGTAGTATGATTTCATATCTTTCTTCAGTTAAAATGTCCATCACCCCCCGTTTACTGTATGTCTATATTATAATTTAAAATATTTTAAACTTCAATTATTTTCAATCATTTTATTTTAAAATCATTTAAATAAATTCATATTCAATCAATAATCAAATTGGTCTAAGATTGTTTATACTAAAATTTAGCAGTCATAAAAAATCAGAGTTATAACTAGTATAACTCTGAACATACTACATAAGGCTTCAAGTTAATTGCCCTAATTGCATATATCATTTTTTTCTTATCTTGCATAGAAAAAATCCTTCCATATATTCATCTGGTATTACTCTTAATGCTTTACTTAAATTTCGATTATATGTGTTGTTTCTATACTTAGTAATTCCACTTATAGAGTTTTTTAATGTGAAGTTTAACTCCAAAATTCTAAGATTTTTATATTTATTTATTATCTCATCAATAACCTCTTCATTTTCCTCTGGTGATATGGTGCAGGTTGAATATACAAGTATTCCTCCTGGTTTTAAAGCATTGATTCCACTTTCCAAAAGCTCTTTTTGTAGCTTTGAATGCCTTCTAACAATGGTTTTATTCCATCCTCTGTATGTTCTTGGTTCCTTCATAGCTATAGTACCTTCTCCAGAGCACGGCGCATCTAAAAGTACTCTATCAAAAGCCTCTGGGAATAATGTTCCCAGCCTTCTTCCATCTCCTCCTATAACCTCTATACAATCAGCTCCTAATTTTTCTACATTATATTTTAATCTTTCTCTTCTTATATCATCTATTTCATTAGCCACTATTCTGCATCTATTATTGAGAATAGCCGCCATCTCTGTGCTCTTGCTTCCTGGAGCTGCACACATATCTAGTATATTTATATCTTTCTCTAAATCTAGGAAAAGTGGAGGAAGCATACTTGATAGATTTTGCATATAAAGCTTTCCTTCTTTATAACTAGATAGTTTTGAAATCTTTCCTTTCCCACCTTTAGATACTATAAATGCTTCTTTCATTAAGCTGCTATTGGAAAACTTTATACCACCTTTTCGCATATCCTCTAAAACCTCTTTAACAGATGCTTTTAAGGTATTAACTCTAAAGGTAGCTTTTCTTCCATCTTTATAACTCTTTAAGATGCCATCTACAGTTATTGGAGAATATAATGTATATAAAGTTTCTATAAATCCCTCTGGAAGTTTGCTCTTTACTTCACCTATTTCCATACCCTTACCACCATCCTTAACTTCATCATGAAGCATTTTGAATGAATTTGAATATTCTGTATTTTTAGAATAATTTTATCATATTCTTTAAGCTTAGTCATTCATTATTATCTCCAGCAAGGATACATAGGGCTTTATAGTATGAGTTTTTTCTTTTTTGCAAATGATATTATTATTAAAATAAAGGGAGGAATTATTTGTGGCAGAAAAAGCAAATTATCCAATACTTTCAGTATTTATAGATGAGGTTTATCCATTGTCAAAAGAACAGTTAGATGGAAAGCAAGATGTTACTGCAGACACATCTCTTTTTGTATCTGCATATTCAAAAATCCTTCCAGAAACAACCGGAAAGGCTCTAGATTTTGCTGACACACTTATAAAATATTTTACACCTACATTATTATTGCATCATCATCAGGATGAAGTTCCGCTCTTTACTATATACTTAGGAGTAGATGAAGAACATGTGGATCTTAATACCTACGGAGGTTACTATTCTAAATTTATCCACAGCATACCAGAGCTTCAAAATCAATTAGAAGGCTTATTTTTGATGATTCGTGAAGATTTAGATTTAGACAACAGTGATATTGAAGATATTATATCTGACCTCCAAGATACTCGTAGATTAGATATCAAATATGATGATGATTATGATGAAAATGATGACTCCTCTGAAGATGGAGATTTAGATTGGACTTATACAAGAACAATAAGAACTCCTTATAGTGAAGTTTATGCTTTGTACTTAAATGATGAAAATGCAGGAGAAATTCACGTCCATATTGGAAAAACTATTAATACTACCATAATCACTACTGTAGATATTACCGAAAAGGAAAAAGCAGTGCTTATGGGTCTTGTCCATGAGACCATACTAGAAAATCTGGAAGAAGAGTATGGCACTAATTCTAATATTAACTTCTTTAGCGGAGCAGAAGAAGAAATCTAAGCAATTATAGTTAACATCACATATGGGATTTGCATTTAGGAAAGCTTCACTACGCAAAGAAGCTCTAATATTTCTGGATTTAAAACCCCTAAACCTTCTAAACTCACTATCGTTCAGACAATAGAAGGTTATTACGGTGTTTTAAATCCTGAAATAAAGAGCTTCTAATGCTTGTTCAATGCTTTCTACAATGCTTCCTAAACTTCTCCACTTACAAATACTTACTTTGGATCATATCCGACTACAGTCCATATTCCAGTGCTGTCTTGTCTTATAAGTCTTTCTAGATATACCTTTCTAATAGGAGTTCTATCTCCACTAACTTCTACAACTGCTTTCTTTCCAGTATTTTTGATTACTTTAAATTCTTCATATTTTATAGGATAATCACCTACAATGCCTTCTGGAGAAATTTTTAGACTTACAAAAACTTGAGATACAAATGCTGGATCCAGCTTCCATGGTGAATGTCCTGCATCAACATTTTTTTGCTCTGCTTTTTCTATTTCTAAATCCACTGGAACTTTAACTTGAGGTTCATCTACAGCCTTCTCTTGTGATGATAGCTCTATTGTGCCATTGGTTAAACCTTTTATAAACAATGTTAATTCTTCTAAAGAAGTATTTCCAACTACAGCATATTCAAAACCATTTTCCTGCCATCTAACTGAAGTTATATCTGTTACCCCAGAATAAGCTCCTCCGCCTTGAAGAACTCCTTCTTGAGACTCTATTGGCGATTGAATTTCAGCTGCATTATTATTTATCTTTCCCAGTACTGCCATAGATGCTGGTTTAAATTTCTCAGTAGATTTTTTCTCTAGAATCACAATATTTTTTTTATTGTCTTTAGAAACATAATTTATCTTAACAACTTTTTTATCATTTATTACTGATATATTATCTTGAGCAAATGATTCTGGTACATTTTCAATTATCTTAGGAGTAAAGCCTGCAATCTCTTTAGCTTCTTCTAAACTATTTACCACCTGCTCAGGATTTGTATTAATTTCTTTAAATCCTTTAGGTACACTGTATGATAAAAGTTCCTTAGGAACAGCTTCTTCAAAATCAATATCTGTATAACGTACAATGTACTGAAGTGAATACTCCATGGCAGACTGCTTTTGCAATGGCATTTTGGTGTCTTTATCTATCCATATCTTATATGGCTCTCCACCTTGAGGAGTTACTTCTATTATAGAAGCAGCTCTCCCTGCAACTGTATCATCACCAATGACCTGAGTTTTAATAGCATTCTTCATATCTTCTATCTCTTTTCCAATTTCAAAAGTAAAGCTATATGGGTCTGGAAAAGCTGTAAATATCTCCACCTCTTTTTCCTTTGGCTGAACCTGCCATTTTCTTTTTCCATCATTCACTGTAATCAAATTCTTTTGAGAGCCCTCAAGACCTTTAACATAATAACGTCCTTCCTTATCTGCCCATACTTCTACCTTTGATTGAGCAGTAGATTCTCCTAATGCATTTGTTTCTAAAACCTCAAGAACTCCATGATAAGCTTTTACATCTTTAAATGCTTTTTCTACAGCATACACCATGTTATTCTTGTTAACAGGCATTACTGTATTTAATCCTATAATTAATGCAACAGCCGCTGCAGCAGAAGCTATTCCATAGAACCATCTCTTTTTTGGCTTTTTTAAATGCTTTTCTTTTAATAGTTCTTCATTAACGCTTTCAGCTAATTTTTTAGTAAATCCATCTTCTGGAAAAGCAGGCTCTTTTAAACTACGAACCATTCTTACAGTATCAAAAAGCTCCTCTATTTCAGGTGTTTCTATTTGGCTGCCATGTTCTTCTGGCTTTCTTTCTTCATTCAAACAATCAATATAATCTGATAATTTCTGCTCCTTATCCCTCATTAATGATACCTCCATACTTTAACAATCCTTTTTTAATAATTTTCTAAGATTCTGTAAAGCTCTATATTGTAAAACCCGAACAGTACCTTCCTTTTTATTCATTGCCTTAGCAGTATCAGCTGCTGAATATCCTTTTAATATTCTTAACTCAATAACCATGCGCTGTTCATCACTTAAAAGACCTAATGCATTTTCTATCATCTCACGCTGAATCATATTTTCAATAGAATGTTCTGTCCTATCTTCTTTTAAGGTTATTTCATCTAAATTAATAACCTTACCTCCACGCTTATTTTTACGCCACCTATCTCTAAGCACATTCAGCGCCACAGTCTTTAAGAAGGCCATGCATTTATCCATATTAATGTGATTTTTCTGCATATAAGAAATTGCTTTAATATAAGTCTCTTGTATTATATCTTCTGCTTCCTCTTTATTTTGAACTTTATAATATATATATCTGTATAAGGGCTGCCAAGTAGCATTACAAAATTCTTCTATAGACTTTTTATCACCTGCTTTTACTATGATACTTTTCTCAAATTCATTCATATGCTAACTCCTTTTTTCCTAGCTAGGTATTTACAATAATAATGACGTCAAAGCTAAAATAAATGTTACAAATGGAACAGAAACTTTATATAAAAAATGTATCCCAAAAGTTATAAACTTTCAGGATACCTTATATTTATATAAAAGTGATCTTATATCATTATTTATTTTCTCAACATCTACAGATTTTATTATCTCATCCTTTAAGTCATATTTTTCTTTTAGCTTTAATATTCTATAAACACTTTCATCTATTCTTTCCTCTGTTATTTCACCTTTTAATACAGCATTCTTCAGAGAATTAATTACTTTTATTTCATTGTCATAACCGTGACATATAAGCACAATATCGCTTCCAGCTTTTATTGATTTTACAGCTGCATCATTAATATCATAATTTTTAGTTATGGCTCCCATAGTCATATCATCAGTAATGACAACTCCATTAAATTTAAGATTATTTCTCAATATATCTGTAATAATTGTCTTTGACATAGAAGAAGGATTTTTTTCATCGATTTTAGGCAGAAGGATATGTGCAATCATTACTGCATCTGCTTTATTCTCTATAGCATTTTTAAAAGGTATTAACTCAAATTCCTCCAGCCTTTTTAAGTCATTATTTACACTTGGCAATCCTATATGGGAATCTACTGATGTATCGCCATGTCCCGGGAAATGCTTTACTACGGAAATAACATTTTCTGACTGAATTCCTTTCATAGTTTCAATACCTAGTTTGGTTACTACATCAGGATTGGAACCAAAGGATCTGCTCCCTATAACTGGATTCTTCGGATTATTGTTAATGTCTAGTACTGGAGCAAAGTCCATATTAAATCCAAAAGATTTTATCTCACTAGCAATAGTTTTCCCTATTTTGTTTGAAAAATCTTCGTCATTTATTTTTCCAATTACCTTATTGGTAGGAAAGCTTTTTAATTCATCGGGCATCCTTGTTACTTTTCCACCTTCCTCATCTACAGATAAAAAAAGAGGAATTTTGTTACTAGAGTTTTCCATTTTTAATGAATTAGTTAAACTAAGCAGCTGATTGACATTTTTAATATTGTCCTTAAATAATATAAATCCTCCTACCTTATATTTTTCTATAAGACTTTTGGAATTATCATTTAAATCATATCCATCAATTCCTACTATGAACATCTGCCCAATTTTTTCATCTAAAGTCATTGCATTTATTTTTTCCTCTATTGGATCAACTTGCTCAGTAATTACAATTGTTTTAGCATCAGCTTGAACAGGATAAGATTCTGCAACAGGCCCTTCAAAAGTAACCTCCACTTTTGTACCTTTCTTCAAGCTAGCTGCTTCTAATTCCTTTTTAGTATCCTTTTCATAAATTTTAGTATTGTCTTTGATTCTAATACTTGCCTTATCATGCTGAGTGTCCTGCTCAACTTTTCCTTCCACCAATATCCTTGATATTCTACCGCTATCATCTAAAGATACTGTTTTTATTTCTCCTCTTATTCCTATCTTTTCTTCTCCATTCTCCTTACTACAGCCTGTTATACTGAATAGCAAAAGAATTCCTAGTAATAGTATTATCTTCTTTACCATAATCCAACCCTCCAACTCTTATGCAAGTTTCTCAACATATATCACTTATATATACGTATATTTTAGTACATTGTTACTACCTATATACTTACATGCTTTTATGTTTTATCTAAAAATAAAAAACACCTATTTTAAGTGAAATAGATGTTTCTGTATACTAAATTGGTTGTGGGACCACTGGCATAAGGCATTTTCATAAGCTAAGTGTACCTAAATATGAAGTTTAAACAAACGCTAATGATTGTAAGTCTAATATTAGATTTGTCTGGATGTGTATTCTTTTTACTAAAACGCTCTCATTTAATAAATGAGATAATATTTTTTAACATTGAACTGGAATATGAGATTTGCATCGTAGAAAACATTGAACAAGCGTTAGAAGCTTTCCTAAATGCAAATCTCATACGAAATGTTCAATATTAAAGATTGTCACAATTTATTTCTATTGTTTCTTTGTTCCCCTTATTACTTCCCCATTCTTAGGTGCATAATAATCATTTGAAATAAGCTCTGTATCAATTACTTTCCCATTCTCTATAGTTTTTCTATACACTTTTACTCTATATCCATTGGAAGCACCTTTAACTACTACCGTTTCCCCTTCTAGTCTATTAGGATCATTAGTATATTTAGTAGTCGGATGTATTACAGAAACCTCAGTAGCCATTTCATAAGATCTTTTTGTTAACGATTCATCAGAATACACCTTAAAGTATACTTTTTTATTCGCTGTATATCCTTCTATATAAATAGGTGTATCTAAAGTATTTTTAAATTTGAAATCTATGTTTCCCCAGTCAACAGTTGCATCTAGTCCCTTATCAACATAGGATGAAGGTAATGAATGATTTCTTCTCTCGTAAGGCTTAATGCCAGAAAGTAATATAGCATTATATAAAGTACTAGATACCTGACATATTCCTCCTCCAAGACCAGCCTCTATCTCTCCATTTACAATAACTCCTGCTTCCTTGTATCCCCTTGCTTTTGTACGTTTACCTACTACCTCATTAAAACTAAAAGTTTCTCCTGGCATAAGAAGGGTTCCATTGATAGCCTTAGTAGCAAGTTCAATATTATTAATTCTACCTTCTGTAGATGTAGTAAAGCTTGTACTAAAAGAAGCTATAGGAGTATTAATAGATGATAACTTTTCCTTCGTAACCTCTGGTTCGGCAGTTTCTACTTGTGCTTCAATTTTAACATTTTCTTGTGAAAGATCTCCATTAATCTGTGATATAATAGCTTGTCTTAATTTATCCTTTTGAATTTTCATACCAGTAACTTCAGGAGTAATTTTTATTTTTCCATTTGTTATAGATATCTTGGCGTTTTTAGGATCTTTATTTACTTCCTCTTCTATCCTGCTAATAAATTCATCAATAGGCTTAGAATTATACGCAAATTCTAACTTAAACCTTTTACTTCCATCACCTTTAATAAGCTTATATTTATTAAGCAAATTTTCTTTTTTCCCATAATTAAAAGCTTCTTTTATGACCTCATCAATATTATATTTAGCTTCAATCTTGCTGTAATCTAATGTGTAGATTTTATCATTTACCTGAACTTCAATTTTCTTCATAAGCACTGGATTACTGTAATTCTTCTTTATTAATTCCTCTACCTCATGAAGGTGTTTTCCTCCTACATCTATGTCTTCTATATAAACTCTTGGATAAATAACATCGCTCCAATCATTACCTGTAGCATATACATGACTTACTGAAATTGTACCTATAGCTAATACTGTCAATACAGTAGTTATAAATATAGTTTTCTTCTTCATTTGTATTCCTCCCTTTTTAGCTTTTATATAGATATATACTTATATAAAGTTAAAAAGGTTTCATCTTTTTTGATTTTTTTACTTAGCAATTTTTTCCTTAATCCCGGAACAAAAATGCATATCAGAACCCCAGGTTCTATTACGTTCATTGCAGCTTGCTAATAATGGCGGATTATAATTAATCTCTGCTTAATTATTTCCTTACTACACTTTCCAAACTTCTCCACTTTCCACTCTCCACTTGCGCTTTAGCGCCTCTTTGTCATAAAAAAACTTTCTATTAAAACCTCAAATCCAATGGCTACTATGAATACTATCCATGAAAACTTCCATCCAATAGTGAAGCCTATTAAAAGGAAGGCAGCAAAGCTGAATATCCATATAGCACCAGATACATTTCCTCTTACCATCATTGATTGAGGATCACTGTAATATTGTATCCACTGTTTTTGCCAAGCTTCATTCATTTTTCTTCTGTTTTTTTCAGTTAAACCTAAATATATAAAAAGTACTACTGAAATTATAAGAAAAGGCATAGATGTAGCTAAAACCGAAAATAGTTCCTGTCCTGAAAAATATACAAATCCTGTTGAGAAACCTCCAAAGACAATCGATTCAGTAGCTAAGCAATATAATAATGCTCTCCTTGGTCTCATTCCATAGCTGTATTTTGTTTCTTGAGTTAATCCAAAATACATAAATAATAATATTGATACCATTGTAAATGGCATTAATGTTCCTAATGTAGCCATCATGTTCTTATCTTGCAAATAAACAATTCCTGCACTCATAACTCCGAATAGCAAAGCTACTGCTGCAACTATATATGCTATTATGTGCTTTTTATCAAGAGGTGTAGTGTTAAAAATGTCATCTTCAAATTTTTCATTAGATGCTTTCTTTAAGTTTTCAACTAATTCATCCATATTGCCTAAACTTGAAACCGCTTCATTAAATGCCTCATCTTCTTTCATTCCACTTGCACGTAAATCATTTATCTTTTCTAGCAAGTTAGCACTTATTTCTTCTTTTAATTCTCTTAACTGCTTTGTATCATATATATCTGCGAACAAATTATCCACATATTTTTTTATTCTTTCTTTCACTTTAATCCTCTCCTTTTACAATAATTTATCTATTATCTTTTTAGCAAACTCCCATTCCTGCTTATTGAGAGTATATACTTTCTTACCATGAGGTGTTATTTTATAGTATTTTCTTCTTCCACCCTGAGTTTCATCTCCCCAATAAGATGTTATGCTTCCATCTTGTTCTAGTCTTCTATAACTGGAATACAGTGTAGCTTCTTTTAGTTCATAAGCTCCTTCACTTTTTTCAATTATTTTCTTGTATATCTCATAACCATAGCTGTCACCTTCCATCAATATTCCCAGAACTATAGTGTCGGTATGTCCCCTAAGCAGATCTGACGAAATCTTTCCATTCACTTAACTTGCTCCCTTCTATATTGCTTCTCATTCATATTTTTATTTATTTCTTATCCACACCTATAATATACGTCAAAGTACTATGACTGTCAATATACTTTTTTAAATATAATTATATGACAATAAAAGGACCCATCAAAACTGATGGGTCCTTTTAAATTATTTTCCTATAAGCTTGTCACTTTTAAATATATGTTCTACTAACCAATCATTCAGAAATTGCAGTATGCTAATTATATATTGATCTTGATTTTCATCAATCTTTGAAAAATCTATATCATTAATTTTCTTTATGAATGCGTCATGTGCAATCTTTTGAGTAAACATTCTTTTATAATTAATGCTTTTCATGTATTCTTCTTCAGATGTAAAATGAAATTTCGCATATTGTTGAAGTTCTTCTATTAAAGTCACTATTTTATCATATTTATCGGTTATAAGCTCATTTTTTAATAAATTATAAGTTTTATCAGCTATTTCAAAAAGAACTCTATGCTGTTCATCAATAAAATCTATTCCAGTTTTATATTCTTCTTTAAATTCATACATTACATATCCCCCCTTTTACTATAATATATAGTAATTATTATACATGAAAATTTGAAATTTAACTAGATATTAACATCGCCTCACTACCTAAATATCTTTACAACACCTACTCAGACTTTCACCAAGCACAAGCTGATGGTATGCATATACGCTGACCTACTCTTAAATAGTTGGGATCAATACTTGGATTTGCTTCTAAGATACTTGCGATAGTAACATTATACTCTTGTGCTATTTTATAAAGGGTATCCCCCGGCTGTATTATTATGGCAGTATGATTTGGAGGACAAGCTGGTATACATATAACTTGCCCAATTCTAAGATTGTATGGATCTATTCCAGGATTTGATGCTAGTATTCTTGAGACGCTAACTTCAAGTCTATATGCAATACTAATAAGAGTATCACCAGGTTGTATAATATAAGGGTAATGATTTACAGGACACTGCCTATAATAATTACATCTCATATAAACTTTTCCTTTCTCTATCTATTATTCTTACATATACTATGACTTGAAGGCGTCTTTTGCTACATAATATAAATGGGGCTACTCTGAAGCTGGTTTTCCAGCCTCAATCAGCACTTTACTGCTTAACATAAAAAAGCCTTGAGCAAATAATAACAAACCAGTTCCTATAAGCAGCCATTCTATTTTAATTATGTCGGCTAGTGGTCCAAAAACAAGCATACCTAATGGCATCATAATACTTGATATCATTCCTAAAACACTAAATACTCTACCTAAAAAATTTTCTTCTACTTTCTCTTGCAGTAAAACAGTTGCTGGTGTATTAAAAATCGGCATAATAATCCCAAATAGTATCATAAAGCTGAGGTAAATCCAAAAGTTAGAAACAACTCCAAGAGCAAAGGTACATATTCCAATAACAAAGCTTGATAGTACCATTGTATGAATTCTGTTTTTGAAACCACCCCAAGAAGCCATGACTACACCTCCCACCATCATGCCAATAGAAAAAGTCATTTCAATTGCTGTTAACCTCCAAACATCATCTCCAAAGCTGCGTGTAACCTGTAGAGGTGTCAAAAAGGCTGCTGGTGATACTAATATGTTAAAAATTGCGCAAAACAAGAAAAATCTCTTAACGTAATCGTGATTTTTGATATAAATACAACCTTCATGCATATCACTGAAATAGCTGGTTGCTTGCTTATTCAAAGCTTTTGCATGAACTGGCACATTCAAAAATATAAGCAATATAGAAACTGCTATAGCCGCTGTAATAACATCAATAAAAAATATTGTCTCTATGCTAGCCATATTCAATAGTGCACCACTAAGCATAGGAGAAATCAGCATAATCAATGATTGTATACTGCTGTTTGTTGCGTTCACTTTAGTAAGCCTATCCTCTGGCACAATTTGAGGAAGAAAAGCACCTATGGCAGGAGTTTGAACTCCTCCCCCCAAGGCTCTTATAGCTAACACTACAAAAATCATCCACATAGCATTATAACCTTTTAAAAAGAATATAGCTAAAAATCGTGTTCCTTTTCCAATCCTTATTCATATATTAAATATTTCCTCCAATTTCTATAAGTCTATTAAATTGTTTTATAACTATATATCCAAATCATGGATTTTAATAAGGCTCTTCAGCCTCTTTAGTTTATCTAATATTTCATAATACTCCTTATCTAAGGCTTTTACATCGTCCTTCTTTGATGGCATAGATAGCCTTCCTATAACTTCTGAAAGGCGATTTTGTAGTATAAGAACTTGCTTTTGAATTTCTTCTTTATCATCATCTATGCATTTATTTTTTCTGTCCAAATACTCTTTATAGCTTCCTTTAAAAATCTTTATTTTATGATTCTCTATGGTCATTATGTTATCTGCAACAGAATCTACAAACCTTCTGTCATGTGAAACAAACAATATGGTATTATCATAATCCTTTAACACATTCTCTACTACTTCAAGAGAATTTATATCCATATAATTAGTGGGTTCATCTAATATAAGCAAATTTACATCCTGTAATAGCATTTTTGCAAAGGATATTTTAACTCTCTCTCCTCCACTCAGCACGCTTATTTTCTTGTAAATATCTTCTTTCTTGAACAATAATCTTGCTAATAATATTCTAGCAAAAGTTTCATCATACATACTGCTTTCCATTACATTTTCTATTATAGTTAATTCTTCATTCAAAATACTCATATCTTGACTAAAGTACCCTATCTTTGCTCCTTTAGCAACCTTTATAGAGTCATCATTGTCCATTATCATTTTAATCAATGTGCTTTTTCCACACCCATTAGGACCTATTAATGCAACCTTTGAATTATTATATATACTAAACTCTGCATTATCAAATATGACTTTTTTGCCAAATCTCTTAGTTATACTTTTACCTTCTATAATTACTTTACTGTGAAGCTTATTTGAATCTTTAATATCTAGCTTTATAATCTCTTGGTTCTTAGGTTTTTCCTTGACTTCAAGATGTTCTATCCTTTTTTCAATATTCTTAACTGACCTTTCAAGGTTTGCCTTTGCCTTTTGCCCTCCCATCTTATGAAGTCTGGCTTCGGAATTTCCCATTCTCTTAGGAGGTCTTTTAATACTCTTTATTTTGTCCTTAGTATTATCAATAACTCCTTGGAGCCGCTTTTTTTCTTTTATATATTCCTCATACTCAAATTCAGCTCTTTCCATTTCTCTAGCCTTTTGAGCAGTATAATCACTATAATTGCCACTATATATTTTTATTTCGCCATCTTCTATCTCTAAAATCTTGTTACACAACTTATCTAAAAAGCTCCTATCATGGGATATAAGAACCAGCGCGCCTTTATACTCCTGAAAGCTTTTTTCCATAAGTTCAATGCCTTCTATATCCATATTGCTAGTTGGTTCATCTGCAAACAGCAGCAGAGTATCTTGACTTAAAGCATGAGCTAGCTTAAACCTAGTCTTTTCTCCTCCACTCATATTCTCATCCCAAATACTTTCAATGCCAAATTTAGAAGCCATTTCGCTACTAATATTCATGCTTTCAGGTCCTTCTAGCTGAGATATATATGAATGCCTCCCATACAACTTAACCCATCCTTCGTCAGGTTCTAATCTTTGGCACATTATATTAATCAAAGTAGTTTTACCTACCCCATTCACACCTACAATTCCTATTCTATCCTCTGAATAAACTTTCAAATTTTTCACATCTAATATCAGCCTATCACCAAAATACTTTTTAATGTTACTGCACTCCATTAATAGCATAAAAAATCCCCTCCTTGTAATTGGGAGAGGATAGTGTCACATTTTAATAAAAATGCGTAGCATTTTTATTAAGTGTAGGCGCCAAAGCGCTTACACTTAGAAATATTTTACTTTAAAAAATTATATAATTATGAATAATATTTCTAATATTGAACTGGAGTATGAGATTTGCATTGTGGAAAAGGTTGAACTAGCATTGGAGCTTCTTTGCGTAGTGAAGCTTTCCTAAATGAAAATCTCATACGAAAGGTTCAATATTAAAAATTGTTGTAAAATATTTCTAACGTTAATCTATGTTGTATAGACAAACTACCAACAGTTATAAGAACACTATCCGCTCACAAAATTCAAAATAAAGTGCATGACAATAAAGCCTTCCTTAGGGCCTTATTTAAACTTTTATTTTAAATTAAAAAACTAAACATAAGTGAATTATAATGTTCTCATTTCTGCCAATACCTTGCCTTTCTTTAAATTTATTTTATTTAATTTCAGTATAAATTATATAAGCTGATCGTAATGCTGTCAACTTAAGGATTTACTTTTTATATATTTTTTTATAATCTACTATTTACTCAATCAATTTACTCATTTCAACGGATGTATTTTTTAATTCTTCAGCACTGGTTGCTATTTCTTCACTTGTAGCAGCATGTTCACTTACTGAATCAGTTACCATACTAAACATATTTATAGTGCTTTGTGTTTTTTCAACCACATCAGAATTAAAAATCACTATATTCTCTGTTTCTTTAAGTAAAGAAGTCATTAATTCATTAACTTCATCTATATTTTTTCCAGATAGTTTTAAATCCTCAATCATCTTCATTACATTAGAAACTGTTTCATTTAAAAATCTATTTCCCACACTTATTTTGTCATTATTATCTTCCATTAAGTTCTGGACTTGGTTTATTTCTTGTTTAAATTCGTTAACTATGATGCTTATATCCTTTAATGAGTCTTTACTACTATCCGCAAGCCTGCTAACTTCACTGGCAACAACAGCGAATCCCTTACCTGCTTCACCAGCTCTTGCAGCTTCAATACTAGCATTTAACGCTAATAGATTTGTTTCCTCCGAAATACTGCCTATAACTGATAAAACCTCATCCATTTGTACTGACTTCTCTTCTAGAATTCTTGTGGCATTATAAGTTGTTTCTATACTGTCTATTATACTTTTCATAATATCTAATACATTTCTTAAGGATTCTTCATTATTGTTAGAAACATTAACTAAATTTATAGATACATCTTTAGTCTCTTTTATTTTTGAAGACACAATTTTGTTTATATCTAATAATTTCTGTAAACTATCTTTGCTTTTATATGACTTATCCAGCATTTCTGATGCATCTATACTAATTTTTTGACTGCTGCTAGCAATTTCTTGAATTGAACTAGATTGTTGTTCAATCATAGTGGATAATGAATCACTGGAATTTAATAATGTATTTGCAAACTCAGCTATTTGATTAAATAAGTTAGAAATTTTATCATTTTTTTCTTTAAGCATTCTTTCATTGACTTCTACTTCTTTAAGCAGCTTAGATGAAAAGAATGTGAAAATAAAGATTCCAGTAGAAACAAGAGTTATAACTATACCTCTTATAATCAGTTCTCTTATAATTACCTCTTTATCTGGCCAAACTGAAGAATTAAAATTAAAGATAATAAATTGACAAAGTATGCTTATTATTATAGATGCAATATTTATTTTAGTATCTAAAAGTAATGCACCTAATATTATAAAGTAGAAAACACTTACCCATAATTCTCTCGATGGAATCATTAATGTAATATACAAATAATTAACATATGATACTATTAGTATAATTCGCTTAAGTCTATTTAATTGTTTTATCCAGCTGTTACCACTTTCTGATATTAGTTTATAAATAACTCTAAATATTGCTAGTTCTACTATCACTAATCCTATGAATGTTCCAATATGACTCCATTTCACCTCGTCATATAATCCAAAAAACTTCATTGATAAAAATGCCAATGCTGCCAATATAACACTAATCTTATAAATAATTACTACAAGTTTTAAAGTTCTTTTTTGATATTTACGTACAATGCTTACATTATTATCCTCCAATCATCTCATCTCCTTATTTGAAATCATATATACTATGACTTCTTTTATATTTATTAACTCTCTTAACACTTATATAGTAATGCAGTCATTATATATCCGCCTGCCACTGAACAAAATATTAAAATATCATCTTTATTAAATCTCTCTCTTTTTAATTTATCATCTAGAGCCATAATTGGACTTGCACATCCAGTGTAACCATATTTATCACCAACAAATGTTGCTTGACTTAAAGAAGCTCCCAGCTTTTTTAATGTTAATTCTATATCTGCTTTAGAAAACTGAGACATAAAATAATGAGAAACATCCTTTGGCTCATATTCATTCTCTTTTAATAATTTAGTTATTAATTCCGTCCATTTGTCTGAAAGAAAGCCAAAATCAAATGGATTCCATTTCATTTTTTTATCATGTACTTTAGCGGTGTTTAGAATATTAGATAGTCCACATGCAGGAAATCTAATGGTTTTATTATATGCATCGTCTGTAAATACTCTAGAACCTAATAGCCCTCTCTCTTCATTTTCTTCCTTTACTTCTAATATGACAGCTGCAGCACCATCTGCAATACATGAATAAACAACCATATCATCTTCACGAGCAAAAGGACTTATTAGTAAAGATCCAACGACTAAGATTCTTTTATATTTCTTATCAGTTTTTAAATACTTTGATGCAATATCTATTGCTGTAAGCATACCTACACAGTCATTGTTTACATCAAATACATTAGTAACATTATCAGCTTTTAACTTATTTTTTAATATTAATGCACAACATGGAGTTAAGTATTCTGGAGTGTCAGAAGCTGCTATTATAGCATCAATATCCAATGATGTTAACCCAGCATTTGAAAGAGCAACTTTAGCAGCTTCAAAACCCATAGTTATACTATTCTCATTTTCCCCTGCTAAAGTCCTTAAATTTCTTCCAAGCTTTTTCATGAGTCCCATTACATGCTTTTCTAATCCATATTTTTTAAAATGATTAATATAATGTTGATTATTAACTATTCTTCTAGGATGATAACTTCCTACTCCTCTTATGTATACATTTTTAAACATGATTATAACCCCCTTAACTACTTCATAATATGTTTAAGATTTATACTATTCAGTTTTCTAATATATTTTATAATCGATATTACTTATCATTTTCTTTATCAAATAAAAGTAAAATTATACAATTATTACCATATAGCTATACTGACAAAGGAGGTGCCATTATTTTGACACCTCCTCTGATTAAATAATATGCTAAAAAAATATTATTTTTTCATTCCTGTATATATGAAAATGGCATCTCTTAAAAACTCTGCCATTCCTGGTTGTTCTTTATCGTAGTATGCTGTAAATCTTTCATCATCAACATACATCTGAGCCACACCAGCATGAGCTTCTTTGCTGTAGCTAGGCCAAGTATAACACAACCACTGCTTGTGCAAGTCGGCAGCTTTTTGAGCAAGTTCCCCAGCTGGATCACCAATTGCAAAGGCTTCCTTTAAGGTTTCATTTAACAATGCTCCTAATTTTTCAAATTCCTCATATTGCTCCTCTGTCATGTTCATTAATTTTGCATTTGACTTATTAACAGTGTCTTCACCATACTTTTGGCGAATTTCTTTACCATATTTTTTCTCGTTTTCATCTATCATCTTTTTCTTGAAGCCTTCAAATTTTTCTTTATTACTCATTTTAATTCTCCCTTCACTTAGAGCTATCGTCTTTTCCACATTAGCAATCAATAAATCAAGCTGCTCTCTTTTTTCAAGGAGTTTTATGCGGTGCTCTCTCAGTGCCTTTGCTGCATCAAAGGAAGGTGAATTTAATATTTTCTTTATTTTATCTAGTCCTACACCTAACTCTCTATAGAATAGTATTTGCTGTAATTTATCTACTTCTGCCTGCCCATAAATGCGATATCCAGATGAATTAATTCTTGCCGGCTTAAGAATTCCTATTTCATCATAATATCTAAGAGTTCTTGGGCTAACACCTGCTAATTTAGCTAGCTTTTGCACTGTATATTCCACGCACTCACCTCCTTACAATATTACTCTACACCTTTACGCTGCGTTAATGTCAATAGACTTTTTAAAAAATTAGCCACTAGCCATAATCACTAACCCATAAAATATGGATCAGTAACTAAAGACTAGGGGCTTTTCTTATACATCATATAGTACCCAGCTTCTAGTACCTTCAGGTCTATATATCAAACACTTTAAGAGATCTAGGCAGAATTCCTGTAAGATATGCCAGTATCATTCCATAGTTTACTATCTTTACATTTTTCTCTTGGCACATATCTATCCTTGTTTGCACCGTCTTTTTATTCACCATACATGCTCCACAGTGAATTACTAGGTCATATTTTTCAATATCCTCTGGAAAATCATGTCCCATTTTAAACTCATAGTTAAGCTCTTTTCCTACATGCTTATTTAACAATTTAGGGATTTTAACTCTTCCTATATCTTCATGAGAAGTATTATGAGTACAGCTTTCGGTTATAAGGATTTTAGAGTTTTCATTCAGTTCCTTTATTTTAGATATTCCCTCCATAAAGGCTTTTAAGTCTCCCTTTTGTTTTGCAAAGAGTATTGAAAAGCTGGTTAAGTTAATATCTTCAGGAACAATTTGACTCACCTTTTTAAAAGCCTGAGAGTCCGTTACAACTAAATCCACATCCTTAATATCCTGCAGTGCAGATTCAAGCTCAGTGTCCCTTACTACATAGCTTTTTATTCCATGATCCAAGCAGTCACGGATAAGCTGAACCTGCGGCAAGATAAGCCTTCCTTTTGGAGCTTCAGAGTCTATTGGTACTACCATAATTACTTTTCCATTGTATGGAACAATATCTCCTATTAAGGTTTCATCTTCCTCTTCATTTTGAAGTCTTCTTATTAACTCATCTTTTAATTCAATTATATTTTTTTCTTCCTTAGCAGACACAAAAATAGCATTCTTAAATTTTTCTTTTGCAGAGTTTATTGAATTTTCATCTGCTTTATCTATTTTATTTACTACGACCATGTGAGGTATTTTATACTTTTTAAAGTTATCCACAGCTTCTTTGTAATTTTCTTCACATATGTCATTTATATCCACAACATATATAGCAAAATCAGTTTTTTGGAGAGTTTTTAGACTTCTTTTTATTCTAAGCCCTCCAAGCTCACCCTTGTCATCAAGACCTGCTGTATCTATAAACAAAACAGGTCCAAATGGAATGAGTTCCATAGCTTTGCTTACAGGGTCAGTTGTAGTTCCTTTTATAGAAGATACTAGGGAAATATCCTGCCCTATAATAGCATTTAATAAAGAAGATTTTCCTGAATTAGTTTTACCGTATATAGCTATGTGCTTTCTGTTTGCATTAGGTGTATTATTCATATTTCCTCCTATAAATACAAATCTCTTTCTCCATTCTTTATTCTTTCTATATTATTTCTTACTAAGTTTCTAATATCTTCTCTTTCAATCTTCTCTAACTCTTCTTTGATTAAGGCTTCACCTTTTTCATGAAGTTCTTCATCGCTGTAATCCATTAAAAATTCCATTAATGTCATAAGTGCATTTGGAGTACATACATTTTGAATCTGTCCTGTCTTTGCAAGACTCATAAATCTATCCCCAGTTCTGCCCTTTCTATAGCAAGCAGTACAGTAGCTTGGTATATATTTATCAGAAATTAGTTCTTTCAAAATTTCTATAGGAGTTCTATGATCGGCAAGCTCAAATTGGTCTACATCCTTCTCACCATTTTCACGTTCTTTGTATCCACCTACACCTGTACTTGAACCAGCACTTATTTGAGAAACTCCATATCTTAAAAGCTCCCTTCTCATCTCTGCAGACTCCCTTGTAGACATTATAATGCCAGTAAAAGGTACAGCTATACGAGTAATAGCTACGATTTTCTTAAACATATCATCGCTAACTAAATAAGGAAACTTATTCAAATCATTTCCTTCAGCTTTTCTTAATCTAGGGAAGGATATTGTGTGGAATCCTACACCATATTTTTCTTCAAGGTGCTCATTATGAATCATTAGTCCTAAAACTTCAAACTTAGGATCTGCAAGTCCAAATAGAACCCCTCCACCTACGTCATTAATACCGCCTTCCATAGCTCTATCAAAGGCAGTTAAATGATATTCATAATCTCCTTTAATGCTGTTAGGATGCATTCTATCATAAGTTGGCTTATGATATGTTTCTTGGAACAATATATAAGTTCCTATTTTAGCTTCCTTTAACTTTCTGTAGTTTTCAACAGTAGTTGCTGCTATATTTACATTTATTCTTCTTATGACTCCATTATCATTTTGAGTGCTGTATACTGCGTCTATAGCATCAAGTATATAATCAATAGGACAATTTTCAGGATCCTCTCCTGCCTCTAGTGCCAGCCTTTTATGTCCCATCTTTTCAAGAATTTTAACTTCTTGTTGAATCTCTTCTCTTGTAAGCTTTCTTCTTGGAAATTTATTATTTTTCTTATAACCACAATAAACGCAGTTGTTAACACAGTAATCACTTACATAAAGAGGTGCAAACAAAACAATTCTGTTTCCATATATAGACTTTTTAATATCTCCTGCTATTTTATACATTTCCTTTAGTTGCTCTTCATCTTCTGTTTGAAGAAGAACTGCAATATCTTTATGGGATAAGCCCTTCTTTTCTTTGGCTCTATTTAGAACTTCCTGTATATCTTCTCTAGTTGCACTTTTAGCCTCATCTAATAAATTTTCTATATACTCTTGATCTATAAACATATTATCTTCTCCTCCATAATTTATTGTCTCCTCGAGACATTTCAAGAGCAAATCCTGCTCTCTTTATTCTTCCTTCTATGCACATCCTGCACTCAGCAGCTTCATCTCCTGTACATATTTTGCCGTCATATAAGGCATATTTTTTTCTAACCTCTGTAGGAGATAGATTTGGCATTACCACATTTGCCCCAGCCTTTAATCCCTTTTCTCTTCCTAAAGGGTCTATGGTTCCAAGAGCAGTTGTAGCAGGCAAAAGAACCTCAGGTAAAAGTAATCTTACTATAGCCAGCATTATTACAGTTGTTTCTACTGTTCCCCTGCTTTCATTAGCAAGAGGAGTATCCTTTTGTGGTATAAATGGTCCTATTCCCACCATTTCTGGTTCTAGTTTCTTTAAAAACAAAAGGTCATTTACATAATCCTCATTACTTTGTCCGGGAAGTCCAACCATAAATCCAGCTCCTACTTGGTATCCAATGTCTTTTAAGTCTCTCAAACACCTTCTTCTATTTTCAAAGCTCATACCAGGATGAAGTTTTTCATAAAGCTCTTTTGTAGCTGTTTCATGTCTTAAAAGATACCTATCTGCTCCAGCATCATAATATCTTTTATAGGATTCATAGGATTTTTCTCCTATTGAAAGAGTTACAGCAGTATCTGGAAACCTATTTTTTATTTCTTTTATTATCTCTACAATCTTGTCATCTGTAAAAAAAGTATCCTCTCCACCTTGAAGAACGAAAGTTTTATATCCTAATCTATTTCCTTCTTCACAAGCACTTAAAATTTCTTCTAAAGATAATCTATACCTATCTGCATTTTTATTTAGTCCTCTAATGCCGCAATAAACACAATTATTTTTACAATAGTTAGTAAACTCAATAAGCCCTCTCGGATATACTTTATTTCCATAATGCTTCATTCTGGTTTCATGGGATTTACTTATTAAATAATCCACATCTTCTTTATTCATGCTTTCTAGTAAATTCAAAAGCTCTTCTCTATTTAAATTGTTTTGTTTATATAGCTTATCAATTAGTTTTTTCATAGGTTTACAGCTCTTTCTTTGATATTGAAGTTTTAACTGTTACATTAGGAATATTGCCTAACTTTCCAGTAAGACTGTTTATTTCATTTAATTCTCCAACTACAGTAATGCATATTACTGCCATACCTTGTTCTTGAAATGGAATTCCCATTCTTCCTTTGATAATTCCTTTAAAAGAAGATACTATTTCGTTAAATTCTTTTTGGCATTGCTTAGGTTCTTCTAAAATAGCGCTTATAACAGCAATTTTTTTCATTAAAAGTACTCCCTTCTTTTAAGTAAGAATAAAAAAACTTTCCTCGAAAGGAAAGTTTAATTCACATGATAAGTAAAACCTTGGAACCTCCAAAGTTACAACTTGTCTACAAATTTTCTTCCTTTCAGATTAGAGTGCTCTTTTCTGTTAGGTATGGATTAATTCATGAACAAACACTTAAAGATTGCTCTCTAAATGTTTGAACTCTATTAAGTATATTGTATTCTCTTTAAGATATGCTTGTCAACAAATTTGTTAAAATTTTAACTTATTTTTCTCCACCTTTTTTAATTCTATTGCCATCTGTTTTTCCCCCATCTTTTTAGTAATCAATAATCAATAACCAATAATCAGCTCCATTTAAAAAAGGCCAAGCTTTTCTTGAATGTCTTGGTATTCTGGTTCTTGTGCAAATATGAATTCATAGTCTTTTTTTGCTTTTGCTTTCTCGCCAAGCTCCTCATACATTTGACCTCTTAAATATCTAATATCCAATATCAGCTCTTCTGGTCTATCTTTTTTCTTTCTAATAAGCTTTGATAGTTCCTCTACAGCTGCTGTTACTAAATCTAATCTATATAAGGCATAGCTTCTTAGATAAAGTATATTAGTATCTATAGGTGTGTCATTTTCTACATCCTTTGTAATCTCTACAATCTCCTTTAGTATTTGTGCAGTGGCTTCATCTGCAACTGCTACTAGATCTATTAAAGAAAGGCACACTATCTTGTCACTAGGATTGTCATTCCAAATTTCCTCTAAAATCTTTAGAGCCTTCTCATACTTTCCCTGATTTTGATAGGCTTCTACACAGCATAGAGCAAGTCCTCTTTTATCCAATCTTATAGGAGCCTCTATATAATCTGTCACCTCAAGAAGTATCTCAAGCTTATCATTTACCTTATTAGCAATTTTACCCAGACTGCTTATGGCTCCTCTGCACTTATCAAAATATCCTTCTGCTTCAGAGTATTTCTTCTCTCCTAAAGAAATAAATCCAGCCATAAAATAGCCATCGGTACTATTTGAATCTAAAAAGTTTTTCTTCGCAGTAAAGTTGTCTCCCTGAATAAAAGCAGTTAATCCACTGTTGAATTTTTTCTCTTCTGCGGACATAAACAGTTGAGAGAAGAACCCACTTTGAGTATTTGGAATGGACTGTCTATGGCTATTATTAGTGCTGGTATTTTTCTTACGAGTTCTTGACCTTGAAGTAGTATAATAAATTCCAGTTCCTGGTATGCTAAATGTAGTCCTTGTTCCCTTTCGTCCTATAGTATGCTTCATACCCTTAGGGCCTATAGATAGTGACGGACCAGATTTGCTTAAGTTTAATGATACTCCAGGCATTATTTTTATTCTTTTATAAAATCTAAATCCCATACCGACACCTCCTATTTCTTTTTAGTATATATTAAAGCAAAACCATATGGATTAGTATCTATTCCTATTATTCCATTATGTCTAGCATATATAACTTCTTTTTTAGGCAAGTCAAAAAAATATGTACTTCGCTCTCCCAATTTAAATCCTTATATAACAAATAGATTTCTCCCCGTCTTGAATTAAATGAGAGAGAAATCTATTATTTTATCTGCTAAACATACTCAGCTTTAAATTTCATATATATGCACTGTACTGCTTTTCTATATTAGACCTAATTATACATTTAATCCATAATTTTTGCATAGTGCTTCTAGTCCACCTTCAAAACCTGATCCAATAGCATTAAATTTCCATTCCCCATTGTATCTATATATTTCACAAACAACTATAGCTGTTTCTATGCTAAAGTCTTCTCCTAAGTCATATCTCAATACTTCGCTTCCGTTGTTCTCGTCAACAACTCTTACATATGAATTAGAAACCTGTCCAAAATTTTGATTTCTCGCCTTAGCATCGTAAATAGTTACTGTAAAGGCTATTTTGTCTATATAGTCAGGAATCTTTTTTAGATCTACCTTTATAGCTTCATCGTCTCCATCACCTTCACCAGTTCTATTATCCCCTGTGTGTTCAACTGAACCTGATGGATGTCTTAGATTATTATAGAATATGAAATCTTCATCATTCTCTACTCTTCCAGATTTACCAACCATAAATACGCTGGCATCTAAGTCAAAGTCATATCCTCCATCATATGCGTTTGTATCCCATCCTAATCCTACAGTAATCTTTGTTAAACTTGGATTTCCTTTTGTTAAATCGATTTTTTGTCCTTTTTTCAATACTATACCCATATGTAATAGTTCTCCCTTCTACAATCTTTATATTTAAAAAATTCTACAAATAGCACTTCATTTCCTTCTAATTTTTAAATAATATCATTATAATTATCGCATAAGCAGGAGCTATATAAGTAGGAGCTGTATTTATATAAGAAGATATAATACAGCTTTGAATATGGAAAATATTATCCGTATTTGTCAAAAAGCATATGATACAATTTATTTTTCCATACATCTTTTACTTTTATGTAAAAAACAAAACCCCTATGAGAATTAAATCTCACAGGGATTATACATTGCTATCTTCTGAAACCTCTGTTGTTTTGTTGCTTTCTTGCTCTTCTGCAATCTGGACATCTTTGAGGCTCATTTTCAAATCCTTTTTCTTTGTAGAAAGCTTGCTCGCCTTCAGTGAATAAAAATTCTTTTCCACAATCTTTACATACTATAGTCTTATCTGCCATTTCAACATTCCTCCTTTTTAGAAATTAAGATTTAAAAGTGACTCTCCATTACATTCCTAAAAAGGGAAATGGTATTAATCATATTAAATCTTGTATTGTTATTGCTAGAACTCCAATACTCATTAAGTTTAACATACTTACAATCAATATTCAATAGCATAGTAAACATTATTTTTCAGCTCTTTCAACCTTAACTTTTTTTCCTTTAATATTTGTGTTTTGAAGTTCTCTTAAAACTCTCCCACCCTTTTTATTTAATATATCTACATAGGTAAAATTAGGTTGGACATCTATGATTCCTATATCCTCTGCTGAAACTCCTTCAATGCTTGTAATTGCTCCTACAATATCTCCAGGACGTATTTTCTTTTTCTTGCCTGCATTTATATGAAGTTTTGTAATATCTTTATTAAGCTTAGCACTCCTATCATTTTTTATCTTAGGCTTATTGTTGCCTTCCTCTTTAAAAATTTTTCTTCCTTCTTCCACTTCTTTTTCATTTGGAAGCTGTCCTTTAGCTATTTTATAACCTACATATTCTTCAATACTCTCTAATAACTTTTTCTCTTTAGGTAATACAAAGGTTAATGCCTTACCTTTAGCACCAGCACGCCCTGTTCTTCCAATCCTATGAACATAACTATCTGCCTCTACTGGAGTATCATAATTTATAATGTGAGTTATGCCTTCTATATGAATTCCCCTAGCTGCTAAATCTGTAGCAACTAAAAATTTAAATTCTCCTCTTTTGAATCTCTGCATAATATCTAATCTATCCTTTTGTTCCATGCCGCCGTGAAGCTTATGGCAAGAGTATCCTTTCTTCCTCATTCTGTATTCTACATCATCCACAACTTCTTTAGTTCCACAAAATATAATACAGCTTTCTGGTCTTTCAGTATAAATTATATTGTTTAAAATCTTAAATTTTTCGCTTTCATCTACTTCATAGTAAACTTGTTCTATTCTTTCTGATGCATTGCTTTTGGAATTTATCTCTATCATTTTGGGATTAGTCATATGTTTTTCACAAAGCTCTTTAATCTTATCATCTATAGTTGCAGAAAACAGCATAGTCACTCTATTAGTTGGAAGCTTTTTTACTATAACCTCAACCTGATCAATAAATCCCATATTCAGCATTTTATCCGCTTCGTCTATGACAAGGTACTTTATTTTACTTATATCTAAGCTGCCTTTTTCTATATGATCAAAGGTTCTACCCGGTGTTCCAACAACTACATGAACCCTTTGTTTTAACTCTCTTACCTGCATATCCATTGGTTGTTTACCAAAGATGGCTGAAACTCTAATCCTCTTTAGCCTGCCTATATTCGAAATTTCTTCCTTGATTTGCAGTGCTAATTCTCTAGTAGGAGTCAAAATTAAAGCTTGCGGACTTCTCTCTTCTATTTCTATGTTTTCACAAAGTGGAATTCCAAAAGCTGCTGTTTTACCGCTCCCTGTTTCTGATTTTACTATAATATCCTCATTATTAAGAACAAGAGGTAATACTTCTTCTTGCACTTCTGAAGGTTTACTATATCCTAATACCTCTAATGCTTCTAATATTTCTTTGCTTAATTTAAATTTTTTAAACTCTTTTGTCTCCATAATCACTAACCTCATATCTTTTAGTTTAATCATAATTATTTTATCCCAATTCTTATATAACTTTTCATCAAAAGCCATCAACTTAGCTTTTTATATATTAACAGACTTTTCATAGGAATACAAAGAACTGGTTTGACAAAAATATATACTAAGTATAAAATTAAGCAGATATAAATAAAAAGGAGACATTACATATGACATCATTTCATGAATTAGGATTAAACTCAAATTTAATAGAAGGATTAAAAAAGGAAGGAATAGAAAATCCTACATCTATACAAGAAAAGGCAATACCCTTATCACTAGAAAACAAGGATATAATAGGCCAATCTGAAACAGGAAGCGGAAAGACATTAGCCTACCTACTTCCTATATTCCAAAAGATAGATGCTTCTAAACGTGAGATGCAGGCCATAATATTAGCTCCAACTCACGAACTTGCAGTTCAAATACATAGACAAGTTCAATCTCTATCACTAAACTCTGGTGTTCCTGTAACTTCTACTCCTATAATTGGAGAAGCTAATATAAAGAGACAAATAGAAAAGCTTAAAGAAAAGCCCCATATTATTGTAGGTTCTAGTGGAAGAATATTAAAGCTTATAAAGGATAGAAAAATAAGTGCTCATACCATTAAAACCATAGTTATAGATGAAGGAGATAAACTTCTCGATGATAAAAATTTAGGTACTGTAAAAGATGTTATCAAAACAACTATGAAAGATAGACAGCTTATGCTCTTTTCAGCTACTATAAATGAAAAAACTTTAGCCGCAGCAAAAAATCTAATGAAAAATCCTGAGATAATAAAAATTGAAAATAAGGAAACAGTTAATCCAAACATAGCTCACATGTACATTTTATCAGAGCAAAGAGGTAAAATTGAAACTTTAAGAAAATTAGTAAATGCAGTAAATCCAAAGAAAGCTATTGTATTTATAAATAAAAGCGAAGAAATTGATATGATTACTTCAAAGCTTAAATACCATAAGCTTAAAGCTGACGGCATTTATGGTTCTGCAGTAAAAGAAGAACGCCAAAAGGCTTTAGAAGGATTTAAAAGTGGAAAAGTTCAGCTTTTAGTAGCTTCAGATTTAGCCGCTAGAGGGCTTGATATAAAAGATGTTACTCATATTTTCAACTTAGACTTGCCTGAAGATCCAAAAGAGTATCTCCACAGGGTTGGAAGAACTGGAAGAGCAGGAAAAGAAGGGACAGCAATTTCAATAGTTACAGAGAAAGAACTTCCACTGATTAATAAGTATAAAAAGATATTTAATATAAAAATAGAAGAAAAATACGTATATAACGGTAAAATTGTAGATCATGTTGTTAGAAAAAATAACATTTCTAATAAAAAAACAGTAAGAAAAACAAATTTAAAGGGTAAAAAATAGAATATTAAAAAGAAGCCTGATTATTTAAATGCAGACTTCTTAAAGCGTAATTAGATTTGTATAAAATCAAATCTAATTACGTCACTATTTAAGTTTTACTTCATTATCTGTCTATAACTTTCTTATTGCCCATAAA
This sequence comes from Clostridium sp., assembly GCF_047777555.1. Classification (GTDB taxonomy): domain Bacteria; phylum Bacillota; class Clostridia; order Clostridiales; family Clostridiaceae; genus Clostridium_H. The sequence goes on along the minus strand of NZ_JBKEEV010000008.1, from coordinate 50,268 downwards.
TGCCATAAGCTGTTCGCTATAAGGAAATCCCTCCATATCTCCTTGTACAAGAGTAGCCATAGCTCCTACTCCATTTCCGTACTTACCGCATTCATTTAAACTTAAACCTCTTAATATCCCTGATAGGAATCCTGCAGCAAAGCCATCTCCTGCTCCAACAGTATCTACAGTTCTTTCAATCTTATATCCTGCTACATAGGATTGTTCATTTTTATCTGCTACATAACATCCTTTAGCTCCAAGTTTAACAGCAACTATCTTGCATCCCATCTCTATGAACTTACTTGCTATTTCTTTCTCATCACTAGTGCCTAGAAGCATTTCTCCTTCTGATTCTCCAGGAAAAATTATATCTGACATCTTCGCTATCTCTAAAAGCACAGGTCTTGCTTCCTCTAATGTCCATAATTTTAATCTAATATTAGGGTCAAAGGAAACAGTAATACTATTTTCTTTTGCTATATTTAATACCTTAAACACTACATCTCTTGTACTTTCAGATAAAGCTGGAGTTATACCTGTAATATGAATTATTTTAGCTTGTTTTATATATTCTAAATCCAAATCCTCTACAGATAACTTACTTGCTGCCGAATTCTTTCTATAATAGTACACATTAGGATTCTCAGTACTAAATCTCTCTTTAAAAAGAAGTCCTGTATTTGCTTCATCGGTAAATCTTACTCTTGAAACATCTACTCCTTCACCTCTGATAGTGTTTTGAATAAACCTTCCAAATTCATCATTACCTAATTTTGAAAACCATCCAACATTATGCCCAAGTCTTGAAAGTGCTACAGCTACATTAGAATCCGCCCCACCTACAGACTTATTAAAACTATGAACAAACCTTAAAGGCCCATTTGACTCCGGGTTAAAGATCACCATAGATTCTCCAAAAGTTAACACTTCCATTTGTACTTACACCTACCCTAAAATTTTATTTTCTCTTGCTTTTCTTACTTCTTCAACAAACTTAGCTGCTGTTTCAGTGACTAACTCATAATTTCCAGTCTTTGCACCCTTAGTTAAATCTGAACCTGTACCAACTGCTACAGCTCCTGCTTTTATCCAATCTTTTACGTTATTTAAGTTAACCCCACCAGTTGGCATGAAATTTCCTTGTGGTATAGGACCTTTAAAGGAACTTATAATTGAAGGTCCGTAAGCATTTCCCGGGAATACCTTTAGTATTTCAGCACCATACTCAAGAGCTTCAACTGCTTCTTTTACAGTCATTATTCCTGGCATTATAGCAACTCTATATCTATTACATAGCTTAACAGTTTCTACATCAAGATAAGGGCTTACTATATATTTTGCTCCTGCAAGTATACAAGCTCTTGCTGTTTCTGGATCTAGTACTGTTCCTGCCCCTATAATTAAGTCTTCATCTTTATATATATCTGATATTTCTTTTATAATATCTATTGCACCAGGTACAGTCATTGTTATTTCTAAAGCTTTTATTCCACCCTTTTTTACTGCCTCTATAATCTTTATTCCTTCCTCTTTTGATTCTGCTCTTATTACTGCTATAACGCCCGCTTCCACTATTTTTTGTATAGTTTCAATTCTCTTCATAATTTATCTCCTTCTAATCTCCTAAAATAAATTTACTTCCACAGAAGTTTCACATTACATTACATATATAAGCAGATAGATATTCATCATATCTGCCTTTAAAGTGTTACACCATTTTTAAATATAGCTAATTCTCTAAAATCATTCTTCTCGTTATTTGATAACTCTCCACTAGCTACTCCAATTACATAGTTAATAAATTTTTCTAATAAAGTCTCAAATGACTCATCTTCAACTAAAGTTCCTGCATTGAAATCAATCCAATGAGGTTTTAACTTATATAATTGGGTATTTGTTGATATTTTTATTGTAGGAACAAAGCTTCCAAAAGGTGTTCCTCTTCCAGTAGTAAATAAGACCATTTGACAGCCTGATGCTGCTAAAGCAGATGCTGCTACTAAGTCATTTCCTGGAGCATTTAAAAGATTTAATCCTTTTTTCTTAAGTCTTTCACCATATTTAAGTACGTCTACTACAGTAGATGTGCCTGATTTTTGTGTACATCCTAAAGACTTATCTTCAAGAGTTGTTATGCCACCTGCCTTGTTTCCTGGTGATGGATTTTCATACACTGGTTGATCATACTTCATAAAATATTCTTTAAAATCGTTGATTAAATGAACAGTTTTCTCAAACACATCTCTATTTTGGGCCCTGTCCATTAATAATGTTTCTGCCCCAAACATCTCAGGCACCTCTGTAAGTACTGTTGTTCCTCCTTGTGCTACTAAGAAATCTGAGAATTTACCTACTAATGGATTAGCAGTAATTCCAGATAGCCCATCAGAACCTCCACACTTCAAACCTATCTTAAGTTCAGATAATGGTACATCCTCTCTTTTATCATTTTTCATGTTTTCATAAATCTCTTTTAGTAATTTGACTCCTTCTTCTACCTCATCTGAAACCTCTTGGCTTACTAAGAACTTTATTCTCTTTTCATTAAATTCACCTAGAGATTCCTTGAATTCATACATATTGTTATTTTCACAGCCAAGTCCTAATACCAAAACGCCGCCTGCATTAGGATGTTTTACCACGTCACCTAATATTGTTCTTGTAGCTAAATGATCATCCCCAAGTTGTGAACAGCCATAATTATGCTTAAGCACTAGAATGTTATCTATTTTTAACTCTCCTAATTCCTCCTTAAGCCTTTCAATCATTTTATCAGCCATACCATTTACACATCCAACTGTAGGTACTATCCAAAGTTCATTTCTTATACCTACCCTTCCGTCTTCTCTTCTATAGCCTTTAAATGTTAGGTTGTTATTTGTAAATGTATTTTCTATTAATTTTTGATTAAAAACATAATCTTTTATGCCATCTAAATTGGTTTTTGTATTATGGGTATGAATCCATTGTCCTTCAACAATATTTTGAGTAGCATGTCCTATAGGAAACCCATACTTAACTATGTTTTCACCGACCTTAATTTCCTCTATAGCAATTTTATGTCCTCTATTAACATCTTCTCTCAACTCAATGTTTTTTCCATCTATGTCAATAACTTCACCTTTGTTTAAGTTTACAAGTGCTACAACTAAATTATCCTTTTCATTTACCTTTATAAATCTTTTCATGGAGATACCTCCTGTTTTTATACTAGTAATACCTTCTAATACATCTTCCTACATGACTTCTTTTAATGCTTCTTTAATTCCAAGTTTCTCAATCTTTATAAGATAATTAGCAACTGCATCTGTTAAGCCTTCAATCTCATTTAGGTTTATCTTCCAATTCTTTTCATAACCTAATACTGTAGTAACTACCTTTCTTAAGCCTTCTTCTGTACCATCACAGCTTCCCCATGTAGTTTTATATAATTCTAGAATATCATCATCATCTGCTAACTTAATATCTTCTTCTCCTCTTTTACCCTTATAGAATTCTATTAATGCAGCTAATGAGAACACTAACTTCTTAGGAAGTTCACCTTTTCTATTTACATATTCTAATAATGAAGGTAAATCTCTAGTTTCAAATTTTGACATTGAGTTTAATGCTATACTCATTAGGTAGTGCTTAACAAAGGGATTTTGGAATCTTTCAAGTACTGCACCAGCAAAATATTTTAATTCATCTTCTGGAAGATCTAGTGTAGGAATTATTTCATCATACATAACTTCCCTTACGAATTTTCCAATAACCTCATGATCTACAGATTCTCCTACAGTTTCTAATCCGTAAAGATAAGATACTGGCACTAGAGCAGTGTGTGCTCCATTTAAAATTCTAACCTTTCTAGTTCTATAAGGAGCCATATTATCAACAAACTTAACATTAAGTCCAGCTTTCTCTACTGGGAATTCATTTTTTATCCACTCTGGTCCTTCAATTACCCATAGATGGAATTGCTCTCCAACATCTACAAGGTTATCTTCATAACCTAACTCTTTAGTTATTTCATCTATTCTATCTTTTGGATATCCTGGCACTATTCTATCTACTAAACTGCAGCAAAATGTATTTGCACTGTTTAACCAAGTAACAAACTCTTCTTCTAAGTTCCAAAACTCAGCATATTTAATGATTATATTTTTAAGCTTTTCACCATTTCTATCTATAAGTTCACATGGAATTATTATTAATCCACTTTCCTTACTTCCACCAAATGCCTTAAATCTATTGTATAAAAATGCAGTTAACTTTCCTGGGAAGCTCTTTTGTGGCTTATCCTCTAGCTTATCAGTTTCATCAAAAGTTATTCCTGCTTCTGTTGTGTTTGATATTATAAATCTTAATTCAGGATTTTCAGCAACTTTAAGATATTCATCATACTGCGTATATGGATTTATTCCTCTACTTATGCTATTTATGACTGAATGCTCTCTAATAGCTTTGCCGTCCTTTATTCCTTGTAAGTAAAGTGTATATAATCCATCTTGTTTATTTAACTTATCTACTAAACCAAATTCTATAGGCTGTACAACTACTACGCTGCCATTAAAATCTGCTTCCTTATTCATCTTATCTATCTGCCAATCAACAAAAGCTCTTAAGAAATTCCCTTCTCCAAACTGTAAAATCTTTTCTGGATATTGTTTATATTCTTTAAATGTTTCTTTGTTTAATTCCATCTTGCCATTCCTCCATTTTTTGTTAACGTGTGCAAAATTATTGAAAAATTTTTTAATTATTTTTTCTTTTATGTAGTTATTATATCATTTATTGCACACGTTAACAATGCATTTCTCAAAATTTTAGTCTCTACTTATTAAAAGAAGAATAGGATTAAATTCCTATTCTTTTGAGACTTATTACTCTAGTTTGGCTACAGAATCCCTTATAATAAGTTCTGTTTTTATATAAACTTTTTCACCTATATAATCTTTCTTATCTATTAAGTCAATTACTTTTTTAGCTCCAATTATACTTATTTCCTTCATAGGTCTCTTTACTGTAGTCAGTGCTGGGGTAGTGTACTCAGAAAACTCCATATCATCAAAACCTACAATTGAAATATCCTTTGGAATAGAAAGCCCTTTTTCAAAGGCAGCTTTAATGGCTCCTATTGCCATATCATCATTTGAACAAAATACAGCAGTTGGAACTTTAGGTAGACTTAAAAGCTTTTTCATGGCATCATATCCGCTTTTCATGTCATAATTTCCTCTAACCATATATTCACTTTGAACTGGTATTTTATTATCAATAAGAGCTTTTAAAAATCCATCCTTTCTTATCTTAGCTGACTTAAACTTTTCTTCACCTTCTATTATAGCTATATCTCTATGACCATTTTCTATAATATAACGTACCGCTTTATAAGCTCCCTCAGTATCATCTGATAATATGTTAATTAAAGAATTTCCTTCTATTTCTCTATTTAAAACAACTAATGGTATCTTTTTTTGCCATACATGGTAGATGAATTCATTATCGTTGTCACTTTGACTCATTAATACAATACCATCAAATCTCTCATTATTAATAAGTGTAAGATCCTTATAATCATCAATTCCTCTGACCACCAAATTATAATTTTCTTCTATAACGCTATTTACGCCGCTTACAATTTCATAGAAAAATACTGGAGTTGTTCCTTCACTTATGCTTGAAAAAAACAACCCTATAGTGTAGGATTTACGCAAAACTAAACTTTTAGCACTATAGTTTGGAACATAGTTAAGCTGCTCAGCTATAGCTTTTATTCTATTTTTTGTTTCTTCATTTATTAGCGGACTGTTATTAAGCGCCCTAGAAACAGTAGTATGTGATACATTTGCTAATTTTGCTATATCTTTTATTGTTACACCCATATTATATTATTTAACACCCTTCTTCTTAATTTTATTTGATAAATATTAACTATAATATTCTCACCTAAATAATATCACATTTTGTTCACGTTAACCATAATCATTTGTATCTTTTATTGATAAATGACTTTTTAACTATATATATCCATATTATTATCCTTTAATAGCTGTACATTTATAGCTATTTTCTCCCAAGCTCTCTTTATATATTCTTATAAACAAAATGCAAGTACCTATATTTACTAAATATAAATACTTGCATTTTATAAGTAGCATTATAATTTAATACACAGCAATTAGTAATAATCCAATAACTACTGCTGCTATAGATTAAAATAATCTTTTGCGTTGTTATAACATATTCCTTGAACAATAGATCCTAATATCTCCATATCAGCTGGGAACTCTCCATTTTCAACCCATTGTCCTATTAGATTACAAAGTATTCTTCTAAAGTATTCATGTCTTGTATAAGATAAGAAGCTTCTAGAATCAGTTAACATTCCTACAAAACGGCTTAATAGTCCAAGATTAGCTAATGTTGTCATCTGCTCTATCATACCTTCTTTGTTATCGTTAAACCACCAAGCAGATCCAAATTGTATCTTTCCTGGAGCTTCAGGTCCTTGGAAATTTCCAAGCATAGTACCAAGAACATAGTTATCTTTTGGATTTAATGTATATAAAATAGTCTTTGGAAGTTTATCTTCTACTTCTAATGAATCTAAAAGTCTAGAAACAGCATAAGCTATTTGTTCATCATTAATTGAATCAAATCCAGTGTCTGGTCCTAATTTTCTAAACATTTTTGTATTATTATTTCTCATAGCTGCAATATGAAGCTGCATTGCCCATCCTAGCTCTGAATATAGTTTTCCCAAGAATTGTAAAGTATATGTTTTGTATTTAGCTTCTTCTTCTTTGCTTATAGTCTCTCCCTTTAGAGCTTTTACAAATATTTCATTAACTTCTTCTTTTGAAGCTTCAATATATACTACGCTGTCTAAACCATGGTCTGATATTCTACATCCAACTTCATGGAAGAATGCTACTCTTGATTTTAAAGCTTCCAAGAATTCATCATAGTTAGTAATTTTCTTTTCAGATACTTCTGCAAGTTTTTCCACCCATGGAAGGAAAGTTTCTTTTTCAATATTAATTCCTTTATCAGGTCTAAAAGCTGGCAAAACCTTTACATCAAAGTCTTTATCTTCTTTAAGCTTTATATGGTATTCTAAAGAATCTACAGGATCATCTGTTGTGCATAGAGCTTTAACATTTGATTTTTTGATTAAATCTCTTGCTCCAAATCCTTCTTCATTAAGAATTTTATTTGTCTTTTCCCAAATAGCAGGAGCAGTCTTTTCACTTAAAGTTTCATATATTCCGAAAAATCTTTGAAGTTCTAAGTGAGTCCAGTGGTATAAAGGATTTCCTATAGTCATTGGCATTGTCTTTGCCCATGCTAAAAATTTATCATAGTCACTGGAATCCCCAGTAATGTATTTTTCATCTATACCATTACTTCTCATAGCTCTCCATTTGTAGTGATCTCCATACAACCAAACTTCAGTTATATTTTTAAACTTTTTATTTTCAAATATTTCTTTTGGATTAAGATGACAATGATAGTCGATTATCGGCATATCTTTAGCATAGTTATGATATAAGTTTATTGCTGTATCATTAGATAGTAGAAAATTTTCATCCATAAACTTTTTCATTATATTAACACCCTACCTTCAATTTAATTTAAGTTATTGTTCACGTTAACATAAACCATATCCTTATTATAATAAATTATTCTCAAAAAGACAATAAAAAAATGTTAACGTGAACATTTTTATTCTTTAACGTACTTCACTAGTATTAGGGCAAAAAGTAAAAATTACTATAGAAACCTTTTCCTATAGTAATCTCCAAAGCTATTATCTATTTATTTTTAACATTAGCACCCTTAGTACCAGCATTAGGCTTATTTAATCCGCAGCAATCCAGCTTGCTGGTGCTTCCAAAAGCCTTTTCATTTTCTTTTGCCATTTTTTCTATGCTCTTTTTAAAATAATTTTTTATAAAGTTTTTCATTATACATTGCCTCCTAATAAAAGTAAGACCTTGAATATATTATAGTAAATCCTTATGAAGATTTTATGAAGATCTATTATAATATCTTAATTCTCTAGTATGGCCTTAAGCAATTTATTTTAAATTCAACTTAGCCAAAGCCTCTGCAAGTGCGGAATTAAATGGTTCATCATTCTCCTTTTCCTGCTGTTTTAAATATTTCTGAACCTCTCTCTTTGATACTTTATTGCTCTCATTCTTCTTTCTTTCGTTAAAGGCAGAAAGTTTTTCCCTATATCCGCAGCTGCATACAAAGATTTGACCTTCACCTTCTCCACGAAGCTCTAGTCTCTTATGACATTCAGGACACCTTGCATTGGTTATTTTAGAAACTCCCTTCCTATAACCACATTCCCTGTCTTGACATATGAGCATCTTTCCCTTCTTGCCCTTTACCTCAAGCATATACTTTCCGCACTGTGGGCATTTTGTTCTTGTAAGGTTATCATGTCTAAACTTTTCCTCACTTTGCTTTATTTCTATAACCGTACTTTTTGCATATTCTCTCATATTCTCAATAAACTTTTCTTTATCAAGTTTACCCTTTGATATAGCATTCAGCTTTTGTTCCCATTCCGCAGTTAGCTCTGGTGATTTTAAATCTTCCGGTACTAAGTCTAGTAGCTGCTTTCCTTTTGAAGTTATTAATATATTCTTGCCATTCTTTTCTATCAAAAATGTATTAAATAGCTTTTCTATAATATCTGCCCTTGTAGCTACAGTTCCAAGCCCTCCTGTTTCTCCAAGAGTTCTTCTTGAAGCTTCACTTTCAATCTGCATATACTTTGCTGGATTTTCCATAGCTGATAAAAGTGCAGCTTCATTGAAAGGAGCTGGAGGCTTAGTTTCCCCTTTTGTTTCAATTATATCATTTATCTTTAGAATATCTCCTTTATTTATATCAGGCAGCATCTGCTCTTTAATATCATCCTCATACTCATCTTCAAAGTTATTTTCATAAACTTCCTTCCATCCTAAAGAAGTTACGATTTTCCCCTTTGCAATAAAATTCTCTTCTCCTATTTTAGCTAAAATGCTGGTTTGTATATACTCAAAAGGAGGATATAATACTGCTAAGAAGCGTTTAACTACTAAATCATATATCTTTCTTTCCTTATCATTTAATGAATTTAAAGAAACTTTCTGCTCTGTTGGTATAATAGCATGGTGATCTGACACTTTACTATTATCTACAAAAGATTTATTTCCCTTTATAGGTGTCCTTAAAACTTTGGATGCTATCCTTGAATAAGGCCCAACACCGCAAGCTTTAACCCTATCTTTTAAAGTATCTACTATGTCTGAAGATAAATATCTTGAATCTGTTCTTGGATAGGTTAGCACTTTATGATGTTCATATAATTTCTGCATTATGGATAGAGTTTCTTTTGCTGAATAATTAAATATCTTGTTAGCATCCCTTTGAAGCTCCGTCAAATCATAAAGCTTTGGCGAAAAGGCCTTTTTATTCACCTTTTTTACCTCTACAACCTCTGCATTTTTTCCTTTTATAGAAGTTATTATTTTGCTGCATTTATCTCTATTAAAGGTTTTAATGTCTTTGGTTTTACTATCCTGCCATACTAGTTTAAATTTATCTGCTACAGCAGTTACACCATAATAGGTTTTTGGTTTAAAATTTTTTATCTCCTCTTCTCTTTTAGCAATTATAGCAAGAGTTGGAGTTTGAACTCTTCCACAAGAGAGTTGAGCATTATATTTGCATGTTAATGCACGGGTTGCATTAATTCCTACAAGCCAATCTGCTTCAGCACGAGCAACAGCAGAATGGTAAAGATTTTCATACTCTTTTCCATTTCTTAATTTATTAAATCCTTCTTTAATAGCTTTATCAGTAACTGATGAAATCCAAAGACGTTTAAGAGGCTTTTTCACATGAGCCTTTTCTATTATCCACCTTGCAACAAGCTCCCCCTCACGACCAGCATCTGTTGCAATAATAATATTATCTACATCTTTTCTGTTCATCTGCTGCTTTACTATATTAAATTGCTTTCCACTTTGTTTTATTACAACAAGCTTCAACTTTGATGGAAGTATTGGCAAGTCTTCTATTCTCCATGATTTATATTTCTCATCATATACTTCAGGATCAGCTAATGTAACTAAATGCCCCAAAGCCCAAGTGACTATATACTTTTCACCTTCCAAATATCCATTTCCATTTTTACTGCAATTTAAAACTCTAGCTATATCCCTTCCAACAGAAGGCTTTTCGGCTAGAACTAGAGATTTTCCCATATGTATAGTTCTCCTCCCATCCATTATCTTATGTTAATTCTTATTTTACAAAAAATAAAATCTATATCCCACTTACATTAGTATATCACTAATTTAAATAGGATATAGACTTTGTTTTTATTTTGCGTTAATGTTGATGAATTCAGCTTTAAGCTTAGAATACATTATCTTTTGGCTGCTGTAAAGTCCGTAATATCCAGACATCATATAACTAATACTGCAAGCAATTGCAAATAATATAATTCCACGTGATCCAAAAAGTTCAATGCTTAAAATAACAGAAGCTATTGGACTATTAACTACACCACAAAATAGTGCAACTAGACCAATTGCAGCTCCAAATCCCGGATCAATTCCTAAAAGTCCTCCAACTACACAACCAAAAGTCGATCCTATAAAAAAGGTTGGTACAATTTCTCCGCCCTTAAAACCTGTGCCAATAGTAATAGCTGTGAAAATTATTTTTAAAAGAAAAGCTTCAGGCCTTGCTTCTCCAGCTATTGCTCTTGAAATTATATCCATACCTGCTCCATTATAATCCATGGAACCAACAAGAAAAGTTAAGACAATTATTAACGCCCCTCCTACGGCAATACGAAGGAACTCATTTTTAAATTTCTTTTTCATAAGTTCATGAGTATTGCGCATAATCATGCATAATACTACACTTACACCTGCACAAAGAACTGATATTACTATTATCTTCATTATAATAGGAAGAGATACTTTAGGTATAACCTTTAAATTATATCGAACAGGCGTAACATTAAATAATAAAGAAAGGGTATAGGCTACAATAGAAGATGTAAGACAAGGTACAAAGCTTGAATAATAAATTACCCCTACGCTAATAACTTCCATTGCAAAAAATGTGGCGGTTAAAGGTGTTCCAAACAATGCTGAAAACACACTGCTCATTCCACAAAGTGTAATCAGGTGCATATCCTTTTCATCTAAACGAAAAATCTTACCTATTTGAGAACCTATGCTTCCACCTAGCTGCAGTGCCGCCCCTTCCCTACCTGCTGATCCACCTAATAGATGAGTTATCACTGTACTTGCAAAGATAAGTGGAGCCATAGCAAAAGGAACTTTCTCCTCAGAGCGTATAGAGTCTATAACCTGATTTGTTCCTATGTTTACAGGCATCTTGCATAATTTGTAGAGCCAAACTATTATAATACCACCAAAGGGCAAAATCATAATTAGCCAATTGTACTTTTGTCTAAAACCTGTAGCAAATTCAACACTCACATGAAACAAGCTTCCTATACTTCCTCCAATTAAACCAATTATTGAGGCTATTAAAATCCACTTTAAAAATGTAGACACATAGTTTATAGTTGATAAAAACTTTTTCTTATATAATTCCATAATCATCACCAAACGCTTATATGTTTTATATCTTTTTAAACAGTAATCATTACTATAGCTATTATGATTATACCCCTAGCAGTCTATTTGGTCAAATTATAACAAAAAATAATAATGGCTTATATATTGTTTTTAATAATAAAATTAGCAACTTACTAATTATTTCATAGTATATTAATGTATAGTTTTTTAATTAATATAGGAGGATAATAATGTTAATAATCTCCAATAAAATTATGAGCACTGATGACATAAATAAGGAGTATAATTTAAAACCCCTTGAAGAAAAAATTGTAAACACCATGACCTCCAGTAACCAAATGTATAGATTTGATTCTCTAAAAGAACTGAAATTTGAACTAGACTTAAGGCTAAGTATTGTTAAAGCTTCTAGGGATCTATATAAGAGCAATTTTAGATTCAGAGTATTTAAGGAAGCTAAATGCAATCCAAAATACTGGACTCTAACCTCTGAAGGAGGATTTTTGCTAAAAAGAGGTGTAGAGCCTTATACTGCAATTGAGGACATCTATTTGAATAGCTCCATGTACGGCACAGAATGCTCTACTGCTATAATTATTGTATATTACAAGGCTTTATTAGATATACTTCCTAGAAATCTCTTTAATAAGTTATTCGATCACATATACTTAATGAATTGGAAAAACCTTGATGATGACCTTGGAATTGCAACCTATTCAAATGTTATAGATTATTTCCCAGGTGATTGTAGATATTTTAAAAATCCTGACGTAAATCCAAAAACTCCAGAATGGCAAGGGGAAAACGCAATAGATCTAGGAAATGGAACCTATTATGGCCACGGAATAGGTATAAAAACAGCAGATGAAATAATTAAAGAGCTAAACAAAAATCGAAAAGAGGGCTCTACAAAATCCGCTTACTTAATGGACACTGCCACTAGATTAGACTTTAAGTATCTTGCAAAACAATACATTAAATTTGAATCTAGACTTATAATGTTAAGGCACTATCCTTTTGCAGCTAATTTTTTATCTATAAACTAAGTAGATTTGTAAATTCTAACTAAATTTTTTAATCAAATTAAAAGTGGGAGTAAGATAATTACTTTATCTTTTCCCACTATATATATGCTTCCATACATGGAAATTCATCAAAAAGCTATCCAGTAACATTTTAATAAGATATCAATTTTGTTTAAATTAATGTAAAATTAACTATATACATATAATTTCATAAAAAGGTATAAAATATTATTATTATGTGTTACTTACCAAAATAAAGAAGGAAGTGTTTAAATGAAATCCTTTGCCTTAAGACTATTTAACAGAGTTATAGGTCTTTTATATATTGTATCAGGATTATGTCTCATTAGGCTATCTATTAGTCGTAATCTATCTCCCGATGCTCCGTGGATGGTTATTCCCGTATCTCTTATATTAATAGGCTTAACTGTTTTTGTCTCTAGCAAAACGCCAGGCGAAATTATAAGTATACTTAAGGATTTTTATAAAGATAGAATAATTAGAGCAGCAAATAAAAGAATAGATAAGCAAGTTAAATATGCTCTTCAATGTTTAGATAAAGAAAAATTTAAAGTTATTGAGGATATTAGTCTAAAAGTAGATAACTTAGAACAACATTTCAATCACATAGTAATTAGCCCTAATGCTATATTTAATATTGAGGTTAAAACCTTATCTAATCCTATATTGGTTGATTCTATAGAAAATTGTATTAAAGACAATATGAATGAAGAAACTAGAGTTAGTAGCCTTGATTTACAATGTAGAAATTATAAAAAGGTATTAGAAAAAATCATTAATTATAAATATCCAATTATTGACGTAATTGCAATCAAAAATGATGTGTGTAACTCATCAAGAAATACTGATATCTCAGTTAAAGTTATTAATCATAATAGTTTAATTGATTTTATTGAAAATTATTCAGATGAGCAAAGTATAGATGATATAGCTAAAGTAAAAAATATATTATTTTCCTATAAAATTCACAGCAAAGAAAAAGATAATTTCATAAGCGAATTCTATAGCTTTAAATTTGAAAAGGAAAACTTCCTGTTTTTAATCATAGGAACAATGTTTCTTGCAGTTTGCATGAGAGGAATGGTTAATCTTCAGAAAAGGAACGACTATATAAAATCGATTAAAGTTCAGTACCAAGATAGCAACCTCGTTAATGAGGAAGATTTAATCATGCAAGAAGATAATAAAGCAATATAATTATATAAAAAAACTCAAGTTCAACTTATAAAAAAGCCCCAGTAAATATTTGCTGGAGCTTTTCCATTAACTATTTATTCATATAACAAGCTACAATTTTACCAAAATACATGGTATGGTAATCTTTATCTGGATAGCAATTCTTATCTAAATCTTCATCTAATAAGCTTGGATCCATATCTTGCTTATATATTATTTTACATTCATATATAAGTCCGCAGTTTGCTATCACCGGAGTGCTTACTTCTTTACCGCCCTCAGTCTTTAAGTCACATTCTTGAAATTTATCAAAATCTCTTCCTGACTTTGTACCACAAAATACTAAACTTTTCTTTAATTCCTCTTCAAAAGGTATGCTTATTGTAAATTCTGTAGCATTTTCTATGAGATTATGGGTATACCTTGATTTCCTAACAAGTACAGCGAAAACAGGTATTCTCCATTGAAAACCTACACTTCCCCAACCTATGGTCATAGTATTTAATCTATCTTCATCTTTTACAGTGAGAAAGGCTCCTCTTTTTTGCAATAACTCAATTCCCTTTTCAAGGTTTTCTGTATAATTTAAGGCCATGATAATTTCACCTTCTTAGATTAAGTTTAATTTTTCCATTAACGTCTTAATCTTAGCTGTTTGTTCATCATTAGCCTGAATAAATGGGACAGTGCAGTAATCCTGCATCTCAATTCCTCTTATCATCATGGCTTTCTTAACAATAGGAATGAATGGTGTCCCAATATCGTAAATTGCCATCATTTCATTAATAATCTTTTGAATTTCAGCAACCTTATCAAAATCTTTTTCATTTATAGCCTTTACCCATGCAGAGCATATTTCTGGTGCAAAATTAGAAAGACCCCCAATGCATCCAGCTCCACCACTAAGTATATTGTGTGCAAAATTTTCATCAAATCCTGAATAAACTTCAAATTCTGGGAACTCTTTATGCATTGTTTCTATAAGTGCTCTTGTGTGTCCCATTTCTGTAACTGTATCTTTATAACCAACGATGTTTTTGTGCTTTCTTGCTAAATTTAAAGTAACTTCTGGTGTTAAATCATATCCAGTTCTAGCTGGGAAATTGTATAGATAAATATCTGCTTTTGTTCCTTCTGCTACTTTATCATAGAAAAGTTCAACACTCTCGTTAGATAGAGCAAAATAATATGGGCTTATAACCATAACAGCATCTGCTCCAACTTCATTGGCATAATTAGAAAGTTCAATAGTTTCATCAGCAGACATACAGCTTGTACCTATAAAAACCTTTGTTCTCTTATTTACATGCTCCACTGCAAGCTTAATTAATTCCTTCTTTTGTTCCATAGTCATTGTAAAGAACTCACCTGTGCTGCCCATTATAACTAAACCATCTACTCCACCTTTAATTAGAAAATCGTAGATATTTTTATTTGCTTCACTGTCAATGTTTCCGTCCTTATCAAATGCAGTAACCACAGGGGTTAACCATTTTCCTGTCATAATATATACACTCCTTTTATTATACGTTTTGTTATTCAACGATATTTTTCAATATCCCAATATTTTCAATCTCACATTCAACTACATCTCCAGATTTCATAAATCGTGGTGGCTTAAATCCCATTCCAACACCTGATGGAGTACCTGTAGCAATAATATCTCCCGGCTCTAAAGTCATTCCACTAGAAATTTCAGCAATTATGCTTGGAATGTCTGTTAAAAAAAGCTTAGTATTAGAATTTTGTCTTAATTCTCCATTTACTCTACTGCATACATTCAATTCAACTGGAAATGGTATTTCACTTTTATGTACTACAACAGGTCCTAATGCTGTGAAAGTATCTAGGCTCTTTCCTCTATACCACTGAAGATGCTGCTGTTGTAGAGCTCTTGCTGAAATATCATTCATTATTGTATAACCGAAAATATAATCTTCGGCCTTATCCTTAGGAATATTTATTCCTCTTTTACCAATAATAACTGCTAGTTCAACTTCATAATCTAACTCTTCATCAAGGTCAGAGTGACTTATTATTTTATCCTCTGGACCAATAGCTTCTGTAACTCTCTTTGAAAAATATACAGTCTTTTTAGGTTCTGTAAAACTGTTCTTATCAAAGCTTTCCTTAGTCTCTTCTAAATGATCTTTATAATTTACACCTACACAAATAATATCGTGTATTGGCTTTTTTATTGGTGCGCAGACTCTTATTTTATTCAATGGATATGTTACAATATTATCTACAGAATCTTCTAATATAATATTTCGGATTGTATCCATATCACAGTCTGAAATATTGTTTACTAAATCAATCATACCGTAAAAGTTCTTACTTAGGTTAAGACTGGATAATTCTATTGCTAAAGTACCGTCTTTAGATAAAACTCCTAATTTTTCTTCTCCTGATTCTTTGAAAGAAATAAATTTCATGTTAAGCCCCCCCTTTCTATACTCTATAACTTATCTCATTTCTTGCATATAATTAGGCCTGCAAAGATGCAAGCCTAATATAAACTTAAATATATCTATTAAACGTAGTTACAAACTCTAGCTATAGCTATCTCATTGTAACCAAGAGATTCTGCCTTTGAAAGTTTACCGTTTGCTGTTTCAACAACTTTATTTAGTAATTCATCTCCTAATTCTTCTAAAGTCTTAGTTCCATAAATTACACCACTTGCATCAAAATCCATATTGTCTTCCATGTTTTTATAAGTAATTTTATTTCCTGTAATTTTTATAACTGGTGCAATCGGGTTACCAGTTGGAGTACCACGTCCAGTTGTAAATACAACTATTTGAGCTCCTCCTGCAATCATACCTGCAACTGATGATGGGTCGTTTCCTGGAGTATCCATAATAACTAATCCCTTTTCATCAACTTGTTTAGCATAATCATATACAGCACTTATTTCTCTATGTCCACCTTTATGGATACATCCAAGAGATTTTTCTTCAAGAGTTGTTAATCCACCTGCTTTATTTCCTGGTGATGGGTTACCATCTCTAACTTCTTCTCCAACTAATCTAAGTGCATTTTCGTATCTATGAACTATTTCATATATTCTATCACTAATTTCTTTAGTTTTTCCACGTCTTGCTAAGATATGTTCTGCACCTATAAACTCAGTTGTTTCACTTAATATAGATGTTGCTCCTAAGTCTACTAATCTATCACTAAGCTCTCCTACTACAGGATTAGAAGCAAGTCCTGATGTTGGGTCTGATCCACCACATTCTGTACCAACAATTAGTTCAGATATTGGGAATTCTTCTCTTCTTTGCATACTAGCTTCTTCTACCATCTCTTTAGCATAACGAACGGCTTGTTCCATTGCTTTAAGTGTTCCACCTGCTTCTTGAATAATAACAGTTTTCATAGGCTTATTAGTTCTTTCTTTGATCGCTTCAACAACTAAATCCATTTGGCAGTTTTCACATCCAAGGGAAATAACTACTGTACCATAAATATTAGGGTTAGCTGCAAATCCAGCCATTACATCCATTGTGAATTGTTGGTCCGGAGCAACCTGTGAACAACCATTTTGGTTGTTAAATGTTACAGCTCCTTGAACTTGTGATGCAACTAATCTTGTTGTGTCTGAAGCACATACACTTGCAGGTAAAATTAAAACGTGGTTTCTTACTCCAACTCTTCCATCTGGTCTTTTATATCCATAGAAATTCATAATTAATTCCTCCTTAAATTTTGTTTATAGTTCTTCTTGTTTACAGTTCTTCTCTAACGCTTTCTACATTATGTTCATGAACATGCTCTCCAGCTTTAATGTCAACTGCTGCAGCCCCTATATGTTCCCCATATTTAACAATTGGAGTACCTTTTGCAATATCCACTGCTGCTAACTTGTGATATATTGTGATATCTTGTTGTGCCGTTAATGTTTTTACAGTACCATCTTTTAATTTGTAGTTAACTTCAGAACCTTTTGCTATAGGTTCAATTGCTACTATAACATTATCTTTTTCTTCAACTATTAATGCATTAATCATAGTTATCGCTCCTTTTTTTCTTTTTATTTTATTTATATATTAAAATATAGTTATGCACTTACTTCTGATCCTGATGGATTCTTCAACTCAAGTTGTGGACATCCATATTTCTTTGCCCACCAGTCAGTCATTAAAGGTACTAATATTGCTGTAACAACTGTAGATGCTGCTACTTGAGATGTTGCTATATCTACATAAGGTGCCCATGATGGATCTATTAATGCAACAGCTGCAGGCACAGCTATAGCATTTCCAGCAGTTGTTGCAACTGCCCATCCTGCATATCCTGGACGTCTTCCTATTACTCTATCGCAGAACACAATGAATGCTCCACCCACTCCAAATGTAATTAAACCTAATACTATTCCTTGTGGACCTCCCTTAACAACGTTTGTTAAGTTGATTCCTGCTCCTAATGTTAATCCAACGAATGGTATTAATATATCTCCTGCTGGTGCTAAAAAGTCTTTTAAGCTCTTATCTAAGTTTCCAAGTATCATACCTACGATTATTGGAATTACTGTTGCAAGTAAAGCCTTTCCTGGAATATTGGCAAGTCCTGATGCTCCTAAAGCTATTAATGTAAAGAAAGGTCCATCATTTAATGCTAAAAGTGCCATTGCTGCACAGTCTGTTACATCTCCATAAGACTTCATTAATGCCAAGTAAACGCTACCGTTACTGTTTGTTACGGCGCTTATTACTGATAATGCTGTTAAACCTAAAACCCCTGCCATTCCAAATACTTTACCAACTATAATACCTATAGCAGCACCTATTATAAATTTGGACAGTAGTAGTATTCCTCCACGCTTAAGAACCTTTGGCATGTCCTTAAGTTGTAGTGTAGTTCCTAAACAGAATAACTGAATTCCCATGGCAGTTGCTGCACCTGCACTTGAAAATGTAGCTGTAGTAAAAGATCCAATTTTCAAAGCTTCTGGGAAAAAGGTGTTTAAAAATGAACCGATAAGTAATGGAACAATCATCATACCAGCTGGTACTTTTTTAAGAAACTTCATAATCATAATAATTTCCCCCTACTAAAAGTTATATAAAATTTTATTTAAAACTTAACTAGCATTTTTTGAATCCGTTTACATTAAATTCTCATTTTATGTATTACTTTTTAGCCATCACTATATAGTCACATTTGCCTTAAATCTTTAATGGTATACAACTAAAATTTTATTATTTAAGCTATTTTCTTAAATAGTTCAATTAACTTTTCTTTAGTAAAGAACACAGGATTTGCACCAGCGCAAGCATCCTTCATAGCAAATTCAGCCAGGGTATCAAAGTCTGGGTTGTCTACTCCAACCTCTTTTAAAGATTTTGGAATGCCAACTTCCTGTGATAAAGCCTTGATTTTACCAATTACAAAATCAACACATTCTTCATCTGTTTTTCCAGTTACATCCATGCCAATAATTTTAGCAATTGGACGAAATTTAGCTGGAACAGCTTTTGCATTTTCTTCCTCAACAAATGGAAGAAGCATAGCATTGCATACACCGTGTGGTAAGTCATATAAACCACCTAGCTGATGTGCCATTGCATGTACATTTCCGAGTCCAGCATTGCTAAAGGCAATACCGTTTAAGAAACAAGCATAACACATCTGCTCTCTTGCTTCTATATCACTGCCATCCTTAACAGCTCTTGGAAGAAAATTGAAAATTTGTTTAATTGCATATAAAGCAGTTGAATCTGTTACATCGTATGCTCCCTTTGCTACTACAGCTTCTATTGCATGTGTTAATGCATCCATACCTGTTGCAGCTGTTAAAGGTGCCGGTTTGCTTAACATAAGTTCTGGATCATTTACTGTAATTGAAGCTAATGCATTTCTGTCAACCATAATCATTTTTACATGGCGTTCTTCGTCTGTAATTACATAATTTATTGTAACTTCAGCAGAAGTACCCGCAGTTGTTGCAATTGCAACTATTGGAAGGCATTTCTTGCTTGTTTTATTAACACCTTCATAATCTTTTGTAGTGCCACCATTTGTTGCAAGAACAGCTATTGCTTTCCCGCAATCCTGAGGTGATCCCCCTCCTATTGTTATAACAATGTCGCATCCTTCATTTTTTAGAACTTCTAGACCATTATTTACATTTGTAACTGTTGGATTTGGTTTTACATCGTTGTAGAGAACATGCTCAACTCCTATTTCATCTAACATATCTGTAACCTTTTTAACAGTTCCATTTGATGTAAGGAATTTATCGCTTACAACTAATGCTTTTTTTGCTCCCAATGCTTTTATTGGATCTTTCGCTTCCCTAAGGCATCCTCTGCCTAACAAGTTAACTGGTGGAATGTAATAAATACTCAACTCTTGCCCTCCTTGAAATCATGTTAGTGTAAATTCAATTCTTCATTGTCGGAATATTTACTAATACGTTTACAAAATTAAATTAAATTTAATTTTGTATAAAAATATGCTTTAGCCCCTTAATTAAAGCATATCTTCAGAATGAAACACTAAATTCCATGGAAATTTGTTTCTCACTCCGTTCGTATTTTCAAACACTATTTTTATTTACGAACTATGTTTTTATAATACTATTCTTTAATTGGCTTGTCAATACAGGTCATTATTTTTTTTTTGCTTTATTCGACTAATTATTGCTGTATTTTACTATATTTCATTGCTAAATATTACTCTTAACAATGTTTTTAACTTGTAAAAGCGTCATCACTTTGTTATTATGATGATGTATTTAATGTTGGAGGTGTTATATTGACTGAAACTAATCACAGACCTACTTCTCGTGTTTTGGACATTTTAGAATTGCTTGCATTTTCTCCAGATGGCTATACTCTTACGGAAATTGCTAATGCTATTAATGCACCAAAAAGCAGCATATTTCCTGTTGTACATACACTATTAGAAAGAAATTTTATTGCATTCAATAATCAAACCTCAAAGTATGTAATTGGAATCAGCAGTTTTGCAGTTGGTTCATCTTATATTGAAAATATAGATTCCCTAGACTTTGTGAAAAAAGAAATGGAACATATAGTTGATGTAAGTTCTGAAACTTGCCAAATGGCAGTATTAGATAAAGGTGAAGTATTATACTTAGCAAAAATAGACTCTCCTGAGCCCATAAGATTAATATCAGCTGTAGGAAAACGTCTGCCTGCTTATTGTACAGCCCTTGGTAAGGCTCTACTGTGCAATTTTTCAAAAGAGGAACTGAAAAAACTATATCCTCAAGGGCTAAAACCCTATACTAAAAATACAATTACTGACATAGATGTACTGTATCATCAGTTGTGTAACATAAAAAAAACCAATATTGCCACTGAATTTGGTGAATCCACAGAACATTTGGAGTGTTTGGCTGTGCCAATATGTCAAGGTGATAAAATTATTTTTTCCATAAGTGTAAGTATTCCTGTATTTAGAGTGACGGAAGAAAAGAATAAATTAATAGAAAGGCTTCTGCTTCAATCTAAGACAAAGATTGAAACCTTAATAAATAGTCTTGATATTGATATGAATTCTATAATTTTCAATTAGTAGTCTCTATAAAATTTAAAATATAAGACCTTACTTAAGTTTAGCTAAGTAAGGTCTTATACTTATAATTATTTAATTCCTTTTTCAAAAACTTCATCTACGCAGCTTACGAATTCTCTTGCCACATATTCAGCATCCTCTAGGGAAAGTATTGAATATAGAGGTAAGGTTATTTCATTTACATATTGGTTATAAGCATTTGGATAATCTTCCATCTTATATCCTAAGCCCTTGTATAAAGTAAACATAGGAAGAGGTTTGTAGTGAACATTTACTGCTATATCTTTATTTGCCATCATAGTAATGACTTCGTTACGCTGGCTTTCAGTAAAGCCCTTAATTCTTAATAGATACAAGTGATAGCTTGTTTCTCTACATTCATCTTTAGCAAAAGGAAGAATTGCCCATTCCTTCTCACCAAGGATCTTATTATAAATCTCTGCAATTTTCTTTCTCTTTGCAAGCATGTCCTCATATCTTTCCAGCTGTGCAAGTCCTATAGCTGCAGATATGTCTGTCATATTGCATTTAAGCCCATCTGTTATAATATCATATTCCCAAGCTCCTGCCTGCATCTTTGTCAAAGCGTCCTTTGATTGACCGTTTACTGAAGAATATTTAAATTCCTTATATAAGTCTTCTTTTCCATGGAAGTGGTTATCATTATATGTAATTCCACCACCTTCAGCAGTTGTAAGATTTTTTACTGCATGATATGAGAACACATGAAAATCCATTTGTCCTCCTACCTTTTTTCCCTTATAGCTTGCACCAATAGAATGAGCAGAGTCAGATAAAAGAATTATATCTTCTCTTCCTTTAGATTTTATTACTTCTCTAATTGCATCATAGTCCACAGGTACTCCTGCAACATCTACTGTCATTATAGCTTTTGTTTTTTCAGTTATAGCATCCCCTATTTTATTTATATCAATTAAAAAGCTATCTTTTTCTACATCTACAAAAACTGGCTTTGCTCCTCTATGAAGAATTACATTGGATGTAGAAGTGTATGTGTATGGTGTTGTTATTACCTCATCACCTTCTCCTACTCCAAGGCATTTTAGTACTAATTCCATTCCAGCAGTGGCACTTGCTACTGCTACTGCATGGTTTGCTTTACAATAATTTGATACATTTTCTTCAAACTTAGCTACTTTAGGACCTGATGTAATCCATCCTGATTTCATAACTTCTATTACTGCATCTATTTCTGATTGAGTTATATCTGGTGGTGAAAATGGTATCTTTTTATTTGCCATGATAAATCCTTCCCTTCTTTAATTAAACTACTTTCTGTAGAAATTCTTAATAGTATCACATACAAATTCAATTTCTTCTGTAGTGATTTCAGGATAAATTGGAAGAGCAATAACTTCTTTTGATAACCTTTCAGCCACTGGGAAATCTCCTTCTTTATATCCTAAATATTGGAATGCCTTTTGCATATGAAGTGGCATTGGATAATAAATGCTGTATCCTATCTCATTCTTCTTAAGATGTTCTGCAAGTCCATCTCTATTTTGTGCTAATATATTAAATACATAATAAACATGTTTTTGGTCTCCTTTAACCTTAGGTATTCTTATTTCTTCAATTTCACTTAATCTTTCTGTATAAAGCTTAGCTACTTCTTCTCTCTTCTTAATAGCTTCATCTATATATTTTAGTTTTACAGATAAAACGGCTGCTTGAAGAGCATCAAGTCTTGAATTATATCCTATGAAATCATAGTGATATTTCTTTGCTGCTCCATGCACTCTGTAACTCCTTGCAAGTCTTGCTAATTCATCATCATTAGTTACTATCATTCCTCCATCGCCATATCCACCTAAGGTTTTTGTTGGGAAGAAAGAATAAACTCCAAAATCTCCTATACAACCTGAACTTTTATATTCAGTGCCATTTCCTTTCCATCTCATTCCAAAGGCTTCAGCAGCGTCTTCAAGAACTTTAAGATTATGTCTAGATGCTATATCCATTATCTTATCCATATCTGCCATTTGATTAAATAAGTGTATTGGAAGTATTCCTACAGTGTTTTCATTTACTTTTTCCTCTATTTTATTTACATCTATGCTCAAAGTTTCTTCATCAATATCTACAAATACAGGTTTTCCCTTATGTCTTATTATGCATGATGCTGAGGCTAAAAAAGTAAATGGTGAAGTTATTACTTCCTTTCCATCCTTAAATCCAAGTATATCTGAAGCGATAACTAAAGCGTCTGTACCTGATGCTACTCCTATAGCATGTTTTGCTCCTGTATACTCTTGTACTGCTTTTTCAAAGTCTGCTACTTGATTTCCAAGTATAAAGCTCCCACTTTCAATAACAGCTTGAATAGCTCTATCAAACTCGGCTTTTTTTTCATTATATTCTCTTTTGGAAGTATAGAAATCCACTTTCATAATCTTTTATCTCCTTTTGTTTATATTTATATTTATTAAATTTAGAATTATCTTCTAAATTAATCATAAAAAACACATAGTATCATAGAATATAGTTTTGTCTTTATTTAGCTATAATAACCTTTATACCTAATTTTTTTATTTTCTCTATTTCCTTATCTGGAGCTTCCCAGTCTGTAATTAATAAGTCCAATTCTTCTGCTTCCAAGGTTCTAGAAAAAAATTCTGTACCTATCTTATCAAAGTTAGCAAGACATATTTTTTTCCTTGATACCTCCGCTACTGCTCTTTGAAAGGCAGAACCTTCAGGAGTAGAACTGCTAAGTCCATGTCTTGCTGAAAATCCTCCTCCAGTTAGGAATGCTACATCTATTCTAAGTGTTCTTATAAATTCCGTAGCTAAAGCATCAATTATTCCTTCTTCATCTTTTATTTTTCCACAAACTATATAAGTTTCTACGTTATTTAATAGTTTTAACTTCTCAGCAATAATTAGAGAGTTTGTAATTACAGTATAATTTTTGTCCAAAGGAAGATATTTTAATAAGACATAATGTATACTGGCACCGCCTATAAATATAGTATCTCCCTGTTCTATGTATTTTACTGCTACTTTTGCAACAGCATTTTGATGTTCAGTACCTTCCCCATACCTTAACTTCTCATCTATTGGGAATCTTCTAACCTTTGAAAGAGGAATAGCACCTCCGTGAGTTCTTTTTAAAAGACCTCGTTCTTCCATTGCTGTAAGATCCCTTCTTATGGTATCTATGGAGGTACCAAACTCTTCTGCTAAATCCTTTGCAAGTATTCTTCCTTTTGATTTTAACTGAGCTAATATCATTTCTCGGCGTTCTTCAGCAAACATTATTCTCGCACCTTCCTGCTAAATTACAAACTTAACTATGTCTATTTTATCACGTTTGTGCAGTTTTGTTAATAGTTTATGCAAGTTTTTTCTTGATTATAATGTTTTAATTTTTATATTGATTGAACTTCTAAATAAAATTGTCTATAAAATATAAAAGAGAGCATCTCATATTGCATTTTCATGCATTATGAGATACTCTCTTTTATTAATTAATCTTTCTTTTTTGTTGCTATATCTACCCATACAGCTACAAGCAATATAAGTCCCTTTACTATATACTGCCAGAAAGGTTGAGTATTTAACATACTCATTCCATTATCAATACTTGCCATTACTAATGCTCCAACTAAAGCTCCTGCTACAGAACCAGTACCTCCTGATAAGCTAGCTCCTCCAATAACGCAAGATGCTATAGCATCCAGCTCAGCATTCTGTCCTGCTGCAACTGAACCAGCATTTAATCTTGCAGTTAATAAAATTCCTGCCATAGCTGCAAGCAAACCATTTAATGCGTATATAATAAGAACTGATTTTTTTATATTTATTCCAGAAAGCTTTGTAGCTTCTTTATTTCCACCTATAGCATATATTCTTCTACCGAATACAGTTTTAGATGCAATATAGGAAAATAGAATTCCAAGCATTAACATAATGAATACTGGAACTGGAAGTCCTTGATATTGATTTAAGATAAAAACCAATCCAATTGTAATAACTGAAATGACTACTATTTTGATTATGTCTACAGATTTAGGCGGAACATTTAGTCCATATTTCACTTTATTATTTCTGCTTCTTGTAATGATTAGTATAGTTGATATAACAGCTATTATTCCAATAATATATCCTAGTACAGATGGAAGATAAGCCTGTCCAATCACTTTCATACTCTTAGTTAAAGGCGCTATTGTTGAACCTTTACTTACACCTATAAGTATTCCTCTAAATACAAGCATTCCTGCTAAAGTTACTATAAATGAAGGTACATTTTTATAAGAAATCCAAAAACCATTCCAAAGGCCTAATATTAATCCTAATACTAAAGTTATAACTATAGTAGCTCCTGCACTCATTTTTAACCATACATTTAAAATAGCAGCTACTCCTCCAAGCAATCCTAACATAGAACCTACAGACAAATCTATTTCACCTAATATAATGACAAATACCATTCCTATAGCTAATAATCCCGTAGTTGACATCTGTCTTAAAAGATTAGATAAATTTCTTGCTGTTAAAAAGTTTCCACCAGTTGTAATAGTAAATATAATCCAAATAGACATTAAAGCTATAATCATCGTATACATTTTAGAATTTATTTTATTCTTTTTAGTTTCCTTCTTGTCTTTGATTCTAGAATTTATAGAAAGTTTATTTTCCATTACCTTTCCCCCCCTATTGCACATTCCATTATCATTTCCTGAGTTAAGTTTTTATTTATAAATTCACCTTTTATTTCTCCCTCATGCATTACAATAACTCTATCACTTATTCCAAGTATTTCTGGCAGCTCTGAGGATACCATTATTATAGAGATTCCCTTTTTAACTAGCTCAAACATAAGTTTATATATTTCATATTTTGCTCCTACGTCTATTCCTTTAGTTGGTTCATCAAAAATAAATATATCTGAATTTGTATTTAACCATTTAGCAAGTACTATTTTTTGTTGATTTCCACCTGAAAGTGTTCCCGCCATAGTATCTAAATTAGATGTTTTAATTCTTAAAGCGTTTACGTATTTTGATGCTACTTCTTTTAATGCCTTATGATCTAAGAAAAAGTTCTTTAAACTTGTAATAGTTATATTATCTGCTACACTCATTATTAAGGATAATCCCTGTTTTTTTCTATCTTCTGTTAAAAGACATATTCCATTTTTAATTGCGTCTTCTGGTGACTTTATCTTAACCTTATTTCCATTTATTTTTATTTCTCCTCCACCTATTGGATCTGCTCCAAAGATTAGCCTCATAACCTCACTTCTTCCTGAGCCAACCAATCCAGCTATACCTAAAATTTCTCCTTTTCTAGCTTTTATATTAATATTCTTAATCTTACCAGTGGTATCGCATAAATCTTTTGTCTCTAAAACCACTTCACCTGGAGTGAAAATTTCCTTTGGAAACAAATCTTTAAGTTCTCTACCAACCATCATATTTATAAGCTTTTCTTGACTTATTTCCTTGATTTCACAGGTTCCTATAAAGGTACCATCCCTTAATACTGTGGCTCTATCACAAATATCAAATATTTCATTTAATCTATGTGATATATATATTGAGGCTACTCCTTCAGATTTTAATGTTTCTATAACCTTAAATAAGTTAGCTACATCCTTGTTTGAAAGGGATGTTGTTGGCTCGTCAAAAATAATTATTTTAGCATTTAAACTTATAGCTTTCGCAATTTCTACCATTTGCTTTTTTGCAGTTTCCAGTTCTCCAACTATATCTGTAGGCTTTATATTGATTCCTAACTTTTTAATTATTTTGTCCGTATCTTCATACAACTTTTTATAGTCAACAATCCCTAAAGCTTTATTTTTATAGGGCAGTCTTCCCATATATACGTTTTCAGCAACTGTTAAAGATTCTGCTAAATTTAATTCTTGATGAACAAATCCAATACCTAGCTCTACTGCTTTGCTTGGAGTAATAATTCCACAATCAACTCCTTCCACATACACTTTCCCCTCATCTTGTGCATGCACTCCACCAAGTATTTTCATTAAAGTTGATTTTCCAGCACCGTTTTCTCCTAAAAGACCATGTACTTCTCCTTTTCTTACTTCCAAGTTTACATTCTTCAGCGCATAAACTCCCGGAAATCGCTTGTGTATATTCTCCATTTTTAGGAATACACTATTCACCTTCTGACCACCTCAACTTTCTTAAAATCGTTTTCATGAGTATAGTATAAAAGTTTCAGAAAATTAAATATATATAATAATTTTACTTTTACCTTTGAAAATTTTACTTCTTTTATATAACAGCATTTATGAAATTTTACGATGATTTATATATTATAAAAGCCCCATGCTTAGCATTGATTTGCTTAGCATGAGGCTTCTTTTTTATCTATTAGAAAACTTATAAATAGTAGTATGCTTATACTCTTGTCCAGCTCTTAGTATAGGTGAAGGGAAATTCTTATAATTTATGGAATTTGGGAAATACTGCGTCTCAAGACATAGTCCCGCTCTTTTCCCATAGATTACATTTCCTTTTCCAACAAGAGCATTATCTAAAAAATTGCCAGTGTAAAATTGGATCCCAGGCTTTGTGGTGTAAACTTCCATAAATCTACCGCTCTTATCATCAAATACTTCTGCTGCTTTTTCTGGGCTATTCCCACTTACATTTAATACCCAATTGTGATCATAGCCTTTAGCAAAACGTATTTGCTCATAATCACTATCAATTTCATCTTTTATAGATGTTAACTTAGTAAAATCCATTGGAGTATCCTTTACATCTATTATCTCTCCGGTAGGAATAGCTTCCTCATTAGCTTCTGTAAACTTATTAGCATTAATCATAACCTTATGGTTTAAAATGTCACCAGAGGAATGACCAGATAAGTTAAAATAAGAATGGTTTGTAAGATTTACTATAGTGTCTTTATCAGAAACAGCAAAATAATCTATCTTAAGTTCATTATCATTAGTAAGTGTGTAAGTGACTTTCACATGAAGATTTCCTGGATATCCTTCTTCTCCATCTTTACTATTGTATATAAGTTGTAAGCACTCATTATTATTTTCTTTTATTATCTCTGCATTCCATACAACTTTATTAAACCCAATAATACCACCATGAAGATGATTTCTTCCATCATTTTTAGCTAACTCATATTTTTTACCATTAAGTTCGAAACATGCATTTTCTATTCTATTAGCATATCTTCCTATAATTGCACCAAAATATACAGTATCATCCATATATTTATCCAGACTATCATATCCAAGTACTATATCATCAAAATTCCCCTTATTATCAGGTACTTTTAAGGAGGTTACAATACCACCGTAATTTATTATTTCGGCTGTAATACCATTAAAATTTGTAAGAGTAAAAATATAAACTTCATTTCCATCTTGGGTATACCCGTAATGCTTTTTCAAAATACTCATAATAACTACTTCCTTTCAAGTAATTTAAGAGCTTTTTCAACTACATTATCTACTGTAAATCCGTATTCCTTAAATAGTTCCTCCGCTGGAGCAGAAGCACCGAATGTATCAATAGAAATAACATCTCCAAAGGAACCTACATATTTATGCCATCCCAAAGAACATCCTGCCTCAACAGCTAATCTTTTAGTTACACTGCTTGGTAGTATGCTTTCCTTGTATTCCTGGCTTTGCTTTTCAAATACCTCCCAAGAAGGCATGCTTACTACTCTTGTATCTACTTGTTTTTCTTTTAATACTTTTGCTGCCTCATAAATAAGCTCCACCTCAGATCCTGTAGCCATAAGTATTAAATCTGGAACCTCTTTTTCACTATCCTTTAATATATAAGCACCTTTTAAAGCTTCTTTTGAACTCTCCTCATATAGCGGAAGGTTTTGTCTTGAAAGGATTATAGCAGTAGGACCATCTTTTCTCTCTATTGCAGAATACCACGCTGCTGCTGTTTCCTTTGAATCCGCTGGTCTATATACGTGCATATTTGGTATACTTCTTAATGAAATAAGCTGTTCAATAGGCTCATGGGTTGGTCCATCTTCTCCAACACCTATGCTATCATGAGTTAAAACATAAATAACTGGAAGTTTCATAAGTGCTGATAATCTCATGGCCGCCTTCATATAATCAGAAAACACAAAGAAAGTAGCAACAAAGATTCTAAGTCCTCCATGTGCAGCAATTCCATTTGCTATAGCAGCCATAGCATGTTCTCTTACTCCAAAGTGAAGATTAGCACCATTCCTATTCTCAGCAGAAAAATCTCCTTTATCTTTCATATAAGTTTTATTAGAAGGAGCTAAATCTGCAGAACCTCCTATAAGGTTTGGTATAAGCTTAGCTAAACGATTTATAACTTCACCTGAGGAATTTCTTGTGGCCATCTTTCCTTCACTAAACTTCCAAAAATCTTCTCTATTTAAAATATCCACAGGAAGCTCATTGCTGTGCCATAGTTCCCATTCCTCAGCTAATTCTGGATACTTCTCCTTATAAGAATCAAAAAGCTTATTCCACTCTTCTTCAGCTTTTTCTCCCTCTTTTTTAATTGTATCCATATATTCTTTTACTTCACTTGGTACAAAGAATTCTTCAGTATATTGCCAATTCAAGAATTCCTTAGTCTTTTTAATATTTTCTAATCCTAATGGTTCTCCATGAGCAGCAGCAGTTCCCATTTTAGGGGAGCCATATCCTATTTGAGTTTTTATAGTAATTAGACTTGGCCTTTTCGTATCTTGTTTTGCTTTCATAATAGCTTCATTAATGTCTTCTACACTATTGCCATCATTAACAACTATTACTTGCCATCCATAAGCCTTATACCTATCTTCTACGCTTTCTCTAAAAGCTATATCAGTATTTCCTTCTATAGATATATTATTAGAATCATATAATACTATAAGCTTGCTTAACCCTAGAGTGCCCGCAAGAGACGCAGCTTCTGCTGTTATTCCTTCCATCATATCCCCATCCCCTGATAGGACATAAGTATAATGATCTACTATTTCATATCCTGGCCTATTAAACTTAGATGCAAGATAACTTTCTGCTAATGCCATACCTACTCCATTAGCTTGTCCTTGTCCTAAAGGTCCTGTAGTAATTTCAACTCCTGGAGTGTGACCATATTCAGGGTGACCTGGTGTCTTGCTTCCCTTTTGTCTGAATTGCTTTAAGTCTTCTATAGTAAGCCCATATCCAAATAGATGTAATAAAGAATATAACAGCGCAGAACCGTGACCAGCTGAAAGTATAAATCTATCCCTATTTACCCAGTTTGGATTTGACGGATTGTGTTTCATATTTTTTGACCATAATGTATACGCCATAGGTGCTGCTCCCATAGGAAGTCCAGGATGGCCTGAATTTGCCTTTTGCACAGATTCTGCTGAGAGTAATCTTATCGTATTTATTGATAAATCATCTAAATATTTATTCATATTATCACTCCAATACTATTATTAAGACCTAAAGTATTTTATTACCTTAGGTCCTTATTTTACTGAATATTACTTATTTTTTTGAAAGACTCCTTTAGTGCAGGGTATAATCCTTTATATACATTATAAACTTTATTGTAGACTTCTACATTTTTAGGATTTGGTTCTGTTGAATCTGTAACTTTAATAAGCTTTTTGCAAGCTTCATCTACAGAGTTAAATGCCCCACATCCTACTGCTGCTAATATAGCAGCACCATAAGCTGGACCTTCTTTGGAATTTATAACCTTTACCGTTACTCCGAATATATCGGCTAAAATTTGTCTCCATAAAGGACTCTTTGCTCCTCCACCGCTAACTCTAACTTCTTTTATGTCTACATTTAAACTCTTTAATATTTCTAGTGAATCTCTAAGTCCGAAACAAACACCTTCTAATATTGCTCTTGTCATATCTTCTCTAGCACTTGTAATATTTAATCCGAAAAATACTCCTTTAGCGTCTGGATCGCTATATGGCGTTCTCTCTCCCATAAGATATGGAAGGAAAACTACTCCATTTGCTCCTATAGGTGAACTATTTGCTTCTTCTAGAAGTTTGTCAAAAACATCACCTTCAATGTCTTTATTTATATTTTCAACCCACCATTTTAAGCATGAAGCTGCTGAAAGCATAACCCCCATCTGATGCCATTTACCATTAGCATGACAGAAAGAGTGTAGTCTATTCTTTTCATCTACTTCATATTTATCACTGCTTGCAAAAACCACTCCAGAAGTTCCTAAGATACAGATAATATTCCTTCTTCAACCGTTCCAGTACCTACTGCTCCAGCGGCATTATCTCCACCACCAGCAACTACTACTGTCTCTTCTGAAAGTCCAGTATATTCTGAAACTTCTCTAATTACTTTTCCTGTAACTTCCCATGATTCATAAACCTTTGGAAGAACCTTTTCACTTATTCCTAGTATTTCAAGCATTTCCTTTGACCATTTTCTATTTTCAACATCCAGCATAAGCATACCTGAAGCATCTGATACGTCTGTAGCATAGGTGCCTGTTAACTTAAATCTGATATAATCTTTTGGTAAAAGTATGTGTTCAATTTTATTAAAAATTTCTTCTTCATGTTTTCTAACCCACAAAAGTTTTGGTGCTGTAAATCCTGTAAGAGCCATATTTCCTGTAAACTGTGATACTTTATCCTGACCTATCTCTTTGTTTAAGTAGTCACATTCTTCCTGAGTTCTTTGATCACACCATAGTATAGCTGGTCTTAATACATTGTTTTCTTTGTCAAGAAGAACAAGCCCGTGCATTTGTCCACTGAAGCCTATACCTTTTATGCTTTCTCCTTTAATTTCTGAACTATTTATAAGTTCTTTTATTCCATCTCTTGTAGCTGTCCACCAGTCCTCTGGATTTTGTTCAGCCCATCCTACTTTAGGATAATTTACATCATAGTCCTTAGAAATAGAAGATACTACTTGTCCATTTTCATTCATAATTACAATTTTTACTGAAGAAGTTCCTAAATCTATGCCTAAAAAATTCATATTAAACACCTCATCTTATTTATTAAAAGCCTCTTCCCAATCTTTTTTAAACTTTTCTAACCCTTCATTTGTTAGAGGATGTTTTACCATCTGCATTATTACTTTATATGGAACAGTAGCTATATGTGCTCCAGCCTCTGCTGCATCTATTACATGGATTGTATTTCTTATACTTGCTGATATAATTTGAGTGTTTATATTTTGAATCTTAAATATATTTGATATCTTTCTGATAAGTTCCATTCCTTCTATTGATATATCATCTAATCTTCCTAAGAAAGGACTTACATAAGTTGCTCCTGCATTAGCAGCGAGTAGTGCCTGAGCTGGTGAAAATATTAAAGTAACGTTTGTCTTTACACCTTCCCTTGAAAGTACCTTTACAGCCTTTAACCCCTCACTAGTCATAGGTATTTTAACTACCATATTTTTATGAATTTTAGCTATTTCTCTACCCTCTTTAATCATACCTTCAGCATCATCACTTATAACTTCTCCACTTATAGGGCCGTCAACTATATTAGCTATAACCTTTATAGTTTCCCAAAAGTCTTTTCCTTCTTTTGCAATTAGGGATGGATTAGTAGTAACACCACTTATCACTCCCATATCATTTAACTCTTTAATCTCATCTATATTTGCTGTATCCACGAATAATTTCATATAAAACCTCTCCTTTTAATTATAAACCTTAAACTCCAAATGTATCTATAATTGGTATTAGCGCCGCACCTAATATATTTGAATCATTTCCTAGCAGTGAAAAAAGTATATTTACATTTTCTTTATTATAAAATTCGTTGTTATTAAAAGTTTTGGCTTTAAGCTTATTACTAAAAATTGAAGAATAATTGCTTATTTCCCCACCTATTACAATGTAATCTGGATTAAATATAAATACCAAATTTTGTATACCTTCTACAAGGTAATCGGTGTAATCCTCTAAAACTTGTACAGCCTTTTCTTCACCCATTTCAAATCTCTTTATTATATCGCTTATTTTATTAACACGTTCACTGCTTTTTTCATTATAGTCTCTTATTAAAGCTCTGTTTGAAGCATAAGTTTCCCAACATCCTTTTTTTCCACAGTTACAAGCCCTACCATCTTTAACAATGGTCATATGTCCTATTTCTCCAGCTTTATTATTTCTACCCTTATACATATCATTATTTATAATGATACCTCCACCTACACCTTCTGTAATTGAGATATAGATAAGATTGCTTAAATCCTTAGCAATTCCCAGCTTGCATTCTGCTAATGCTCCTGCATTAGCTTCATTCTCAAGATAAATAGGTAGATTAAATTCTTCTTGTATTTCTTTAAAGGATATATCTTTTAATCTAAAGTTGGTAGCTAATTCTAGTCTAAACTCTTTTTCATTTATAATACCAGGGAGAGAGAAGCCTATTCCCAAAATCTTTTTATGAACATCTTCACTTATGTCTAATAACTCTTGTATCAATTTTTTCATTATGGATAATACTTCTAAATTATTAATTTCTAATAATTCCATTGTTCTATCTTCGATTATTTTGCCATCTAAATTCACAAGGACAGCCCTTATATAGTCTCTACCTAAATCTATACCTATACTATATCTTGAGTCAGGCAAAAATCTTATAATTACTGGCTTTCTTCCCCCTGTGGAAGTTGCCATTCCAGCTTCTTCAACAATTCCCTCTTCTTTAAGTTCTCCTACTATTGTTGTAACTGTAGTAACACTTATATCAAGCATTCTTGAAATATCTAATTTTGTTAATTCTCTTTCTTTTGATAAAAGCTTAATTATACTTTTTTTATTATTAATTTTTATGTCACTATGCCCTAAAGTTCCCATATTATCACCACTTATAAATATAATGTAGAGATAAAATTTATCTCTACATTATTTTACACTATTATTCGTTAAGTATATACTGATTTAATATAGATTCTAGAAGTTCTTGTCTTCCTGACTTGTTTTTAATAGCACTATTATTTAATGCGTATTTTTCAAGAGCTTCAAAATCTACTTTTCCTTCAACTATGTCTTTTCCTATTCCTTCTTTGAAGCTGCTGTATCTTTCATCAACAAAGTTCTCTAATTCCTTGCTTTCTAATAACTTATATGCAACTTTTAATGCTTTAGCAAAAGTATCCATACCAGCTATATATCCAAGGAATAGGTCTTCAACTTCAAATGAACCTCTTCTAACCTTAGCATCAAAGTTAAGTCCACCTGGAGCTATTCCACCATTCTTTAACACTTCATACATAGTTAATGTTGCATCATATATATTAGTTGGGAATTGGTCTGTATCCCATCCAAGTAATAAATCTCCTTGGTTTATGTCAAGACTTCCTAGTATTCCATTTATTCTAGCTACAGCAAGTTCATGTTGAACAGTATGTCCTGCTAAAGTAGCATGATTAGCTTCTATATTAACTTTAAAGTATTTATCTAAATCATACTTCTTTAAGAATGAAAGAACAGTAGCTACGTCAAAATCATATTGATGCTTTGTTGGTTCCTTTGGTTTTGGCTCTATTAAAAATTGACCTGTAAATCCTATTTTCTTAGCATAATCTACAGCCATATGGAAAAATCTAGCTAAGTTATCTTGTTCAAGTTTCATATCAGTGTTTAATAGAGTTTCATATCCTTCTCTACCACCCCAGAATACATAGTTTTCTCCGCCTAACTCTTTAGTAACTTCTAGAGCCTTCTTAACTTGAGCTGCTGCATATGCAAACACATCTGCATTGTTAGAAGTAGCAGCACCATGAACAAATCTTGGATTGTTAAACATGTTAGCTGTACCCCATAATAGCTTTTTATTATGTTTTTGCATTAATTCCTTACAATAAGCAACTATTTCATCAAGATTTTTATTTGTTTCTGCTAAATCTTTTCCTTCTGGTGCTATGTCTCTATCATGAAAAGCAAAGTATTCTATACCAAGTTTATCCATGAATTCAAAAGCAGCTTCCATTCTCATTTTAGCTAATTCCATTTTATCTGTTTCTCCATCCCATGGTCTTTCCATAGTTCCAGCACCAAATGGGTCAGTTCCTTCTCCAGTAAGTGTATGCCAGTAAGACATTGTGAAACGAAGATGTTCCTTCATTGTTTTGTTTCCTACAACTTCATCTGGATTATAATATTTAAAAGCAAAAGGATTTTTAGAATCTTTTCCTTCATACTTAATCTCTGGTACATTATTAAAATATTTACTCATTTATTTTACCCCCTATAAAATTATTTTTGAAATTGTTTTCACTTGCTGTGATTTTATTATAATACTTGACAAAAACTTTTTCAAGTTATTTTAAAAAGTTATTTTAAAATATTTTTAAAATAACTTTTAATATTAACTAAAGATTACACATGAATGTAAAAAATGGCTAGATCCCATAAGATCTAGCCACTTCTAAAATATTTAACTTTAAACCTTAGAAACTAATAAAAGTATCTTCAACAAGTTTTTCTATATCTGTATTGCTATCAAGTATACCTTGTTTCTTCATAGCTTCAAGAGTATTTTTAAAATCATTTTTTGCTTTTGCTGCATCTGCTTTAAATTCATATTCACCGATTAACTTGCTGTTTTCAATTTCATCCCCACTGCTTACATATTTTTTCTCAACAGTAAGCTTAGCTGCATCTTGTGGATGTTCTTGAACCCAAGCACTTGCTTCAGACCACGCTTCTGTAATAGCCTTAGCAAGTTCTGGATTATTCTTTGCAACCTTTCCACTTACTCCCACATAGCAGCAGTAATTATCTTGAGCATTTTCATCATGATGATTATCATGGTTATCATGATTCATATTTCCAAATATCTTTCTAGCCTTACCTTGTGATACCGCTAATGCACCATATGGATCCCATGCTGCAAAGGCATCTATGTCTCCTTTTTCAAGAGCTTGTTGAAGCTGAGCTTGAGGATATACTCTCCATTCTACATCATTTTTAGCATCTATTCCTGCCTTACCTAACTCAATAGATAAAAGTACCATAGGAACTCCACCAATTGCGTCTACTCCTATTTTCTTTCCTTTTAAATCTGCAACTGACTTAATGCTAGAATTTATTGGTACAACTCCTTGTATACATCCAGTATGAACTCCATTAGTAAGTTTAATATCAAGTCCTTGTTCAATAGATTTAAACATTCCTGGAGAAATTTGTGCACCATCTATTTTTCCTGATGCTAGTCCTTCTTTTAAAGTCTCAGCATTGATATTAACAAGTTCTACATCTAAACCATGCTTCTTAAAGATTCCACTTTCAACTGCAGCATATAGCGGAGCTTCGCATGTACCATTATAAGTTCCTAAAGTTACCTTTGTTAAGCCTTCAGAATTAGTTTGTGAAGCAGTATCTTTATTAGAAGATTGCTTGCTTCCACATGCTGTTAACAGTACAGTTGAAATTGACAATACACTTATAATTTTTATAATACTTTTATTCATGGTATCTCCTCCTGAATTATAGATTAAATATAATACTCTGGCTGTTTTTCTTCTTCTTGAACAAAATTAAGCAGCTGCAAAATCTTATTTCGAAGAAATATAAACTCCGGTTGATTTCTCTTTCGTTTGTGTTTCATATCTACCTTGATGATATGATGAACTTTACCTGGACGTGGTGACATAACCACTATCTTATCGCTTAAATAAACAGCTTCATCAACATCATGGGTAATTAATATCATTGTATTTTTTCTCTCTTGCCAAATTCTTATAAGCTCGTCCTGCATATACATACGAGTAAATGCATCTAAGGCACCTAAAGGTTCATCTAAAAGCAATACTTTAGGATGATTTACTAATGCTCTTGCAATAGCTGCACGCTGTGCCATACCTCCTGATAACTGATGGGGATAAGCTTTTTCAAAGCCATTTAATCCTACAAGTTCAATGTATTTATCAATATCATCTTTCTTTTTGTGATATAACTTTCTTGCAACTAATCCCGTTCCAATATTGTCATATATATTTAACCACGGAAATAAGTTAGGATTTTGAAACACAAGCCCTCTTTCATAGCTTGGCCCTTGTATCTCCGCACCATCAAGAAAAACCGTACCAGAGGTTTGTTTTTGAAGTCCTGCTATTATTCTTAGTAAAGTAGACTTACCGCAGCCGCTGGGACCTACAATAGATACAAACTCTCCTGATTGTATTTCCATATTTACTCTATCTAATGCTAAAATCTTATTATTTTCATGATCTGTGAATTCACAGCTTAAATCCTTTATTACTATATTTCCTTCCTTTTTTACCATTTTATCAGCCCCTTTTGCCATACTAATATTTTGTCTCTCATCTTAAATAACAAGGTTATAATTGTAGAGAATAGTATTGACATAACTACAAGGCTTGCATATACCTTTTTATATTCAGCCCATCCTTGAGCCCAGTTTATATACCAGCCGAGTCCTGCTTTAACACCTAACATTTCTGCTACTATTAAGGTAACAAAGGATGTTCCAAGACCCATAAATAATCCTATAAAAATATTAGGCAACGAAGCAGGTATTGCCACTCTAAATATTTGATAGTACTTATCAGCTCCCAGGGTTTGTGCTACCTCAAAATAAGATTTTTGAACATTTGCAATTCCTGAGCTTGTCATTACAGTTACAGGAAACCATACCGCTAATGCTAGTATAAATACACTAGCCGTAAAACTGCTTGGGAATAATGTCATAGCTATTGGTATCCATGCTGTTGCAGGTATTGGTCCAATAACTTTCTGCAGAGGAGAAAGCCAATAGTTGAGCTTTGGATTCCACCCAATCATAACACCTGTAACTAAGCCTAAAATAGCACCTATAGAATATCCTATAACTAACATTCTAAGAGAATACAAAGTACTTATACCAAGCATTCTCCAATCAGTTATAATAACATCAACCACTTGCCCTGGTGCTGGGAAATATGGCATTGGTAATATAGTAAGCTTTGAAGTAA
The DNA here is from genome assembly GCF_047777555.1 of Clostridium sp. Taxonomy (GTDB): domain Bacteria; phylum Bacillota; class Clostridia; order Clostridiales; family Clostridiaceae; genus Clostridium_H. The sequence goes on along the minus strand of NZ_JBKEEV010000008.1, from coordinate 11,965 downwards.
GAACTTCCCACAGACACAGTAATAATATGCCCGCACTAATCAATGGTGATTTTTCTTCAAGCTTATAATGTAGTTTTGAATTTTTTAAAGAAACTAAATTTAAGAGTAGAAAAATAGCTAAAACTCCAATAAGTATAGGTACCCAAAACGTTGTTTTATAAATTGCAAGTTTATCTGGAACAAACTTACTCACGAGAATTGCTATAATCAGTGATATCATAGGTAAAATCATCCTAAAATTACTCTTATTTTTCATCCCTTCTCCTCCTTTTATATTATTCCTATATAATTACTAGGTTTTTACTCAAAAAAATAAATACTTATTTTAAATAAAAATCTTTATATTATATTTCCTAGTTATCCTATATGTTATTTAGTATAATTTTATAGATTTATTTCTACTTTGTCAATACTTTCATACAACGATTTTCAATTATTCCTATAGATATACTGTAGTATATGCGTTTTAGAACTAAATTGTGCAACAATTTAGTTCTAGTGGAGGCGCCCGTAGGCGCCTCCACTCCTACACTTTCATTAACCTTCACTAACTAGAGCTTCACTAAGGTTTTCTGGAGCAGATGGATAGCCTAAAAGCATAGCCTCCAGCTTATTAAAGTCATAGTTTCTCTGTTCATAATCATTAAAGCTGTCCTTTTTGCTCTCCCAATTATTATATGTATTTTTAAAATTATTTTTATTACTATTAATACTATTTCTATAATTGGATTTATTATAGTGTTTTTCAATTAAAGAATTTAATTTTTCATGGATATTAACTTTCCTCTTTGAATTATCCTTAGCTTTATGATGTTTTATGTTTAATTCATATATATTGCTAATAGAACCTCTTCTTTTAACTATTACTAATCCAAACTTAACCAATTCCTTTAATGCTCTCTGCACAGTCCTAACGCTTTTATTAAGCCTATATGCTAAGGTCTTTTGGGATGGAAAGCAGCTAGTTTTATTATCAAAACAGTAACTTTTTAGAATACAATATAGTTTAAAAGCTTGTCCACTTAATCCTAAGTTTAACACTTCATTTTGTACCATTGTAAAATCTCTCATATCTATCCCCTCCAAAGTGTAGATATGCACTTCTAATACAATTTGTACAAAAAATATTTTAAAATTTTATTAGTATTTATTTTTATTAGTATTATTAATTTATTTATTATTACATTAGTATTCTTTGTATATCATATGTGTCATATTAGAAAAACCATCATTGTCATATTAGATGCGACTTGTATGTCATATCTAATGCGACAAACAAAAGTTTAGGAGTAGAGGAAGTGGATAGTGGAGCCGCCAAGGCGCAAGTGGAGAAAAGGGCAGTGTAGGAAGTTTAGGAAGTGTAGGCGCTGCGCTGAGTTTAGCCGTTAGGCTGCTAGATTTGATGTATTTTTAGTGCATTTGAACGTGAAGTTTAGATTAATGATGATTATATCCTTTTTAACGGCGAAGCACGACAAATAGGCTATTGCAAAATTCATAAAAGTTCCATATAAAATCAAAAGCCATGCATAAATGGAAATTCCACTATGTGCATGGTTTTTATTTCTGGGTTTAAAACACCGTAAGAACCTTCTATTGTTTGAACGATAGTGAGTTTAGAAGGTTTAGGGGTTTTAATCCCAGAAATATTAGAGCTTCTTTGCGAAGTGAAGCTTTCCTAAATGCAAATTCCATGCGTGATGTTTTATCTAATTTTATTTAAAAATCTTTCTATTCTCTTTAGTGCTTCTAGTATGTTGTCCATGGATGATGCATAGCAAGTTCTTATAAAACCTTCTCCGCAATCACCAAAGGCATTGCCTGGAACAGCTAAAACTTTTTCTTCCATTAAAAGTCTTTCGCAGAATTCATCCGAAGTTAGGCCTGTAGACTTTATGCAAGGGAATAAATAAAATGCTCCCTTAGGCTCAAAACACTCGAGTCCTATTTTTCTAAATCCATCAACCATAACCCTTCTTCTTCTGTTGTATTCTCTTACCATCTTTTCTACGTCTTTATCACTATTTCTTAAAGCTTCAATAGCAGCATATTGTCCAGTTGTTGGTGAACACATAATTGCATATTGATGTATTTTTTTCATAGCATCTATTAAAACAGGATGTCCACATACATAGCCCATTCTCCATCCTGTCATAGCATAAGCTTTTGAAAATCCATTGATTACTATAGTCTTGTCTCTCATTTCTGGGAAACTTGCTATAGATACGTGTTTTCCTTCGTATGTAAGTTCAGCATATATTTCATCTGATATAACAATTAGATCCTTGTCCTTTAAGACATCTACAATTGGTTTTAATTCCTCTCTTGTCATAATAGCTCCTGTTGGATTATTAGGGAAAGGAATTATAACCACTTTAGTTTTAGGAGTAATGGCCTTTTCTAAAAGCTCAGGAGTAAGCTTAAAGTCATCCTCAGCTCTGAGATTTATGACCACTGGTGTAGCCCCTGTGAAAGTTGTACATCCCTTATAAGCTACAAAGCTTGGTTCTGGAATAATTACTTCATCGCCAGGGCCTACTAAAGCTCTAAGAGCTATATCTATGCCTTCGCTTCCCCCAACAGTAACAATAATTTGAGTATTAGGATCATATTTTAGATCATACTTTCTACTTAAATAAGTTGAAAGTTCTTCTCTAAGTTCAATAAGTCCTGCATTAGAAGAATAATGAGTATGCCCTTTTTCCAAAGAATAAATACCAGCTTCCCTTATATTCCAGGGTGTAACAAAGTCTGGTTCCCCAACTCCTAGAGATATAACATCACTCATTTCATTTATCATATCAAAGTATTTTCTTATGCCTGATGGAGGCATATTTTTAACTTGCGGTAAAATCATATTCTCCATTATCATATAAATATTGCCTCCCTATCGTCTCTTATCTTTTCTTCAAATATAGTTCCGTTATCTTTATATTTTTTAAGTATAAAGTGAGTTGCTGTACTCAAAACTCCTTCTTGAGTAGCTAATTTTTGTGCTACAAAAAGAGCTACTTCTTTCATAGTCTTACCCTCTACAATTACTGTTAAATCAAATCCTCCTGACATTAAGTAGCAGGCTCTAACTTCTGAAAATTTATATATTCTCTCTGCCACCTTTGCAAAACCTTCTCCTCTTTGTGGAGTTATTTTTACTTCAATTAAGGCTATAACGCTATCTTTGTTTGTGTTCTCCCAATTTATTAATGCAGGGTATCCTAAAATAACCTTATTATCTTCGTATTTTTTTATTGCAGCTCTTACTTCTTCAACGGTTTTTCCTACCATAGCAGCAATCTCTTCTTCACTATACTTGCTATTTTTCTCAAGGATTTCTAAAATCTCTTCCATACTAAATTACCTCCTAATTTATATCTTTATATAATAAAAAAATCCCTCATCTCCATAAAGGGACGAAGGATTTTCGCGGTACCACCCTAGTTAGTGCTATTTAGCACTCTCTCTATCTTAGAATTTATTATTCTATTCCTCTGTAACGTGAGGATACGTCTTTCTCTATTGCAAGAATTAAAACTTAATTCCTCTTTCTCGATTGGAAACTCGAGGGCTGCTTTCTATATAGTTCCATTACAGTGCTTTCACTATTCACCGCTCGCTTTGAATTTTCCCTATATATACTTCTCCCTGTCATAGTCTTTATGTTTTACTATTTTTATATATTATAATCTAAATAAGGTTTAAAGTTCAATATATTTTTATTAATTTTAAATTTTTACACTTTGTTTATAAATTCCAATGTTATAGCTGAATACATTTATATATACCCTAAATATATTATTTTATTCCGAATATATTCTTTTTACATAAAATTCTGTATAATATATATATTAACTATAAAAAATTTAGGAGGATAATATGGAGAATATAGTATTTCTTAATTCAGGTAAAATTGACTTTGATAAGAAGTTAGAACTTTCATGCTTTGAAAGCCTTGGTATTGTTACAAAATATGATGCTAGCACTAATGATGAAATTTTAGAAAGAGTTAATAATCAAAATGTTGTTATCTCTAAGGAACTACCTCTTGGAAAGGATTTAATATTGAACTTTCCTTCATCTGTCAAATTAATTTGTGAAGCTGGAACTGGCTATAACAATATAGACCTAGACGCAGCAAAGGAAAAAGGAATTACTGTGTGCAATATTCCAGGGTATAGTTCTGAGGCTGTAGCTCAGCTTGCTATTGCTTTTATGTTAAACTTAAGTTCTTCACTGCATATACAACAAGTAATGATAAAACAGAAGAACTTTACTAATTTTACAGAACACCTTAAAGTTCCTCATTTTGAAATACAGAACAAAACCCTTGGAGTAATAGGTGCTGGAAGCATTGGACAGCAAGTAATAAAAGTTGGTAGAGCGCTAGGTATGAATGTTTTAGTATACAGCAGAACTCCAAAACATTGGGAAGACCCAAATATAAAATTTGTATCTTTAGAAGAGCTGCTTAAAAATAGCGATTTTGTAAGCCTTCATTGCCCACTTACACCAAGCACAAAACATATCATAAATAAGGACAGGCTAAATATGATGAAGCCTTCAGCCTTTATCGTAAATACATCTAGAGGAGCTCTTATAAATGAAAACGATTTAATAGAAGCTCTTCGTGAAAAAAGAATAGCTGGTGCAGCTTTAGATGTTCAAGATCCTGAACCACCTGCAGTAACAAATCCTCTATTTGAAATGGATAATGTTATTCTTACTCCTCATATAGGATGGAAGTGTTTTGAATCAAGACAAAGACTTATTCAGCTGTTAGCTGATAACATTGAAGCCTTCATTAAAGGAACACCTATCAACGTTGTAGGCTAGTAAGCGTAGTAAGCTATAGATATTAGAAAATCAGAATAAAATAAAAGCTGTATTGTTTTTTACAAATACAGCTCTTATTTGTTAGTTGTGTTTTGAGATTTTTCAATTCACTATAGTAGAACTTATACTTCTTATTTAAGTTCATCTAAAGTAGGTTCTCTCTCTATAATGAATTTTTCTCCATCACCAACTACTATAAGTGGTATTCCTATTTTGCCTTGCTCTTTAACCTTATCAAATTCTGGCCTGAAGTCCCTGCATCTTAAATACATCTTTAAATTCATCAGATTTTCACTAATATCAAAATAGTCAAAATCTATATTGTTTGCGGAAAGAAACTCTTTCACAGGTTCACATTGTGGTCAGTATCTGCTTCCAAAAACAGTTACTTTCTTCATCATTATTCCTCCATATACCAAAATTTATTCATTGTCTTTAGTTTACTATAATATCAATATTACATGCAAGTGCAGCTTTATTTAGGAATACTACTTCATTGAATTTATAATGCTGTCAGCAATATCTTCCATTATATCTGCGTCATCTTCCTTTAAGCTTGAGCTTATAGTCATCTCATTATCTAAAATAGTCATATCTTTCATGCTCTCTATAAGTTCACGCATTAGTTTACCAGATTGAGGAGCCCATGATCCATTTTCTAAAATAGCGAAAGTACGTTTTTGAAGATTTAGTGCCTTCATATCCATTATATAGTTTAGCATTGGTGGATAAATTTTTAAGTTATAAGTTGGACAAGCAAGAACTATATGGCTATATTTAAACGCCTCAGAAATCAAGTATGAAACATGAGTTTTTGAAACATCATACATAGCAATATTCGTCATTCCTTTTTTAGCTAACCTAATTGCTAAATCATTAGCAGCTGCCTCTGTATTTCCGTACATTGTTCCATAAACAATCAATACACCTTTTTCTTCAGGTTCATAACTGCTCCACTTATTATACTTATCTAACAAATATTCAAAGTTATTTCTCCATACTGGTCCATGTAATGGGCAAATCATCTTAATGTCGATAGTAGCAGCCTTCTTTAAAAGAGCTTGAACATGAGGACCATATTTTCCTACAATATTTGTATAATATCTTCTTGCTTCATCAATCCAATCACGGTCAAAGTTAACCTCATCGTTGAATAGTCTGCCGTCTAATGATATGAAAGATCCGAAAGCATCTGCAGAGAATAATACTCCATCAGTAGTATCATATGTTACCATAGCCTCTGGCCAATGTACCATTGGAGCAGCTATAAATACAACTTTATGCTTTCCAAAAGACATAGTGTCCCCTTCTTTAACTTGTATTATCCTGTCAGCGACTTTAAATCCGAACTGATGCATAAACATAGCAGCCTTTTCTGTGCATATAATTCTTGCATTTGGATAACGAATAATAACCTCTTCAATAGAAGCTGCATGGTCTGGCTCCATATGATTGATTACAATATAATCTAAATCTCTATCCCCAAGGATCCCTTCAATATTCTCAATGAATTGACGGCAAATTGACCAATCTACAGTATCAAATAATACTGTTTTCTCATCCAAAAGCAAATATGAATTATAGGAAACCCCTCTTTCAATGGGATGAATATTCTCAAATAGGGCAAGACGGCGATCGTTGCCGCCAACCCAATAAAGATCATCTGTTATATTTCTAACACAATACATAAACTTAGTCCTCCTTTATACTAAAACAGATTATATTATTATGGTCATTTTATTATAGAAATTATACTTCTATAAACATATCCTTTCCTTCACCACAAGCAGGACAATTCCATTCTTCAGGTAGATTTTCAAATAGTGTTCCAGGAGCTATTTCGCCTTCAGGATCACCTACACTAGGATCATATTCATAACCGCATCCATTACATACATGATATTTCCATGTTGGAGCAACTTTCTTTGGAACAGCTCTCTTCATCTTTTTCATTGGTGGTGCCTCCTTCTTTGCTTCTCCATTATCTAACGCAGCAGTAAGCAATGGTAATACTTCCGTTATATCACCAACAATTCCATAGTCCGCGTTCTTAAATATTTTTGCATTAGGATTATTATTTATAGCAACAATAGTAGTAGCATCTTTTATACCTTTCAAATGTTGGCCTGCACCTGAAATACCGCAAGCAATATATAGATTTCCTTTAAACTTCTGTCCGGACATACCTACATAACGGTTAAGAGGAACATATTTAAGTGTTTCAGCTACTGGACGAGAAGATCCTATAGCTGCACCAGCTTGAATTGCCAAATCTTCTATAAGCTTCATGTTTTCTTTTTCACCTATACCTAAACCTGCACTAACTACTCTGTCAGCTTTATTAATAGGAGTATCTATAGGAATTCCAACTGTAAAGTCGTATCCATCTTTCTTAAGAGCTTCAACAAGGGAGTTAACTCTTTCTTCTAAAGTTCCATCTTTAAAGATTATTTTCTTACGATAACCTGTTATAGGTCCTCTTTGAGAAACTCTGCCTCCATCGTTATTCTTAGGCATTTTACCTATAATGTTAGCAGCTATAACAACACGTTGGATTTCATTAGTTCCTTCATATATTGTGCATATCTTAGCATCTCTGTATGCACGCTCAACTTCCATACCCTTCATATAACCGCTTCCGCCAAATATTTGAAGAGCATCGTTGACGATTTCAAGACAAACGTCTGAAGCATATTGTTTAGCCATAGCAGCTTCCATGCTGTAACGTTCATGATTCTCTTTTAACTCTGCTGCACTATAAACAAGTAATCTAGCTGCTCTAAGCTTTGTTGCCATATCAGCTAATTTGAAAGCAACTATCTGCTGTTGACAAATAGGCTTACCAAATTGTATTCTTTCTTTTGAATACTCTAAAGCATTCTCATAAGCTCCTTGAGCGATTCCAAGAGCTTGAGCTGCAATACCAATACGTCCACCATCTAATGTTGTCATAGCAATCTTGAAACCTTCGCCTTCTTTTCCTAATAGATTTTCCTTAGGAACCTTTACATTATTGAAAATTAATTCTGCAGTAGCTGAGGAACGAATACCCATTTTATCATAATGCTTGCCAAAAGTAAATCCTTCCCATCCTTTTTCAACAATAAACGCACTGATACCACGAGTACCTATACCTGGTGTAGTAACTGCAAAAACAACATATATATCAGCTTCACCTGCGTTAGTAATAAAAATCTTTTCACCATTTAAAATATAATAATCGCCTTCTAGAACAGCAGTTGTTTCTGTACCTCCAGCATCACTACCAGCATTTTCTTCTGTAAGACCAAATGCTCCAAGTTTTTCACCTTTTGCTAGCGGGACTAGATATTTTTGTTTCTGTTCTTCTGTTCCATAAGCTGCAATTGGATATGTGCCTAAAGATGTATGAGCTGAAAGGATTACGCCTGTACCGCCATCAACCCTTGATAATTCTTCAACGGCAATTGCATAACTGATTACATCCAGACCTGCTCCACCATATTCTTTTGGATATGGTATTCCCATCATCCCCATATCAGCCAGTTTTTTAACTACTTCAGAGGGAAATTTATTTTCTTGATCTAACATAAATGCAATAGGCTTAATTTCTTCTTCAGCAAATTCTCTGATCCTTTTTCTTAAAATTTCATGTTGGTCTGTAGTCTTAAAAGACATAAGCGCACCTCCCTATAATTAAAGCAACTAGTATAATTTATACGTAATATGCCATATGTCATATTACAAATATTTTTTATTAATAAATTTTACTAATTATATAATTTATTATACTCCTTAATAATAATTATTACAAGATTAATATTAAATATGTTTTTGTTAAGTTATTCACAATTGCACAATTAAAGCAGATGGCAAATTATAAATATGAGTTATCTATAGAATACAAAATATTCTTATTGTGGATTTATTTATAAAATAAAAAATAACCTCAAAGAACCAAAATTCATTATTAGTTCTACGGGTTATTACTCGGATCATATATGTACATGAAAAAATATACAGTTAATTAATTACATAGATTTATATTAAAATAAACCAACTAGAAATTCATTTTTAGCTGGTTTTATAATCCTAGTTAAAATATATAAGGTATAGAAAATTATGTTGAATTAAGGGAATAATTATTGAAAAATGTTAAAATTCAGTGTAAAATCTAACTAATATTCATAATACATAATATGGCAGAAAGGATGTTTATAGTGAAGATTACTAAAAAAAGAAATTACTCATTAAAATCTAAGATAACCATTAGTTCGTTTCTTGTGTTAACAATCTCCATTATATTACTGGCAATCATGTCTTTAAATATAATAAATAAAAAATTTGAAAACCAAGTAAAAGAAGATGGAATGAGTCTTGTAGAGGAAATAACATCTGAAATACAAAATAACAATAATATAATGAAACAGACTAGATAATTTACTAGGAGATAAAATTTGTGCTGTTGCTTATTTAGTTGGACAATATTCTAATGTCTCTAATGAATATTTATCAGAAGTTGCTAAAGCAACTAATGTTCAAGAAATCAATATAGCAGATCCATCAGGTGTTGTAATTTATTCTAATTTACCAGTCAATAAATATGGATATAAATATCCAGAAAATCATCCTGTGCAAGCAGTTCTGCAGAAACGCGCACTACAAAGCTTATTGAACAAATAAGACAAAGTTCAAATAACAAAAGATAAAAATTTTTATAAGTATGCTAGCTATGAGCTCTAAGTAATGGTGGAATGATACAAGTTGGTGATAATTGCAAATGAAGTTGAAAAATTAAACCAAACTGTAAGCATGATCAAAATTTAGTTGATAGGTTAGGTAAAAAATCTAATATAGTTTATGCATTAACTATTGATCCTGAGTTTAAAAACTACTGCCCATAGTGATAAAAGTAGAATAGGAATTACTCTAAACGATGAAGGAAGTCAGGCAGCCGCTCAAGAAGGAAAGATGTTTTCATCCTTATATAATTATAAAGGAGAAAATGTATATGATGTACTAATGCCTCTAAAAGATAATGATACCAATTTAGGAGCCGTGGATATAGGACTTTCATTAGAAAATAAAAATGCGGCTGTAAGAAGTATTGCAATAAGCTTTACTATAATTGCTATTTTAGCGCTTATTATTGGCGGATTTATCTTAAGGTTAATTATTAATTCTACTTTAAATCCTTTAAATAAATTAGCACAAGCGGCCGAAAATGTAGCACATGGTCACTTAACGGAAAATATAGATATTAATAGCAATGATGAAATAGGAAAACTGGGAGCTAGTTTTAATAACATGGTTGTAAACTTAAAGAATATAGTTACTAAAATAAATGAAATATCAACAAATCTTGCATCATCCTCCAAAACATTATTAATTTCAGCAGAGCAGGTATCAGAAGTATCAGAAGAAATTTCAAACTCTACTCAAGAAGTTGCAGGCGGATCAGAAAAACAGCTCAGAGCTTCGGAAAGCGTTTCCTCAAGCATGCAAAATGTTGTAGATGATATGGGAAATATAACTGAACAACTTGCTGGAGTAGTACAACTTTCTGAAGACACAAGCAGATTGGCTGCTGATGGTAGAGAGAAAATGAATAGTATGGTCACTCAAATAGAGACAATAAAGAATAGCGTAAACTATACATCAAACATTGTTTATGAACTTCAAAAAAACTCTAGTGAAATAGGAAATATAATTCAAATAATAGATGGAATAGCAGATCAGACGAACTTATTGGCACTTAATGCCTCCATCGAAGCCGCTAGAGCTGGTGAAGCAGGAAGAGGATTTGCAGTAGTTGCCGATGAAGTCAGAAAATTAGCAGAAGAATCTATGAAATCCTCAAATAGTATTAAACAGCTAATTAATGATACCCAAGATAGAACAAATAGAGCTTTAGCTGCAATAGAAGAAGGAAATAGAGAATCTGAAAAAGGACAAGAGTTAGCTGAGATTGTAGGACAGGCTTTAAATGAAATTATAAGATCTTTTGAGGATACCAAAGAAAATTTAAAAAAATGCAATAATATAATAATAAATTCTAGGAACACTATAGATAACTTAGATAGAAGTGTTCAAGATATTAAAGTTATTTCTACGAATACCGCATCAAACACTGAGCAGGTTGCCGCATCTACTGAAGAGCAAGTCTCTGTACTCCAAGAGATTACAGGAAACATAAAAAAACTTGCTGAAATGGCTGCAGATCTGGAAGACAGCATTAAACTGTTTCAAGTTTGAGTTTTTTAAATGTTTTCATATTTTATTTCTACTAAAAATAGTAAAAGTCCTTGAAATCAAGGACTTTTCATTGTATCAATATTATAAATTTATGTATGGTGGAGGCGAACCGTATCGTATCAAATGTACAAAATCTATCAAAGATTATAGACACAAATGAGTAATAAATGTAGTAGATTTAGTTTATCTACTACATTTATTCAATCTATTTAAATAAGTTATACACCGCTGCTGTATCTTTCCCCTTAACTTCTTTACAATTTGATCCATCCCTTACAAATAACCTATCTTTATACCAAACAGGCTCACTACCTGATTTTACTTTTATAATTAAAACAGTATACCCTCTATATGTTACTGGAGTAATATTAGTGTTTACATATATTTTAAGCCAATCCGGCAATTCAGAATTTCTTATTTGTTCTGTAATAAATGTAATATATCTATCCAATGATACTTTTCTTATCTTTGCTTCTCTCTCCAATCCTACTACTCCAAAACCTTCTATTCTTGGTACATTAATTAAACCATCTAATTGCTCAATTCTTTTTGTATCTTCTTCTTTATCAGTTACTCCCAGAAATAAATATCCAATCTTATTTTTGCCTAAGTTAGCCAGTGCAGCTATATTTTGCATGATTTTCTCAAGCATATCTTCATTTAATTTTCTTTTATCACCATCTAAACTGTATAACCCCTGCTTAAAATCATACATAGGTGACTCTACTTTTGATCTCTTCAAATAATTTTCAAAATCTAATGATAAAGTTCCTGAGCTCCTATATATATTATCTGTAGCTTTAAAGTATTCCTGTATTAATCCATAACATTTATTAATATTTTTCTTTCTCTTCGCTGTAGTAATATGATGACTTCCTGTCGTTAATGAACCTGCCAAATC